>PXRE01000040.1 GCA_003021085.1 Halobacteriales archaeon QS_1_68_20 | reverse complement strand
TCGCACTCAAAGCATGGTTAGCCTGGATTGGTTGGCAGACGCTTCGACGTTCATCCACGGCTTGGACCACTGCCCTATCTGTGATGGTGTTCTCGAAGCTGTTCTTAAATCTGGGCGTCGGGATGATCGTGTTTAATCACATCTCGGGGGCTCTGTACTGGATCTGCGCCGGGTGTGCAGTCTGGGTGTGGAGTCGGCAGGAAATTCAACGGCACACTCCGAGTCCATCCATAGGCCGTGCCTGAGACCTCCACGTTCGCATCGAAACAGGTCCTCGTCACCCATCCCGGTCGCCAGCATTCCCACCAGCTGGCCCGGGCCCTGCACGAGCAGAGCGCACTGTTCGCGTACTGGACCGGTGTGCCGTCCGCCCCGGCGTCGGAACGAGGCCCACTCTACCGGCGGTTCGCGCGGTGGAGCCCCCAGCCGACCCTGGACCTTCCGGCCCGTCGAATTCGGCACTGCTACGTCGAGCCGCTTGTGAGGCGCATTGCAGATGCGTTGTGCATACCGCCGCAGGCCATCGTGTGGCAGCACCGGGCCATGGAATGGTTCGACCGGTGGTGTGCATGGCAGTTGCCGGATGACCTCGACGCGGTCGTCTGCTACGAAAATGCGGCCCTGCACACCTTCCGGACGGCCCACGTGTACGAGCCGGTGGAGTCGCCGGACGCTCACGCCCGTATTAATGCCCACAAAGATCGGGAAATCGCACTCGCCGACCATACCCTGACCGTCTCCGAACTTGCCCAAGAGAGCTACGTGGAGGGCGGCGTGCCGGACGAGCAGGTCACGACCGTGCCGATGGGCGCCGATCTCACAGACTTTGCGCCGCCGGAGCCCCTGCGGACGCCTTCCGACGAGCCGTTTACGTTTCTCTTCGTGGGCCACGCCGGGCGACGAAAGGGCACGGACACGCTCCTCGCCGCGTCGAGACGGCTGCACGAGGCGGGGATTCCACACCGGGTTGCATTTGCAGGTGACGCGGACGACGCGCTGTTCCACGACGCCCCCCCGACCGTCGATCGGCTGGGCTATCTTGGAACGGACGAACTCGTAGCAGCCATGCACCGGACCGATGTGCTCGTTCTGCCTTCGCGGCACGACTCGTTCGGGCGGGTCGTGGTGGAAGCGATGGCGACGGGCCTCCCCGCCCTCGTGAGCGAGCACGTGGGCGCGAAGCAGGTGCTTGCGGAGGGCGAGAACGGGTGGGTCGTCCCGGCGGAGAACGTCGATGCACTGGCTGAGCAGATGCGGTGGTGCGTGGAGCATCCCGAACAGGTCGCCGCTATGCAGAATCGGGCGGCTGACGCCGCGCAGGCGTATACGTGGACCGCGTACCGGGAGCGGGTGACGGACGTGCTGGCGACCAGGCAGGTCGTGACCGCGGATTCGGCGGTGGTCGCCACCGAGGACCGCCAGTACCTCCTGGTAACCGTCGAGGGCGAGGGGATGAGCGCCGTCCCCGCTCCTGAACACCTGCGCGCGCACGTCGGTGGCGAGGACCACGCGCCGGCGGAAAACCTGGTCGTCCCGGCGGACGGCGGGATCCGGGTCGCGGTCGAACTCCCGCTGTCGGTCGACGTGGGCGAGGACGCCGAGCTACGCTGGATGGACGGCGGGGGGACCGTCGCGGCGTGGCAGATTCCCGAGGACCAGCGGTCGGTGCTCGCGGACCCGCCGGCGTTCCAGGACGTCTCCTTCGAGTTCCCCGCGGAGGTGGTCTCGGGCGGGTTCCCGACGTTCGACGTGACCCTCCACAACACCGGCGGACCGGGGCCGTTCCACGCAGTCGTCACCACCTCCACGGGCGGCGAGAAGGTCGTCCGGATGGACGTCGACGGCGACACGCTCGCCGGGCACACGGCCCACGTCGCCGTCGACGCCGACCCCGGGACCGAGGGGACCGCTACCTTCGTCTGGGGGTTCGACCGGATCGAACGGTCGTTCACCGTCGTCGAGGGGTAGGTCGGGCGTCCTGGAGAACGTTCGGACGTTCGGTGTTATATGGATATATGCACATATATTCATATATGCGCGGCGTTTGAGGCTGTGAACCCGAGCTACGAGAGTTCGGATGTTTTTCGGGCGGGCTAGCGGCGAAGGAGTTACACCGGCAGACTAGCGGCATGCAAGGCCTAGGGGTCAGCCTCACGCCTCCCCAGCCGTGCGGTCGGCCCGAGCGCCGCCCGCGGACCACCGGGAGAGCTTGCCTCTCGCGCTGCCCCCGAGTCGAGCCCACGGGGGCTTTCTGGGTGTCGCCGACCAAGATTCCGCAACGACGCTATCGATTGCGAACATACCGACAACCAACCCCAAGGTCGACTATCAACCGATGGTTTAGGCGAACCTAAAAACATAAGCCCACGCGCGAAAAACGGGCGAGCAATGAGTCAACCCCGGGATTCCGGCGACGCGGAACCAAACGAAGCCGAACAGTCGAACGAGTACACCTTCGAGGACGTCAGCGTCGTGATGGGGACGTACAACGAGGAGCAAGCCATCGGGAAGGTCCTCACCGACGTCGAGGACGTCACCGACGGCAAAGCCGAGGTCGTCTGCGTCGACGGGTCCTCGGACCGCACACCCGAGATCGCCCGCGAGCACGGCGCCCGGGTCATCGAGCAGGAACCGCAGGGCTACGGCGTGGCGGTCCGGGAGGCGATTCTCGCGCCGGACCGCCCGGTGGTCGTCACGACCGACTGCGACGACACCTACCCGATGGAGCAACTGCCCGAGTTCCTGGACCTGATCAACCGGGGCTACGACGTGGTCAGCGGCGACCGCCTGTACCACGGCGCCGAGGCGATGCCGGACTTCAACCGCCTGGGCAACCGCGCCTTCGCCCTGCTGGCGAGCGTCCTGATGGGCACCCGCGTCCACGACACCACGACGGGGATGCGCGCTTACCGTCGGGACGTCGTCGAGTCCATCCGATGGACCGAGAACACCGGCCTCTCCGCTGAACTACTGATCCGGCCGCTGATGCGCGGGTACGACGTGCGCGAGCACCCAATCGAGTACCGCGAACGCGCCGGCGAGACGAAACTCGATCCCATCGAGGGTGGGGCGGCGATCACGAAGTCCATCGTGAAGGTCTGTCTGGAAGAGCAGTTTCGGTAAGAGGGGCTATCTGCTCACTGCTGCCACGGCGCACCCGGGCCGTCGACCACTCGTTTCTCGCGGTCGATGGCCTCGATGCGCGCGACCTGCGCCGGGGTGGCCCCGCGCTCCTCCGCGATTGCCTGGAGTTCGGGCACGTCGAGAATTTCGCCCTTCGCCAGCGGCGAGTACGCGACAAGGTAGTGGTCGTGCTCCCGCGCCAGCCGTCGGAGTTCCCGCTGTTGCAACAGGGGATGGCACTCCACCTGGTGGGCGAACAGCGGGGACGCCAGGCGCTCGACGGCAGTCTCGATCTGGTCGGGCCGGCAGTTGCACATACCGACCTCGCGGACCAGCCCCGTCTCCCGGAGGTGGTCCAGCGCCGGCAACGTCTCCCCGGGGTCGTAGGTCGTGTCCGGCCAGTGGACGTACAGCAGGTCGAGGTAGTCGACCCCCAGGCGGTCGGCGCTGGCGTGGGCGTGCTCGATGGCGTCGTCGTACGCCAGGTGCTCCGGCGCCAGTTTCGTCGCCACGACGACCTCCTCGCGGTCGACCGACGACGCCCGGACGCCCGCGCCGACCACGTCCTCGTTGCCGTACATCTCCGCCGTGTCGACGTGCCTGTAGCCGTGGTCGAGTGCGTAGGCGACTGCTTCGGCGCTCACCTGGGAGTCCTCGTCGTCGTAGGTCCCGAACCCGAGGGGTGGCAGTTCGTCCATGCGATCCCATCCCTCGCCGACACCTTGAGGATGTGGGCAGGGGCCAGAGGGCCAGATTTCCCTCGAAACGCCGACTCCGGGGACCTAATCTTCCGCCGCCCCATCTCGCGCCTCGACTCGCGTCCCGGTCCCGTTCCGCGCCTCGACCTGCGGTTCGAAAGACACGCCGTCCCGATGAACTCCGGGCCGATCAGGTAGATAGGTCCCCTCGGTGCCGCAGTCGGTCACGAGCGGACAGACCGACCGCTCCGGCGGCCAGATGGCCTCGACGGTCCCACCGGTGGCCCGCACCGTCACCTCCTGGCGGTAGGTGAGCGTCGACCCGTCGGGCTGGACGAGCGTCACCGTCAGGACCACCGCGTCGGTCCCGTCGACGGCGACCGACCCGTTCTCGACCGCCGCGAGCGTCGCACCGTCGCCGTCCATCGACCAGTCGACGGCGATCCGTTCGCCCGGATCCTGAACCCCGTACTGGACGTGCTCGCCGTCGTTCTCCAGTCGGACGGTCGCGCGGGTGACGTGGTCGGGGACGCCGACCACCGTCTCGGCGTCGAGGACCTCGCCCGAACGCACCTCCAGGCGTTCGAGTTTCGGGGTGACGTGGCGCTCGGGGTCGGGCGTCCACGTCCCGCGGTAGTCGTACCGGTAGAACGTCCGGTCCGGGTAGGCGTCCAGCACGGCGAAGTCGCTCGCCGGCGCGCGGTCCAGCGCGTAGACCACCTCGCCATCGAGGTCCGGGCCGTTCCGCAGCGACTGGAAGGGGTGAGCCAGCCAGTCCCCGTAGGGGGTGGGAACGAACACGACCGCGTTCTCGAGGTCGGCGTCCTCGAACGGTTCGTAGGCGGCCTCGTACTTCGCGGTGTAGTCGGCGTTGCGCTCGGCCGTCGGCGAGAGGACGGCGGCGTTGGCCGCCCCGAGGACGAGCACGCCGACCACGAGGAGGACGAGGCCGAGTGCTCGGGCCGCCCGCGGCGAGGTGGCCGGGGCGACGCGCTCGTTGCAGACGCCGCGAACCCACCGCCACCCGGCGACGAGGGCGAACGCGGCGAACACCGAGAGCGGGGCCAGCAGGTCGAAGTGGTAGAACGGGCCGAACAGCGAGACCAGGCCGTCGGTCGGGTCGGTCACCGTCCCCAGCACGTTGCGGTTCCCCCAGAAGAAGACGTTCCCGAGCGGGACGGCGACGAACAGTCCGGCGAGGAGGACGCCCGCGGTCCGGTCGCCGTCGGCGTCCCCGGTCCGACCGCCTTCGGTGCCCCCGGCGACCCATCGCTTCGTTGCCAGCGCCAGGCCGGCCGCCGCGAAGGCGGTCCCGAGCACGCCCGCGGTGAACCAGCGCGTCGCGAAGTACCGGAGGACGTACTCGTTGGCCCACAGCGCGACCTCGGGGGTGTACTCGGCGGAGTGCTCGAGGATGCGCCGGGTGCCGAAGCCCGGGCCGTCCATGGGGGCGAACGCCTCGTAGGGGAACAGCCACGGCGACCCGGTGAGTCTGGCGTTGTACGCAAGCGTCACGCCGACGAACGTCAGTCCCAGGGTTCCCGTGAGTGCGTTCCGGCGGACGGGGTCGGGCAGCGGCGAGATGCCGCGTCGGTAGGCGCCCTCGAGGACCTGCCAGGCCGCGTGGGCGACGAACGGCACGGCGAACAGTACGGCCGTGAACGGGCGGGCGAAGAAGGCCAGGCCGACCGCGACCCCGGCCACCCTGGCGGCACGGAGCGACCCCTCGCGGACGCCCCGGAGGTAGCAGACCGCGAACAGGAGGTTCAGCAGCGTCGTGGGCGCGTACGGCAGGAACACCGACGAGGTGAGAAGCGCCATCGGCGACGCGGCGAAGACGGCGGCGGCGACCACGCCCACCCGGCGGTCGAACGCCGATGCGGCGAGTACGTACACCAGCGCCGCGTTGCCCGCCGCGACGGCGGCCAGGGTCACCCGTGGCTCACCGAACAGCGCCATCGAGACGGCGTACATGCCGGCCGGGACGGGCGCGTACTTCGGGTACAGGCGGCCACCGTCCTCGACGAAGAACCAGGGCCGGACCGCCTCTGCGAGGTCGCCGGCGACCAGTTCGAGGTTGCCGTCCAGTAACAGCGCGGCCTGCTGGAGGTAGACCCCCTCGTCGTGGTTGGCCGAGTGGTGCGGGAAGAGGTTCGTCGCCAGCCAGAAGACGACTGCGCCGGCCACCAGCGCGACCGCGGCGGCGGCGAGGCGGTCGCGCCCGATTTCGTCGACCCGCTCGCGGACCCTCGTCTCGCCGGAGCGACTGCGGACGCGCTCGCGGGCGCGACGGACGAGGCGACGGAGCGGCGAGGGGGCCACGGCGGGGCGTCAGACGTCGATGCCGACCTCGCGCATGAGGTCGATGGTCGGTTCGAGGTCCGACAGCTTCGTCAGATCTAAGTCAGGGACGTCGAGTTCGTCGATGGTCGGCAGTTCGCCGATGGGGTCGACGTCGGGGATCAGCGGGTACTCGAAGGTCGCACGCGCGAAGTAGTCCTGGGCCTCCGCCGAGAGGAGGTGCCGGACGAAGTTCTCCGCGAGTTCCGCGTCGGAGGCGGCGTCGGTGACCGCCGCGCCGGCGACGTTGAACATCGCGCCGGCGTCGCCGTTGGTGAACGCCGTGTCGATGGGCGCACCGGGCGACCCGTCGATGACCCGCTGGATGTAGTAGTGGTTGGTGAACCCGGCGTCGATTTCGCCGTCCGCGATGGCCCGGCAGACCTCGAACTCGTCGGCGTACGCGGCGATCCCCGAATCGACGACGCCCTGGAGCCACTGGCGGGTGGCGCTCTCGCCCTCCAGGATGCGCATCGCGGTGACGAACGCCTGGCAAGACCCGTAGGACGGTGCCCACCCGAGGTCGCCCGGCGGGTCGTCGGCGTAGGCGACGATGTCGTCGGACAGGTCGCCCGACGAGAGGGCGTCGGTGTTGTACGGGACGGTGCGCGCCCGGCCGGAGGTGCCGACCCACTGGTCGGTGTGGAACTCCTCGCGGACCATCGTGCGGAGGTCCTCCGGGAGTTCGCGGGTCCGCCCCTCCTCGACGAGTGCGCCCAGCGACCCGGCGTTGACCGAGTAGAACACGTCGGCGGGGGTCGCGTCGCCCTCGGTGGCGATCTGGTTGACGAGATCCGTCGAGCCGCCGTACCGGACCTCCACGGAGAAGTCGTCGTACAGGTCCTCGACGTACCGGACGAGGTCGCCCACCAGGAACTCGTGGCGGCCCGAGTAGAGGGTGAGTTCGCCCGAGAGGTCCGGCATCTCCGCCATCGGCGTCCCGCCGGGGGCGTCCCGGCCCTGTCGACCGGAGCCGATCTGGCCGATCTCGTAGTCGGTCGGCTCTTCGTCGTCGTCGGAGTCGAGACAGCCTGCCATCCCCGTGACGCCCAGCGCGACCGATCCGGCGAGGAACTGCCGGCGGCCGGGACGGTCCGGGAGTCGTCGTGTCCGTTTCATGATTTTTAGGTCAGCCTAAACCCATTTATACTCGTCGGTTCAGTCGCCCGCGGCGGGGACCTCGACGCGTTCGAGCGCCGCGAGGCAGTCGAGCCAGTCCAGCATGTACTCGCCGACGTGGTTGAGGAACGCGCCGTTGTTGTACGCCGACCAGTCGCCGGTGGCGAGTTCCCGGGCCATCTCCTCGAAGACGTCCGCGTAGTCGTCGGCGTCGGCGCTCACGTCGTTCCGCGGCGTCGCCGCGTCACCGTTCCGTCGATCCGTCGGATCGACCTCGTCGACGATCCGCCAGAGGTGCTCGTTGAGTTCGAGGCCGGGCACCTCGTTGTTGAGGTCGTCGAACGTCGAGCGGGCGGCCTTGTTGTGCTCGCACAGCGGCGCGCCGTTGTAGATTTGCTTGCCCAGCACGTCGCAGGCGCGCTTGAGGAACACGCCCGACCAGATGTCGTCGAACCGGCCAACCGCCCACTCGTTGTCGTCCATCGGCAACTGGTAGAACGCCGGGATGACCTCGCGGCGGAAGGCGAGGTTCATCGAGCAGACCGTCAGGTAGTTGCCGCGGGCGGCGACGAAGTCTTTGCCGTAGTCGTCGGCCGTCGTCCGGGTCTGGGCCTGGCCCTGCAGGTCGCCATCCATGAGGATACGCACGGCGTCGAGGTCCGGGACGTTCGTCCACAGGCCCTGGGAGGCGACGACGTCGCCACGCTCGACGGTGGCGGTGCCCGTCTCGACGGTCTCGTCCATCGCGGAGTAGGGGTACCCGCGGGGGTACAGGCCGTGCTCGTCGGCGTTCTGGTAGAGGACGTTCACCCACTGCTCGTCGGAGGAGACGGCTTCGACCTCGCCCTCGAAGGCGAGGTTCGCCATGTGGGTGCCGAAGAAGTCCTGGTCGTCGTGGGGCAGCGTGTCGTCGTCGACGAAGAAGACGTAGTCGAACTGCTCGTTGGCCCAGACGTACAGCAGGCCGAAACTCGTCTCGGCGTGACTGGCCGCCGGGACGACGTGGGCGTACTCCTCGACGTCCTGCTCGGCGTACCACTCCTGTCGGCGGGTCCCGTCGAACACCTCGCCGGAGACGCCTTCTTCGTCCAGCATCGCCCGCATCTCGTCGGTCTCACAGAAGTCCTCGGTGACGAGCACCACGTGGAGCCGCGAGAGGTCGAACCCGTGTTCGCGCGCGTTCTCGAAGTACGCGCGCATACACTCGTACTCACGTATCGTCGGGACGAGCACGCAAACGTCCTGATCCATCTTGCTTGATATCTTTTAGGCGGGCCTAAAACAGTGTCGGTTTCGAATCGCCTACACGTCGGCCCGGCGAGGGTTTATCCGAGAAGGCGCGACCAACGTCGCCATGCCCGACGAACCCATCCGCGTGCTCGCGGGCGACTGCACGGTCACGTACACCGACGGCGACGGGCGCCGCGAGGAGCGCGGCCACGTCGCGACCGTCGTCAAACCCGACAACACCGTCTTCGTCCACGACGCCGACGGCTACCAACCGGTAGAGTGGCTGACCCGGGCCGACGCCGTCTCCTGCTCGCGGGCGGAACCGGAGACGGTCCTCGCCCAGGACGGCGACCGCCACCTCCGGGTGACCGTCCACGCCGCCCACGGCTTCGAGCGGTTCCCGGCCTCGCCCGCGGGCGCGCCAGTCGGCCCGTGCCCGGACTGTGACGGCACGCTGGTCCGGGCGGACGGCGCCATCGCCTGCCTGGACTGCGAGTCGCGCTACGGCCTGCCCGCGGACGCCGCCGTCCGCGAGGAGTCCTGTGACTGCGGCCTCCCGCTGGTGGCAGTCGAACGTGGCGACGCCTTCGAGGTGTGCGTCGACCGGACCTGCGAACCGCTGGACGAGGCGGTGAAAGCACGGTTCGACCGCGAGTGGAACTGCCCCGAGTGCGGGGGCGACCTCCGGATCCTGCGGCGCACCGGCCTGATCGCGGGCTGTGCGGACTACCCCGACTGCACGGCGAGTTTCGCCGTCCCTCGCGGCGTCGCGGACGGGACCTGTGACTGTGGCCTGCCGGCGTTCCAGGTGGACGACGGACGGCGGTGTCTGGATCCGACCTGCGGGGAGGCCTCGTAGGGGCGAGCATGAGGCGCCGGAACCGCGGACCGCAGTCCCTATGGGGGGCGCCGCCCGACGGGCGGGTAGATGCACGGCGAACGCCGGGGCGACGAGGTGGTCGTCGGGGGCGACGCCCGCCAGCGCTTCTACGACGCCAGCGGGTACGGCAGACCGCTGGAGGGCAACGAGGTCGCCCTCTCGCGGGTGGAGGCCGCCCACCTGTTGTTGCGCGGCGACGTCGAGACGGTCGCCGACGCGGGCGAGCGCATGGGGTTCCAGGCGTTCTTCGCGGACTCGACGGGCGACGGCTTCGGCGTCCGGTTTCTCGTGTACTCGGACCTCCGGCGGCGTGGGTTCTACCTCTCGCCGGCCCGGGAGGGCTGGGTGCCGGACCCCGCCGAAGACGTGGACTTCGTGGTCTATCCACGCGGCAAAGGCCCCCAGGAGGGCGACGTCGCCTACC
This sequence comes from Halobacteriales archaeon QS_1_68_20, assembly GCA_003021085.1. Lineage (GTDB taxonomy): Archaea > Halobacteriota > Halobacteria > Halobacteriales > PXRE01 > PXRE01. Next base: position 119,209 of record PXRE01000040.1, on the reverse strand, counting down.
GCGTCCGCGCCGTCGGCGAGCGCACGGCGGTCCAGGCGACCGACCTGGGCGACAGGGTCCTCGCCGTCGTCGACGAGGAGAGCGAGGTGACCTACTTCGAGACCGAACACATCGACGTCGACGGCGGGACGGAGACGGACCTCCCGGAGGGGGTGCCCGGCAGTCTGCTCGCCGACCGGGTGCTCCTGTGGGACCCGCCGGCGGACCTCCACCGGCGGGCGTTCTACGGCCAGCAGCTGGCCGAGCGGGAGGGCGTCGGCACCGACGCGCTCCAGTTGTCCCTGCTGGAGGCCGCGTACCTGGCCGCCCGCGGGGCCGTCGACGTGGAAGCGGGTTACGAGGGCATCGTGGACGCGGGCCGCAACGTCGAGGGCGACCGGTTCGACCGCCGGTTGCGGGCCTACGCCGCGCTCCGGGAGGCGGGCGTCGTCCCGAAGACCGGCTTCAAGTTCGGCGCGGACTTCCGCACCTACCGCGAGGTGGAGGACGTCGAGTCGCTGGGGCACTCCGAGCGCCTGGTCCGGGTGGTCCCCGCCGGGCACACGTTCCTGCCCCGGGACCTGGCGCTGGACGTGCGCCTGGCCCACGGCGTCCGCAAGGAGATGGTCTTCGCGCTCGTCCCCGGGGAGAGCGACGTCGAGTGGCTGGCGGTCCGCCGTCTGACGCCCTGACCAGGCAGGAAGCCGCCCGGGCCACGCCCTGGCGCCGTCTGGCGACGAAACAGAAGACACTTCCCGGGGCTTACGCGAGGGGCGGGCGATGAGGCGACTCCTGGAACTGCTGGTGGGGGGTCGGCGGCGGGCCGAGACCGTCGTCGAGTGCCGCCACTGCGGGGCGAGCGTCCCGGAGCGGGCCGACCGCTGTCCGGAATGCGACTCCGAATCTATCGCTACCTACGAAATCGCGTAGTTCGGCGGTTCGGGGTCGGCGGGGAACGCCGCGACCAGTCGGTGGGACGCCCCGCCGTGGATCACGTCGGCACGTACACGCAGGGGTTGGCCCGGCCGGTCCAGCCCTCGTCGGGGGCGTCGACGGCCCGGCGGCCGACCGATGCCCAGTCGTCGCCAGGGTCGACTACCTCGTTGGGCAGCGCCGGCCGGTCCGCCGTTTCGTTGAACAGAACCAGTACCCGGCCCTGCTCGTCGGTCACGCCGACGATGGCACGACCGGCGGCCTCGCTCTCGCAGTAGTCCCGCTCTTCGTGGGTGACGGTCCCTTCACGGAGCGCCACCTCTTCGTCGTCGACGAGGTCCGCGAGGTCGGCAGGCGTCGTGCTGGTCGATGCGCCGTCGGCTTCGGCCGGCCGGATCCCGGACGCGGGCCCGCCCCCGGCCGAATGTCTGCTTCCTGTCATTATTGCGTAGCAGTGGCTGGTCGTCGTGCAGTGCGTCCGTGCCGTAACGGTGGAGATGGGGCTGTCCTCGGGCTTGTACCGATAGTCGATACTCTTCCAAAAAGTTGTTATCGGAGTTTAATTTACTATCTACTTATAAATTCGGACGGCGGGCTATTAAGGGTTCGGGTGCGGCGTGGTCGACAGCCACCGGAATCGCCAGAGTGCGTCCGGCTCGTCGGCCCGCGTTGGAGGCTCCCGAAGTCCGGTCGTTCGGGCCGTTCGTCGCGCGGTCGTTTATAAGGGTCCGCGGAGTATATAAGTAAAATAGGAGATTCGGCCTCGACTCGGGTCTCGCGCGCGCCTGGCGAGGGGGAGTGGAGCAGTGGTTCGAGCGTCACCGCGGACCGCCGAAGCGAACGCTTTTTGCGCCGTCCGCTCCCCTGGTCAGATAGTTCGATGACCAGCGAACGCGAGCCCACCGAGGAGGAATCGCCCGTCGACCAGCAAGCCAGCGACGGGCGAGGCTGGCGTGGGGAGGCGTTTGACTCCCGCGAGGACCCGGCCCTACGGACCGACGGAGGCGCGGCCGGCGCGGACGACGTGACGCTGGACCCCTGGGGCTCGTCGACCGTAGCGGACTACCGGAAACTGTTCGAGGACTTCGGCATCGAGGAGTTCGACGAGGTGCTGGGAGAGATACCGGACCCCCACTACCTGATGCGCCGCGGGGTCATCTTCGGCCACCGCGACTACCGACGGATCGCCGAGGCGATGCGCGACGGCGAGGAGTTCGCCGCCCTCTCGGGGTTCATGCCGACCGGCGACCCTCACATCGGCCACAAACTCGTCTTCGACGAGTTGATCTGGCACCAAAAGCAGGGCGGGGACACCTACGGTCTGATCGCGGACCTCGAAGCCCACTCCGCCCGCGGGATGACCTGGGAAGAGATCGACCAGCACGCCCGCGACTACGTGCTGTCGTTGCTCGCGCTGGGGTTCGACCCCGACGATGGCGAACTGTACCGGCAGTCGGACAACCGCGTGCTCCAGGACCTGGCGTTCGAACTCGGCATCGAGGCCAACTTCTCGGAGTTGCAGGCCATCTACGGCTTCGACGGCGAGACGGACGTCTCGCACATGCAGTCGGTCGTCACCCAGATGGCCGACATCCTCTACCCCCAGCTCGACGAACCGAAGCCGACCGTCATCCCGGTGGGGCCCGACCAGGACCCACACGTCCGCCTCGCCAGGGACCTCGCCGCGCGGATGCGGTACTTCGGCGTCACCGAGGCCTACGCCAGTTTCGAGGCGACCCCGGAGGAGCGGGACCTCATCGGGTTCGCGTACGACCAGTTGCGCGAGGAGACCGACGGCGACGTGCGCTGTGAGGACGCCGCCGAGTGGTTGCGTGACCACCGGCCGACACCGGTGGAGGCCCGCCAGTCGGCAGTCGAGAAACTGGAGGCCGCGGGCAAGGAACCCCTGCGGCCCCGGGTCCGGCTCCTCGACCAGCGCGCGGACGAGGACGCGTTCGAGGCGCTGATCGAGGCCGTCGGCGGCGAGAAGCGCGTCTACGACGCCCACGTCGACGCCTTCGAGATGGACCGCACGGAGGCCGAGGAACTGGCCCGCGAGGTCGAACTCGACCACGGCGGCTACGGCTTCCAGATGCCTTCCTCGATCTACCACCGCTTCATGACCGGCCTCACGGGCGGCAAGATGTCCTCCTCGATCCCCGCTTCCCACATCTCGCTCCTGGACGACCCCGAGGAGGGCTACGACAAGGTCAAGGCCGCGACGACCGGCGGCCGCGAGACGGCCGAGAAACAGCGCGAACTCGGCGGGAAGGCCGACGAGTGCCCGGTGTACGAACTGTACGCCTACCTGTTGGCCGGCGACGACGACGAGTTCGCCAGAGAGGTCTACGACGAGTGCGTCGGCGGCGAACGCCTCTGTGGTGGATGCAAGGAGCAGGCCGCCGAGTTGATGCGGGAGTTCCTCGAGGAACACCAGGAGAAACGCGAGGCGGTCGAGGAGAAACTCGACGAACTCGACATCTCCTTCGACGCCGCCGAGCGATGAACGGACGGATCCGGGGCCGGTGCTGGCAGTCGATTTTCTCCCTACGATCCGTCGCTAACTGGACCGGGAGCGGCCGGAACTGTGTTCGTTCTCCGGGGGTCGGCCCGCAATTCGTGAAATCAGGCCGAAACTTTAAGTGAGGGGGTGCGGCAAATACACGCGGTACTATGGCAGAAGCACTCGTACCGCTGGTGGCACTGGGTTTCACCGTCGTGGTCCTGGCGGGGATGTGGAAAGCGTTCACGAAGGCCGGTGAGCCGGGGTGGGCGGTGATCATCCCGTTCTACAACTACTGGGTTATGCTTCGCATCGGCGGCAACGACGACATCATCTGGTTCATCGGGATGTTCGTCCCACTGGTAAACATCTACGTCGCCTACCGGATGTTCACGGACGTGGCGAAGTCCTTCGGACAGGGCATCGGGTTCGGACTGGGCCTGTGGATCCTTAGCTTCATCTTCTGGCCCATACTCGGCTTCGGTAACTACCAGTACCGGGGTTCGGCTGCGTAACCCGGGTACGTCGCCGGGTAACCCCCGGCCGCCGCTCGCCGCGGCAAGACATTTGTCGGTGGGTGACCACCGACAGGTATGACCACGGAGCCGTGTGACACCTGCGCCGAGGAGGTAACTATCGCCGGCGGCATCGCCAACCTCTGGACCATGGAGAAGACGCCGACCGGCGGGATGACCCTGGAACTGGAGGACGGGTCCGAACACTTCCTCTGTTTCGGCTGTATCGAACGCCTCCCGGACCGGCCGACCGCGGAGGACGTGTCCGCGCTGTCGGAGTAGGTCAGAACAGCCCGCTCACGCCGGCGTACGCGAGCGTCGATCCGATCATCAGGAGGACGAGGAAGACGGCGAGCCACTGCTTGCGGTCCATGGCCGGGGTTGGGGCCTCCAGGCGTTCGAACGTTTCGATGTCGGGAACCCGACCGCTTCCGGTGACTTTAGGGATCCGCCGGCCGCGTTCCCGTACGGTGAACCCCGCCCGCATTCCCGAGGAGTTCCCCGCACCTTCCTACCGTGGCAACCAGGAGGAGGCGCTGGAGCGCATCCGCGCGGCCTTCGAGGCCGGCAACGACGTGGTGCTGGTGCGCGCGCCCACCGGTAGCGGCAAGTCCTTGCTGGCTCGGGCCGTCACGGGCGCCGCGCGCCGCCCCGAGGAGGGGGACAGTCCCTCCGACGCCGAGGCCGCCAATACCCGCGCCAGCCTCGACCCGACGGGGGCCTACTACACGACGCCGCAGGTCTCCCAGCTGGACGACGTCGCCGCCGACCCGCTCCTGGACGACCTCAATATCGTCCGCGGGAAGGCAAACTACGACTGCATCCTCCCCGGGGAGACCGACACGCCGGTCGACCGGGCGCCTTGCGCCCGCGAGAAGGGCTTCGACTGCCGTGTGAAACACCGCTGTCCGTACTTCTCGGACCGCTCCATCGCCTCGAACCGCCGCATCGCCGCGATGACGCTGGCGTACTTCATGCAGACCGCCGGGTCCGACGTGTTCCGCAAGCGCGACGTGGTCGTGATCGACGAGGCCCACGGCCTCGCCCAGTGGGCGGAGATGTACGCGACCATCGACCTGAACCCGCGGACGGTCCCGGGGTGGGACGACCTGCAGGTCCCCGACGTCGACGACGACCCTGACGCCGCCGCAGAGTTCGCGGAGCACCTCGCCGCGCGCCTGGGCCGCCGGAAGGACGACCTGATCTCTGAACCCGAACTCACCCCGGAGGAGGCCGCGGTGCGGGACCGCCTGCAGGAGCGCATCTCGGAGTTGCAGTGGTTCGTCGAGGACTACCGCGACCCCGACGGGACGACGACGTGGCTGGTCGACCAGGGCGAGGCGTCGGTCACGATCAAGCCGCTCTCCCCCGAGTGGTACCTCCACTCGACGGTCTGGGACCGCGGCGCGAAGTTCGCGCTGTTCTCGGCGACCATCCTCAACAAGGAGGCGTTCTGCCGGGGCGTGGGGCTGGACCCCGAGCGGGTCGCCCTCGTGGACGTTGGCCACACGTTCCCCCTGGAGAACCGGCCGCTGTACGACGTGACCTGCGGGAAGATGACCTACGAGCACCGCGACGAGACGATCCCCGAGATCGCGCGGACTATCGTGGGACTGATGCAACGCCACGACGACGAGAAGGGCCTGGTCCACTGTCACTCCTACTCGATCCAGCAACGGCTGCTGGAGCACCTCACCGACTTCGGCGTCGGGTCGCGGGTGCGCGCCCACGACCGTGACGGCCGGGACGACGCGCTGGCCACCTGGAAGGCCACCGACGACCCCGACGTCTTTCTCTCGGTGAAGATGGAGGAAGCGCTGGACCTGGAGGGCGACCGCTGTCGCTGGCAGGTGCTGTGCAAGGCGCCGTACCCCAATACGCGCGACTCGCGGGTCGCCCACCGCCTGGAGCAGGGCCAGTGGGCGTGGTACCGCCGGGCGGCCCTCCGGACGGTCATCCAGGCCTGCGGCCGGGTGGTGCGGGCGCCGGACGACTACGGCGCGACCTACCTGGCGGACTCGTCGCTACTGGAGTTGTTCGAGCGCACGCGAGCGGACACGCCGGACTGGTTCCGCGAGCAGGTCGACGCCATGACCGAACCGGACCTGCCGGCGTTCGATCCGGCGGCCGCGGTCGGCGGCGACCCAGGGCCGCGGCCGAGCGCCGGTGGGACTGCCGGCAGACGGACCGACAGCGGCCGGGCCGCCCGTTCGAACCAGCGGTCCGGGGACGAGCGGTCCGCGGGCGGCCAGCGCTCCCGCGACCGCAGTCCGCTCGCCGACGCCTGGGATCACGAGTAGTGAACTCCGCTGGTTCGCAAGCGTTATAGCCCGTGGAAGGTAACCGCCGGCGAAGATGTCCATCGCGGAACTACTCGAACCGGTCGCCGCACTGGCGATCACGCTGGCCGGCGCGTTTGCCGAACTGACCGCCTCGCAGTGGGTCATGGGCGGCGAGACGGTCGTCGGCCTCTGGCTGGCGTACATGGGCGCCATCGCACTGTACGCCGGCCTGTTCGTCGTCGGTGGCGGACTGCTCCCGGACGTTCCCGAAGAGGCAGCCGCCGAATAGTCGACTCCCTCTCTCGACGTGCCTTCGGCACCGTTAGCCGCGACGCCGTCGAACGGATCGGTCCTCGCCCGATGACGGGGTGATGGCTGACTGTCCCCGGCCCGCTACCGTTCTCGGGCCTCGCGGAGCGTCAGGCCCGGTGGATCGTCAGGCCTCGTGGAGCGTCACGTCGATCTCGCCGTCTTCGACGTCGGCGGTCATCGTCGTGGCGCGGTCGGCGGGGTCGGCGCCGGTCGCCGATCCGGGGTTGAGCACCCGGACGGTGGGGCCGTCGAACTCCTCGGCCTCCTCGAAGAGTTCGAACTCCTCGTCCTCGATCACGTGTGAGTGTCCACCGATCCCGACGCGCGGTCCCTCGGCGTACTCGGCGGCCTCAGCGCGCGTCGAGGGCGACCGGTTCGCCGCCCCGGTAGACCGTCTCGACGTCCCTGACTGCCGAGACGTCCGAGAGCGGATCGCTCCCCAGCGCGACGAGGTCCGCGTAGTTGCCTTCCTCGACCGTCCCGAGGTCGTCGTCGGGGACCGTTCGGGCGGCGACCCGGGTGGCCGACTGGAGGACGTCGTGTTCGTCCATCCCGACCTCCTCGGCCAGCAACTCCAGTTCCAGCGCGTTCTCGCCGTGGGGGATCAGGTCCGGGCCGATGAAGTCGGTCCCGGTAGCGATGGGGACGTCCGCCTCGTAGGCCTGCTCGACGGATTCGAAGTGTGCTTGCCGGGCCTCGCGGGCCTTCGCCAGTCCGTACTCGGGGACGCCGTGTTCGTCGCCCTCGGTGACGAGGCGGTGCATGATGGCCAGGGTGGGGACGAAGACGGCGCCGGTCTCGTGGAACAGGTCGATGCACTCCTGGTCGACGTAGAAGCCGTGCTCGATGGTGTCGACGCCGTTGCGGAGCGCGGTCTTGATGCCGGGCGCGCCCTGGGCGTGACTGGCGACCGGAATCCCCACGCGGTGGGCTTCCTCCACCATCGCGGCCACCTCGGCGTCGGTGAACTGGCTCTGGTCGGGGGCGTCCTTCTCGCTGAGGACGCCGCCGGTAGTCATGATCTTCAGCACGTCGACGCCCTTGCGGATGCGCTTGCGGGCCTCCTTGCGGCACTCGTCGGGGCCGTCCGCGAGCGTGCCGATGCCGTGTTCGCCGTCGGCCCACTCGTAGGGCAGGTAGTGGGCGTCGCCGTGGCCGGCCGTCTGGGAGATGCTCCGCTCGCTCGTGAACACGCGCGGGCCGGGAATCTCGCCCTGTTCGACGGCGCCCCGCAGGCCCAGGCCCGTCGTACTGCCGACGTCCCGGACCGCCGTGAACCCCGCGGCCAGGATGCGCCGGAGGTCGGCGGTCGCCCGGGCGGTCCCCAGTTCGGAGGACTCGGTCACCCACTGCATCGGGTCCATCGACCGCGCGCCCTGGAGGTGGAGGTGGGCGTCGATCAGTCCCGGGAGCAGTACCCCGTGGGCGTCGTGGGCGGCGTCCGCGGGCGCTTCCACGTCCTCCTGTGGGCCGACCGCGACGATGCGGCCGGTCCCGTCGTCCGATTCGGTGGCCTCTTCGACCACGACCCGCGCGTCAAACAGCGGCGGGTCGTCCCGACCCGTGATCAGCAGGCCCGTGTCGATGACTCTCATGGTACGGCGGCAGGGGTGGCAGGGGAATAGGTGTTCGGCAATCGGAACGCGACGTCAGGTCGTCCCAACGTTCTATGTGGCCAGCCACGAACACACCGGCATGGAGACCAGAACTGCGCTCCGGATCGGGGCCGGCGTGATCGGGGCAGCCCTGCTGTTCCTGGTGGTCAAGATAGTGGTGGGGTGGCTGTTCCGACTGGCGATGCTGTTCGGCGTGGCCCTGCTCGTGGTCGGGCTCGCGTACGCCGCCTACCGGATCTGGATCGCCCCGGACGGCCGCGAGGACGCGCCCGAGGCCGGCCGGGACGCCTCCGCCGAACCGGTGATCGGCGACGACCTGGACGGCGGGAGCGGCGTCGGAAGCTCCGACGTGGAGGCGACCCTCTCGGACGAGGAGTTCGAGCGCGAACTGGAGGAACTCGGGGAGGACTCGTAGGACTGCGTTGCCGACGAGACGGTTCCCAGGGAGGCGGAGTGGTCCCGCCGAAACTGTATCGGGTCCGCGTCGAGTTCGACCCACGGCAGGTCCTCGTCGTCGAACGCGGGCCGGTGCGGCCGTCGACGACGGACTCGACCGGGACGTCGAACTCGTCCCGTAGTGATGGCATTCGTACGGCCGAGACACCGGCGAGCCGCACGAAACGGCCTGCCGCTGTCGGCGCCCGTCCGTCCGAACCGCCTCCGAATCTCGTCCGCCCCGGCTGGACTCCGCCTCACCCACGGACGTGTTCGTAGACGTGGCCGTCCGCGACGTCGACCGCCAATCCCCGACGGCTTCCCAGTTCGACCAGTGCGCTGGCGGGGACGCGCACGTGGTGGGGGTCGCGCTCCGAGTCCGACAGGTCAGCTATCAGGGCCTCGATGCCCGCGGCGAGCTGCCGGCCGTCGTCCGCGAGGAGGCCGTCGAGGACCCCGCCTAGCGCGTCGAAGAACTCGTCGAACCCGGCGGTGTGTCGCTCGCTCGCCGCGGCCAGCTGCGCCCGGTGCTCGCTGGTCGTCTCGGGTTCGTCGGCGAGACAGCCGGCCAGCGACCGGGAGTAGTGGTACCAGGGGGCGGCGTCGGGGAACTGCTCGGGGAACGGGGCAGGGGACGCCCGGGTCGCCGTGACGACGTCCGCCAGCCGGTCCTCGTCCCGTCCCAGGACCGCAGCGTACAGCAGATCTATCGTCTGCTGGGGGCGGCTCTCCCAGGCGTGCTCGCCGGTCCGGTCTGCCTTCGCCCGGAGGTGATCCAGCCCGTACCGGGCGGCCTCGTCGAACCACGCCGTCGACGCGTCCGGCTGCCCGTCGAGAGCGTAGAGGTCGCCCAGCCATCGGGCGTCCTTGGACAGAAAACTCAGCGTGCTCGGTCGGTTCTCGGAGGGGACGTCGCCACTCTCCACCCGGTCCTGGAGCTGTTCGAATCCCTGCTCGCGCTCGGCGATCAACGTCTGGAGGTCGGCGTCGCCCATCGTCAGGTCCTCCTGCCGGTCGCGCCGAGGGGTACGTCCAACTGGGTCCGGACGGGACGCATGCTCTCACCGAGGCAGCCGGGCGACTAGAATCCTGGGGTCGGAGCCTCTGGCGTGGAGGCCACCCTCTCGGACGAGGAGTTCGAGCGCGAACTGGAGAAGATGCGAGACGACTCGTAGGTCTCAACAGCACTCCTCGACCCAGCAGTCGTCGCCGTCACAGCAGGTCCGGGTGAGGCCGCCGCCGTACGGGCAGATGACCTCGTCGCAGGAGCACTCCGCCGACGGCGAGGGGCCGGTCGACCGGACGCCGACGCCGTCGCGCTCGGGGTCGTAGAAGTGCCGGACGTCCTGGTCGGCGGGTTCGAAGACGGCGTGGGAGTCGCCCGTCTCGGGTTTCACCGTGACTTTCAGCACGCCGCCGTCGACGCGTTTCACCGCCTTGAGGAGGTCCGGCCGGTCCGCCAGCCCGAAGTACGCGACTCCCTCGGGGCCGCCGACGAGGGCGCCGACGGGTACCGCGCGGTCGGTCGGCAGCGCCGCGACGCCGCCGTCCAGCAGTCCTTCCTCGGCCAGCAGGTCCAGCACGTCCCCGGCGTGGGCCTCGAACGCCGACTCCGCTGCCGCGAGGTCGACCGACCCGCTCTGCACCTGCGAGGTGGGTCGTGGATCGCCCTCAGCGCTCGCTTCCGGGCCGCTCGCGGCGGATGCTATATACGTCGGGACGCCGTACTAGCCGTCGATGGACCTCGGTCGACTCGCGGACTTCGGCACGCGGTCGCTGGTCACCCACGCCATCATGGCCGCCTCGCTTCTCGGCGCCGTCGGCTCGGTGTTCCTGCTGGAGGGGCAGTTGCAGGTCGTCTCGTTCGTCGCGTTCCTGAACTTCACCGCCGGACTGTGGATCGCCCAGTCGATCCACTCGCTGGGGAACGCCTACACCGACAGCGACTACGAGGGCCTGGTGAGCGTCCTGCGATCATGAGCGGTTCGGGTTCCTCACTGGACACGGGCCGACTCCTCCGGCTGTACGTGCTGATCGCGGCGGTGTCGGCCGTGTTCCTCATCACGGCACAGGAAGTCGTCTCGGGGACGCTGTACAACGTCACCGTCGTCGTCGTCGGCGTCGTCGCGCTCGTGACCGCCATCACCGGCTTCCTCATCGCGACGGCCGAGTCCGCGAGGGGCGTCGGCGAGTGATCACTCGACCCGCACGTCCAGCACGACGTGGCTGACCCCCTCGCTGTGGGTCTTGACCGTCCGGCGATCCACCACCTCGACCGCCCGGCCGGTGGCAGGTAGCCCCGCCGATCAGGTTCACGCTGGCGCTTCAGTGTCGTGCCCCGGCCCAGGGGCCCGGACGGTCACGTCGAACTCGACGGTCTCGTAGGGGACGAACGGCTGCTTTGCCTGGCCCGCCCGACGGAACCGGACGATTCCGTATTCTGCGAGTACCTCGACGTCTTCGTGGACCGTCGAGTAGTTGCGGTCCAGCCGCTCGGCGAGGTCGCTAATGCTGTTTGGGGGCTCGGTCATCAGCGACCGAAGGAGTTCCAGTCGGCGGTCGGTGAGTAGTCGTCGGAGACCTTCCGTACTCTCGAAGGAGACGACTGCGGGTGAACTCTCGCCCGCTTCGGCGGCTCCGGCAGCCTCCAGCGCTCGGTCGAACCCCTCTTCGCCGCTCTCGATGGTAATCCGGAGCGTATCGGGGAAGTTCACGTCCTCGGGCGCGGGATCGATGTTGTTATCGTCGGGCATTGATGGTGCGTACCTCCTGGCGGAAGCGTTCCACGTGGGCCTGCAGTCCGTCGAATTCGATGCCGGTCACGTCGTCGCCACGGTGGCGGTGATGGTGTCCCACGTCGGCTTCGTGGGCGTTGTCGTACCGGAGGATCGTCCGGCCGTCCTCCGGGTCGTAGAACTGGAACCTGTAGTAGAACCCGCCGGGATACGACGAGTCCTCCACGGCGAACAGTTCTACGCGCCTTCCGTCGCCGACGTCGAAGTTCCGATCTAGCACGACGTCCCCGTCGACCATCGTCGCACTTCTTACTATCCCCTATTATCCGATAGGCAATAAAAATGCCGACCGATCCTGCTCGAATTGGAAATCGGTCAATCTTACGGAGTCTGAACGTCCAGCACGACGTGGCTGACCCCCTCGCTGTGGGTCTTGACCGTCCGGCGGTCCAGCACCTCCGCCGTCCGACCGGCGGCGTCTGTGGCGGCCTCGATCCGGCCGACGGGCCGGTCCCACAGTTCCATTTCGGGGACGGCCGCGTGGACGTGCAGGACGCCGCCGGGGGCGACCGCGTGCAGCGCGGGGTCGAGGTACGCCTCGCCGGGGTCGGTGGCGTCGTAGTAGCCCATCACGACGCGGTCGACCGATTCCGCGGGGAGTCGGTCGACCACCTCCCGGCAGTCGCCCCGGTAGGGGTCGACGCGGTCGGTCACGTCGTTGAGGCTGGCGTTCTCCAGCAGGTACTGGAAGGCGGTCGGGTTGTGCTCGACGGCGGTGACGCGGGCACCCGCCCGTGCCATCGGTAGCGCGAAGTAGCCGACGCCCGCGAACATGTCCAGCACCTGCTCGTCGCCGTCGTTGCCCGTCCCGACGGCCGGCGGCGCCTCGCCGGCGACCACCTCACCCATCCGGGCGCGCTCGGCCTTGTTGCCCGGCGAGAACATCACCCGCGAGAGGTCCAGCGCGTAGCGGGTACCGTGCTCGACGTGGACGGTCTCGGTGTCGCCCTCGCCGGCGACGACGTCCACCTCTGGTTCGCGGTGGACGCCGTCGACCCCGCGGCCGTCCACGACAGTGTCGGCCTCGCCGTGGAGTTCCAGCAGGGCCTCCGCGACCTCCTGGCGGCGCGGGCAGTCATCGAAGCGGGCGAGGACGACGGTCCCGACGACCGCCCACGAGGACGGCGCGCGGTCGACCTCCTCGTCAGAGAACCCCTGCTCCCGCAGCAGGTCCGCCAGGCCCGTGACCCGCGGTTCGGGGTCGACCTGCCGGACCAGGTCCAGCACGTCCGTCTCCGCGGGCGCTTCGGTCACCGGCACCTCGATGGTCTCGTCGTCGCGCTCGCGGACCCGCCGCTGTTCGTCGTAGACGCCCTCCGCACGTAGCGAGCGGATGGCCGCCTCCGCGACGCCTTTGCGGACGACGGCGGCCAGGGGGTCGCCCGCAGTCATAGACGTCTCCCGTTCGTCACTCTCAGTCATCGCTCTCGGCCTCTCCAGGCGTGGTCGGGGGCACGACGTGGAGGCCGGCCCTGCTCTTGAGGACGGGGACGGTGTCGCCTTCCACGTCCGCGAAGTCCGGACGGGCGACGGTCCTGGTCTCGTAGGTCTCGGGGTCGAGTACTTGGATGGCGCGCTCGTCTTCCACGGCGACGAGGGTCGTCTCCTCGGCGTCCTCGGCGTGGCCGAGTTTCCGCGCGTCGGGCGCGTCGCCGTCCTCGTAACTCGCCTCGTAGGGGTTCCCGGTCGTCAGGCGCCGGCCCTTGAGGTTGCCGCGGACGCTGGTGACCGCGACCGGGCCGGCGTCGTCGTCTTCGGGGTCGATCACGTCGCCCTGGCGGAACGGCGGCAGGCGGACGGCGTAGGTCACCCGGTAGACCTCGTTGCCGTCCTCGTCCTCGGTGACCAGCGTCTCGTGGTCCCCGAAGGACCCGCCGAGTTGCTCGGTGATCCGCTGGGCGACCTTCCTGCCGATCTTGTTCGTCGAGAGCTTCACGTCCAGGCCCTCATGGGTCCGGCCGACCTCGGAGACGAAGGCGTTGCGGTCGCCGGTGGCTTCCATCTCGGCGACGGTCTCGTGGGCGATGGCCTCGGCGCGCTCCAGTTCGTCCTCGGAGGCCGGCCGGTCGGCCGCCCGTACCTGGACGACGGAGGCGTAGTAGTCGCCGGCGATCCGGCCACAGCGCGTGCAGGTCTCCCGGGAGATCTTCACCGGGACCGTCACATCATCCTCGACGGGGGTGCCGCGGACGAGTCCGGAGAACATCGCGTGCATCCGGATGGTCGTCTCGTCGACCTGCTCGGGTTCGACGCCCCAGGTCACCTCGTCGGCGTCGACGTGGACCGCCAGCGCGTCGCTGACCGCGTCGATGGCCACGTCGGTGTAGTCCCGGGCGCCGACGTCCACCCAGCGGTTACCCTCGTGGACGGCACCGCACTGCGAACACACCCGCACCTGGACGCGGTCGGGCGCGTCCACGAGGTCGAACTCCTCGAAGTAGCAGGCGTCACAGAGCTGCTGCTGGCGGCCCCGGGCGCCCGGCAGTTCGACGTCCGCCGGGCGCTGGACGGGGTCCCCACAGCGCGGGCAGAACCTGCGCGTCCCGGACTCGCTCATTACCGCGCGGTAGGGCGGACGGGCCTAAAAGGAGCGCGTTCCGTCCTCGACGGCGTCGAGACCGGTCACTGGACGGCCTGCGTCACGTCCGTCGAGGAGCCTTCCCCGGGGACCACCTCGTAGTCGAAGCCGCCGTCGTCGAGGGCGGCTTTCGTCAACTCGATTCCCTCCTCGACGTCGACGTTCACTAACTGGATGTGCTCTTTCGGGTAGACCCGCCAGTACAGTTCCGTATGCGGTCGCAACCGCATGCCGTTTTCCTCGTCGAACCCGCGGACGTGGTACTGGTACCACTCGTACTCGTCGTCCTTGTACAGCCCACGGACCATGTTCACCTCCTCGCCGTAGTAGTAGTACGACGCCAGGTCGCCCTTCACCAGTCCCCGGGAGAGGAGCAGTTTCCGGAGGTCGTCGGGGTCCATCGCCTCGACGGCGAGGTGGGTGACGGCCTCCGGTTCCCTGGCGAACGCCAACCGTCTGAACGCGTAGGTGGCCTGTAACACGACCTGCCAGGGCAGGTTTCGTACGACGTGTTTCGGTGGCACGGGCTCACCTCCCACCGTCTGGGACGTTTGACGGCCGCCAGTGGCGGGTCCGTTGGCCGGCCGTTACGGGTCCACCCCCCTCGGACGTCATCCTCCCAAGAAAGGGCTTCAGCCACCAAAAAACGAAGGGTCGCCAGCGCCCCCTGGTGAGTCTGCCGAACGGTTCGACCGGCAGAGGCGATCCGGACGTCTCGTCGCCGAGTCCGACCAGCGCGCCGAACTCGCCGTCGGTTCCCACGACGGGGTCCGCAGTCGCCGGTCGGGTCACCGGAGGGGGAAGCCCGAAATATCAGAAATAGAACCAAAGCTGGCTTTCGGAGGGATTTTTGTCACCCATCGCCGTAACGAATTCCAGTATGTCGGACGTTGTGATCGTCGGCGGTGGTCCCGCCGGCCTGGCCGACGTCGGGCGGGCGACGGTGCTGTCGGGCGTCTCGATGGTGCTGTCGCTGGCCGCCGGCGTGCTCTGGTTCGCCGTCTCGCCCGTGCGTCCGGTCGAGTCGGCGGCCGTGCGGGGCGGGACCGCGGACGACTGACCGCCGCGGCGGCGGTGCTCACGTCTCGGCGCTACTCGGCCACCAGCGACGGCGTCTCTACGTCCTCGTCGGCGGCCGACCGCCAGTCGTGGTCGGGTTCCCAGCCGAGCACCTCGCGGGCCTTCGCGTTCGAGAACGCGCATTCTTCGCCCTCCAGGTCGCACTGCTCGGGGAGGCCGCCGTAGAACTCGCGGACGGCCTCGGCGGTCGGCCGGCCGAGGCAGTTGTCGTCGGCCAGCGCGAGGAACGGTTCGTGGCCGCCGAAGTCCGTTTCCAGGGCCGCGACGACGAGGCTGGCGACGTCGCGGACGTCGACGTACGACCAGAAGTTGCCCGCGCCCTCCTGGGGGTTCTCCTGGTTGACCAGGCAGGTGTACTCGCCGGGGTACTGGATCCACGAGGGCCGCAGGGACGCGACCTGGACGCCGTGGCGGCGGGCGACCGAGGCGGCGACTTCCTCGGCGACCACCTTCGAGAGGCCGTACGCATCCTCGGGCCGTTTCGGGTGGGCCTCGTCGACCGGCAGGTACTCCGGAAGGGTCCGCTCGCTGGCGAAGGGAAAGCCGTAGGTGCTCTCGCTGGACGCGAGGACGATTCGCGCGTCCGCGCGACCCGCCGCGACGAGGACGCTGTGGGCCGCCCCGACGTTCGTGTCGAACACCCGGCCGTCGGGGTGGCGGGTCGGCACCGGGATGGCCGCCCAGTGGACGACCGCGTCGGGGTCGACGCCGGCGACGAGGTCGGTCACCTCACCGCGGTCGGTCACGTCCGCGGCCCGGAAGTCGACGCCTTCGCGGCCCCACGTCTCGAAGCCGGGGTGGTCGCGGTCGACGCAGACGACGTCCCACCCCTCGTCGGCGAGTCGGTCGCAGATCCAGCGCCCCGAGCGGCCCAGGCCGCCGGTGACGAGTGCGGTGTCGGTCACGGGGTCCGCTACGGTTCGGGCCCACAAACTCCTCCCGGCCGCGGGCCTCACTCCTCGTCGCCGAGGCGGACGAGCGCGTAGGACTCGGCGTCGGTCCCGGCGACGGCGTCGGCCACGGGGTCCGGGAGCTGGTACTCGCCGGGGCCGTCGCGTTCCAGGGGGGCGTCGAGGTCCACCGACCCGAGGTCGTGTTTCTCCCAGGCCTCCCTGGAGACGACGCCCGCGAGGCGCTGGACGGTCGACGGGAACCGCGGCACGCCCGCGGGGGTGCGGCGGGCGGCCGACAGGAGCGGCGCGTACCGGTACGGCAGTTCGATCCGGTGGTCGTCGGCGTCGGTCGCCAGGTAGACGCACTGGATCGGTTCCTCCGCGAAGCAGGCCGTCAGGATCTCGTCGTCGGACAGCGCCGGTCCGGTCGGGGACCCGAGGCCGGCGTGGCGGTTGACGTGGCGGTGGAGGTCCCGGGCGTCCTCGGCGGCGGCCGCCAGCCAGAGTCCGACCGCGAGCGCGTCGCCCGCGTCGGCGGCGACACAGACGATCTCCTGGCGCTCGCTGTCGAACGGCGTGTAGGTCAACCGCGTCGCGAACGCGGTCACCGCGGGGACGTCGGTGAGGGGGACTCCAGGGTCGCTGCGGCCACCGGTCCAGTCCTCGGTCAGCGCCCCGACGGTCTCGGTGCCGCTCTCGCGCTCGTACTGCGCAGGTAGCACGTCGACGAACGTGTCGTCTCGCCGGAAAGCGACCTGTAACCCCTCGCGGTCGTCCGGGCCGAAGGTGTCCCGCTCGAAGCGCACCTCCGACCAGTCGTCAGGGAGCGTCAATGTCCCGTCGTCTGTCATGTGCTTTCGCTCGTACGGGGGCTATGTGAGCCTTCGGGCGGACGGGGGCGTCGACGGGGGTGGTCGTGGTGGTGGCGGGTCGCCTGGAGTGCCCGCTTTGCGCTCGGACGATTTCGACTCCGTCGGACCCTCAGCTCGTCGTGCAGTGCCGTTCTCCGTCGTCCGCTTGGACTCGGGGTCATATGACGACCGCGAACCGATAGCGCGCGAGGGACGAGGAGCGCAGCGAAGTGAGCACCGCAGTCGGTTGGGGAGGGCGTGGCCACCCCTAGTCGCCCGGCATGCGCGTTTCTGCCGTCCGCATTTGACCGTCCAGACGAGCGGCAACCGGGCAACTAGGGGTCGACCTCACCCCTCCCCAGCCGTGGGGTTCGGCGCGGCGGCCGACCGCCTGGCCGCCGCGCCTCACCCGGACCCTCGCGCGCGTTGCTCGCGCGCGCCGGGAGCCAAATTCGGGTTCGTGCCGAGAACTCACCCCAGACGTGCATCGAAGGTCCGAAAATTCCGGCGCGAGCCTTTTTGCCGCTACCGGCCGAACGAACCCCATGGCCGGATTCCGGCACAGTTCGGACTTCGAGTCGGCCGGCACCCGCTGTGACGCCTGGCTGTTCCGCCCCACGCGCGGCGAAGACCCGCCGGTGGTCGTGATGGCCCACGGCCTCGCGGGCGAGAAGCCCTGGCGACTGCCGGCGCTCGCCCGGCGGTTCGCCCGCCGCGGGCTAGCGGTCCTGCTGTTCGACTACCGCGGGTTCGGGGACAGCGACGGCGACCCGCGATACCTCGTCGACGTCCAGCGCCAGGTCGAGGACTGGGACGCGGCCGTCGAACACGCCGAGTCGCTGGACTCGGTGGGCGACCAGGTGGCGCTGTGGGGCACGTCGCTGTCCGCGGGTCACGCGGTGACGGTGGCCGCGCGCCGGGACGTCGACGCCCTCGCGCTGCAGATTCCGTTCCTCGACGGCCGCGCCCAGGCCACACTGCGGATCAAACAGGGCGGCCCGGGGTGGGCGCTGCGTGCGGGCCTGGCGGGCCTCCGGGACCGCTTCCGGACGGCGACGTTCCGCGGCCCGAACTACGTCCCGGTGGTCGCCGACCCCGGCGAGTTCGCCGCCCTGGACAGTCCCGGCGCGAAAGTGGGCTACGAGGCCATCGTGCCGGATGCGGACTGGCCCAACCGGGTCGCCGCGCGAGTGTTCCTGCAGGTGCCGTTCTACCGCCCGATCTCGGCGGCTGACGAGGTCGAGTGTCCGACGCTCGTGATCGAAGCCGAAGAGGACGAGGTCGTCCCGTCGGGTCCGGTCGACGACCTCGTCGAGACGCTCCCGGACGTCGAACGCGTCCGCTACGAGATGGGCCACTTCGACGCTTACCTCCAGCCGGCGTTCGACCGGGTCGTCGAGCGGCAGGCCGACTTCCTGGCGCGACACCTCGGGACGACCGCCGAGCCGGAACGACCGGAGGGACCACCCGAACGGGAGCCGTCGGTCGTCGACCACCGGCACGCCTGAGCGGGTGCGACCACGGGCAGGTTCGCCCGGCGGATAGTGGGACCCGGCGCGACCGGCCGCCTCGGCGCCCGACGCGACGAATTAATGTGTTTCCGTACCGAAGAGTCGGACATGCAGTGGCAAACGGACTGGGGACTTCGCGGCCGGATGGCCCTGACGATGCTCCTGTTGGGAGTACTGTACGTCGTCTTCCTCGGCATGCTGACGTTCTACTTCGACAACATGCTGACGGCGTTGCTGTTCGTCGGGCCGATGCTGGCCATCCAGTACTTCTTCAGCGACAAACTGGCGTTGCGGAGCATGGGTGCCAAGAAGGTCGACGAGAGCGAGTACCCGGAGTTGCACGCGACGATCTCTCGGCTCTCCCAGCAGGCCGACCTTCCCAAGCCCGACGTGGCCGTCGCCGACAGCAAGGTGCCCAACGCCTTCGCCACGGGGCGGTCCCCGGACAACGCCGTGGTGGCCGTCACCACCGGCATCCTCCGGACGCTGGACGAGGACGAACTGGAGGGCGTGCTGGCCCACGAACTCGCCCACGTCAAGCATCGTGACGTGGCCGTGATGACCATCGCCTCGTTTCTCTCGACCATCGCGTTCATGATCGTCCGCTGGGGCTGGCTGTTCGGCGGCGGGCGCAACCGCGGCGGCCGCGGCGGGGGCGGCGTCATCGTCGCCATCGGCGTGTCGCTGGTCGTCTGGATCGTTAGCTTCGTCCTCATCCGGGCGCTCTCGCGGTACCGCGAGTACGCCGCCGACCGCGGCGCGGCCGTCATCACCGGCAGGCCCGGCGCGCTGGCCTCGGCGCTGATGAAGATCTCCTCCGGGATGGAGAAGGTCCCCAAGCAGGACATGCGCGACCAGGCCGAGATGAACGCCTTCTTCATCATCCCCATCCGGAGCGGCTTCGTCGGCCGCATCGCCAGCACCCACCCGCCGACCGAGAAGCGCATCGATCGCCTCCAGCAACTGGAGCGGGAGATGGAGACGGCGTAGGATCGCGGAGTGTGGGTTTTGGGGTCCGTTTTCGGCCGCCTCTACTTCCCTGGGGTGGCGTGCGCGGGTGAGCGTGCCGAGCGCCGTGAGGCGGCAAACCGAAAGCGTGCGAGGGCCGAGTGGAGCGTCCGGGTGAGCGGCGGAGCCGCGAACCCAGGCCGAAACGAAGCGGCTGGGGCGGTGTGAGGGTGACCCTAGACTTTGCATGCCGCTAACGTTCTCGTTCCAACTGGGAACACTAGCGACCACTTGACCTAGGGATGGCCACGCCCTCCCCAACCGACTGCGTTACTCACTCCGTTGCGTTACTCGTCCCTCGCGCGCGTTGCGCGCGCCGAGAGCAGACAGACAGCGCGAAACCGCCTGCAACGACGGATGCTCGATCCCGTTCAGATGTCCTTCAGCCCGCTCCCCGTCAGCGGCACGACCACGTCGTCGCCGTCCAGAACCCCCAGCTCACGGTAGGCGTCGAGGCCGGCCGCGGCCGCGGCACTGGTCGGCTCGACGCCGAACCCGGCCCGCCGGAGGCGGTCGAGCGCCTCCCGGGTGGCGGACTCCCCGACCGCGATGGCGTCGCCGTCCGTCTCCCGGACGGCCCGCAGGACCTCATCGCGGCGGGCCGGCGTGCTGATCTGGATGCCGTCTGCGAGGTCGTTGCGGCCGTCGGGACCGTCGCGTTCCCCGGACGCGGCGTCCCCGCCGACGGCCTCGGCCACCGGCGCGACCCCCGCGGCCTGGACGGTTAGCAACCGGGGTTCGCGGTCGATCAGACCCGCTTCGCACATGGCTCTGAACCCCCGGAAGGCGCCCAGCAGTAGCGTCCCGTGCCCAACGGGGAGGACGAGGGCGTCCGGGGCCGTCCAGTCGCGCTGGGCGGCCACCTCGAAGGCGAACGTCGAAGTCCCCGCGTAGAACGCCGGGTTGTGGGCGTGGCTTGCGTACCACCCATCGCCGCCCTGGCCTCGTGGGCGTTGCCCGCTCGTCGTTTCCGCGGAGCGTGGCTCCGCGCCCTCGACGGCCTCGATGCAGGCGTCCGTGACAGCCTGCCGGTCGCCCTCGACGCGGACCACCTCCGCGCCCGTGCGGTCGATGGCCGAGACTTTCGCTGGCTTGGCGTCGACGGGCACGAAGATGCGGGCGTCGACGCCCGCCCGGGCGGCGTACAGTGCCATCGCCGCCCCGGCGTTGCCCGAGGAGTCCTCCAGCACCCGGTCGACGCCCAGGCCTGCCGCCCGCGAGAGCGCCGCAGTCGCGCCCCGATCCTTGAAGCTCCCCGAGGGGAAGACGTACTCCAGCTTGAACGCGCAGTCGAACCCGGGGGCGTCGACCATCGGGGTCCAGCCCTCGCCCAGGGTGACGCGGGGCGAGACGGGAAGCCAGCGCGCGAACGCCCACAGGCCACGGTCGCGGTCCAGTCCGGCCGGCGGTGTCGACGGGAGGTCCGGGTCGGCGTCGATTTCCAGCGGTCCGCCACAGCGACAGCGCCACGGCTCCTCGGGGGTGGCCTCGTAGGTCCGGTGGCAGGCGGGACAGCGCAGGCCCGGGACGCCGTTCTCGGCTGTGGGAGAATCGTCGGCCATCAGTACCGGTCGACATCGGTGCCGACCGAGCAGACGTACTCGCCGGTGGCCACCTGCGGGAGCCGCCGGGAGCGCCAGAAGATGCCGTCCACGTCGGCCTCGACGGTCGTCTTGCGCTCGCCGAAGACGTCGGTCACCTCGAAGAGGACGTCGCCCACCCTGACCTCGTCCCCGAGTTCGCGGTGGAGCGTCACCAGTCCGCCTGCAGGGGCGCTGTACTGCTCGAAACCGGAACTGCGGATCTGTGGCTTGAGGTCGACGCTCCCCTCGAGGAACCAGTAGTGCTGGAGGACGTTGAAGACGCCCTCGACGCCGGTCTGGACGCTCGACTCGTCCCAGCCGACCGAGCCGCCCAGTTCCGGGTCGATGGTCGGGACGCCCTCGTCGGGGGCGGCACGGGCGAGTTGCCCGTCGGGGCCCTTCTGGTCGAGGACGTGGCCACAGCCGAACACCTTCGCCAGTTCCAGGCAGTCCTCGTGCAGGCGGTGGCGGGCGCCACAGCGGACCCGGACCTCGTCGAGCATCCGGCTAGTCGACCCCTGGTGGAGGTCCAGCGCGAGGTCGGCCCGGCGCGCGAGGTCGAAGGTCGCCGCGGCGATGCGCTCGCTGGAGGAGCCGTACTCGTCACCCGGGTACGCACGGTTCAGCTTGGTGTCGTCGATGGGGTTGCGGTGTTCCGCGACCTGGAACCCGTGGTAGTTGACGACGCCCACCACGATCACCGTCCCCGAGAGGTCCGCCGGGTCCAGGCGGGGGACCACCCCCCGGACGACGCCGACGCCGTTGAGTTCGTCGCCGTCGCTGGCGGCCTGGACGTACAGGGTGTCGCCGTCCTCGGCGCCCTCGATCACGGCGACCGGGAGGCCGAACGGACTCCCGTCGCGGGTCTCGCCGACCGTCAGGCGACCGGTGTCGACCTCGCCCGGCTCCGCGCTCGCCGTTCCGACCGTCGTCATTGTCGTTCCGTGGGGCCCGGCCGTCCTTAGGCGGTTCGGTCTCGGCCATTCCGGGCGTCGACGCCGGTCGCAGGCCTTAACCCCGCGCCCGACAAACGGAATTCCATGACCGACGACCCCGACGATGGCCACGACTTCTCCGAGGGCCAGGGGTTCGACGACCCCTACGAGGGCTTCGACCTGGAGCCCCCGGAACTGGCCGTCGACCCCGACGAGGTCGACCCCGTCGACTCGCGGGTACTCGCCGACATGCTGGACGAGCGGCAGGTCCCGGCCGAGGAGGTGGACGCCGAGCAGTTGCTGGAGGTCGGCGTCGAGTACGTCCGCATCAACCGCTTCGAGGAGGCCACCGAGGCGCTGGAGCGAGCCGCGAGGTTCGCCGCCGCCGACCGGATCGCCCAGGAGGCCTGGGTGAACAAGGGCGCCGCCCACGCCGAACTGGAGGAGTACGACGCCGCCGAAGGTGCCTACCGCGAGGCGCTACGCATCGACGACGACAGCGAGCACGCCGCGACCGCCCGGACCAACCTGGCGTACGCCCTCTGGGAGTCCGGCCGGACCGAGCAGGCCCTGGAGCACGCCGAGCGCGCGGTCGAACTGGACGAGCGGTTCCCGCAGGCCTGGTACAACCGCGGGTTCTTCCTGCTGGAGCGCGGGCTGGCCGAGGACGCCCTGAACTGCTTCGACAACGCGATCCGGCTGGGCATGCGGAACCCCGGCATCCTGGAGGAGAAGGCCCGCGCGCTCGAAGAGATGGGCGAGTACGACGAAGCCGAGGAGATCGCCGAGGAGGCCGAGCAGCTCCGCATGGACGCCGAGCAGGAGCTGGTCAGCGAGTGATCCTCACGGAGCGCGAGACGGAGGAGGGCCTGCTGGTCGCGGTCTGTGACCGTGACGTCCTGGGGGAGACGTTCGCGGAGGGCGACCTCTCGCTGACCGTCACCGAGGAGTTCTACGGCGGCGACCAGGTGGACGAACAGCGGGTGGTCGAGAGCCTCTCGCGTGCCGACGTGGCGAACATCGTGGGCGTCCGTGCAGTGGCGCTAGCGGTCGAGGAGGGGTTCGTCGACGAGGCGAACGTGCTGGAGATCGAAGACACCCGGCACGCGCAGTTGTTGCGGATGTAGTGGAGTGGTCGTGGCGGTTATCGCCGCGGCTACAGCAGTTCGAGAGCCGGTCGGAACTCGTCGATTCAGCTCCGCTACCCGGCCTCAGTCGTCCGCCCCGACGGCCGCCGCTGACCCACTCTCGCCGTCGTCGCCGGAAACGCCCAGCCGGAGCGACGACGCGTCCAGGTCGGGCGCTGGCGGCAGCGACCGCAGGGCGGGTCGGGACGCGACGTACAGCCCGAAGACGACGGTGCCGCCGGCCCACCAGTACATGACGAAGCGACTGCCGACGAGGCCGGCGGCCACCCCGCCGACGGCGGACCCGACCGGGACGGCGGCCGTCGCCGCGCTCGTGACCACCGACGAGACCCGTCCCAGCAGGTCGTCGGCGACGGCGGACTGTAGCATCGTGAAAAAGAGAACGTTGAACGCCCCGACGGGGACGAACGAGAGGAAAAACAGCGCCACGGTGGCGGGGAACCATCCGAGTGCGAGACCGAAGCCGAGCGTCGCCCCCGACGCCACGTTGCCGGCGGTGGCGAACCGACCGAGCGGGTAGTCGTCCAGCCTGGAGGCGACCAGCGTCCCGACGAGGGTCCCGCCGGCGTAGGCGGCCATCAGGAGCCCGTAGGCGTCCGGCCCGCCTGCGGTCGCCGCGAAGGCCGGCAACACGCCGAGCATCGCGCCGACGGCGAAGTTGGCGACGACGACGCCGACCAGCAGGACGACGAGCAGCGACCCCCGGACGTAGGCGAACCCCTCGCGGAGTTCGGCCAGGTAGCCGTCCGCACCGTCGTCCGTCTCCGCGGTGTCGTCCGTCCCCGCGGTGTCGTCCGTCTCCGCGGTGTCGTCCGTCTCCGCGGTGTCGTCCGCCCCTGCGCCGTCGGCTGCCGTCGCCTCGTCGGCGCCTGCCCCTGTCCCGTCGGCGTCCCCGCTCGGCGGGACCCTGATGCCGACGAACAGTAGCATGGCCACGGCGAAGGTGACGGCGTCGACCACGAACAGCGCCACCGCGCCGACGATGGCGACGAGGACGCCGCTGACGGCGTTGAACACCATGTCCGCACCCTGGTAGGCCGCCGACAGCAGGGAGTTCGCGCGCGCGAGGCCGTCCTCGTCGACCAGTCGCGGGAGCGCGGCGTTCTGGGCGGGGTAGACGAACCGGTTGACGAACGTCACCAGCGGGAGCACGGCGAGGACGACCCACACCGAGAGGTTGCCGGTCCAGGCGGCGACGGGCACCACGAGCACCACCACGCCGTTCACCAGTTGCGTGGCGACCAGCACGTGTCGCAGCGGCCACCGGTCGACCAGCGGGCCGGTGAGGAACCCGACCGCGGACGGCGCCCGCACGAGGAACCCGGCGACGCCCGTGTACAGCGGCGACCCGGTCAGTTCGAAGACCAGCCACATCGAGGCGACGTAGTAGAGACTGTCGCCGGCGTTCGTGACCACCCGTCCGCCGAGCAACCGGAGGAACGGGCGGTTCGATCGCAACTCCCCCAGGACGGTCGGCAATCGCGACCTGATCTCCATGTCCGGACGGGCGCCCGACGCCCCGGTAAATGTTTGTAGAAATACATTTCTATCGGACGGGCAGCAGAAACGCGCTTCTATTCGCCCGCTGACAGGCGGGGACTCAACGGCGTCGCTCGTCGACCAGCGAGAAGTCGGCGTCGAACGAGACGACGAGCGTCTCGTCGTCGAGCGTCACCGGGACCGTGACGACGAGGGGGTCGGTCGACTCGACCGTCGTGACGCCCATCTCGAGCCAGTCGAGGTCTGTCAGTGGCGTCTCGCGGACGTCGACGCCGTGTTCGTGGTGGAAGCTGGCGACGGCAGGTTCCAGCGCCGCCACGGCGGCGACGAGCGAGTACCGCTGCTCCTCGCATCGGGTGCACCGGTGCTCGAGGACGGCCTCGACGGGGAGGTCCGCGAGCCAGCCGGGAATGCCCTCTTCCCAGACGTCTTCGGTCGCTCGCCGGACCCGCTGGTCGATGGGACCGTCACAGCGGTGGCAGAATCCGTACTGTGCGGCCGTCAGCCGGCGCTTCGCCCAGCGGTCGACCAGGCCGTAGATCTCCGAGGGGTCGGACCCTTCCAGCGCGCTGGGCGGCATCTCCACGTCGTTGAAGGTCTGGCCGCACTCGTTACAGGTGACGTAGACGCCCCCGTACGCGAGGTGGGTCTCCAGCGGACCGCCACAGCGCAGGCAGTCGGCGTCCGCGGGGACCGTATCGCCCGCCAGGTCCGCGGTGTACCCGCCAGAGAGGACGGCGCCGACGACGCGCCGCCCGGCGGCCGTGAGGTCGTAACCGTCGCCGTCGTCGCGGACGAACCGGCCGTCGAGTTTCCGGAGGTGGTAGTTGAACTGCCCGGGGTCGTCGACGCCGACCCGTTCGCGCAACGCCGCGTGGGAGAGGGGCCCGTCGTCGTCGAGCGTCAGGATGGTCTGCAACCTGATGTCGTGGGCCAATCGCTCGAAGGACTCCTCCGGGCTGAGTCGGTCGACGACGACCCCGTCTTCCCCGTCCGAACCCGTCATGGTCCACAGTTGAGGGACCTCCCCCATAACTGGCCCGCCACCGGCACGGTCGGCGTCCGGCAGGTGTCCCCGGGCCGGAAACCAGTTGATTCGAACGGTTGCCTGGACCGGCGCTCGCCCGCCTGACCTAACCCTTCTCGGTTAGGCAAAACCCACCACCGACCGAAGGAAAGTTCTACCTCGAACTCCTACAGCTTCTCAATGAGTACACAGGACGTCGAACCGTTGAACGTCGAACAAATCCGGGAGGACTTCCCGATCCTCCAGCGGGAGTTCGACGGCAACCAGGTGGTCTACCTCGACAACGCCGCGACGACCCAGACGCCGGAGCCGGTAGTCGACACGATCTGTAACTACTACCGGCAGACGAACGCCAACGTCCACCGTGGCATCCACCACCTCAGCCAGGAGGCCTCCATCGCCTACGAGGAGGCCCACGACCGACTCGCGGAGTTCGTCGGTGCCTCCGGCGAACGCGAGGAGATGGTGTTCACGAAGGGGACCACGGAGGCGCTCAACCTGGTCGCGTACGCCTGGGGCCTGAACGAACTTTCCGAGGGCGACGAGGTCGTCCTCACGGAGATGGAACACCACTCCTCGCTGGTGACCTGGCAACAGATCGCCCGCAAGGTTGGCGCCGAGGTGCGGTACGTCCGCGTCGACGACGACGGCACCCTGGACGTGGACCACGCCCGGGAGTTGATCTCCGAGGACACCGAGATGGTCTCGGCGGTCCACGTCTCGAACACGCTGGGGGCCGTCAACCCCGTCGGTGAACTCGCGGACCTGGCCCACGACCACGACGCGCTGATCTTCGTGGACGGCGCCCAGGCGGTCCCGACCCGACCGGTCGACGTGGAGGACATCGACGCCGACTTCTACGCGTTCTCCGGCCACAAGATGCTCGGTCCGACGGGCGTGGGCGGCCTCTACGGCAAGAAGCACCTGCTGGAGGAGATGGAGCCGTTCAACTACGGCGGCGAGATGATTCTGCGGGTCACCAAAGAGGACGCCACCTGGAACGACCTGCCGTGGAAGTTCGAAGCCGGTACGCCTCTGATCGCCCAGGGCGTCGCCCTCTCGGCGGCCGCCGACTACCTCGAGGACCTCGGCATGGACCGCGTGCAGGCCCACGAGGAGGAGATGGCCGAGTACGCCTACGACCGCCTGACGGAGTTCGAGGACGTCACGGTCTACGGGCCGCCGGGCGACGACCGCTCCGGCCTGGTGTCGTTCACCATCGACGGCGTCCACGCCCACGACCTCGCGTCGATCCTCAACGACCACGCCGTCGCCATCCGCGCCGGCCACCACTGCACCCAGCCGCTGCACGAGAAACTCGGGGTCGCCGCGACCGCACGCGCGTCGTTCTACGTCTACAACACCCGCGAGGAGGTCGACGCGCTGATCCACGCCATCGACGACGCGCGCCAGATCTTCGCCTGACCCCGCTTCTCACTCTTCAGTTCGCCGCGCGAGCAGTCGCCACGTCGCCAGCCCTCCGGCCGCCAGCGCCGCCGGGACGCCGAACCCTGGGGAGTCCGTCGGCGTCGACGTGGGCGTGACGCCCGGTGTCGGCGTGTCCTCCGACGTCGGGGTCGGCGTGCCGTCAGGCGTCGGACTGGGCGTCCCGGTCGGCGTCGGTGTTTCCGACGGCGTCGGCGTCTCCTCGGGCGTCCTGCCGGCACCCGGTTCCCGGAACTCGGTCGTCACCGCAACGGGCGCCAGCGGATCCATCGTCTCCGCGGGTTCGCCGTCCCCGGACGGTTCCGGGAAGACGTACAGCCCCGAGCCTTCCTCGTCGTCGCCCAGCGGGCCGGCGTGGTCGGCGCCGACGAACCCCTCGTGGATCGGCTGGGCCGTCCAGAACGACGTTCCGTCGTCCTGCCAGGACGCGAGCAGGTGGGGGTCGGCAGGGTCGCTCACCTCGAAGACCCGGACGCCGCCGGAGTACCAGGAGGTGTACAGCCGGTTCCCGCGCCAGCCGAAGTTGTGGGCGGTCCGCCCGCCGTCGACGCCCACGGGGGACGGCGGCGCGAGGATCGCTTCCCGAGTGGCGTCGGCCGGGTCCGAGACGTTCCACAGTTCGATCCCGCCCGGGGCCTCGTCGCCGCTTGCCCCCCGGTCGAACACCTCCTTGCCGACCGCGAGCACGTCGCCGTCCGGCCGTGGCTCGGCGTAGTGGTCGTTGCCGGGGAGCACGTCGGAGTCGACGGCGCCCTCGCTCCTGTCGAACCCCAGGCGGACGATGGGTGTGGGATCGGTGGGGTCGCTCACGTCCACGAGCCACGTGCCCAGGTCCCAGTAGCAGGCGTACAGTACGTCCTCGTGAACGTATACGTCGTGTATCTTCCGGGGGGCGTGCCCGTAGTCGGATGGCGTGAACCGTGCGATCTCCCGGGGGTCGTCGTCGCTCACGTCCACGACGACGACCGGGCGACGCGCCACCCCGGTTCCGGTGAGGTAGACCACGCCGTCCGCGATGCAGGCGTTGTGGGTCCGGTGGCCGGTCTCGTAGTGGGCCACGCGCCGTGGGTCGGCGGGGTCGCTCACGTCGAACAGCGCGAACGCCTCGTACGCGTTGAAGGAGGCGGGGCCGTGGATCAGCAACCGGTCGCCGTCGACGTCGAGGTCCCAGGCGTACTCCAGGGGGCCACCGACGTCGGCCAGGACGTCCCGTCGCTCGGCCAGCGACCGGGGATCGGCGGGGTCGCTCACGTCCACGGCGGCGAACCCGTCGGAGACGGCGCCGTAAACGACCTCGCCGGACTCGTCGGCGACGGCTTCCATCAGGCCGTCGACGGGGAGGTGCGCGCGGGGTTCGAACGCCTCGTCGGTCGCGGTGGCGTCCCCGGCGACGCGTCCCGGGATCGTGACGGCCAGGCCGGCGACGCCGGCGAGGAACGGCCGGCGGCCGGTAGCCGTGCTGGCGGGGACCATGTCCCTCTCTGACGGCGCTCGGCCCTTAGCAGTTTCCCGCGCCCCGGTACCGGGATGGTTGCAGAATCCTTATACGGGTTACCAACCTATGTCTCGCTACTATGGGCACCGGATCGGACATGTACAGACAGCAGATCCTGGAGCACTACCGCAATCCTCGTAACTACGGTGAGATCGAGGACCCGTCGTTCACCCACGAGGGCGAGAACCCGATGTGCGGCGACGAGATCGCCGTCGACGTGGTGCTGGCCGACGACGACGAGACCATCGAGCAGGTCGCCTTCCGCGGGGACGGCTGCGCCATCTCCCAGGCGAGCGCGAGCATGTTCACCGAGCACGTCCAGGGCAAGACCGTCGACGAACTGATGGAACTGGACCGCGACGACGCCATGGACCTGCTGGGCGTCGACATCAGTCCGATGCGGGTCAAGTGCGCGGTGCTGGCCGAGAAGGTCGCCCAGGACGGCGCCAAGATCCACCGCGGCGAACTGGACGTCGACAAGACGACGACCGAGGACTAGCGCCGCTCGTCGGTCATCGCCGCCCGGACGAGTTTCGCTTCCGCCTTCTGCAGGTGTTCGGACGCGGTCGAGGGCGCACAGCCCAGTTCCCTGGCCACGTCCTCGTGGGTCGCTTCCCGGGGCTGTTCGTAGTACCCCAGTCCCAGTGCCACCAGCACCGCCTCCCGCTGGCGGTCGCTGAGCGCGGCGGCCAGATCGTCTCGCTCGAAGCCCCGTTCGCCGATCTCGTGGACCGACACGTCGATGGCCGAGGGGAGATCGTTTAGGGACGCCTGGACCTCGTCGGCTTGCCCGACGACCTTGGCGTGCGCCCGGCCGTCCCTGTAGACGACGGGCGTCAGGACCAGCAGCTGGAGTTTCGACAGCGTCTCGAAGATGCCGCTGAACAGTGCCGTCGCGTCCGGCACGACTTCGGCGAGGACGTAGAATCGCCCCTCGTCCTCGCTGGTCACGTCTGCGTCGACGACTTCGGGGACCTCCGAGAGCGTCTCGACGAACGCTTGCTCGTCGCCGTTGACCGCGTACAGCATGGTCACGCCGTCGCGATCCGAGAAGTTCCAGGTCAGTAACCGCGCCTCGTCGACCGCCGGCGAGGTCGCCAGTAACCGGAACAGTTCCGGCGCGGCGTCGGGATCCGGCGTCGCCGTCACCCGGAGGTACTTCATGGCCGGTTGTTCACGATACCCCCAAATAAACGACGGGGGTCCGGTCGTTCGTCAGGGAATGACGAAACCCGTCGCCCCATGAGCAACAGAGATTGAAAAATTTTACAACTCTGCTAGGAACATTAACGCTGGAATGCCTGATGATGCGTTAATCGATTACGTTTCCGCCGGGGAGTCGGACGTGTTGCTCGTGAATCCGTCAGCGGGGGTGCTAGAGGAGACGATAGAGCGATCGGAGGCCCTCCCGGAGTCCGCCCCTGTTCGAGTGCTCGCCCGCGAACCCGTCTACAAGAACGTGATTGACGATTTTCCACTGGCAAGCGAACTGGCCGACCTCGTGGAGCGCGAGGTGGTTCGCTGTCGAACGAGCGACGACCTCGGTCGGAACCCGGTGCTGGTGACCGACGGCCGCCTCGTGGTCCGCATCGCGGCCGGGAACTTCGTCGAGCACGCCGCCACCGAGGACGAGTCGTTCGTCTCCTCGGTGCGCGCCGCCTACGAGGAGCGCTGGGCCGGGGCCGACAGCTTCGAGATCCGGACGCCGGCCCGGTCGCGGCTCCGGGACTCGCTGACCGACGACGAGAACCTCGGTGAAGCCGTCTGGGAGGACTTCGCGGCGCTGCTCCGCCACGTCGAAGCCGACGGCGCCGAGGTCGACGAGGTGACCCTCACGGTGATCGCTGCGGCGCGCAACGGCAGCCAGCTATACCACCTGAGCAGGTGGGGCAAGGAGGTTGGCCTCGCCTCGAAGGCGACGTTCTCGCGGATGAAGTCCCAGCTCGAAGAACAGGGAATCGTCGAGACGGTTCGTGTTCCCGTCGAGGTTGGCCGCCCCCGCCAGCGACTCACGCTCCCCGACGACCTGGTGGAGGCGGACGCCAAGTCGCTAGTCGCAGCGCTCGCGGAGTAGGCAATCCGCAAACGACCCCACTGGACTCGTCCGGTGAGTCTTCGCATCGGCGGCCAGCGGTCGCTAGCACCCCGATGCGGCTTCGCTCGCACATCCGCCGGAATGACTAATTTATAAGCTACAAATGATTTATTATCCTTCATGTTATTTCAAGAGACATGTCAACGACAACACTGTTGCTGGTCGGCAGCGCCGTCTTCTTCACGATCCTCGCGGGCATCGGGTTCGTCACGTCCAGGTGGATCGGTCACACCGAGGACTTCCTGGTCGCCGGCAGGCAGATCAACTGGTACGTGGTGGGACTGGCCATCGCCGCGATGGCGTGGTCCTCGGGGTTCTTCGCCCTGTTCTCGAAGTTCGCGATCCACTTCGGGTTCTTCGCCGCGCTGTCGTCGATGATCGCGACGGCTATCGGCTACTACGTGTACGGCGTGTACTTCACCCCCTTCGCCCGGACGCTCGGGAGCCAGTCCATCGGGGAGTTCTTCGAGATGCGTTACGACGTGAAGACGCGAACGGTGGTCAGCCTGTACCTGGGGCTGGCGATGATGATCTTCCTGCCGGCCACGTCGCTCGGGGTCGCGTTCATCCTGAAGGGGTACGCCGGCCTCCCGATCATCCAGAGCGCGACCGGGATGATCCTCATCATCTTCGTGATCTGCATCGCCGGCGGCCTCTGGGGAGCCGCCATCACGGACCTCGTGCAGGCGGTCATCGGGTACGGAACGCTGGCCGTCGTGTTCGGCCTCATGGTGACCCAGGTCGGCGGGTACGAGTGGCTCGTGAACAACGTTCCCGAGGCGTCGACCGCGTTCGCCTTCCCCGGACGGTTCGGGTTCGGTCTCGGGGCGGACAGCTACGTGACCTGGATACTGCTGTGGGGCGCCATGGTCCTGTTCGGGAGCCCGTACTACTGGTTGCTGGCGAACGCGCCGCGGAGCGACGCCGACGCGAAAAACGGGTTCCGGCTGGCGTCGGCGATGGTCTTCTTCCTCGCGTTCTTCGTGTCGCTGTTGCCGCTGTACGCGTACGGCGCGGTGCCCGAGCAGTTTCAGCTCATGGGCGGACAGGTGCCGGCCGAGGGCGCGGTCGGCGTCGTTGCCCACATGATCCCGTCCGGGGTCGGGGCGTTACTGATGGTGACCGTCATCGCCTCGAACGTCTCCTCGCAGACGACGACCAGCCTGGGTGGCATCGCTGCCTGGTCACGGGACGTCTACCAGCGCCTGTTCCGTCCCGACGCCGACCCCCACGAGATGCTCGTGCCGACGCGAATCATCACCGTCGTGTTCTTCGTGGTCGGGTGGGCCCTGGTGTTCGTCGGGGACATCCAGGCCCTGCTGGGCGTGGTGCTCACGATCCTGGGCATCTCCGCGCTGATCCTGCTGGCGGGGGCGCTCTCGAAGTCGATCACGCCGACGTCAGCGAGTTCCGACAGGTTGCGGTGGACCTCCCTGTAGTCCCGGTCGACCAGTTCGGCGGCTCGTCGCGGCCGTCCTGGGGGGCGTCGTGGCGGTCGTCTGGCCGGTGTTCCAGGTGTACCCCCCGGTCCACCAGATCTGGCCGACGATCCTCGTCGTGGTGGGTTCGCTCGTGGTCGTGACCCCCTTCACAGAGCCGAAGTACTACGCGAAGTCCGACTGGCAACCCGCCGCGACCGACGGCGGACCGAACGACCTCGACGGGGACGAACTCCTCGTGTTGACGTTCGTCGCCACCGGCGCGTCACGGTACAGCGACCTGATCGAGGCCCTCGGCGTCGACGGCACCCAGGTCAACGACGTCGTCGAGACGCTCGAACGTGAGGGTCTCGTCCGGCGGAGGGGCTACCGGGGACGAGGCATGTTCGACCTCGCGCTGACCGACGCCGGCAACCGGGCCCTGGCCGAACACGATCCGGCGGACCTCGTCGAGGTGGACGGGGAGTACGTCACCGCCACGGCGCTCGACGTGCTCGAACTCCTCGGGGAGTCCGAGTCGGGCCACGACACCGGCGAGATCGCCGAGGAACTCGGCCTGCGGACGACCGAGGTCACCGCTCACCTGCGGGTCCTCGAACGGAAGGGCTACCTCACGACCAGCGGCGTCCTCTTCGCCAACTACCGTCTCTCCGGGGCGGGCGAATCCGGATACAAACGGTTCGTGGGCGCGACTCGGCAGGAGGCGGGCGTCACGGCCGAGTAGCGGGAGGCGGGCCGCTTCGACAGGCCGCCGTGGCGGGCGTGGCGGACTACTCGGGTTCCAGGCCGTTCTCGGTGATCCGCATGACCGACTCGCCGTCCGGCAGGTTCGGGGCGTCGACCATCCGGACGATGCGCTTGTCGCCCTTGGACTTGCGGAGGTACAGCCGGAAGGTGGAGGTGTGCCCGAGGATGTTGCCGCCGATGGGCTGGGTCGGGTCGCCGAAGAAGGCGTCGGGGTTGGCCGAGACCTGGTTGGTGACGAGGACGGCCGTGTTGTGGAGGTCACCGATCCGCATCAGGTCGTGGAGGTGCTTGTTGAGCTTCTGCTGTCGGTCGGCCAGTTCGCCACGGCCGACGTACTCCGCCCGGAAGTGCGCGGTCAGCGAGTCGACGTTCAGCAGGCGGATCGGGTAGTCGTCGTCCTGGGTCTCGCTGGCGAGGTCCCGTGCCTTCTCCGCCAGGAGGATCTGGTGGTTGGAGTTGAACGCCTTCGCCACGTGGATCTTGTCGAGGAAGTCCTCGACGAGTTCCTGCATGGCGTCCTCGTCGCCGGGTTCGCCCTCGATTTCGCGGTCCTCCATCGTCGCCTCGATGGCCTCGTCGGGGAGGCCCCGCACCATGTCGTCGATGCGCTCGGGGCGGAACGTGTCTTCGCTGTCGATGAACATGGCGGCGCCGTGGAGGCCGCCGTGCTCCTCGGGGAGCTGGACGCTCACGCAGAGCTGGTGGGTGACCTGGGACTTGCCGGAGCCGAACTCGCCGTACACCTCGGTGATCGACTGGGTCTCGACGCCGCCGCCGAGCAGTTCGTCGACCTCGTCGACGCCCCAGGAGAGCTTGCCGATCTGTTCGCGGCGCTCCAGCACCTGGGCGCCGCTCTCGAAGCCGCCGACGTCCGCGTGCTCGCGGGCGGCCTGGATGATGTCGGCCGCCGTCGACTCGCCGACGTCCGCGGTGTTGGACAGTTCGCCGGGGCTGGCTACCGCGAGTCCCTGGAAGGAGTCGAAGCCCGCGTCGCGGAGCTTCTCTGCGGTTGCCGGTCCGACGCCCGGAAGGTTCTCGAGATCTGCATCACTCGCCATGGGCGTCGCTTGTTCCCCCCGGTACATAAAGTCTCGTTAACAGGGAGGTGAAAGTGAAAACGCAGGAAGGGGGCGGGGTGGACCGTCGGCGGTGGCGGAGGTATTTCGGAACTGGACGTAGAGCAGTGCGTAGGCGTGCGGTGTGGGAGGGTGAGTCGATGGGCGGTGAGGGGGCGCCGAGTGGGGGTGCGGTGTGCGACGGTGAGTGGGCGGGCGGTGAGAGGCAGTGAGTGTGGGGGCGGCCAGCGACGGGCGGCCGGCCGCCGCAAACTACCGGCAATTTGAATCGCGTTTAGGTATATTTATTCATATATAGCCTAATACACTTATCCGTCAGAGGCACTCCCTGGGCGCTGCCGGAAACGGGCGGATCCGCATCGTGGGGGCCATCAGGATCTATTTTCCGGGGACAGCGGCGAACGATCCGGGCCGTTCGCCCGTGCGACGGGCAGTTCGACCGCCCGTCACTCCCAGGGGAAGCGGTCCGGTCGGTCGGGCCACAGCGGGTACCAGTACTCCTTGTCGTCTTCGAGGTCGAGTTCGCCGTCGAGGACGCTCTGGAGTTTGAACTCCGTCCGGGAGTCCCGTTCGTGGTCGGGTTCCGGCGCGAAGGGGTAGTACGCGCCGCGCCGGAAGGAGTAGATCCAGTAGACGTAGCGGTCCGCCCGGTCGGGCCGCTCGAAGGCGAACAGCGCGGCCAGCAGGCGGGAGCCGTAGCCGCGTTCGATGAACGTATCCGCGGCGAAGTGGATGGAGGTGACCAGGTCCTCGACGTCGTCGTCTTCGAGGACGACCCACTCGTAGCCCTTGCTGTCCTCGTACAGGGAGGCGTCGGTCCCGGTCTCGACCTTGCCGACGTCGAGGATGTCCTGGACCTCCTCGACGGTGTCCTTGAAGTCGGTGCTGTCGACCCCGGAGAAACACAGCGCCGCCTCGCCCGCGGAGTCGTAGTCGAGGTCCGCCGCCATCGTGACGTAGCCGGTGCTCATGCCGAACAGGTCCTCCGGGTCGGCGTCCCGGGTGGCGTCCGCCTCCGCCGCCGTGCCGAGCACGCCCCTGAGGCGGTCGAACAGTCCCATGTGGCGGCGTACGGTCGGGGCGACTAAAATAGGTCTGCTATGGGGATCGTTGGCTGGACGATTGGGGGGTCCGGATCATGCTCCAATGCGTCTTCCTCTGCCACTACGTCGAAAGCCCTCGGGCGGCTTCGGTCCCGGGCCTCGCTGCGCGCCTCATTCAGTGGCTCGCTTCGCTCGCTTCTTCATTGCGGTGCTTGCGTCGTCCGGGTTCCCGAAGCCGCCCGGCCCTTTCATTCCCGCCCACAGCAGGCCTTCCCCTCCCCAACCGCCTGCGTTACTCGTTTGCGGCGAGCTGTCGGGTGGGACTGAAAGGGACCGCGGGCTTTCTGCGTGTTGCCGTCCAAGTTACCACCGACAGAGAACACGCGAGAAACGACTTATAAGCCCGATTCGACCGCCTCTCCCCGCTTTCTTCAAGACATTTATATAATCACGGCGCCTATATAAATGGACGACCCCGACACGAAGAGCACGCGTCACACGGCGAGCAAGGTACGACGAGTCCGCGTACGTTTAAGAGGCGTCCCGCCGACGACGTACGCATGAAGCGAATCATCAGCACGCCCGACGCGCCGGAGGCGGTCGGTGCGTACAGCCAGGCGACCACGGACGGGGACGTCCTGTTCACGGCGGGCCAGATCCCGATGACGCCGGACGGCGAGTTGCTGGACGACGAGTCCATCGACGTCCAGACGCGGCAGGCCCTGGAGAACGTCCAGGCCATCCTGGATGGGGAGGGCGCGACGATACAGGACGTCCTGAAGGTAACCGTCTTCCTCGACGACATCGAGAACTTCGAGACGATGAACGAGGCCTACAAGGAGTACTTCGTGGACAACCCGCCGGCCCGCAGCGCCGTAGAGGTGGCCAACCTCCCGAAGGGCGTCGGCGTCGAGATCGAGGCCATCGCCTCGTTGTCCTGATGGACGCCCGCACCCGCACCAGCCTCCTGTGGGGGCTCGTGGGCGCGATGACGTTCCTCGTGCTCGTGCAGGGGTACGAACTGCTCCGGTCGGTGCCGGTCGGCTTCGCCACGAAACTCGCCGTCGCGGCCATCGTGGGCGTCGTGGCGGCGGGGCTGACCTACGCCGCCGAAGGGTGGTTGCGCGAGCGCCTCCGCGGGGCGGACCGAGACGAAAGGGTTTAAGCGCCGGACCGGCGTACGAAATCGTGCGTGCCGGGATGGCCGAATGGCAAAGCGCACGCCTGGAAAGCGTGTCCCCTTACGGGGTTCTGGGTTCAAATCCCAGTCCCGGCGTC
This sequence comes from Halobacteriales archaeon QS_1_68_20, assembly GCA_003021085.1. Lineage (GTDB taxonomy): Archaea > Halobacteriota > Halobacteria > Halobacteriales > PXRE01 > PXRE01. The sequence continues at coordinate 83,106 of PXRE01000040.1, read as the reverse complement.
TTTCTGCGAGGAACGGACGCGACGAGCGAAGCGGCCGCTGGGATTTGAACCCCTGGAAGTCGCAGCCCGGACCCGTCCGTCGGAGACACAACGGAAGCCCGGACCGTCTTCCTCCGGGTTCAAATCCCAGTCCCGGCGTCTTTCTGCGACCGCAACGCGACAGCGGCGCGGTAGCCCGGCGGACCGTTCTCGACCGGGGAACGAGCCTCGGCCTACCAGCCCCTACCACCACTATGGGACTGGACGTCGAACCCCCGGACCCGCCGCCGCATGACGTTCAGCAACACAACGTACACCAGCAGTCGGATGGGACTGGACGTCGAACCCCCGAACCCGCCGCCGCTGGGGGGGGCCACAGCAACCGGGGGACTACGAGGCCGTCGAGGAACTGGACGATCCCAGCGACGACCAGCGCCGCGAGGAACTGGCGTCGTTCCTCGAAGAGGGCGCCTGGGCGAACGGCTTCGACGAGTGGGCGGCCCACACCGACCTCGACGAGGTGGAGTTCGAGGCGGCCCGCGAGGCCGGACTGGTCGAGGCGCTGGACTTCTACTGGGAACCGGCCAGCGGCGACGTCGGCTATCGCTCGCCGACCGTCGGCTCGCTGCCCGGCGACCACGACGACCACGCCGCCGAGCGCGTCGAGGAGGAACTGGACGACCTGGCCCACGCCGTCAACGCCAGACTGGAGGAGTACGTCGACCGGTCGGGCGACGAGTTCGGCTTCTTCGCCGACCGGGAGTGAGGGCCCTGGGGTCAGGGGTTCGGTGGGCAAGGACCCGCAAGGCAGGTACCCCAGGCGAAGCGTTTTGTCGCGGAACCCCCTGGATCCGCCCATGACCACCGACGTCGAGGTGCTGCTGTTCGAGGGGTTCGACGAACTGGACGCCGTCGGCCCGTACGAGGTGCTGGACAACGGCCGTCGCCACGGCGCCGACCTGACCGTCTCGACGGTGACGCTGGCCCCGACCGAATCCGTCACCGCCAGTCACGGCCTCACGGTCGTCCCGGACGGCACGCTCGGGCAACCGGACCTGCTGGTCGTCCCCGGCGGGGGATGGTCGGCGGGCGAGGGTGGCGTGGCCACCGCCGTCGAGAAAGGGGAAATCCCGGCGGCCGTCGCCGAGCGCCACGACGACGGCGCGGCCGTCGCGTCCGTCTGCACGGGCGCGATGATCCTGGCCGAGGCCGGACTGCTGGACGGTCGGCCGGCGACGACCCACCACGTCGCCCACGAGGACCTGGCCGAAGTGACCGAGCGCATCGACGCCCGCGTGGTGGACGACGGCGAAGTCCTCACCGCCGCCGGTGTCACCTCCGGCATCGACCTGGCGCTGTGGCTGCTGGAACGGGACTACGGCGAGTCCGTCGCCCGAACGGTCGCCCGCGAGATGGAGTACGAGCGCCGAGGTGACGTGTACGCGGACTGACCGGGAGGCACGCGGATTGACCTACAGTCGGCCCGCGTCGCTCCCGTCGACGGGGGCCACCGTCTGTCGACACCCCAGCGCGGACCGGCTTACTCACGGCTCTCCCGCTCGTAGCCGGCCTCCTGCCGGCCCCCGGTCTGGCCCGACGACTGCTGGCCAGACTGCTGTCGCCCGGACTGTCCCGTGCGGCCGCCGGATCCCCCGATCCGACCGGTCGACTGCCGGGAGACCGACCCGTAGCGGGAACGCTGCTGGTACTGCGGCTGCTGGCCCCACCACTGCTGACCCGATTGCTGGCCACCGGACCGCTGGCCCGATTGCTGACTATCGGTCCACTGTCCCGTCTGCCGGCTCCCCGTCGGCTGTGTGCTCTGCTGGCCGGCCGTTCGCTGTGCGGACTGCTGGCCAGTCGCCTGCTGAGTCTGCTGTCCACCTACCGACTGCCCTCCGGTCGACGACTGGCCCGGTCGACCCGATGCCTGGCCGGCCGTCCCACGCCCGGCGGCGGTCCCGTACTGCTGACCGCCCTGGCCCCCGGTGAACTGGCCGCCCTGGCCTCCGGTGAACTGCTGACCCGTCGACTGTCGTCCCGCCCACTGCTGGCCGGTCGGCTGCTGGCCCTGCCGCTGGCTCGTCGGTTGGCTCTGCTGGCCCCCCTGTCGGCTCTGCTGGGTCGCGGGTTGCTGGCCTCGCTGTGCGGCCGGTCGCTGGCCGGTCGACTGCGGTCGCTGGATGGTCGACTGTGGCGCCTGGCCGGCGGACCCTTCGTAGCCGACTGAGGGCTGGGTGGCCTGCTGTTGCATTCCCACCTGGGCGCCGTCGGACTGGCTGATTCCGCCCTCGGACGGCTGGAACTCCACCGTCTCGGGTTGCTGGGCCTGCTGGGTGCGTTGCTGGATCTGTTCGGCGGTCTCCTGGGCACCCTGCTGTGCCTGCTGGGTGGTCTCCTGCATCCCCTGGATCGCCTGCCGGGACGTCTCCTGGAGCCCCTGGGCGGCCTGCTGAGAGGTCTCGGAGACGGTACGCTCGATGGTCGACCCCGTCGACTGCACCGTGTCGAGGTACGTCTGCATGGCCGACTTCGCGAGGTCGAACCCCTGCTTTTGGACCTGCGACTGCACGTCGAGGGCGTTGAGCATCATCTCCACGCCGTTGCGCTGGAGCTGGATGCCCTGCTCCAGCGGGAAACTGAACGCCTGCTGGATCGCCTGCTGGCCCTGCTGGAGGGCCTGCTGCTGGGCCTCGATTCCTTCCTGAAACGGTGACGATTGTTCACTCATAGTTTCGCGTTCCCCGCGGCCACCGCTCGCCGCCCGGTCTTCCGTGCACCGATCACCGGGCGTCGCGGACCGCTCGACGAGCCGTGGACGCGCCAGAGAACGTACCCGAGGTACACCTCCGCCTGGCATAAACCGGGTCGACCGTTTCGGGGCTCCGGCGGTTGGTAGGCCGCCGTTTGCCACCGCCGGCCCGGACCGAGCGTCCGGTTCGCACCGCAAAAACGAAGGTAAGGCGCCGGATCCTCGGGTAATCTACCCGTACCGGTCGGGGCGGACCTGGACGAACTCACCTTCGTCACGTCTCCCTCCGGCCCGTCGTCGCCAGGTGGCCGCGACGAAAACCGCTTTCCCGCGGCGGTGCCAACGGTGGCCCGTGACTGCAGTCCTCTTCGACATGGACGGCGTCCTCGTCGATTCGGAATCGTACTGGGTCCCCCTGGAGAACGAGGAGATCCTGCCGAAGGTCGTCCCCGACCAGGACGTCCGGGCCGACGAGATCACGGGCATGAACTACCGCGAGATCTACGACTACCTCGACGAGCACTACGGGACTGCGGTCGACCGCGAGGAGTTCCTCGACGTCTTCGACGAGGCCGCCCACGAGATTTTCGGGGAGCGGGCGGCCCTCTTCCCGGTGCTGTCGGACCTGCTGGCGGAACTCGCCGACCGTGAGGTCCCGGTCGGGATGGTCACCTCCTCGCCGACGAGCTGGATCGATGTCGTCTTCGACCGGTTCGACCTCCACGACGCCTTCGAGGTGGTCGTCAGCGCCGACGAGCGGGACTTCGACGGCAAGCCGGAACCCCACGTCTACGAGTACGCCGCCCAGTTGCTGGACGTCGATCCGGTCGACTGCGTCGTCGTGGAGGACTCCTCCCACGGCATCGAGGCGGCCCACCGCGCCGGGACGTTCGTGATCGGGTTCCGGTTCGGCGGCGACCCGGGCGACGGACCCGCCGACGTGGTGATCGACTCGCCAGAAGCGTTGCGCGAGACCGTACTGGCGCAGGTAGACGAGCGAGCGTAACCCGCCGGTTCAGGCGTCGGGCCTGGTCGAGTCCATCTCCCGCCCGGGCCGGTCATCCGTGGCGTCCCGGCTGGAGCTCCTTCGTTCGTGTGACCCGTCGATTCCGGCGGCGTTCCAGACGGCGTCGACGAGTGGCCCGAGGCGTTCCTCGTGTGGGTCCCCGTCGTAACTCCGCAGGGTCACTCCCAGCGGTTCCACCCGGTCGCCGGGGAAGTTCTCCCGGACGTACGGGCCTTCCTCCGGCGAGTGGACGAGGTCGACTCCGGAGACGTTCACCAGACTGAGCACCAGGCGGACCGGGGTGCGGACGCCCAGTACCTCCAGGAACGCGAGGTACTCGCGCACGCCCGCGACGAACGCGGACTCGAAGGTCGTCGCCGGCAGTCTGGTCCGGTCGTCGTCCTCGTACCCGGTGAAGAAGGCGTGGGAACTCGCCTCGACGATGCCGTTGCGACTGACCCGGACGTACGCCCCGGTCACGCCGTAGGAGGTACAGTGTGCGACTACCCCGTCGGCGGTGAAGGTGACCTCGCCCTCCCCGCGGGCCAGTACCGGGAGGTACCCGCCTTCCCCGACGTCGTCCGGGATGGATACTGCGGTGTCGCCCGCGAACGCGCTCTCGGGGACGAGGTGGAAGACCAGTCCCGGGCGTTCGCCCGAGGACAGTCGCGTCTCCCCCGCCGCGATGGCGTCGGCGCGGCGCTGGTGATAGTAGTCCGCACGGTGCGCGTGCTCGTCGTACCGCCCGGCAGCATCGAGCAGTGCCCTCCTGACGGTCATCCGCGATAGCACACGTCACAGGGACATTTATTTCCCCCGGCCGTGTTGTCGAATGCGTAACTGCTGGCCGAATTCCGTGATGGATGGCCAACTCGAACCGCAATTTCGTGATGGACTGCCAACTCGAAATCGGGTTTCGTGGCAACCGTTCGACCACTCGTCGGTCGCCGGCCACCGGTCCCGGACGTTCACCGAACGTCGACCGGTTCACCAGGGGATCGGCGACCGGTCGAGCCAGAACCGGCCGTCCGGACTGCCCGACCGGAACCGCGCCAGCCAGACCGGCGTATCCGCGCCCTCGGCGGGACTGCGCGGCGCGTCGTCGGCCCCCATGTCGGTGCGAACCGCTCCCGGACGGACCGCGTTGGCGAGCAGTCCCCGCTCGCCGTACTCGCCGTCGAGGCACGCGGTCAGGGCGTTCACCCCGGTCTTCGAGATCCGGTAGGACGGGCGCCCGGACCCGGCGACGCCCTCGTAACCCGCCTGGACTTCCTCGACGGCACCGTCACCGCTGGAGACGTTGACTACGCGGCCACCCGGTCAGTCGGGCAACAGGGGGAGCGCCTCGCGGGCCAGCAAGACGGGGCCGCGGAGGTTCGTCGCCAACGTCGCGTCGATCTCCGCGACGTCCGCCTCGTCGAGCGGATCGCCCGGGGGCGCCCGGCCGGCGTTGTTCACGAGCACGTCCAGTCGACCCGTCTCGTCGGCGATCCGGTCGACGGCCGCACGGATCTCCGCGTCCTCGGTCACGTCGAGGCGAACGGGCCGGAGGTCGTCGTCCTCGACGTCGCCGGGGTCGCGTGCCCCCGCGTAAACGGTCGCTCCGATGTCCGAGAGCGCCGACGCGATGGCCGCCCCGATGCCCCTGGTCGCACCGGTGACGAGCGCGACCTGTCCGTCGAGAGTTTCGTCGACGTCGAGGTCCACACGTCCGACCAGGACCGACCGTGGAAAATACTACCGCACCGTGACCGTCCGCTCCTCGACCACGGGATGCATCGGCAACTCTGGGAACGACACCTCGACGGCGAAGGTGAGGTCCTCGTCGGCGGCGGCGGCCGCGACGGGGACGGTCACCTCCCCGAGGTAGGCGTCGGACTCGGTCATCTCGACGCCGTTGACGGTCGCGCGCACGCCGGCGCTCTCGCCGTCGCCGCGGTTGCGGACCGTCACCTCCCCGATGACGCGGTCGCCGGCCGCCACGGCGTCGGGGACGTCCCACTCGACCGCGACGCGGGGGAGGGCCTGGGCGCTCTCGACGACGCCCTGCGCGACGCCCGCCGAGAGGCCGGCGTCGACGACGCAGTCCACGCCCGCCTCGCGCACGTCCGCCGGCGTGACGAGGCCCTCGCCGGCGAGTTTCTGGGCGCGGCCCGCGCCGATGCCGTCGACGGCCGTCAGTCCCACCGCGTCGTGGCTGACGCCGTGTTCGACGCGGGCCTCCACGCGGCGGGCGAGGTTGGCCTCGCGGGCGCCCGCGAACCGCTCTAAGAACGCCCGGAGCGCGGCGAGCAACCGGAGGGCGTTCTGCCGGATGACCCAGGCGTCGCTCCGGAGTTCCGCGGGGGTCGTCCCGGTCATCGAGGACTGGAGGATGGCCAGCACCTTGCGCGTGCTCGCGTCGAGGTCCGATCCGACCCCTGCCAGGACCGCGTCCACGGCGTCCCGCTCGTCGCTGCGGGCGCTGACGCTGTCGAACTCGGCGGCGCCGGCCACCCGTTCGAGGACGGCGTCGACGCCGATCCGGTCGCGGTGGGCCAGGTCCCGGAACCGCTCGGCGGTCTCCAGGCGGAGGTAGAACTTCGAGGTGAGCAGGCCCAGCGGCGTCGCCTCCACCGAGAGGTCCGGCCCCGTCTCGACGAACCCCCGGTCGACGAGGTCCTCCAGGGTGTCCCGCACCCGGTCGCGGAGGTTCGCCACGTCGTAGCGCTCGGGGACGCTCTGGGCGCGGTAGTAGTAGTACGTCGTCTCCAGCCAGTCCATCACGTCTTCGAGGTCCCGGACGGTGCCCATGGCGATTTCGGCGTTGAGGTGGGCGTCCAGTCGCTCGGCCAACCGGGACTCGATCTCGGTGCCCTCCCGGAGCAACCGCCGGTACTTGTCGGCCTCCGAGCGGTCACAGATCACCCAGCCGTAGCCGACGTCGTCGTAGCCCGGCCGGCCCGCGCGGCCGAGCATCTGGAGGACGTCAAGCGGACTCATGTCGACCTCGCCCTCCAGGGGGTCGTGGAGCTTCGTGTCACGGAGTACCACGCAACGGGCGGGGAGGTTCACGCCCCAGGCCAGCGTCGACGTCGAGAACAGCAACTGGACGTGGCCCTCCCGGAACCACTTCTCGATCAGGTCCTTGTCGCCCTTCGAGAGGCCGGCGTGGTGGAAGGCGACGCCGTCCAGTACCGACTTCCGGAGGGTCTCGTTGCTCAACTCCTTGGCCTCGTTGTGGAAGTCGTAGTCGCCGCGGGCACCCATCGGGAGGTCGCGCTCGGCGGCCTCGTCGCGGGCCTTCTTCGCCGCCTGGACGGTGTCGCCCCGCGAGGAGACGAAGATCAGCGCCTGGCCGTCGTCCCGGACGTGCGGTTCCGCCAGGTCCAGCGCCCGGTACAGTCGGCGGTACTTGTCCGCGAAGGAGTTTTCGCCGTGGGTGTAGGTCCGCACCCCCGTCTCCAGGTCGACCGGCCGGTACTCGTCGCCGAAACTGAGCGTACACTCCGGCGGCGCGTCCAGCCAGGCCGCGACGTCCTCCACGTTCGGCAACGTGGCCGACAGCGCGACGATCCGGGGGTCACAGAGTCGCCGGAGCCGCGAGACCACGACCTCGAGGACGCTCCCCCTTCGATCCGAGTCCAGCAGGTGGACCTCGTCGACGACGCAGCAGTCGATCTCGGCGATGAAGTCGTACCGCCGGGTGTCGTGTTTGCGACTGGCGGAGTCGGCCTTTTCGGGGGTCATCACGAGGATGTCCGCGCGGCGCGCCCGCCGGGGGTTGAGGTCGCGCTCGCCGGTGACGACGTACACCGAGTAACCCAGATCCTCGAAGCGGTCCCACTCGCTCTCCTTCTCGTTGGTGAGCGCCCGCAGGGGCGCGACGAACAGGGCGGTCCCGCCTTCCTGGAGGGTCTTGCAGATCGCCAGTTCCGCGAGCGCGGTCTTCCCGCTGGCGGTCGGCGCCGAGGCGACGACGTTGTCCTCCCGGTCCAGCAGTGCTGGCAGCGCCTCCCGCTGCATCCGGTTGAACTCCTCGAACCCGAACGCGTCGGCGAACTCCGGTACGACCTCGGCGACCTTCACGGGACGTTCACCGGTGGCCGCGACCAAAGGCGTTACCGTTCTGGACCGACGGGGGTTCGAGGGACGGACTCGGGCCGACCGGCGAGGGGTGGGCGACCCGCGGCGGCCCGTCGGGCACGCGACGCCGCTGTCAGTCCCCGGGCGCGGCGTCGCTGACTTCCTTCGCGGCCCGCTCGAACATGCCGCGGTTCGACGTGTAGTAGTAGTAGCCGCCGGCGCCGATGGCTGCCACGACGTTCGAGATGGTGATCGCCCAGAACGGGCCGTAGACGCCGTACCCCAGGACGAACGCGCCGACCGCCGCGATGGGTAACCTGACGACCCAGTACTTCAGCAGGTTGGCGACCATGGTGATGCGCGTCCGACTCGCCCCGTTGAACCCGGCCGTGAACAGGTTCATGGCGCCGATGGCCCAGTACCCCAGCGCCAGGATGATCAGGTAGTCGATGGTGAGGTCGAGCGCCACCGCCGAGATGTCGGGGACGAACAACCGTGCGAGCGGTTCGGGCGCGATCACCTGGACGGCGCCGATCAGCGTGAGTCCGACGCCCGCCATGGCGACGCCGATCCACGTCGTCCGCCTGGCGCGATCCGGTTGTTCGGCGCCGAGGTTCTGGCCGACGACGCTCTGGGCGGCCTGCTGGAGTCCCGTCGCCGGGATGAACGCGATGGACGAGACGCGCGCGCCGATGGTGTACGCCGCCAGTCCCGCCGCCCCGCCGACGGTGCCGACGATGCCGACGATGATCAACCGGACGCCGTCCCGGCCCACTTTCTCCATCATGATGGGGGCGCCGACGTCGACGAGTTCGTAGAACTCCTGGAGGCGGATGGAGGCCGCCTCCCGGGTCAGCGTGAGTGAGTCCCGCAGTCCCAGTGCCAGGCTCACCGCGAGACCGAACCCGAACGTGTAGCCGACGACCGTCGCCAGCGCGGCGCCCTGGATGCCGAGCGCGGGGAACGGTCCCCACCCGAAGATGAGAAACGGATCGAGCGCGATGTTGACGACGACGGCCGTGACGTTGATGTACAGGGCCGCGCGCGTGTCACCCCATCCGATGAACCCGTACTCCACGACGTCGCTCATCGCCGCCAGGGGGAATCCCAGCGCCAGGGTCGACAGGTACGTGGCCGCGAGTGGAAGGACCGCCTCCCCCGGGTTGAGCAGGTTCAACGCCGGCCTGGCGAACGCCACGGTCACGGCGCCGACCGCGACCCCGACCACCACGGCGAGCACCAGCCCGTGAATCACGATCCGACGGGCCGCCGCCAGGTTCTCCGCACCGTACCGCTGGGAGACGAGCACCTGGGTCGGTACGCCGGGGAGGACGATGATGACCGCGAACACGATCGCCGTCACCGGGTAGTTCACGCCGATCGCGGCGACGGCTTCCTCGCTCAACCGCCCCACCCAGAACGTGTCCACCACCTGCTGGACGACCTGAAAGAGGTTCTGCAGGACCAGCGGGGCCGCTAACAGAACGATTGCCTTCGCGAGTGGCCCTTCAGTTATGTCTTCCCGTGAGACGTCGAACATATTTCGCCCACGTAGGTATAAATAAACTTGCGGTGCCATCCTTATTGAAAGTTCCCATTGGTAACGGAGCGCGTACGACCGGGCCGTGACAGCGTCGCTCCGGCGCCGCTCGTAGTTCGGCGTCCGGCGGCGTCTCGACGGCGTTCGGTCGTCGCCCCCGCTATCGACCGGAGCCCCTGACTTTTAGGCGTCGGCACGCGTTAGGTCGAGTGATGAGTCGCGCCCGAAAGCCGGAGTGGCTGAAGATGCGGCCGCCCCGGGGCGAGCAGTTCACCGACGTCAAGCGGACGCTCCGCGAGCACGACCTCAACACCGTCTGCGAGGAGGCCAACTGCCCCAACCTCGGGGAGTGCTGGTCGGGCGGCCCCGGCGACGGCGGCGGGACGGCCACCTTCATGCTGATGGGCCACCGCTGCTCGCGCGGCTGTAACTTCTGTGACGTCGAGACCGGCGGCATGGAGCCGCTGGACCCCGACGAACCGGCGAACGTGGCCAGCGCCGTCGCGGAGATCGGCCTGGACTACGTCGTCCTCACTTCGGTCGACCGCGACGACCTGCCGGACCAGGGCGCCGGCCACTTCGCCGAGGCCATCCGCGAGATCAAGGATCGGCACCCCGGCATCCTCGTGGAGGTGCTGATTCCGGACTTCCAGGGCGAGGAGCACCTCGTCCGGAAGATCATCGACGCGGAGCCGGACGTGATCGCCCACAACGTCGAGACCGTCGAGCGCCTCCAGTGGCCCGTGCGGGACCGCCGGGCCGGCTACGAGCAGTCGCTGTCCGTGCTAGAGCAGGTCGAGCGCGAGTCCGACGTCTACACGAAGACGAGTCTGATGCTCGGGGTCGGCGAGTACCACCACGAGATCTACCAGACGCTGTCGGACCTCCGGGAGGCAGACGTCGACGTGGTGACGCTGGGCCAGTACCTCCAGCCCTCCCGGACGCACCTCGACGTCGAGCGGTACGTCCACCCCGACGAGTTCGAGACCTGGCGACGGGTCGCCGAGGAGGAGATGGGCTTTTTGTACTGCGCGTCCGGCCCGATGGTGCGCTCGTCCTACAAGGCCGGCGAACTGTTCGTGGAGGCGGTGTTGCGGGAGGGCAAGAGCGTCGAGCAGGCACGGCAAGCGGCTCGCGCGACGAACGCGGGCGACTGACGGCGCTGACCCGTCCGCCAGTACCAGCCTCCGAACGACGAAAGAACTGCCCGAACGTTCAGTGAACCGGGTGAAACCCGCATAGAGTTGCGCGGACGGTCCGTCACTCCCCCTGCCTCTGGATGGACGCGCAGTTCTCGCCGCGAGAACTGAACGCCTTTGTGAAAGCATCGCAAATATGGGGTTGATAGTAAATTATTTACGAAAATCATATAACGCGAGCGAGCGACGTACTTCACATGGTACGGAGGGTCCCACCGTGAGCGTGCTACAGCGCGACCCCGACGAGAAGGTGCAGGTCCTCGACGAGGACGGGGAGCTCGTCGAGGGTGCGTCTGTACCGGATCTGTCCGACGACGAGTTGATCGACATGTATCGGTACATGAAACTCGGGCGGCGCTTCGACGAGCGGGCGGTGTCGTTGCAGCGCCAGGGGCGGATGGGAACGTACGCCCCGCTGTCCGGCCAGGAGGGGGCGCAGGTCGCCTCCGTGATGGCGCTGGACGACGACGACTGGATGTTCCCGAGTTACCGCGAACACATCGGCGCGTACATCAAGGGACTGCCGCTGACCAAGACCCTGCGGTACTGGATGGGCGACGAGCGCGGCAACGAGATCCCCGAGGACGTCAACCTGTTCACGATCGCGGTTCCCATCGCCACGCAGGTCCCCCACGCGACCGGGGCCGCCTGGGCGTCGAAACTCCAGGGCGACGACGACGAGGCGTTCCTCTGTTACTTCGGGGACGGCGCGACCAGCGAGGGCGACTTCCACGAGGGCCTGAACTTCGCCGGCGTCTTCGACGTGCCGGCGGTGTTCTTCTGTAACAACAACCAGTGGGCCATCTCGGTGCCGCGGGAGCGCCAGACCGCCTCCGCGACGCTGGCCCAGAAGGCCGAGGCCTACGGGTTCGAGGGCGTCCAGGTCGACGGCATGGACCCCCTGGCGGTGTACAAGGTCACCCGGGAGGCCGTCGAGAAGGCCAAGAACCCCGGCGACGCGGACGTCGACGAGTCCATCGGCCACGCGACCCGGCCGACGCTGATCGAGGCGGTCCAGTACCGCTTCGGCGCGCACACCACCGCCGACGACCCGACGGTGTACCGCGACGAGGAGGAGGTCGAGCGCTGGAAGCAGAAGGACCCGATCCCGCGGCTGGAGCGGTTCCTGCGGGACCGCGGGCTGCTGGACGACGACCGGATCGAGGAGATCGAAGCGGACATCGAGGACGACCTCGCCGCGGCCATCGACGAGGCGGAAGCCGTCGAGCGGCCGGACCCCGAGGAGATGTTCGAGTACGTCTACGACGGCGTGCCCGAGCACCTGCGCGAACAGCGCCAGTGGTTCCAGCGCGTCCGCGAGAAGTACGGCGAGGAAGCACTCCTGGAGGACTGACAATGAGCGAGGCAAAGACCACCGCGGAGACGGAGAACCTCACCCTCGTGCAGGCGGTCAGGGACGGCCTGCGCGACGAGATGACCAACGACGACAGCGTCGTCGTCATGGGCGAAGACGTCGGCGAGAACGGCGGCGTCTTCCGGGCCACTGAAGGACTCATCGAGGAGTTCGGCCCGGACCGGGTCATCGACACGCCGCTGGCCGAATCCGGCATCGTCGGCACGGCCGTCGGCATGGCGGCCTACGGCATGCGGCCGGTCGCGGAGATGCAGTTCCTGGGGTTCATCTACCCCGCGTTCGACCAGATCGTCTCCCACGCCGCCCGCCTGCGGACCCGCTCGCGCGGCCGGTTCACCTGCCCGCTGGTCGTTCGCGCCCCCTACGGCGGCGGCATCCGCGCGCCGGAGCACCACTCCGAGTCGACGGAGGCCTTCTTCAGCCACATGCCCGGCCTGAAGGTCGCCATCCCCTCGACTCCCTACGACACAAAGGGGATGCTCGTCTCGGCCATCCGGGACCCCGACCCCGTCATCTTCCTCGAACCGAAGCTCATCTACCGGTCGTTCCGCGAGGAAGTCCCCGACGAACCCTACGAGGTGCCGCTGGGCGAGGCAAAGGTCCGCAAGGAGGGCGACGACATCTCCGTCTACACCTGGGGCGCGATGGCCCGCCAGACGCTGGAGGCCGCCGAGGACCTCGAAGAGGAGGGCATCTCCGCCGAGGTCGTCGACCTCCGGACGGTGTCGCCGCTGGACGAGGAGACCATCGTCGAGTCGTTCAAGAAGACCGGCCGCGCGGCCGTGGTCCACGAGGCGCCCAAGAGCGGCGGACTCGCGGGCGAGATCGCGGCGACGATCCAGGAGGAGGCGCTGCTGTACCAGGAGGCACCGGTCGAGCGGATCACGGGCTTCGACACGCCGTTCCCGCTGTACGCCCTGGAGGACTACTACCTCCCGGAGCCCGCCCGCATCAAGGAAGGTATCAGGGACGCAGTAGAGTTCTGAGCCATGGCATACGAATTCGAACTCCCGGACGTCGGCGAGGGCGTCGCGGAGGGCGAACTGGTACGCTGGCTGGTCGAACCGGGCGACACCGTCTCGGAGGACCAGCCGCTGGCCGAGGTCGAGACGGACAAGGCGATGGTCGAGGTGCCCTCGCCGGTCGACGGCACCGTGAAAGAACTCCGCGCCGAGGAGGGCGAGATGGTCCCCGTCGGGGACGTGTTCGTCGTCCTCCAGCCGGAGGGCGAGGTCGACGAGGACGAACTGGAGGAGTCCGAGCGGGAACCCGCGACCGCCGACGAGGACGCCGACACCGGCACCCCGGAGTCGGTCGAGGCGGGCGGCCCCTCCACGGACGGCCAGGAGGGGTCGGTCCCCGAGGGTCGCGTGTTCGCCGCACCGAGCGCCCGGCGGTTGGCCCGCGAACTCGGCGTCGACATCGCGGCGGTCGAGGGCACCGGACCGTCCGGTCGGGCGACCCAACAGGACGTCCGCGCCCACGCCGAGGCGGCCGAGGGACCCGCCGGCGACGACACCGCCACTGCGGAAGCCGCCGCCGAGGGGGGCGCCGACGGCACCGAACCCGCGGGTGGCGCTGGCGGCGTCGAAGCCGCCGGCGAGACCGGGTCGGGTCCGGACATCGCGGGGGGCGGCCAGCAGGTCGAGTCGGCCGACCGCGAGCGGACGGTGGCCGCGCCGGCCACCCGCCGGGTCGCGGACGAACTCGGCGTCGACATCGACGCGGTGCCGGCCACCGAACAGCGGGACGGCGAGGCGTTCGTCACCGAGGCGGCCGTCCGGCAGTACGCCCAGGCCCAGCAGGAGGCCCAGGCCGCCCAGGCCGAGACCGCCATCCAGACCGCCGAGGGCGAGCGCGTCGAGCGGGCTCCCTACCGCGGGGTCCGCAAGACCATCGGCGACGCGATGGCCGAGTCGAAGTACTCGGCGCCCCACGTCACCCACCACGAGACGGCCGTGGCCGACGAACTCGTCGAGGCCCGCGGCCGCCTCAAGGAGGAGGCCGAGGAGCGCGGCTTCCGGCTGACCTACATGCCGTTCGTGATGAAGGCGGTCGTCGCGGCGCTGAAACAGCACCCCGTGCTGAACGCCGAACTCGACGAGGAGGCCGGCGAGATCCTCAAGAAGAAGTACTACAACATCGGCGTCGCCACCGCGACGGACGCGGGACTGATGGTGCCGGTCGTCGAGGACGTCGACGACAAGGGGATGTTGCAGATCTCCTCGGAGGTCAACGAACTGGTCCAGAAGGCCCGCGACCGGTCGATCAGCCGCGAGGAACTGCAGGGGTCGACGTTCACGATCACGAACTTCGGCGCCATCGGCGGCGAGTACGCCACGCCCATCCTCAACTACCCCGAGGTGGCCATCCTCGGCATGGGCGAACTGAAACAGCGCCCCGTCGTCGAGGACGGCGAGGTGGTCGCGAAGTGGACCCTCCCGCTGTCGATCTCCATCGACCACCGCGTCGTCGACGGCGCCGACGTGGCGCGGTTCGCCGAAACGTTCATCGAGTACGTCGAGAATCCCGAACTGCTGTTGCTGGAGTAGCGTCCGGGACCCTCCGTTTTCTCCGCGCTTCGTGCTCTCACACTGGCGCAACGGTTTTGCCGGGACCGACCGACGACGGTGGCATGAGCGAGTCGTGGCCAGCCGCCGGGTACGACGCCGCCAACACCGGCCACGGAACCGACGTGACTCGGCCGGAGGGGACCGTGACCGGGCGGTGGGCCCACGACCTGGGCGGGAAGTACGCCTACTCGGCGCCGGTCGTGGGTGAGCCTGGGTGGCCCGGCCACGTCTACGTCCACGGGTTGATGACCCAGGTGCGGGCCCCGAACGTCCGGGCCGTCGGTCAGGACGACGGGCAACTCAGGTGGGCACTCCAGACGGGGCTCGAATACGGGTACCGGATCGGCTCCGTAGTGCTCGCGGACGAGTACGCGGTGCTCCCGGGGGCCTGGACCGTGGAGGAGAGCAACGGCGGCCGCGTGGGTTCCGCCCGTCGTCGGTGACGGTGTGGTTCTCGCCACCGGCGAGGACGGACGGCTCCGGGTGTTCGAGGGAGCGGACGGGAGCGAGTGCTGGGAAGCGGCGATGGGACAGGTACCCACAGGGGAATCCAGCGTCGAGCGACTCCTCCGCCCCTCGCGGACGCGGGCCGCCCTGCCGGGACCGCTCGCCCATCCACCCGCAGTCGTCGACGGCATCGCGTCGCCGCGACCACCGACGGCACCGTCCTCGCGCTCGACGCCACGTCCGGAACCGAACGCTGACGAGTCGAGGTCGACGACCAATTAGGCGGCGGACCGGTCGTCGCGGACGGTCGCCTCTACGTCGCGGGCTACGAACTGCACTGCCTGGAACCCAGAGCCTGACTGCCTTTACAAGCCCACGAGCGTATATGAGCGCGTGCCGCCGGAGACGTTGGCAGACACCTTTTTGTTGCAACTCTTTCGAGTTACGCGCATGACCACCGTCACTGTCGAGGACGTCCGCGCCGCCCGACAGCGGCTGGACGACGAGTCGGTCGTCAGGCAGACGCCGGTCGAGACGAGTCGGTCGCTGTCGTCGATGTCCGGCGCGGACGTGTCCCTGAAGATGGAGCACCTCCAGCGGACGGGGTCGTTCAAGACCCGGGGCGCGTACAACAAACTCCGGCAGGTCGGGGACGCCGTCTCCCGCGTGGTGGCCGCCAGCGCGGGCAACCACGCCCAGGGGGTCGCGCTGGCGGCGACGAAGGCGGGCGTGCCATCGACCATCGTCATGCCCCGCAACGCGCCGCAAGCGAAGGTCGACGCCACCCGCGACTACGGCGCCACCGTCGAACTGCAGGGCGAGGACTTCCAGGCGGCGATGGACCACGCCCGCGGCCTGGCAGCCGACGACGACGCCCTGTTCGTCCACGCCTACGACGACCCCGCCATCGTCGCCGGCCAGGGGACGCTCGGGCTGGAGGTAGCCGAGCAGGTCCCCGACCTCGACACGGTGGTCGTCCCCATCGGCGGCGGCGGCCTGATCGGCGGCGTGAGCGCCGCGCTGTCGGCGGTCGCGCCAGACGTCCGCGTGGTCGGCGTCCAGGCCGCCGACGCGGCCACGGTCCCCGAGAGCCTCCGGAAGGGCATTCCCGTGGAGGTCGACGACCCCGACACCATCGCGGACGGCATCGCAACCGGGGCGGTCTCCGAACTCACGCTGGAGTTGATCCGCGAGCACGTCGACGAGGTCGTGACGGTCTCGGACGACGAGATCGCGTCCGCGACCCAGGTCCTGCTGGAGCGCGCCAAACAACTCGTGGAGGGGGCCGGGGCTGCCTCGGTCGCTGCTATTCTCTCCGACGAGCTAGACGTCGAGGGAGAGACGGTCGTGCCGGTGCTGTCCGGCGGCAACATCGACACCGCGCGCCTCCAGGAGGTGCTGGAACACGCGATGACCGACCGCGAGCAACTGCTCCGGTTGCGGGTGCGCATCGACGACCAGCCGGGACGGATGGCGGACATCTCCGAGCGCATCGCGGGCGAGGGCGCGAACATCCGGGAGGTGCGCCACGACCGCGCCGTCGACGACCTCGACGTCGGCGAGGCGTACCTCGTCTTCGAACTGGAGACCAGCGGCCGCGGCCAGGCCGGCAACGTCCTCGACGCCGTCCGGGCCGGCGGCTACGAGGTCGAGCGGGTGAACTGACCGTCCGTCGAACGACCCCCGGTCGGGGACGGCCGGGCGTTTCGATTCGTCGGACGGGCCGGGACGGTCCCCGTCGTTCGTCGACGTGAACCCCGACGAACCGACCGTTCGCGCAGGCCTGGCCGCAATTCCTGCCCCTTTTTGTGGCGCGGTCGCGTCGTTACACCTACATGGTCGTCGGAGACATCTCGACAGGAACTGACGTGCTGGTGATCGGCGCGGGGCCGGGCGGTTACGTCGCCGCCATCCGCGCCGGGCAACTCGACATGGACGTGACCCTGGTCGACGAGGACGCCTGGGGCGGCACCTGCCTCAACTACGGGTGCATCCCCTCGAAGGCGCTCATCACGGCGACGGACGTGGCCGAGCGCGCCCGCAACGCCGAGCACATGGGCGTCCACGCCGACCCCGCCATCGACATGGCCGGGATGGTCAACTGGAAGGACGACGTGGTCGACCAGTTGACCGGCGGCGTCGAGAAACTCTGCAAGGCAAACGGCGTCCAGTTGATGGAGGGCCGCGCGGAGTTCGCCGGCGAGAACTCCGCCCGCATCGTCCACGGGGGCGAGGGCCAGGGCGCCGAGACCGTGGAGTTCGAGCACGCCGTGATCGCCACCGGGTCCCGGCCCATCGAGATTCCGGGCTTCGAGTTCGACGACGAACCGGTGCTGGACTCCCGGCAGGCGCTGGCGCTGGACTCCGTCCCGAACCGCCTGGTCGTCGTCGGCGCGGGCTACATCGGCATGGAACTGGCGACGGTGCTGGCCAAGGCCGGCAGCGACGTGACCGTCGTGGAGATGCTCGACGAGGTCCTGCCGCAGTACGACGAGGACCTCGCTCGCCCCGTGAAGAAACGCGCCGAGGAACTTGGCATCGACTTCCACTTCGGCCAGACCGCCCGCGAGTGGTACGAGCACGGCGACGGCATCCGGGTCGTGACCGAACCGGCCGACGCGGAGGCCGCCAAGGCCGAGGCCGATGGGGGCGCCGCCCAGGAGTTCGACGCCGACAAGGTGCTGGTCGCAGTCGGCCGCCAGCCCGTAACGGACACGCTGAACCTGGAGGCGGCCGGGTTGGAACCGAACGAGGACGGGTTCCTCGAGACCGACGACCGCGCGCGGACCGACCTCGAGCACGTCTTCGCCATCGGCGACGTGGCGGGCGAACCGATGCTGGCGCACAAGGCCAGCAAGGAGGGCCAGGTCGCCGCCGAGGTGATCGCCGGCGAACCCGCGGCGCTGGACTACCAGGCCGTCCCGGCCGCCGTCTTCACCGACCCCGAGATCGGCACCGTCGGCATGACCGAGGAGGAGGCCAGCGAGACCGGCTTCGACCCCGTCGTCGGGGAGTTCCCCTTCCGGGCCAGCGGCCGCGCGCTCACGACGGACCACGACGAGGGGTTCGTCCGGATCGTCGCCGACGACGAGAGCGGGTTCGTCCTCGGCGGCCAGGTCGTCGGTCCCGAGGCCTCCGAACTGATCGCCGAGATCGGCCTCGCCATCGAGATGGGCGCCACCCTGGAGGACGTCGTCGCGACCATCCACACCCACCCGACGCTCTCGGAGGCCGTCATGGAGGCCGCCGAGAACGCCCTCGGGCACGCGATCCACACGCTGAACCGGTAACGACTTCGTTCTTTTAGCAACTCGCGCTCCCTTGTCGGCCCCTCAGATCGCCCCGGGCTCGACGGCCAGGACGCCCGTCCGGAGCAGCGTCCCGACCAGCACGGCCAGCAGGAAGAGGACGATGCCGGTGCCGAGCCAGAGCCGATTGGCCACGTCGCTGTCGGCGTCGAACCAGCCCAGCGAGTGGCGACGATCGCTGAACGGTTCCCAGGGGGCCACGCCCATCGGCGTGAACGCGTCGCCGACGAGGTGGCCGACGACGGCGAACGCGCCGACGAAGAAGCCGAACGCGCCGCCCGCGACGGTGGCGCTGGTGTCGGCCAGTTCCACCGTCGAGAGGCCGAGGCTGGCGCCCAGTCCCTGGTTCGCGGCGAGCGCGCCCGCACCGCCGAGCAGGACACCGACCACCAGCGCGAACAGCACGGTGTGGGTGAACCCGCGGTGGGTGAGCAGAGAGGTGTAGCGGTCGACGTCCGGCAGCGTACTCAACAGGACCGTTCCGAGTAGCCCCCAGGCCAGCGGCGTGACCATCCCGACCCAGGCCAGCCCGAACGCCACGGGGGCGTACAGCAGCAGGTTCATACCGACGTGACCGTCCCGGTGCACGACCCGGGCGTTCGACGGAGGTATAATTAAACGGGGCGATCACTCGTTGCCATTAGGTATTAAAAATACGCGGGGTAATTCCGTACTCCCTCGCCGCGTCCGGTCCACCCGACGGCCTTTTGCCCGCGAGGAGGCAAGCGAGGCCGATGCAGGTAGTCACGCTGGGCCCGGCGGGGACGTACTCCCACCGGGCCGCCGAAGCGGTCGCCGACGAGGTGGACTTCGAGGGCTCGGTGACGGCCATCGTGGAGGCGGTGGCGGACGGCGAGCGCGAGCGGGGGGTCGTCCCCATCGAGAACAGCATCGAGGGATCGGTCACGGAGACGCTGGACGCGCTGACCGAGCACGAGGTGTCGGTCCACCGCGAGGTGGTCACGCCCATCCGGCACGCGCTTTTGGCCCAGGGCGAGGCGTTCGACGTGATCGCCAGCCACCCGCAGGCGCTCGCGCAGTGCCGGACGTACCTCGACGATCACTACCCGGACGCGGAGCGGGAGGCCGTCGCGAGCACGGCCGCGGGCGTCGAACGCGCCCGCGAGGACGCGGCGGTGGCGGCCATCGCCCACCCCGATAACGCCGGCGGCGACCTGCAACTCGTGGCGACCGACGTGCAGGACCGGGACTCGAACGCGACCCGCTTTTTCGTCGTCGGGCCGCCCGGGGAGGCCTCCCGGGCCGGTGCGAAGAGTTCCGTCGTCATCTACCCGAACGCCAACTACCCCGGACTGTTGCTCGAACTGCTGGAACCGTTCGCGGAGCGCGACGTCAACCTCACCAGGGTCGAGTCCCGGCCGAGCGGCGAGCGACTGGGCGACTACGTCTTCCACGTCGACCTCGACGCGGGCCTGTACGAGCGCCGCGCCAAGGCCGCGCTGGAGGAGATCGAGTCGGTGGTCGAGGAGGGCTGGGTCCGCCGTCTCGGCTCCTACGACACTGAAACTGTCCTCTGAGACGGGGCGGCAGGCCCAGCAGGGCCTCCGGGGCATTCGTCCCACTGCCGACCGGACGACCCAAGTGACCCGCCGCCGAACGTGCTCGTATGCCCCGCGTCGAACGGAACGGGTTCTCGCTGTACTACCAGACCGACGGCCAGGGGGAGACGGTCGCGTTCGTCGGGGACCTCGGGTACGGCGCCTGGCAGTGGGCCTGGCAACACCAGGCCGTCGCCGGGCCGTTCGAGGCGCTGACCTGGGACCTCCGGGGCACGGGTCGCTCGGGCGTCCCAGACGGTCCCTACGAGGTGACGGCCCTCGCGGCCGACCTGGAGGCCGTCCTGGCGGACGCCGGGGTCGGCCGCGCGCACCTGGTCGGGGCCGGCCTGGGCGGCCTGGTCGCGCTCCGGTACGCGCTCGATTACGACCGCGCGCGTACCCTCACGTTGCTCGGGACCTCGGCCGGCGGGCCGCACCTCCCGGAGGACTCGGTCGACCGCCTGTACGCGCCCGCCGACGACGAGGACGCGTTGCGGGCGACCCTCGACCCGGTGTTGACCGACGAGTTCCTCGACGGCCATCCGGACGTCGTCGACGACGTCGTCCAGTGGCGGGCGGGAACCGTACCGGGTGACGACGAGTCGGCGTCCGGCGGCCCAGGGGGGGACGCCCCGGAAGCGGGGTGGCGCGCCCAGGCGTCCGCCGCGGAGGGGTTCGACGTGCGTGACCGCCTCTACGAGGTGACCCTCCCGGCGCTGGTCATCCACGGGACCGCCGACGAGGTGTGGCCGGCGGCGGACGGGGAGGCGCTGGCCGAGGACCTCCCCCGTGGCCGGTACGAACCCGTGGAGTGCGGTCCGCACCTCGTCGGCGTCGAACGGCCGCGGATCGTCGACGACCTGCTGGTCGGGTTCCTGGAAGCGCAGTCCGAGACGGCGTGACGGCCCCCGGATTGAAGGTGGCAGATTCGTTAAACCAACTATGGAAACTCAAGGAACGGGACGTGACGTGACGTCGACGGGGGCGGACTCGGAGTCCTCGGGCGCGCCGGCCGACGCCAGCGACGAGTCGGTCGGCCGGGACCGGCCGTGGTACCTGACCAAACGGGGCATGACAGTGTTCTGTCTCGACGCGATACTCGCGCTCGTGGTGGTCGCGGGCACCACGGACCTGGCGTCGACGGTCCTGGCGGTCGTCGGCATCGACTGGGAGTCCGCCGTCACGGTCGACCCCTTCGTCTACCTGTTCGGCGTCCTCGGGGCGCTCGGGTACGTGTTCACCGCGCTGGTCAGGAACTACGACCGGTCGACGGGGGAACTGATCAAGTTCAACGTCCGCATGCTCGCGGCGCTCCCGCTGGCCGCGAGCGTCTACCTCCTCGCGGAGTTGCTGTTCGGGGACGTCCCGACCGACGAGATGCTCGCCGGGGCGGCGTTCGTCGCCGGTCTGTACGTGAACCAGGTCTACGAACGTCTCGGCGCGCTGGCGGACCGCCTGTTCCGTTCCCGGCGGTCGTGAGGTCCCTGGGACCGGCCAGGGGGCGTCCAGGACTGCCGACCGGACAAGTAATTTTAGCTGACAGGTGTTGGGTAGAGATGCCGATAACGCTTCGTTAAACGGCCCCTAAACGTCATTTCGTGCACGTCCGTCTGACGAAGGTTTTTATAGGAATCCTGGGATACTCGGGACGATGGTGGGAGCCGTTCAGAATCGGGTTAGTGCGGACGACCGCGCCAGCACCGCCGTGCTGGAAGCGGTCGCAGCAGAAGAGGGATGCGAACCGACCGAACTCGACGTGCCGTTGTACGAGTGCGTCGACCCCGAGGCGCTGGACGCGCTGGTGTCCTCGCCACTCGAGGGACACGTTTCGTTCACGTACCACGGGTACGAACTGACCGTCGACGGAGGGGGGACCGTCTGGATCGACGGGAGGGCCTGACCGCGTTCGCTCGCCGGCGTTTCACTCCGTCCCGGCGCCACCGTCGAGCCCCGGCCAGCCGACGGCGACGGGGCCAGCGACCGGCGGTCGGGACGGTCGTCCCGCGAACCGCGAGGTAGGAACACGACCACCCTGGCGAAAGCCATTAGAGGCCCGAGCACCCATCTTGTGGCCGTGACACGACCGCGACTCGCCCTCGTGAACGCGGCCCACGAGGGGGCGCTCACCCGCAAGAACTTCCGCCGGGAACTCGACGCCGACCTCGTGGAGTTCCACGTGACCGAAGGGGAGTACCCCCCGGCAGTCGAGGGTTTCGGCGACCCCTACGACGGGTTCGTCGTCACCGGGTCGCGCTCGTCGGTCTACTGGGACGAGGAGTGGATCGAACCGACGAAGGAGTGGGCACGCGAGGCCATCGACGCGGGCCTGCCGGCGCTGGGCGTCTGTTACGGCCACCAGTTGCTGGCCGACGTCCTCGGCGGCACCGTCGAGGACATGGGCGAGTACGAGATCGGCTACCGGACGGTCCGGCACGACGGAACCCGCCTGTTCGAGGGCATCGACGAGGAGTTCCTGGTGTTCACGACCCACTCCGACGCCGTCACGGAACTCCCGCCCGGTGCGGAACGCACCGCCGAGAACGACTACGGCGTCCACGGGTTCCGCAAGGACCACGTCTTCGGCGTGCAGTTCCACCCCGAGTACGACCTGTACACCGCCGGGTACGTCACCGAGAACAAGGACCTGGATCCGGAGCGGAGGCGGCGGGTCCTCGACGGCGTCACCGAGGAGAACTACGACCGGGCCTGCGAGGCAAAGCAGGTGTTCGACAACTTCGTCGCGTACGTCGCGGACCGCCGGGCCGGCGCGGAACCGGCCCGCGCGGCCGACGACTGAGGGCCTGCGGGGCCGTCTCGCCGTTCAGGACGGCCGGTCGCCCGGCCGTGGTTTTTTCGCCGGGCCGGCCGAACGTGAAGTATGGACGCCATCAGCTTCGGCACGGACGGCTGGCGAGCCACGTTGGAGGAGTTCACCGCACCCCGGGTGCGGATGGTCGGGCAGGCGGTCGCCACGTACCTCGACGACGAGGGCCACGCCGGCCGGCCGGTCGTCGTTGGTTACGACGCCCGCGAGACCTCCCGCGGGTTCGCCGAGGAACTGGCTCGCGTCCTCGCGGCCAACGGCCACGACGTGCTCGTCCCCGAGCGCGACGTCCCGACCCCGCTGGTCGCCTGGGCCGTCGTCGACCGCGACCTGGCGGGCGCCTGCATGATTACCGCCTCGCACAACCCGCCGGAGTACAACGGCGTCAAGTTCGTCCCGGACGACGGCACGCCCGCGCTACCCGAGGTCACGGACGCCATCGAGGCCAACCTCGCGGAACTCGATCCGCTCCCGGAGGAAGAGTGGGGGTCCGTCAGGGAGGTCGACCTCGTGGAACCCCACGCCGAGCAGGCGCTGGACCTCGTGGACGCCGACCTGTCGGGACTGTCGGTCGTCTACGACGCCATGCACGGCAGCGGCCGCGGGGTCACCGACGCCCTGCTGGAGCGGGCGGGCGCGGACGTGCATCGATTGCGGACCGAGCGTGACCCCGAGTTCGGTGGGTCCCCGCCAGCGCCGGACCCCGAGTACCTGACCGAACTGGTCGAGACGGTCCGCTCGACCGGCGCGGACCTGGGGATCGCGAACGACGGCGACGCAGACCGCATCGCCGTGGTCACACCCGGGCGGGGGTACCTGGACGAGAACCTTTTTTTCGCCGCAGTCTACGACTACCTGCTGACCGACGACGAGGGACCGGCGGTCCGGACGGTCTCGACGACGTTCCTGATCGACCGCGTCGCCGAGGCCCACGGCCAGGAGGTGATCGAGACGCCGGTCGGGTTCAAGTGGGTCGCCGACGCGATGGCCGACCACGACGCCCTGATGGGCGGCGAGGAGAGCGGCGGCTTCACGGTCCGGGGCCACCTCCGCAACAAGGACGGCGTCCTGATGGCGCTTCTGGCGGCCGCTGGGGCGGCCGAGGAACCGTTCGACGAGCGGGTCGACCGCCTGCTGGCCGACCTCGGCGAGGTCCACCAGGAACGGATCAGCGTCGACTGCCCCGACGACCGCAAGGACGCCGTGCTGGACGCCATGGAGGCCGAGATTCCCGACGAGGTGGCCGGCACGGCCGTCGAGGACGTGAGCACCATGAACGGGTTCAAACTCCTGCTGGCGGACGGGTCGTGGGTGCTGGTTCGGCCCAGCGGGACCGAACCCAAACTCCGGGTCTACGCCGAGGCCGACAGCGAGGACCGCGTCGCGGAACTGCTGGACGCGGGCCGGGCGCTCGTCGAACCGCTAGTCTAACGTTCGGGCCGGTTTCGTTATCCCGGGCTTTGTTCCGGTAATTGCGGTCTGGAGCGAGCGTGCCGAGCACTGCGAGGGCGCGACCCCAGGCCGAACGAGGCGGCTGGGGAGGCCCGAGGCTGCCCCCTGGGCCTTGCATGCCGCTAGTGTCGCTGGTCAGCCAGAAGTCAACGCTAGCGACCACAAAGCCTAGGGATGGCCACGCCCTCCCCAGCCGACTGCGTTACTCGCTCCATTGCGTTACTCGTCCCTCGCGCGCGTTACTCGCGCGCCACCAAACGAGTAGTCCCACACGTCGACCACCGAAAACGAGCCAGCTCCACCCACGAGCACCGATTAGTCCCGGACGAACGTCACGGGCGCCGGCGCGTTCAACAGGACGGACTGGGCCGTGCTACCGAAGACGGCCTTGCCAGTGGGACGCCGACGACGGCCGCCGACGAACACACGGTCGGCGTCGAGGGCGTTCGCGGACTCCACGATGCGTTCGGCCGGTGATCCGACCGCCCCGCGGACGGTCACGTCCAAGCCCTCCGCCTCGAACGATTCCCTGAGGTCCCGGACCGTCGAGCGCCGGACGGCCACGTCGTCGGGGTCGTGCTCGGCCTCCGGGTTCAGGCGCAACTGCTCGCGGACGTCGTCGTACTCCTCGTCGGTGAACACGTGCAGGAGGACGACGCCGGCCCCGGTCGGCACCGCTACGTCGGTGACGGCGTCGGCCAGGGCGTCCGTCCGGTCGCCCTCGCCGGTACCGATAGCGACCAGCACTGTCTCGATCATGAATAGACGTTCTCGCCCCACCGCCTTAGAATTAACTCGAATGCGAAACAGTTGCCTGTTCCCGGGTTTTAGGTGGTGGCGGCCCTCCGTAGTGGCGTGATCGAACCCGACCTGAGCGACCGGGTAGCGCTGGTCACGGGCAGCGCCGGGGGAATCGGCCGCGAACTGCTGTTGGCGCTGGCGGACTGCGGCGCGGACGCCGCTGTCCACTACCGCACCAGCGGGGACGAGGCGCAGGCGGTCGCCGAGCGCGCCCGCGAGCGCGGCGTGGAGGCCACCGCGGTCCAGGGCGACGTGACCGACCCCGACGAGGTGAGTGCGCTGTTCTGGGACGTAGAAGCGGCCCTCGGGACGGTCGACGTGCTCGTCAACAACGTCGGCGCGTTCGCGCCGCGACACTGGGAGGACATCGACTACGGGACCTGGCGGACGGTACTGGAGACGAACCTCGACGCGACCTACCTCTGTAGCAAGCGCGCCCTCCCGGGAATGCGCGAGCAGGAGTGGGGGAGGATCGTCAACGTCGGGTACGCCAGCGCGGAGAAGGGCCTGGTCGACCCCAAGAACTTCCCGTACTTCGCCGCGAAGGCGGGCGTGCTGATGTTCACGCGGATGCTCGCCGCCGACACCAGCGACGACGGGATCACCGTCAACGCCGTCTCCCCCTACGTGGTCGGGAACTCCGACGAGTTCCCCGAGGAACTGCCGCGTGGCCGCCCCGCGAAGTTCGAGGACGTGATCCAGGCCGTGCTGTTCTTCCTGGAGGAGGGCAGCGAGTACCTGAGCGGCGAGAACGTGGAGGTCGACGGCGGGTGGTTGCCCGAGTCGGTGTGATCAGGCGGCGTCCAGAGAAACGCCTATGCGGCGTCGAGGATCGCGGCCATCAACTCCAGTTCCTTGCCCAGGTCCTCGTCGTCGACGGCGTCCATCTCCGACCGGAAGTGCTCGCGGAACGAGCGGGTCCGTGACTCGTAGCGCTCGGAGACGACCAGCGGATCCGACTGCTGTTCCCACTTGCCCAGGCGGTCGTCCTCGGGCGGGTCCTCGATCCCTTCCTCGGCCGCGACGAGACCCTGCTCGCGCTCGTAGACCGTCCAGTTCTTCATGAGGTCGGCGTACCGCGAGAGCAAGACCGCCTTCCGGACCGCCGAGTTCCCGTAGGTCTCGTCGCCGGAGGGGAACGAGACGGTCTGGGTGGTCGACTCCTCCTCGCCGCTCCGGGTCGTCCAGCTAGCGGTCAGGGTGGCTTCGCTCGCGGCCCCGGTCTCCTCGACGCGCACGAGCACGACGCCGCCTTTCGCCCGGCCGTCCGTCCGGGGCGAGGGGAACAGCGTCCGGACGCTCATGAGTTCGCCCGTCGCCTCCTCGGCGGCCGTGGACCCGTACACCTGGCCGATGTCGTAGCCGTCGGCGTCCAGTTCTAGCGAGAGGTCGAACACCAGCGGCGTCACCATGTACTCGAACTCCTCGCCCAGGCGACGCCGGAACTGGTCCTCGGAGTAGACGCTGTAGTAGTTCGCTCCGCGGACGGAGGTGATCTGGTCGATCAGGTCCGCGTTGAAGTCGACGCCGATGCCCACGACGGTCGTGTGGTGGCCCTGTTCGGCGTTCTCGGCGAGACCGTCGCGGAGTTCGTCGGCACCGGTCTCCCCGCGGTTGATCTGTGCGTCGGTCAGCAGGATCGACCGGTTCTCGTACTCGTCGGGGTCGGCGTACTCGGCCATCAATTCCTCGCTCTGGGAGAGGCCCGCCGAGATGTTCGTCCCGCCGGTCGGTTTCACGTCCTCGCGGATGTGCTCGCGGATGGCGTCCATGTCCGTCTCCTCGACCAGGCGGAGCGGTTTCGCCAGGTGGGCCTCGCTCTCGAACAGCACGACCCCGAGGCGGTCGTCGGGCCGGAGTTGCTCGGTCAGGTCGACCAGCGCCTCCTTGGCCACCTCCATCTTCGGGCGGTCGGTGCCGCCCTCGGCGCGCTGCTTGTTGCCGAACCGGTCGTAGTAGTAGTCGTCGAAACTGGCGCTCATCGACCCCGAGACATCCAGCACGACCACGAGGTTCAGCGGCGGGCGCTCGAACTCCGACTGGGAGAGCCCCGAGTCCAGACCGACCGTGAAGTACCGCTCGGTCGCTCCGGACAGCGGGTCGGGGCTGACGGCCGGGGTGTAGGTCGGGCAGAACAGCGACCCGCAGGAGCCGTCCCCGCCGGTGTCGAAGTAGTACTCGCCGAACAGGCCCTCGTAGGCCATGCTCTCGGGAATCGGCAGGTACCCCTCGTAGACGTTCCGCCTGAAGGTCCCGATGTCAGCCGCGCCGCCGGCCTGGAGGCCGATGCTCTCCTCCGACGGGGCCGAATCCGCCACGGCCTGGGGCGACGCCGTGTTTCCGCTCCCGAGGAACGTCAAACCCGACTCGTCCGGGGGCGAGTACTGCCAGTCGTCGACCCCGTCCGACGAGTCCGACGATCTCCAGGGCAGTGCCGAACACCCGGCCAGCGCGGTGCCGACGCCGGCCGCACACGTCCCGAGGAACCGTCTACGCGAAGACATACTCGTTCGTATCTCCGGAACAGCCTAATGAGTTGTCGAGAGTCAAACACCCATCGTAGTCTCGGACGCGGGCAGTCGCGGGGCCTCGAGTTTTCACGACCCCATCGGCCAACGGCGCCCTGTCGCTCGTTCGCGTCCCACGGGCGCATATATGAATATATTCACATATATTCATATCTGGCCGAGAATCCATCAAACGCGCTAATTCGGATTTTCACCGCGGCGCGCGCGAGCAACGTGCGCGGGGTCCCCGCGAGCCTGCGAGCGGGGGCTCGTGAGAACTTGCTCTGACGGTGGACGAGTAACGCCGACACTAGCGGCATGCAAGGCCCAGGGGGCAGCCTCGGGCCTCCCCAGCCGCCTCGTTCGGCCTGGGGTCGCGCCCTCGCAGTGCTCGGCACGCTCGCCCGGACACTCCTTCGGATGAGGGGGTCGCGCTGTGGGCGGGCGCTGGCCTCGCAGTGCTCGGCACGCTCACCCGGACACTCCTTCGGCCCTCGCGCGCGTCGGAGCCTACTTCGGGACGCAACTCGAACCTGTTTGACGAAGACCGTCGATTCTACTCCCGCGCCCGTTCCCGCCACCGCTTGCGCTGGCGGCGTTCGTGGACGTGGCGGTGGCCGTCCGCGAGTTTCTCGTGGACGACCGCTTCGAGGTCCCGGACCTCCGCGAGCATCGTCCGCTCGAAGGACTCGACCACCCCGTAGGACCAGCGGTCGCCGTCGACGCCCCGCGGCAGGACCTCGTCCCTGACGTCGTCGGCCAGGCCAGGATGGCTTCCCTCCCGGAGCAGGTCCTCGGCCACCGCGAAGTGGTCCATCCCGTGCCCGACCGCGTGGTGGAACGCCAGCAGGTGCCCCTGGGCGCGCTCTAGCCACTCACACCCCACCTGCACCTCGTGGAGCGCCTCGATCTCGGCCTCGCTGAGTCCCTCCCACTCCCCCTCCGTCTCCGAACTCATACGTGACGATAACACTGCACGAGTATTAGTCCTGGCGCCAACTCGGTAACTCACCGCCGAGTAAAATCTGGGTAATTAAGTACGGCCGGGGCCTTCGGGGAGACAGATGGCGTACTACGCCGGCGTCGACCTCGGGGCGACGAACCTCCGCGCCGTCGTCGCCGACGAGGAGGGGACGGTGATCGGTAGCGACCGGCGGCCGACCCCGCAGGGGCCGACCGGCATCGACGTGACCGAAGGAGTCCTGTCGACCCTCCGGGCGGCCTGCGAGCACGCGGACGTCGACCCCGCGCGGATCCGTGCGGCCGGGGTCGGGAGCATCGGCCCGCTGGACCTCGCGGCCGGTGCCATCGTCGACCCGGCGAACCTCCCCGACGGCGTCGACCGCGTCCCGATCACCGGCCCCGTCGACCAACTGACCGGCGGCGACGAGGTGTACCTGCACAACGACGCCGACGCGGGTGCGATCGGCGAGCGGTTCTACAGCGACCGCAACCCCGACGACATGGTGTACCTCACCATCTCGACGGGAATCGGTGCCGGGGTCGCGGTCGACGGCAGCGTCCTCTCGGGGTGGGACGGCAACGCCGGCGAGGTCGGGCACATGACCCTGGACCCGCAGGGGCGGATGACCTGTGGCTGTGGCAAGGACGGCCACTGGGAGGCGTACTGCTCGGGGGAGGCCATCCCGGAGTTCGCCCGCCTGCTCCACGAGGAGGACGTCGCCTGGAGCGCGACGGGGGCGGCCCCCGAGGACGCCGCCGGCATGGAGACGGACCTCCCGCTGGCGGATCCGGAGTTCTCGGCGGCGGACGTGTTCGACCACGCCGGCGAGGACGCCTTCGCGGACTACGTGATCGGCCAGTTGGCCCACTGGAACACGATGGGCGTCGCCAACATCGTCCACGCGTACGCACCCCTCGTAATCTCCATCGGCGGTGCGGTCGCGCTGAACAACGAGGAACTGGTGGTCGGCCCGATCCGGGAGGGGCTGGAGGAGATGGTCATGACGAACCTGCCCGAGGTCCGGTTGACGGAGTTCGGCGACGACGTGGTGGTCCGCGGGGCGCTGGCGAGCGCGTTGACCGGCGGTACGGGGGACCGGCGGCGGATGCGCCGATAGGCCCTCGATAGTTCACCCACGGATCCGGGAAGACTTATCCTCGGTCGCTTCGACGCCGAATCCATGCACCGCCGGACCTTCCTCCGATCCGGCGCGGCCGCCCTGTCGCTGTCCGCAGTCGACCCCGCCGCCGCGAGCGACCCGTACCGCCCACTGGCGGTGCTGGACCTTCCCCGCGCGAAAGACGCCACGGTCCAGAGGACGACCGCGTACGTCGGCGTCTCCAGCGGGTTCGCGGTGGTCGACGTCGGGACCCCCGGTCGCCGGAACTGCTCGCCCGCGTCGAGGGCATCGAGGACGACCACACCCTCGGCCCCCTGCGAGCCGTCCGCGACGTCCGGGTCGACGGCGACCGGCTAGTCGCGGTCGGGCCGTCGCATCCGAACCTGAGTCACCTTCAGGGGTTCGCCGTCTTCGACGTGAGCGACCCGACCGACCCCTTGCAGGTAGGACGGATCGACCCCCCGTCGTCACCTACGGGCGACCAGACCCGGGACGGCACGTTCACGACGGCCCACAACGTCGACTTCGCTGACGGACGCCTGTACTCGTCGTGGTACTACGGCGGCGTGCAAATCCACGACGTGACCGACCCCGCCGATCCGTCTCGACTCGCGTGGTGGCAGAACCACGAGCAAGCGAAGTTCTGGACGGCCGAAAGCGTCGCCCCCGGCGAGTACTTCGTCGCCAGCGACATTGGGCGTGGCCGATGAGGCCAGCGACGCCGGCCTACGTCTTCCCCGACCGGGAGGCGCCGGAGGCCGATCCCTCCCGCGCGCCCGTGGCGACGCCCACCGCGACGCCGGCCGGCACGCCTCCACCGACCAACACCCCGGAAACGGAGTCGACCCCCGGTCCGGCGCGCTCGCGGCGCTGGCGGCGGGTAAATTCACGGCCGGCGGATTCGCGGCCCGGCGGCTACGAGTGTGAGTGGCTGAGGGTAGTAAGCCCCCTTCTGTTTCGACCCGGCATTCGGCTGAGCACCCGCGCCCGCGTGCCTCGCGGCACCGGAGTCGGCGAACCGACTCCAGCCGGGCTACCTTGGTGGCGCGGGCTTGCACCGGCGAGGGGTGGCCGTTCCACCGGTTCCCGTCCGTCGACCCTCGGCGGGTTAACTCCCCTTCGCTTTCCTCGGGACCTTTCCTCGGTCGGGGTTCGCGCGTCTCATCGGTCGGGACGGGGCGTGTCGTTTCTGTTCCAGTGCCCTGCGGTCTCCCGCTCCGGGCTTGTGCCCGGTTGCCTGCCCGGCGGTGGGGGGACTTTCCTCGCGTGCGTCCGCCGCTGCGACCTGCGACGACGGCGCCGCGGTGGCCGGGCACCCTCTGCCACCAGAATCTAGGGCACTGCCCGGGTTAAACCGTTCGATGGTCCGACCGAACCCTTTTGAACGAAGACGGGACCACACCCCCCGTGACCTGAGGACTGCTCCGGGACGGTCGCGGTCGTGCGGCACGGCGTCCCGGAATCTGCCTGCACCGGCCCACCCTCGGTGGTGCCGAAGCTCTCCGTGCCGCCTGTTCGCCAGAATCGGAGCCGGGGTCGCCAGAACCGGAAACGGGGTCGCCAGAATCGGAGCCGGAACGTGCGAGCGGCGACGTTACGAGCCGGCGCCCTCGCGGACCTCGCCGAGCTGGTCGGTGCTCGGGGCGTTCACGATGACGACGGTGGAGCCGTCCTTGCTGATCGAGTAGGCGCCCTCGAACCCGCCGTCGGAGATACGGTAGGTGTCCGAGTCGATCTGTTCGGCGCCGTGGTGCTGGAGCAGCTGCCGGTAGGCGTCGACGAACTGCTGGGCGTCCTGATCGGACTCCCACTGTAGCTTCCACACGAAGCCGGTCTCGCCGGCGTCGTTCGCGTAGGGGAGCAACTTGTCGCCGTCCCAGCCGTCGGTGATCTCGTGGCTGTAGTCGTACGGTCCGATGGGCGCGAGTTCGCCACCGGGACCCTGGAAGTTGAAGAAGTCCTGGTAGTCGATGACGACGTTCGTCAGCTGCCCGCTGGACTGGGTCGCCTCGTAACTCGGATACCAGAACATCACGTACAGCCCGGCCTCACCGTAGGAGGCGTAGTTGATGCCCCCCTCGATCTCGGGGACGGACCAGGCGTCGCTGCTGCGGTCTTCGATGGTCACGTCGGACGGTTTCTCGCCGGGATACTTCTCGTGGTGGATGAGCTGGGCGGTGCTCGCCGGCGGGTTCTCGTACATCTCGTTGACGGCCTCCCAGCCCTGGTTCTCGTGGCGCTGCTGGATGAGCGTCGGCCCTTCGCTGTAGGGCGCGTACTGCGTGGCCCAGAGACCGATGTTGTAGTCGCCGCCACCGCCCCTGTCGTCGGGCCGTTCGAGGCACTCCCACTCGGCGCTCTGGCACCGCTGCTGGTAGAGGTGCTCCATGTAGTGGGCGTCGCCCTCGACCAGTCCGCTGACGGCGTTGTCGGACTCGGTGGTCGCCCCCCGGAACTTCGACTGTGAGATGTTGAAGTGCTGGTCCTGCAGCGCGTGGGCGAGTTCGTGGGCGAGGGTCATCTCGTCCAGTCCGGAGGGGACGCCGTCCTCGTTCGACGGGGAGATGACCACGATCTCGTCCGCCGCGGGGTCGTAGTACCCCAGGACGCCGCCGGCGTAGAACGCCTTCAGCTCCTCCATGGCGTCGGTGTCCTTGTCGACGAGGAACGAGGCCCGCCACTTCACGTTCTGGTGGACCTGCTCGTTCTCGGAGGAGTCGAAGGTCCCGTCCTCCTCGAGTTCCTGCTGGTACTCCTCGCGGGTCTTGACCTCGACCGGCACGTCCTCCTCGAACTGCAGCCCGCGGATCACCTCCAGGCGGGCCATGGTGCGGTACTTGAGCTTGTCCAGTTCCTCCTGGTCGAGCCCGTCGTCGGTGTTGACGTCGAGCGACTGGTTGTACCACACTCCGTTGACGTATCCGGACGTGTTCTCGTCGGGTTCTGGCGTCTGCGTGGGCGTCTCGGTCGGGGTCGGCGTCCCGTCACCCGGCGTCGGCGTCGCCGTCTCGGTGGCCTCGGGCGTCGATGTCCCGGTGAACGACCCGCAACCTGCGAGGACGACCATCAGCGCGACCGACAACAGCGCGAATTTACGCATAGTGGGTGCTTAGTTTGGCTCTGGTAAAAAGTAACGATTAGTAGGCCAACCATCGACGGCTCTCCCGCGCTCCCGCAGAATTGCAGACGAATTTTCATCGGACCGGAGAACCGAAGACACTTGTCGTTCACAGCCGTACGAACGCCCGAACATGCGACTCAACCCGGACAGCACCGCGCTCGTGGTGGTCGACATGCAGAACGGCTTCTGTCACCCGGACGGGAGCCTGTACGCGCCAGCAAGCGAGGAGGTCATCGACCCGATCACCGGTCTGGTAGACCGCGCGCGTGACGCGGGAGTCCAGATCGTGTTCACCAGGGACGTCCACCCCCCCGAGCAGTTCGAGGACGCCCACTACTACGACGAGTTCGAACGCTGGGGCGAACACGTCGTCGAGGGGTCCTGGGAGGCCGAACTCGTCGAGGAACTCGAGGTCCGACCGGAGGACCACGTCGTCGAGAAGCACACCTACGACGCCTTCCAGGAGACGGAGATGAACGGCTGGCTGTCTGCCCGCGGGATCGACGACCTGGTCTTCTGTGGCACGCTTGCGAACGTCTGCGTGCTCCATACCGCCGGCTCCGCGGGATTGCGTGACTATCGCCCCATCCTCGTCGAGGACGCCGTCGGCTACATCGAGGAGGGCCACCGAGAGTACGCCCTGGAGCACGCCGACTGGCTGTTCGGTGAGGTCCCCCCCGGGGACGAAATCGAGTTCGCCTGAGGCCGTTCACCCGTCGTGGAACAGCCGATAGGCGCCCTGCCCGACGGCTACTGGTTCGACGGTCCCGTCGAGCGTTTCGCTCTCGACGGTCACAGTGGACACCCCGACCGTCGACCCGGCACGGACGACCTCGGCGGTCGCCACGAGGTCGGTCGTCGCCGGTTGCAGGTAGTTGACGTTGAGGTTGATGGTGGCCATCGATCCGTCGATGGGCTCGTCCAGCATCGGCCGCAACGCGAGTCCGCCCGCGGTGTCGATCAGCGTCGAGGCGACGCCGCCGTGCATCGACGGCGGGTCGGTCGGGTTCGTGAGTTTCTCGTCGAACGGGACCGAGAGGACGGCCCGGCCGTACTCGATGTCCTCCAGTTGCACGTCGAGCCAGGACATGAACCCGTGCTCGTTCTCCAGGAAGTGCTGGATGATCTCGGCCGCACCGTCGGGGACCTCACCCTCGTCGCTCATGGGTGGTCTTGACTGTGCGACTGCCTTCTACCCGTCGCTTCGACCCACCGGTCGCCACGAGCGTGGCGAGAACCCGACGCCCTCCGGGGATCGGAGGCCGTTCACTGGCAGATTCTGCCGCTACCCGCCGCCGCGACCAGGTCCATCGAGTTCGACAGTCAATGCGTTTAAGAGGTGACCACTCCGAAACGATACGTATGGACGTGGACGCCGTCGTCCTCGACGTGGACGGCGTGCTGGTAGACGTCGAGAACTCCTACCGGCGGGCCATCGTGGAGTCCATCGAACGGGTCTACGGGGATACGATCGACCGCGATCACGTGCAGATGTTCAAGAACGCGGGTGGGTTCAACAACGACTGGGAGCTGACCTACGCCGCGGCACTGTACCTGCTCGCCCACGAGCGGGGCCTGACCGACGGCCTCCAGAGCTTCACCGACAAGGTCGCGCTCAACGGGGGCGGACTCGACGCGGCGGTCTCGGTCGTCGAAGAGACCCTCGACGAGGACGACATGACCGAGGTCCGCAACGAGTGGAACAAGGAGCGTCTCCGGGACGTGTTCCAGCAACTGTACCTCGGCGAGGACCTCTACGAGCGCCTGGAGGGTCACGAACCGGATCTGGACGTGACCGGATTCATCTACGACGAACAGCCGCTGATCACCCCCGAGACCATCGAGTACCTCCTCCAGCGGTACGACATCGCGGTGCTCACCGGCCGGCCCGCGCCGGAGGCGGAAATCGCCCTGGAGCGGGTGGGCCTGGGCCTGGACGACGACCTGGTCGTCACGATGGACGACTGGGAGGGGGGCAAACCCGATCCGGACGCGCTACTGACGCTCGCAGACCGCCTCCCCGCGGACTCGATGGTCTACGTCGGCGACTCGCTGGACGACGTCGAGACGGTCGTCAACGCCAACGAGGAGGACGACCGCGACTACCACGCGGTCGGGGTCCTCAGCGGCGGCCTCAGCGGCGAGGAAGGTCGCGTCGAGTTCGAGTTGCAGGGCGCCGACGCGGTCGTCGACGACGTCAACGAGTTGCCGGAGGTGCTGGAGGGCGAACAGTGAGCGGCGGGGCCGACGACGGTCCCGCCGCCGACGAGGGGTCGCGGGACGCGGACCGCCCGCGACGAGTAGGCGACGAAGGTGACACCGACTATCCCGGCGAGCGAAGCCGCCCACCGGTCCGCGAGGGCCGCGAACACCTCTGGCGGTTCCTCCGGACGCTGGTCGGCCTGTTCCTGCTGTCGTGGTTGCTGGCCGCGCTGTTCTCGCCACCCGACCCGTTCACCTTCCTGATCGCACTCGTGCCCCAGTGGCTACTGGCCGTTCTGCTCGCGTGGTTTCTCGTCTACCGCGACGGGTACGACCGCCTGCGTGCGAGCGGCCTGTACTCGCCATCCGTCCCCGCCGCGCAGGCCCTCGCGGCGTTCGTCGCCGTCGCGGTCGTCCTGAAGGTGGGGACGACGTTCGCGCTGGACTTCTCGTTGGGGACCAGGTCCTACGCCGCCGACGTCGGGGTATCGGCGCTGGCGCTCGCAGTGGCGTACGCGCTGGTGTACGTGCAACCGTTCGGCTACTCCGGCGACGAGTGACGGAAGCCACCGGGTCGGCCGTCCTCCACTGTCCCTCGATCCGGACCATGAAACTCCGCCAGGGTCGTCTGTCCGCTGACCAGGAATCGACGCGGCGACTGAACCGGGCGGCGGCCCCGGCGAGGGCGGCGACCGCCGCCGCGACTCCGAACCCAGGGGCCGAGGTCGGCGTGTCGGAGGCCGTTCGACCGGTCGTCCCCGACGGCGTGTCGGTCGTCGTCGGAGTGAGCGTCGGCGTTCGTATATGCTCGGTCAATTGAACGACTTCCTTGGCTCGCATCCGAACGGACAAGTCCGTCGGGAGCGCACCTAGTTCACCAGGATCAACCCGGACCTGTGTTCCGGTCGACACGCTCTGTTCGTTCGCCAACTCCCGAGCGTTACTAATCGCTTGCCGGTCGGCCTGGCTCGCCGTGTTGAGGAGCAACAACTCCCCTCGTTCAGTGTTCACTGTGTACGGTGGTCGCGAGTCGGGCCGGACTAACTCTATCCGGTTGTCCATCGGGACTTCATAGCGAAGTCCTGTTTTGACCACTCTCACGGTCGGTCTGCAAGCCGTAGCCGCGGTGGACAATCCCCCGACGATACCGATTGTACCTACCGTCCTTAGCGCGTCTCGTCGCGGTGTGTATTCGTTGCTCATGGCTGTATTAGCAGAGGTTGTCAAGGTTCCGCGTGGTATCGTACACGCTTTCCTTCGCACAGTCTGTCAGGTTCTTTATGTTTTCGTCCGGAGTCGTCTCCATGTCCGGGCTGAACCACCGGGAACGACGCGCTTTTGCCCGACCCGCGCGACCGCCTGCACATGGACATCGCGTTACTCGGCGGCACCGGCGACATCGGACAGGCCCTGGCGCTGCGGTGGGCGCTGCACACCGACTACGGCATCGTCGTCGGGTCCCGCGAACGCGAGCGCGCCCGGACGAAGGCCGAGGAGTACGTCACCGAACTGGAGAGCCGCGGCGTCGAGCGGGAGATCGAGGGCACCGAGAACGCCGAAGCCGCGGCCGGCGCGGACGTGGTCGTGCTGGCGGTCCCGGCCTACCACGTCGCCGACACCGTCGAAGCGGTGGCCGACGAACTCGACGACGCCATCCTGGTCAGCCCCGCGGTCGGGATGACGAAAGACGACGCCGGCCTCCGGTACAAACCGCCCGGGGTCGGGAGCGTGACCGCGCTGGCCGCGGACGCCGCCCCCGACGGGACCCGGGTCGTCGGCGCGTTCCACAACCTGTCGGCCGACCGCCTGGCGAACCTCGACAACGACGTCGACCAGGACACGCTGGTCGTCGGCGACGACCCGGACGCCAGGGACATCGTGGCCGACCTCGCGGACGGAATCGAGGGGCTACGCGCGCTCGATGCCGGGCCGCTCGGCAACGCTCCCGAGGTAGAGGGCCTGACGCCGTTGCTCATCAACGTCGCACGGCACAACGAGGGGATGCACGACCTGGGCGTGCGCTTCGAGTAACGACTCCCGCTCCGGGTACGTACCGTTCAGGCGCCCGCGTCCTCTAGCGCGGACTCGAGGTCGTCGCGCTGGGTGACGCCGACGAACCGCTCGACGACCTCCTCCTCGTTCTCGACGATGAGGGTCGGAATCGAGCGAACCTGGTACTCGTTGGCCACGTCCTGCTGTTCGTCTACGTTGACCTTCTCGAGGTCGAACCGGTCGCCCCAGTCCTCTTCGAGTTCTTCCAGGATGGGATCCTGGGTCTTGCACGGACCACACCAGTCCGCGTAGAAGTCCTTCAGGGTGACAGACATCGCTAGACCGGAAGTACCAACCCGGAGAGCAAAAGGGTTTTCCCCTTCCTGTGACGCGCGCACGAGCCAACCAACCGGCGGCGGACGGACGGCGGGGTCCAGGTTCCGCCCTCGACACGGTGCGAAAGGTTTACCCTACGCCGAAGGGGAGTAGCGGGCATGGCAAAGAAGGACGACTCCGGCGGGTTGATGTCCAGCGCCGGACTGGTCCGGTACTTCGACTCCGAGGACCAGAACGCCATCCGGATCGACCCGAAGACCGTGGTCGCCTGGGCCGTGTTGTTCGGCGTCCTCGTCCAGGTGATCAACGCGGTCGGGATCGGCGGCGGCGGTTCTATCGTGCTCTGGATCGTCATCGCGGCGTTCGGCGGCCTCACGGTCGGGATGGTCGTCAAGGCCGCAATCCAGGGCGAGGTGTAGATGCTCACCGCTGGCGTCCTCGCCGTCCAGGGAGACGTCAGCGAGCACGCCGCCGCGATCAGGCGCGCCGCCACGTCACGGGACCGCGACTGCGAGGTCCGGGAGATCCGTTCGTCGGGGGTCGTCCCCGACTGCGACGCGCTGGCGATGCCCGGCGGCGAGTCGACGACTATCTCCCGGTTGCTCCACCGCGAGGGAATCGCTCCCGAGGTCCGCGAACACGTCGACGCCGGCAAGCCAGTGCTGGCGACCTGCGCCGGACTGATCGTCGCGTCCAGCGACGCCAACGACGACCGCGTCGAGGAACTGGGCCTGCTGGACGTCGCCGTCGAGCGCAACGCCTTCGGCCGGCAGGCCGACTCCTTCGAGGCTCCGCTCACGGTCGACGAGCTGGACGACCCGTTCCACGGGGTGTTCATCCGGGCACCCGTGGTCGCGGACGTCGGACCCGACGCCGAGGTACTCGCCCGGTGGGACGGCCGCCCGGTCGCGGTCCGCCAGGGGCCGGTCGTCGGCACCGCCTTCCACCCCGAGTTGACCGGCGACGGCCGGATTCACGACCTGGCGTTCTTCTAATCCTGCGCCCGGTAGAGCACGTCGTAGGGAATCTGTTCAGGGTCGGCGGGGACTGCAGGTTCGTCCCCGCCGAGGGTGGTGAACAGGAAGTCGGCGTCGACCTGGCGGGCCACTCGCCGGGCCGGGCGGTGCAACTCCGGGGGCAGGTTCAGCGCGTAGACGGCGTCGGCACCGCGGTAGACCCCGGGGTCGGGGTCGGTCACGGCGTCGACGACGAACCGGACGCAGTCCGGGACTTCGCGTTCGACCACGTCGGTCGCGGTGACCCGCTTCCCGGCCGCCGCCAGTTCGGCCGCGACGGCGGTGCGGGTCCCGATCCCGACCTCGACGACGTGGTCGAACGGCCTGAGAGCGTCGACGATTGCACCGAGGGTATCGGGGTCCACGCCGGGATGTTTATGCCACGGCGGCGATAACCGTTCGGTATGCTCGTCGACATCGTGCCCGTTGGCGAGGTCCCCGCGGACGTCAAGCGCGAGGGGTCCGCCGCCCTGCGATCGGTCTACGACTGTGACGTCCGGGTCACGGAGGACCAGCGGGTTCCGTCGGGCGCGTACAACGAGGGCCGCGAGCAGTACCGCGCGGAGGACTTCATCCAGCTCGCTCGTCGGACGGGCACCGGCGACAAGAACATCGCCATCACCACGGAGGATCTGTACTACCACCGCCGCAACTACGTCTTCGGCCTGGCGTACCTCGACGGGGAGGGGAGCGTCATCTCGACGTACCGCCTCCGAGACGAGCATGACCGGCCGGCCGCCGATGGCGGCGCGGCCATCGACGACGGCTTCTCCGAGCGCGACCCCGCGGACGTGTTCACCGACCGCGTCCGCAAGGAGGTCGTCCACGAGATCGGCCACACCATCGGCCTGGAACACTGTTCGAACAACCGCTGCGTGATGAGTTTCTCGCCGACGGTCCGGGAGGTCGACGTCAAAGAGGAGAACCTCTGTGGCTCCTGTCGGCGGGAAGTGCTGTGACCCCGGGGGCGGACGGGCACGATTGCGCGGACGATGACCAAACCTTTTCTCCCTGCACGGGAACGTGACGAGCATGGATCCATCCGACGTCGAGGATCTCATCGAGGCGGAGATTCCGGACGCAAGCGCGGAGGTGACCCGCCCCCGGGACGACGACGACCACCTCGCGGCCGTGGTCGTCTCGCCTGCCTTCGAGGGCGAGTCGCTGGTCGACCAGCACCAGCGGGTCTACGACGCGCTGGGCGAGCACATGACCACCGACGTCCACGCCCTCGAAGTGAAGACGTACACGCCCGAGCAGTACGAGGACTGATACCGCCTTTTCCGAGCCGGCGGTTCCATGCAACCAAACCTCTAAGCCCGCGCGGCCGGTAGGACGGTCCATGACGTTCGAACCTGGCGCCGACCTCTCGCCCGAGGAGGTCCGCGAGCGCGTCGACACGGCGGTCGAGGACGAGGAGGTCGTCCTATTCATGAAGGGAACCGAGATGATGCCCCAGTGTGGCTACTCCAAGCGCGCACTCGGGTTGATACAGCAGTACCGCGACGACGTCGAGACGGTCAACGTGCTGGACGCCCTCGACGAGTACCGCGAGGCGCTGGAGCACCACAGCGGGTGGGAAACGATTCCCCAGACGTTCGTGGACGGCGAGTTCGTCGGCGGCAGCGACATTCTGGCGGAACTGGACGAACGTGGCGAACTCGCGGAGAAACTCGGCGTGGACGCCGAGGGTGCGGACGGCGATTCGGCGGACCCGGGATCGACCGCGCCCTTCTGAGGATCAGTTGACGTCGATGTCCGTCGAGGCGTCGGCGCGGTCCATCACGACCTCGAGGACGCCGTTGTTGTAGGTGGCGCTGGCGGAGTGCTCGTCGACGGTCGCCGGAAGACGGACGCGCTCGTCGTAATCGCGGTGGTCGCTCGTGGCGCTGATGGTCAGCACCTCGCCGTCGCAGGTGAGTTTGATGTCGTCTTTGTCGACGCCCGGCAGGTCCGCGACCACCCGGACCTCGTCGTCGGTCTCCTGCACGTCGACGTGGGTGTCGGCCCCGAACCCGGCCGGGCCGCCCATCTCGACGTCCATGTCGAAGTTCCCGCCCATCATCTCGTTCATCATCCGCTCGATCTCGCGGAAGATGTCGTCGAAGGGGTCGTCGCGGTCGTCGCGTCTCATGTGCGGCGGTTGGAAAGCGGGCCGGAAAAGTCTTCCTGCCGAGAAGAACGTCGTTCGGTGGGTCCGGGCTGGGGGACTTCAGGGGTTGCTTACGCGCGGTCGTAGTCAGCTTCGGGGACGGACCTCCCCGACGAACGAAGCTCTCGACTAACTACTCCCGTTTCGATCCAACGAACAGCGCAGGTCGGAATCGAGAGCACTCCCTCCCGAACGACTGGAAGAATTGTAGGATTCGTCTTCGAGTTGGTTTGTCTTCCATGAATAGTTACCCCGTATGTTCTCACTGGTTGACACAACAGTCGTCGTTCCAGTGCATTTCCTCACAGTCGTCGGTGTGATCAAGCGACCAATCGCCACAGTCGTTCTCGCTTGCATCTCCACCGTGACCCATCGGTGATCGGTGGTAGTACGATCCGCGATCATAGACGTAGCCAACGTTGTGTTCTTCTTCTACGCTCAAGTCTTCCCCCATTAGTGCGTGTCCGGCTTCATGCATCGCTGTCCACATACCACCGTATGTGGACCCATATCCAGCTACCTCACGGATTCACAGGCCGCTAAGAGAAAATGGGGGGGGGAGCAACCACGTTGACCCTGGACCACTATCCGAAGGAACCGGGTAGCGTTACGTTCACATCCTCCGATAATCGTGCTACAGCCCCATCCCCAGCGCGTCGTCGGTCGTCGCGGTGGACTCCTCGTAGTCGGCCTGGTCGGCGACCGCCCGGAGCGCGTCGACGTTCTCGGGCACGACGTCGGACTCCTGGTGGATGGCCTGGAACAGGTAGAGGTCGCCGTCATCGACGGTGATGGACTCGCCCCAGACGCAGTTCTCCCAGAGGTCACCACGCGGGCGGCCGGCGTCCAGCGCGAAGTCCTTCAGTTTGCCCGCGCCGTCGATGTCGAAGGACTCGGGGACGACGAAGATGCGGTCCTCGCCTTCCAGCAGGTCCCGGACCTCGGCGGCGTCCGGGTCCGCGCCCAGCGAGACGTTGACACTGTGGACGTGCATC
This sequence comes from Halobacteriales archaeon QS_1_68_20, assembly GCA_003021085.1. Lineage (GTDB taxonomy): Archaea > Halobacteriota > Halobacteria > Halobacteriales > PXRE01 > PXRE01. Next base: position 41,821 of record PXRE01000040.1, on the reverse strand, counting down.
AGCGTGGCCGGGACCTTCAGGCCGACCGTGTCGATGTCGACGTCCATCACGGTCTGGATGTCCGGGCCGTGGTGGGAGGGGACGGTGACCGGGTCCGGGAGGATGTCGTTGATCGGCCCCCGGCTACTCTGGCTCGGGTCGCCGCCCCGCCGGACGAGCGTGACCCGGGCCTTCTCGACGCCGTACTCCTCCGAAAGCGGCGTGAGGAGCCGGCAGAGCCCGGTCGTGTTGCAGGAGACGACCCGGACGGCGTCGGCGCCGACCGCCTCGTCGTAGTTGGCCCGCGCGGTGAACGAGACATCCGCGACGTCGGCGTCCTCACCCCCCTGGAACAGCGCGGGCGTGTCGTACCCCTCGTACAGCGATTCGTTCTCCGCGCCGATGCCGGACGGACAGGCGTCGACGACGACGTCGCTGGCCGCGACCAGTTCGTCGACCGTCCCCGCGAGTTCGACGCCCTCGTCCTCGAACCGCTCGATGCGGTCCGGGACGGCGGCGTACAGCGGGTACCCTTTCCTGACGGCGACCTCCGCCTCGTAGTTGGGGCGGGTCTTGGCGACCCCGACGACCTCCATGTCCGGCTGGGCGCGGACGGCGTCCGCGACCCGCTTGCCGATGGTACCGAATCCGTTGATTCCGACCTGGAGCATGCACGTGAAGGTGGCCGCGCGAGGCGGTTAATCGTTTCGAGGGCGGCGCCGTGACGTGAACTCGGGGGCGAGTAAGTCAGTGCTCGGCGCTGGCCGGCCACTCGAACCCGGACCCGCGCCAGAACGCGTACACCGCTCCCAGGATCAGGCCGTAGAGCACGTGGGCGACGCCGCCCCAGATGGCCAGCCAGATGCCTTCGGCGGTGCCCGGCAGTGGGATCAGGGGGAACGGCTGGTTGGTGAGTTGCAGGGCCTCGGCGATCAGCGTCAGGACGACGCCGCCGGAGACCACCGTCAGCAGGCCGCCGTAGACGACGCCGGCACCGACGCTGCCGCCGAGCGTACTGACGAAGTCGTCGCGGATGAACGGGAGCGACACCGTCCAGGCGAAGATCACGCCGTAGAGGGCGCTGACCGACAGGTGGCCGGCCCAGCCGGCCAGCGCCGACTCGGAGCCGACGACGGTGCCGACCAGCGCCATCACGTCCATGGCGAACTGCATGATCAGGCCCATGACGACGCCGCCCGCGAGACCGCCGACGATGCCCGCGACCCACTGTACGTCACGTTCGAAGGGACCACGAGCGGGGTCTTCTTCCGGCTGTGTCCCCCTGGTTCGTTGATCGGGTTGACTCATGGCTGGAGCTGCCGGGCCCGACCGGAACGACGCCCACCGTACTCCCGGTACGGGAGCGTGGAACTTAACGCCAAGGCCGGGCCGCACGGCCCCGACACACGAGACCAACGGTGGAGGACCGACGGCGGTCGGGACGCGCGCACCGTCCCGTCGGCCGTCGCGTAGACCACGTCGTCGACCACGACGAATCCCGGGTCGCCCCCGTCGGCCGGCCGGTGCCAGCGTTCGCGCCCGCCGCTCGGGTCGAAACAGTGCAACCGCTCCCCGGTGAGCACGAGCACTGCCTCGTCGGCGACGACCGGCCTGGCGGCCGGACGCTCGGGGAGTTCGGCGGACCAGACCTCCTCACCGTCGGCCACCGAGAGCGCCAGCAGTTCGTCCGCCTCACGGTCGTGGCCGTAGAGGTGGTCGGCGGCGAGGGGTCGGCCGCCACCGTCGCCGATGCCGCCTGACCACCGCGTCCCATACTCCAGGCCTGCGGCGTCGTAGACCCAGTGGTCGCCGTAGAACGGATCCGCGGCGAAGACGGCCTCGCCCCGGTCGAACTGCTCGCCGGGGAAGTGGTGGCCGCGCTCGCCAGGACGCTCCGTCTGGAGGGCATGGTCGTGGGCACCGCTGGCGCCGGCAAGTGTCTTTTGCCGGGCGCAGGCCGTGAACGAAACGGGCCGAAAGACCAACAGTTACGGTCCAGCGGGTTCCAGCGACCCGCATGGACGAACTTCGCGCGCCCGCCGAGAGGGCGATCCGGCAGTGCATGGCCCTCCAGGCCGAGGAGTCCTGTTGCGTCGTGACCGACGACGAGCGGCTCCCCATCGGGGAAGCCCTCTACGAGGTGGCCGGCGAGACAACCGAGGACGCCGTCCTCGTCCGGTACCCGCCGGGCGACCAGCACGGCGGCGAACCGCCTGAACCGGTCTCGGCCGCGATGGCCGGCGCGGACGTGGTGCTGGCCCCGACCTCCAAGAGCCTCAGCCACACCCGCGCCCGCACCGAGGCCAACGAGGCCGGCGGCCGCGTGGCCACCCTCCCGGGGATCACCGAGGAGGTGTTCACGACCGGGCTGGACGCCGACTACGAACGGATCGACGAGGAGTGCCAGTGGATGCTGGAGCAGGTCGGCGACGCCGACGAGGTCAGGGTGACCACGGAGTCGGGGACCGACGTTACGTTCGAACCCGGCGACCGCGAGTGGCTGGCCGACACCGGCCTGGTCCACGAGGCCGGCGAGATGTCCAACCTCCCCGCGGGCGAGGTGTTCGTCAGCCCCGAGGACGCCAACGGCACCTACGTCGTCGACGGGACGATGATGCCCCACGGCCTGCTGGAGGCGGGCCAGACCCTCGAATTCGAGGTCGAGGACGGCTACGTGACCGACATCTCCGACGAGGAGATTCGCGCCGCGGTCGAGGACGCCGCCGACGAGGTAGGCCAGGACGCCTACAACCTCGCCGAACTGGGCATCGGCACCAACGTCGCCGTGACGGAACTGGTCGGGTCGGTCCTGCTGGACGAGAAGGCCGGTGGGACGGTGCACGTCGCCATCGGCGACGACCACGGCATCGGCGGGGACACCCACGCGCCCATCCACTTCGACGGCATCATCCGGGAGCCGAGGGTGTACGCGGACGGCGAGGAAGTGGAACTGCCGCAGGTATAGTTCTAAACCGCCTCTTTTTCGATTCTCGAAGTAAGATCGGCACTTTGGCGCGCGGGAGGTTCCCGCGAGCCTGCGAGCGGGAGCTCGGGAGAGCAAGCTCTCCCGGTGGCCGCGGTCGGCGCTTGGGCCGACCGCACGGTTGGGGAGGCGTGAGGTTGACCCCTAGGTCTTGCATGCCGCTAGCGTTGCCAGTTCGGTCAGGAGTAACGCTAGCGACCCCTGGACCTAGGGGTTTCCACACCCTCCCCAGCCGATTCCGCTACTCGGGGCGCTCACGTCCGTTCGCGCCACCTGCGTTGCTCATCCCTCGCGCGCGTTACTCGCGCGCGCCGAGAGCTGAAGTCGAACGCCGAGATACCGGAGGTCCGTTAGACGGCATCAAGCGTTGGCGGTTGTGCCGATCACTTCGCCGAACGGGACTTCGCCGGTGTGGCGACACACGCACCTTTTTAAATCATAGCGCGCAATCATCGCGTAACGGACCGACCGATGACGAGAATCGAGGAACTCCACGTCGACGGGTTCAAGGGGCTGACCGACACGGACCTCGAATTCGGCCGCCTCAACGTCGTCACCGGTCGGAACAACACTGGCAAGACGAGTCTGCTGGAAGCTATCGAAGTAGGGCTTGCGCCGGAAGGGTTGAAAGAATACGAAGATCGAGTTGGTGATCTCGTTAATGTACGTACGGACGAATGTCACATTGCGTTGTTTCTCACCGACGACCAATGTTCGTTAACGCTCGAATTTACCCCACAGGCAGAAGCACTAGATTTCGCTATAGATGCGCTCGTCAGCACAGTCTCCGTTGCCCCTCCGTTCGCTACCTCAGATGACGTGGACGTCTCTGAGGCCATCGAACGGGTGCTTAGGACCGAATTGGCAGATGCCAAACCAGGGGAAGTACGAGATATAGAGAACAAAGTTCTTAGCGTCTCGTTCGGTGGAGATGATTTTCGAATTACCCCCGTTGACGAGAACCTAATCAAACTGATAGGAAATCGTGAAGAAGAAATCCGATCCGCCCTTGAGTCGGAAACTGGCTTCGCTCAGTGGCACGAAAAGATGGATGTCGACGACGTTATGAGATACATCTGGATCACCCCTTCGCCCCCATTTCAAAATTACTTCTATCCGGACCCCCCTGAAGGCCCCGACGATGTCCTCTTCGTCGAGCAACCTAAAATCGACGACCCACCCGAAACCGACGACGAAAACGCCGCCATCAAAAAGGTCGAGATCCGAGACTACCTCAACGAGCACGAGATCACCCCGGAACCCGGCGTCACCGTAGAGGACTTCGACTTCGACGTCATCGTCTTCGAGGAGGACGGCGAACGCTTCCAGGTCCCCTACGACTTCATGGGCGACGGGTTCAAGACCATCGTCGGCATCCTCTGGCAGTTCGTCGGCGAGGACGACGTCAGCGACGTGGTGCTGATGGAGGAACCGGAGAACCACATGCATCCGGGGTACGTCGGCGAACTTGTCCCGTTCCTCGTGGACGTCGCCCGCGAGGAGGACGTCCAGTTGTTCGTCACCACCCACAACGTCGACTTCATCTCGGAGTTCTTCGGGGAGTTTTCCGACGACGAGCAGGAGTTCCTCGAATCCGAGTTCCGGTTGATCCAGATGACCGAGACCGTGGCGAAGACGTTCGACTACGCGGACGCAAAGGAGCAGGTCGAAGACCTCCACCTCGACCTCCGTGGGATCTGAGGAGGGTCGCCCGTGCGTCACATCGTGTTCACCGAAGGCAGGAACGACGTTCACTTCGTGAAGTCGCTGTTGACGTCCACCTACGGGACCGTCGACGTGGACGATTTCATCGTCGAAGATTACGTCGCAGAAGAGGGGGCAGGTCCAACTGTGCCGCCCGAGTCCACGGAAATTCGGCGGTTCCGAGCGCGCGAGGAACGCGGCGGTGTCCTCGTCAAGTCCGAGAACGGCTACGAAAATCTCCTGAAGGTGTTCTCGACCGTGTTAGTGGACCTCTGCGATTACCGACTCCGGTTCTCGCTGGTCGTCGACTGCGACGGATGCGGTATCGAGGAGGTTCTCGACCAGTTGAACGGCCACGTCGGGAGCCGCTACGGCGGGGGAGTCACTATTCGCCAGAACGGGATGACTGAGCTAAATCCGGACGCGACGCTGGTGAACTGCTCGGTCGAAGGCAGTAGTGGTCTCGACGACGAATTCGCGCTCGTCGCGTTCGCGGACAGTCTCGAAGCGGCCGCGGATGTCGTCAGGGACAACGACCGGGAGACGAAAGAAGAGACGATAGCCGAGTTCGCCCAGGAGACGGACGGATTCGACGAGTTCGCCGCGGTGTTCGAACACGTGAACGACGCCTGATTTCGTCGCCCTCGGGACCCTGCAGGGTCGTCCTTGGCACCGCCGAAACCAGCCGCCTACTCCAGGCCCTTCGTCATGCAGGTCGCGGACGCCGGACACAGGTCCGCGAACTCCGTCGTCCCCTGAATCCGCTCGGGGGCCGCCCCACGGGGAATCTCCTCGTAGCCGCGACGCCGGAAGAACTCGGCCGCGGTCGTGGTCAGCAGGTACAGCGTCGCCATGCCCGCACCTCGGGCGTGGTCCTCCAGCGCCGCACAGATACCAGCCCCGTACCCGCGTCCCCGCCGGGACTCCTCGACGACCACGGACCGGAGGAGGCCGTTCGCACCGTGGTCCTCGACCCCGCCGACGCCGACGACCTCGCCGTCCGCCCGGGCGACGAAGAAGCACTCCGGCTTCGCCCGCACGTCCGCCGACGGGAGGTCGTTCGCGTCCAGCAGGCCTTCGACGCGGGAGAGGTCGTCCGCTCCTGCCGGCCGGAGGGTGAGCGACGAGTCGGTCATGGCGTACTGTCGGCGGAGGACGGTCGGTGCTGGAGTGGTGACGCCCGGGCGTCACGGTCGGGGCTGTGCGCCTCTGCACTGGCCTCAGTCATCGGCGTCCCGGGTCTCGTCCAGCACGGCCAGGAGGCGTTCCGCCCGTGGCGTCGCGGAGTAGTAGCGCCACCGGCCCTCCTTGCGCCGCTCGACAAGGCCGGCGCTGAACAGCCGCGACAGCGCCTGGCTGACCGCGCCCTGGCTCACCCCCAGCGCGGGTTCCAGTTCGCAGACGCAGACGGCGTCCTCGGCGCTGGCGATGATCCGCAGGGCCTCGTAACGGGTGTCGTTGCCCAGCGTCGCCAGCGTCTCCACGTCGTCTGCGATCTCGTCGTCGGTCAGGGCGTGGCGGGCCGGGCTACAGCAGTCCCGCCGTGGCCCCCGCTCGTCCGACTCGGCCTCCTGGGAACTCATATTTGCTGGTACTTATATTAGGCTCGCTTAATATAAATGCCGTGTTCCGTCGTCGGTGGGTACTCGCTTCGAGTCGCCCGCGTGCTCAGACGAACTCCTCCAACCGCTCGTACGCCTCCCGCGCGGCCCGGTCCGGTTCGTCGGGATAGGTGTACAGTTCCAGGGTGACGAAGCCGTCGTAGCCCACGTCGTCTAGTGCGTCGAAGACGGGCGCGAACTCGAGGTCGCCCTCGCCGGGGATGCGGTGGTAGTGTTTCCCCCGGATCCCGCCGACGACGTCCTCCAGGTGGACGCCGGTGATCCGGCCGGCACAGCGGCGGACGCTCTCGGCGGGGTCCTCGCCGTACACCGCGGCGTGGCCGACGTCGAGGTTGACGCCCAGCGAGTCCCGGCCCACGTCGTCGATCAGGTCCAGGGTCTCGCCGGTGTTCTCGACGAGCAGTTCGGGTTCGAACTCGATGCCCACCTCAACCCCCTGCGGTTCGGCGTAGTCGAGAATCTCGTGCAACGACTGCCGGAGGTACTCGTGGGCCTCCTCGGGGAGCGTCCCGGGGAGGGGGCGACCGGTCGCCAGACAGACCGCTGGTGTGTCGGTCGCCGCCGCGAGGTCGACGGCCCGCTTCGTGTACTCGACGCGCCACTCGCGGGCCTCGTCGTCCGCGCGGATCACGCTCGGTTCGAAGAACGCCGATGGCGGGGCGTCGTCGTAGTAGCCCATCGCCGTGTTGACGTTGACGTTCGAGACGGCCAGGCCGGTTTCGGCCAGGGCGTCGAGCAGGGCGTCGCGGTCATCGTCGTCGAAAGTGGGGAAGAAGGCGTGGGGGTCGTCGCCCAGCAACTCGACGCCGGCGTAGCCGTGGTCGGCGACGCGGCGGACCGCCTCCGGGAGGTCGTGGCGGGTGTACGCGTTCGTCGAGAACGCGAGGTCGACCATGACGGACCTACGGGCCACGCGGGCAAAGCCGTTCGCCTGGCCCGTCGAGCATCGCCGGACGACCGGCGCGCCTTATATACTCTCAAGAGGTCTTAAAGAACTTCGAGAAACCGGGGAGAGCGGTGGTACGCACTTTCGAGTGACGGCGGCCCGACGGTAACCTCACCCAACTCGCGGGGAATTCGGTAGCCACGGGCCCGGATAGCCGCTATCGACGGGTTACGTACGCGACCGTCTCGATATCGCCACGTTACCGGGCGAACGATAGTTGGAATTTACGGCCCGACCCCGGTGAGTCGGTGTATGGCGCAAGACAGTGCCGACCAGTCTTCGGGAGAGGACTCCGACGGGGGGGATCGACTACCGATTTCGCGCCGTTCGGTCATGCAGACCGCCGCAGTGACGGGGACGGCAGCAGCGTTCGGTGGCATCGCGGGCGCGGACCGCAGGCAGGCCCAGCCGTTCGAACTCGGCGGACGGACACAGGGGTGGGAAGGCCGGGCCCCCGACGCGATCACCGACGAGACCAACCCGACGCTTGAGCTGGAAACCGGCCAGACCTACGTCGTGATATGGGAGAACCTCGACGGCGCGCCGCACGACTTCACGATCCTCGACGCCGACGGCAACGAACTCCAGGGGACGGAGACGATGAACAACGAGGGCGAGACGCGCCGCCTGGAGTTCGAGGCCACCGAGGAGATGGCCGAGTACTACTGTTCGGTCCATCCCGGGTCGATGCGTGGCGACATCCAGCTCGCGGGCCAGGACGGCGGCGACGGCGCCGGCCAGGGCCAGCAACTCATCCCGACGGGGCCGACGGTCGGCCTGGCGACGGTCGCCGAGGGGCTGACGTCTCCGGTCGGCTTCGAGGTGGCGCCCGAGGACCAGGACCGGCGGTTCATCGTCGACCAGACCGGGCAGATCTACGTCCACGGGCCGAACGGGTTGCAGGACCAGCCGTTCATGGACATAAGCGACCGGATAGTGGAACTCGGCGTAGAGGAGGCGGGCGGCTTCGACGAGCGAGGCCTGCTCGGCCTGGCATTCCACCCAGACTTCTCGAACAATCGCCGCTTCTTCGTCCGGTACAGCGCCCCCCGGGGGTCGGTCACGCCGGCCACGTTCGATCACACGTTCGTGCTGGCGGAGTTCCAGGCAAGCGAGGACCTCTCCACCGGCAACCCGGACTCCGAACGCCGACTACTCCAGATTCCCCAGCCACAGTTCAACCACAACGCCGGCCCCATCGCGTTCGGTCCTGACGGGTTCCTCTACGTCACGGTGGGGGACGGCGGCGGTGCCGACGACAACGGGATGGGCCACACCGTCGACTGGTACGCCGGCACCACCGGCGGCAACGGCCAGAACACCGTCCACACGCTGCTGGGCGGCATCCTGCGGATCGACGTGGACAACCAGGAGTTGGGTAATCCCTACGCGATCCCCGACGACAACCCCTTCGCCGGGACGGTCCAGGAGGACGGTGGTGAAGAAGGGGAGGACGGTGGCGGCGGCGATGGCGGAGACGGTGACCGTGCGCCAAAACAGCCAGTAGAGGTCGAGGGCCTGGCGGAGTACTACGCCTGGGGGATGCGGAACCCGTGGGGCATGTCGTTTACCGACGACGGGCAGTTGCTGGCCGCCGACGTCGGCCAGAACCTGCTGGAGGAGATCAACCACGTCCAGATGGGCGGCAACTACGGCTGGAACGTCAAGGAGGGCACCCACTGCTTCAGCACGGAGGACCCCAGTCAGCCGCCGATGAACTGCCCCAGCTCGACGGCCGGCTACGTGCGCGGCGGCGAGGAACTGACCGATCCCGTGATCGAGTACCCACACCAGTACGGTGGCGAAACCATCGGCATCTCCATCATCGCCGGTCACATGTACAACGGCAGCGTCTCGGTGCTGCAGGGCTCGTACGTCTTCGGCGACTGGAGCACCTCGTTCCAGGAGCCGGGGGGGAGTATCTTCGTCTCGACCCCGCCCGAGGGGTGGCCCGACGGCGGCGAAGTTCAGCAGTCGCTGGCCGACCAGACCGACATGGACAGCGACATCTTCCAGGAGGAACTGTGGGAGAACGTCTGGGGAATCGAGGAGGTCCAGGTCCAGGGTGAAGGCGACCTGGTCGGCGACGACGGCCAACTCAACCGGTTCATCCTGGCGTTCGGCGAGGATGCCAACGGCGAGGTCTACGTGCTGACCACCCAGAACAACACCCCGACCGGCAACACCGGCGCAGTCCACCGGATCGTCTCCGGCGGTGGCGGCGGTGGTGGCGGTGGGGGAGATGGCGGCGGCGGCGGTAGCTAACGCCGGAGTCGCCATCCCTGCTCTACGACTCACCGCTGTTCCTGCACCGCGGCCTCAACTCACGTCGAACACCCGCGACAGCGCGACGGCGGGGACGAGAAACGCCAGCGCCGCGGCCGCCCAGGCGAGGCCGGTCCCGGCGGCGAAGGCGGCGTCCAGGATCACCAGGCCGAGCACGCACGCGCCGACCGCCGGGCCGACGGTCTCCGGCACCGGATCCCCGTAGGCTCCCCGGAGGGGGCGGCCGACCCACCACAGGAACGCCGCGGCGAGCGTGGCCGAGACGACCGATTCGACCGGACCCGGCCCGACGACGGCGAGGTACCCCGCGACGGCGAACACCGCCACCAGCGCGCCGGCCGCGGCGACGGTAACCGCGCCGCGGCCGCCTTCCTCGGTCTCGCCCGCGGCCATGTACGTCACCGTGGCGATGTAGACGACCACGACGGCGGGGACGGCGAGTACGGCGGCCGGGAGGGCGGCGTCGGCAAACGCCGACGGGAGGTCCCGCGGCAGGCCCGCGGTCGTCCCGAGACCGACGTTCAGTCCGCGGGTCAGCCCCATCGTCAGGAAGCCGACCCCCGATCCCTTGAGCAGGCCGTCGTAGAGGACGATCACCGCCGCGAGGACGGCGGCGACCGCGCCACCGACGAACCCGGCTACCCCACCGGCCACGACGACCCCGGCTGCGAGCAGGACGCCCCCGAGACCGAACGCCGCGGTCCGGGAGACGCGCCCGGAGGGAATCGGCCGCTCGGGGCGTTCGCTGGCGTCCGCCGGTGCGTCGAAGGCGTCGTTGAGCGTCGTCCCTGCGGCGTAGAGCAACGTGGAGGCGACGGCGAGGCCGGCGACGGCCTCGGGGTCGGCGGTCCGGACTGCCGCGGCGGCGTCGGCGTCCCGGGCGCCGGCGACGAGCGCCGCGCCGAGGATCACGTCCGGCGGCGCGGTGAACAGGTTCGGGACGCGGACGAGTTCGGCGTACGCGACCAGCGTCCGGCCGAGGTCACCACGAGCGTCCGCGGCGGTGCCGGCGTCGCTCACTTACGCCCACCCGTGGTCTTCCAGGTATGCCATGGCTTCGCGGGCGGTTTCGGCGGGCGTCTCCTGGTAGGGGTACAGTTCGACGGTGACGGAACCGTCGTACCCCCGGTCGTCCAGCGTCGCCAGGAAGCCGTCGACGTCCATCGCGCCCTCGCCCAGTTGCGTGTGCTCGTGGGTGCGGTCCGCCGGGATGTCTTCCAGGTGGTAGTGGCGGGCGTACTCCCCGAGCACCTCGACGGCCTCGGCGGGGTCCTCGCCGACACAGAACAGGTGCCCGGCGTCGAAGTTACAGCCGACCGCGTCGGAGTCGATGCGGTCCACGAAATCGAGGAACCGGTCGGTCGTCTCGATCAGCAGGTCGGGTTCGGGTTCGACCAGCAGGTCCACCCCCAGTCGCTCGGCCGTGGGGACGACTTCGCGGAGGCCCTGGGCGAACGTCTCCATCCCCCAGCGGTGGTCTTTCCCCGCCGGGAGCGGGCCGCCGGGTTCGATGGAGATGTAATCCGCGCCCAGGTCGTCGGCCAGGTGGAGCGCCTCGCGGGTGTAGTCCACGCGCCGCTGGCGGTACTCCGCGTCGGGTTCGACGTAAGAGGGGTGGTGGAAGTCCTCGATGGCCGTCAGCATGAACGCGTTGCAGTTGCTGATCGCCAGGTCGTGCCGGTCCAGGGTGGCCAGGACCGCTTCGACGTCGTCGTCGTCGGTCCTGGCGGGGTAGAGGTGCGGTTCGTCGAACAGCAGCTCCACGCCGTCGTAGCCCGCGTCCCCGACCGCCTCGATGGCCTCCGCGAGGCTGTACTCCCGGAAGGCGTTGGTGGAGAAGCCGAAGTCCATACCGACTGAAGTGTTCGTCGCCGTTTTGTTACAGAGCAGTTATCGACGCGGGCGTCCGGGTAAGAGGGACTTTTTCCGTTCGTCGCTGGCGAGCGGTCACCATCGTTCTCCGGGTGAGATTTGCCCTGCTCCGCGCGAGTGGCGTGACTCCGGTAACCGAGGGCATTGAGGGATAAAAAATTAGAAATGACTGCGTTCGAATATCCATAGTACGGTATTCGACCACATAATTACGTAAGAATACAATATGTTTCCGATGAAGTTACGAAACATATTTGCTCGACGGCGGCAATTCACGTTCCATGCTAACGTTGACCCTGGGGGGTACCGTTAGAGACGCCGCCACGGGCGTGGGGGTATCGGGGCTGTTCGTGAAGGCGTACGACGAGGATCTGGTGTACGACGACCTGCTCGGGACGGCGACCACCGACGAGGACGGACGATTCGAGATCGACTGTGCGGGACCGGACTTCCAGGAGTTCCTGGAGGCCGGACCGGAGGTGTACCTGAAAGTGTACGGCGCCGACCGGGAGACGTTGCTCCACGAGTCCGACGATTCGGTCGGGGTCGACACCGGCGGTCCGGACGGCGAGTTCGACGTGCGGGTCCCACACGAGTCGCTCAGGGAGCACGCTCCGGACCGGGAGGTCCGTCTCGTCGGCAAGGGGGGACGACCCCGCGAGGACTACGACGTCGGGGAATCGCTGGCGGTGGAGTTCGACGGACTGCCGCCGGCGGCGTCGGCGGAAATCGCCGTCGACGTCGACGGCGAACGGCAGTTCACCAGCAGGGTGCGCGCCGACGCGGACGGCCACGTTCCCGCCACGACGGTCTGGCCCCAGATGGGGCTGGAAAGCGACGAGGGCGAACCGCTCACCGTCGAGGAGTCGCGCGACCAGTGGGCGGGCCGCGAGGTAGAGATCACCGTCGGCGTCGACGACGAGACGCCCTTCGAGCGGTCGTTCCAGTTTCCCGACCGGTTCGAACGGCCGCAGGTCCTGTCGGTCGACGAGGCGGGACGACTCGCCAACGGCTTCGAGGTCGGAACTGCCGACGCCGTCGTCCAGGGCGTCAACGCCCCGTTCGAGGGTGAGGCCCAGGTCTACATGGTCGAGCGACAGGTCGACTGGCGGCCCGGCGACAGGATCGATCCGGTGACACTGGCCGACGGGTCGTCCGCGGTTACCGAGATCGAGGTCGAGGACGGTGCGTTCACGGCGACGGTCGCCGCGGCCGACCTCCTCGACCCCGGGGCGTACGACTTCGTCGTCCGGAACGTCCGCTACGGCTACGAGGACGACGAGGACCCCCGGCTCCGGGAGGACGACCTCGTGACCCGCGCGGTCACGGGGCTGGTCGTTCGCGAGGAGTTCCAGGCCAGCAAGCCGATCCTCGGGGGGTGTACGAACAAACAGCCGATCAGCGGCCGGAAGCTACACACGTCGCCGTACTTCAGGTACGGCGACACGTTCCAGGTCGGCGAGGACGTGTGGGCCGCGCTGGACCCCGACGGGATCGATCCCAACCTGCACGGGAAGATGGCGGCCTTCTACGTCGTCGAGAACAAGGACGGGAGCGAGTGGAGTTCGGACCCGAGCCTCACTCACATCTCGGACCTGGGCGGTTCTTCCGGCGTCACCGTCGCCAAGACCCAGTCGCAGTGTATCAACGCCAACGCCTTCGAACTGTGGCCGAACGCCTCCCGGACAGGCGAGTTCGATATCGTCGCGGACTTCGGGAACGACGCGACGGACGCGGCGTCGTTCTCCAGCGACGGCACCTACGACATGCCCACGGACGTGATCGACGGGTACGTCGCGCCGGGGTTCCGGGTCATCGAAGACCCGACCACGGAGACGAGCTACTCCCACGCCGGAACCTACGAGTACGACAGCGGTTCGGTAGACGTGGAAGACGCGTCCGGCAACGAAGTGACCGTCGCCAAGAAGGCAGTCGTCTACTTCCCGGCCGACGCCGCGGGCAAGACCGACCCGTCGCAGGTCAGTTCGGGGCAGTCGAGCTACCCGGTGGTCGTCGTCGCCCACGGGAACAGCGGGTACACGAACAGCTACAGGGGGTACGACTACCTGCTCGAACACCTCGCCCGGAACGGGTTCATCGCGGCGAGTTACCACATGAACCCGGGCATGAAGGGCCAGGATCGTGCCGAACTGGCGTTCGAGCACCTCGACGAACTCCAGGCGGACTTCGGTTCGACGATGGAGAACAACGTCGGCGTCCTGGGTCACAGCCGGGGCGGCGAGGCGGCGGCTATCGTCCCCAGGCTGAACCACCAGCGGGGCCACGGCTGGAACGTCGAGGCCACCGTCTCGCTCGCCCCGACCGACACCTACACCACCGAGACGATCCGGAGCCCGTGGGAGACGCCGTACCTCGTCGTCTACGGGTCTCTCGATGGTGACGTCGCGGGCGGGTACAACAGCCCGATGGAGACCGGGTTCGCGCTCTACGACCGCGCCACCGACGAGGAGAAGAGCATGGTGTTCGTCTACGGGGCGAGTCACGGACGGTTCAACACCGTCTGGGGCGACGTCGATCTCGACGCAGGCATGGGATTCACGATCGGCCCCGGCGAGAAGGCCAAGGCCATCTCGATGGACGCGCACAAGAAGGTTCTCACGGGGTACGGGACCGCCTTCTTCCGTCGGCACCTGCGAGGCGAGTCCCAGTTCCGGGGGGCGTTCTCGGGCGAGTGGATCCCGGCAGCGGTCGAGGCGGCCGACGGCGGGGACGTCGACCTGTACGTCCAGTATCAGGACCCGGCCGGCGAGGTCGTCGACGACTTCGAGGAGACCCACACGCCCACGAGCTGGCAGAACAGCGCGATCGGCGGGACCGTCGACCACGCCGGCACGCTCCCCGACGATCCGACCGAGGACGAACTGTACGACGTCGACGACCGGTCGCCCCACGTCACGTCGGGGCTCCTGCTCGAGTGGGACGACGCCAGCGACGAACTCCAGTTCACCGTCCCGTCGGGCCACCGGGACGTGACCGGCTACGACGCGGTGAGCTTCCGGGTCACACAGAAAGTCGGGAGCCCGGCCAACCCCGCCGGCGAGCAGGACCTGTACGTCGCGCTGGAGGACGGGAGCGGCACCGTCCGGCAGACGAAGGTCAGCGCCTTCGACGCGATTCCGGAACCGTACGAACGGTACTACGACAGGTTCACCAAATCTGCGATGAACACCGTCCGGGTGCCCCTGGACGCCTTCGTGATCAAGGTCCCCGGCCCGGACGCCGTCGACCTCACCGACGTCCGTGAGGTCTCCTTCGAGTTCGAGCGCGAACCGACCGGCGAGATCGAGATCGACAGCGTCGAGTTCACCGACTAGAGCCACCCATGTTCACCGACCTCATCGACTACCCGATCGAAACGGATCGCATCGACTACGAAGTGGCCCACAAGCTACGCGACCTCGACGATACGCCGCACCTGCTGACGCGGGTGAAACTGACGGGCACGGAGTTCCCCCACCGTGCGCTGGAGCCGTACGTCCGCGTCGGCGACGTCGAGTCCCGGTTCGTCGACATCTCCGACGACGGCACGGTCGCCCGGGCGTACTTCGACCAGCCACTCCCGGAGGGCGGGACGATCGAGTTCGGCTACGGCGCGGAACCGCCCCGGGTTCGACTGCGCCACGGGATCAGACTGAAGGACCTCACCCCGCTGGATCCCGACCGCCTCCCGGACGACACCCGGTTCGTCGACCGGTTCTTCGACGACGACGAACCGATCGTCGGCTGAGGGCCCGGTCCTCGGCTCCGCCTCCGTCCCGGTAACGGCTCGTTTCCGGGAGTCGGCTTTTGGTCTCCCGTCGCCTAGCGCTTCCGTCCCGTGAAGTCGCTCACGGAGTTACCGGACGTCCGCTCGCCGTCGGACCTGACGTCCCGCCAGCGGTTGCTCGCCAGCGAGATCTACGGCGAGGACGTCGTCTCGCCCGTCGGCCAGATCCGACTCGTGCGTACCGACGGCGACGAATCACCGGACGGACGCTGACGACGGTCAACCGGGCCCCCGACGCCGGGTGGGTCGCCGTCGGCGTGCACCGTGCGGGGCGCTTTCTCACCGTCGAGTCGACCGAGATCGAATCCGGGGACGAGGTGCTGGCGGCCGGCACCGACGAGATGATCCAGGCGTTCGAGGGCGAGCGGGTCGCGTCCTAGAGTTCGTACTCGAAGTTCGGGGACTGGCTGAAGAACTCGTGGGGGTTCTCCAGCACCACCTTCCGGACCTCCTCGCGGTCCCACCCGCGGTCGACCATCTCGTCGCGGGCCTTCGGCACCGCCAGCGGATCGGAGGGGTCCCAGTCCGCCGCGCTGTTGAGGAGCATCCGGTCGGTGCCGTACTCCTCCAGCAGGTCGATGGCCCCGCCCGGGTCGATCTTGCCGGGGTACAGCGTGAACCCGATCCAGCAGTCCGTCTCCGCCGTGATGTCGATGGTGTTCTCGGTGTTGTGGTCGATGACGATCCGTTCCTGAGTGACGCCTTCGTCCTCGATGATGCCCACGATCGTCTCAGTGCCCGAGGGCTTGTCGGTGTGGGGCGTGTGGACGATGACGGGCAGTTCGCGCTCCTCGGCCATCCACAGTTGCTCGCGGAACGCCTCCCGTTCCTCCTCGGTGTTCTGGTCCAGCCCGATCTCGCCGACGCCGACCACCGGGTCCCGGTCGAGGTACTCGGGCACCCGGTCGAGCACCTCCCGGGCCATCTCGGGGTAGTTGGCCTCCTTCGGTTCCAGGGCGATGGTCACGTAGTGGTCGATGCCGGCCACGCGCTCGGCCCGCTCGGTCTCGTGCTGGATGATCTGCTCGAAGTAGTCGAAGAACGCACCTGCGTGCTGCTTGTCGGTTCCGCTCCAGAACGCCGGTTCGATGCAGCACTCGATGCCCGCCAGTCGCGCGCGCTCGTAGTCGTCCGTCGAGCGCGAGACCATGTGCATGTGGGGGTCGATGATCCGCATCGGGTAAACCCGTCGAGAACACGGCCTTAGTTATACCCAGCCAACCGGAACCGTAGGTTCGGATGACGCGAACGAACGGGCGCAGTTCGTACGGGTTACCGGACGAACGCTCGCCCGCTCGCCCGCGAAAGCCACGATTACGGAAAAGCCCTAAACGTCGCCGTCCCCGACGTGTTTCGCCATGTGGTACACGTTCGCACGAACGGCGGGGCGGATCGACGCCGCCCCGGGGATCGACGGGGTGACGAGCGGCCGGCGCCAGGCCGCGGAGGGAGGATGACGCGGACGGGCGTCTGGCTGATCGGCGCGCGCGGGAACGTGGCGACGCTGGCGGTGGTCGGTGCCCGGGCGGTGGCCCGGGACCTCACCGCGACGACGGGGATGGTCACGGCCCGAGAGCCCGCGTCGCGGCTGGACTTGCCGGCCATCGACGACCTCGTGTTCGGCGGCCACGACGTCCACAGCGGCAGTCTCGTGGCGTCGGCGCGGCGCCACCAGGAGCGCAACGGCGTCCCGGACCGGGACGTGCTGGACGCGGTCGAACCGGACCTCGCAGCGGTCGACGAGCGGGTCCGGCCGGGCGTCGCGGTCAACACCGGCCCAGCGGTGTCCGAGAGCGCCGACGACCTCCGGTCGGCCGACTCGCTACGCGATGCGGTCGAAGCGCTCCGGGCGGACTACGCCGAGTTCCAGACGAACGACGACCTCGACCGCGTGGTGGTCGTCAACGTCGCCTCCACGGAGCCGCCGCTGGCCGACCCCGACCGCTACGACACCCGCGAGGCCGTCGAGCGGGCCATCGACGAGGACGACCCCGACCTCCCGGCGAGTGCGCTGTACGCCTACGCCGCGCTGGCCGAGGGCCACCCCTACGCGAACTTCACGCCGAGCACCGGAAGCGACCTCGGCGGCCTCCGGGAGATGGCCCGCGAGGAGAACGTCCCGCACGTTGGCAAGGACGGCAAGACCGGGGAGACGCTGGTGAAGTCCGCGCTGGCGCCGATGTTCGCCGGCCGCAACCTCCGGGTGCTGTCCTGGGAGGGCCACAACGTCCTCGGCAACGAGGACGGCCGCGTGCTGGAGGACGAGGCCAACGAGGCCGGCAAGCTGACGAGCAAGGGCGGCGTCCTCGACGGCATCCTGCCCGACATCGGGCACAACCGCGTCCGCATCGACTACACGCCGTCGCTGAACGACTGGAAGACGGCCTGGGACTACATTCACTTCGAGGGGTTCCTCGAAACCGAGATGACCATGCAGTTCACCTGGGAGGGGTCCGACTCCGCGCTGGCCGCGCCCCTGGTGATCGACCTCGCGCGCCTGCTCGCGTACGCCGACGAACACGGGGAGGGCGGCCTCCAGCGCCACCTCGCGTCGTTCTTCAAGGCGCCGCTGGACGTCGACGAACACGACTTCTCCCGGCAGGTGGACATGCTCGACGAGTACGTCCGACGTCACGCCGACGGATCGGACGTCGAGCGAGTCCCCACGGAGGGTGAGGAATGAGCAGGTCAGACGAACCGACCGATCCCCGGCGCGTCGTCGTCCTCGACGTGATCGGATTACAGCCCGACCACCTGGCCTCGGGGCTGGCGCCGACCCTCTCGGACCTGTTCGGGGAAGCGACTCACCTCGAACCGCAGTTCCCCGCGCTTACGGTCCCGGCGCAGACGACGCTGGCCACCGGCCACTCGCCCGGCGACCACGGCGACGTCGCCAGCGGCGAGTACGACCGCGAGCGCGACGAGGTGGCGTTCTGGGACCGCGACCGCGACGGCCGCGACCGCATCTGGGAGGCCGCCAGCGACGCCGACCTGACCACGGGCGCGCTGTTCTTCCAGCACCTGATCGGCACGACCGCCGACGTGGCGATCACGCCCTCGCCCATCGAGGACGAGAACAACGACATGATCGAGATGGACTGCTGGACGAACCCCGACGGCTGGTACGACGACCTCAGGGACGCCCAGGGCCACTTCCCGCTGCACGCCTACTGGGGGCCGGGGGCCAGCGAGGAGAGTAGCGAGTGGATCCTCACCGCCGCGGCCGAGGCCGTCGAGCGGTTCGACCCCGACCTCCTGTGGGTGTACGTCCCCCACCTCGACTACGCCGGGCTCCGGCACGGCCCCGGCGAGCAGTTGCGCGAGCAGGTCGGTGTCGTCGACGACCTCGTCGGGGAGTTCCTCGACGCGCTCCGGGACGACCGCTGGGACGAGACGGCCCTGGCCCTCGTCAGCGAGTACGGCTTCCACGCGGTCGACCACCCGGTCTTCCCGAACCGGGCGCTGCGGGAGGCGGGACTGCTAGAGACCGCCGACGACGGGGACGTCGACCTGTCGGCCTCGGAGGCCTTCGCCATGGTCGACCACCAGGTCGCCCACGTCTACGCGGACGAACCCGAAGACGCCAGGGCGGCCCTGGCGTGCCTGGACGGCGTGGCCGAGGTGCTGGACGAGTCGGGCAAGGCCGAGCGTGGAATCGACCACCGCAACAGCGGCGACCTGGTGCTCGTCGCAGGCCCGGACGCCTGGTTCCAGTACTACTGGTGGACCGACCCCGCCGAGGCCCCGCCGTACGCCGGGGAGATGGACATCCACGCCAAGCCCGGGTTCGACCCCTGCGAACTGTTTTTCGGGGAGTCCGGGATGGTGTCGCTGGATCCGTCGAAGGTCGGCGGGTCCCACGGCCGCGTCGACGAGTCGGCGTTCGGCGTCTTCGGTCTGGGCGGCCCCGCGGCGCCCGCGGTCGACCTGCCGGCGGCGGTCGACGCGCGGGCGGTCGCGCCGACGGTCGCGGCGTTGCTGGGCGTGGAATCGGCCGTCGACGGACCGGTCGACGGCGTCGGGTCACTCGCCGTCCCCGGCGAGTGATCCGTTCGCCGGTCAGTACGTGATGACTTCGTAGCCGTCCGCGACCAGCGACCGGATGCTGGGGTGGCCCTCGTTCTCGTCGACGGTCAGTCCCGGAGCCGGCAGTCGTGGCGACGACGACCTCCTCGATCAGGTTCGACGCCTCCGGAGCGAGGATGTGACAGCCGAGGATCGTCCTTTCGGGGTCGATCAGGACCTTCACGAACCCCTCGGCGTCCATCGCGTCGCCGCGGGCGGTGTCCTCGTAGCGGTGGGTGTTCGTGGCGTACTCGCGGTCGGCGGCGCGTAACTCCCCTTCGGTCGCGTCGACGCCGGCCACTTCGGCGAACCGAACACCGCGAACGGCATTGCCGAGTAGTCGACCGGTTCCAGTACGTCCGCGTGGTACAGCAACATCTTCGAGATCCAGTCAGCACCGTTCTCCGGAGGGAGTACGCCGGTTCCAGTACGTCCGCGTGGTACAGCAACATCTTCGAGGGGATGCATCCCCGGTTGAGACAGGTCCCCCGAGCGGTCCCTTCTCCACGACGGCGACCGACTGGCCCCGGTTGGCGGCGACGTTGGCCACGTCGAGTCCGGACCCTGACCCGATCACGAGAAAGTCGAACTCCTCCATGCGGCCGTTAGCCCGTACGCACGGAAAAGCGCCCGTCGGTCGGTCGAGAGGATCGTCCTACCGGACGTTTGATGGCTATTCACACGGTACTAGGGACGTGGCCGAAGCGAACTCATCGGCCGAGGAACACGTCTGTGGGGTGTGTGGGGACTCCTTCGAGTCCGAGCAGGCCCTGGAGCGGCACCTGCGCAACCGGGGCTTCGTCGGGTAGTCCGGCGGCCTCACCGCAGGCGACGAACGCCAGCACGAGCACGAGGCTGGGGACAACCGCGAAGACGACGGCGAGAGCCACCCCCGCGGCCACGACGAGGCGGGAGCCTCGGCTACCTGCGACGACCAACGGAGCGGTCACCCGACGGTGAGTTGCTCCATCCGGTCGTCGATCTGGTCGTGCATGAACGCCGTCCACTCGTCCAGCGTCCGGTGCATGCGTCGGCCATCCGCTCCGGCGAGACGGACTCGTACTCGTAGGCGATGCCGCTGCCACCGAGGAGGTTCCGGTGGCGGACGACCAGTCCACGCTCGCGGAGGTCGTCCAGTCGACTGTTGATCGTGCTTCGGTCACGGCCGAGTTCCCTGGCGAGTTCCTCGGCGGTCTTGCGCTCGTCGGCGAGCAGGTGACCGAGCACTTCGGCGTCCGCTTCGGTGACGCCGAACACGCACTCTAGCAGGTCCTCGAAGGTCGGTTCGTCCTCGACCATCAGTTACCGACGCCGACCCCACCGAACACCCCCGGACCGACGACGACGCGCCCGACGACCCGGACGGGAACGGGGGGCACGCGATCCCCGACGACAACCCGCTCGTGGGCGAGGACGGCCGCGACGAACTGTACGCCTGGGGGATGCACAACCCGTGGCGGCTGAGCTTCGACTCGGAGAAGAAGATCGTTCCCGGCCCCATCGAGAACGGGAGCGATGCACAACCCGTGGCGGCTGAGCTTCGACTCGGAGGGCCGGCTGTTCGCCGCCGACGTCGGCGAACACCTCTTCGAGTGGGTGAACCTCGTGGAGGAGGGCGGTAACTACGGCTGGCCGATCCCCGAGGGAAGCCACGGCTTCGACCCGGACGCGCAGTGGCGGCCAACTGGCGACTCGCAAGCTGAGAACGATCGTGGGAAACCCCTGCTGGATCCGATCGTCGAGTACCCCACGTCGAGGACGCCGCGGAGGTCGGCGAACTGCTGGGGTCCCGCTGGTGGAGTTCTACTGCTGTCGGTGTTCGACGGTCAAAGTCGACCTGGAATGGTTCTACGATCACGACTGCACCCCCGACGGCTGATCTGGGTCGTGGTCGATCGACCGACGCGCAGTCATTGGAATCGCTCGACCAACCGGTCGTAGTCGGCGGGCGCCCCGGTTCGGCCTCCGCCGAGGCGTCGCCGGCGCACGGCGTCGCCCGCACCGGCCAGGTGGGCCTGCTACACACTGGCAAACGCTAAGTGCAACCGGTCCGAAACCCCGTTCATGTGGCGTTCCCGGTCCGGTCGGGACCGAGAGACGGTCACCTGCATCGCCTGCGGGAGTTCGCTCGCCCGGTCTGCGGCCCGCGAGTACGACAAGTACGGCGACCGCTGGGACCGCAACGACAAGACCTTCGAGTACCTCTGCAAGGAGTGCCACGCCGACCTCTGTCACCAGCCCCGTACCGAACTGGAGAGTCTCCTGGTCGAAATCGACGCCGGCGACCACGACAGCGAGGCGTTCCTGGAGTGGTACTGTGCGCTCGTCGAAGAGCGGTACGGTCCGCTGGAGGAGAACTGAGGGCTGTGCCGACGGGGCCTGGGCCGCTGGGAGCGACCGCGGACGGTCAGGCGGCCCCGAGACGCCGGCCGAATTCGAACACGACGAGGGTCGCCAGGACCACCCCTATCGAGAGGACGAACCCGACCCCGACTGCCAGGAGCCCCGCGCGAACGGTGCTCGCTACCGACAGCCCGACCAGTAGCGCCGCGAGGACGCCCATCGTCACCGTCACTGCGAGCGGGAGGTCGAAGCCGTCGTCGGCGCGGTGGTCCCGCGCCAGGATCGTTTCGACGAGTTCCATCGACACAACGTTGGCTCCCGGGGAACCATAAACCGCCCAACGGATTCTCTCGGGGAGAGAACGCCGTCCACCTTTTAGGTTCCCCCGGATTCGAACGGGAAACGGGGCGATCCGCCGGTTGGGACGATACCCTCTGGAACGCTCCGACGCGCTCATCCACCTCGGTACGGCCGTACCGTACCGATCCCCTCGTCGTCCGGGACCGATGGGTCCCGCCCGCTTTCTGGACGCCGCTGACACCCTGCTGGCGTCGTCGCAGGCGACACGACTAACTACGGGTCCCGCATACGGACGCGCATGACCGACGACGCACAGGCCGCGGCGGGCACCGCCGAGGGCCAGGGGCCGGTCCGCATCGACGAGGAACTGGCCCGGCACGTCGAGAACGGCCGCGACGACCTCCTGGAGAAGTTCGACATCCCCGACGCCTGAGGACCTCCGGGACATGACGACCTGGACGACCGACCCCGTCGACGCCCAGGACTTCGACGACGCGCTCTCGGTCGAGGAGCGCGACGACGAGTACGTCCTGTGGGTCCACATCGCGGACGTGACCCACTACGTCACGCCCGACACGGCGATGTGGGCGGAGGCCAAAAAGCGCGGCAACACCGTCTACCTTCCGGGGTACACCATCCACATGCTCCCGCCGGTACTCGCGGAGACGGTGTGTTCGCTGGTTCCCCACGAGGACCGCCTGGCCCACACCGTCGAGATGCACCTCGACAAGGAGACCCTCTCCTACGAGGACATCGAGATCTACAAGTCCGTCGTCCGCAGCGACGCACGGCTCACCTACACGCAGTGCGAGGACATCCTCGACGACCCCGACGCCGCCGAGGAGTTCCTGGAGGACCCCGAGGTCGAACTCGCGGAGAAGACCGAACTCGTCTGGAACCTGGCCGACCGGATGCACGAACAGCGCAAGGAGGACGGGTCGCTGGTCCTCAACCCGCGCCGGGACCGCGCGCACACCATCATCGAGGAGTGCATGCTGAAGGCCAACAAGGCGGTGACCCACGTGCTGATGTGGGACCGCGGCGTCGAGGCGATGTACCGCGTCCACCCCCAGCCGACGCCGGACGAGTGGGACGAGGCCCTGCGGGAGATCCAGGATCTGGAGGGCGTCTCCATCCCGGGCGACTCCTGGGAGGACCCGCGGAAAGCCGTCAACGCCACCCTGGAGGAGGCCCCGCAGCGGCAACTGGACAAGATCCAGTGGGCGGTGATGAAGGTGATGCCGCGCGCGAAGTACATGAGCGACCCCTTCGGCGGCCACCACGCGCTGAACTTCGAAATCTACGGCCACTTCACCAGCCCCATCCGGCGGCTGTCGGACCTCGTGAACCACTGGATCGTCCACGCCAACGACGTGCCGGCCAACCTCGCGGCGCTGTGTGACCGCGCCAGCGACAAGCAGAAAGACGCCGAGACCTGCGAGCGGGAGTACCGGCAGTTCCTCGAGGAGGTGGGCCTGGACCCCAACGCCGTCAACAACCGCGGCGTCGAGGTCGTCGAGGACCCCGAGGAAGCCGACGCGGCCCTGCAGTGAACTGCAGGACGACCACCGTTTTTCAGTCTGCCGCCCCCAGCGCGTCCCGTGCACGTCCGAGCGGCGACGGCCGCCGACGCCGAGGCGGTCAGGGCGGTCCACTACGAGTCGATCACCGGCCTCGGGCCGGCAGCGTACGACGACGAGCAGGTCCAGGCGTGGGCGCAGAACGTCCCCGACGCCGACTACGAGGGAGCCACGAGGCCGACGAGAACGCGTTCCTCGTCGCCGTGCGCGACGACGAGAGCACATCCGACGAAGCCAACCGGCCTGGCGACGCTGGACCCGTCGTCGCGTTCGGATCGCTGACGTTCGCGGCGCCCGAGGACTACGAGGCCGAGGCGGACGCGGAGGTGACCGGGGTGTACGTCCACCCGGAGGCGGCCAGCCAGGGCGTCGGATCGGCGGTCCTGGCCGACCTGGAGCGCCGGGCGCGGGCCGGAGGCGTGGCGACGCTCGGCCTCTCGGCGTCGCTGAACGCGGTGGCGTTCTACGAGGACCACGGGTACGAGCGCGTCCGGGCGTACGTCCACGAGTTCTCGGCGGCGGCCTCGACCGGCGTCGAGGGGACGGTCGTCGAGATGCGCAAGGACCTGTGAGCGGGCGTCGAAGAGGCGCTCCGGGGTGCGGGCCGAAATTCCTAAACCGCGTCCGCCCGGGCGGACGGTATGGCCGGCAAGCGATGTCCGGAGTGCGACGGCCTCGTCAGGAGTGCGGACGGGACGGCCTACGAGTGCCGTGAGTGCGGGAGTACATTCGACGGCGCGGACCTGTTTCTCCCGTGAACGCCGCCGTCACGGCGACGTCCGGTTCGACCGCCAACTATTTACGCACCCGTCGCCTCCAAACGAACGGAGTTTCGTAATGGCAACTGGTACGGTGTCCTTCTTCCACGACCAGAAGGGCTACGGTTTCATCGAGACGGACGATTCGGACGACGACGTGTTCTTCCACATGGAGGACGTTGGCGGTCCGGACCTCGACGAGGGACAGGAAGTAGAATTCGAAATCACGCAAGGGGAGAAGGGTCCCCGCGCCGAGAACCTGAGTCGGGTCTGAGCCGCACGCTGGGTGGCCCGGAGACCCGAACGCACAGTCTTTTTGCGACGTGCTGGACGCCGAGTGACGTCGCCGGGCAGCGACGTCATCGGACGATAGGACGACCGCAAGCGGCGCAGTTCAGCCACGCGAAGGTGACCGGCACATCCGGCGTTTCGAAGGTAGCCGGTACGATCCACGCAGGGCGGGACAGAAAGGGGCCAGGCGCTCGGCCCCGCCCGGACGACGCTCCCGCGAGTGAAACGAGCGGGACGCGGCGAGAGCTCGCCTCTCGCCAGCCCCGGCGGTTCTCGCGAGTGCAACGAGCGGGAAGTCGTCAGCGCTCGCCTCTGACGGAAGTCGAGCGCACGCGGGCTTTCCGGGTGTTGGTGACGGAGCCACCGTTTACGGAGAGCGCGCGCTTTCGAGGTGGTCGAGACGTGAGACGGTCGAGACACGGACCTCGACCAGCCTAGCCAGCGACCGTGAAGGTATTTATCCGTCACGGCGGTATCCAGATGCATGTACGACTTCGCGGTCGTCGGCGCGGGGCCGGCGGGGTCGCGGTTCGCCCGCCGGGCCGCCGAGGCCGGATACGACGTCGTCGCGTTCGAACGGGGGGAAGTGGGGAAACCGCTGGCCTGCTCGGGGCACGTCAGCCTCGACCTGTGGGAGTACACGCCGGAGGGCGCCCGCGAGCAACTCCTCCAGAACGAGATTACCGGCGCGCACTTCCACGTCGGCGGGCCGGACAGCCGGGCGTACACCTTCTACAAGCGAGAGGCCGTCTCGAACGTCATCGACCGCGTCCAGCTAGACAAACTCCTCGCGGAGACCGCCCGCGACGCGGGTGCCGAGGTTCACGTCGAACACACAGTCACCGACGTGCGGGAGCACGCCGACCGCGTCGAACTCGACGTCAAGCACGGTGGGGAGACGGAGACGGTCCGGGCGAAGATGGTCGCTGGCTGTGACGGCCCAACCTCGCGAGTGCGGCAGGCACTGGACCTCCCCGAACCCGGCGAGTTGCTCCACGGCGTGCTGGCGTTCGACCCGGAGCCGGACCACGGCGACCGGGTGGACGTCCACCTGACGGCGCCGTCGTTCTTCGCGTGGCGCATCCCTCGGGGCGAGGCCGGTGTGGAGTACGGCCTGGCCGCCCCGCCGGACGAGGATCGCGGCGCACGCGAGTTGTTCGAGGAGTTGACCGCGGGCTACGACGTCGAGACCGAGCACTTCTGCTCCGGTGCCATCCCCATCGGCCCGCCGGACTCGGTCACGGGCCACCGCGGGTTCCTGATCGGGGACGCCGCCGCCCAGACCAAGCCGTTCACCGGTGGGGGCATCCTCTACGGCATGACCGCCGCCGACCACGCCGTCCGGACGGTCGACCCGGACGCCCCCGCGACGCTGGCCGACTACGAGCGGGCCTGGCGGGCGGACCTCTCGCGGGAGATTCGACTGGGCCACTGGCTCCGCCGGGCGTACGAACTCCCCGAACCGGTCCAGCGGGTCGGCCTGCGGCTGTTCTCCGGCGAGATCGGCGTCCACATGGACCGGCCGACGTCGCTGTTCTCGCGGGAACACCTGCGGAAGTGGCTGTCCTGACCCCCGCTCCAGTCGACTTCTCGGGACTTACCACCCGTCGATCCGCGGGTCCAGCAGGACGGCCGCGACGTCTTTCAGCAGGGACCCGAAGATGCCGACGAACGCGACGACCATGGTGGTGCCGAGCACCAGCGGCACGTCCCGCGCCATGATGGCATCGTAGGTCAGTCTCCCGAACCCCGGTATCTCGAAGACGAACTCGACGACGAACACGCTCACCACCAGGACGCCGAACAGGTCCACGAACAACAGCGAGACCAGCGGGACGGCCGCCACCCGCAGGGCGTGTCGAAGGACGCCCCGCCAGCCGAGGCCCTTCGCGCGGACGAGGCGGACGAACTGTGCGCCGAGGTGCTCCAGCGTCTCGGTGCGTGCGTACCGGAGCTGGCTGGCGAACAGCGTCGTCGAGAGGACGAGCGTGGCCAGCGTGGTCCCCAGGAGGTTCTGGGGTGCCCAGGGCGCCTGGTAGGCGTAGATGTCGGCGTTTAGCTGGAAGTAGTACCCACCACCGAGGGCGATGGGCTGGGTCGTCAGGTGGATCAGGGCGGCTGCCAGCCAGAAGAGGGGGACGCCGAACCCGACGTACGCGAGGACGGTCCCACCCCGGTCGAGCCACGATCCCTCGTTCAGCGCCAGGTACGATCCCAGCGCGATGCCGCCGAGGGCCGACAGCACCATCGACGGGACGACGTACGCGAGCGTGTACGGCAGGTGCCGGGCGATCAGCATTGTCACCGGGAGGTCCGTCGACTTCGAGAGGCCCCAGTCGAAGGTGCTGACGTCGGCCATCCACCGGAGGTACCGCTGTAGCACCGGTTCGTCGAGGTTCCTGGCCTCCCGGTAGGCCTCGACCTGTTGCTGGATGTACGCCAGTCGCTCCTCGGGCGGCGCGTACCGGTTCTCCAGCGCCGCGGTGTACTGCGCCTCGGCGACGTTCGGGTCCGGCGTCAGCGCGACGAACGCGAACGCCACCGTGACGACGACGTACAGCGACAGTACGGCGAAGACGACCCGGCGAGCGATCCGCCGGGTGGGGCTGACGGAACGGCCGGGCCCACCGCGCGGGGACATCGTTAGCACCCCGTTCCGGCTCGACCGACAAGAATCTAGCCGCTTGACTGGGGGATTTTAGTCACAGGACCCGGCATGAAACGGCGTGCGCAGACGAACCGCCCGACGCTCCCCGTTCCCGGAGTCGTGACGAGCGATGGCCCCGAACGACGCCCCTTACCGGACCGACGACCCGCCCAGCGGCCGGCAGGACGACCGGATCGCCGGCACGGTAGACGACCCAGCCAGCCGAGACGGTGACGCGGTTGACGACCAGGCGGACGCCGTCTGGACCGGGCCCGTCCCGCGGACGACGTTCCTGCGGTGGCGGCCCCGCGTCGTCGCCGGCGCGCTCGGCACCGTTGCCGTGGCCGCCGTCGCCGACGCCAGCGGGGCCGGTCCCGGCTGGCGGGTCCTCGACTGGTTGTACGTGGCCTCGCTGGTCGTCCTGCTGGGGTACGTCGTCGCGCCGCTGGTCGTCGACCGCGCGGCGGCGGCCCGCTACCGGGAGGCGCTGGCCGGCAACCGACTGGCGATGGCGAGCCTGGGGTACGTCGTCGCCCTGCTGGTCGTCGGGACCGTCGGCCCCTGGCTGGTCGGGCCGTCGACGACGAACCTCGGTCACAGCTTCCAGCCGCCGATGTTCAGTAGCGTCCCCGAATCGTTGCCCGCGAACTGCGTCGGCCAGGTGGCCGACCTCCAATGCCAGGGGACGGCCCAGTACCCCCTGGGGACCAACGGACAGGGTGAGGACATGCTCCGGGTGCTGGTTCGCGGGACCCGGGTCGCAGTCCAGGTGGCGCTGGTCGCCTCGACCCTGCTGGTCCCGGTCGGAATCGCCGTGGGACTGGTCGCCGGCTACCGCGGCGGCCTGACCGACCAGGTGCTGATGCGGTACGTCGACGTCCAGTCGGCGGTGCCGGCGTTCCTCGTCTACCTCGTGTTGCTGTTCGTCGTCGGCCGGAGCCTGTTCCTGCTCGTCGTCGTGTTCGGCCTGCTGAGCTGGGGCGAGGTGGCGCGACTCGTCCGCGGCGAGGTGCGCCAGCGCCGGGACGCGGCGTACGTCCAGGCGGCGACGGTGGCCGGCGCCGGGCCGCTGTACGTCGTCCGGCGGGTGTTGCTCCCGAACGTCTCCGGGCCGGTGCTGACGGTCGTCAGCCGCCAGGCCTCGATGCTCGTGCTGATCGAGGCGGCGCTGGCGTTCATGGAACTCAGCGAGACGGGGGCCGGGTCCTGGGGGGAGACCATCGCCCGCGGGATGAACCAGTGGTTCCCCGTCAACTGGTGGATCTCGACGTTGCCCGTGATCGCGCTGGCCTGCACCGTCGTCGCGTTCAACGTCCTCGGGGACGCGCTCCGGGACGCGGTGGACCCGGGATAAAATCCGTTCCTCGGTGGGTTACGCGTCGTCGACCGCGTCGGCGGCGTTGAGCCGCCCGGCGCCGAGGTCGGGATCGTTCTCGCCGGCCACGATATCGGCCCCACCCTTGATCGCCCGTTCGACACGGTTGGCGTTGGCGCCCGGGGCGACCTCCCGGACGAGGCCGGCCGTGCCGGTGACCTGCGGGGCCGCCATCGACGTCCCGGCGAACCACGCGTAGCCGTCGCCGGGCACCGTCGAGAGCACGAGGTTCGTCGGGAAGGGATACTCGACGCCCTCCTCTTCGAGCGTCTTCTCCAGCGTCTCGTAGCCGCCGCCGGGCGCGCCGACGTCGATCTCGTTGGTCCCGTAGTTCGAGTAGAACGCCCTCTGGTCGTTGGGGCCGGTCGCGCTGATGCCGGTGACGCCTTCGAGGCTGTTCGGTAGCGTAAAGCGGCCACCCTGCTGGAGGTTGGCGTCGCCGTTGCCGGCGCTGCCCACCAGCAGCGTCCCCTGCGAGGTGACTCCCTGGGCGACCGGTTCCATGACCCGGCGGTACTGGTTGGCGTTGGCCGCCGGCGGGATCGGCGGCGTCCCGATGCTCATGTTCGCCGCGTCGGCGCCGACGTCGGCAGCGTACTCCATCGCGAGCAGGATGTCGCTGAACGACGCCAGCGGTTCGTCCTCCGGGAACACGCGTACCGAGACGAGTTCCGCGTCCGGCGCCGTCCCGAGGACGCCGACGGCGCCGGTCGCCGCGGTGATCCCCGCGACGTGGGTGCCATGCGAGTAGGCGTCACCGACGTGTCCGCCGACCTCGCCGTCGATGATCGAGACGCTTGCCCCACTGTTCACGTTCCCCAGGTCCTGATGGGTGTGGTCGACGCCCGTGTCGATGATCGCGAGCCGACTGCCCGAACCGGTCGCGGACTCGTGGGTCGCCCGTACCTCGGTGACGTGCTTGTCCCACTGGAGATCGAACAGCGCCGGTGCGCCGTCGCCGGCGTCGACGTCCGCGGACTCGGTCTCCGCGGGCCGTTCCAGCTCGAATCGGACGTCGGGGGCCGCCTCGGCGACGCCTTCGATCCCCCGGAGGTCGTCGCTCCGGTCGGCCTCGCCGGACATCACGAGGACCTGCCCGCCGGCCAGGCGGTTCTCGACCTCGAACCCCTCGTCACGGACGCGGTCTTCGACGTTCCCGTCGCCGGCCCGGACGAGGTACCGGCCGTGGCCTTCCGCGGTCGCCAGCCCCGCGAAGGTGAGCGTGCTTCCCGCGACGATTCCCTTCAGCAACGTTCGTCGGTGTGTACTGTGAGTCATCCGTACTACCCACTGCGTGCTAGAGAGAACCGGGGAAAAGAATGTGATTAATGATTACATACGCTCGGATCGACGATTGCTACCAGTTGCATCGTCGGTTTCTAGCGTCGTACTCGGGTGTCGGTGGGGCCTCGTCGGAAGTCCGGCCCGGGTCACCCGTCCCGCGCCGACCGCGCCGACGTGGCCGACTCCTCGGGCGGTCAGTCGCCGGTCGGTTCGGCCTCCGCGGCCGACGCGTCGACCGGCAGTTCGCGGGGGGCGAGGGCGACGTACTTGTAGAAGACGCCGCCGGCGACGGCGCCAGCGCACGGGCCGACGACGTAGATCCAGGTGTGGTGCCAGACGCTGGGGCCGCCGAAGAGGCTGGTGGTGACGTACGGACTCAGCGTCCGGGCCGGGTCGAACGACGCGCCGGTGACGTTGCCGGTCGCGAAGATACCCATGCCGACGGTGAGCCCGATGGCGAGGCCGGCGAACTGGTCGGGCGTCCGGTCGTCGACCGCCATCGCCATGGCGACCACCATCAGGAAGAACGTGATGAGCGCCTCGTTGCCCACCGCTTGCAGCTGTGAGACGCCCGGGAACGGGACCGTGGAACCCATCGCGCCCACGGTCACCGCTTCCTGGCCGCGAACGGCCACGAACGTGACGCCGGCGGCGACGCCGCCCGCGAGCCGGGCGAGGACGTACACCGCCGCCGGTCTGGGATCGATGCGATCCAGCGCGAGGAACCCGACCGTGACGGCCGGAGTGATGTGACCGCCGGAGACGTGTCCGAGCGCGTAGATCGGTAACGCGCCGGCGGCCGTGTGCGCCAGCGCGATGCCGACCCAACCCAGGGCGCCCAGACCGAGGCTCCCGCCGGCGAGGTACTCGCCGCCTTCGAGCACTTCCGGTGAGGTCAGGAAGTCGATGACGACCACCCCCGCGCCGAAGAAGATGATGCTGAACGTGCCGACGAACTCCGCGACCGCTCGCTGCGACAGCGAGTAGGTTTCTGATTCGGTCATTACAGGTTGGTGAACCAGTTTACCTTGTAGACGCACGACTCGGCACCGTCGTCGCGACACTGCGATCCTTCTTTGGAGACGTTTGCGTACTCGGCCCCGTGCATCTCCGCGCTACCCTTGAGTAGCCCTCGTCGAACTTGCACGGATAGGGAGTGGTCGACGTGACGAGGACGGTCATCGGGTTGCCCCGCTCGTACTCGTACCCGCCCGGGGCGTTCCGGTGTTGGGCCTCGTACACCGCCGTCAACACCTCGAACGCCTCCGCCGGCGATTCCGGGTCGGTCGGCCACTCGACGTTCTCGGCCGTCAGTTCGCCGATCTGGGAGACCGCACTCTCGCCGACGTTCTTCTGCACGTCGTCGAGCACGGCCAGGAAGTGCTCCATCCGGTACCAGCTATCCGGCTGTGGATCCGGCTCGGTGATGCCGCGGGCGTCGAGCGTGTTCCGCATCCGGTGCTGGAACACGGGCATGACGCCCTCGACAGCGACTTCGACCGTACGGCCGCTGACCTCGACGGATCCCGCTGCCGTCGACGTCGTCAGTCACCCCCACCGGCCGAGGCGTCCTCCTCTGGCATGCCGCGTTCCATGGGGGTGTCTTCTCGGTTGCCCCACTCCGAACAGGATCCGTCGTAGTTGGCGGCGTCGACGTCGAGCAGTTCGTTGAGGACGAACCAGGTCAGCGACGACCGTTCGCCGATCCGACAGTAGGTCACCGCCTCGTCGTGGCCGTTCTCGATGATCGGTGCGTATACCTCCCGGAGTTCCCGTTCGGACTTGAACGTCCCGTCGGCGTTGACCGCTTCCATCCACGGGCTGTTCTCGGCGCCGGGGATGTGGCCCTCGCGATCGGTCGTCTCGGGGATGTCGGCAGGGGGCTTCTCGCCCCGGTACTCCTGGGGGTTGCGGACGTCGATGGTCGCCGCCTCGTCCTCGACGGCCTCCATGACCTCCTCGCGGTACGTGCGGATGGACTCGTCGGGCTCACCGGCCTCGTACTGACACTCCGTGAACGTCGGTTCCTCGGTGGTCGTCGGATACTCCGAGCCGAGCCAGTAGTGGCGGCCCCCGTCCATCAGCCGGACGTCGTCGTGGCCGTAGTAGGCCATGACCCAGTAGGCGTGCGCCGCGAACCAGTTGGCCTTGTCACCGTATACCACTACAGTCGAGTCCTCGGTGATTCCCAGCTCGCCCATCAACGCCTCGAACTCGTCCCTGTCGATGAGATCCCCGCCCAACTCCCCCGCGAGGTCGGCCTCCCAGTCGACCTTGCTCGCGCCCGGGATGTGCCCGTCGTCGTACTGGTCAGGTTCCATGTCGACCTCGAGCAGCCGTAGCCCGGGGTCGTCCCGTTCGAACTCGTCGAGCCGATCGGCTACCCAGTCAGATTCGGCGATATGCCGTCTCTGCGAATGGAGCGACATCGTTCGAACTAATATGTCGGATTCACGAAATCGAAATACCGGACGGCGTTGGGCGGCCGTCCCCGCGCGAGGCCGTGGTCCCGCCCACGGGCGCTTGGCCGGAACGGTCGTCCGATCGTCGGGACTTCGCCGCCAGGGGATGGCGGGTCTCCCGGTCAGTACCGCACCAGTCGCGCCGGCGTCCCGTTCATCCGTAGGACGGTAATCGTGCGGAGGTGGCCGACCCCTCGACGAACGGCAGGTCGACCACCGTCGCGGGCACCTCCTCGCCGCCGACGCGGACCGAGAGGTCCGCGTCCGGCAGGTCGGACTCGACCAGCGCGAGTGCGGCCGCCGCGTCGAGCGAGGGACACCCGGCGGCGCGGGTGATCTCCCCGACGTGGGCGTCCCCAGCGTGGATCGCCGCCCCGGATTCGGGGGGCGCGTCGGGCCGGAGGCCGACGAGCCGTTTGCCGGGACTGCCGCGGTTCTCGATGCGGGAGACGACTTCCTGGCCGACGTAACAGCCCTTCTCGAAGTCCAGGGCGTTGCGGAGTCCGAGTTCGTTCGGGATGGCGCCCTCGATTTCGGTCTCGAACAGCGGCGTGCCGGCCTCCAGGGTGAGCGTCTCCCAGGTGCGGTAGCCGAAGGGGACGGCGTTCAGTCCCCGGTTGACCAGCGTGTCGAAGACGCGTTCGGCGTCGTCGTCGCCGCAGACGACCTGGTAGCTGTCCTCGCCCGCCAGGCCGTCGCCGGCGATCACGGTCGCGCCGGCGTCCCCGAGTTCGCCGCGGACGAACGTCAGCGCGGGTTCGGGGGCGCTGGCGCCGTGGAGGACGCTGGCCACCTTCTCGGTCGCCGAGGGGCCGTGGACGCCGAAGACGGCGAAGTCGTCGGTCGCCTCCCGGAGGTCGACGTCCTGGATGAACGTCTTCTCGCGCCAGTCCTCGACCAGCGGTTCTGCCTCGGCCGGCGGGGTGAACACGAGCAGGCGCTCGCCAGCGTTGTAGACGTACATGTCCGTCTCGACGCGGCCCTGTGGGTCAAGCAGGAGCGCGTAGCACCCGCGCCGGGCACGCGGTTGGAGACGGCGTTGTCCACGAAGTCGACGCGGTCCTCGCCTTCCACGACGACGACGCCGACCCCCTGCTCGACGACGCCGACGCCGTTGCG
Source organism: Halobacteriales archaeon QS_1_68_20 (assembly GCA_003021085.1). Taxonomy (GTDB): domain Archaea; phylum Halobacteriota; class Halobacteria; order Halobacteriales; family PXRE01; genus PXRE01. Next base: position 8,418 of record PXRE01000040.1, on the reverse strand, counting down.
GACGGCGCCGTGGGTCCGTTCCGGGCGACCGTAGTCGTCGACCACGCGGCGGCCGCCGTGGTCGCGGAAGGTCGCGCCGTGGTCGTCGTGGACGGATTCCAGGACGGTCATGCCGGGGGATGGTGCGGCGGCGTGAAAAGCGATGCGCTCGTGGGACGTGGCGAGTGCGTGGCGCTCCGGCGGCGAGGCGCGCTGGCGACTCAGAACGGGAGGCGGTCGCGGATCTCGTCGATCAGCGACTGGTCGTGGCCGCCGTCCTCGTCGGGGTCGGGGATCACGCGCTCGTCGGGCAGGATGACCGTGCGCTCGGCTTCCTTCTCGACGGTGATGAGACCGTCCTCGTCGAGGCGCGAGAGGGCCGCCTCGATCTCGTCGATGTCGACGCCGACGTGGGTCCGGAGTTCGAAGACGGTCATCCCGTCCTCGCGGCGGTCGACCAGCGCGTCGAGTACCTCGACTTCGACGTCGTCGCGGTCCAGGTAGTCCTGCCCGATGGTCATCGCCGGGGAATAGACGCGGGAACCCTTTACCGTTTCCCCTGACAGTTCGCCGTCGTGTCGGCCAATTTGAGGGGTTTCGGGGGTGCCCGCCCCGGGCGGAGACGCCCCCGGCACGATCCTGACGACGGGGTTATATGAACATATGCACATATATTCATATATTCCCGCCGGGCGACTCGTTTCTCCCCCGTCCGGGCCGACTCGTTTCCGTCCGGTCCAGGGACGGTTCGGTGCAGGGGGTCCCCAGACCCGTTTTCTCGTCCATCGTGCCCGATTCGTTTCCGGCGCCAGCGCGGCCACGCGGGCGGACCCGTAGCCTTTTACCGAGTCGGGGGGTATCTCGGATACATGGCGCTCAGGTGTTCGGTGCTCGGGCACGCGTGGGGCGAGTCCGAGGTCGAACGCGAACACGAGGCCCGGGGCTCGGAGGCGGTCGTCACCGTCCGGGAGTTCCGGACCTGCAAGCGGTGTGGTGACCGTGACGTCCTCGGCGAGGTAACCGAGGTGAAACCCGCCGACGAGGTCCCACCCGATGGGAGTCCGGCACCGGACGAGGTCGAGGGAATCCGGGACGATTCTCCCCCCGAATCGGTCGACGCCTCGGCGGAGTCCGACGACGGTGAACCGGTCACCGACGACGCCGAGATCATCGACGCCGACGGGAGCACCGAACATGCCGACGGTCAGGCGGCCGATCGGACGGCCCCCGGGCGGGCGTCCGCCGACCGGCCGGAGACGGGCCGGCCGGACGCCCCCGACCGGGCCGCCGACGAGGTGCCCGACGAGGGCGCCGAGATCATCGACGCCGACGAGGAACCCGACCGGGACCCGGCGGAGTGGCCCGACCCCGGCCTGCCGGACGACGACGACGTCGAGTACGAACGGAAGCCGTGGCCCAACGCGGATCCGCCGGATCCCGAACCCCGGGAACGCCGGGAGCCGGATCCCTACGAGGCCGCCGAACCGACGGCCGACCGCCCGGAAGGCGGCGACCCGGTCGACCCGGCGGAGGTCCTCTCGGAGGCCGCCAGCGAGCAGGACGGGGCATCCGACGACGACGGCGAAGACCCCGACCCCGCCGAGGTGCAGAAGGACCTCCCTTTGGAGGAGGTCGAGGTGTTCTGCCCGAACTGCGACTTCGTCGACGAGAGTCCGACCCCGTCGTTGCGCGGCGGGGACAGCTGCCCGACGTGTCGGACGAGTTACCTGGAGGAGCGAGAGGGCCAGGAGTAGTACGAAAGTCGTAAATCCGATCCTTTCGAATGCACCGCCAATGAAGGAGTACAAGATGCGACGAGGCGAGTACCTCGACGAGCGGGTGCCGGACGTGGAAGCGACCGTCGAGGAGTACTTCGGGTCCATCACGAGCACCGAGGACTACAAGGGGAGCGACCTCTACGTCGTCGGTGACCCCGACAACCCGGTGTTCGAGCGCATCATCGTCGGCGCCGTCGAGTACGACGGCAAGAAGGACAAACTCGGCGTCGAGTTCGAGGAGCGTGACCCCACGGAACTCGGCCCCGAGGAACTGGAGGCCGCCGAGGAAGCCGTCGACATGAAGAACGACTTCCTGCTTGAGGCGACGGGCAGGGACGCGAAGGCCCGGCGGGACTCCATGAAGCGGGCCGTCGAGGACGACCCCGACCACGACGTCGACGCCTGATCCCGGTTCTCTTCTCCCCGCGACCGGTTCGCCGACCGGCGTAGCCGCCGGTCAACCGTTCTCCCGCCGATGCTGTGCGCGACCGAACCTGACCGCCCGTAGCTTTAAGTCGTGGTGTGGCATAACATATCACGTATGGCATCAGCACCGGACTCCGGAAACGACGAACTGTTCGACGAGTTCCTCACGCGTCGTGGTCACGAGACCGAGGACGTAGCGTGGGAGCGAGATCACAACAAGAAGCAGTGTCCGGAGTGCGGCGGTCTCCACGAACTCTCGGCGTCGACCTGTACGGTCTGTGGCTGGACGCCGAACTGATACGACCCACGCCGGGTAGTCCGCCCGGTCTCGCGGGCGATTATGCCTGGCGGGCATTCCAAGATCCTTTCGATAGAACTATTAGAGATAATTTCCAACTACCGCAGGAGATAGAATGCCAGAGTGTCAAAACTGCGGATCCTTCGTCACCGACGCCTACGCCAGAGTGTTCACCCCCCGAGGTGTAGAGAACCCCCGCGTCTGTCCCGAGTGCGAGGACAAGATCCGCGACGGGAGCGAGGTCAGGGAAGCCCGTTCCCCGCGGAACAACTAGTCCCCGCCTGTCTGCAGTCCTCCATCCTTCTCCACGGTCGGCGGGACTGGCACCCGCCGATTCGGGTCGGCTGGATTCCAAGACGCTTATAGGTCCCCGGCCCTTGTATCGGTGCAATGACCGATTCGGAGGAACGAGTCACTCGACTGTTCGGTGGGCCGGGCAGCGGGAAGACGACCGCGCTGCTCGACCGGGTCGAGTCCATCATGGACCGGGACGACGTCGAGGTCGACGACGTCCTGCTGGTCTCGTACACGCGGGCCGCGGCGGCGGAGGTCCGCGAGCGGTTGGCCGAACGCCTCGACGTCTCTCCCCGGGCGCTCCGGGGCAACGTCTGCACGATGCACGCGAAGGCCTACGACCTGCTGGACCTCTCGCGGGGCGACGTCGTCGACGAGTCCGACAAGACGGAGTTCTGTGAGGAGTACGGCCTCCCCTACGAGGACGAGTACGAGGGTGCCGCCCGCCGGACCGCTCGCTCGACGACGCTGGGCAACAAGGTGATCGCCACCAGCCAGTGGCTCCAGCGCACCGGCCGCGACGTCGCGGACTGGTACGACGTCCCCTTCCAGTGGAACGTCGAGAAGGTACGACTCCCTCCGGACATCGACCCCAACGCCCAGGAGGGCAACAAGTACACCCCGACCTGGCCCAGCGACGACGACCGTTTCGACGTGCCCGAGGCGATCCGTGCCTGGCGAACCTACAAGGGCGAACACGACCTCGTGGGTTTCGCGGACATGCTCGAACGGGTCAAACAGCGGGCGCTGGTCCCCGACGTCGACTACCTCGTCATCGACGAGTTCCAGGACATCACCACCCTGCAGTACGAGGTCTACGACTCCTGGAAGCCCCACGTCGACAAGGTACTGGTCGCCGGCGACGACGACCAGGTCGTCTACGCCTGGCAGGGCGCGGACCCGCAGCTCCTGCTTGAGGAGGCCGGCAACAGCGTCATCCTCGATACCTCTCACCGCCTGCCGTCGAAGATTCTCCAGGTCGTCCAGCGGGAGGTCCGCCACATCGACGAGCGTCAGGAGAAGAACCTCTCGCCGCGCAAGGAGGGCGGCGCCGTCGAGGCCGTCCAGAGTCCCTCGATGCTGGACCTGGTCCGGAACGTCCGCGCTACCGTCCAGGAGGACTCCGACGGGTCCGTGATGGTGCTGTTCCGGGCGCGCTACCAGATGTTCCGGTTCATCGACGAGTTCATCACCGATGGGATGCCGTTCCAGGTGATGACCGACCAGCGGATGTGGACCGACCGCCTGGCGCAGTTCGTCAACGCCGTCGAGGCCGTCGACGAGGACGAACCCATCGACGGCCTGCAGGCCCAGCGACTGGCGAACATGCTCGCGGATTCTGCGTTCGGCACCAACGACCGGGACCCGATGTTCGACGCCATCGAGGCCCGCAAGGAGGAGGAGGACGTCGAGGACCTCACGGAACTCACCTTCGATCCCGACTTCGTCACGGAACACGCGCCGTTCATGCCCGACCCCGTCTCGGCCGCCGAGATGATCCGGAAGGTCACCAGTTTCCAGAAGAAGAGCATGAAGGCCTACTTCGCGGGCGAGTACCGCGAGATGCCCCGCGACCAGGTCCGGATCGGGACGATCCACTCCGCGAAGGGTCGGGAGGCCGACCACGTCTTCGTGGCCACCGACCTCACCGAGAAGGTCGTCGAGCAGATGGCCGCGACCGTCCGCCAGCAGGACATCGACGTGCCGGGCGTCGACGAGTTCACCAAGACGACCGACCCCGTGCCCACCGTCACCGACAACGAGCGCCGGGTCTTCTACGTCGGCATGTCCCGCGCCCGCGAGCGCCTCGTCGTCCTCGAGAACCTGGTCGACGGCGCACCCACCCTGCCCATCGACGTCCTGCTGACCGGTGCACCGACCGACCGGGACCCCCAGGACATCATCGACGAGACCACCGACGACGTCGTCGAGGCCGAGGCCGCCGGCGACTGAACGGAACCGCCGGCTCTTTCTCGCGGTCGAACTTCGGTGGGTTCTGGTGATCGACGTTGCCGCGCCGAGTCCCGCGGTTGGGGAGGCGTGAGGTTGACCCCTAGGCCTTGCATGCCGCTAGTGTTCACGGTCGAATCCGCAACGCTAGCGGCACGCAAAACCTAGGGATGACCACGCCCTTCCCAGCCGACTGCGTTACTCGGGGTGCTCACGTCCGTTCGCGCCACCTGCGTTACTCATTCCTCGCGCGCGCCGTGACGGAAGCCCTGGCAGCGTGACGCCCCGGCAGCGTGACACCCTGGGGCCCCGACGCCGCCCCCGATCCCCTGGACTACTCCCGGAAGCGCCGACCGACCAGGGGTATCCCCGCCAGTTTCGCCCGCAGGCGCTCGCCAAGTTTCCGTTCGACGTACTCCGGGAACAGCAGCATCAGCGCCGCGATGGCGAGGAAGACGACGCCGAGCCCCGGCCGCCCGCCCAGCAGGAACTCGACGCCGACGACCGCAGGGGGAGCGGCGAACGACAGCGACGCCGCCAGCTTGACCGTCTGGTAGAGGTTCATTCCTCCTCGTCCTCCGGCGGCTCGGCGACGGCGCCCGCCACCCGCTGGAGGATCGCCGCGGGCACGTCCGAGGGCCGGAACAGGTACTCCTCGGCCAGGACCATCCCCGCCGCGATGGCGAGGAAGGCCAGCCCCAGCGGGTCCCCAGACACCAGGTAGTCCAGGCCTAACAACGCCACCGGCACGGCGAAGACGACGGTCCCCGCGAGTCCGAGCAGCCCCGTGATCGACCGCGCCATGTGGGCGGTGTAGGCGTGGTGGTGGGATAAGCGCCGCGGAGTGTGGCGGCATCGGAGAGCGTGAGGACGACGGCGCCGACTGTCAACCGATTTCGAATGCGTGGACGCCGTCGGGGTGAGAAAGGAGGAGGTGGCCGTCGACGACGACCGCCGAGTAGCCTCCCACGTCGAGATCACGTCGGGAGGACCCGTCTTCCCGGTCCAGGACGTGCGTCGTGTCTAGAATTGTCGGATCCCTCGGAAGGATGACGGCGTCGTCGGTGACGATCGGATCCGCCAAGTTTCTCCCTACGTGGAACTCGATTTCGGTTTTCCAGCGTCGCTCGCCGGTCACGAGGTCGAACGCCTGCACCGATCCCGCCGGCTCCGGCTGGTCGCTCGTGACGAATGCGTAGACAGTCCCGTCAGCGATGGCCGGACTCGTATATACGCCCTCGGTACTGCCGGAGTTCGTGTCGGTATCGGTCCGCCAGAGGGGGTCGCCGGTACAGGCGTCGATTCCTCGAATTCCCTTCCGTTCGCCAACGACGAGGACGCCGTCGGCGACCGTCGGTGAACTGGTCGTGGCAATCTGCTCGTTCTGCCACGTCCAGTGAGTCTCACCCTCCTTCGCGTCAAGTGCGTAGAGCGTCCGAGTGTCGAGGAGGAAGACCGTTCCTCCTGCGACTGCTGGCTCGCAGAGAAACTTTTTGCCCCCGAATTCCCACGACACGTCGCCGGTTTCGACGTCGAGTGCGAACAGTTTGCTCGGCTCGCTCCAGTCGAACCGCGTAACGAACACGGTCCCGTCTGCAACGTGGGGAACCGTCTCGGTCGGTCCGCCGAGGTCGAACTCCCACAGCTGATCGCCCGAACCCGCGTCGAGGGCGAACACCCGTCCCTCGTCGTCGTAGTTGGTCGATTTGCAGAATATGACACGTCCGTCGATGAAGGCTGGCCGAGTGATTCCACGGCCGCGCTCGAACCGCCACTGTACTTCCCCCGACGAGAGGTCGATGGCGTGAGGGAAGTTCCCGTCCGACACCGGCGGGGCGTAGAGGACGCCGTCGACGACGATGGGCTCGTAAAGCGGTGTAGCATCACCTGGCTCGATCTTCGTCGATTGGTCTGCGATGGAGACGGAGGACGTCGGGAGGTACGAGGTGTTAGCCGAGTTCCGTCTGGCCAACGGCCAGTCCCCTCCGGACGCTCCCTCGAACGGAGTCGTACAATCCGATGGAGTGTTGTACCTCCTGCGGCCTTGGCATCCAGAAAGGGCCCCACAAACTGCGAAGCCACCTACTCTTAAAAATTGCCGTCTATTCACACCGTCGTTTACTTCCTTATAAAATAAGTATTTTCCCCCGATTTACATTAATTAAAAAAGTTTTATTAAACTATATATTTTCTTGCTTCGACTAGAATGTTCTCTACTTTCTGTTCGTCGCTTCTCCTCCCGACTGTAGTACTTGTCCTAGTAGGAATTTCATTCTTGAATTTTTCACGGTTAACATCTTGTTTCCGAGTATTTCCGGTTGGGGTTTTAACAGTGAGGTATTCAGCTTTGACGATCAATTCTCCATGCTTTCTCGATTTTGCCACCCCGAATCGGATCAGTGGTTCCTGACTAAATTCTTGCTTTAGCTGGTGTGCTACTGACTTCCTTCCTTCAATTCTGGCCCACTCATCCCGGGATATTGTGAACGTTACTGGTTCCCGGTCGGGAGGTTCCTCTCCTTTGGCAACCTTCTGATGGTTCGTATGATCCAGAGAAAAGACCCTAGGAACTTCATTTTCTGGATCGTCAGTTAGATTTCCTAAGGTATCCTTAGAGATAAATGGTAGCGCTGCTGTTGAAACTCCAAGTTTTGAAAGTGTTTCGTAAAACCGCCGTCGACCCATGCGGTTGAGTCTTCTTGTGGAATTCTTCTTCATCTTGCTATCGCTCCTTTACTGTCCCTTAATTTAATACCCAGATTATGAATTATATATTTTACTATAAAACATTATAAAGACTCTCTACAAAATAAACAGAATACTATTAAACAAACTCTCTAAAAGTCGTCAGCGTTTTGCACACCCCTGGCCAATCCCCGTCCATGTTCACCGGAATCGTCGAGGAACCCGGCGAGGTCGTCGCAGTGCGGCAGGACGACGGTGGCCGGCGGCTCCGGATCGCCGCCGACGAGGTGACAGCGGACCTCGTCCACGGCCAGAGCATCGCCGTCTCGGGCGTCTGTCTCACCGTCGAGGACTGGGGGCCGGTCGCGGACCTCGACGTCGAGACGGCCGCGGGCGACACCTGGTTCGAGGTGTTCCTCGCCGAGGAGACCCTCGACGTGACCTACCTGGGGAAGGTCGAGGTCGGCCACGTCGTCAACCTCGAACGGGCGATGCCGGCGGACGGCCGCCTGGACGGCCACGTCGTCCAGGGCCACGTCGACTCGACGACCGAGGTGGTCGAGATCGAGCGGGTCGGAGAAGACTGGCGGTTCACCTTCGCCGTCCCGCCGGGGTACGGCAAGTACGTGGCGAAGAAGGGGTCGGTCGCGCTCGACGGGGTGAGCCTCACGGTCGCCGAACGGAACCCCGAGACATTCGAGATCGCGGTCATCCCCACGACCTACGAACTGACCAACTTCGGCGAGAAAGATCCCGGCGACCCCGTCCACCTGGAGGTCGACGTGCTGACGCGGTACGCCGAGCGCCTGCTCGAGGAGCGCGAACGGGCAGAGGTGCCGGTCCGGGGCGAGGGCGAGGCGACGGCCGAGGGCGGCCGCGGGTGACCTGCCGGATCAGGCGTCGTCGGCCGCCGGCAGGGTGAACGAGAACGTTGTTCCCTGGCCGGGTTCGGAGTCGACCCAGGTGTCGCCGCCGTGGCGCTCGACGATGCGCTCGCACAGCGCCAGG
>PXRE01000039.1 GCA_003021085.1 Halobacteriales archaeon QS_1_68_20 | reverse complement strand
GTACAAGGACAAGAAGGGCGACGAGAAGATGGAGGCGTTCAACGACCGCACCAAGCGGATCGACTTCCCGTACGTCCTGGCCTACGAGGAGGAGGCCGAGATCTACCAGAAACTGCTGGGCAACGCGGACGTGCCGGACGTCCACGTCGAACCTCACACCCTGGAGATGGCCGGCCTGTTCGGCGTCCTGACCCGCATCGAGGAACCGGACGACGAGACCGTCGGCCTCATGCAGAAGGCCAAGGCGTACAACGGCGAGGTCGACGAGGCCGAGGAGGTCGACGTCCGGAAACTGCGGGAGGAGGCCGACCAGGCCGCCGAGATCGGCGAGGGCATGGAGGGCATCTCCCCGCGGTTCATCGGCGACGAGATCGCCGAGGCCATCATGGACTCGACCCACCGCGGCCGCGGCTACCTCTCGCCGCTGACGCTGTTTACCTTCTTCGAGGAGAACCTCGAGAACCACGGCTCCATCTCCGAGGAGGCCTTCGAGACGTACTACCGCTACCTCGAACGCGTGCGCGAGGAGTACAAGGAGCGCGCCATCGAGGACGTCAGGCACGCCCTGGCCTACGACGTCGACGAGATCCGCCGGCAGGGAGAGAAGTACATGGACCACGTGATGGCCTACATCGACGACGACACTGTCGAGGACGAGATCACCGGCCGGGAGTCCGAACCCGACGAGACGTTCCTGCGGTCGGTCGAGGAGAAACTGGACGTGCCCGAGGACCGCAAGGACGACTTCCGCCAGGAGGTCTCCAACTGGGTGTCCCGGCGCGCCCGCGAGGGCGAGGCGTTCAACCCCGAGGACAACGAGCGCCTGCGCCGCGCGCTGGAGCGCAAACTCTGGGAGGACAAGAAGCACAACATCAACTTCTCGGCGCTGGTGTCCTCCGGCGAACTGGACGACGACGAGCGCGGCGGGTGGATCGACGCCCTGATCGAGCAGGGCTACAGCGAGGACGGCGCGAAGGAAGTGCTGGAGTTCGCCGGCGCCGAGGTCGCCAAAGCCGAGATGGAGGACTGATGACCGACGACCGCAACGTGGAACCGCCGCCGTCGCCCCGCCCGCGCGAGAGCATCGCACGCACGGACGAGACGCCGGCGGTTCGCACCGACGGCGGCGAATCCGTCGAACGATCCGGGAGCGACCGGAACCGCGACCGCAACCCGGCCGACGGCGAGGGCTTCGTCGAGGCGGCCGACCGAGCGCTGGAGGACGCCTACGAGGAACCGATCAGCGTCGCGGAGTACGTCGACCGGATCCTCGAAGATCCGCACCTGGCGGCCCACGCCGCGAAGTACCTGCTTTCCGCCATCGAGGACGCCGGCACCCGCACCGTCATCGAGGCCGGCGAGGAACGGGAACGCTACCGCTTCTTCGACGACCCGCACAACGACGGCGAGCACGCGGTGCTGGGCAACACCCGCGTCCTCAACGAGTTCGTCGAGGACCTGCGGGCCATCGCCGCCGGCCGCGGCAAAGACGAGAAGATACTCTGGGTCGACGGCCCGACGGCGACGGGCAAGTCCGAGTTCAAGCGCTGCCTGATCAACGGCCTGCGGGAGTACTCCAAGACGGAGGCGGGCCGGCGCTACACCGTCGAGTGGAACGTCGCCAACGCCGAGGCGGGCCGCTCGCTGTCCTACGGCGACGCCCCCGGGAGCGACGAGGACCACTGGTACGAGAGCCCCGTGCAGGTCCACCCGCTGTCGGTGTTCCCCGACCCCGTCCGCGAGGACGTGCTGGACGCCGTCAACGAGGAACTCGACGGCCACGTCGACGTCCGCGTGGACACGGACCTGGACCCGTTCTCCCGGGAGGCCTACGACTACCTCGAAGAGCGCTACCGCCGCGAAGGGGTCGAGGACCTCTTCTCGGCCATCACCGACCCGGAGCACCTCCGGGTGAAGAACTACGTCGTCGACCTCGGCAAGGGCATCGGCGTCCTCCACAGCGAGGACGACGGCAGCCCCAAAGAGCGCCTCGTCGGGTCCTGGATGGCCGGGATGCTCCAGGAACTGGACTCCCGGGGCCGCAAGAACCCCCAGGCGTTCAGCTACGACGGCGTGCTCAGCCAGGGCAACGGCCTGCTGACCGTCGTCGAGGACGCCAGCCAGCACGCCGACCTGCTCCAGCGCCTGCTGAACGTCGCCGACGAGGGTGCCGTCAAACTCGACAAGGGCATCGGGATGGACGTCGACACCCTCCTGCTCGTGATCTCGAACCCGGACCTGGCGGCGACGCTCAACCAGCACGCCGACCGCGGGGCCGACCCGCTGAAGGCGCTCAAGCGCCGCCTGGACCGCCACGAGTTCAGCTACCTCACCAACCTGCGGCTGGAGGTCGAACTCATCAGGCGGGAGTTGACCGACGAAACGGGCGTCGGCGACCGCGAGGAGGACGCCGCCGAGGCGGCCATCCGCGCGCCGCTGGTGATGACCGTCGAGGGCGACGACGGCACCGTCGACCGGGAACTCGCCCCCCACGCCCTGGAGGCCGCCGCGATGTACAGCGTCGTCAGCCGCCTGGTGGAGGACGACCTGCCGGGCGGCTACGACCTCGTCGACAAGGCCAAGTTGTTCGACCAGGGGTACGTCCAGGACGGCGACGAGCGCGTCGAGCGCGAGGAGTTCGACCTCGACGACGACGCCGACGACGGCGTCCGGGGCATCCCCGTCACCTACACCCGGGACGTGCTCGCGGAACTGCTGGCCGACGACCGCGAGCGCCACCACCCCGACCTCCCCGTCGAGGACGTCGTCATGCCGCGTGACGTGCTCGACGCGATGATCGACGGCCTGGCGGACGCGCCCGTGTTCTCCTCGGGCGAGCGCTCGCAGTTCGAGGACCGCGTGGTCGCCGTGAAGAACTACGTCTACGACCAGCAGGAGCGGGACGTGCTCGACGCCATCATGCGCGAGAAGCGCGTCGACACCGAGACCGTCGAGGAGTACGTCGAACACGTCTACGCGTGGGCGACCGACGAGCAGGTCGAGACCGACCGCGGCCCGGTCGACCCGGACCCGCTGAAGATGAAGGTGTTCGAGGTCGAGCACCTCGGCCGGTTCGAAGAAGCCGACTACGCGGGCGACCACCCCTCGCCCGCCGTCGAGGAGTTCCGCGAGGAGAAGATCATCACCGCCTTGAACCGCCACGCCTGGCGTCACCGCACCGAGGACTTCGAGGTCCGCGACGTCGACCTCACGGAAATCCCGGTCATCAAGACGGTGCTGGAGACCCACGACTGGGCCGACGTCCGGCGGACCTTCGAAGACTTCGACCCGGGCCAGTGGGCGGATCCGCCGGCCAACACCGAGACCGAGCGCGTCAAGGAGCAGGCCATCGAGAACATGGTGGACCTGTTCGACTACACCGAGGCGTCGGCCGAACTGACCAGCCGGCACGTCATGGGACAGGTGAGCTACCAATGGGACTGAGAGAAGACCTCGACCGGTTCCGGGAGGTCGGCGAGCGCAATCGCCAGGACCTCTCGGAGTTCATCCAGTACGGCGACCTCGGCGGGAGCCGCAACGACGAGATCCAGATCCCGATCAAGATCGTGGACCTGCCGAGCTTCGAGTACGACCAGCTCGACCAGGGCGGGGTCGGCCAGGGCGACGGCGACGCCCCCGACCAGGGCGACCCCGTCGGCCGCCCGCAACCCCAGCCCGGCGACGGCGACGAGGGCGAACCCGGCGAGGACAGCGGCGACCACGAGTACTACGAGATGGACCCCGAGGAGTTCGCCCGCGAACTCGACGAGGAACTCGGCCTGGATCTGGAACCGAAGGGCAAGAAGGTCGTCGAGGAGGTCGAGGGCGAGTACACCGACATCACCCGCACGGGGCCGAACTCGACGCTGGACTTCGAGCGCCTGTTCAAGGAGGGGCTGAAGCGCAAGCTGGCGATGGACTTCGACGAGGAGTTCGTCCGCGAGGTGCTCAAGGTCGACGGCGTCGGCCCCGACGCCGCCTACGAGTGGGCCCGCGGGGAGAACCTGCCCGTCTCGAAGGCCTGGCTGGAGGACGCCCGCCGGGAGGGCATCGACCGGGTGCCGTTCCGCCGGGAGGACGAGCGCTACCGCTACCCCGAGACCGTCGAGGAGTACGAGCGCAACGTCGTCGTCGTGAACATCCGCGACGTGTCGGGGTCGATGCGCGAGAAGAAGCGCGAACTGGTCGAGCGGACGTTCACGCCGCTGGACTGGTACCTGACGGGCAAGTACGACAACGCCGAGTTCGTCTACGTCGCCCACGACGCCGAGGCCTGGGAGGTCGAGCGCGACGAGTTCTTCGGCATCCGTTCCGGCGGGGGGACGCGCATCTCCAGCGCCTACGAACTGACCGCCGAGATCCTCGACGAGCGGTACCCCTGGAGCGAGTGGAACCGCTACGTGTTCGCCGCCGGCGACAGCGAGAACTCCAGCAACGACACCGAGGACCGCGTGATCCCGATGATGTCGGAGATGCCCGCGAACCTCCACGCCTACGTGGAGACCCAGCCCAGCGGCAACGCCATCAACGCGACCCACGCCGAGCAGGTGGAGGCGGCGTTCTCCGACAGCGACGACGTGGTGGTCTCGTACGTCTCGAGCAAGGCGGACGTGACCGACGCCATCTACGAGATACTCAGCACGGAGGAATCATGAACAGCGACCGCATCCGCAAACAGCGCGTGGCGGCCGACCTGGAGGAGGCCGTCGACGAGGCGGGACAGCTCGCCCGCAAACTCGGGCTGGAACCGTACGACGTCAACTACTGGGTCGTCGACCACGACGAAATGAACCAGTTGATCGCCTACGGCGGGTTCCAGCGCCGGTACCCCCACTGGCGGTGGGGCATGCAGTACGACCGCCAGCGCAAGCAGGACCGCTACACCGGCGGCAAGGCCTTCGAGATCGTCAACAACGACGACCCCTCCAACGCCTTCCTGCAGGAGTCCAACCAGCTCGCGGACCAGAAGGCGGTCATCACCCACGTCGAGGCCCACGCCGACTTCTTCGCCAACAACGAGTGGTTCGGCCTGTTCGAGGGCCGTTCGCCCGACGACGGCCGGGAGAGCCGCGGCCCAAACGCCGCGGCCATGCTGGAACGGCACGCCGAGCGCATCTCCGAGATCATGTCCGACCCGGAGATCGACCGCGACAGGGTCGAGCGGTTCGTGGACTCGGTGCTGTGCCTGGAGGACACCATCGACCAGCACCGGCCGTTCGTCCGCGAACCGGACCTGGACGACGGCGAGGACGTGGACGAGGAAGTGGACCTCTCGGAGTTGAACCTCAGCGACGAGGTGGTCGAGGAGGTGTTCGACGACGAGTGGCTAGAGGCCCAGGCGGAGGCCGACGACGACCACGAACCCGTCAGCGACGTGCTGGCGTACTTGCGGGCCAACGGCATGCAGTACGACGAGGAGACCGGCCGGGCCACGGAGTTCGAGGACTGGCAGAAGGAGGTGCTTGACGTCCTCCGAACGGAGGCGTACTACTTCGCGCCCCAGAAGATGACGAAGGTGATGAACGAGGGGTGGGCCGCCTACTGGGAGTCGATGATGATGGCCGGGGAGGCGTTCGCCGACGCCGACGAGTTCGTCAGTTACGCCGACCACCAGGCCCGCGTTCTCAACTCCCCGGGGATGAACCCCTACAAACTCGGCAAGCAACTGTGGGAGTACGTCGAGAACACCACCAACCGCCGGGACGTGGTCGAGCGCCTCCTCCGCGTCGAAGGGGTCACCTGGCGGAACTTCCACGACGTGGTCGACTTCGACCGTCTGGAGGACCTGCTGGCGCCGGACCCCCGCCTGGACGCCATCGACCACGAGAACCCGGAGACGCTACTGGACCTTCCGGACGAGAAGGTCGACCGCGAAGCCGTCGAAGGGGCCATCGACGGTGAGGTTGACCTGGCGACTGACCCCTGGAGGGCGCTGACCTACGAGGGCCTGGCCGAGCGCCACTACTCGCTGGCGCGCCCGCAGAACCGCGTGTTCGTCCGCCGGATCGGCCAGAACGAACTCGAACGGATCAGCAGGTACCTCTTCGAGACGGAGCGGTACCCCGGCGTGGAGTCGGCCGTGGCGGACGTCGACTACGCCGCCGGGTGGGACCGGATGTACGAGATCCGCGAGAGCCACAACGACGTCACGTTCATCGACGAGTTCCTCACCCAGGAGTTCGTCGACGAGTTCGACTACTTCGCCTACGAGTACTCCCGGGCGACCGAGCAGTACCACGCCACCTCGACCGACGCCGCCGACGTCAAGAAGAAACTGCTCCTGCAGTTCACCAACTTCGGCAAGCCGACCGTCGAGGTGCTGGACGGCAACTACGAGAACCGCAACGAACTCCTGTTGGGCCACCGCTACAACGGCGTCGCGCTGGACCTGCCGCAGGCCAAACGCGCCCTCGAGCGGACGTTCGACCTCTGGGGCCGGCCGGTCAACCTCGAGACCATCGTCAAGGAGGTCGACGACCACGACCTGAAGGTGGCAAAGCGGCGCAACGCCGAACCCGAACCCGTCGAGCGGGGGAAACTCATCCGCTACGACGGCGAGGAGTTCGAGGAGCAGGACCTCCCCCGGGAAGCCGTCGAGGAGATCGCCGCCGACGACGTCGACTACGACACCAAACCCGACGACTGGCTGGCCTGAGCGGCGGCCAGTCCGGATGAAGCCCCGGTAGTCGGTCGCCCGGTCCCGCTACGGGAGGTCGTCCATGAAGTCGGCGCCGTCGGTGGGCAGTTCGTCGTCGATGCGGACGATCCGTCCGTCGGTCGAGAGTTGCGGATCCGACAGCCGCGAGGGGTCGAACCCGTAGTTCTGGACGTCGCCGGGCGAACTGACGTCGACGGCCGACGCGTCACGGAACACCAGCGCCAGGCGGAAGTTCAGGCGGTCACCGTTCAGCCGGTGGGCGAGTCCGGCCGCGATCAGGTCCTCGTCCACGGCAGACTCGTCCGACGCCGACCCCGCGACGGCCAACCCCTGCCCGAGTTCCGACATGAGGTCGTCGCAACTCGCCCGGGACTCGTGGTACCGGGGCTCGCTCCCGCCGGAGGCGTCGATCACCGCCCGGAGCCGGTCCTGGGGCGTGAGCGACCCGAACGTGGGAGCGATGATCATGGCGTCGCCGTCGAAGCCGACCGCGGTGCCGTTGTCGTACACCTGGTAGCCGCCGTACTCTCCGCGGTCCTCGAAGTCCTGGGACTGGAACCCTTCGTTGGCCGCCTGCTGGTCGATGGAACCGGTGACCACGACGAACGAATCGGCGATGAGCAACCCCTGGGTCCGGTCGTAGGAGACGCCGAACTCCTCCAGGCTCTCGATGGTGTTCTGCAGCTCCGACACCGACGAGCCGTACAGCGAGGACTCGTTCCCGCGGACGGTGTCGGCCGCCACCCGGCCGAACTGGTAGCGGTCCACGCCCAGGACGTCCGGCGCGACGAGCCACTTCCTGTCGCGCATGGCCCCGTCGCCGCCGCCGCCCAGCAACCGGTCGTACGCCAGCCACCCACCGCCCGCCAGGACGGCCGCGCCGCCCCCGTACTTGAGCAGGTCCCGGCGACTGGTTCCGCCCCCGGACCTGCCGGGCCGGCGAGGTGGCTGTTCCCGTCGCACCTGCCCTGGCGCCGGGCCGCCCTGGTTGCCCCGTGCCGGGGCGCCGTGCTGGCCCTGGCGTCCACGGCCCTGCTGGCCCTGGTTCGCTCCCTGGTGCTGGCCCTGGCGTCCACGGCCCTGGTAGCCGCCGGGCGCGCCGTCCCGCCGGTTCCCGCCGGGGGCGCTACCCTGCCCACCGCCGGGCGCGCCGTCCTGGGGGCCATCCTGTGCGTCTCGCCGCCCCGGTTCCGCCGGACGCTCCTGCTCGGTCTCACCCTGGTACTGTCCCCGTTCCTCGTCGCCCGTTCCCGGCGCCGCGTCGTCGGCCACCGGCGAGCCACAGGCTCCACAGAACGCGTCCCGGTCCTCCACCGCCGCTCCACAGTTCGAACAACGTGTCATCCGCCGGGTGTTTCTGGGCGGGGAACATCAATGCGACGGCCCGCGCCCGACGGCGGTCCGGCGACCCAACCCGCGACGGCCGGCCGACCGCCTGCACGCCGGCGGTCGTCCCGGGGCGGCACGGCCGGGACGCTCCGAACCGCTTTTTACGTCTCCGGCCGCTATCAGGTGCCACCATGGCTACGAAACTCATCGTCCTGTCACTTCTGACGGGGCTGATGACCGGAGCGGTGTTCCGTTACCTCCAGGTTCCGATTCCCGCGCCGCCGGAACTGCCCGGCATCGTGGGCATCGTCGGCATCTACGTCGGCTACAAGCTGGTCGGGTGGCTCGGCTGGAGCTTCAACCTGCTGGAGGTCCTCGGCATCTGATCGCGGGCCGTCGTTGAAACGGTCGTTTCAGTAACCGCGAGACACTTACCGAACGACCGAGAAGGCAGGAACATGACACGACGATCACGTCGCGCCTACCTCGCGGCGGTGGTCGGCGCCGCGGTCGGGAGCGCCGGCTGCGTGGTCGGCGGTGACGACGAGTCGGCGTCGCCGTCCCCCACCGGGAGCGCGTCGCCCACGGCCGCACCCAGCAGACTGGTGCTCGAGGCCGCCGACGCCGCCGACGCGGCCGCCGAGGCGCCGCTGACCGTCTACCCCAACGCGCTCCAGCACTGGCTCCGGCGGGCCGCCAGCACCGACGAGACGGTCCGCGGCCACGCCGATTCCGGCGTCCACACACCCGAACCCGTGGTGCCGCAGTTCGAGACGGTCCGACTGGCGTCGGCCGGCGGGTCGGTCGACGGCACCTACGACCTGAGCGCCGAGGGCGGGACCAGGTACGAACTGCTGGTCGGTGCCGACCCCGCGGACCCGCCCGCCGGGACGACGGTGACGCCCGTGGAGTCGCTGCCGGAGCGCCGCCGCGAGTTCGCCCGGAGCGCCATCTCCGCGGAGCGCGCGACCGTCTACCCCGAGACGGCCCTCGGGGAGTGGGTGCGCCACGAGTTATTCGGCGGGTACTTCGAACACGACGGCGAGACCTACCGCGGCACGGAGGTCCAGCAGACCGACGCCGCCTTCTTCAGCACGGAGGCGTGGTACGTGCTCTCGCTGTCCCCGGGCACGGCCGAGGACCCGGTGGTGCTGCGGTTCCCCGACCCCGGCGCGGCCGCCACGGACGCGATAGACGCGGCGCTGTCGGGCATCGACGACGGAACTCGGCGGACGACCTACGACGGCGGCCTCTCGGACGCCATCGTCCAGTTCGCCAGCGAGACGACGTACCTGTTGACCCACGACCGGGTCTGGGGCGTCTCGCTGGAGTGAGAACGACCCCGGGAGTATATGAACATATGCACATATTTTCATATAACCCCGGAGAGGGCCGGCAGAACCGGACAGCGACGAAAAGGCGACGAGAGGCTCAGTAACTGCGCTCTTTCGGCTCGTAGGTCTTCCTGTCGCCTTCGAGGATGACGGGGCGGTACCACAGTGTCGGGTCCCCGTCGTCCCAGGAGATCATCGTGTGCTTGAGCCAGTCGTCGTCCGTCCGTTCCTGGTGTTCCTGGCGCCAGTGGGCGCCCCGGAACTCCGTGCGGACCAGTGCCGAGACGGCGATGGCCTCGGCGCAGTCGATGATGTTGCGCATCTCCAGGGTCTGCTGGAGGTCCGTGTTGAACGTCCGCGAGGGGTCGGCGACGTAGACGTCCTGGTAGCGCTCGCGCACGCGGCGGATGACCTCCAGCGCGCGCTTGATGCCGTCCTCGTTGCGGAAGACGTTGACGTACTCGGTCATCGCCTCCTGCAACTCGGCGCGCAACTCGGCCTGCTGGACGCCGGTGTCTTTCTCCAGCAGGTGTTCGATCCACTCGCGCTCGGCCTGGACGGCCCGTTCGAGGACGCCCTCGGTTTCGGTGACAGCCCCACCGTCCGCGGCCGCGTCGCCCTCGATGGCGGGTGCGTCGACGGCGCCCAGCGGGACCGGGGCGTCCACCTCGTCGGTCTCCTCGTCGCCGGCGCGGCCCGTCTCGATCCGGGCCTCGCCCAGGTCGACGCCCGCGGCGGCCTGGCCGGCGCGCTTGCCCATCACGAACAGTTCCGGCAGCGCGTTGCCGCCCAGGCGGTTGGCGCCGTGGACCGAGACGCAGGCGCACTCGCCGGCGGCGTACAGGCCCTCGACGCAGGTGGCGCCGTTCTCGTCGGTCTCGATGCCGCCCATCTGGTAGTGCTGGCCGGGCTTGACCGGCATCGGTCCCTGCAGGGCGTCGACGCCCTCGAAGTCCGCCGCGAGGTGGAGGATGTTCTCCAGACGGTCGAGGATGCGGTCCTCGCCGAGGTGGCGCATGTCGAGGTGGACGTACTCGTCCTCGATGCCCCGTCCCTCCTGGACCTCGGTCAGTTCCGCACGGGAGACCACGTCGCGGGAGGCGACCTCGCCCCACTCGCCGGCGTAGCCGTGCTCGAACATGAACCGCTCGCCGTCCTCGTTGTAGAGGATGCCGCCCTCGCCGCGGACCGCCTCGGAGATGAGCACGCCCGTCGACGGGAGGGTAGTTGGGTGGAACTGGACGAACTCCATGTCCTCCAGCGGGACGCCGGCGCGGTAGGCCATGGCCTGCCCGTCGCCGGTGCAGGAGACGGCGTTGGTGGTGTGATCGAACACCTGGCCCAGGCCGCCGGTCGCCAGCACGACCCCCGAGCGGGCGTGGAAGCCCGCGATCTCGCCGGACTGCACGTCGTAGGCGACGACGCCCTCGCAGGTCCGGTCGCGCGGGTCCGGTTCGTCGGTCACCGCCAGGCGGGTGACGTACCACTCGTCGTAGACCTGGATACCGCGCTTGACGACCTGCTGGTAGAGGGTGTGCAGGAGGTGGTGGCCGGTCTCGGCGCCCGCGTAGGTGGTCCGGGGGTACGAGAGGCCGCCGAACGGCCGCTGGGAGACGGTGCCGTCCTCCTCGCGGGAGAAGGGCATCCCCCAGTGCTCCAGGCGCATGACCTCCTCGGGAGCGTCCTCACAGAGCACCTCGATGGCGGGGGCGTCCCCGAGGTAGTCCGACCCCTTCATCGTATCGTAGGCGTGGCTCTCGACGGAGTCCTCGTCGTGGAGCGCGGCGTTGATGCCGCCCTCCGCGGCCCCGGTGTGGCTCCGGACCGGGTGGAGCTTCGTGACCAGCGCGGCGTCGGCACCCGCCTCGTCGGCCGCGATGGCCGCCCGGAGACCGGCACCGCCCGCGCCGACGACGATCACGTCGTGCTCGTGGATCGTACTCATTGTCCGTGGCTTCGGTGCATCCCGACTTGAGGCTTGCTAAATCTCGGGTCGCGTTCCGGTATCGGCCGGTCGTGCTCGGGCCGGACCCGAGGACCTCAATCCGCCCGCTCCCGGACATACGTCGCCATCTCGCGGTACTCGTCGGCGTCGGGGTTCGCACCCTTGAAGTGGTAGGTGGCCTCGGCCGTGTGGATCGACAGGCGCTTGTTCAGGAACCCGACGTCCAGTTCGACGCCGTCCACCTCGTCGTACCCGAGTTCGTAGACCTCGTCGCCGCTCACCTGCGAACTCTGGAGGACGATCCGGCGGTCCGTCAGCGCGATTCGCTCCATCCCCGAGAAACTCGTCACCACGTCGGTCGACTCCCCGCGGTCGATCTCGATGCCGCCGCCCCGCCCGAGGTAGTGGACGGTCTCGCCGTCGGCCAGGGCGTCCTCGACCTTGGCGATCCGCTCGGGCGTGACGTACTCGCCAGTCGGGCCCGGGGACGCCGTACTCCCCGCGTAGCGGGCCGTGGAATCAGAGGCGGCGGCCGTGCCGTCGAGCGCTGCCTCGGCCGACTCCTCGTCGGGGAACAGCGGCCAGGTGACGCCGGGGTCCTCGACGGCGCCGAGCGCGCCCTGGGCCTCCTCGGCGCCGAGTTCGGACGTGGGGACGGTGGACAGCGTCCCGTCGACGATCTGGCCGACGCTGCCGAAGCCCACGTCCTCGACCAGGCGCTCGAACGTCGACCCCGCCATGTCGGCACCGTCCGGGACAGGCACCGTCCACTGGGCGGGCCGCCCGAGCAGGTCCAGTTCCAGGCTGAACGCGTCGTCCGTCGCGTCGGCACTCCTGACGGTGACCGGGCGGACCGTCCCCTCGAAGCGGTCGTAGGTCCGCAGGCGGTCGACCGCGGCCGTCACGTCCGGCGGGAGGGTCGCGTCGGTCGTCCACATCCCCTCCGGCGGGTCGACGACCTCGCGGTCGGTCAGGCCGCCCTCCGCGACGGAGACGCGTCGCATCCGGTCGTCCGCGACCCGGAGCGTCACCGTCTCGCCGACCAGCGGATCGAGATCCCCGGTGAAGCGCACGTCGAGGGCCCCACAGAGGGCCGCCAGCGACGCCAGGTCGGAGACGTCCGGGCCGAGCGCGACCGTGAACACGCGGTCCTCGGACACCTCGAACCGGAGGTACGCCGCGTCGTCGTAGCCGACGGCGTCGATGCGGGCCGAGACGTCCTCGCCGCCGCGGAGCACCCGGTAGGTCTGGTACTCGGCTTCGAGGTCCGCGAGGGCGTCCCCGCCGGCGTCGTCCGGGTCGTCGCTCATGGCGGTGGCTGTTGCGATTCGGCCATATAGAGGTACCGGGTCGCCGCCGGACGGCGAACGGGAGAACGGATAGGTAAGGAGAGGTGATGCGTGAGGAGCGGGGAGACGTGGACCGCGTTCGTCCGGTCACAGTGGAATCTGCGAGCGGAAGTCCTCGCTCTGGGCGTCGAGGTGGTCCAGTCGGGACCCCAGCATCTCGTGCAGGAGCATGACCAGGGGGTTGTCCTCGCCGGTCCCGGTGATGGCCGTCTCCCGGGGGATACCGTCGGGGCCCGCTTCGCCGACGGTCCCGATCATGATCTCCTCGCGGTCGGCCAGGATCAGTCGGCCCACCTTCTCGCGGGTCGGCGGCAGGTTCAACCAGTCCAGTTGCGGTTCCCAGATGGTCACCTCCGGGGCGTTCTCGCGGACGAGGTCGCGCAACTCCCTGTTCTGGGTACCCAGGTACACGTCGACGCCGCGGTCCAGGGCGTCCCGGATGCGGCGCACGCAGGCCGTCTCGACGGCGCCCTCGTCGTTGAACATCATGAACAGTTCCTCGTCGGCGGACTCACAGAGCGCACGGCCGCGCTCGGTGACGTTGCCCCTGCCCTCGAGCGTCCAGATGTCCGCCGACCGCTTGGCCATCGAGAGGATCGCACGGGGCGTGTCGTCGACGCCAGCGACGAGCCACTCCTCGTCGAGGTCGGGGTGGCCGATGTAGGCGACGGTCCCCGCGTCGGGGTCGTACTCGACCAGGCCGGCCGCCGCGAGTTTCGGGAGGTGGACGTGATGGAGGTTCCGATGGACGGCTTCGACGGACGCCTCGTCACCGACCTTCGCCGCGACTTCCGCGGCGAGTTCGGTCGGGGTCGTCGGTTCGCCGGCCCTGTAGAGGGCGGTCAGGACGATCCGGCGGCGCTCGTCGGTGAGCGCGTCGAGGACGGCGTCCCAGTCGGGGGCGTCCGTCTCGATCATCGCCTCGATCTTGGGATCCTGCAGTGCCGGGTGCTGGGTCCCCACGACGACGCCGTCCTCGCGGGTCACCAGGCCCGCATCTACCAGCGTCGGGAGGTGAACGTGTTCGAGGTCGGCCTGGACGCGCTCGGCCGCCTGTCGGGTGACGTCTACCAGCGGTACGTCGTTCTCTTCGGCGATCACGTGGGTCGCGAGGTCCGTCGGACCCGCGCGGGTAACGCGGTCGAGTACGCGGAGGACAGCGCGACGGCGCTCGTCGGCAAGCGCCCGGAACACGGCGTTGCGCGATCGATCCGTCCCTGCCTCGGTAATCTCGATCATCGTACTTCTCCCTCGGGGTTACAGGGTGATAACGACAGCACCCAATCTTGTTAAGGAGAACGGAGACGGTGACCACGTCCCGGTATCTGGTAACTACGGCGTCGTTACCTGGGGGACGGCCCTCGTTACCTGGTGGAACAGACACGTTACTTCCCCACGTACGTACGCGAAAGGGGTTAAGCCGGGACGACAGTCGGAGTAGGGGCCACTAGACGTCCCGATCCTGCCGCACGCGCGTACGTAACCGTCAGGGAGGTGTTCCCTCGCGCCGCTTTTCCTCGCCGACTAGCAAGTGACTACCCGACAGTGGCGTCGTGGCGTGCCGTTCCGGATGCCGGCGGTGTGCGCGCTGTTCGAAGGGGAGAGTGAAACCGGTCGACGGCCGTTCTTTCCACTCGTACGTGATTATTCATATTAAAAAAAATAGTTAATGGTTGGAGTAACCAACTCGGAGTCGTGTCCGACGAATCCACCAGCGAGACCGACCGCCGAAGCCTGCTCGGGGCCGTCGCGACGGGCGCCTTCGGAACTGCGTTCCTCGCCGGGTCGGCGGCCGCCGACTCCGGGGACGGCGTCGAACCCTCGGCGTGTTACGAGGAGGTCTACCAGCACAAGTGCGAGGAGTGGGACTGTTCCTGTTGTGACTGCGATTACGACTGCGGCACGTTGTACGAACGGATGTGTTGTAAGGACCGGTACGGGAACATCAAGACCTGCGGGGACTGGTACGCGACCAACAGCTGTTGCTGAGGGCGGAGTCGAGCAATCCAGCCGTACTTTCTTTCATCGAACGTAGCCGGTGTCGCGGGGGACACGCGTGAGTCCGAGCGTAGCGAAGTCCCCGTCGAACGCGAAGACGTGGTCGACGTCGTACTCGTCGGCGAGGACTGCGTTCATGTGGTCGACGAACGAGATGGTCTGGTCGTCGTACTGTTCGAACTGATCTGCAGTGCGGTCGAAGACGTCTGCACCGACCCCCAGGACGTCGGCCAGCGTCACCGTCTCGGTGAACTGCCCCCGGTCGTTCCTGTCCTGACTCATGGGGATAGCTTCATTCGCTGGCGTCGTCAACCCTTCGGCGTACGCCGCACGGTGAACACGGGATGGGGTCCGGACCGACCGAGTCCACGAAACGATAGGATCGGTCCCGCGGGGAACCGGTCTACCAGAACTTCAGGTTCTGCTTGACCGCTTCCCGCTTCAGTTCCTGGATGTGCTCGGTCAGCGGGATGTCCTTCGGGCAGACCTGGGTGCAGGAAAACTGGGTCTGGCACCGCCAGACGCCGTGTTCCTGTTCGACGATCCCCATGCGTTCCTCCATTCGGTCGTCGCCCTCGCGCTCGTCCATGGCGAAGCGGTAGGCGGCGTTGATGGCGGCGGGCCCGAGGTACTGTTCGTCGGTCGCGGCGATGGTACACGACGACGCGCAGGCGCCACACCAGATGCACCGGGTCGCCATCTTGATCTTCTCGCGGTTCTCCCGGCTCTGGCGGTACTCCTCCATCTCGCCCGGCGGCTCGTCGTCGGGGTCGAAGTAGGGTTCGACCGCGTGCATCCGCTCGTAGAAGTGCTCCATGTCGACGACGAGGTCCTTGACGACGTCCTGGTGCGGCAGGGGCTCGATCCGGACCGGGTCGTCCAGGTCCGAGATCTGGGTCTGGCACCCGAGCATCTGCGTGCCGTTGACGAACAGCGCGTCGCTGCCGCAGACGCCCTGCCGACAGGAGTGTCGGAAGGTGAGCGAGGAGTCGTAGTGGTCCCGGGCGTACATCAGTGCGTCCAGCACCGTCATGCCCTCCTCGCGGGGGACGTAGAAGTCGTCGAAACGCGGCTCGGCCTTGCCCTCGACCTCGGGGTCGTACCGGTAGACCTTCAGGTGGACCGTCGGCCCTTCCACCTCGTCGGTCGACGGGGCGCGCTCGGCGGTCCGGCGCTCGGCGCGCTCGCGGCGACGGCGTTCACCCGGCGTCTCCGCGGGCGCCCCGGGTTCGGTCTCGACGGCCTGTTCTGCCTCCGCTTCCTCTTCGGTCTCCGGTGGTTGCTGTTCCTGCGTACTCATGTTAGACCCCCGCCATGACGAGCGCGGTTCGCGTTCCCTGGACGATCAGCGCCGCTCCCGCGAGGATCAGGACCCAACGCACTACACGCTTTCGGGTGCCGGTCAGCCCCTGGTTGATCAGCGCCGCGTAGACCCCGTTGACGCCGTGGAAGGTCGCGGTCACGAGGAACAGCCACATCGTCGCGAAGTAGCTGACCTGGCTCATGCGTGCCTGCGTGCCGGCGAACTCGATGTCTGCGGGGTGGTGGACGAAGTGGAGCAGGAAGAAGTGAAACGCCAGCACCAAAACGAGGAACGCGCCGGTCACGCGCTGGAGCAACCAGGCCGTCCCGTGGGGCTGGAAGGTGGAGTACCGCTCGGCCATCTCAGAACACCCCCTGCATGAAGGTCGGGACGCTGGCGACCGTGATCGCGCCGGTCACGATCAGCGACGCGTAGAAGCTCTTGTCCTGGGCCTCCAGGCCGACGCCGAGGTCGACGAACAGCAGGCGAACGCCGTTGAGAATGTGGAAGACCGCCACGGCCAGCAGGCCCACCTCCGCGACGCGGACCAGGGCGATGGCCTCCAGCGTCTGGAGGGTCGCCTCGTACTCGCCGGTACCGGCCGTGCTCAGCACGGGGATGTGCGTGAACAGGTAGCCGATCAGCACCCAGCCGGTGAACTTGTGGAGTACCCAGGCCCACATCCCGGCGGAGAATTCCCTCCACCGGCCGTAGTCCTCGATCTTGCCGCGATCGTACGCCTCGCTCATGTCGTCCGAGGGTTCCACCGCCCCCGCCAAAGAAGTTTCTACCTCGGAACCGCCGGCGCGTCGGTCGGTCGCCCACGCCGGGAGCGACTATCCGAACACGTACGGGCGCAGTTCCGCGGCCAGCGCCTCACGCTTGAGCAGCGCGAACCCCACGAGGACCAGGCCGAACCCGCCGACCGTGGTCGGGGCAACCGCTTCGTCCAGCAGTGCCCACCCGACCAGCGTGGCGACGACCGGGACGACGTAGGAGACGAGGTTCACCTCCAGCGGCCCCAGGGCGTTCAACAGGCGGAAGTAGACGACAAACCCCAGGGCGGTGGCGAGCACGACGAGGTACGCCATCGCGGCCAGGTCCGCCGGGCCCAGATCCCCCCTGGTCAGCGGTTCCCCGGTCACCGCGGACAGTACGAACAGGACGGGACCGCCCAGCACCATCCCCCAGGCCGTCATCGCGGCGACCGACATCGCGGGGTCGGTCCGGCGGAGCAACACGCTCCCGAGGGCGGCACTGGTCGCCGCCGCGATCAGCACCACCTTGCCGAGGACGCCCGCGGCGAGCAGGTTCGAGGGGTCGGGACTGACGACCACCGCGGCACCCACGAACCCGAAGACGACACCGAGCAGTCCCGTGGCCGAGTGGCGCTCGGTCGGGAGCAACGGCCAGGCAAACGCCGTCGTCAGGATCGGGATCAGGCTGTAGACGATCGCACCCACGCCGCTGGTGGCGTACTGCTGGCCGACGAACAGCAACCCGTTGCCGACGACCAGGAACGTCGCAGTGATCCCGACCGCCCGCCAGTCGTCACCCCTCCGCGGACGCCAGACACCGCCGACGGCGAGGACGTACCCGAACAGCAGCAGGCCACTCAGGGCGTACCTGATCCCCGCGAACGAGAACGGCGGGAACACGGCCAGCCCAGCCTTGATCGCGGGGAAGGACCCGCCCCAGAGGACGGCCAGCAGGACGAACAGCGCCGGGTCGCGGCTCCGGGCCACGTCGGCCAGGAGGTCGCCGCGGGCAAAGAGTCTGTGCGTTCCGGAACGGTCGCCGCGGCGTGCGCGTCCCGCTCCGGTTACTCCTCGTCGCGGCCGGCGCTCCCCTGGTGGGTCTCGACGACCCGGCGGGTGGGTTCGTCCAGTTCGACGAGGTGACACAGCGGGTTGCCCGGGTACACCAGCGGGTTCTCGAGGATGCCCACGAGCAGGCCCGTGAACGGCGCTTCGACGTTGACGGTGTCGGTCTTGAACGGGTTGGTGATTGTGGCGACGACCGACCCCTCGTAAACGAGTTCGCCCCGCTCGTAGTGCATCTCGACGAGGCCGCCGGCGTCCGCCCGGAGCCACGTCTTCTCGTCGACGCCGTCGACGGTAGTCCGCCAGCCCGGCCAGTGGACCGCGCTGGTCTCCACCATGTCGAACTCGGCCATGACGCTCCGGACGCCTTCGAGCGCGCGGTCGATCAGGTCGCGCTGGAAGCGGTGGGCTTCGCCCATCTCGACGGTGATGGTCGGCACGCCCGCCTCGCTGGCCTCGCGGCGCAAGGAGCCGCTCGGCCCCTCGCCCGCGATGACGACGTTGGTCCCGAACGCGTGGGCGACCCGTTCGACCGCCTCGTCGTCCACGTCGGCGCGGACGTGGAGCATGTTCGTTCGCCCGCGCGTGGAGGTGTGGAAGTCCAGGCCGACGTCGCAGGGCCGGACGAACGTCTCGAACAGTCTGTGGGCCATCCGCTTGGCGCTGGTGCTGTCGGGGTCGCCCGGGAACGCCCGGTTGAGGTCGCGGTCGTAGACCGGCAGGTACCGTTGCTGGGCCAGGAAGGCGGGGACGTTCAGCACCGGCAGGCAGACCAGGGTCCCGGCCAGGTCCTCGTGGTCCCACTCGTGGGCCACCTCGCGGACCACCTCGATGCCGTTGAGTTCGTCGCCGTGGGCGGCCGCGGTCAACAACAGCGTCGGGCCGGGCCGCTCGCCGTTGACGACGGTCACGGGAATCCGAACGGGGTCGCCCAGGTACGTCTCGCTGATCCGGTACCGGAGGTTCACGACCTCCCCCGGTTCCACGGTCCGCTCCTCGAAGGTGAACGAGGCCGGATCACTACCCATATCTCGTGGTGGGCACCGTCACGTATAACCCGTCCGGCTCTGTGCCGCGCTCGTCCGCTGAACCGGGGTGCTACCTGGAACCGAGCTCGGCTCCCGGCGCGCGCGTTGCTCGCGCGCGCGCCTTGAACTGCGTAAGATCGAGATGCACACACCGTCGGATTCCGCGAAATCAGTTCAGAACGGCGTCCAGTCGGTCGGCTGGTCGGGCAGTCCCCTGACCCGCAGTTCCGGGGCGCTCCCGTTCTGCCGGACTTCGATCCGGGCGTCGTACAGCTGGTTGATCGTCTGGGTGGTCCGCTCGTCGTGGCTCGTCGGGTCGATCACGAACAAACCCAGGCTCTCCGCGGTCGAGATGCGGCCAGTGAACACGTGCAGGAACCGGAACAGCGGTTGCTGGTCGGCGTACATCAACAGCGTCGAGATGGAGTTCAGCCCCGTCCGCAACCGGCGGACGCCGCGCTCGAAGAACGACTCGTAGAGGTCCGTCAGTTCGATGCCGATCCCGGTCAGGTCACCGGGACTGGAGACCGTCCCGACGTTCGGGCCGTCGACCGACAGGCCGCGGGACCGACTCACGCAGTCGACGACGCCGAGCTGCTGGCGGTCGACGTCCCTGGCCGTCGCCCGGAAGCGTTCGTACAACTCGTCCGCGTTGTCCCCACTGGTGACGACGATGGTGCCGTCCTCGGAGCCGGCAGGCGGCGCGAGCATCCGCAGGAACAGGTCTCGCGTGCCGCTCATCGCCGGACCCGCGACGAGCACGTTCGTCGCGGGCTCGATGGGTGAGAGCGGTAGGTCGTCGAACTCGTACATCGCTGATCTCCGTCCTTACGTCGGCACCGCCGCCGACGGGCGTGGTCCCATCCCGGCCGGCGCCGTCGTGCTCCTGGACCGTCCGCCTCGCCGGTGGCGATGCATCCCGTTCACATTGCCCCCCTCGTCCCCCACCCCGATAAGTACACGGGTTTGATCCTCAACACGAACCGGAAGCGCCCAGGTCTAAGTGTCCGTAGCCACTTTCTCCGCCGATGCCGATAGAACCGGCGACCGTCGCGGCGCTGGGACTGCTGGCCGCCGGGGTCGTCGCGAGTTTCCTCCCGCTGGTCCCGAGCGGCCTCCTGTCGCTTGCCGGCGTCTACGTCTTCTGGTGGTCGAACGGGTTCGGGACGCCCGGCGTCGGCTTCGTCGCCGTCACCACGGTACTCGGCCTCGGCGCCCTGGCCGCCGACTACCTCGGGACGCCCCTGGCAGCGGGCGCCGCCGGCGTCTCCACGCGCGCCGCCGTCGTCGCCGGCGTCGTGGGACTCTTGCTGTTTCCATTCACCGGCCCGCTCGGCGTGCTGGCCGGCGCGGCGGGCGTGGTCTACCTCGCCCAGCGCCGCAGGGGCACCGCCCGCGCGGAGAGCGTCAGGACCGCCCTGCGGACGGTCGTCGGGATGCTCGTCGCCAACCTCGTGGAGTTCCTGTTGGCGCTGGCCGTCCTCGTCGCCGTCCTGGCCGTCGTCGTCCTGTAGGCTCAGGCGACCGCGTAGCCGTCCTCGCGGTGGGCGACCAGGTCGCCACCGCGTAGCGACCGGAGCACCTCGTAGACGGCCAGTTTCTGCAACCCGAGTCCGTCGGCGATCTCCGCCGGCGTCGCCGGCCCCGCCCGGCGCAGGTACAGGTAGACCAGTTTCGCCTGCGGCGACGACACCGACCGCGGTACCACTTCCGCTGTCGCTCGCTCCTTGGCACTCATGCTGGAAAATCTGCACTCGTTCGACGATTATAAATCTCGGGTACGACGATAGACGAACGGCCCCGTTCGAGGAATCGCAAGACTACACCGGGGCCGCCGGTACTCCGGCAATCGTTGGGCCCCCGAGCGACCGTCGGATTTCGACCACCGACGATTACAACGGTCGTTGATGAACGAACGCATCCAGAGGGAACTGTCCCGCCGTTTCCGCCGAGGTGCGAGCGACACGCACAGCGGTCGCTCGCGGAATAGTCGTCGCAGAAGTGCTCCGTCGGGGATTTGAACCGGAGCCAGACGGTCCGGGCTTCCGTTGCGTCTGCGACGGACGGGTCCGGGCTGCGTCTGGCAGGGTTCAAATCCACGGAGCATTTCGACTCACGAAGTACGAGCGACACGCACAGCGGTCGCTCGCGGAATAGTCGTCGCAGAAGTGCTCCGTCGGGGATTTGAACCCCGGTCATCGGCTGTCTTCCAAAACCGGGCGAGCCGATTCTGCCGAAAGGCCGAAATGATTGGCCGGACTACACCAACGGAGCGCATTCGATAGTTCGTGCCGTCTGCGATTTAAGTCCATCGAAACCGCCCGAGGTGAGCTATCCCTCGGGGAGACGCGACGAGGGATTCTCCGGGGGATCGATGTCGAGCAGTCCGTGATCCGCCCGCCGGTGACACCGTCGACAGAGCACGACCAGGTTCTCCAGGGAATGTGCCGCTTCCAGCGGAACGTCCGGTGCCGCCCGAAACCGCCGGACCGGAATTATGTGGTGGACTTCCAGTCGGTCGTTCGACCCGTCGTGACCGCAGTGCTGACAGACCTCGTCCCGTTCTCGTGCGCGCTCTCCGGCCACGGACCACCCGCTCCCGTACCGGCGACTGTACCCGCCGCGCCAGTTCGGATTCCGCTCACCCGATGTCGATTCGCTCATCTTCTCGCGGGTCGCCTCGGACTTCGAACGACCGCGCAACGACTCCGAAATCTTCTCGCGGACCTCGGACGGCAGTTGCGACCCCTCGTGCGCGTCGGCGATCCGTTCTCGCGTTTCCCGGGAGAGGTCCCGGCCATCCAGGGTCTCCGGGATTTTCTCCCGGACCTCGTCCGCACGGGATCGTCCGTACAGCGGGTGGTTCTCGCCCTCGACGTCCCGCGTCGGTATCCCGAACTCGTTCATGTACGTCCGGATCGTCCGCGGCGAGACGCCACACTCGGCCGCGATTTCCCGCTGGGTCAGCCCTTCGTCCCAGTATTTTCGCTCCAGCCACCACCCGTTCCGGTACCGCCGGACCATCGTCGACGCTGGCCGACCCATCCATCATAAGGTTTCGGCGGGAAGAGGAAGCAGGTGGATCGTTCGGCGGGTTCACCGCCGACAACTACGCGCAAGACGGCCGACGTCCGGTCTTCACTTCCCCTCGAACTCGGGTTCGCGGTCGGCCTCGAAGGCCGCCAGGCCCTCCCAGAGGTCGTCCGTCTCGAAGAGGTGGCCGAACGCCGAGGACTCGACCTCGAGACCGGCGTCGACGTCGTCGCGGCCGGCCTGCATCGCACGCTTGGTGAACTTCTGGGCGATGGGCGGGCCGCTGGCGAGGTCCCGTGCCAGTTCCCAGGCGCGGTCCTCGAACTCGTCGACGTCGACGACCTCGTTGACGAAGCCGTAGTCGTACATCGTCTCGGGGTCGTAGTCGTTGCGCGCGGTGAAGATGATTTCCTTGGCGCGGCCCTCGCCGACGATGCGACGGAGGCGCTGGGTGCCCCCCCACCCGGGGATCAGCCCGAGGTTGTGCTCTGGCTGGCCGAACTGCGAGCGCGAGGTGGCGATGCGCATGTCCGCGCAGGTCGCCAGTTCCATGCCGCCGCCGAGGCAGTAGCCGTCGACGGCCGCCAGCACGGGCATCGGGAGCTCCGAGAGTCGGCCGAAGACCTGCTGGCCGTGCCGGGACATCTCGGCGGCGTCGATGCCGCTGCCCGCGGCCGCCGTCGAGGCGTCGAACCCGGCGGAGAACGCCTGGTCGCCGGCACCTTCCAGCAGGACCGCCCGGACGTCGTCGTCCTCGACGAACCCGTCGAGCGCGGCGTCCAGTTCGTCGATCATCTCGGTCGTGATCGTGTTCATCCGGTGGGAGCGGTCGATCCGGACGTGACCGACGTTGCCGTCGACCGACACCGTGAGGGCGTCGTACTCGACGGTCCCCTCGCCCTCGTCGCCGCCGCCGTAGAAGCCGCCGGCCTCGGCGGCCTCGCGGAGGTAGTCGGCGACCTCGTAGCGCGGGTGGCCGCTCTCCTCCTGGCGCTCCTCCAGGGTCTCGACCAGTTCGTCGAGGCCGTACTCGTCGGCCATCTTCGCCGGCCCCTCGGGGTAGCCCAGGCCGAGCATGACGGCGTCGTCGATCTCGTCGGCGTCGGCGACGTCCTCGCCGATCAGCTTGGCGACCTCGTTGGCCTGGACGGCCAGCAGGATCGCCTCGACGTCCTCGCGGCCCTCGTCCATCGGAATCTCGACGCCCTCGCCGTCCTCGTAGTCGTAGAACCCCTTGCCGGTCTTCTGTCCGAGTTCCTCGTTCTCGACTTTCCCCTCCAGCAGGGGGCAGGGCTCGTAGGCCTCGCCGAGGACGGACTCGACGTAGGTGAGCACGTCGTGGGAGACGTCGATCCCGACGTAGTCGGCCAGTTCGAAACTGCCCATCGGCAGGCCCATGTCGTGTTTCGTCGTGGAGTCGATCTCCTCGACGGTAGCCTCGCCGTCGTGGACCAGCCACGCCACCTCGTTCATCAGAGGAACGGCGACCCGGTTGACGATGAACCCGGGGCTGTCCTTGCGGACGCGGACGGGCGTCTTGCCGAAGTCCTCCGCCAGGTCCTCGGTGAGGTCGAGTACCCAGTCCTCCGTGTGGGCACCGGAGATGACCTCGACCAGCTGCATCCTCACTGGCGGATTGAAGAAGTGCATCCCGCAGAACCGCTCGGGGCGCTCGGTCGCCTCCGAGAGGTCGGTGATCGACAGCGAGGAGGTGTTGGAAGCGAACACGGCCTCGTCGGGCGCGTACTCCTCCAGTTCCTCGTACACGTCCGTCTTGATCTCCATCTTCTCGGGGACCGCCTCGACGACGAAGTCCACGTCGTCGACGGCCTCCTCGAAATCGACCAGCGGCGTCACGCGGTCCAGCGCCGCGTCCGCTTGCTCCTGGCTGATCCGCTCTTTCTCGGCCAGTTTGTTCAGCGACCACTCGATGGACTCGTAGCCGTCCTGGACGAACTCCTGTTTGATGTCCCGCATCCGGACCTCGTATCCGGCCAGGGCGGCGACCTCCGCGATACCGTGGCCCATGTTGCCGGCGCCGAGAACCGCGATGGTGTTGACGTCGTCTACCTCCATGGGCGTAACGTCTACTGGTGTGCGTTTCAAGGTTTCCATCGCAGAGGGAGAAACTACAGGCGAGTTTATCGCCGGTTACAAAGGCATATATGGCGAGGTATGTAACGGTTCCGCATGGACTTCGAACTGACCGAGGAACAACAGCAGATTCGGGAGGAGGTCCGGCGGTTCGCCGAGAACGAGGTCGCCCCCGTGGCGAGCGAGTACGACCGCGAGGAGAAGTACCCCCAAGACCTCATGGACGAGGCGGCGGAGATGGGGCTGACCGGTGCCGCCATCCCATTGGAGTACGGCGGAGCGGGATACTCGACGCTGGAGACCGCCATCATCATCGAGGAACTGTTCGCGGTCGACCCCGGCATCGGCCTGTGCATCTCCAGCGCCGGCTTTGGCACCGAGGCCATCATCGAGTTCGGCACCGAGGACCAGAAGGAACGGTTCCTCCCGCCGGTCGCCGAGGGCGAGGCGGTGACGGGCGCGGCCATCTCCGAACCCGACACCGGCTCGGACGTCTCCTCGGTCTCGACGGAGGCCGAGAAGGACGGCGACGAGTGGGTGCTCGACGGCAACAAGATGTGGATCACCAACGGGTCCATCGGCGACTACTTCGTCGTCATGTGCAAGACCAACCCGGACGCGCCCGACCGTTACTCCGGGTTCAGCCAGATCGTCGTGGAGTCCGACCGCGACGGGTTCGAGGCCGACAAGATCACCGGCAAACTCGGCATCCGCGCCTCCGACACTGCGGAGCTCATCCTCGACGACGTTCGCGTCCCCGAGGAGAACCTGATCGGCACGGAGGGCGCGGGCTTCTACCAGCAGATGCAGTTCTTCGACGAGACCCGGACCGGCGTCGCCGCCCAGGGGGTCGGCATCGCCAGGGGCGCCGCCGAGCGCGCCCTGGAGTACGCCGAGCAGCGCGAGCAGTTCGACCGTCCCATCAGCGAGTTCCAGGCCATCCAGCACAAACTCGCGGAGATGCACACGAACCTGGAGGCGGCCCGCCAGCTCACCTACAAGAGCGCCTGGAGCGTCGACAACAAGCAGGAGTCGCTGACGACGCTGGCCTCCATGGCCAAGGAGTTCGCCTCCCGGATCGCCGTCGAGGCGGCCGACGAGGCCGTCCAGATCCACGGCGGCGCGGGCTACGTCGACGACTTCGACGTCGAGCGCCTCTACCGCGACGCCAAGATCACCCAGATCTACGAGGGCACCACCGAGATCCAGAAGAACATCATCGCGCGGGAACTGCTGGGCAAGGGCTTCTGACCGACGAGGCCCGCGGACTCGACTCCCGTTCGGAGGCAGGATGCCGTGATTCAGGCGGAACCGGTCGTGGAACCGTAATCGTGTTTACTCCGGCAGGTCGTCGGCCCACTTCGCGGGGAGCACCCGCAGCAGGTCGTCGGTCGCGGGACGCTCGGTCGTGACGAACAGGACGTCGTCGCCGCCGGTGACGGCGGTCCCGCCGCCGAACACCTCGTCCCAGTGGTCGAGAACGGTGTCGGGAATCGGGAGTTCGCGGGCGTCGTCGCCGATCTCGCTACTGGCGACGTACCGCACGCCCTCGCGGTCCTGGATTGCGTCGTAGTCCAGGGACACCAGCACCGCGTCGTCGCGCGAGCGAATCCCCCAGATCGCTTCGGTCGAGTGCGCCAGAAAGCCCTGGTTGAACGCCCGCTGTGGCGCCGGAACCTCACGGCTCTGTCTGTCGAACGCCGCCTTCCCCAGGCGGTCGACGTCCTCGATCTCGGTGCCATCACCAGTGCCCTCCTCGGCCGGGGCCTCGTCGCTCGTTCCCTCCTCGCCACCGGCGTCGTCCGCTTCGCGCTCGACCGCCTCGGTGAAGTCCTCGCTATCGAGGCCGGTGTCGGCGACTTCGCGCTGGTCGACCGACCCCGAGCCGGCCTCGGTGGCAGAATCGGACTCGAGCGCCGATCCCACGGCCTCGAGGTCCGGAGACGTGTCCGTGACCTCCGCGGCCGCATCGCCCGTGGCGTGGTCTCCCTCCCCGACGCCGCCGGCCTCGTCGGCGATGTCGTCGACATCGGGCCCGGTGTCGACCACGTCGGTTTCCTCGACGTCGGGCCCCTCACGGCGGGACCGTCGCTGGACGAACGCGGTGGCCAGAAACCCGGCTCCCAGGGCGAGTCTAACGAGCCCGCGCTCGCGGTTCCCGGCTGAAAGCGCTCGAAGGCCGCCGAGGAGGCCCGCCCCGCCGACGATCCCCGTCACTGCGCCCGATTTTACGCCGCGCCGGAGCGACGACGCTGCCTTCGAGACGTACTCACGGCCGCGTCTCCCAACGGTTCGCGCAGTGCCGGCTGACGACTCGGACTCCGATCGTGGGCTGGTGTCGGTCCGGTTCACACCGAACCGTTCGGTCCCGACGCACAAATCCTCACTGTCGCCTCGAGTTGACATCGGCGAACCGCGTCTCACGGCCGAAAAACCGGCGAGCGACCACCGCTTACGTTGCCCCCGGCCGAACCCGCGGCCACGTCCGTCGAACCCGGGTCCGCCGGCGAGTGCGCCACCTGGTTGCTGGCCCTGACCGGCATCTGACGCTCGCGTCCCCGTTCGTCTACGCCGAGAACGTCTCCGGGGCCGCCTTGCACAACACCTACGGCGTCGGCATCGTGGTCACCGCCCTGGCGCTGTTCGTCGCCTCGCGCATCCGGGAGGGGGACCCGCGAGCCCGCCGCCGCCGGGCGTTACCCTCCGGGCGCCGCGGGGAGCGTGAACGAGAACGTCGACCCCTCGCCGGGTTCGGACTCGACCCAGATGTCGCCGCCGTGGCGCTCGACGATGCGCTCGACCAGCGCCAGGCCGATTCCCGTGTCGTCGTACTCGTCGTTGGTGTGCAGACGCTGGAACACCTCGAAGACGCGCTCCTGTTCGTCGGGGTCGATGCCGATGCCCTCGTCGCTGACCGAGATCGTCCACCGGTCGCCCGTCCGTTCGGCGTCGACGTGAACGCGCGGCGGGTCCTCGCCGGCGTACTCGATGGCGTTGTCCAGCAGGTTCTGGAACACCTGGCGCAACTGGCCCCGGTCGCCCTCGACACGGGGCAGCGACGCCACCGTGATCTCGGCGTCGGTCTCGGCGATCCGCTTCTGGAGGTCCTCGTGGACCTCGTCGAGGACGTCCTGGAGGTCGACCGGTTCGACCGGTTCGCCCCGGGTCTGCACGCGCGAGTACGCGAGCAGACTGTCGATCATCTCGCGCATCCGGTCGGCGCCGTCGACCGCGAACGCCAGGAACTCCTCGCCGTCGTCGTCTAGGTCGTCGCCGTACCGCCGCTCGATCAACTGGAGGTAACTGGAGACCATCCGCAGCGGTTCCTGCAGGTCGTGGGAGGCGGCGTGGGCGAACTGCTCTAAGCGCTCGTTGGACTCCTCGAGTTTCTGCTGGTACTCCTTGCGGTCGGTGATGTCGTGGACGTAGATCGACAGCCCGGACTCGGAGGGGTACACGTTGTACCGGAGCCAGACGTCCAGCGCGTCGTCGTACATCTCGAAGTCGACCGGTTCCTGGGTGTCCATCGCCTCCCGGAATTCGTCCTGGAGTCGGCCGTCGGATCGCCCGGGGAAGACCTCCCAGAAGGACTGGCCGAACAGTTCGTCTTCGGGCCGCTGGAACAGCTCCGCGGCCTGGTCGTTGAGGTGGGTGAACCGCCACCCCTCGTCGAGCGCGAAGAAGGCGTCGGAGATGCGACCCAGGATCTCCCCCAGTTCGGTCTCCAGTTCCGTCTTCCGGCGCTGGAGTTGCCGCTCGCGCTCCTTCTGGTCGGTGACGTCCTCGATGGAGACGACGACCCTGTCGTCGTCGGTGATCCCGCCCTCCAGCGGGACCGCGTTGATGGAAAGCCAGCGGTGGTCGGCCGACGGGCGGTCGGTCCGGTACTGGACGTCGTAGACCGGCCCGCCGGTCCCGAGGACGTGGTTCCACGGCCTGTCCTCGACCGGAACGGGGTCGCCGCCCGCGTCGTACAGTTCCCTGGAATCGATCGAGTCGGTCCCGACGTCTGTCTCCTCGAGGGCCAACAGGTCCAGGGCCACGTGGTTCGCGCGCACGAGTTCCCCGTCGGCGTCGACCACGCAGATGCCGACCGGGACGGTCTCGAGGATCTGCTCGGTCAGGTCCCGCTCCCTGCGGAGTTCGAGTTCGTACTCCCGCTGTTCGGTCATGTCCCGGGTCACTTTCGTGAACCCCTGGAGCGTCCCGTCGACGTCCCTGATGGCGGTGATGACGACGTTCGCCCAGAAGCGGGTGCCGTCGTCCCTGACGCGCCACCCCTCGTCCTCGGCCCGGCCCTCCGCCGCGGCCTTCTCGAGGTTCGTGTCAGGGACCCCGTTCTCGACGTCTTCCTCGGTGTAGAACGTCGAGAAGTGCTGGCCGACGATCTCGTCCTCGGTGTACCCCTTGATGCGCCGGGCACCCTCGTTCCAGCTCACGACGATGCCGTCCGGGTCGAGCATGAAGATGGCGTAGTCCTTGACCGCGCTGACGAACGCGCCGAACTCGTGCAACTCGGGCTCCTGGTCGACCGGGCCGCTCCCACTCGACGGCAACCACCAGACCCTGCGTTCGCCGATCGTCCGGGTCCGGAGTTCCCCCTGGTTCACCAGGGCGGTCAGCCCCCTCTCCGTAGCTCGTTCGGTGTGCTCCAGGCGCTCCGCCACTTCGGCCGTCGTGAGCGGTGCCGACGGCTCGGCCAGGTCCGACAGGAGGTCCCGGATGGCCGCTCGGGTGCCATCCGGTACCGGACCGGAGGAATTCATGACGTGGTTTCGTCGTGGAGGCTTAAAAACGGTCGGAGGTATCCGGCCCCCGCAACGGTCGGGACGCCGCCGACGGAACCGCCGTCGCTACGCTGGCCCCGGACCTCGGCCCGCCCGTGCCCCAACCGCGGAACACTTGAACCACGACGGCCAACGACCCTCGCAATGACCGACGGGGACGCGACGGACAGCCGACCGGAGATACCCGGGGAGTCAGTCACCGCTGCCGACGAGGCGGCCGACGAACCGACCGCGACCGAGGCCTACGAGGTGCTCGTGGCGGAACCCGGCCTCGGCCCGGTCGTCGAGGAGCACGGCCCGCTGGAACTCGACCCCGCCGAGGACCCGTTCCGGCGCCTCGTGGTGTCGATCCTCCGCCAGCAGGTGTCGATGGCCTCCGCGGCCGCCATCCGCGAGCGGATGTTCGAGGCCATGGAGGTGACCCCGGAGGGCGTGCTCGCGGCCGACGAGGCAGTCCTCCGGGACGCCGGCCTCTCGGAAGCCAAAGTCGAGTACGTCCGCGCGCTCGCGGACGCGTGGCTCGAGCGGGGGTACTCGCAGTCGTACTTCGACGGCATGGACAACGAGGCGGTCGCCGCCGAACTGGGCGAGATCCGCGGCATCGGCCCCTGGACCGTCGACATGTTCCTGATGTTCGGCCTGGGTCGGCCGGACGTGTTCCCCGTGGGCGACCTCGGGATCAGGAAGGGGATGCGGGCGCTGTACGGCGAGGAGATGACCCGGGCTGAGATGCGCGAGCGGGCGGAGCCGTGGCGACCCTACCGGAGTTACGCGAGCCTGTACCTGTGGCGGGCGTACGAGGGGTAGACTCCCTTACGACTCCTCGCTGAGGTCCAGCAACGGTACGACTTCCGCCTCGTAGCAACTCCCGCAGACGTAGTGGTCGGTCACCTCGCCGTCTGCCGGGTTGACCAGCAGGTGGGTGCTGTGGCCCATCGGTACCTTCGTCCCGCAGATTCCGCAGCGTTCGGTCGGCATCCTCGGAATTTCCGGTTGGTGGTTCGGCGGCCAGCGGCAAAAGCGTAGGTGGGGACTCTTATATTGTCGAGATGTCGAGGTTTGGTGAGTTTCTTTAAGTTCTTTATTAGGGTTCGCGGAGTATATAAGGAGTTCTGGGCGGGTGGTTCTCATGCGCTCTCAATCAACGGGATCTCAACCGGCAACACGTAGAAAGCCCGCGCGCGCTCGACTCCCGGGCCTCGCTGCGGTCCTTACGTCGGCCGGGTTCGTCGAGCCCACGGCCCCTTTCAGTCCCCCCCCCAGCTCGGCTCGACCACCAGCCTCCCCAGCCGACTGCGTTACTCAGTCGTGCCCTTCGGGCACTCCTTCCGTTACTCGTCCCTCGCGCGTTGGTGGCGCGGCAGGGAGGCCGCGCCAGCGCGCGCCACACGGTGAAGTTAGGCTCCTCTCAGCGCGCATCCCAAATTAGGCTCTCAGCGCGCATCCCAAATTAGGCTCTCAGCGCGCATCCCAAATTAGGCTCTCGGCGCGCGCGAGCAACGCGCGCGAGGGGCGAGTAACGCAGTGAAACGAGTAACGCAGGCGGTTGGGGAGGACGAGGTGCGGTCGGGTGGGAATGAAAGGGGCCGGCGGGCTTCGGGAAGCACGACGACGTAAGCACCGCAGGAGCGACTGAGTGAAACGAAGGAGCGACGAGGAGCGCAACGAGGCGCGCGACCGAAGCCCGCCGGGGGCTTTCGACGTAGTGTCGGGAGAAAACCCGTTAGACCGGGACCAATGCCGTCCGGGAGCTTTCGACGTAGTGGCAGTCGACTCGCCCCCGTACAGTGACCGAACCGACCAAAACCCTGATCAGCTATTCCTCACTCGTCGCCTCGTCCGCGTCAGCGCGCTTCCGCACGTCGACCTGGTAGTGTTCCAGCACGTCCCGCCCCAGCAAGAGCGGGTAGTCCATGTGACTGCGGTCCTGGATGCTGGCGGTAACCGTATGTTGCGTGCCGCCGACGCCGACGACGATGTCGACGACCGGCCGCGACTCGCCCTTCTTGACGCTCCCCGAGCGGACCCTCGTGATGTCCTTGATCGGACCGGCACCGATGGTGGCCGCCAGGCCGGTGTCGATGCTGGTCCGGGTCGCGCCGGTGTCGGACTTGGCGACGACGCGTTCCGAGCCCCGGGTGCCCGTGACCACCACCTCCTCGGTGTAGCCGACGACGACCGGTTCGGTGGTCTTCGTGCGACCCTCCGGCCGGGGCTTGCACGCCGGCACTGAGTCGTCCAGCGTCTTCGACAGGTCCCGGACCCGCTCGTCGTCGACGGTGCCGCCCGCGCGCTCGATGGCCAGTTTCGCGATGTACGGCGCGGGGCTGATCCCGGTCGCCTGGAACAGCCCCTTGAACCCGGCGGTCGGGTTGACCTCCAGCACGTAGTAGCCGTCCTCGCCCTCCACGATGTCGACGCCGGCGTAGTCCAGGCCGACCTCGTCGGCCGCTCGAACGGCCGTCTCCAGCAAGCCCTCCGGGAGACCGTCCCCGGCGTCCGAGACCTCGCCGCCGAGCGCCACGTTCGTCCGCCACTCGCCCTCGGCGGCGTGGCGGGCCATCGTCCCGATCACCTGGTCGCCGACGACGTAGACCCGGAGGTCGTGGTGGCGCTTTCCGTCGGATCCGTCCGACGACGTCCCGCTCGCGGAGCCACCGTCGCGCTCGATCATCTGCTGGAGGAACGCCCGCCGGTTGCCGACCTCGGCGTTGACGGGGTCATCCGGGCCAACCTTCCAGGTGCCGCCGCCGTGGGTCCCGATGGCGGTCTTGTAGACGGCCTCCTCGCCGAAGCGCTCGCGGTCGGCGTTCAGCCGATCCGACGACAGCGCCAGCAGCGCGTCCGGAACCGGGATGTCGGCGTCGGCCAGCGTCGCCGCGGTTGCGAACTTGTGCATGGCGACCAGCGTCGCGTCCGGCGGGTTCAGCGTCGGCAGCAGCTCCGCGAAGATGCTCGCCAGCCCCAGTTCCTCGGAGGGCTGGGGCGTGTTCGACAACAGCAGGCGGTTGGCGACCACGTCCACCTCGGGTTCGACGTGGACCGTCCCGTCCCGGATGTCGACCGCCGTGTTCTCCTCGCGCAGCCACACCGGCTGGTGCCCCAGGTCCTCGACCGCGTTGAGAATCGCTTTCGTCTCCTTGCTGTTGTGGAGGCTCAGAACCCCGACCCGGTAGGTACCGTCGCCCATACTAGACGGACAGCGACCGGAGAGAAAGGCGTGGCGGTAGTCTACACCGCCGGAGCGGCCGTCCCGCTGGAAAACGGGCGCCGGCCCCTCGCACACGCCGCTCTAGATAGATAGCCCCTCCTTCGGCCGGAGCCTGTCTATAGAGATAGAACGGCTTTCCTGGACCCGACATTCAGAACGGGTAATGAGTCACTGCATGACGGACCAGCAATACCGGATCACCGAAGACGAAGCGGTCAGCGACGCGGTCGTGAGAGCGGTCGCCAGCGTCGAGGACGTCGACCCCCTGGATCTGGACGTGCGGCTGTTCGACGTGCTCGACCCGGACGCGCTCGACCGCCTGTTCCGGAACGACTCGGCCGTCGGCCAGGCGGCGTTCACTTACCACGGCTACGAGGTCACGGTCCACGCCGACGGCCGACTCGAACTGGCCGACCGGTAGATGATGACCGACAGCGGCGGCAGAAAGACGTTCGACGGCGGCCACCCGTTCTCGGAGTGTGACCACTGCGGCGCGGCGTTCGATCTCGGCGTGAGCTACCCGGTCGCCGTCGAGGACACCCCCGACGGCGGCGTCGAACTCTACTCCTTCTGCGACGAGCACTGCAAGCAGGCCTGGGCCGCCGACTGAGGAGTCGGAAGTATTACTGTAAGCGATGTCCACAAACCCCGAATCAAGATGTATTTTACTAGGTATTATATTGTCCCCTGATACTCACTTTCATACTTTAGTAATAGTAAGTTCGTCATAACAACAATAAAAAAACACTAATGATGTAAAAAACAGGAGTTCATGGATGATACTCTCCTCAGTGAACGAGTTATAGAGTCGGAAAGTGCTATGGAAAAGAAACGTTACCCAAGATATAACTCCAGTAATAAGCAATCCAGTGACACCTAACCGAACGTTTGTCGCTTTACTAGCGGGGATTCCGTCAAGGATATTGTAGACTAGCGCACAGGACAAGCCTGCGGCGCAACAAAGAATGAACTCCCATCGGTAGCCCATCGTCGCAAATAAATACACATAATTTACTGTGGGTAAAAACAAGAAAGCTTCCGGTGAATTAAGAATTGCTTTTAGATCGTTAGCAGACATCAGTTTTTATCCTTCTAAGTTTCCAGCTACGTCTGTGTTGATCCGGAATACGAACTCATTATCGGAGTGAAGCCTTTTAATTGCAGATTCTGGAACATTCTCTCGTAAATGTTCAATCGCCTGTTCTGCCACTCTCCTATTTCGATATCCCTGAGCCCGAAGATCAACAAATGGCACTTCATAGGGATAGCTCTCATGTTCCTTCAGTTTCTTAAATACATCTTTACTTATACGTCGAGCATTATCATATTTCCCAACATAGACAACAAATGGTTTATTGCTAAGAATATTATAATATACCGAACGGGCTTTCTCATAATCATGCTCTTCAAGCACCCGACCCATTATATTCTGCATTATATTCCCCGGATCATAATATTCTGAACTACAGAAATTTGCAACCGTTGATCCATGCTCTCCAAACTCATCCTCTAAGTCGTTTTTCCACTCTTCCATTTGTTCCCGAGGGATATATACTATCATCCTCCCAAGCATTCCGAATACTTAGACCCCGACGGAGTAGTTGTTTGTCTCGACCCTCAAGGAAATCAAAAAACCCGAGGATTTTACTTATTTCTGGATCGTTCTTTGCACCTTCTGCAACGCCATATCCTTTTTCCTGTTCATGGGTGAGAAAACGGCCCTGCTTTTCGAATTCTTCTTCGATTTTGGACACGACTTTCTCTCGCTCTTTTTCATTAAGGACAGAAACATTTAGCTCAATGAACTCTTCCTCATCATTGGTTATCTTTTGAAAAGGAGGTTCGCTAGGTCCTTCCTTAACTACACGTATCTCCGTGTCTGGATCTTCAAGAACATCTAAATTAAAGCGGATTTCTTTTTCATCTTCAGAGACAAACGACACTGCAGCGTTCCGTCCACGTCTGACGAAATCATATACTTTTTCAGTTAGTGTAGTAATATCATCATATTTAATAATGCCAATAAATGTTTTCAGTAAATCATCGTCATCCCCATTATCGTCTTCAGAGTTATCCCCAGTCAAGATTAGTCCCCTTAACGGTATTCCTCAACGTAGGCAGAGACAGAGTTGAAGTCATCTTCAATGAGGATCCGTGAACCCTCACCGACACCACCGAACTCATCAAGCGTAATTGGTTCGTCTTTTCCACTCGGGATAACGTACTCACCAGTCTCGGCATCAACTAATAGGCCAGTTTCTTCCTCAACTTCGAACCCAAGTTCATTTGCCACGATTTCTGCGGCACTTGGGCCAAATGTAAAGGTTGGTGACATTCGTTGAGCCGGTTTAGTATCGTTCTTGGTCGTTCATAGGGTTGGGGACCACATATTTGTGGTGATTCTGGAAGAAGGGGGAAGACCCGTCTTTAAGCTGGGTTGTGGTGACGATAGCCATAGTCTCAATTACCATTGATAGTTTCATGGTTTTATTCCCAAATTCTTTTTCTACATCCATAAATAGTTTCCGGCCATCCCAATCGCCATAATTTGGTCAAAATAATGACGGTAAAACGCCACGAGTTATTACATCAGTCTTATAGCTGCCCCCCAAATACCTTATTCGTTCCGGTCCTCGAGAACACGGTGACAAAACCTCTATCTTGGCCTCTTCGGATTTCCTAGCGTGGAATAACACTTGGTTTAGACGAAACAGGGATGACCGAGAGTGATGATGGGTGAAAGACAGCGAATCATTCCCCCTGGTGCCTCACTTGTGAAAGCTAACGGATAACGTAAACCGGGGCCAGACGTTCCTGCTCGCTTCGCTGCGCGGGCTGCCGCTGGCAGGGTTCAAACCCCCACCGCTCACACTTGGGTCCTCCGCTGCGAGCACACGCTCCGCGGTGCTCGCCGTCGGACCAGAGAGAAGAGCCGGCGGGGGGATTTGGACAACGCGGAGACGGTCCGGGCGTGCG
The DNA here is from genome assembly GCA_003021085.1 of Halobacteriales archaeon QS_1_68_20. GTDB lineage: Archaea > Halobacteriota > Halobacteria > Halobacteriales > PXRE01 > PXRE01. The sequence continues at coordinate 77,740 of PXRE01000039.1, read as the reverse complement.
GCGCTTCGCGCCGTTCCGGGCTACGACTCCTCTCGTTCAAATCCCCGGCGGCGCTCCACGCTCACGGTTGCGAACGACACAGCAAGCTGGTCGTTCGCGGACGGTTCGCGAGAAGAGCCGGCGGGGGGATTTGAACCCCCGACCTATTCCTTACGAAGGAATCGCTCTAGCCAGTCTGAGCTACGCCGGCACGCACTCCAACGTAGGAGGCGAGTCGCGCTTAAGGATTGCGAAACGGTGCGGTCACCGCCGGGTCAACTGCACGTCCAGGCAGACGTTCAACTCGTGGGGCGCGTACGACCGGACGACCCGCTCGGTCAGCACCTCGACCTCGTACGCCTCACCCGCGGCCGCCCGGATCACCTCCGTCCCGGGACCGAACGGGTCGTCCTCGTGCTGGATGTCGTAGTAGTGCAACACGCACTCCTCGCCCGCCAGCGACACCGCAACGTCGAGGAACTCGTCGGCGCTGTGGGGCAGGTTCATCACCACGCGGTCGGCCCACCCCGACCACTCGGGGGCGACCGCCCGGACGTCGCCGTGAATCGCCGTGATCCGCCCGGCCACGTCGTTCCGGCGGGCGTTCTCCCGGAGGTACTCGATTGCCCGCTCGTTCACGTCGACCGCGACCACCTCGGCCCCCCGCCGGGCCATCGGGACGGCGAACGGGCCGACGCCGGCGAACATGTCGAAGGCGTGCTCGCCCGCCCGGACCTGCTCGACGACCCGGTGGCGCTCGGTCGCCAGCCTGGGGCTGAAGTACACCTCCGCGAGGTCCAGCAGGAATTCGGACCCGTACTCGCGGTGGATCACCTCCGTTCCGTCCCCGGCCAGCACCTCCCAGTCGCGCACGCGCTGCTGGCCCTTGACCTTCGAGGCCTTGTTCAGCACCGTCGTCACCGGCAGGTCCGACTCGACCAGCGCCGCCGCGATCTCGCGGGCGCGGTCGGGGTCGTCCTCGTCGAGGATGGCGGCCTCCCCGAGTCTCTCGTAAGAGGGCTCGAACCCAAGCTGGTCGGCCGGGAGCGTCTGGGTCTCGCGGGCGGGCACGTCGTGGTCGACAACGTCGAACTCACCGGGCACCGCGGCCGGGTCCGTCACCGGGAGGTACAGCCATCCGTCCTCGACGACGATCTCGAAGTCGCCGTCGATCAGGTCCGCGGCTGCCAGTTCCCGGCGGGCCGCCTCGCCGTCCTCGCGGGGGGCCCGGACGCACGGCACTTCCATACGCCGACCGACTACCGGGACGGCCCTCACGCTTTCGCTTCGTGGCCGGCGGCGACGCCACCGTCACCGGCTGCCCGCCCACCGCCGGTACTGGACCTCCCGGACCAGCCCGACGGCCAGGCGGCCGACGCCGTACGACAGCAGGACGACGCCCCCGACTGCCGCCAGTGCGACCCCGAGGCCCGATCCCACGATCCCCGCCGCCTTCGCGGTGACCGGCGCCGGGGAGTTCGCGTGGTCCAGCACCGCCTCGCTGACCGCTATCGCGGCCGCCGGGTCCGTCGTCACCCGCAGGAACGTCGGCCAGCCAGCGACGACGGCGCCCGCGCCGACGGCGACGGCCCCACCCGCGGCGGCCAGTCGGCGCCGCGACGGCCGCAACGTCGCCGGATCGAACGGGGTCGCCGCGAACTGGCGCCGGACTTCGAGGACGGCCGTGACGACCAGTGCGACCCACAGCGCGACCGCGCCCCCGGTCTTCACCCGCGGTGCGTACTGCGCCAGCATCGGCCCCTCCAGCAAGGTGACCAGCACCCGCGTACAGCGGTCCACGACGACGTAGAACAACCCGTACTCGATGGCCCGCCGGATCGTCCCGTACGCCGGCGAGTACACCGCCACCTTCCGGCCGACGTCTCCCGAATTCCCACCGAACATGAGTACTCCCTCTCCCGGCGGCGTACTTCGCGGTTCCGGCCGCGGCACGTTCGGAACCGGTGCGAGCGACGCCCGGAGATCACGGCCCTACCCCTCGACGCCGGTCGCCCTGAGGTACTCCGACAACAGCGTGGGGAACTGGCCGCCGCGGACGTACCGGAGCCCGAACTCGTCCGCCCACGAGATGATCCCCCGGTCCTCGGTCACGACCCCCGCGTCGAGTTCGCGGGCCAGCACCAGCAGGTCGAAGTCCTCCCGGGAGTCCAGCACGCCCTGGCGAAGCGCCCGCCGGTACTTGTCGCGCATGTCCGACAGCACCTGGTCGGCCTCGGTCATGTACTCCTCGTGGCCATCCTCGTCCGTGGCGCCCGCGAGTTCCTCGGGGTCGAGTTGTTCGACCTCCCGCAGGGCCTTCTCGGAGACCCGTAGCCCGCGGTCGACCCGGTCGCTCATCTCGTCGATGAACTGGTAGACCACGTACGCGGGGATCGTGACACCGTAGCGGTCGGGACTCTTCCGGACGACCCACGTGTCCAGCCTGGAGAACACCTCCTCGTCGACCTCCCGTTCGCGCAGGATCGTGCCGAGTTCCTCGTGGATCGAGGGCGGCACGTAACAGGAGATGTTCAGCTCCAGCCGCGCGGTCGCGACGAGGTCCAGCAGCCGGAAGACCGCCCCCTCCAGGGATTCGTCGTCCGCCCGGATCTCCTCGGTGACGAACAGCGAGGTGTCCAGCACGAACTGCTGGCGCGGCGGGTCCCGGGGCATGTGCCCGGCTTGGCGCCTCAGCCACAAAGGTGTCATCCCGGCGACCGCCGACCCGTTGCTTTTCACGGTTAGCGACCAACTCGACGTATGGACGAGCGGGCGTACCTGACGAGGCTGGGTGCCACCGCCGACGACCCCGCCGACCTCTTCGAGCACTTCGAGCGCCGGACGGTGGCCGGCCGGACCCACCACGTCCTCACCGACGTCCGCCACGGCGTCGAGTGCGGAACCGTGATCGTCGAGGACGCCGACGCCGTCGTCCGCGGCTATCCCTCGATCCCGCGGGTGCTCGTGCTCGACCCCGGCGTCCCCGAGTTCTTCGACGCCGACGAGCGAATCGCAGTCGAGGAGAAACTCGACGGCTTCAACGTCCGGATCGCCGACGTCGGCGAACCGCTGGCGTTCACCCGCAGCGGCTACGTCTGCCCGTACACGACCGACCGGGCGCGCGAGTTGCTCCCGCTGGCGGACTTCTTCGCCGACCACCCGGAGAAGATGCTCTGTGCCGAACTGATCGGCCCCGAGACCCCCTACACGACCCACGATTACGACGAGGTCGACTCCCACGAGTTCCGGGTGTTCGACGTCCGCGACCGCGAGACGGGCGACCCCCTGCCCGTCGAGCACCGACGAGACGTGTGTGAGACCTACGGGGTCGGCCAGCCCCGGCTGTTCGACCGCTGCGGGCCCACCGCGGCGGTCGACGCCGTCCGCGAGGCGATCAGCGAACTCGACGCCACGGCCCGGGAGGGCGTCGTCCTGAAGTCCGCCGACGGCCAGCGGACGACGAAGTACACGACCGGGACCCAGCACCGCTCGGAACTGGCCCACGGGTTCTCGCTGCTCTTCGAGTGCGGCCGGGACTTCCTGTTCTCGCGGCTCCTCCGGGAGGGGTTCCAGGCCGCCGAGTTCGAGAGCGACGACCGCCTGCGGGAGCGCGCCCACGACCTCGGGGAGTCGATCCTGCTGCCGATGGTCGAGACCATCCGCCGGGTCGAGGACGGCGACTCCGTCGGCGAGCGGCACGCGGTCCGCGGGAACCCGGACGCCATCGAGGAACTGCTCGGGCACCTGCGCGGCCAGGGGCTCACCCTGGAGATCGAGGCCGACCGCCGCGAGGACGGCCAGCGGGTCCTCGAGTTCCGGAAGGTCGCCGAGTCGACCCGCGACCGCACCGCGTACTATCTCGCGGGCGGGACCCGCGACGAGTGAGCGTGGCCGTCCGCGATCCCCGTGCTCGAAACACGCTATGCCGCCACCTGGGGAGTCGCGGAATTCCGCTCAGGGGCCGAGGCGGTAGAGTTCGAACTCCGGGAATCGCGACTTGAACACCAGGGCACCGTCGTGGACGGCCATCGGCGACCCGACGTTCGGTTCCTCGCGGTGCCACAGGACCTCCCCACCGTGGTCGACCGCGAACAGGCCCCGGTTCATCGTCCCGACGTAGATCTCGTCGGCCGCGGCGACCGGGGGAACGAGGACGGGACCGGTCTCCAGCGACCACTGCGGATCCCCGGTTTCCGCGTCGAGCGCGTGCGTCCGGTCGGCGTTCCCGCCGGCCACGACGACGAGCGAGTCGGTCACCAGTGGCGTCGGCGCTCGCCGATCAGCGACGGTCCGTTCCCACTGGACGTCGCCGGTCTCGGCGTCGATCCGGTAGACGGTCCCGCCGTCGTCGACGGCGAACACGCTTCCATCGCGGTAGACGGGAGAGAACCACACCGTCCGCTGGAGTCGCGTCTGCCAGCGGCCGTCCCCGGAATCGAGGTCGACCGCGGCGACGTACCCGCCGGTCGCGTCGCCGCCGGCGACGAAGACGGTGCCGTCGGTGGCGCAGGCACCGTTGTTCGACCAGTCCCGGTCGAACTCCCAGCGACTCGACCCGTCGGTGACTTCGAACGCCCGGACCCTGCTGGACATGGGGACGACGACCGCCTCCCCGGCGACGGAAACCGGTCCCGTCGTTCCAGTGGAATCGGCCTCCCAGATCACCGATCCCTCCGAGGCGTCGAGCGCGTAGACGTCGTTGACCGTCGCCGCCAGCACCGCATCGCAGTATGTCGCGGGAGTCACCTGGAGGGGGTCTCTGAGGTCGGCCGACCACCGCTGGGTCTTGCCCGCGGCATCGTACGCGTACAGGGTTTCCTCCCTTCCGAAGACCAACAGGTCGTCGGTGAGAACGGCGCCTCCGTCACGATTGTCCACGTTCCGGATCGAATCCAGCGAATCCGAGACGACAGCCGGCCCCGCGGACCAACCGTTATTGGCGACATCTCCTTGGTATTGTAACCATCCGGAACCAGGTTTGTCGCACGTCGAGACTCGTTGGCCAGTTGTATTCGATATAAGGTCAGAGCAACCGCTCAACGCTACCAATCCAGTCGTCAATAATGAACGTCTTGTTGGTCCGTCCATAGGGGGATCCCGTTAGTTCATGTACATCATAAACCCAATAAAGGAATTTAATATTTTTCTTAGTTTTCTATAATTTAATTCAATACACATGTATTTGGAAGAAGAATCCCGGAAGACTATAGACAGCCTTGGCCAAACGATGCCTATGCTCACCTTCGTCGGCCTCGGCCTCTACGACGAGCGTTCGGTGACCGTCGAGGGACGGGAGGCGATCCGGGCCGCCGACCGCGTCGTCGCGGAGTTCTACACCAGTCGGCTGGTCGGCGCGACGGTCGCGGACCTCGAGACGGCTCACGACGTCGACGTCGAAGTCCGTGACCGCGCCGGCGTCGAACGCCACCCCGAGGACGTTCTGGACGACGCCGAGGACCGCGACGTGGTCTTTCTCACCGCGGGCGACCCGATGATCTCGACCACCCACGTCGACCTCCGGTTGCGGGCCGCCGACCGCGGCGTCGACACCCGCGTCGTCCACGGCGTGACCGCAGAGACGGCCGCCAGCAGTCTCACCGGCCTCCAGAACTACCGGTTCGGGAAGGCGACCACCCTCCCCTTCGAGTTCGCCCACGGCGGCGACGGCGTCCCCGACAGCGTCATCGAAACCATCGACGCGAACCGCCAGCGGGACCTCCACACGCTCGTCTACCTCGACATCAAGGTCGACGACCCCGCGGCACCGGAGGACGGCGAGGAGTTCATGACCGCCGACCACGCCGCGGGCCTGCTGGCGGCCGACTGGGCCGGCGAACTGGCCGTCGCCGTCGCCCGCGCGGGCAGTCCGGATCCCATCGTCGCGGCCGACCGTCTGTCGGCGCTGGCCGAACGGGACTTCGGCGACCCGCTCCACCTGCTGGTGATCCCCGGGGAGTTGCACCACCTCGAAGCCGAGGCGCTGGCGTCGTTCGGCGACGCGCCGGCCGACCTGTTGCCGGAGTGACCGCGACCGGCAGTGCTGGCCGCGGCAGCGTCAGTCGTCGCCGGCGGCGACCGTCTCGTCGGTCGACCCGTCGGCACCGAACGCACCCGCGAGGTCGTACTCGTCGCCGGTGACGACGAACAGCACGTCCTCGAATATCTCGAACAGTTCCGGGAGGGCCCGGACCAGCAGTAACGCGATGATCACCAGCGCGACCACCGAGAGGCTCTGGGCGATGATCCGGTCGGCCACCAGGTAGGACACCCGGTGGACGTTCGAGGTACCGAACAGCGTCATCACCGCTCCCTCGATGGCGTCGCCCCGGAACCACTGGTTGCCGTGCGCCAGCGCGATGAAGGTGACCCGGATCACGTTGAGGCCGTAGATGACCGGGACCGCGATGGCCAGCGCCTTGAACCGGCGGGAATACGGCGCGTCCACCGCCGCGACCAGGCCGGCGAAGATGCTGATGCTTCCGATTCCCGTGCAGGCGAGCACCACCTCCGTCCGGTAGGCGTGGTCGCCGATGACGAACGTGAACGCGTTCGCCAGGCCGATCTGGTTGCCGATCTCGTGGCCCCGTTCGAGCGTGGGAGCGTAGCCGAGCGCGTCCATGGCGAACTCGACCTGGACGACGACCGTCCAGATCAGCGGCCGCATCAGCGGTTCGAAGACGTTGAACGGCAGGTACACCAGTCCCATGACCGCCACGCCGCGGGACAGCGTCAACAGCGAGTCACGGCCGCGGTACAGGACGTAGCCCACGTAGACGGAAGCGGGGACGCCGGCCGCACTCAACAGTCCCTTGACGTAGCTGAGTTCCTCGAACAGGAACCCGGGGGTCAACACCGCCCAGAACCCGGCGAACGCGACCCAGGCGCCGACGGTCACGACCCTCGCACCGTCGCGTCTCCCCGCGAGGTCCAGTACCGCACCGGTCAGGAAGGCCCCGACGATGCCAATCGCGTACGCGTCCGTCGGCGACACCGACATCTACCGGTGGGTGGTCCGTCGAGGATAAAGTTCTGACGACTCCCGGGGTCGACCCGCACTGCTGTCGCGGGTGCTGTGGCTACCGGTGTAGCGCACGAAAGAAAATCGTCGATCAGGGCCGGACGTGAGTCCGGTAGTTAGTTGTCGCGCCGGACGGCCAGGAGCGCGGCCGCCATCAGGGCGACGAGAGCGACGACCAGGCCGAACCCGGGCGTCTCCTCGTCGTCAGACGGCGTGTCCGTCGGCTCCGGAGTCGGCTCCGGGGTCGCAGTCGGCTCCGGAGTCGGCTCCGGGGTCGCAGTCGGCTCCGGAGTCGGCTCCGGCGTCGGGGTCGGCGTCGACAGGCCGACCGTGGCCGAAGCGGTCACCGGGGAGCCGCCACTGGTGTAGGCACCGTCTTCAGCGCCGTCCGTGGCGACGAAGCCGAACTGCATGTTGCCGTCGGTGTCCTTGTGCGCCATGGCCTCGAGGGTAACGCGGTCCTCGACGGGCTCGTCGAGGCGGACGCGCACGTCGCTGTGCGAGCCGGCCTCGAGGTAGCTGCTGACGCCGACGATGTTACCCTGCGCGTCGTGGATGGCGATGAAGCCACCCTCGCTCAGGGTGACGGAGTCGACGATGACCAGCGTACCGGCGTCCTGAGCGGTCTGGTCACTGAAGGAGACCGAGGCGCTCAGTTCGCCGATCTGGCCCTTGACTTCGTGCTGCGTGCCGGCGTTGGAGTGCCGGAGCGAAGCCTGGAAGCTCTGGCCATCGGGCTTGTCGGCCAGGGTGAAGCTACCCGACCAGGTGCCGTCGGCAGAGACCACGATGGACTTGTTCTGCTGGGTGAACGGCGACTGACCGCCCACGCTACGGAGCTGGACGCTCAGCTGGGTGCCGGGCGCCCACGTGGACGTGCCGGTCACCGTCGCGCCGTCCTCGGCCGGGACCATCAGCTTCTCGCCCTGCAGGTCGAAGCTGGCCTGGCCGCGGACCAGGTTGAACTGACCAGCGACGGTCTCGTCCTCACTGGTCACTTCCTGGGTGTCACTGTCGACGTGGAAGACGACGTCGTACGTGTCGCCGATGTCGTCGTCCTCCTGGACGAGGCTACCGACGTTGAACACCAGCGTGTAGGTGTCCGTCTCCGCGTCGTAGTCGTAGTAACCCGCGTTCGACGGCAGGAGGGTCTTGGGGTCCTCGTTGACGTCGACGGAGTCACCGTTCTCCTGGATGATCAGGGAGACGCCGTTGCCGGAGCCCGGGTCCAGGTCGGCCTGCGAGTCGACGTAGCCGCCGAGACCGGAGGCCGTGAACTGGACGATGAGCTTGTCCTGCACGTTCTGGGTCACGGCGATGGTGTTGCCGTTCTCAGAGTCGGACATGGCGGCGACGGCGTCAGAGCCGGACAGACCCGCGGGGGCCGTGTGCGTCGAGATGCCCTCGGTGGAGCGCTCCTCGACGATGGCCGTCGCGATGTCCGTCTCGGTGCCGGTCGAGTCGTCGATCTGGACCGAGACCGGGTACTCGCCGGTCTGGACCGGGTCGCTCACGCTGTCCACGACGTTCGTGGAGACGAGCGAACCTTTCTCGGCCTTGACCAGACCACCGTGGGTGCCGTCAGCCGAGAGCGAGGTGTCCCAGACGAGGGTCACCATGCCGTCACTGTTCGGCTGGACGGTGGCGGTGACCTCGTAGTTGACCTCGTTGGAGTCGCCCAGGGTAACGAAGCCCTGGTTGACGTCGCCGCTGAACTCGAGGGTCATGAGCAGCTTGTCGCCGCGCTCGTTGACCATCACGGTCTCGGCGAAGGAGATGTCGCCCTCCTCCGGCTGGCGAGCGGCGACGGAGCCGGTGGCCGACGCCGTGCTGTCGACGACGTCGAAGCTCAGGTTGTAGTCACCCGTGGCGATGCCGTCGAAGTCAGCGGTGACGGTCTGCTTGTTCGACCCGTTCAGCAGGATGCCGCCGTCGGGAGACTGGCCGGCGTAGACGCTGCTACCGCTGAAGATGGAATGGAGGTCGTTCTGGTCCAGGTTCTCCGAGGTGACCTCCACCTGGTAGTTCGCCCGGTTGGACCGGAGCGTGACGGTGGTGGTTGTGTCCGTGCCGGCGTTGTTCGCCCGCTCCGGGCTGATCTCGGCCTTCAGGGACTGCTCGACGACCTCGAAGGAGATCGCGGTGTTGATCCCCGGGCCGGTGAGCTCGAAGTTACCCGTACCAGTCAGCTCCGTGTCGATGACGACGTGACCAGCGGAGTCGGACTGGATCTGGGAGACGAGCGTTCCGTCGGAGTCACGGACCTCGTACGTGCTGTCTGCCTGCCCGTTGTGGAGCAGTGTCTGTCCGAGCCAATACGTCGTACCGTCCGCAACCGTCTCGTCGTGCGGTTGGTCGTTGGCGTGGTCTGCAGCGACTGTGCCCGAGAAGGTCGCACCCATGGCGAATACCGACAGTACCATGAGCGCAGCCAGGAACAAGCCGCGCAGTTTGTTTGAGTTTCCTGTCATGGTTGTTTTCGTACCGTGCGGCGACAGCATCTTTCTCCCGGCCGCGTCAGCGACCGCGATACTCGAATACCGCCACCGTGGGTAGGGGTACATTCAAGTCGACAACGTGTCGTTATAAATGCTTTGTGGTACCTTACCGGGTTGAGAGAGGGCCGCACGGCCCGTATACGCCGAATCCGGCGGATTAGGTTTCGACGGGCGGGAATTCGATCCCACTTAAAGTATTTTCTGGCTTCGTCGTCCGGAGACCGCAAGAAAGGTCGGCTTTCTGCCGGGGGCGCGGCCCGGTCCGGTGCCCTTACGTAAGTACCCCGACACTCGGTCACTCACCCGTGACGATCTCGACCTCGTGGCCGTCCTGGTCCTTCGTGAACGCGTACCGGTCGCCACAGGACTCGGGGTCGCGGTAGTCCTCGGCGGCGCGGGTCATCAGCGTCCCCCAGAACTCGTGGAGGTCGTCGGCCCGGACCGCGAGGTGGCCCCAGGCGTCGCCCATCTCGTAGGTCCGCCCGTCGTAGTTGTACGTGAGTTCGACGGCCATCGCCTCCTCGCTCGCCTCCGGCGGTTCGACGAAGTAGTTGGCGAAGGTGTCGGCCTCCCAGCGGCCCACCTCGTCGTAGCCCAGCTTGCGGATCCACCAGCCCAGCGCCTCGTCGGCGTCCTCGACGCGGATCATCGTGTGGTCGAGGCTCCAGCGGGCGCCGTAATCGCGCTCGACGATCTCGATCTCGTGGCCGTCGGGGTCCTTGACGAAGGCGTATCCGGGGTTGTCCTCCGGCCGGCGGTAGTCCTCGACGCCCTCGTCCATCAGTTCGTAGTAAGCGTCGTGGACGTCCTCGACCCGGACGGCGATGTGTCCCCACGCGTCGCCCATCGTGTACGTGCGCCCGTCGTGGTTGTAGGTGAGTTCCAGCAGGGCGGCCTCCTCGCCCGCGTCTTCGGGTCCCAGGAAGACGTTCGTGAACGTGTCGGCCTCCCACCGACCCTTCTCCTCGTAGTCGAGGTGGGACGTGTACCAGTCCAGGGACGCCACCAGGTCCTCGACGCGCATCATCACGTGGTCGAGCGTCGTCATGACCGGAATTTCGGTCGGTGCGCCGAAAAGACTGCCGGAGGCGGAAGCCACGTCGACGAGAGCCGCCGGTGGTCGATTCACGCCCAACGCACGCACACGGGCGTAGATTCTACGTTTCTGGCTGGAGCGCCCGCCGCAGGTCCCCCGCGTGGAACCACCAGGCGGCCGTCCAGAGCAACAGCGTCCCGACGGGTAGCCCGACCCGGCCGCCCCGGAACAACCACAGCGAGACGAGGAGGTTGCTGGCACCGGCCAGCACGAGCAGGCCACCGGTCACGCGCTCGTCCTCGACCGTGAACGCGCCGGCGGCCGCGCTGGCGAGTGCGAGCGTGTAGAGGCCGCCGGCGACCGGCCAGCCCTCCAGCAACCGCGGGACCGGCCCGGCCAGGCGAAGGTACTCGGGGAGCCACGTGACCACCAGCGGGTCGACGCTCGCGAGTCCCCACGGAAACACGAGAACGAGCGTGCCGGGCGACGGAACCACGGTCCAGGGAATCCCGGCCAGCGCCGCCATCGCGAGGAGTCGGCCCCGCGACGGGGTCGCTGCCATCACTTCCGCAGGACGAGTCGCATCACGTCCTCGTCTTCGAGGACGTGGTCCTCGCCCACCTGCTGGTCGTCGTGTTTCGCGCTCGGACCGGACACCCGGGCGAACCGGAACCGCTCCTCGAAGTCGCCGCCGAGTTTCTCCAGGGCGTCACCGACGCTCGACTCGGCGGGAAGCACCAGCGGTTCGTCGGAGTCGACGCCGCGGCCGGGTTTGTCCATGTAGACCCGGATCAGGCCCAGTTCGTGCCACAGCCGCTCCTTGAGCGCATCCAGGCCCTTCCCCTGCTCGGCGCTGACGTAGACCGCCTCGTCGGGATCGATGTCCCGCTCGCGCAGGCCCGCCTCGACGGTTTCGAGGTAGCCGCGGTCGACGAGGTCCATCTTGTTGACCGTCACCATCGACGGGAGGTAGACCCGGTTGTCCATGGCGGCGTCGACCAGTCGGTCGACGTCGAGGTTCTCGCGGATGGTCACGTCCGCGTTGACGACGCCGTGCTGGCGAAGCACCTCCCCGACCGTGTCCTCGTCGAGGTCCAGGTCGACGCTGGCGGTCACCCGGATGCCGCCCCGGCCCTTCTCGGAGACGGTGACGCTGGGGGGTTCCTGGTCGAGTCGGACCTTGTTGTCGTACAGTTCCTGCTGGAGGCGGTCGTACTGCTGGAGTTCGAACGGCGAGAGCACGAACACGACCAGGTCCGCCGTCCGGACGACCGACAGCACTTCCCGGCCGCCGCCTCGGCCGCCCGCGGCGCCCTCGATCAGTCCGGGGACGTCCAGCACCTGGATGTTCGCGCCGCGGTACTGCAACATCCCGGGGTTGACGTCGAGGGTGGTGAACTCGTAGGCGCCGACCTCGCTGTCGGCGTTGGTGAGGGCGTTGAGGAGCGTGGACTTGCCGACGCTGGGGAAGCCGACCAGCGCGACGGTGGCGTCGCCGTGCTGTTCGACGGCGTAGCCGCCGCCCCCGCCACCGCCCTGCTGGCGTTTCTCCAGTTCCTCCTTCTTCTCCGCGAGTTTCGCCTTCAACCGCCCGATGTGCTGCTCGGTGGACTTGTTGTACGGCGTCTCGGCGATCTCGCGTTCGAGCTCTTCGATCTCCTCCTCGAGCCCCATCGGTCTACGGTCAGCCACGAGCGCCGAAAAACCCTTTCATCGCCGTCACGGTCGACGCTCGTGTCGGGACTGACCGGTCGACGGACGCGTGCCCACCGATGAGGAAGTCCGCGCCGACGTGCTGGCGAGGCTGGGACCGACCCCGTGATCACGAATTGGCTCCCGGATCGTCGTCCTCGACGTCGGTCTCGTGGGGATTCGCCCCGTGGAGTCGGCGCATCCGACCCTGTCATGGTAGTCGGGTCGAGGACACGTAGAACGCCCGCGCGCGCTCTCCGCAGACGGTGTTTCGGATAGCAACACCCAGAAAGCCCCCGCGGGCTCGACCCGGGCGCTCGCTGCGCTCCTCACTTCGTTGTCGCGCGAGAGCCACGCTCCTGCGGACTCGTCGGAAATCTCCGATTTCCGAGATGCCAAAATCTTCGATTTGTGAGCACGGTCCTTACGTCGCCCGCCGTCGTCGAGCGCCCGGCCCCTTTCGGTCCCGCCCGACAGCTCGGCGCAACCACCAGCCTCCCCAGCCGACCGTCGCCCGGGGCCGGGCCGCCGTCCGCGGGGAAGACGGGGAGTGATCCGGAGGCCGACGGGACCGGGAACCCTGGCGAGAAGCGGCCACTGGGTAGTGGAACCGACCCACACGAAATCGGCCGACGCGAGGGTTTCGACACGTTAATACCAGCCCCGGGATTCTCCGGAACTAGATGCCCGACCCGTCCACGCTCCGGGACAGCACCCAGATCGTACTCGCCGCGTCGGAGCTGGACGGTCTCCGCGAGCAACTCGAGTCGGAGTTCACGGTCACGGTCTTCCCGCTGGAGCACGACGGCGAGGAGGAGTACGTCCGGATCATCGGCAGTCCGGTCGTGATCCAGGAGGTCGCGCAGTTTTTGACCCGCAACGGCGTCGACCTCCCGTAAAAGATAACCCTTAAACCCGCCACGGCGGTTCCTACGTACATGGCCGAAACGATCGAGATCCTCGTCCCGGGTGGCCAGGCCGACCCCGGCCCGCCGCTGGGACCCGAACTCGGGCCCACGCCCGTGGACGTACAGGCGGTCGTCCAGGAGATCAACGACCAGACCGAGGCGTTCGACGGGACGGAAGTGCCGGTCACCATCGAGTACGAGGAGGACGGCTCGTTCGACATCGAGGTCGGCGTCCCGCCGACGGCGGAACTCGTCAAGGACGAGGCCGGCTTCGAGACGGGAAGCGGCGAACCCCACGAGGAGTTCGTCGCGGACCTCTCGGTCGACCAGATCAAGCAGATCGCCGAGCAGAAACACCCCGACCTGCTGTCGTACGACCTGCGCAACGCCGCCAAGGAGGTCGTCGGTACATGCACCTCGCTGGGCGTCACCATCGAGGGCGAAGACCCCCGCGAGTTCAAGGAGAAGGTCGACGCCGGCGAGTACGACGACGTCCTGGCCGAGGCGTAGCGAGACGACGAGGCCAGGGCTCGTCGGACGAGCAGCGCGAGTCCGACGGTGTGCTCGCCGAGGCGTAGCGGGCGCCCGTCCTTTTGCCGGCGCTCGTCCAACCGCGTCCGCGAGGGCCGACTACCGCGCGCACACGAGCTACTCCGACGGCGACTTCCGCCCCTGGATGGTCGGGCGGCGGCCGACGCCGGACTGTCGGGCATCGGCCTCGCCACCGAGGACCACTACCGGCAGGTCGCCGCGGCCTTCGCGGACTCCCGGACCGTCCCCGAGTCAACGCCGGCCGGGTGACCGCCGACTACGGCCGGTTTCACCCCCGTGAAGCGTTTCTCGACGTCCTCGCGGAGTACGACGTGGCCGTGACCGTCGGCACCGACGCCCACGACCCCCAGCAGCTCCGGGACCGGGTACCACTCCTGCGGGAGCAACTGGACGAGCGTGGCCTCGACCCGGTTTCACCGTTCGAGGTGTAGTCAGGGGACGTGTCGTCGACGAGGTCGGGAAGTTCGGCGGGGCGCTCCCACCGGATCAGCCGCCCCCTCGTTTTCCAGAACGTCGAACAGGCCGGCGATCATCGCGTCGGTGGCCGCTACCGCAGGTCGTTGCGATTCTCCGTCATCAAACGCACAGTGGCAAAAATGACTATACTGTCGTGGTTCCTTTCTTCGGGCAGATGGACGAGAACGCCAACGACTGCCCGAAGAGCGAAGAGAGAACCGACTTCGAGGCGCTCCGACAAGTGCTACAGCAGTCCCGGGCGAAACTCCTTCAGCAGATCATCGCACATCCGGAAGCATGTCTCAGTGCGGCCGAACTCGACTACCGGAACCCGAGTCTGGAGTCGAGCACGGTCCAGTACCACCTCCGGAAACTGGAGGAGGTCGGCGGAGTCGAGAAACTAAAGCTCCCGAAGGGCGAGCGCAAGCGCGACCTGCCGTCGACGTTCTGGGCAGTGACCGAGAAGGGTCGACGACTGCTCCAGCAGGCCGGCCTCTACGAGGAGATCGATCACTGGCGGGACCTCTACGAGCGCATGGAGCGGACGCCCAGCATCCGCGAGATCGAGGCGATGCCCCGACCGACGCCTGGCAGTGATCGTTGACCGCTCCGGAGCGCCCATCCGGGATCTGCCCGTCGGCCGACGGACGTTTATCCTGCGCCGATGACGCGTCCGCCATGGGCGAGCGACGCGAACTGCGACCCGACGAGGACCTTGCCCCGGTCGTCGAGTCCCGGGAGACGGTGTTCGTCGAGTTCCACGCCGACTGGTGTGCGCCGTGTGCGGTGCTGGACGAGTTCGTCGACGAGGTCCTCGAGGACCTCGACGCCCTGGTCCTGAAGGTCGATATCGAAGCCCACGCCGACCTCGCGGACGCCCACAACGTGACGACCGATCCGACCATGATCGTCTTCGAGGACGGCGAGGCCGTCGAACGGATCACGGGCCTCCCGGACCGCGAGACGTTCCGGGACCTGGTCGCGCCCTGGCGGTGATCGGTCCGGGTACCTACGCCGTGTACTTCGCTCACGCCGCCCCTTCGACGGGTTTAAGTCCACGATGACCCTTCTACCGGGCGAGACAGGCTTCGCCTGTTTCACCCGACCGTAGGAGATCCGGCCCTAACGGGTCGTGGACTACGGAGGTGAACGATGGCAGATCAGGACATAGAGCAAGCAGTCTCTCGCGCACTCGACGAGGCTCCAGAGCGGAACTTCCGCGAGACGGTGGACCTCGCCATCAACCTGCGCGACCTTGACCTCAACGATCCGTCGAATCGCGTCGACGAGAGCGTGGTCCTGCCCAAGGGGACGGGCCAGGAGACCCGCATCGTCGTGTTCGCGGAGGGCGAGACCGCCCTGCGCGCCGAAGACGTGGCCGACGACGTACTGGACGGCGACGACCTCGAAGACCTCGGTGACGACGACGACGAGGCCAAAGACCTCGCCGACGACACCGACTTCTTCATCGCCGAGGCGTCGATGATGCAGGACATCGGCCGCGAACTCGGTACCGTGCTGGGGCCCCGCGGCAAGATGCCGGAACCGCTCCAGCCGGACGACGACGTCGTCGAGACCGTCGAACGGATGAAGAACACGGTGCAGCTCCGCTCGGGCGACCGGCGTACGTTCCACACCCGCGTCGGGGCCGAGGACATGGATCCGGAGGCCATCGCGGACAACGTGGACGTCATCCTCCGGCGGCTGCACGCCGACCTCGAGAAGGGGCCGCTGAACGTCGACGCGGTCTACGTCAAGACCACGATGGGCCCCGCCGTGGAGGTGGCCTGAGATGTCCGCAGAACACAAGACCGAGACGATTCCGCAGTGGAAGCGCGAGGAGGTCGACGAACTGGTCGACGTCGTCGAGCGCTACGAGTCGGTCGGTATCGTCGACGTCGCGGGCATCCCGTCCCGGCAGCTCCAGCAGATGCGGGCGGACCTGCACGGCACCGCCGAACTGCGGATGAGCCGCAACACGCTCGTCCGCCGCGCGCTCGAGGAGGTCGACGACGGCCTGGAGCAACTCGTCGACTTCGTCGAGGGGCAGGTCGGCATCATCGGCACGAACGACAACCCCTTCGGACTGTACAAGGAGCTGGAGGCCTCGAAGACGCCCGCACCGATCAACGCGGGCGAGGTGGCCCCCAACGACATCGTCATCCCCGAGGGCGACACGGGCATCGACCCCGGACCGTTCGTCGGTGACCTGCAGGGCGTGGGTGCCAACGCCCGCATCCAGGACGCCTCCATCCAGGTGCTGGAGGACTCGACCGTGCTCGAACAGGGCGGGGTGGTCTCCCAGGACCTCGAGAACGTCCTCAACGAACTGGGCATCGAGCCCAAGGAGGTCGGGCTGGACCTGCAGGCCGTCTACGCCCACGGCGTGCTGTTCGAGCCGGAGGAGCTGGCCATCGACGTCGACGCCTACCGCGGCGACGTCCAGGCCGCCGCAGCCCGGGCCCGGAACCTCGCCATCAACAGCGAGTTCCCGACCGCGAGCACCGTGCCCGCACTGCTGGCGAAAGCCAGCGGCGAGGTCAAGGCGCTGGCGGTCCACGCGTCCATCGAGGACCCGGACGTCATCCCGGACCTCGTGGCGAAGGCCGACGCCCAGCTGAAGTCCCTGGCCGCGGCCATCGACGACGAGGAGGCCCTGCCCGAGGAGCTCCGCGACGTGGAGGCGCCCGCCCAGCCGGCGGCCGCCGACGAGGAAGAATCGACCGACCAACGAGACACCGAGACCGAGGCCGAAGCCGACGACGAGGACGACGAGGACGACGACGGCGGCGACGGAGCGGAAGGCCTCGGCGAGATGTTCGGATAAAACCATGGAATACGTCTACGCAGCACTCATCCTGAACGAGACGGGCGAAGAGATCAACGAAGACAACCTGACCGCCGTGCTCGAGAGCGCCGGCGCCGACGTGGAGGAGTCCCGCGTCAAGGCGCTCGTGGCCGCCCTCGAGGACGTCGACATCGACGAGGCCGTCGAGGAAGCCGCGGCCGTCCCCGCCGGGGGCGCGCCCTCGGGCGGTGCGGCCGGCGGCGGCGAGGAAGCCGCCGAGGAAGAGGCCGCCGAGGAAGAGGCCGAAGCGGAAGCCGACGAAGAGGAAGACGAGGACGAAGAGGCCAGCGGCGAGGGCCTCGGCGAACTGTTCGGCTGAACGCGGCCCACGTCACGCACTTCTTTCGACGCAGCGCCGAACAGCGACGGGTATCGTCGGTCGAGTCACTGCACCCGGTAATCGGTAGAACGGCGGTCGGAATCCGTCCCGTCGGTGGGACGGACACCGGACGGTCGCCCGTTACGTCGGACAGCCGCCCGCGTACTCCGAGCAGGCGCAGTCGCCGGTCGTCTAACAGTCGCAACTCGGCTCGTCGTAGCTACAGCAGAGGAGTTCGTCGTCGTGTCCGCGGTGCTGTACGCCGTCGGTCGGTTCCTGGTGGTCCCGGCCGTCCGCCGGGCCGTGGCCAGGTCACGCGTCAACCAGACGCTCGGGGAGGCCGTCGAGAAACTCACCGGGATGGGGGTCGTCGTCGCGCTCGCGGTTGGCGCCGCGGCCGGCGGGTTCCACGCCTTCCTCGGGGGGTCGGCGCTGGTCGTCGCGGCGTTCTCGCTGTCGGTCGGGTACGCCTCCAGGGAGGTGCTCTCGAACTTCGTCGCCGGCATCTTCCTGGTGTAGAACCCCCGGTTGAACGTCGGCAACGTCGTCGAGTACGGCGACAGGGAGGGCGTCGTCCAGGCCATCGGCTTCCGGACGACCCGCGTGCGGACGCTGGACAACGACACCGTCATCGTCCCGAACGCGGAACTCACCGTCAACCCGGTCGTGAACCGGACCATCAACGATCCGGTCGGCATCACCGTCGAACTCGGCATCGCCGACGACGACATCGGCCAGGCGATGCGAATCGTCCGGACGGTCGCACGCGAACATGCCGACCTCTCGGCCGAGCGTGACCCGCAGGTCCGGGTCGTCGAACTGCGGGGCGACGACGTCGTCTTGCGCGCCGGGGGTGGCTCCCCAAAGAGAACCGCGAACGGCGGGAGGCGGTCCGGTCGACGTTCGTCAGGCGCTCGAAGGACCGCCTGCAGGCGGCCGGCGTCGAGATCGGGACCATCACGGACCTCGACGTGGACGGCGAACTCGCGCTCCGGGACGCTCCCAGGCCCGAGTGATCCCCCCGAGACCGACGCCTTCGACCTCCGCCCTCCAAACGTTCAAACCGGATGACGGGGCCACTCGGTGCCGATGCTCGACGGCGTTCGACTGGTCGTCTCCCCCGAGACCACCGCCCTGGCACTCGCGTTCGTGCTCGGCGGTATCATGCTCGGCACGCTGAGCGGCCTCACCCCCGGATTACACGTCAACAACCTCGCATTGCTGCTCGCTGCGGCCGCACCCGCCGTCCCCGGTCCGCCGGTGATGGTCGGGGCCGCGATGATCGCCGCGGGGGTGATGCACACCTTCCTGGAGATCGTCCCGACGCTTGCCATCGGCGTGCCCGACCCCGCGATGGCGCCGACCGCACTGCCCGGCCACCGCCTCGTCCTCGGCGGGCGCGGCCGGGAGGCCTTGCGGTTGTCCGCGCTCGGTAGCGGCCTGGCCGTGGCGTTCGCGGCCCCGCTCGCGATACCCGTCACGCTCGGAATGCAGGAGATCTACCCTCACCTCCGGCGGCACCTGACGCTGGTGCTCGGTGCGCTCGTCGCCTTCCTCGTGTTCACGGAGCCCTCCTGGCGGTCACGACTGGGCGGTCTCGCCGCGTTCGCCGGGAGCGCCGCACTCGGCGTCGCAATCCTCGACAGTTCTCCCGCCGGCCCGCTCCCGACGGGCGACGTGCTGGCCCCCCTGTTCGCCGGCCTGTTCGGTGTCCCCGTCCTACTGGACGCGGCCGGCGGCGACGGCGTCCCCCAGCAGGCGGACGCGACGGTCGCTCACTCCCGGCGGACGGTCGGGGCGGTGGCGGGCCTCGGGATGCTCGCCGGCGCGGCGGTGGGATACTTGCCGGGAATCTCAAGCGCCATCGCCGCCGCCGTCGTGCTGTTTCTCGTCCCCGGGAACCTTGGCGCTCGCGGATTCGTCGTGGCGACCAGCGGCGTCAACACGGCCAACGCCGTCTTCGCCCTGTTCGCGCTCGTCTCACTCGGGACCCCCCGGACCGGCGTGCTCGTCGCCGTGGAACGTGCCTCCGTTCCGCTGAATTTGCCCCTGTTGCTCGGGAGCGTCTGCCTCGCCGCGGCGGCAGGGTTCGTCGCCGTCCCGACCATCGGGGACCGCTACCTGCGGACCGTCGGCCGCCTGGACCCCACCCGCCTCTCGATGGCCGTGCTCGCTCTCCTCGCTGGACTATCCGTCCTGTTCGCCGGCGGTATCGGCCTCCTCGCGCTCGTCGCCGCTTCGCTGGTCGGGCTGGTCCCACCCCGGTTCGGTGCCCGGCGCGTCCACCTGATGGGCGTCTTGATCGGCCCGCTGATGCTCTGAACGGGCACGGACTCGTACGCTCGCCCGGAGCCCAGACGAGCTGTCCCCGCCGAAGACGAGGATACAATATGTAATCACCCCCTGAAAATATCACCACCACCACTTTCAGCCATTATAGTTCCATAATTTCCTGACAGAAATATTCACTCAGAGGCCTCGATTACCTCGATTTCGGGAGTATTGATATTACGAACCCGGTGGCCGTGACCGACCGAATTTAATATCGCGGTATCCAGTTTATAGATGCCGTGCGTGACGGCCGACTTCAGGCACCGGCGGTCGATTTCGGCTCTACCTGTCCTTCTAGAAGCAACAAAGTGGAGAAACCGCGGGATCGAGGATTCGAAGGACACCGACAGGGGAATTCGGGTCGGTGAACGACTGATCGGCCGTCGGGACGACCACGACAGCAGAGGACGTCAGAGATGGGCCGTACCCGCGTGCGCACGCGCGAATCAGTATATTCAACTGCCGCGAGGAGGGACCCAGAGGTATGAGCCAGGAACTGACTCGACGCTGTCCAGAGTGTAATTCGGAACGAACGTTCTACCTCGCGGCGAGGACGAACCTTCACCTCGGCACGAAGACGAAGTGGGGGTGCCCGGAGTGCGACAACGAGATCGTCAGAATCGACGACGAGGTCGACACCGGCGCCGAAGCCTGACCGGGGCAAATACGACGTCACTCGTTCTCCCGGTCCGGATTTGACCGACGAAACCCAGGTCTCGATGGTGGAACGGTCCCGGGACCTGCGGTAAGCTCGTCCTATACGTCCCGAATACGAGCAGATCCGGAAATCCACCAGTTACCTCTCGTTACCGGTAGTCAGCGAGCGGAACACGCCGGAGTTACCGGACGCTAGACCGGCTGTCGTCGACGACAGGGGCTGAATTTGCCCCGACGCATCGACGGGGACGACCCAGGAACCCCGAGGACCATCGGTTCGTAAATGGGTCGTCACCACGATGGATTCGATCTCGTCTGGTCAAGGATTTCGGTCCAGCATGGAGTGCCACGACAGGAACGCGATTGCCAGCTCCATGGACTGTCATCGATGGTTCCACGATAGGCGCGTCCGACCACCAGCGACTCGCCGGTAACGTAACCGTCTAGACGGTAAGTCAGTCCTACTCGACAGATCAGCGGGTGGACGAGCCGACGATTCCTGGCCCCAGGTATCGACGGCCGGTCTTCGAGCCCGGTCGAATGCTGGATCGGGGGTGCCGGAGAACCGGGTTCTGGCGGCTCTCCCCCCAGGGTTCGACCGGGGAGAACGGGGTTCCGACCGCGGCGGATGGTCGATCACCAGGGTCCGGCACTGCTCGCGAACAGGTCGCGTCGTCTCGTCCTCGTCCCGACATCTGCTTCGACCCTCCCCGAAGAGGACCCGGGATCGGAACCCCCCTGGCCGGGTCGCCACATGGTCGGACTTTCTCGGAGCTGGAGTAGATCTTCCCCTGACGGCGGCCGACCAGCGATTCCGACGCTGGCTCGGATTACCAGCAGTCGGTCGGGCCGACGTCCTCGGATCGGAGTGACGAGGGCTCGCTCCGCCATCTTCCCCCCGAAAATTGCGCATCGACCCTCGAACGGGTCGGAAATTCCTGTTCCTGGCCCCGCCGGCCGTCCCTTCACGGGACGAGTAAACCAATAACCGCTATAGTAAATCTTTGCCGGAGTGGTTCAGTCGGCGGCCGGTGCGAACGACCCGTCAACACCGTTAAACGGGTCGGTGGCCAACGATTCGGCAATGAGTAGCGGGAAGCCGACGCCGGAGGTCTACGAGCAGGGGCGGGGGATGGACGCGCACAACCAGGTGATGCGGGAGATCCGCGCCCGGAACGACCAGCAGTACGATCCGGAGGAACCGACGCGGGTCTGGATCGACGAGGACCGTACGCCTGGCGGCGTCTACGACAGCCTCACGATCATCCTCAACACCGGCGGGTGCCGCTGGGCGCGGGCGGGCGGATGTACGATGTGTGGGTACGTCGCCGAATCCGTCGAGGGCGGATCCGTGAGTCACGAAGCGCTGATGACGCAGGTCGAAGCCTGCCTCGAACACGAACGCGAGCACGACGACGACCAGTGTGGCCTCGTGAAAATCTACACCTCGGGGTCGTTCCTCGACGAGCGCGAGGTACCGGCGGAAACGCGAGAAGCGATCGCAGAGACGTTCGCGGACCGCGAGCGAATCCTGGTCGAGAGTCTCCCGGACTTCGTGAGCGCCGAGAAACTGGCGGACTTCACCGACAGTGGCATCGAGACGGACGTCGCCGTCGGCCTGGAGACGGCGACCGACCGGGTCCGGCGGGACTGCGTGAACAAGTACTTCGACTTCTGGGACTTCGAGACCGCCTGCGAAGAAGCCGCCGAGGTGGACGCTGGCGTCAAGGCGTACCTCCTGCTGAAGCCGCCGTTCCTCACGGAATCCGAAGCCGTCGAGGACATGATCGACTCCGTCCGGCGATGCGCCGCCGTCGAGAACTGCCACACCGTCTCGATGAACCCGACCAACGTCCAGCGGTACACGATGGTCGACGAACTGTACTTTCGGGACGGCTACCGGCCGCCGTGGCTCTGGAGCGTCGTCGAAGTGCTAGGTGAGACGGCCGACGCAGACGCGATCGTCGTCTCGGACCCCGTGGGACACGGCTCGGACCGCGGCCCGCACAACTGCGGCGAGTGCGACGACCGGGTCCAGCGAGCGATCAAAGACTTCGACCTCAGGCAGGACCCCTCGGTGTTCGACCAGGTGTCCTGCGAGTGCGAAGCCACCTGGGACGCAGTGATGGATCGCGAACGGAGTTACGGGATGCCGCTGACGCGATAAGCGAGTCGGATTCCGGGGGGTTGAAACGATCGACCCCGATCTGACGGACGAATGGACGTCAGAGAGCGAAGTAGACGACGCGTAGACGAGGTCGTCGACCGCCTGCACCGGGAACAATCCACCCGGTCCACGAGAAGACGTGGGACTGCACCGGCACGAGTACGAGCGACTGACTTCCGCACTGGAGCGCGACGCCCTCGGCGGCGCCGGCATATGGGCAACCGACGACGCAGACGAGGTTCTGCTCGTCCGTAACGAAGGCGACGATGGCTGGGCCGACCCCGGGGAAAGCGGGAACCGAACGAGTCCGACGAACGCGCCGCGATCGGGAAGTCAGGGAGGAGACGGGAATCCAGTGTCGAGTGACCGGACTCCTGGAGGTACACGCCGTCCGCCACCGGGTCACGAACGGGACTGAACCCTTCGACGTCATCGCCATCTTCTCCGGGAAGCGCGAGTGCGGCGAACTACGGGGCCGGGAAGGCGAGATCGCTGACATCGGGTGGTTCACCGAACCGCCAGGACCGTCCTGTACGACGAAGTCCGGACGAGGCCGTACCCGGGGCGTTCGTGACTCCCGGTCGCTCGAGATCCCGGAGGCAGGAATCACCGCTGGATCATCCGGACGTACTTTCCGATGCGGCCGGCGTCACCGGTGATCAAGCGGTCGGAATCGGACAGTCGGACCGCGAGCCACACCGCCCCGACGGCGAACAGTAGTTCGTACACGAGACCTACCGCGACGAACGCCCAGTTGCGAGCAGGAGTTGCTTCGGCGCCACGATGGGATGGGTGAACGGGATAGCGAACAGGAGCGCCTGCAACGGGAGGGACAAGGTCGACAGGTCGGTGAACATCGGGACGACGGCGAAGACGGTGAGCGGGAACAGCAACATCTGTGCGCCCTGGCGGTCGCCCGCGAACACGCCGAGACACAGCGCCAGCGCCAGGACGCCGACCAGCGCGAGGAAGATGGCGACGCCGACGATCAGGTAAGGTTCGGATAGGGAAAATCAGGCGGAGCCCTGGGCCGATCCAGTAGCCTCCGCGAACGCCCGGAGTATCGGTCGGCCGTCCGTCCGACCGAGGTCCGGGAGCGCAGCACGTTCGGGGTGGGGC
The DNA here is from genome assembly GCA_003021085.1 of Halobacteriales archaeon QS_1_68_20. Taxonomy (GTDB): domain Archaea; phylum Halobacteriota; class Halobacteria; order Halobacteriales; family PXRE01; genus PXRE01. Next base: position 54,160 of record PXRE01000039.1, on the reverse strand, counting down.
ATCAGGACGGCCACGTTGTCCCGTTCGCCGGCGACGCCCGCGACGTTGTCCAGGGAGCCGTTGGGGTTGGCGGCGTCCGTGACCTCGCCGTCCTCGTCGCAGTACCGCCAGAGGACGCGGTCCTCCTCGACGAGGCGGTCGTGGACGTTCGTCTCGGCCAGGAACCGACCTTCGCCGTGAGCGATGGGAAGTTCGACGACCTCGCCCTCCTCGTACCCGCGGGTCCACGGCGTGTTCGCGTTCTCGACGCGGAGGTGGACGGGTTCACACCGGAACCGGGCGGAGTCGTTGACGGTGAACGCGCCCGGGGCGAGGCCCGCCTCGCAACCGATCTGGGCCCCGTTGCACACGCCCAGCACGGGAACCCCACGGGCCGCCGCCGCGCGGACCTCCTCGAGGATGGGGGACCGGGCAGCGATGGCGCCCGCCCGCAGGTAGTCGCCGTATGAGAACCCACCCGGGAGAACGACCCCCGAGACGTCCCCCGGCAGGCCGTCCTCGTGCCAGACGATCTCGGCGTCGACGCCGAGCGACGAGAGCGCGTGCAGGGCGTCCCGGTCGCAGTTGGACCCACCGAACCGGATACTCGCTACCGTCATCCGTCTATCGCTCCTCGACGACGACGTCGTAGTCGTGGATGGTCGGGTTCGCGAGCAAACGCTCGGCCATCGACTCGGCGCGTTCGCGGGCAGACTCCACGGAGGCGGCGTCGAGGTCCACCTCGTAGCGGTCCGCGAACCGGACGTCCTCGACGTCGAAGTCGAGTCGCTGTAGCGCCCGGCGAGTGGTCTCGGCCTCCGGATCGAGGACGCCCCCCTTCAACCGGACCGTCACGGTTGCAGTGTAGCCGGTCATCACCCGTGGTTGGGCGGTCGTGCTCAATAACGCTTGTGAATCGTCCGGCTATTACACGACCGTGGACAACCGCTCGGAACGAGACGAGCAAGCGGACGGAGGGCCCAGACAAAGAACCGGCGACCGCGCCCCGGGCACGGCTATGTGAACATATGCACATATATTCATATACGGTGCGGGGCCGAACGCTGGGCCGCCGTCAGAAGGAGTAGCCGTCGTCCTGGCCGTGGGACTCGCCGCGGGCACCGGGGTCCTCGGCGGTGTCCCACATGTCGTCGGCGAACTCCTCGGAGATGTCGGTGCCGGCCACGTCGTCGCTGCCGCCGGTCCGGTAGGCTTCGATGCCGGCGCGTAGCAACTCCTCGATGGCCTCCTCGCGACTGACGAACTCCTCCTCGGCGAGCTGCTCCAGCTGGGCCTGGTCGCGTTCGAGGAGCGTGATCGTGTAGTCTGGCACGCCGCTCCGATAGTGGCTCCGGGCTGTTAAGAAGTACGCTTTTAACCGGCCTTACAGTTGGCGTACTGCGTCGACCACCTCGTCCAGTTCGGGCGCGTCGAACCACTGCTGGCCCGTGTAGGCGTTGGCTCCGGCCCCGTAGAGGTCTGCGGCCAGCCCGACGACGGATTCGTCCAGCGGTTCGGGGTCCCGCTCGCACAGCGACTTCCAGTCCGCGACGTCGCGCTCACGGGCCTCGCGCTTCGCGTCGGAGACGGCCTGCACCCATTCGGGCTGGGTCCGCTGGTGGTACTGCCGGAGCACCTCCTTGCTGCCCTGCTGGCCGTCGTACAGGTAGCGATTCTCGTCGAACGTCCCCACGACGTCGGCGACCTTCACCTCGCCCTGGTGGAAGATGCACTCCATCTTGCCGTCCTGGTGGACGAACCCCCGTTCGTCGGCGTGTTCCGTGAGGAAGCGGTTGACCGCCTTCGCCAGCGACTCCAGTTTGCGGATCGGCGTGAACCCGGCGATGTCGTCGGCCTCCTCCCGGGAGAGGTACCGGTCCTGCCGTTCGAGTTTCGTCGAGAACTCCACGATGGGGTCGTCGAGTTCGAGGTCCTCGTCGGGCCACTCGTCGTAGTCCAGGCCGTGGTCCGAGGGGTCGGTTCGCTTCCGGAGACTGGATCCCACCGGCACCGCGTTCCGGAAGACGATTTCGAGGGGGACGAAGTGGTTCGGTCCCGCCTCGTCGTGGTAGGCCTCGTAGTCGTACTCGCCGTCCTCGAACGGGAGGTCCGGCACGTTCGCGACGCCGAATGCCATCTCGCGGGGCGGTGCGTCGAGTTCGTCGGGGTCAAGCTCGTCCAGTTCCGTCGGCCGGCCGTCGACAACGACGCCCTCGTAGTGGGTCGGGACGCCCCGGTTCTCCAGCAGTTCGAAGTTGTACGCACCCATCGTACAGAGGCTCGCACCCTTCCCCGGGATGGCGTCCGGCATCTTCCCCCAGTCGAACACCGAGTAGTCGTCGGTGAACTCGAACACCCCCAGGCCCAGTTCGACCTCGCCCGGTTCCTCCTCGATCCGGAAGTCCTTGACGCTGGTCACGGTCGAACCCTCGTCGTCCGCTCCAATCAAGGTTTCAGTTCGCCACCGACCCTCCGAAAGCGTTTTGCCGACGGTATTCGGGATACGTCGACAATCGAACAGTATGAGGGTAACCCCGAGGAGACCGGCCGACGGCGCGGCTGAACCCGGACGCGACGACTCCCAACGAGGTGCAGGGACCTGATGGCCGGTGCGTTCACCGACGACCAGAGACGGATGGTGGCCGGCCGCGCGCGGACCCTCACGGAGCGACTGGCGGACCCGGACGCGCTGGTGACCGGCGATAGAGGAACGGACACGTTCGACGCGTGGCGGGACCTGTTCCCGGACGAAGCGTCGTTCGAACGACGACTCGCCCGCGCGGGGGCGACAAGGGAAGCGTGCCGCCAGGCGTGCGCGGCGGTCGCGCTGGCGCCGGACGAACCCCTGCCGGACTGGATACGCCCGGTGGAGGACCTGGCGGCGAGCGTCCGTGCGAGCGACCCGGGGAGTTCCGCGAGCGAGCGGGGCCCAACAGTGACGACGCAGTGGACGGGGACGCCCACGAACACGGGAGCGAACTACCGTTCGGCGAACTCTCGGCCGCCGTGGCCGCGTTCGCACGGAGTCGACTCCCGGCGGAACCCCGGAGCGTCCTCCCGGAAGCCGCCGTAGTCGCGATGGTCGAGTGGTTCCGCCGGCGGTTCGCGCGGCGGTTCGTACGCATCCTCTACGTGGAGTTCAAATCCTTCGTCGCGAGACACGACCCGGACCTGGCACGGGCGGACCCGGGGGAGTTCGAGGACCCGCCGACCGACTACTACGACCGGTTCGTGGACGGTCTGTTCGCGGGCGGATTCACGGACCTGTGCCTGGAGTACCCCGTGTTCGCCCGCCTGGTGGCGACCCAGGTCCGCCAGTGGGTCGACCACCTGCAGGAGTTCGCCGACCGCCTGGAGGCCGACCGGGAGCGCCTGGCCGAGCAGTTCGGGGCGACGGGCCAGGTGACCGACCTCGAACCCCTGGCGGACGACACCCACGGCGACGGCCGGGCGGTCATGCGGGTCGCCTTCGAGTCGGGCGTCACCGTCGCGTACAAGCCCCGCAGCGTCGACGCCGGGGCGGCCTTCTACCGGATGGTCGAGGCCGTCGACGAGTTCCTCCCGACCCCCGCCATCGAGACGCCGGCCTACCTCGCCCGCGGAGAGTACGGGTGGATGGAGTGGATCGAACCGGCGGAGTGCCCGGACGAGGCGGCGGCCGATCGGTACTACCGGCGGGCCGGCGCCCTGCTCTGTCTCGCGTCGTTCACGGAGTTCCGGGACAGCCACTTCGAGAACCTCAGGGCCGCCGGCGAACACCCCGTGCTGGTCGACGCCGAGACGGTGCTGCACCCCTTCGTCGACCCCGACAGGCGACCACGGCCCACCGGGACCGGGAGCCTCGTGGAGGACAGCGTCCTCCAGACGCTGTTGCTCCCCTACGACGTGGAGACGGCCGGCGACGGCCACGCCGACGGCGAGCGGAACGGCACGCTCCCCGTGGTCGCGGGCATCGGCGTCTCCGCCGACCCGGCCGTCTTCGAGACGGTCGAGACGCCGACCGTCAGGGCGGTCAACACGGACGTGATGACGGTCGACCACCAGCCAGCACGGGTCGACCGCGGTCCGAACGTCCCCACCGTCGACGGGACGGAACTACCCCCCGAGGACCGCCTGGACGCCATCCTCGACGGGTTCGAATCCGCCTACGAGACGGTCCTGTCGTTGCGTGAGGAGGGCCGACTGGACGACGTCGGCCTGCCGGCGGCCCTCGCCGGGATCGAGAACCGGATCGTCTACCGGCCGACGATGGCGTACGCGCGGGTGATCCGGTCGCTGTCCTCGCGGGACTACCTGCAGGACGGTGCCAGGTTCGGCGTCGAGATGGAGGAACTGGCGGTGCCGCTGTGCGACGGGAGCGTCGGCGACCCCCGGCCCTGGGCGCTGTACGACGCCGAACGGGCGGCGCTGGCTCGACTCGACCCGCCGCGGTTCACCGCCCGGACCGACGGGACGGAGATACACCTCGACGGGACGCCGTTGGGCGTCCACGCCGACGAGTCCGGCCTGGAGCGGAGCAGGCGACGGATCGAGACGGCCGACCCGACGGGCCTGCGCGAGCAACTGGAGTTCGTCCGCGGGTGCTTCGAAGCGACGCCGGCCCCCTCGCAGGCGGCAAGCGCCAGACCGCCCGCGGAACCGGAACCCGCCAGCGACGAAGCCCTCAGGCGCGAGGCGGCCGAGGTGTTCGAGTCCGTCCGGGAGGCGGCAATCGAGAGCGACGACGGCTACGACTGGGCGACGATCAGTCGTCGACCCAGCAGCCCAGGGTGAGCGTCGTCGTCATCTCGTGGACGTCCTCGCCCTCGGCCTCCGAGTCGAACTCCGCGTCGAACTCGGTCGCGATGTCGTCTTCCGCTCCGATCACCGAACTGTCGGTGGATGTCTCAATCAGGGACATCGCTCGGAAATTTTACTTAATACGGTTAAGGTTTTATACAGGTAGTGCAGATTCCACCGCAACTCCTCGTTGGTTTCCACCGGTTCGAACCGGCCCTAATACAGACAGTCCAGGACCGCCGAGCAGGGAAAACGGTGTAGAAGATCCGTCAGTCGGGAAAAGGACTCGCTTGTCGGTGTGTGGTGGAACCGGCGGTGTGACGACGCTCGACCGGGAACCGCTGGGGACGATTGAAAAAGATCCGATATTATTTACCTAGTAAATTCGTACATTTACCTATCACCTATGCAAATTTTTCGATTCACCTAGGTAGAACACAGATCACGGGGTCGTCCCGTCCACGTGGGGAGCAACCCGTACGCCCACCGCCGGGAGAGCGTGAACGACGGGACCGCGACGACGTGCCGCCGCCTGCCGGAATCCCCCCTTCTTTTGTCCGTCCGCCCCCGACTTCTGGACGATGGGCGACGGGTTCACCGGCGGTACCGACGTGACGTTCGACTGCGTCCCGGAGACCGACCAGGCGTTCGAGAACGCCCTGGCAAAGGCCCGGGCCAGCGAGCGGTTGACGGTCGAGGACGCGACCGAACTCCTCACGACGGGAACCGACCGTGAGGGGATCCACCCGGGGCGGAAAGAACGGGTGCTGGAGGCCGCGGACCGTCGCCGGGCCGAGGTGGTCGGCGACGAGGTGACGTTCGTCGTCAACCTCAACAACAACGTCACCACCGCGTGCAACACGGGGTGTCTGTTCTGCAACTTCAAGGACCGGAGCAAGCACTTCCTGCCCGCCGAGTCCCGCCACATCGTCGAGGACGCCGTCCAGCGGGGCATCTACGAAGTCACGTCGGTGTCCGGCCTCCATCCGGCGTTCGCGCTGGACGACGAACACCGCGAGGTACTGGAGGCCAGCGACCGCGAGGACCTCAACTACAAATCGCCGGAGCGCTACGAGAAAGACCCCGCCACCTACGTCGAGCAACTGGCGGCCATGAGCGTCGGCGGCGTCCACGTCCACTCGATGACCCCCGAGGAGGCCTACCACGCCCGCCGGGGGACCGACTGGAGTTACGAGGAGGTGTACGGCCGCCTGAAGGACGCGGGCCTGGACTCGGTGCCCGGCACGGCCGCCGAGATTCTCGTCGACGAGGTCCGAGACGTGATCTGCCCCGGCAAGATCGGCACCGACGAGTGGGTCGAGGCGATGGAGGCCGCCGCGAACGTGGGCCTGCCGACGACGGCGACGATCATGTACGGCCACGTCGAGAACGAGGCCCACCGGGCGAAACACCTCGGGGTGATCCGTGACCTGCAGGACCGGACGGGCGCCATCACGGAGTTCGTCCCCCTCTCGTTCGTCCACCCCGAGACGCCGCTGTACGAGCGCGGCATGGTCGAGGGCGGCGCGACCCGCCACGAGGACGAGTTGATGATCGCGGTTTCACGGCTCTTTCTGGACAACGTCGATCACCTCCAGTCCTCGTGGGTGAAGTACGGCGACGAACTGGGCCTGAAGATGCTCTCCTGTGGCGCCGACGACTTCATGGGCACCATCCTCAGCGAGGAGATCACCAAGCGGGCGGGCGGCGAGTACGGCGAGTTCCGCTCGGTGGCGGACTACGTCGAGATGATCTCCGCCATCGGGCGGACCCCGGTCGAGCGCTCGACCGACTACCCGGAGCGCCGCCGGATCGACCCCTCGGACCCGCCGTTCGGCCCGCGACTGGGGCCGCAGGCCGACGGGACGCCGCTGGTCGATCCCGGTGAGGTGCCGGAGACGGCCGGGGATCCGTCGACGGCCGATTGAACGGGCACAACGCCAGAATTTGGGGAGTGGCCGAGAACCGTCCGCCAATGTCCGGGAGTCTCCGCGATGCCCTCCGCGACCGACTCGACCGCCGGTCGCTGGTGCTGGGACTTGCATTCCTCGTCGGTCTCCGGGTGGGCCTCGGCGCGTCGGTCGCCAAGCTGGCGATGACTGGGACCCTCGTCGTCGTCGCCGGCCTGGCCGACGCCGCCTCGGAGGCCTACGACCTCCGGGAGTCCGTCGAACGCGCCTGGGTCGGCGTGGTCGCGTCCGTCGGCAGCGCGGGGATGATCGCACTGGGCGAGGACCCGGGCTGGCTTCAACTCGCTTTCCTGGCAGTGGGGTCCTGGTTCCTGCTCGACGCCGTCCAGACCGTCCGCCACAAGGGCACGACCGACGCGGCGGATCCCCCCGACGGCCGGACGGTCTACCGCGACTACGTCGCGCGGAAGATCCAGGAGACGCTACGGGACCGACCGATGACGCGGCGGGAACTCTCCGACGCGATGGAGTCCGACGACGAAACCGTCGACGCCGCGCTGGAACACCTCCGCGTCCGCGGTGTGGTCAGCCAGGAGGGCAGCGAACTGCAGGTCACCCAGACCGAACCAAAGGGGCGTGTGGCGCGGATTCACGACTGGACTGGGAAAGTCGCCCGTCGCATCGCCAGGCCGTTGACCCTGGAGTTCCGGAGCGGCGGGAGCGACGACGCCGGTCCCGGCGACGTCGAACCTGCCGGTCGGGAGTCCGGTGACGGTCGACTCGCCCGCGAGGACGACCGCCAGCGGGAACCGGCCCGCGAACGGTGACGCCGCGATCACTCGGGATTCAGGGTGAACGACGCCGACCCGGTCGTGCCGCCGTCGAACTCGAAGTCGAGGTCGACGTCGACCGCCTGCCCGACCATGTCGACCGGCGTGCCGCCGGCCTCGAACCGACTGGGCGCGAACGACCCGGACGAACCGGCCGAGAGGACGGCGACCGCGTCGGCGTCGTCGCTCCAGCCGTCGGTGGCGAGGTCGAACGTCCGGGGCAGTGACCCACTGCCACTCACGTCACAGACGCCGTCTTTCACGTCCGCGTCGACGTGGACCTCGCTGACCCCCCGGCCGATGCCGCCGTCCTCGTCGTGGAGTTCGTCGACGCTGGAGTCCCCCGGCGTCACCGTGACGTGCGTCACGGTCAGGTCCTGGCTGGCGTCGTTTATGAGGGTGAACTCCACGCCCGCGCGGTCGCCGGTGTCGTAGTGGTCGGCGACGACGGCCGTCGCGTCGCCGCGGTAGACGGCGTCACCGGTCCTGGACCCGTCCGGCCGCTCCCGGAGCCACAGCCACCGGCCGCTTCCTCGGCGTCGAGCGGCAGGTTCTTCGGGGAGAACACTTCCGGGTCGGTACCGGACGCCGAGTCGAGGATGACGTCCGAACCGTACCGCTCGAAGAGTCCGCCGTCGGCGTCGTACTGGAAGTCGTAGCCGTAGACGGTGGTCGGTCGTTGGCGCCCGCCCACAGCGCGGTGTGGCGTCCACGGGGCTGGACGTCCGTGTCCCTGACGCCGTCGATGGGACCCTCGGGCCAGGCCCGGATGCCACGGCCGTCCCATTCCTCCGAGGTGATGCGGCCAGGCCGGCCACCGCGGCGCTCTTGAGAACGTCTCGTCGTCTAATACTGTCGTACCGCGTCGCGGGGCCGCTCCCCCTTCTGTCCGCCACAATTTTATCCAACTTTAGTAGTAAAGAATTTTATGGGGAGTTACGTAAGAACGTGGAACCGGTGTGAGTTTGCGCCACGCCGTCGGGACCGACGCTGGGCGAACGGGACTTCCGGCGGACACGACCTACCGGTGCGAACGTAACCGGGCGCCGGGCGAGTGGAGGAACAAGCCGAACCTTGCCCACGGGAGCACTCGTAGACCGGGGGTCTCTACGGCGGTTCGACGCGCGTCGTCGCCTCGTCGTCGGCGTGGTGAAGATCGATCGCGTGGCCCGTGTGTCGGGCGTGAGTCTCCGCCCAGCGGCGTGCCGCGTTCTCGGAGAGTCGCTGGATCGTTTCGGGGCAGCGCCGGCAGTCCGCGCGCCAGGTCTCGACGCCGTCGGGGAAGTGGCCCGTGTGGCGCTCGTGGTCCAGCGCGAACTGTTCCAGCGCCTGGTTGCCGACCTGCAGGTCGTCGAGTTCGTACGCCAGGTCCCACTCGCGGTCACAGCGCGAGCAGGAGACGGTCGGGACGTCGTCCGGTGTCGGATCGGTCACGGCGACCGGTACGCGGGCGACCCTCAAGAGGGTGACCGTCCGGGGGAGACGAGGGTAGCGGCGACCGGTGCCGTGGTGGCCGGCAACGCCGAAGTATGGAGGTGGTAGACGGGAGTAATTTAACGTTTCCCCGGTAGGCCACCGCACAAAAGAGTAGGTCCTATATGTCCCGGTCCCGTACACTGCACCAAGAGACCGGCGTACAGCCACGCCGACAAATCGTCTCACCCAGCCCCACCACCCATGTCCAGCAGCGTTTACCGACTCCACTCGACGCTCGAGATCCCCCTGGAAACGGTCCACGAGTACTTCGACGAAGACCCGCTCCTCCCGAACGGCGTCGCGGACGTCGACATCACCCGTCGTAACAACACCCTAATCCTGCGCGCAGTCGCCGACGACGACTCCATCAGCAAGTACACGCCGACCGCGCAGCTGAAAGCCAGCGTTACCGAGACCCGCATCTACGAGGAGGACGGCGAGCGCACCCGGACGCCCCAGACCGGCCCCCAGTGGCAGGACGAAGACGAAGAGATCGAGTCGGAGCTCGTCGAGTACGCCGCCTTCAAGGGCGAACGCGAGACCGTCCTGCAGAACACCGCCCTCCAGTACGAGATGTTCCTCGTCCTGAAGGACCTGGCCACCCACGCCGAGAAGGGTACCCTGACCGCCATCACCGAAGAGGACGACGAACTCGTCGCGACGCGGATCGTGGACGGCGAAGAACGGCCCGCGACCATCGAGGTCGTCGAGGGCCCCGCCAGCGAGAAGGCCGCCGAGAACGGCGTCGACTGGCGGGACAACAAGTTCATCTCGTAACTCGGGCGTCGTTCGGGCCGCGTCGACGTCGCTAGCGGCGATTTTTCCTTATATACTCGAGAATTCACTTAAGAACGGACCACCGGGGGTACCACCGGCCGCCACCGACACTGAATAGGCCGGCCCAGCTACTCCTAACCGGAACCCGGCCCGCGTCGACGCTGCCGTCGACCTCGCCTACGGGGCGCTGATCTTCCTCTCCATCGGTCTCATCGTCGCCGTCGGGACGAACGTCGGCGTCGCCTTCGGCATCGGCGTGCTGGTGTCCTACGTCGTCTGGAAGATGGCGCGGTTCGACCCCGACTGGATGTCCACGACGGTCGAGGACGCCGTCGAGCGGTCCGTCGGAGAGCAGATCGGTGCCGTCCAGCGGCAGGTCGACGCAGTCGAGGAACGCGTCGGGCGCCGCCCGCGCGAGGACGGGGTGGAGTAACTGGTCGAGGAGAAAGCCATCGAGGAGGAACCCGGCCAGGGGACGTGACTGGCTCCGACCGCCACACCCACTCCCGAACAATCCGCGGCTTCCGGGCGAGACCGATCCGGATCGGCGGCGCGGCGTGGGATACATGGCCCCGACCCGCCAACGTCGGATGTGGCACCGACGCGCGTCCTGGTCCCCTTCGACGGGTCGCCGCTGGCTGACGAGGCCCTGGACCACGCCGTCGAGACGTTCGACTGCCGGATCACGGTGCTGAACGTCGTGACGCCGCTGGACGCGGGGATGAGCGAGGGCGGCCTGCTGGAGGTCGACGACTCGCGACTGGACGCCGCCCGACTACGGGCAGAGCAGGTCGTCGAGGACGCCCGGCGCCGGGCGGAAGCCAGCGGGCGGACGGTCGAGACGGCCGTCGAGACCGGCGACCCGACCGAGACCGTCCTCGAGTACGTCCGCGAGGGCGACGTCGACCACGTCGTGATGGGAAGCCACGGCGAGGACCGTCACGACGTCGTCCGGCGCCTGCTGGGGACCGTGGCGACGAAGGTGGTCTCGGAGGCACCCGTCTCCGTGACCGTCGTGCGGTAACACCCCGGCGAAGGGGACCGTGGGGTGCTCCCCGCATCAGGCCGTCCCCAGCACCGTCGACAGCGCCAGGTAGGGGCCGTAGCCGACCGCCAGCGACGAGACCAGTGTGAGAAGCCAGAACCCGACGGTGACCCCAATCTTCCGCCGGGAGACGCCGGCCGCGCCCGCCGCCGATGACCCGGAGATGACGATGTTGTTGAACGAGATGGGGATGCCGAGCGCGATGGCCAGTTGCGCGATGACGAACCGGGGGACCAGCGCCGCGATGGACCGCCGGAGGCCGAGTTGGGCGTACTCCCGGGAGGTGCCCTGGAGCAACCGCGGTGCGTCCATCCAGGCCCCCGCGAGGATGCCGGCGGCGCCCAGCGACAGCGGGAAGATGCCCGGGACCCCCAGTTCGACGCCGTAGCGGTTCTCCAGCGGGCCGGTCGCCAGTCCCACCTGGCTCCCGCCGCTGGAGAACGCGACGATGCTGCCCAGCACCAGCAGGAACGTCCGGATGCCGCGGTCGGCGGAGTCCAGCGTCCGCCTGCGGATGACGAGGAACCCCACGGCGGCGAACGCCAGCGAGACGGCGACGACGGCGACGTCGACGCCGAGTGGGGCCGGGGCGTCGACGACCCGGGAGACGAACCCGGCGACCGAACTCTGGGGCTGGTCGGGCGGCGAGGGGATCACCCCGAGCTGGACGTTGGCAACGACGCCGGCGACGACGCCCGCCAGGAGGGGTACCCCGACCGGTTCGGGGACGTCCTCGTGGCGAAGGAGTTTCGCGGTGAGGTACGCCATCCCGCCGGACATCGGCGGGACGAGCAACCAGAAGGTGCCGATGCGCTGGTAGGTGTCGAAGGCGGGAGCGCCCCCCAGCAAGAGGCCGACGCCGACCATGGCCCCGGTCGTGGCGAACGCCGCCGGGACGGGGTAGCCCGAGTAGACGCCCAAGGCCATGAACCCGGCCGCGGTGAGTAGGCCGACCGTCGCGGCCAGCGGCGTGATGCTGACGCCGCCGACGAGGTCCGCGCCGATGGTCTCGGAGATGGCCCCGCCCTGGGTCATCGCCCCCAGCACCGCGAGGACGCCGACGAGGAAGGCCGCTCGCATCGTCGAAACGGCGTTGGCGCCGATGGCGGGCGCGAACGGTGGGGAGTTGCTGTTCGCACCCAGCGCCCACGCCATGAACAGGCTAGCGACCGTGGCGAGCACGACCAGCGCCCAGAACGCGACGGCCATCACCGCCACCTCCACGGCCGACCCGGACCGTTCGCCGCCCACCCGGAGGTGCGCGACGGGCCGCGAACCATACACGGTATTGGCACGCACGGCCGAAAAGCCGGCCGGTGACCGGGAGACACAAGACCTTTTAGCGTCCCTAATTATATCTAATTACGATGCCCGAGGAGTTCCCCGACTACGTCGACGTCGACTACACCGACGGCGAGGGCGAGCAGCCCGACGAGTACCCGAGTCTCGAGCACAAGATCGAGAAGGCCATCGAGGTGACCAGGGAGGGCCTCGAGAAGTACGAGAACCCCGCCATCATGTGGACCGGCGGGAAGGACTCGACGCTGACGCTGTACTTCGTCAAGGAGGTGGCCGAACAGCACGGCTACGACCTGCCGCCGACGGTGTTCATCGACCACTTCCAGCACTTCGACGAACTGATGGACTTCGTCGACCGCTGGGCCGAAGAGTGGGACCTGGAGGTCATCTTCGCCCGCAACGAGGACGTCGGCGACTACGTCGAGGAACACGACCTGACGCCCGGCGACGACATCCCGGTCGAGGGCCTGAGCGAGCACAACCAGCACCACGTCCGTGAGATCCTGGAGTACGAGGAAGACACCTTCCCGTTCCTGCTGGACACCTACGTCGGCAACCACCTGCTGAAGACCGTCGCGCTGAACGACGCCCTCGAGGAGCACGACATCGACGGCGTCATCTCCGGCGTCCGCTGGGACGAGCAGGAGGCCCGCGCCGACGAGACGTTCGTCTCCCCCCGGCACGACCCCGACATCTACCCGCCCCACGACCGCGTCCAGCCCATCCTCCAGTTCGAGGAGGCCGACGTCTGGGACGCCTTCTGGTACTACGTCGTCCCCGACACCGTCGAAGGGTTCCCCGACGACGGCTACGTCCCCCAGGACTACGACGACCTGCCGAACGACCTCACCCACGAGGACATCCCCATCTCGCCGAAGTACTTCGAGGGCTTCCGCTCGCTCGGGTCGGAGGTCTCGACCGACAAGTCCGCCGAGGACCCCGCCTGGCTGCAGGACCTCGAGAACACGACCGAGCGCGCCGGCCGCGCCCAGGACAAGGAGGACCTGATGGAGCGCCTGCGGGACCTGGGCTACATGTAAGTCGGTCGTTACGTTTCGAAACGAAGCGTTCCGTTCAACTGTTCTGGGCGGGAAGAAGCGTTCCGTTCAGCTGTTCTGGGCGGGAGGTACCTCGTATGCCCCGCGAGCGCGTCGAACGCTGGCTCCGGTCGGTCTCGTCGTGGGCGGTCGGTCGGGACGGCACGTTCGTCGACGATCTGGAGACGCTGGCCGACCGCGGCGTCGTCGAGGACTACGAGGTACGGATGACCGACGGACACGTGCCGGTGGCCCCCGAGGACGCGACGTCCGAGAAGGGCACGTCTCAGTGCAGGACAAACTGGACGAACTGGCCCGCCGTGACTCGCCGGACGACGGCCGCCGCGAGAAGGCCGTCGCAGTGGCCGACTGACCCCTTCGTCGACCGACCGACCACGCGAGGTAGTCGAGCGGTTCCGGGGGGGTGCGGATCGGCTTCAGTGCGTCGCCCGGTACTGGCCGTGTTTGACGCCCAGCAGTAGCGCAAGCGCCAGGAACAGCACCTGTCCGCCGGCGACCATCATCTTCGTCCCCTGGCTCATCGGACTGGTGAACGTCCCGCCGAGCAACACGGCGAGCAGGACGAGGAAGCCGACCGCAGTGACCGTCGTGTCGAACTCCATGCGCGTCGATTGTGAGCGGCCGCGGGTAGCGGTTTCGGTTGCGGTCGAGAGGAGATTCTTGTTAGTCGGACACTCCGTTAAGACCACCTCGAAAGCCCTCTCGCCGCGTCCCGCTCGTTGCACTCGCCGGACCCTCGCTGCGCGCCTCATTCAGTCGCTCGCTTCGCTCGCTCCTTCATTGCGGTGCTTACGTCGTCCGGGCGGGGTCGAGCGCGCGGCCCCTTGCAGTCCCGCCCACGCTGGAGGTGCCGGACACCTCCGAGTGCAGTTGTGCAGGACACCTTCGAGTCCGGACGTGCCGGCCACCTCGGAATGCGGCCGTGCCGGCCACCATCGCGTAACTGGTCCGGAGCCATCGATGAACGTTCGGTCGAAAGGGCGCCCGGTGGTCCTCAGTTACCCGTCGGCCGGACCACGTCGGCCAGCGTCACGAGGACGCCGAGGGTCCACCCGACCGGGACGGCGATGGCGAACCACATGAGGACGTAGGCGTAGCCCACGAGCTCGAAGTACGCATGGATGGCCTCGCGCACCCCGAGGGGTTCGAACACGTTCGAGAGGATCCAGATGGCCAGCGACTCGCTACTGGGGAAGACGACGTTCGCCAGCGTCGGCGAGTACAGCGCCGCGGCCACCGGTGGCAGGAACACCGCCGTCACCCCGAACGGGTACGCGAGGACGACGGTGGTGAACCGACCGTCGATCCGGGCGAACAGGACCGCCAGGACGGCCGACGCGGTGGCGACGCCCCCGGCGGCCACGACCGCGAGGAAACCCTCGAACGGGAATCTCGCGCGCGCGAGCAACGCCAGGCCGCCCCAGGCCAGCACCGACAGCAGGACGACGCCCAACAAGCCGATCCGGGTCGCCCCGGCGTCGATCCGCCTGACCTGGAAGCGGACGACGACGCCGAGCAACACCAGCGGGTACGTCAGCGCTACCACGAGCGCTCCGAGGAGTCCCCACAGGCGGTAGGCGTAGATGCCGCGGGTCGTGGTCGGCTTCCACTTCCCCAGGACGGTCCCCTCGGCACCGACCTGGCGCGGATAGACCAGACCCATCCAGTGTTCGTGGAATCGCTTGAGGTCGACGAAGAGATCGCCGACCAGACTCCGGTCGTCGCGGGTGGCCCCCATCGATCACTAGTGAGGCCGCGTAGCCTTTGAACGTTCCGAAGGTCGGCGTTACCGGACGTCCGGGTGGCGAGAAGCCGGGGTTACCAGGGCGCGAACCCGGGGTCGACCAGCCGGTTCCGGCGGTCGATCCCGTCGATCCGTTCGACCTCCTCGTCGGAAAGCGACAGCGACAGCGACCGCCAGTTGTCCCGGATGTGCTCCGCGCCCGTCGCCTTCGGGATGGCGGTGACGCCCTTCTCGCGGAGCCACGCGAGGCTGACCTGGGCCGGACTCGCGTCGTGGGCGTCGGCGATCTCTTCGATCACCGGTTCGTCGAACACCTCGCCGCGGGCCAGCGGCGAGTAGGCGACGACCTCGACGTCCGCCGACGCGCAGTACTCCCTGATCTCCGCCCGGGGCAACAGGGGGTGCAGTTCCACCTGGTTGGCGAAGACGCGCGCATCCAGCACCTCCCGGGCCTCGTCCAGTTGGTCGGGGAGAAAGTTGCTGACGCCGACGTGCTCGATCAGGCCCTCGTCGCCGAGTTCGTCGAACGCCGGGAGGGTTTCCTCGGGGTCGTAGGCCTCGGCGGGCCAGTGGACGTACAGCAGGTCGACGTAGTCGACGCCGAGGCGGTCGAGGCTCTCGCGGGCGCTGGAGAGGACGTCCTCGTAGGCGAGTTCGTCCGTCCAGACCTTCGTCGCCAGGAAGACGTCCTCGCGGTCGACGTCCGCCGCGGCGATCCCCTCGCCCACGGCGGCCTCGTTGCCGTACGCCTGGGCGGTGTCGACGTGGCGGTAGCCGGTCTCCAGCGCGGTCCGGACGCTCTCGGCGCACTGCTGTGGGTCGGTGTTCTGCCAGGTGCCGAGGCCGAGCATCGGCATGCCGCTCGCTCGCGGGCAGTCCGTCACTACGGGCGACTGTTCGCTCATGGGCAGGCGTAGCCGCCTGCCACGGATAGGGGTTCGGAACCCGGCAAGAGACAGCTACCGGACCTCGTACTGCACGGCTAGCGACCGTGGACCGTACACCAGCATGCTCCCCGTCGGCGGCAGGTCCTCGGTCACGGGATCGATGGTCTCGAAGCGGTCCAGCAGTGCCGTGAGCGCGGTCCTGGCTTCGAGTCGTGCCAGCGACGCTCCCAGGCAGGTGTGGACGCCGTGGCCGAACGCGACGTGGCGGTTGGGCTGGCGATCCGGCACGAAGCTATCGGGGTCCTCGAACACCGCCTCGTCGCGGTTGGCCGCCCCGAGCCAGGCCACCACGCTCGACCCCGCCGGAATCTCGTGGTCGCCGAGGGTCACGGCCTCGGTCGTCCACCGCTCCATGGTCCGGACCGGCGAGCGGTACCGCAGGACCTCCTCGATGGCCAGGTCCAGGGCCTCCTCGTCGCCCCGGAGGTCGTCGAACAGGTCCCGTTCCCCGAACGTCCACACGGCGTTGGTGACGAGGCTGGTCGTAGTGACGTTGCCCGCGATCAGCAGGAGGACGACGAAGCCGAACATCTGCTCGGCGGACAGTTCACCCGTCGCGGCGATGCGCGACAGTAGATCGTTCGTAGGGTTCTCCCGGCGGGCCGCCAGCAGGTCCTCGAAGTACGTTCTCATCTCCGCGAGGACCTCGTACAGCTCCTCGCGGACGTCGGCCCCGTCGTCCGGCCCCATAGCCGACGACGAGATGGCCGTGGTCGACCACTCGCGGAACTGGTCGCGGTCCTCCGGGGGCACCCCGAGCAACCCCGCGATGACCGTCACCGGCAGGGGATACGCGAACGACTCCACGAGGTCGAACTCCCCGTCGGACGCCGCGACGGCCCGGTCGAGGAAGTCCTCGGCCATCTGCTCGACGTCTGGAGCGAGTTCGGCCACCGTCCCCGGCCGGAAGAGGTCCTCGACGGTCTCGCGGAGTTCAGTGTGCTCGGGTGGGTCCCGGTGGAGCATGGACCGGGAGATAGCGGTGGTGGTCTCCTCGGTGTAGTCGGGACTGGTGAGTTTGTTCGACGAGAACGTTTCGTGGTCGGCCAGCACCCGCTTGACCGTCTCGTAGTCGAAGACGTCGTAGCAGTCCCGGAATTCGTCGTAGCGGACACCCCCCGCCGCCCGCTGGGACCGGTACCAGTCGAACGGATCCAGTTGCGCCCCCGGGTCCTGCAGCGGCCGGGGAAACGCGTCCATCGGTCTGACTTTCTGGTCGCTCATCCGTACGGACGGATAAATTGATCACGATATAATTTATAATTTGGTGATAAAACTGTTGAAATACTAAAATTACGAATTACCTTCGGTGGTGGTCAGGATCCCCCGTTTCTCGTATCGCACGGGGAGCGACCGTGGACCGTACACCAGCATGCTACCGCTGGGCTGAATTTCCTCGGTCACGGGGTCGAGCGTCTCGAAGCGGTCCAACAACGCCCGTAGGGCCGTCCTGGCCTGCCGTGGCCGAACGCGACGTGGCGGTTGGGCTGGCGATCCGGCACGAAGCTATCGGGGTCCTCGAACACCGCCTCGTCGCGGTTGGCCGCCCCGAGCCACGCCACCACGCTCGTCTGTTCGGGAATCTCGTAGTCACCGATCGTGACCGGTTGGGTGGTCCAGCGCTGCATCGCGTGGACGGGAGTCCGGTACCGCAGGACCTCCTCGATGGCCAGGTCCAGGGCCTCCTCGTCGTCGTGCAGGGCCTCCTCGTCGTCGTGCAGGGCCTGGAAGTGGTCGTGCTCGCTCAGCGTCCACACCGCGTTGGCGATGAGACTCGTGGTGGTGACGTTGCCCGCGATCAGCAGGAGGTGACAGAAGCCGAAGATCTCGTCCGCCGTGAGTTCGCCGGCGCGGGCGATCCGCGACAGCAGGTCGTCCCTGGGGTTCTCCCGCCGGGCCGCCAGCAGGTCCTCGAAGTACGACTCCAGTTCGGCGTAGATCTCCAGTTTCTTCTGGGCACGGTCCTCGTCGTCGCCGCTCCCCGTCGACGTGCCGACGAGACTCATCGTCCACTCGCGGAACTGGTCGCGGTCCTCCGGGGGCACCCCGAGCAACCCCGCGATGACCGTGACGGGCAACGGGTACGCGAACCGCTCGACGAGGTCGAACCGCCCCTCGGCACCGTCGACGGCCCGGTCGAGGAGGTCCTCGGCCAGTCGTTCGATGTCCGGGGCGAGTTCGGCCACCGTCCCCGGCCGGAAGAAGTCCTCGACGGTCCCCCTGAGTTCGGTGTGCCGCGGCGGGTCCTGGTACAGCATCGACCGGGTGATGCTGGAGGTGTTGTCCCTGGTGTTGTCGGGATGGGTCATCGGGTCCGCGGAGAAGGTGTCGTGGTCGGCCAGCACCCGCTTGACCGTCTCGTAGTCGAAGACGTCGTAACACTCCCGGTCTTCGTCGTAGCGGACTCCCCCCGCCGCCCGCTGGGATCGGTACCAGTCGAACGGATCCAGTTGCGCCGCCGGACTCTGGAGCGTTTCAGGGAACTGTCCGAGCGGTTTCGATTTCTGGTTACTCATGTCTCTTGCACCAGTTTATTATATAGAACTGTACTTATAATTTTTAGCAGTTTTTGAATTTATGATTGATGACATTAAACAGTTATTTGCGGATCTAGCAACTAGAATATAACTTTGCGGCGGCGGTTCTCCGACGAACGCGTCACGTCGGAGAGTGCACTGGGATGGACGGAGTTGCCACTCGTACGCAAAGCGCGTGAGCGGCCGCTGATGGCATTCAGCAACACTGAATACAGTTAGGTTTGACCTTCGGGGTATGGACGACCGGTACGACGTGGTGATCGCCGGCGCCGGGCCTGCTGGGGCACAGTGTGCGCGGGACCTGGCCGCGCGCAACTACGACGTGGTCGTGCTGGAGACCGAACCCGAAGAGGAGTTCCCCAGCCAGAGCAACAAGTCGACGGGCGGGACCTTCCCGTCGATGATGGCGTCGTTCAACGTCCCCGACGACGTCGTGATGAACTTCACCGACAGCGTCGTCCTCGAATCGCCCAACGAGCACGTCGTCCAGGAGCAGGCGGGGGCGGTCCTGGAGTTCGCGGACTTCAAGCAGTTCCTGGTCGACGATAGCCGCGAGAAGGGCGCGGAGTACCGGTTCGACGCACGGGTCTCGAAGCCTGTGATGGACGGTGGTGAGGTCGTCGGCGTCCGGTACGACGGCGACCAGGCGGTCTACGGCGACGTGATCGTCGACGCCACGGGACCGAGCGCGCCGCTGGCGAAGGCGCTGGGCGTCAGCGACCTCCAGCGCCAGAAACAGGCCATCGGCATCGAGTACGAGTTCGAAGGCGTCGACGTCGACCACAAGGACTACGCGGACCTGACCGACGCGATGATGCTCCGGCTCGACCACGAGTACGCGCCCGGTGGGTACGCCTGGATCTTTCACACGGGCGCGGACACGGCGAAGGTCGGCCTCTGTTACATCCGGAACGAGAGCTACCAGCGCTACAGCACCGCCGACCGGACCATCGACGGCTACCTCGACCACTGGCTGGGGACCGACCCGCGGTTCGAGGACGCCGAGCGCCTGGAGGGGAAGGTCCACCGCGGGTCCGCGCACATCCAGCCGCCCGGCCGGTTGAGCACGGACAACTTCGTGGCCATCGGGGACACGGTTCCGACCATCGACCCCCTCTGGGGTGAGGGCATCCACAAGTGCATGAAGTCCGCCCGGGCCGCCGCCATCACGGTCGATCACTGCCTCACGCCCGACGAGCCGGACACCTCGGCGGAGAACATCTCGGTGTACGACGAACTCTGGCACGAGCAGGTCGCCCCGAAGATGGACGCCCGCCTGCTGATGACCCACCTGCTGTACTACGCCCCCAACGAGCGGTACGACCGCCTGATGCGGGACCTGAACCGCATGGACCAGGACACGCTGGCGCAGGCCAACCAGGGGAACAAGCGCGCCATCGCCAAACTGCTCCACCTGAGCGACCTCCCCATGCTGGCATCGTTCGCCCGGGAGTACTACGGGAGTTAGCGAAAAGTTCCGACGGAGCGATCACCGACCGCAAGTCGTTCTACCGGCCATCGTCGGACGCCGTTTCTACCAGTCATCGTCCGCCATCGTTTCTCCAGAGCCATCGTTGAGCGTCGGCGCGCGCGAGCAACGCGCGCGAGGGCCGGGGGAGGCGCGGCGACCACGGCGGTCGGTCGCCGCGCCGCGCCCACGGTTGGGGAGGGCGAGGCCATCCCTAGTCGCCCGGTTGCCGCTAGTCTGCTCGCGCGACGATCAATGCATAGACACCAACACCCGGAAAGCCCCCGCACGCTCCGGTCGCGGGCCTCGCTGCGCTCCTCAGTCGCTTCGCTCCCTGCGGTGCTTGCGTCGTCCGGCTTCCCGGAGCGTACGGCCCCTTTCAGTCCCACCCGGTGTGATCGTGCCGGCCACCTTCGAATGCGGTCGTCCCGCCCACCACCGCCTCGGCGGCCGTCCTGATCACCACTGCCCCGCCGGATGTGCCGGCTACCACTGCTTCTCTGAACGCTACTCCGACGATACGCCCGGGTCTTTATCGTGCCGCGTGCCCTCGACTAGCACGTGAGCGCCAGGCGCCAGCGGCTCACCGCCGACAACACCAACGCCCGGGGGCACCGCCTGGTCGGGGACACGCTCGTCTTCGAGTGCCCGGACTGCGAGTGGGGGGAGGCCCCGGTCGTCGACATGATCGAGGAGGAGGCCGGCCGCTGTCTGGACTGCGAGTCACAGTTCGAACTGTTCGTCCGACCCGCCGAGGAGTAGCGAGACCCCCCTCTCCACAGACTCCGGAGCCAGCGAACGCTTCCAGGCGGCCGCGTCCCCGCCCGAAACGCTCGTTTCCGCCCGCCTAGCTACCATATTCAACAAATATTATATATGGAAAAATACAACTGTAGTCATGGCCAGAAGACGCGACCGAGACCGGTACGACGTGGTGATCGCCGGGGCCGGGCCTGCCGGTGCGCAGTGCGCCCGCGAACTCGCCGCCAGGGACTACGACGTCCTCGTGCTCGAGACCGAGCGGGAAGCGGAGTTTCCCGCGGGCAGCGACAAGTCAACCGGCGGGACCTTCCCGTCGATGTTGCGGGCGTTCGACGTCCCGGACAGGGTCGTGATGAACCACACCGAGTACGCCGTCCTGGAGTCGCCGTCGGAGTACTACCGGTGGGAACTCTCGGGGGCGGTCCTGGAGTTCGCGGACTTCAAGCAGTTCTTGGTCGACGATAGCCGCGAGAAGGGCGCGGAGTACCGGTTCGACGCACGGGTCCACGACCCGGTCCTCGAGGGCGGCGAGGTCGTCGGCGTCCGGTACGACGGCGACCAGGCGGTCTACGGCGACGTGATCGTCGACGCCACGGGACCGAGCGCGCCACTGGCGAAGGCGCTGGGCGTCAGCGACCTCCAGCGCCAGAAACAGGCCATCGGCATCGAGTACGAGTTCGAAGGCGTCGACGTCAAGAACCCCTACTACGCGGACCTGACCGACGCGATGATGCTCAGGCTCGACGAGGCGTACGCCCCGGGCGGGTACGCCTGGATCTTTCACACGGGCGCGGACACGGCGAAGGTCGGCCTCTGTTACATCCAGAACGGGGACCAGGACCGGACCATCGACGAGTACCTCCGGGCGTGGGTCGAGGAGGACCCTAGGCTGGCGACCGCCGAGCGCGTCGACGGGACGGCCCGCCGCGGGTCCGCGCACATCCAGCCGCCCGGCCGGTTGAGCACGGACAACTTCGTGGCCATCGGGGACACCGTGCCGAGCATCGACCCGCTGTGGGGCGAGGGCATCCACAAGGGCATGAAGTCCGCGCGTGCGGCGGCAGAGGCGGTTGATCACTGTCTCTCGCCGGGCGGCCCCGGCCCGTCGGCCGAGCACGTCTCGCGGTACGACGAACTGTGGCACGAGGAGGTAGCCCCCGACGCGGGCGCCAGGCGCAGGGCGAGCGACCTGCTGTACCGGTTGCCCGACGAGCGGATCGACCTGCTACTGGCGGACCTGGACCGCCTCGGCCAGGAGACGCTGACGGCCGCCACGAAGGGCGACCTCCGGGCGCTCGCGAAACTCGTCAACCTCCGGGATCTGCCGCTTCTGGCGAGTCTCGCCTGGGACGTCGTCCGGTGACGCGTCCGCGGTCGGCCGTCCCGGCCCGGTCGCTCCGGCCACAGGGAGTACGGGACCGTCCCTCTCGGGGGTCGTCCACGAGCACGCAGAGTGAGTCGAGAAGACGAGGGCTCAGTAGAACTCCCGCACCAGGTCCATCGCACCCTCGGGGGCGCCGTCGGGGACCTGGGACATGTCCGAGTCCAGGCCGTGGACCTCGCCGTACGGGCGGGCCTCGTCGTCGCGGTAGATGACGCCCTGGTACTCCTCCTCACCGGCGAGGATGAGGTCCTTGGCGGCGTCGTAGTCGGTCGGGTCGTGGTCGGTCTCGCTCAGGTCGACCAGCGAGTCCCGGAAGTAGTCGTAGGTGTCGACGTCGTTGAACGTGACGCAGGGACTGAACACGTTGACGAAGCCGAAGCCGTCGTGTTCGATGGCCTCCTGCACGATCTGGGTGTGACGCTGGGCGTCGGAGGCAAACGACTGCGCGATGAAGGTGCCGCCGGCCGACAGCGCCAGCGCGAGGGGGTTGACCGGGGGTTGCTTCGGCCCCTCGGGGGTGGTCGCCGTCTCGAAGTCCTGGCGGGAGGTCGGCGAGGCCTGGCCCTTCGTCAGGCCGTAGATGCGGTTGTCCATGACGACGTAGGTCATGTCGACGTTCCGGCGGACGGCGTGGACGAAGTGGCCGGCGCCGATGGAGTAGCCGTCGCCGTCGCCGCCCGCGACCATCACTTCGAGGTCGGGACGGGCGAGTTTGACGCCGGTGCCGACCGGCAGGGCGCGGCCGTGGACGCCGTGCAGCGCGTAGCTGTGCATGTACGTCCCGATCTTGCCGGAACAGCCGATCCCGGCGACTACGAACGTCTCGTCGGGGTGGTTGCCGGTGTTGGCCAGCGCCTTCATCATGCCGTTCATCGTCCCGAAGTCGCCACAGCCGGGACACCACGTCGGTTGCTTGTCGGACTTGAAGTCGGTGAATCGTACTTCCGAACTCATGCTGGGACCTCCTGTTCGAGAGCCGCTCGAATCTCCTCGGCCAGTTCGTCCGCCTTGAACCGGACGCCGTTGTACTTGTTGACGCGCTTGACCCGGGTAAGCGTGTCGTGCTCCAGCAGGTCGGCGAACTGCCCGGTCGCGTTGCACTCCACGACGATCACCTCGGCGGCGGCCTCGAACTCCTCGGTCAGGTCCGGCCGCGGGAACACGTACGGCACCGAGATGAACCTGACGTCGACGTCCTCGTCCGCGAGGAAGTCGATGGCCTCCCGCATCGGACCCTCGTTGGATCCCCACGAGACCACCAGGGTGTCGGCGTCGAGGTCACCGAACTCGCGGTAGTCCCAGTCTTCGCGCTGCTGGGCAGTCTCGACCTTCCGCTGGCGCTTGTCGACCTGCTGGATGCGCTCGTCGGTGTCCTCCGTCCGGCGGCCGAGTTCGTCGTGCTCGAGGCCGGTCGTCATGTGGGCGGCCTCGGTCGTGCCGGGGAACGCCCGCGGACTGATGCCGTCGTCGGTGATGGCGTGGGGCTGGAATCGACCTTTCCCGTCCTGCCACTCGTCGACCTCGTCGGGTTCGACGACCTTGCCGCGCTCGATCTCGACCTCGTCCATGTCGAACTCCTCGGGCGGGAACGTCTGCTCGGTGACCGCCAGCGAGAGGTCCGCGACGAGGAAGACGGGGATCTGGTACTTCTCCGCGAGGTTGAACGCCTCGACGGTCTTGTGGAAACACTCCGAGACGGTGGTGGGCGCGACGACGAACCGCGGCACCTCTCCGTGTCCGCCGTACAGCAGCATGTCGAGGTCGCCCTGCTCCTGCTTGGTGGGCATCCCCGTCGAGGGACCGGAGCGCATCACGTCACAGATCACCAGCGGCGTCTCGCTGGTCGCCACGAGACCGAACGTCTCGGTCATCAGGTCGATCCCCGGCCCGGAAGTGGCGGTCATCGCGCGGGCGCCGGCGCGGGCCGCGCCCAGCGCGAGGTTGATCGCCGCGAGTTCGTCCTCGGCCTGGACGACGTGGCCACCCCACCGCTCGATGCGACCGGTGAGGTACTCCATCACGTCCGTCGCGGGCGTGATCGGGTAGCCGGCGTAGAACTTGCACCCGGCGGCGATGGCGCCCATGCCGATGGCCTCGTCGCCGTTCAGCAGGACGTAGTCCTCGTCGGTGGTCTCCAGGTCGTAGTCGGTGTCGAGGTCGGGGTACTCCTCGTGGACGTAGTCCCGGCCGAGGCGGGCGGCCTCCTTGTTGTTGGAGACGATCTTCTCGCCCTTGTCAGCGAACTGCTTCTCGAGTGCACTGTGCAGCGCCTCGATGTCGAAGTTCGTCGCCGCGCAGGCGGCCCCCAGCGCGACGACGTTGCGCATGATCGCACCGCCGGCGTCCTCGGCGAGACTCTTCAGCGGGACGTCGAGGCCGATCATGCCCTCCGGCGCCTCGAAGTCCTGCATCGTCGTCCGCTCGCCGTCGTAGATGATGACGCTACCCTCGTGCAGTTCGTCGAGGTTCTCGTCGACGGTGCGTTCGGTGAGCGCGATCAGCACGTCCAGGCGGTCGACGACGCTTTCGACGCGGTCGACCGACGTCCGGATCTTGTACGCGGTGTAGCCCCCTCGAATTCGGGAGGCGAAGTCCTTGGAGGTGTATACGTGACGACCCGCCCGGGATAGCGCCTGCGCGAAGATTTTCCCGGTAGAGTCGATGCCATCGCCGGCTTCACCGCCGATGGCCCAGTTGAGGTCCCCGGTCATGGGTAGGTGGAATTACCATGCGCCGTGCAAAAGACTTCTGAAAACGAGGGAAAACGATCCGGGGCGTCCCCCGAAATCGGCCGGCCGAACACCCGCGCGGACGGCGACCGGCCCCATCGCAAGCGACTTGTCCCGGCCACTGCTACGCTCGGCCATGGATTCGACCCCGGTCACGATCCGCGAGGTCAGGACCGTCGGCCCGGACACGGTCGCGCTGGAACTGGAGACCCCCGAGGGGTTCGACGCCCTCCCCGGGCAGTTCGTCCTCCTGCGCGCCGACGTCGGCGGGGACGAAGTCTCCCGTCACTACACGCTGTCCTCGCCGGGCGTCGGCGAGACGTTCGAGATCACCGTCGGGATCGACCCGGAGGGCGACCTCAGCCCGTGGCTGGCCGACCGCGAACCCGGCGACACCGTCGAGGTCGAGGGCCCGTTCGGGGAGGTCACCTACGACCCCGAGATGGGCGGCGACGTGGTTGTGATCGCTGGCGGCCCCGGCGTCGGTCCCGCAGTCGGCGTCGGCGAGGCGGCGACGGCCGCCGGCAACGGGGTCGCGGTCGTCTACGAGGACGACGCCCCGGCCCACCAGGAACGCCTCGCCGCGCTGTCGACCGCGGGCGCGGACGTCAGCGTCGTCACGGACGAGAGCCTGGACGCGGCCATCGCGGATCACGTCGACGCCGACGTCCGTCCGGAGGACGTCTACGTCTTCGGGTTCCGGCCCTTCCTCGACCGCGCACTGCCGGCGCTGGACGCGGCAGGCGTCGCCTCCGACGACGCGAACGTCGAGAACTTCGGGTAGCGCGTGCGACGCCCGTCTGACGCCACGACAGGTTGATTACCGGCCGTCGACAACCCCGGCCAGGATGACCGACAGCGGGGACGACGACGCGCTGGCAGCGCTCCGCGAGACGTTCGGGGACGCACCCGTCGACGCGGAGACCTACGAGGTGCCGCCGATGGTGTTCGAGCGCCTGGCCGACCGCCAGCAGCGGGGCGCGCTCGGCGGCGCCCGGGCGGTTCCCCGCCGGGGGGAGGCAGTGTTGCTCGTCCGGACCATCGACGACGAGGGCGAGTGGAGCGTCCCCGGCGGCGAGCGCGAACCCAACGAACCCTACGCGAAGACGGCGGCCCGGACGGTCCACGAAGAGTCGGGGCTGACGCCGACGGTCGACTCGCTACTCGCTCTCAAGCGGTTCACGTTCGTCGACGCCGCGGATCCGGACGCCTCGGTCGTCGGCCACTGGGCCTGGTTCGGCGCGACCGACGACGGCGGAACGGTGGACCTGCAGCACCCAGGCGTGCTGGACGCCGGGTGGTTCACGGACCTGCCGGGTGACCTCGACGACGCCGTCGCCGCCCGAATCGAGCGGTGGATCGATAGCAGTCGCTCGGCGTCAGATTGATCAGGAAGAAGCGCCGCCGCCAGGACTCGAACCTGGGGCAGCCACGTATCTGCGGCACACAGGCGACCTGAGTGCCGTAACAGCGTGGTGCTCTACCATCTGAGCTACGGCGGCTCACTTCGCCGTAGACGGATTTGCTTCATAGGGGTTTCGCTTTCCCCTCGACGTGCGAGTACCCCACAAACGCCGGCCCCGAACGCCCTCGAACGCCAGTGACCACACCGACACGCTTTCCCCGCGGGCGGGGGTACTCGCGGGCGATGAGCGACGAGGCGTTCGAGGCCGTCGTCGCCGCGGTGCGCGAGCGCGTCGACCCCGAGGCGGACGAGCGCGAGCGCCTCCGGGCTGTCGCCGAGGAGGTGATCGACCGCGCCGAGGCCGCGGCGGCGGCGTTGCCGGTCGAGACCGACGCCGTCCAGGTGGGGTCGACCGCCCGCGGGACGTGGCTGGCCGGCGACCGCGACGTGGACGTGTTCGTCCGGTTCCCGCCGGACCTGCCACGGGAGAAACTGGAGTCGTACGGCCTGGAGGTGGGCCGCGAGGTGCTCCCCGACGGCCACGAGGAGTACGCCGAGCACCCCTACGTGGTCGGAGAGTTCGACGGCTTCCAGGTCGACCTGGTGCCCTGCTACCGGGTCCCGGACGCCACCGAGATCCAGTCGGCGGTCGACCGGACGCCGTTCCACACCCGGTACCTCGACGAGCGACTGGACGAGGACCTCGCCGCCGAGGTCCGGGCGTTCAAGCAGTTCTGCAAGGGCATCGGCGTCTACGGCAGCGACCTCAGGACCCGGGGGCTCTCGGGTTACCTCACCGAACTGCTCGTGCTGGCGTACGGCGGCTTCCGCGAGACGCTCGAAGCGGCCGCCGACTGGCAACCCCCGGTCCGCCTCGACCCGGCGGACCACGGCCGCGCCGGGTTCGACGACCCGCTGGTGGTCATCGATCCGACCGACCCCGAGCGCAACGTGGCCGCGGTCACCTCCGCGACCAACGTCGCCCGCCTGCAACACCACGCCCGGGCGTTCCTCGCGGACCCGACCGTGGAGCGCTGTGTCCCGGACGACCCCGACCCGCTCTCGGCGGCGGCCGTCAGCGAGCACGTCGACCGCAGGAGCACGACGCCCGTCGCCGTCCGCTTCGACGCGCCGGACCTCGTGGACGACCAGTTGTACCCGCAACTCCGGAAGTCACTGTCGGGAGTCGCGGACGAACTCGACCGCCGGGGGTTCGACGTCTTCCGGACGGCGACGTGGGCGGCCGATGGCGGGGGCGACGGCCCGGACGACACGAGCGACGGGGACAGTGCGGGCGACGCCAACCCGGCCGTCCTGCTGGTCGAACTGGCGGTCGCCGAGCGGCCCCGGGTCGAACGTCACGAGGGGCCGCCGGTCCACGTCCGCCAGCACGCCGAGGGGTTCTACGAGAAGTACGACGACGAGGACGCGTACGGCCCGTTCGTCGACGGCGACCGCTACGTCGTCGAGCGCGACCGCGAGTTCCCGACGGCCCGGGCGTTCCTGGAGAGCGACGCCCTGCTGGACGTTGCACTGGGCGTCCACGTCGAGGAGGCGTTGGCGGACGGTTACGACGTCCTCGTCGGCGGGGAGGTCGCGGAACTCGCCGGAGAGTTCGGCGTCGAACTGGCGCGGTACGTCGAACCTTCGCCCTAGAGTAACGGGTGCTCGGTCTCCAGGTCCGAGAACAGGTCCTCCACGCCCGGTTCGAGGTCGCCCTCGGGGTCGGTCGGGTCGTAGCCGTCGAACACCTCCTGGACCGTGCCGACGCTGTCGGCCAGGACGTCCAGGCGGTAGCCGCCTTCCAGGACGAATCCCAGCGCCGCGTCGGTCTCGTCGGCGAACGCCCGGACCCGCGCGGTCAGGTTCGCGAACCCCTCCGTGGAGACGCGGGTCCGCGAGATGGGGTCGTGGCGGTGGGCGTCGAACCCCGCGCTGACCAGCAGGAGGTCGGGGTCGTACGCCGAAAGCGCCGGCGTGACGACCCGATCGAGCGCCGTGGTGTAGTCGACGTCGCCGGAACCCGCCGGTAACGGAAGGTTCAGCGTCGCGCCCTCGCCCTCGTCGTCGCCGACCTCGGTCCCGTCGCCGGTCCCCGGGTAGAGGCCGTCCTCGTGCAGGGAGACGTAGCACACGTCGTCGCGGTCGTAGAACAGGTCCTGGGTGCCGTTGCCGTGGTGGACGTCCCAGTCGAGGACTGCCACGCGGTCGGCGTCCGCGTCGAGCGCGTGCGCGGCCGCGACGGCGACGTTGTTGAGGAAGCAAAAGCCCATGGCGTCGTCGGCGACGGCGTGGTGGCCCGGCGGCCGACCCAGCGAGAAGGGAGCGTCCCGTCCGTCGTCGCCCGCGAGGGCGCGCTCGGCGGCCCACGTCGCCAGGCCGGCGCTCCGGAAGGCGGCGTCCCACGTCGCCTCGACGGCGACGGTGTCGGGGTCCCAGCTACCGCCGCCGGCCTCACAGAACGCGCTGAGGTCTTCGATGTACTCCGAATCGTGGACGCACTCGACGGTCTCGCGGTCGGCCGGGGGCGCCTCGACGTACTCGACGCCGTAGCGGCCGTCGAGGCCCTCCCGGATGGCCCGGAGACGGGCGGGCGATTCGGGGTGGCGGTCGCCGGCGTCGTGGTCCAGACAGTCGGCGCTGTAGCCGAACCTCATCTGCTGGCGGTGACGGTCCGTCGGTGGTCGGTCATCGCTGGTCGAACAGTTCGAAGTACGTTTGGACGTCCTCGGCCTTTACGGTTCTGCGGTCGGCGTGCCGCGCGAGGATGGCCGCGGCCTCCGCGACGTTGTCCGCGTAGTCCTCCAGGATGTCCGCCAGCGCCACGCGGGCGTCCATCGAGACCCGGTAGCGGTCGTCGATCCGCAGGCGGGCGATCCGGTCGACCGGGGCGATGGGGAGTTCCACCTCGTCCTTGTCGACGACCGATTCGACGCCGAAGTCCTCGGCCATCAGGGTCTTGCGGTCGTCGGCCGTCGCCCGCTCGGCGGCGTCGATGGCGAGGTCGGCACCGTAGTCCTGGATGCGACGTGCCAGTTCCTCGGCGGCCTCGGCACTGACTCGCAACGTGCCAGCGTTCCGCCGGATGATCGCGTCCACCGGGGCGAACGGTAACTCGACGCTCATAACGGAGGGGCGGCAGTGGCCGCCTTAACGTTTTCCGTAGCGTCTCTGGGCCGCTGAGCGACCGCGACGTGTGGTGGCGTCGGCGACCGGTCGGACGGCCGACCGCCGGGCGGTCGCGCGGTGGGCGCCCCCGACGATCCGCTCGACGTGTGATCCGAACTGGCCGAGAAAACTCGCCTACAGCACCTCGTCGGCGACGAGTCGGCCGTCACGCATCGTTCCGCGAGCGGTGACCTCCTGACCGAGGGTGACGTCGGCGCCGGTCTCGACCGCGAGCGTCTCCTCGCCGTCGTCCAGCACCACGGGGTCGCCCGCCTGGACGACGGTGCCGGTGAACGAGACCGACTCGCCGTCCTCGCGGGCGGTGATTCCGCCAGCGTCGCCGCCCGCGGAATCGTCGCTGGCGTCACCGTCGCCGGCGCCCGCGCCGGCCTGGGTACCGCCGTCGCCGTCCTCGGTCGCCGTCCCCCCGTCGCCCGCGAAGGCGTCCAGTCCGGTCGCGTCGTCGTCGGTCTCCTCCGGCTCGGGTGCGGCCGCGTCGACGACGGTGACCGTCGAGCGCCAGTTGGCGGCCGCCTCGACGTCGTCCTGCCAGCCGTCCTCGGTTCGGACGTCCGCGAGGTGGACCTCGTCGCCCGGGCCGAGGTCGAGGTCGGCCTTCTCGCCCCACAGCGCCACCCGGATGTCGCCGGTGCCGTCCTGCACGCGGACGTTCCGGACCTGCCCCTCGGAGCCGTCGTCGCGCTCGAAGGTCCGCTTGGAGTCGGCCGACCGGATTACCCCCGCCAGGTCGACCGTCTGGCCGATCTCCACGTCGTCGATGTCGGTCGTGTCGGGGACGTACTCGACGTCTTCGTCGATCACCTCGACGGCTCCGCGGTCGCCGACGTGGAGTTCGAGGTCGCCGTCGCGCTCGCGCACGTAGCCGTCGACCACCTCCACGGAGACGCCGGGGTCGAGTTCCTCGGCCCGGTCGGCCCGCTCGTCCCAGAGGGTCACCCGGATGCGGCCGGTCTCGTCGCCGACCACGAGGTTCGAGACGCGGCCCTGGGAGCCGTCGTCGCGGTCGAAGGTGCGGATCGAGTCCGTATCCAGCAGCTTCCCCCGGAGGTCGACGTCCGAGAGGCCCAGCGAGAGGTCCTCGACGCGGTAGGTGTCACGCAGGTCGATGTCGACCTCGGCGTCGTCGTCGACCTCGGCGCGATCGACGCTGACCTCGACGCCGTTGAGGCCCTCCTTCGGGCGGCCCTTGATCCGGAGGACGTCGCCGACCTCGATCTCGCCGTCGTCGACCGCCTGGGCCTGCTGGTCCCAGAACGCCGCGCGGACGGACCCGGACTCGTCGGCCACCTCGACGTTGATCACCCGGCCGTCCTCGTCGTCGCCGTCGCGCTCGAACGTCCGGAGGTCACTGACCCCGACTACCTTCGCCAGGAAGGTGACCTCCTCCATCCCGGGTTCGACGTCGGCGACTCCCTCGACCTCCTCGTCGTCGAGTTCGTGGGCGACCAGCATGGCGGCGGTCTCCTCGTCGGCGAGCCCGCCCATCTGCTCGACCTTGGCCTCGACGGCCTCGCGGAACTCCTCCAGCGAGACGTCGGCGTCGAGGTCCTCGTGAATGTCCTCGATGGCGCCCATAATCGTGTCCGACTGGAGGTCAGGCCGCCGCATAAGCGTTGTCCTTGCCCGGAGACAGCCGTTCCATCCGGCGATTTTCGGTTCGTGGTCGATCGGGCATGGCGAAGTGTGGTCCCGCCTTCGCTTATGAACGTTCGGACGATAGGTGTGGATTCAATGCCGGTCCTCACGCGTTCTGTCGGTGGTGGCGTGGTCAGCAACACGCGGGTCCTCACGCGTTCTGTCGGTGGTGGCGTGGTCAGCAACACGCGGAAAGCCCCCGCGCGCTCGACTCGCGCGGCTGTGAGAGGATATATGAACATATGTACATATATTCATATAACCCCCGCATGTCCGATCCGTGGGCGGGCGGTGACCCGGGGACGTCTCAATTTTCACCGTCCTATCGACCCTCGAAAACCGGACGGAAGGGGAAAATCAAAACCCCGTCGGGCGCCGACGCGGATATTTCACATTCAGCGCCCGTCGCGGGCGAATTCGACGGTGCCGCGGGAAGGTAACGCGCCGGTATCCGACCACCGTCGGCCAACCACCGGGGAGTCGACAGTCAGCGGTCCGAAAGCAAACGCAGGCGGGTGCGGAACAACGGGAGAATGGGACGGTAAGTAGTTCCTTTTCGCGTCCGGCCCTAGGCGAATTCGGTGGAGGTGTAGGGGATACACCATGAACGGAGACCCGCAGAACACCCAACGATCCGAGACGGACGACGAACGCGGCCAGTCGCGGCGCAGGTTCCTGAGTACCACCGCGTTGATCGGCGGCATGGGGGTGTCGCTGACCGACGCGGTCGACGCCGAGACGTTCGCCGAAGCCGAGGCGGTCCACGACAGGGCGGAAGTCAGGTTCACCAACCAGACGGGCGCCGGCGACCGCGTCGTCGTCGACACGGTCCTCGTCTCCCTGGGGGGATTCGTCGCCATCCACGACGCCCGCCTGTTCCAGGGCCAGGCCGTCGAGAGCGTCATCGGCGTCAGCGACGTCCTCGAACCCGGTGAACACAACGACGTGATGGTCCCGCTGTTCCGGGACGTCCCGGGGGCACAGTTCGACCAGTCGGCGCTCTCACAGAGCCAGTTGCTGGTCGCGATGCCGCACTTCGACGCCGACGAGAGCGGCAGCTACGACTTCGTGACCTCCGGCGGCGTCAAGGACGGCCCGTACCTCACGAACAACCAACCGGTCATCGACGCGGCGTTCGCCGCCCTGGGCGCCGGCGCCGAGTTCCAGAACCAGGCCTCCGACGGATCCAGCGTCACGGTCCAGCAGGCGACGCTCCCGCAGGGCGGCTTCGTCGCCATCCACGACGCCACCCTATTGGAGGGGCAAGTCGTCGAGAGCGTCGTCGGCGTCTCCGAAGCCCTCGACGCCGGCCGCCACGGGGACGTCGACGTCGACCTGTACACGGGCGTTCCCGGCGCGCAGTTCGACCAGGACAGCCTGCAGGACGACCAGCCGTTGATCGCCATGCCGCACATGGACACCAACGGCAACGGCACGTACGACTTCGTCAAGAGCGGCGGCCAGGAGGACGGCACCTACACGGAGGAGGGCCAGGCCGTCATCGACGTGGGGTTCGTGACGGTCGACGGCGGCGGTGACGACGGTGGCGGCGACGGCGACGGTGGCGGAGCCTGACGGCCCCGCCGCGGCCGCTCACACCTCGCCGCTTCGGTAGGCAGCGGTCCACTTCGGCACCGCCCGCCGGTACAGCCAGAGTCCCACCAGGGCCGCGAGTACGGCCCCGACCGCCAGCGCCGCCAGTAGCGTGGTCGGGACGGGCACCACGACCAGTCCGACCACCAGCACCGGGACCAGCGGCACCGCGACGGCGACGCCGAACCCCGCGAACAGCACCGTGTCGAACAGGAACTCGTTGGGCGAGAAGCCCGTGAGGTAGGTCACTAGCCCGAACAGGTACACCTGTAGGCCGACCAGTAACAGCGCGCCGACGACCACCTCCAGCGGGCGCGCACCCCACCAGGCGACGGCACCAGCCAGGAAGGCGAGTCCCACGGGCACGGACAGCACCAGGAACGCCCGTAACTTCGCGGCGAAGACCGCCTCCAGCCCCAGCGGGAGCCGCAGGTACTCGTCGGGGTCGTCGAACTGCGTGAGCCAGTTGTAGGTCGTGAACGCCGACAGGCCCAACAGCGCGCCGAACGCCACCCCGGTCGAGGGACGGGTCCCGACGATGGGCGTGACGAGTTCGACCAGGAACGCGGCGACCGTGAACAGGATACCCGCCGAGAACAGCACCTTGAACAGGCCGCCGCTGGAGCGGTGGACGTCCAGCAGACTCCGGGCGACCAGGACGCGGTCCTCGCCCAGTCGGCCGGCCCAGGCCGAGAGCGTGTTCCCGGCCGTCCGGGCCGGACTGGAGTCCTCGGGGTCGTAGATGGCGACGCCGACGGCCGCCAGCACCGGGACGGGGAGGAGTCCGACCGCGGCCGTCGCCAGCGACGGGTCGGCGTACACCGCGTACGGCGTCACGGCGAGGACGTTGACGCCCGAGACGACGGCCAGGCCGAGCGCGACGGCTCCGCCGAGCATCACGGCCTTCCCGACCCCGCCCCGGGTCGAGAGACCCACCAGCGACAGCGTGACTACGATGCCATAGGGGAAGGTCATCGTCAGCGAGAGCCACAGCGCGGGAATCGCCGAGAGTGCCAGGGGCCCCGTGGACGCGCTCGCGCCGGCCGCGACCGGGGTCAGCGAGAGCGCCGGGGGGACGAACGCGAGCGTCAGCGGCACCACGAAGAACGTCGTGTAGTACAGCAGGTCCTTGAGGAGGAAGATGCACAGGAGGCGCCGCCGCGATACGGGGAGCGTGCGCGAGGTGAACACCAGCATCGTGACGTCGCCCAGCAGGTCACGCATGGCGTCCCGGCCGAGGAAGCCGACGGTGCCCGTCTGGAGGCCGAACAGGAACACCAGCGCGTGGACCCCGAGGACGACGGTGTCCATGGCGATGCCGGCGTAGGTCAGGAAGGCCACCCCGCCCGCCGTCAGGAGCGTGATCACCAGCGGGAACGCCGCGAACCGGCGGGCGCCGAACAGGTTCGCGTGCATCCGCCACTCCTCCCGCATCATCGCGGTGAACACGGTCCTGGCGATGGCCGACCCGCTCCGGGACTGGCGGCCATCGGCGGTGGCAGGGGCGGCGTCGGCGGCAGAGCCACCGTCCGCGGCGAGTCGGTCGTCCGCCATCGTTCACCCCGGCGCGGCGGCCAGTTCGGCGTCCTCGACGTCCTCGACGCTGTCCATGAAGGCGTCCAGCAGCGTCTCGCCGTCGGGCAGCGCCGCGGGGTCGCGCTCGGCCACGAGCCGCCCGCGGTTGACGAACCCGACGCGGGTGCAGACCTCCTCGGCCACTTCGAGGTGGTGGGTCGACAGGAAGACGGTGTTGCCCGCGTCGCGGTAGTCGACGAGGAACCGCTTGACGCTCTCCTGGACCACCGGGTCGAGGTTGGCAAGCGGTTCGTCGATGAAGACCAGGTCGGGGTCGTGGAGGAACGCCGCCGCGATCATGGTCTTCTGCTGCTGGCCCCGAGAGAGGTCGGTGCTGATCGTGTCGAGTTTCCCGTCGAGGCCGAGGCGGTCGGCCCACTCGCCGACGCGCTCCTCGACGACCCGTTCGTCCAGGCCCCGTACCGTGCCGACGAACGAGAAGTACTCCCTCGGCGTCAGGAAACTCGGGGGCGTCTCCTTCTCGGGGAGGATGCCGACCGTCCGCCGGACCTCGATGGGATCGGCGACGGGGTCGGTACCCAGCACCTCGGCGGTCCCGCCGTCGGGCGCGAGTTGCCCGGTCAGGACGGCGATGGTGGTCGACTTGCCGGCCCCGTTCGGCCCCAGCAGGCCGAACAGGTCGCCCGCCTCGACCGAGAGGTTCAGGCCGTCCAGCGCCCGGAGGTCGCCGTACGTCTTCGTCAGGCCCTCCGTTCGAATGACTGTCATGCCGGGGACGACGGCGGCACGTGGCAAAATTCCAACGGCCCACCCGGTTTTCGCTTCGTCGCCGCCGGGCGACCAGATTCCGGCCGCGTCAGCGATCCTTCTCGACGACCGTCTCGACGCCGTCCATGCTGTCGTGTTTGACGACGACGCGGTCCGGCAGGGCGTCCTCGAACTCGAAGGTCGCCTCGTAGTCGATTTTCACCAGCGCCTGCGTACACATCTCGTCGTCGTCCCGGTCCTCGACGGCCTTCACGGTCACCGCCAGGGTGCCGTCGCGGACGTCGGCCTTCGCCAGTTTCGCCGTGTAACAGCCGTTGTTGCCGGTGGTCGTCCCGTTGATCCGGATGGTGTCGTCGAAGCTCACCTCCGCGCGCTGGCTGGACTCGCCGGACTCCGTCCCGGTGACGGTGAACGACTTGCTCGCCAGGACGGGCGCCGGCTTGGGGGTCGGCGTTGGCGTCTCGTTCTCGTCCGGTTCCTCCGTCGAATCGTCGCCAGCGGGGCCGCCTTCCAGGCAACCTGCCACCGTCGCCAGGCCGACGCCGCCAGCGAGCGAGAGCACCTGTCTTCGCTTCATGGTAGTCCGTTGAAGCCTGTAGATCAAAGACCTTCGGGAAGGTCAAACGCCGTTTTGAGTACGTCCGCCGACGGGTCCCGAATTCGCAAGCGTTTTAGGTAGTTCCCCCGTAGCCGTTGGTGAGTCCTGATAGGGTAGTGGACTATCCTCCGGGCTTGCGGAGCCCGGGACGGGAGTTCAAATCTCCCTCAGGACGTTTCAATTCTCCGGTAGCTATCGCTACGTAGTTTTAGATACATCGGGAAGCACCGGGTGTCGTGGCCGACGACGAGTACCACCGGCGAACGGCGATAACCCGACTGGACGTGTCCCCGTCGGCAGAGGAACTGCTCCGTGACACCGTGGACGCCTGGCGCGACGGTTGTCAACTCGCCGTGGATGCCGCCCGGGAAAGCCACGAGTCGAAAACCGCCGTTCAACGACTCGCGTACGACACTGTCCGAGAGCGTACCGAACTCGGGAGCAAGCACGCGGTTCTCGCTACTCATCAGGCCGCAGAGGTGATTGCCAGTTGTAACTGTCGCCGGAAACGCGGAAAGGACGTTTCCAAGCCGGAGTTCACTGCGCCGACCGTGACCTACGATGCACGGACGATGACGCTGTTCGAAGACGGAACGGTTTCGCTCACGACGACGGCGAAGAGAGTCCGTTGCGAACTCGTCCTCCCCGAGGACGGCGATGGGTATCACTATCGGTACCTGGACGACGATCAGTGGGAGCTCACACAGTCGACGCTTCACTACCGGGACGGTGACTGGTATCTCCACGCCGGATTCCGAAAACGGAAGACGGAATCGCCGAAGACGACCGAGAACGGAACGGTCCTCGGGGTCGACCTCGGCGTGGAACAACTGGCCGTTGCGTCCACGGCCCGGTTCTTCGACGCTGGAGAACGTAACCACAGGCGCCGGGAGTATGCCGAGACCCGTGGGGGCTTGCAACAGCAAGGGACCCGGAGTGCCCGTCGAACGCTCCGATCCGCGGTGGGCGGGAAGACGAGTACGTGAAACACGTTCTCCACGAGGTATCGACCGGCATCGTGGACGAAGCGCTACGGCACGATTGCACGGGGATCGTGTTCGAGGACCTGAACGGAATCCGTTTGGGTTCACGGACGCCGAGAACCGGAGAAGTCGGAGCGAGTTCGCGTGCCAGCGATGCGGAAACCGAAACCACGCCGACTACAACGCCGCGAAGAACGTCGCGGACGCGTACCTCCGTCGCTGTCCACAGTCGCAGCGGCGGAGGGGCGTCAGTCAATACGCCCTGAAGTCCGGGACGGTTCACCCGACCGAAAGGTTCACTGCCCACGATCCGCCAAACGGGACCGATTCCACGGACAAATCCCGCGAACGTGCGAAACGTTCACGGGGTAGTTGACATCTCAGTCAGGACTTCGGAGCGGCCTCGTCCCCTACACGCGTATCGCCAGTTTACCCCGGCGCGCGCCACTGCAGGCCGATGCCGACGCCGATCAACAAGATGGCCCCGAAGAACGTGACCGTCAAGTCCGTGAACGGCACCGACTCGGCGGTGACCATGCCCCGGGTAACCATCCCCAGCGCCGTGATTCCCAGGACGGACCCCAGGATGACGGTGGCGTACGAGAGCGGCTGCCGGACCTGACGCCATAACCGGGCGAGTAGCGACATCGGCGGCGGTTCGGAGAGGCGACCCTTTAACATGGCGCAACCGGGGCTGGCGCCCTTGGGTCCAGGTGACGGAGGGAAGCGCCGGTCGAGTACGTATGAACACATGCACATATGTCCATACGACGGCACTGTGCAGTGGGAAGACGGCGAACACCGGGAAGAAAACCGCTCCAGCAGTTCACCCGTCCCCGAGCAGGTCGTCGGCGATGTCCTGTAGCCCCTCGTCCGGGCGGCCGGTCGTGTACACGGCGCGCTCGCCCGGCGCGCGGAGGCCGTACTTGTAGCCGTCTTCGACGACGTCGACGTGGACGGTGTTGCCGAACGGGACGCCCGCCGCTTCGCGCCAGTCCGGGAGGTGGTCAGTGCCGTCGCCCGGTTCGCGCGCCGCCTCCGGCGTCTCGAAGGCCCCGCGGAGTTCGAGACCGTCGCCCGTCAGTTCGGCGGCGACCGGGGAGAACAGTTCGTCGCCGTCGACGACCAGGCGGACGACCTCGTCGGCCGGGAAGCGGTCGGCCGCCCCGCCCGGGATCGCCACGCGCGGTCGGTCGGTGCGGCCCGCCCTGACCAGCGTCGCGTCGACCGTGTGGACGCTCGGGTGGTCGCTGGCGAGCCGGTCCATCTACTCCTCGTCGTCCTCGCCGAAGACCGACTCGGGGTCGGCCCCGCCGCGGTCGACGATCTCGGCGTTGACCTGCGCGATCTCCTCGCTCACCTCGCGCCCGCGGACGGTGACGCGCTTGCGCTCACCCTCGCGGGAAGGCTGGTAGCCGACGCCGCCGTCCAGCAGAACCTCCTTGAGGTCCGGGCCGGCGACGTCCGGCCGCATCGGTCGGCCGGTGGCGTCGGAGCCGCCCGTGATCTCCAGGGACGCACCGTCGAGACCGACGGCACCGCCGTCGACCTCGTCGCCGATCTCCATGCCGAGAAAGCGGTTCGCGTCCTGGTCTGATACCTCTCGCTGGTAGGTCGCGCCCGTCTCGGGGTCCGCGACGGTAACCTGGAACGTAGCCATACCCGGGACAACTCGGCCGCCCGGGAAAAGCACATCGAAAACGAGTCCCAGCGACACCTCAACCACGACACCCGGGGCGCCACACGTCAGTTCCCCGCGGGGATCTCTTATGCGCGTTCGTGTGCTACTTACACACATGGTCCCCAAACCAAAGTCCGTCGACACCGAGGACCAGTACATCCACGTTCGGTACCGCGATCCCGACGACTTCGACACCATCCGCACGCCTGACTGGGCGGACCGCGTCTCCGACGCGGTCTCCGAGGGGAGCGAGGTCCGCACCGGCAAGCGCACGGACAGCGACGACTGGGAGGTGCAGTCGGTGCTGATCGAGAAGAACGTCGGGGAGGAGAAAGCCCGCGAGCACGCCGACGAGATCATCCGGAAGATCGAGGAGGAGTGACGACCGGAACGGGAGACGTTTGCAGGGGTCGTCCGGTACGTGGAGCCGACGAGTGACGACGACCCGGAGTCCGACGAGAGCGTCCGTGAAGTCGTCGAGCGGTCGCGCCACGGCGCGCCCGCGGCCGGCGCGGTCGTCCGAGACCGCTTCGAGACCCACGAGGTGTTCGACCGGATCGTGGTCGCCGCCCACGAAGAGACGACGACCGGTCCCCGCGAACTGTTCTTCAGCGGCCTCGCGGCCGGGTTCGCCATCACGGTCACATTCCTGCTGACGCCTCGCTGTACGGCGCGACCGGCGGCGACCCGCTGAAAAGCGCCCTGCTGTACCCGCTGGGCTTTCTAACCATCATCCTCGGCGGCTACCAGCTGTACACCGAGAACACGCTCCCGCCGGTCGTGCTCGTGCTGGAGCGACTGGCCAGCGTGCCCAGGTTGCTCCGGATCTGGGCGGTAGTGCTCCTCGGGTACTTCTCCGGCGGGGCACTGGGAGCGGTCGTGCTTGCGTCGACGGGCGTCCTCTCGCCGGACGCGGCGGCCGCCGCGACCAGCATCTCCGCGAAGGGTATCGAGACCCCGTTCTGGGACCTGTTCTTCAAGGCCGGGGTCGCCGGCCTGATCGTCGCCGGCGTCGTGTGGGTGGACTACTCCGTCAAGGACACCATCTCCAGGGTCGCTCTCGTCTACCTCGCCTTCCTCGCCATCCCGCTGGGCAACCTCTTCCACGTCGTCGTGTCGTTCACCGAGGCGACGTGCCGGCCGCGATTACTGAGGAGCGGGCCTTCCGGGAGCGAGGTCGGCCAACCAGCCAGCCGCTGGGTCTTACGAGTACGTCGGCTGGGACGACCCGGTCATCGCCACGCCGCTGGTGACGATTGCCTGGAACGCCTCGTCGACGCTCATGTCGACGTCCTTGACGCGGTGGTCGGGGACGCAGACCATGAACCCGCCCATCACCGGGTTGGGGGCCAGCGGGACGAACAGCACCTGCATCCGGTCGCCGTCCTCGGTCCCACCGTCGATCTCCGAGGTCAGGAACGCCAGCGAGTAGATGTCGGCGTGCGGGAACTCGACCAGTTTGACCTCCCTGAAGCTCTGTGAGTCGCTCTCCAGCATCACGTCGCTCATCCGGTCGACGCTACTGTACATCGATCCGACGCCGGGCACGGCCTCCATCGCGTCGCCCAGGCGTTGCTGGACGCCGGTCGTGGGTCCGGACTCCGCAACGAGGCCGACCGTCAGCACGAACCCGAGAAACAGCGCGACGATCAATCCCTGGGCGAACGG
The DNA here is from genome assembly GCA_003021085.1 of Halobacteriales archaeon QS_1_68_20. Classification (GTDB taxonomy): domain Archaea; phylum Halobacteriota; class Halobacteria; order Halobacteriales; family PXRE01; genus PXRE01. The sequence goes on along the minus strand of PXRE01000039.1, from coordinate 14,380 downwards.
GCCGCCCGTGATCCCCAGCAACGTGAGCACGTCGGCGAACGGGGCGACCAGGTCCGCGACGAAGTCCAGCACGGCACCGAGGACGACGATGGTGACGAGGAAGGGCGCGGTCAGCGAGACCCCCGAGACGAACAGTTGTCGAACCGTCTCGGTGAGGGTCCGGCCGATGGTCGGGTCCACGGAGAGGTACCGGAGGGTGATGGTGGCGAGCGACCGCAGGATTCCGGTGAGCTGCCAGGCCATGCCAGATACTGTTGCCGATCGGCGCGATAGTAACGTACCTACAAACCCCGATAACGTCACGCTACTCGGCTGTGTCCGATCGAGCGGGGCGGACCCTCTCGCCTGACAGTGGTTTCGAGCGCCGAACGCCCGGTTCTCGGTGATTTCGGTCCCGGGGGAAACGTCGGCTTACCCGGGGTAACGTGACGATAGCAATGGCATCTGCTCGCTAAGCCACGTGTATGGGAACCTGTCCAGGGTGCCGGCGGCGGGTCGGGCGGATGCACGCTCCCCCGCCGGGTGTCGTCACGCGGGACCTGTTCGAGGCCGTCGAGAGCGCGACGACGCCGACCGACGTGCAACTGTGCCGCGACTGCGTCGACCGCCTCGTCGCCGGGGAACCGGTCGCCGCAGTCGTCCCCGCGCTCGACCGCGGCGGGTAGTACTCAACAGGTCCGGGTCTCGCCCAGTTCGGGCGCGCTGGCCTCGAACCCGTCCGCCCGGAGTTCCGCCGCGAAGTCCTCACAGCGGTCGCCGTGGTTCACCAGTACCTCGGCGTCCCGGTAGGAGTCCAGGTACGACAGCAGGCCGTGGCGGTCGGCGTGTGCCGAGAAGTCGTACCACTCGACCTGGGCGCTGATCGGCATCACCCGGCCGTCGATCTCGGCGCGGCCGGTGTCCAGCAGTTCCCGGCCGGGCGTGCCCTCCACCTGGTAGCCGGTCAGGGCGATCTTGTTCGTCGGGGTCGACCGGACGGCGGGGACGTAGGTCATCGCCGGGCCGCCGGTGAGCATCCCCGCCGTCGTGATTATCACCGTGTTCTGCTCGGCGATCCGCTCGCGCTGGCCGTCCCGGCCGGTGACGTAGCGCGCGTTGGACTTCGCCCGCCGGAGCGCCTCGGCGTCTCGAACGAACTCGGGGTACCGCCGGAACAGCGACGTGACACGCTGTCCCATGCCGTCGACGTAGCAGTCGATGCCGTGGTGGTCGCAGATCAGCATGATTTCCTGGGTGCGGCCGATGGCGAACGCCGGGACGACGACGGTGCCGCCCTCCCACAGCGTCGTCTGGACGCTCTCGACGAACCGCTCTTCCAGGGCCTCGCGGTCCTCGTGTTCGACGTCCGAATAGGTGCTCTCGCAGATCACGACGTCGGCGTCTGGGCGGGCAGTGGTGCCGGCGACGAGCCGCTGTCCACGAATCGGCTCGCCGTGCCGATTCGTGCGGCTCGCGGGGGCTTCGCTCCCGCGGTGGTCAGCGGTGTAGAAGTCGCCGGTGTACAGCAGGCGCGTGTCGCCGTCGTCCACCAGCACGTGGGTACTCCCGGGGATGTGCCCGGCGTCGAAGAAGGTTACCTCGTAGCCGGCAGCTTCGAAGGGCTCGCCGTAGCCGTGGGTGTGCGAGACCTGCGACACCCGGTTGACGTGCTCGCCGGTGAACGGACACGAGGGACTGTGTTCGTGGAGGTCCAGCGTGTCGCGGGCCAGTACCGTCGCCAGTTCCCGGGTCGGTGGCGTCCAGTGGATCGGCGGCCGGGCGTCACCGGCCAGCAGGGAGGGGACCGCACCGGCGTGGTCGAGGTGCCCGTGGGACATCACCACGGCGTCGGGGTCGACCCCCTGGCCGCTGCCCCGGGAAGCGCCGACCGGGAGCGACGGCGGCGTGTCCGTCGTCAACCCGAAGTCGAGCAACAGGGAGTCGTCGACGAGGACGGCGCTCCGACCGATCTCGCGCGCGCCGCCGAGAAAGCGGACCTCCATGGCCGGGGCTACCGGACGGTGGCCTATGCAACCGTCGATTCGGGACGCCCGCGGGCCGGGGCACCGTCAGAGTTCGTACCCGCAGAACGGACAGAACTCCCAGTCGGTCCCCGACGGGAGCGGTTCCTCGCAGTCGGGGCAGGTCTGGGTGGCGTCCTTCTCGCCGGTGAAGATGCGGGTGTCGGTGCCCGAGGGGTCGTCGTCCGAAGGGTCGTACAGGCGGGTCTCGCCGGACCCGTCGGCCGCCGACTGCGCCGACGAGTCTCCGGTTCCGCCGGCCGATCCGGTCGCTCCGCCGCCGGTCGACGAGGATCCGGTCGACGAGGATCCGCTGGACGACGAACGCGAGGACCGGGACGACGAGGACGGGGAGGAGGACGACGAGGACGGGGAGGAGGACGACGAGGACGGGGAGGAAGACGAACGCGAGGACGCGCTCGCGGACCGCCCGCCCGTCGACCCGCCGCTCGAACTGCTCCGGGAACTCGAACCGCTGGAGCGACGAGACGGCGGGTTGTACGAGACGGTCCACTCGCTCTCGTCCGGGACGTCCGAGTCGGCGTCGGAACCCGAACCGGACGAGGAACTGTTTTCGGTCGACTCGCTGTCCGTCCCCACGGCCTTCCGCCCGGCCACGAGCAGCACCGCGAGCGTCAGGACGGCGAAGCCGGCCAGCGCGACGACGAACAGTGGATCGTCGAACCCGAGGCTGTCGACGACCGCGGGGAACGGTCGGCTTGCCGGGATGAGGGAGAGCAACATGATACCACGCTGTTCCGCTGCACGACAGAAGGGGTACGGGTGGCTTAAATAGTAGGGTTCGCGCGAGGGACCGGGAAGACGATCTTACCTGCGACGATCTGAAGCCGGACGGAACACGTTTGTATCCGCTGACAAGTAGGTTTTTTCTACCTCCGCGGTCTACGTCCCTCGAATAGCATGGAGAACGAGAGCATGCTCACTTGCGTTTCGTGTGACAACACGTTCGAACCGGCGCCGCACGGGGGCTTCTGTCCGGAATGTGATACGCCCCACCCGGACTTCGGCCGGCCGGAGGCCGAAGACGCGGACGCCGAGGAAGACCCCGAGGAGGAGGCCGACGCCGAACCGGCCGACGACGGGGCCACCGAGGACGAGGAACCGGCGGACGACGCCGAGGAGGTAACGGCCGACGAAGACGCCGACGGGGACGCGGCCGACGAACCCGAGGTCGACGAGGGGATCGAGGCCGACGACGAGGCCGACGAGGAGATCGAGGCCGACGAATCGGACGACGCCGACGAGGCAGAAGTCGACGGCGAGGCCGAGGACGTCGACGAGGACACCGAACTCGACGAGGCCGAGGACGTCGACGAGGACACCGAACTGGACGAGGCCGAGGAACCGGACGTGGAGGCCGACGAACCCGAGGCCGACGAATCGGACGACGGCACGGCCGAGTGCGGGTCCTGCGGCGCGAGCGTCGACCCCGACGCCTCGTTCTGTCCGGACTGCGGGTCCGAACTCCGCGAGGACGAGGGGGACGACGAACCCGAGGAACTGTCGGCCTGTCCCGACTGCGGGACCGACGTCGACGACGAGTCCTTCTGCCCGAACTGTGGGACGGACCTCGACGCGGTCCGCGACAGACTCGGCGACGACGGCGGCGCGACCGAGGAGGTCACCCTGGTCGTGGACGACGATTCCTACACGTTCGGCGACGGCGACACGTTTGGCCGCCAGGAGGACGACTGGCTCGAGTCGCTGGTCAACGCCGCCGGCGGCCGCGAGGAGGTCAAGTACATCTCCAGCGAGCACCTGACGTTCGAGGTCGGGGCCGACGGCGTCTACGTGACCGACACGAGCACCAACGGGACCAGCCTCAACGGCGAGGACCTCGACGGCGACCGCGCCGAACTCGAAGACGGCGACGAACTCGAACTGGCCGGCCGGGCCACCGTCCGGGTCGAACTGTAAAAGGGCAGTCCCGGGCACCGGCCGCCGTTCCGGTAATTCATTCTTAATCTGACGTGAGAGGTCGCCGAAAGCGTTATCCGCTCCTCGGCCCTCTGTTCGATCATTCACTACGATGACAGCCGAAATATCAGCGACGGTTAACCGTCCGAACCTTCCGGAAGAGGGTGGCGGGATCTCCTGTGAGGTCGTCGTGGATCCCGGTGAGATCGACCAACCTGCCGAGCGACACGTCGCGATCTGCGTCGACACCAGCGGATCGATGGACATGCGGGACAAGATCGACCAGGTACGGGACGCCGCCAACCTCGTCTTCGGTCTCCTGAACGAGGACGACTACCTCAGTATCGTCTCGTTCGACACCGACGTCGACACCATCCTGGAGGCGACCCGGTGGGGTGACATCGGCCGCACGGACGCCGAGCGCCGCGTGGGTCGCCTGGAGGCCCGCGGCGGGACCGACATCTACGCGGGCCTGGAGACGGCCTGGGAGAGCATCTCGGACATCGGCGGCGGCGAGGACGTGGCGAAACGTATCTTGCTGTTGTCGGACGGCCGCGACACGAGTTTCGAGGCCAAAGAGTTCGAACCGCTCGCCAAGAGCATCGCCGAGGACGGCATCTCCGTCTACTCGGCGGGCATCGGCGTCGACTACGACAAGGACACCATCCGGACGCTGGGCGAGCAGTCCCAGGGGCGGTGGGTCCACGTCACCAAGCCAACCGACATCCGGTCCTTTTTCGGCGACGTCGTCCAGGAGGCGTCGACCGTCGTGGCCAACAACCCGCAGCTGGTGATCGAACCGGTCGCGCCCGGCACGGAGATCGCCGAGGTGTACCGGCGCACGCCCCAGGTCCAGCGGGTCGACCCCGAGTACAGGGACGGCGACGTGATCGTCGGCTTGCCGGACCTCCAGGAGCAGGAGGAACAGCGCGTCGTGATGAAGCTCGACGCCCCGGGCGGCGAAGTCGGCAACCGGCAACTGCTGGCGAACCTGGGGATCGAAGCCGGGTCGCGGTCTGCGTCGACGCAACTGGCGGTCGAGTACACCGACGACGAGGAGAAACTGGCCGAGCAGAACCGCGACGTCTTCCTGGCGCATCGGGACACCGTCATCCGGTCGGACCTCGCCCACGCCGACGAGGACGAGGAGCTAGAGGAGGTCAAGGACCTGATCGACGAGACCGAGATCATCGCCGGCGACACGCAGGTCGTCACCGACCTCAAGGAGGACGTCACGAAGATCGAGGAAGGCGACGAGGAGCAGACCCGGCGCATCCAGGAACAGACCACGGTCGTCTACGAGGACGAACGGTTCGAGTAGATGACGCCCGACACCATCTCCGAGCCCGACGAGGGCGACGTGCTCGAGGGCCGTTACGAGCTCCAGGAGGTGATCGGACGCGGGGGGTTCGGCGTCGTCTGGCGGGCCAAAGACCGGTCCCGCGGGCGAGCGGTGGCGCTGAAACACCCCAACTACTGGGGGCAGGCACCCGAGGACCTGGTAGACAAGTACTTCGAACGGGAGACCGACGTGCTCGCCGAGATCGGCGACGCCGGCGGTCACCCTAACATCATGTCCTACTACGGGAGCGAGGAGGGGTTCGGGATGCCGTTCCTCGTCATCGAGTTGATCAGCGGCGACGAGATCGGCGAGGTCGTCCGCGGCGAGGACCCGCTGTCGGACCCCGACCAGGTCCGGGAGGTCGGCATCGGCATCTGCGACGCCCTCTCGTTCCTGCACGACAACGACATCATCTACCGGGACCTCAAGCCCGACAACATCATGCTGGAGGCCGACCGGACCCCGAAGATCATCGACTTCACGACGGCGAAGGGGTTCGTGCCGGAGCAGGGCGCCCCGGAGTTCGCCACCGGCGAAGGCGACAGCGAAGACGAGTCGACGGTGCCCGGCGAGTTCAAGCCGCCGGAACTGAACAAGGGTGCCAGCCAGCGGCAGGGCCCCTGGAGCGACGTCTACTCCGTGGGCAAGATCCTCTGTTTCCTGCTGGTGGGCTGGGTCCCCGACGACGACGGGGTCCGGCCCTCGGAGTTCGGCGTCGAGAGCACCGACTACCTCGACGATGTCGTCGAGACGGCCACCCAGCACGACCGCGGTGACCGCTACCCCAACGCGTCGGCGCTGAAGGCGGCCCTGGAGAACCGCGACCCGGCCCTGCCCGAGCAGGCCTCGATCACGTGGCTCGGACAGGACCGCGAGTGGACGATCAGCCCCGGCGACACCATCGGCCGGGACACCCCCGACGGCCCGCAGCCGTCGGTCGTGCTGGACGACGACCGCCAGAAGGCGCTGTCGGCGGTCCACTGTCGGTTCGAGGCCGACGACGACGGCGGCTGGCGGCTGATCGACACCAGCCTGAACGGAACGTACGTCAGCAAACGCGACGAGCGGGAGTGGAACCTGCTACTGTCCGAGCGGGGCCAGCGCAGACAGCGGGAGTCCGGGGCGGACGTGCCGGGTGATCCGCGCACGGAGATGCGCCTGGAGGACGGCGACACCATCGCGCTGGTCGACCCGCAGTACCCCGAACGGTTCTACTTCCAGTTCAACCAGTGACCATGGAGCACGCGAGTTCGATCGACATCGGCGCGCGGAAGGATCGCCAGGGCGGGATCAACGAGGACAGCGTCGCGACCGCCGTCTTCGAGAACCACCACAGGGACGTAGCACGGCCGGTCGGCGTCTTCGTCCTCGCGGACGGGGTCGGCGGCGAGGCAGCCGGCGACGCGGCGTCGTTTCTCACGACGACGGTCGTTCGCCAGCGACTCGCGGAGCTCCTGCTCGGGGCCAGCACCGACCGCCCCGGGCGTTTCGACCTCGACGGCGTCGACGCCGCGACACACGACGACGGGTCCGCGCTGACAGAAGACCGCATCAGGACCGCGATCCAGGACGCCATCGACGCCGCCCACGCGGAGGTCCAGGAGTACGCCCGCGACGCCGGCGGTAGACCCGCCACGACCGTCGTGGCCTGCGTCTACGTCGACGGCCGCCTGCACTACGGGTGGGTCGGCGACAGTCGGGCGTACCTGATCAACGCCGAGCACGGCGAGATCCAGCAACTCACCGAGGACCACGCGGTGACCAACGACCTGCTGGAGGAAGGCGAGATCGACGACGAGGTGTACGCCCGCGTCCACGAGCAGGCGACGGCGATCACCAACGCCGTCGGCGGATCGCCGTACGGCGAGCCGAACGTCGACGTGGAGTTCGGGACCGCCCCCGTCTTCGCGGAGGACGTGCTGCTGGTCACCAGCGACGGCCTGATCGACGCCTACCCCCACGTCGGGGAACTGCGGCGGACCTACGAGGAGGCCGACGACACCGACGCCGCCCGCGAGGAGTTGCTGGACGCGATGGTTACCGACGACGAGATCCGGGACCTCGTGCTGGACGCGGCGGACCTCCGGACGGCCACCGCCGACCTGGTCGAGATGGCCAACGACCGCGGCGGCAAGGACAACCTCTCCATCGCGGTGGCACGTGACCCCGACGCGGACCCGACGCCGGAGGTACTGCCGGCCCGTGGTCCCGACGACGGCGAGCGGTCGCTGGCCGACCAGGAGACGGTGATCGAACCGGCCGCGACCGACCGCCGGAGCGACGACGACTCCGACGACGGCGTCGACGTGATGCGCGTCGACGGGGCCGGCGGCGGCGCCGGGACGGCCGCCGTCTGGATGGAGGGCCAGGAGACCATCTTCGAGATCGAACCCGGCTTCACCATCGGCCGCCGCGACGAGGACGCCGAGGACAACCCCACCATCGGCCTGGTCGTCGACGACGAGATCGGCATCGACCACCACCACGCCCGGTTCGAGCGCGACGACGCCGGCTACTGGCGGGTCCGGGACACCAGCAGTTCCGGGACCCACGTCCAGGGGACCGACGGCGACTGGCACCACCTCCGCGCGGACGGCGACGACGAGGACGTCGGCGAGACCTACCGCCTGCGCGACGGGGTGGCGCTGACGCTGCAGACCCCCGAGGACGGCGCGGTCAGGTTCCGCTTCTTCGAGTCGGTCGACCGCGCCGAGCGCCTGGTGAACGAGGCCGACGAGGACGACAACCTGTTCGGGCGGTTCCTCTCGTAGGCCGCGGTCACCATGACGTTCCGACCGCGGGAGAGCGCCGTCGTCGGCGGCCGGTTCGAACTGCGCGAGCGGATCGACAGCGGCGGCTTCGCCTCCGTCTGGCGGGCGGTCGACCCCGACGGCCGGGCGGTCGCGGTCAAGTGCGGCCGCGACGAGACCCACGACCGCGAGACGGTACGGGAGCGGTTCCGCAACGAACTCCGGTGCTTCCGGCGCATGGACGGCCCCATCGCCCCGGGGGCGCTCGTGCAGTTCGTCGACGGCGCCGTCGCCGAAGACGTGGACGGCGAGACGGTCTACGTCGCCACGGAACTGGTCGAGGGCGAGTCGCTGGACTCGCTGGCGACCCCCGGCGTCGACGCCCTCGCCGCGGTCGGGCGGCCGGTCGCGGCGGCGCTCGCGTACCTGCACCGCCGTGGAGTCGCCTACCTGGACCTCAAGCCCAACAACGTCCTCCGGCGGCGCCGTGGCCCGCCCGCGCTGATCGACTTCAACGCGGCGACCGTCGACGGTGACCCCGCGCCGCTGTTCCACCAGGACGGCTTCAAGCCGCCGGAACAGACCCCGCCGGACGACGGGCGGGCGGCCGGCCCCCGCTCGGACGTCTACGCGCTGGGTGCGCTCGGGACGTACCTCCTCACCGGCGACCCGGCCCCGGCCGAGGCGGCCGAGGACGGCCCCATCGACCCGCTGGAACTCGGGGGCGACTGTTCGGCCGAACTCGCGGCCGTGCTCCGGACGGCCACCGCGCCCGACCCCGCCGAGCGCTACGTGGACGCCGGCGAGTTCTACGCGGCACTCGCACCGCTGGTCGGGACCGACGCGCTCGCCCGCCTGGAGGGCGGTGGGTGCGGCGTGACCGTCCACCCCGGGGCGACGGTGGGGCGGTGGTCGAGCGACGGGCCGGTCCCGGACGTGGTCCTCGCGGACCCCGGCGAGCACCTCTCGACGGTCCACGCGGCCCTGGAGCGCCGCGACGGCGCCTGGTACCTGGAGGACCGGAGCCTCAACGGGACCTTCGTGCGGGCCGACCAGGGGCTGGCGTACGTCGTCTCCGAAGAGGGGTTCAACCGGCAACTGGAGGCCGGCCGGACGCCGCCGCATCCCGACCCCGCCGAGTCCATCCGCCTGGCCGACGGCGACCGCATCGCGCCGGTCGGCCGCGACTACGGCGCGGACGTGTACTTCCACGTGGACTGACCGGGCGATACGTTTCGGGGATCGGTCGTGATTCGTGTCGGCTTTCGTCGTGGTCGCGCGGATTGGTCGTCGCCCCAGTCGCGGGCCGACAGCGTCGGTTCCCCACCGGCGGCCCCGGCGGGAGTAAATTCGAGGACGACGCGGCCGTCGCCGGTGCCGTCGGTGACTTCGGCGAGAATCTCGTAGTTGACCTCGACTGGACGGACGCGACGTCTCCGTCGGAGGTGGCGACCAGCGGGTCGGCGTCGGTCCCCGCCAGGGCGGTGTCGAACACGACGGTGACGTTGCCGTCGCCGTCACCGTCCCGTGGCGGCCAGTTCGTACTCGGCGTTCTCCCCGCGGACGGTCAGCGTCGTCGCGTTCGGGTGGTCGACGATCAGCGGCAGCTCGACGGCCTCCGCGGACTCGACGGTCGGGTCCGGACCGGACAGGCCCAGGTCGGGGCCGCCCTCGACGATGGTCCCCGGCTGGCGGTCGCTGATCTGCCGACCGTCCCGGCGGCGGCGGGAAGGCCGACTGGCCCCCGGCGGTGGCGACCGAGGGGACGGCGGAGAGAACCAGCAGGGCGGCCGCGGCGACGGCCAGCGCCCGCCCACAGCGCGACCCCCTCATCCGACCGTCGCCTCCGGTGACGCGGTTCGTCGACGGTGCGTGGAATCTGGAGGGCGGCCCGGCGGTAGCCCGGCCCGACGTGTCGGTCCGATTGCACGCCGACCGACGACCTCGGACCCAAAAAGACGAACGGATGGTAAAATCCGGAGTGAAGCTACCCCGACGACTCCAGGGCGACGGGGAGTGCTTTTGACGGTCGACGCCGAACGTCCCCCAATGGCCGACGACGACCGCCCCGTCGAACGCGAGTCGCCGGTCGGAGAACCGGTCATCCGGGGCGACCCCGAGGTCCGGGGGGAACGCGCCGCCGAGGCCGACCGGTTCGACCCCGAAGACCCCGAGAGCCTCCGCCGCGCCGCCGCGGTGGTCCGGTCGTTCGCCGCCTCGCCGACGGACGCCGACTCGCTGGCCGTCCTCCGTGGGGCGGCCGCCTGCGCCGCGCTGGTCCGCGGGGAGGGGTCCTACCGCGCGGCTGCCGAACGGGCGGGCGAGGACGCCTCCGTCGAGTTCATCCGCAAGTGGGCGCGGGTCCACGACCTCCCGTACGCGGTGCGCCGGGAGGTCGCCACCGGGAACCTCGCGCCGACCGCGGCGAAACACATCGCCCGCGTCCGCGGCGACGGCCGGTTCGTCCTGGCGTGGGCGACCCAGGACGCCGACCTGACGGTCCGGGAGGTCCGGGAAGCCGCCAGCGCGGTCGCGGAGGGCCGATCCGTCGAGTCCACGCTGGCCGACCTCGGCGTGACCCCCGGCGAACTCTGCGTGGGCCTGCAGGCGGACGCCTACGTGGAGTTGCGCCGCCGGGCCACTATCGAGGACGTCCCGCCCGGCGACGTCGTCGCCGAGGCGCTGGATTCGTACTTCGGGTGAGTCACCCCTCCGACCCCTGGAGGAACGTGCGGGCCGCGTCCGCCAGGACGCCCGCGGCCGTCTCGACGTCCGGCCAGTGGATGCGTTCGTTCGGGAAGTGCGCTTGCTCGATGGACCCCGGGCCGAACAGGACCGTCGGAATCCCGGCGGCGACGTAGTGGCGCTGGTCGGCACCGTAGGTCGCGCCCCGCGGCGCGGCGTCCTCGAGGCCGCTGGCCTGCATCGCGGCCTGGACCGCGACGACGACCGGTTCGTCGGGGTCGATTTCCGCGGGTTCGAACTGCACGGAGAACCGTTCGAGGTCGGGCGGGTGCTCGGCGAGCCAGTCGTCCTCCTCGGAGAGGGCGGCGACCTGCTCGCGGAGTTCCCGCTCCACCTCGTCGACAGTCTCGCCGGGGGCGACGCCGACGCGCAGTTCGGCCGTCAGTTCCGCGGGGACCGTCGACGCCCACGAGCCCGCGGACAGGCGGCCGACGACGAGGGGCCAGCGAGTCGGGAACGCCTCGTACAGCGGGTGGGTGACCCCTTCGTGGCGCTCGGCCTCCCACTCCTCCAGGCCGGCGCGGAGGTGCTCGAAGTGCGGTAAGACGGACTCGCCCCGCCAGGCGGTCGCGGCGTGGGCCGAGCGGCCGGTCAGGCGCAGGCGAGCCATCACCGACCCCTCCGTCGCCACGACGGGCCGCAGTTCCGTCGGTTCGGCGATGATCGCGGCGTCGCGCTCGAAGGGGTACGGGTTGTCGAGGGCGGCGGCCGCGGCGCCGACGCCACCGTCCTCCTCGCCGGAGACGCTCTCGACGACGACTCTCCCGTCAACCCCGCCCTCGTCCGCCAGCGCGCGGGCGGCGACGACGCAGGCCGCGAGGCCGGACTTCATGTCCGCGGCGCCCCGGCCGACCAGGTCCTCACCCCGGCGGACCGCCTCGAAGGGGTCGGTGTCCCAGAGGTCCCGTTCCACGGGCACTACGTCCACGTGGCCGTTGAGGACGAGCGTCTGGCCGTCGTCCGGGTCGCCGAGTTCGAGGACGCCGGCGACGCTCGGCCGGTCGGCGGTCGAGATCTCGTCCGGATCGTCGGGAAACGAGGAGTGGCTGGCGAGTCGCTCGGGGTCGGCGGTCCACGTGTCGGTCTCGAAGCCGAGGTCCCCGAGGCCGGTTTCGAGCCAGTCCTGTGCGGGGGCCTCGTCGCCGGCGGTGGTCTCGTGTTCGACGAGGCCGTCGGCCAGCGTCCGGAGTTCGTCGGCGTACGCGGAGACGTCCATGAGGTCGGCAGGGGCCGCCGCGTCGTAAGCGTACGGTTCAGCGGGACTCGATTTGACTCTGGGGTCGAACCGATCGGTGTGAAATCCTAGCGTTTATCCGAGAGAGGGAACAAATCAGGACGAGGGCCGGTAGCTCAGTTAGGCAGAGCGTCTGGCTTTTAACACGGCCAGCGCACTTCGGTGGCAGTGGAAGACACCAGATGGACGGGGGTTCAAATCCCTCCCGGCCCGTGCAACGAGACGGTGAGCGACGCGAACCGTCGAGTGAACCGGCCTGGAAGGATTTGAACCAGGGGAGACGCAGCCCGCGCAGCGAAGCGAGCAGGAACGTCTCCACGAGGTTCGAATCCCTCCCGGCCCGCTTTCTGACGCGAACGACCGCGACCGACGGGAACGATCACCCGCCGACTCGGTCGGCGACTACCGTGGCGATTAAGCCGATGGGGATACTGGCGCGAGTATGAGCATCCAGGAACGGGTCCGCGAGACGTTCGGCAGCGGTGAAAGCGGACGCCTGCTTCGGGCCGACGACAGGCTGGAACTGATCGGCGTCCTGGCGGGGGTGTTCGTCGTCCTCGTCGGACTCGGGACGCTTGTGGGGATGCCGTGGGCACACCACAGCAGCATCGCGATCACGCTCGGCCGGGTCGTCGGGACCCTGGGCACCATCGCGGTGGGTCTCGGCATCGTCTGGTTGACCCGGACCGCCCAGTGAGACGAACGCGACGCTGATTCCTCCCGGAGCGTCGAGTCGAAGTCGCATCGCCCGGGAACGAGACCGGCACTGGGTTCGAAAGGATCGACGACCGGAGAGCGACGACTACCGGTTCGAGCGTGGCGTCAAGCGGCGACGCGGAGAGAGAAGCCGGCGACGGCGCCTGAAAGAGCGGACGCCGAATCTAGCGCCGTCTCGGCATGTACGAGGCCGCGATCAGCAGGATCGCGGCGAGGAGGCTGATCGTTCCGACGTAGTTGATGCCGTCGATGCGCTGCTGGAACCGCTCCTGTTCGTCGAGTCCATCCTGATACGCGTCGACGTCGGTCGTCATCAGGACGGTCGACTCGTCGGGGAAGTGGACGACGTACGTCGTGCCCTGGAGGACCACCTTGTCGCCCTCGGAAACTTCCATCCGCTGTTCCTGGGTCACGTTCCAACCCAGCGTCACGGCGTCGGCAGTCACGTTGTCGACCGTCTTGGTCTCGTTCAGGTAGGCGTCGCCCTCGGTGAACTCGTGGGTCTCGGGCTCGCCGAACTGCTGGCGGACGTACTCCTCACGCTCGACGAGGTCACGTTCGCCGTCCTGCTCGACGACGACGTAGGTCACGTTGTCCTCGGTGACCGTCGGCCGGTCGATGGTGTGGTTCTCGACGAGGCGGAACGAGGAGGGGTCCCCGCCGTCGTCGATCTCGACGGTCCAGTTGGCGTCCTGGACCTCGACGACATCGCCCGATTCGAGCGTCTCGGTCTGTCGAACCTCATCGGACCAGGTGAGGTTCGCGGCCATTCCGCCTTCGCCTCCGCCTTCGAGTCCGCCACCGCCTTCCGACCGGTTCACGTCGGCGACGGTGTACTGGACGCCGTCGACCTCGAAGTCGTCGCCGGACGCCGCGGATACGTCCGGGTTCTCGAGGCTGATCGTCGGCTCCTCCGCGGCCCCGGTGAAGGCGTACGACCCCGCCGCGATGACGATGAATAACGCGACGTACGCCGCCGCTGCTCGTCGCTGCATGTCCGGTGGGTCGTCCCCCCGCGGTAAAACGATTACTTTCCCGACCGATGCCGCCGGGGAGTCGCCGGATCGCCCGGGGAAGACGCCGCCGTCGACCCGCACAACCCCATCGTTTATGTCGATAGTTACCGAAAACGGTCGTGACAGAATGAAGCCGCGGGTACTCATCGTCGACGATTCGCAGTATACGGTCGACATGCTTCGGGAGATTCTGGCGGACGACTTCGACGTCGTCGGTGAAACCGGAGACGGAGACGAGGCGGTCGAACTCTACGCCGAACTGGAGCCCGACGTCGTCGTGATGGATCTGGTCATCTCGGGGACGGACGGCGTGACCGCGACGGCGAAGGTGAAAAAACGGGACCCGGACGCCACGGTGCTCATCCTCACCAGCGTCGACAACCGGGCCAAGAAGCGCCAGGCCGCCGACGCGGGCGCCGACGAGTACATGAAAAAGCCGTTCGACCCCGAGGAACTGAAGACGACCCTCGCCGAGTTGACCGACGCGTAACCGCGGCACGAGACCGCTATATTTAAGCGAACGAAGGCAGTAGCTATCACCGCGCCAAGGTGGCAGAGTCCGGCCTAACGCGTCTGCCTGCAGAGCAGATCACCGCCGGTTCAAATCCGGCCCTTGGCTTGTAACTTTTGTTACACAA
>PXRE01000038.1 GCA_003021085.1 Halobacteriales archaeon QS_1_68_20 | reverse complement strand
CTCGGCGACTGATACGGTCGGTTGTTAATTAGTTCCGGATTTCGTCGAGTTGGTCGGCGAAATGCCGGTCAATCGGTACAACCGACCGTATCATAGACCGGGGTAGATGCCCTGCCCCAGTCGCCCTGCCAGCGACTACCCCCCGGACTCGCCGTCGGGACCGGTGACCGACTCGACGCGCATCAGCGGATAGCCGTCCTCCATGGCCATCCGCGCGCGGACCGCCTGGCCCTCGTAGTCGACGCGGAGTTCGACCTCCATGAACCGGCCCGTCAGTTCGGTGTAATCGGCGGGCCCGTCGGCCAATTCGGCCGCGAGTTCGTCGGTCAGGATTTCGGCCGAAACGGACTCGCAGTGAGGCTGGTTCCCGATGGACTCCTCGATCGCGGTCGCGAGACTCGCCGCGCTCTCCGGGCTGACCGGCGTCCCCGCGAACTGGTGGTAGAGCGACCCGAACTTGATCCCCGCCTCGAAACACGCGGTCTGTGCGTCCGTCGGTTCCATACCCGCCGCTGGTCCGCCCGGGAGTAATCTCTGTCGACCGGCTGCGACCCCGCCGCCAGGGATAGACCTGGCAGTGACCGACGTGCCCTCACGACGGGCGTCGTGTTCGCTCATCGACGCGTGTCGAACCGCATCTTACTTACTGGCCGGTCGCACACTACCACCCGAATGGACGAAACGGTCCTGCTCACTGGTGCCGGGGGGCGGGTCGGCGAGGCGGTGTTGCAGGGGCGGCCGTCGAGGGCGTCGAGGCGGTCATCCACCTCGCGGGCGACCCCCGGCCGGAGGCGCCCTGGAAGTCCGTCCTCTCGACGAACATCGACGGCACCCAGAAGATGTACGAGGCCGCCGTCGCGGAGGGCGTCGAGAAGTTCGTTTACGCTTCGTCGAACCACGCCGTCGGCGCCTACGAGACTGACGGGCGCATTCCCGAGATGTACCGCCCCGAGGGGGCGTTCCTGCTCGACGGGACGGAGTTCCCCCGACCCGGCAACTACTACGGCATCTCGAAGGCTAGTTGCGAGGTCATCGGTCGATACTACCACGACGAGTACGGCATCTCCGTCTGTAACATCCGCATCGGCAACCTCACGAAGGGGCACCCCCCAATCGACTACGAGCGTGGCCAGGCGATGTGGCTCTCCTATCCCGACTGTGCGCGCATCCACCGCTGTGCGCTGGAGGCCGACTACGGCTTCGAGACCGTCTACGGCATCTCCGACAACGACCGCAAGTACTACTCCATCGAGCGCGCCCGCGAGGTGCTGGGCTACGACCCACAGGACAACTCCGCCGAGTGGGACGGCGACGAGAAGGTCGACTGACCGGAGACCCGCCGTTCAGCAGGACTCGCCCAGGTCCCGCCACTCGTGTGTGTCCCGGAGCGTGACCTCGATCTCGTACCCGCAGTCGGGACAGTAGAACGCGCCGCTCCGGTAGCCGGGGTCGAACTCCTCCGAGCGGCCGTGGCTCTCGCAGGTCACGCGGAGGCCCCGTTCGGGACCGTCGGGCGTCTCGACGGTGTAGTTCATTCTGTCGTGTCGATCCCCAGCGCGGCGTTCACCCCGCAGAAGCAGGTGATGGCGTTGAACCCGGCGCCGACCGCACCGAGTCCGGCGGCGAGGCCCACGGCTCGGTTCCCGCGCCCGAACGCCCACACCGCGGCGACGGCGAGGACGACCGCGAGCACTGTCCGGGCGAGTCTGTCGCGACCGCCGACGTTCCGTTGCATACCCGATCTTCGGGCTGTTGCCCCTCAAATCCATCGCCGCCCGAACTTCGCCTCTCGGCCGCGGCGGGGACTTCCCATACGGTCGGCGAAATACCGGTAATACCGGTAAATCGGTACAACCGACCGTATCACCCCTGTTCGACGACTTCCGCACCTGGAGCGTTGCGCTTGACGCTCTCCAGGCCGTTCCGGGCGGTTTCCTTGCGGTTGTAGCCCTCGCCGCCGTCGGCGATGATGTTGCCGTTGTGGTGGACCAGCCGCCAGCGCCATTCGCCGGCGTCGTCGCGGTAGAGTTCGAACTGCGCGCGACTCCGCGCTTCATCGGCCGGTTCGACGAGACCGTCGACCGCCAACCCGTCCGCCGCCGGTTCGCCGTCTTCCCCGTCCACATCACCGGCCGCCACGGCATCCGCTTCGGCGGCGTCCGCCGCGCCGTCGCCCGCCTCGATGCCGTCGACGCCCCACTCCAGTTCGACCTCGGTCTCGGCCTCGTCGTCCTCGCGCTCGTATTCGACCTCGAGTTCGAGACTCTCCGGGACGGCGGCGACGACTGCGCCGTCGTCGAACGCGACCGACCCGCTCGCGACGCCGTCGGCCAGGTCGTGTAGCAAGGTCGCCGCCTCCTCGCGCGTCGTCGTCCGTTCGAGTTCGACGTCTTCGCGGTCGGTCCCCTCCTCTTCCGTTCCGTCGTGTTCGGCCCCGTCGTCGGACATGGATGCGGGTAGCGGTCGCGCCCTGAAAACTCCCCGGGCTACTCCTCGAACAGGCCCCCGACATCGGCGTCCCGGCCGGCCCGGCGCTGGCCCTGTTCGGCCAGTCGCTGCGCGACCACAGCCCGGTGCTCGTCGTCGCGCACGAAGTCGAACAGCAGCGCCACGAACCGACTGCCCTCCTCGCCGGCCTCCAGGTCGGCGCGGGCGTACTCGACCGCCCGCTCGATGGCCGCCTCGTCGTAACCGAGTTCCTCCGCGAGCACCGCGGCGGCGACGGTCGTCGCCGCGAAATCCAGGTCCCCGAGGCCGAGCGCGGTCCCCTCGTGGGTGAGGGCGGGCGGCGGCCCCCGCTCGATCCGCTCCGGGTCGCGTTCGAGCGCGGCGAGGTAGGTCCGAACGGCGTCGACGTTCGCGCCGCGGTACTCCGGCGGGAGGTCGGCGAGGTACCCGCGGCCGCTGTCGGCCAAGCCCGTCGCGCCCGACCAGTTGCGGTTCCGCGCGTGGTGGACCGCAGCCGTGAACTGGATGAGGCCGTGGAGAAACCGCTCGTCCGGCGTCCCGGATTCGAGTTCGAGCCAGCGGTCCTCCCAGGCGTCGTGGGCCGCGTGGTAGTGTCCCGCGTTGTAGATGGCGACCCCTGCCCGGAGGTGGGCGTCCATGCCCGCCGGTGGCGCCGCGAGCGGAAAAAGCCCACCGCCGGCGTCGGTCGCGACCGGAACTGATTTACAACCGACCGTATGAGGCGTCGATCTCGTCCTCGTACCGGCGGACCAGCGCGGCGACGAACGCGAACTTCAGCGTCATCGAGAGCGCCGTCGCGACGGTCGCGCCGCCGGTATCGCGCCTGTAGGCCGCGTAGAAGGCGTACAGCGTCACGGGGACGTTCGCGGCGTTGAGCAGGCCCAGCGCGCCCAGGTCGTCCCCGGACTCGCGCCACCGCCGCTCTGCGAGAACGACCTTCGTCATCCACGCGTCGGCGTCGTCGGGTTTCGGAAAGAGCAGCGGATTCAACGCGGTGAACGCCAGCGCCGCGGCCAGCAGTCGCCACCGCCGCTCGTGGACGGCGTACACCATCGCGGGGAGCGTCACCGTCCGGGACCACCCGCTCTTCGGGTTGGCGTGGCGCTCCCAGAAGACCCGCTCGACC
>PXRE01000037.1 GCA_003021085.1 Halobacteriales archaeon QS_1_68_20 | reverse complement strand
CCTACACTGCCTACTACAACCATCACCGCAGTCACCAATCACTCACCACCAACCACCCGTCGAAGCACTCAAACAGCGAGGCTCAATCTAGCAGTGCCTCTTTACTCGATTTTGAATTAATGTGACAACTTTTAAGTAGCACATCTCGGTAGAGATAGGTGAGTCTCGCACGGAGACCGGTAACTCATGACAGAGCGCCCGACCGACTCCGACGTTTCGCGGCGTAACGTGCTCCGAACGACTGGGGCTGTCAGTCTAGCGACGTCAGCCGGGCTCGCAGGTTGTCTCGGCGGCGACGACGGTGACGACAGCGCCGACTCCATCGAGGTCACCGGCGTCTGGTCCGGCGGCGAGGAGGAGGACTTCATGGCCGTCGTCGACCACGTCGAGGAGCAGACCGACCTCACGATCGAATATCGCGCCCAGACCACCGACTCGCTGTTGAGCGGGTCGCTGATGGACTACGAGTCCGGGACCGCGCCGGCCGACATCGTCGTGATGCCGTCGCCGGCGCGCATCGTCTCCGACGCCGAGTCGGGTCACCTCGAACCCGTCGGCGACACCTGGGACGAGGGGAACTTCGCGGTCAAGCCCGACCGGGTATCCACCGGCGGGGACACCTACGCGGCCCCGTTCAAGATGGACCTCAAGCCCGGGTTCTGGTACCGCAAGTCCTTCTTCGACGAGCACGGCCTCTCGGAGCCGGGATCGTGGGACGAATTCCTGAGCCTGCTGGAAGAGATTTCGGGGATCGACGGCGTCGACGCGCCCATCGCGTCGGGCAACGGCGACGGCTGGCCGCTGAGCGACCTGACCGAGGGGTTCTTCATGCGGCAGGAGAACGGCGCCCAGCTCCAGCAGGACCTCATCTCCGGTGACGCCGACTTCACCGGCGACCGCGTCCGCACTGCGTTCGAGGAGATCCAGAGCCTCCACGACGAGGGCCACTTCAGCCAGACCAGGGAGTTCGGCGTCCAGTACGAGTACTTCTGGGAGAACAGCCTCCCGCTGTACTTCATGGGGTCGTTCACCCCGGCCCAGGACGCGATCAAGGACCCCTCGGACCTGGGCGTCTTCCGCCTGCCGGGCACCGACGGCATCACCTCCAGCGTCAACTGGTTCACCGTCCCGACGTACTCCGAGAACGTCGACGCCGCGAAGCAGGCGCTGGAACACTTCGTCTCCGCGGAGGGCCAGCAGGTCTGGGCCGAGCGCGGCGGGTTCATCGCCTCCAACACGGAGGTCCCCGACGACGCCTACCAGATCGAGGTCATGGCCAACCTCCCGGACCTGGCCGCCGAGGTGACGGTCGTGCCGGACCTCGACGACGCGCTGGGTAACCCGTTCCAGTCGGAGTTCTGGTCGCAGCTGAAGGGCCTGTGGTCTGACCCCGACCAGAACCTGGACTCCATCCTCGAGACGCTGGACAACGCCCAGGACGAGTCGCTGCAGGGATGACCGCGCACCGGAGCGACGGCGAACGCGACTTCCGCACGACCCTCGGGGAGGCGCTGGACCCCCAGGAGATCCGCTCGCGCAACCCGAGCGCGGTGGCGATGGACGTGCTGTACCTGTTCACGACGGCCTTCTTCACCACCCTGGCCGTCAGGGGCTTCTGGCCCGCGGTCATCGCCGCCACACCGCTCGTCGGCATGCTGTACTTCGGGTGGAACTCCTCGCGGCCCTTCTTCGTCACCCAGCTCGTCGTGATCGTGCTGACCGTGATCGCGACGGCCGCCGGCCTCGTCCCGATCTAGTCGGCGGCGCTTGTGCGCGCGCCGCTTTTTCGTCGACGATGGACCTTCCCGGGAGCGGTGGCTGTCTGCCCGGGCGACGGTAACCGTGGAACAGGTGCGGGCGAACAGGGAACGAAGACGGGGACTGCGGAACGGTGACTGGGGAACGGAGAATGCAGAACGGGGGCTGTGGAACGGGGACTGCCGAACGGAGGGCGGTCAGTCCGCGACTGCCGCGACCATCCCCCGGGTGTAGTACCGCTGGAGGACGATGAACAGCAGGACCGGCACCGCCATCGTCAGGATCGACCCGGCGGCCACCAGGCCCCAGTCGATCTGGAGGCGGCCCTTCATCATCGGGAGGACCTGCGGCGCCAGGTACAGTTCCGACGAGCGCATGAACACCATCGGGAAGAAGAAGGCGTTCCAGACCCAGGTGAACTGGATGACGGCCACCGAGACCAGTGCCGGCGCCGAGAACGGCAGGACGATGGTGCGGAAGATCTGGTAGCGGGACGCGCCGTCGATGCGGGCGGCCTCCTCGAGTTCGTCGGGTAACCCGAGGAGGAAGTTCCGCAGGAACAGCACGACCCAGCCGATGCCCCACCCGACGTGGACGAGGATCAACCCGAGGTAGGTGTCGAACAGCCCCGTCTCGCGCAGGGTGTTGTAGTTGCCCATCGCGACCAGTTCCGGCGGGGCCGCCATCACGATGATCAGGATGAAGAACAACGTCTTCTTCAGCGGGAAGTCGAACCGCGCGAACGGGTACGCGACCATCGCGCCCAGCAACATCACCACCATCACCGAAGGGACGGTGACGATGGCCGTGTTGATCAGCGTCCGGGACATCGGGGCCGTCGAGAAGTCAAGCGCCGCCCAGTAGTTCTCCAGGGTGAGGGTCATCCCTTCGAGGTGCCACCACCCGTGGATGATCTCCGAGAGCGGGCGGAACGACGCCATCAACAGGCCGATGAAAGGCACGACCCACAGGACCGCGAGGCCGATGGCTATCGCGTACCTGGCCGCGCGCGGCAGCGTCGGCAGGGCGTAACGGATCTTCGTCCACAGGTCGAGGTCGGTCTGCGGTGCGGTTTCCGGCGGCGCGTCGAGGGTGCGTTCTTCTTCCATGTGTCTCACTCCATCCGTGCGATGTACGCTGCAAGCGGCAGCGCGATGATCAGTTCGATCAGCGCCACGACCATGGCCTTCCCGTACTCGACGGGCACCTGGAAGGCCGAGTTGAACACCTCCAGGCCGAGCACCGAGTACACGTGGTTCGGGCCGCCGGATGGGCCGCCCGCGGCGTAGACGATGGCGAAGATGCGCAGGACCCAGATCATGCCCATGATGACGACCACGGCGGTCACGGGCTTGACCAGGGGCCAGATGATGTCCTTGAACCGCTTGAACGGCCCCGCGCCGTCGATCCGTGCGGACTCCAGCAACGCCGGGTCGATGGACGCAAGCGCCGAACTGTATAGGAGCATGCTGAACCCGGTCTGGACCCAGACGCCGCCGGCCACCAGCGCGTAGATGGCGATCTGCGGCCGGCTGAGCCAGTCACGGACCATCCCCTCCATGCCGATCACCCGCAGGAAGCCGTTGAAGATGCCCGCCTGGGGGTCGTACACGAACAGCAGGACGAGTCCGATGACGACGGTCGGGGTCGTGAAGCCCAGGAAGACCAGCGTCCGGAGGATGCGTTTGCCCTTGAGGTCGGCGAACAGGAGCGCCAGTCCCAGGCCCAGCAGGGTGCTGGCCGGGACGTGGAGGATCATCCAGAGGATGTTCTGGGGCAACGCGCCCATCGGGAACTCGAAGGCCAGGAGGTTGTCCCAGTTGATGATCAGCGGGTCAGTGAGCGTCTCCTCCCAGTTCTGGAGGCCGACGAACCCGGCTACGTCGAAGCCGTCGAAGGCGAAGAAGCTCCCGACCACCGAGTACAACATCGGGCCGAACGAGAAGAGGCCGAACAGCGTCAGCCCCGGCAACAGGAAGACGAGGATCGCCTTCGTCTTGTCCCAGTCGACCTCGTAGCCCAGCAGGCCCTCGATCCGTTCGGTTAGGTCCACGCCGGTGGATTCTTGCGATTCCATGGGCATCACGACAGGAGTTCGCCGCGATCGTCGTACAGGTAGACGTCGCTGTCGTCGAACAACAGGTAGACGTCGTCACCCCGTTCGACCGTCGTCGTCGGCTCTTTGGCCTTCACGATCCGCCCCTCTACGGAGACGTTGACGATGGTGTACTCCCCGAGCGGTTCGACGGTGTCGACCGTCCCTTGGATGGAGTACCCGGACGGCGGTTCGGTGCTGACCGTGAAGTCCTCCGGCCGGACGCCCAGCGAGACGTCCCCGGAGGCGCCGTCTGCGTCGGTGGAGACCGAACCGCCGCTAGCGAGTTCGACGGCCCCGTTGCGTCGGGTCCCCTGGAGGAGGTTCATCGGCGGCGACCCGATGAACCGCGCGACCCAGGTCGTCTTCGGCCGGCGGTACAGTTCCTCGGGTTCGGCCACCTGCCGGATGGTGCCCTCGTTCATCACGGCGATGCGGTCGCCCATGCTCATGGCCTCCTCCTGGTTGTGGGTGACGTACACCGCGGTGATCCCGAGTTCGCTCTGGAGACGCTTGAGTTCCGAGCGCATCTCCAGGCGGAGTTTCGCGTCCAGGTTGCTGAGCGGTTCGTCCAGCAGGAACACCGACGGCTTCCGGACGATGGCCCGGGCCAGCGAGACGCGCTGGCGCTGGCCTCCGCTCAGTTCGGCCGGTTTCTTCTCCAGCAGGTCGTCGATGTGCAGGAGTTCGGTGGCTTCCCTGATCCGGTCCTCGCGTTCCTCCGGCGTGACGTCTCGGACCTTCAGCGGGTAGGCGATGTTCCCCTTGACGCTCATGTGGGGGTACAGCGCGTAGTTCTGGAACACCATCGCTACGTTCCGATCGCTCGGTGAATCGTCGTTGACCCGCCGGTCCCCGAAGTAGATGTCGCCCTCCGTCGGGGTCTCCAGGCCGGCGATCAACCGGAGCGTTGTGGTCTTCCCGCTTCCCGACGGGCCGAGCAGGACGAGGAACTCGCCGTCTTCCACCTCCAGATTTACCTGGTGGTTCGCGACGGTTTCGCCCGCGTCGAAGTGTTTGCTAACGTTCTGCAGGGATATTCCCGTCATTGCCATGATTATTCATACTAACTATAGTTAATACTAACGAACTCCCGGGAACGGTCGCGGGAGCGCTTCTGTCGACCGATTGTCGGGTGCGTCCTCCGGGAGTTGCGACCGTAGCAGGCCGCAAGATTATTGTAACTGTTGGTAAGTATTTCGACCGTGAGCGACGACCTCCTGGACTACAGTCGGTATCCGCAGGTGTCCGGGGACCTCCACCGGGCAGTCCAGGAGCGCGGACTGTTCGACGACGCGAAGACGTTCGTCGACGCGAAACTGACCGCGCCCCCGGACGTCGTCCTGAAACGGTACCGCGACCGCCGGGACGACCCCGGATTCGACCTCGAATCATTCGTGGGATCGCATTTCGACCTTCCGGGCCAGATCGACCCGGGTGCCGCAGAACCGGACGGGGAGTCCCTGGAGGACTACGTGGAAGCGCTGTGGTCGGCCCTCGTGCGGCGGTTCGAACCCGACCCGGACGGGGGCGGGACGCTCCTGTCGATGCCGAACCCCCACGTCGTCCCCGGCGGCCGGTTCCGTGAGGCGTACTACTGGGACAGTTACTTCACCGCCGAGGGACTCGCCGCCGCCGGGCGACTGGACAGGGTGGCCGACCTCGTGGAGAACTTCGCGAACCTGATCGAACGGTTCGGATTCATCCCGCTGGGCAACCGCGTCTACTACGATAGCCGCTCGCAGGTGCCGCTGTTCTACCGGACGCTGTCGATTCTCGAACGCGAGCGCGGGGTCGCCGCCATCGAGGAGTACCTGCCGTCTCTCGAACGGGAGTACGAGTTCTGGACGGCCGGCGTCGAGGACGCACTCCCGGCCGACGGTCCGGTCGCCCACCGGCGGGTCGTCAGGACGACGGACGGGACCGTGTTGAACCGCTACTGGGACGACCGGGCGACCCCTCGCCCGGAGTCGTACGACCACGACGCGCGACTCGGAGACTCCGTGCCGGAGGACCGGCGCCAGGCGCTGTACCGGGACCTCCGAGCGGCCTGCGAGTCGGGGTGGGACTTCAGTAGCAGGTGGCTCACCGACCCCGGGGACCTCTCGACCGCGCGGACGACGGACCTGGCTGCCGTGGACCTCAACGCCGTCCTCTACGGCGACGAAGCCTCGCTGGCGGAGTGGTACGACGCCACCGGGGAGTCCGAGCGCGCGCGCCGGTACGAGTCCCTGGCCGCGACCCGCCGCGACGCGATCGACCGCTACTTCTGGGACGAGGAGGCAGAATGGTACGTCGACTACTGCTGGACGGACGACGAGCCCTCGGAACGACTGGTGCTCGCGGGCGTGGCCCCATTGTTCACCGGCGCCGCCAGGCCGGAGCGCACGGACGCGGTGGCACGACGACTCCGCGAATCGTTCCTCGCCGAGGGCGGCCTGTTGACGACGCTGCACGAGTCCGGCGAGCAGTGGGACGCCCCCGTAGGCTGGGCGCCGCTCCACTGGATGGCGGTCGTGGGCCTCCGGCAGTACAACCACCACGACCTCGCGGCTGAGGTGGCCGACCGGTGGCTGAACCTGGTCGAGTCCGAGTTCGAGCGGACCGGGCGGACCGCCGAGAAGTACGACGTCCGGGACTGTTCGCTGGCGAACGGCCACGGCGAGTACGAACTCCAGTACGACTTCGGGTGGACCGCGGGCGTGAGCCTGGCGCTACGGTCGTTGCCCGGGGCTGACGTCGGCGTGGCCGACTGACCGGGGACTGCACCGACGAATGCGCCAGGGGACCTGCCGAACCCGCCTCCAGGAGTTGGCTCCCCTCGGTGTTCGACGGACCCCCGGTTCCGGGTCGCCGACATCGACGGGAGCCGGTTCCCCCCGGCCAGTAGAATCGGTCCATTCGTGCATAGTTTTATATTTAGAATGTCGGAATATGGATCCGCCGTTGCCAATGAGTTTCAAACGGCACGTTCTGACACTCGTGTTGAGTCTCGTCAGTGCGGCCAGTGGTATGGTCACGGCAGACGACGTGGGGACGGAAGCATGTACGTTCTCCCCGCAAGACACGACGATGAACGACGACGTCGGTACGCAATGCGGAGGGGGACGAACCCTGTCCCGGGACGTGTAGCGTCGACACGTGTGCCCCCTGTCCATGACGTGGTGATCGGACCCTGATTCCCACGGCGGTCCCGCGTCGAGGTCGTCACTCGTCCGAATCGTGATAATTTTCGCGAGTCTGGTTCTATCGAGACCCGTCCCGGTTGTCCTCCCGATCGTTCCCGTCCTCGTTGGCGGACTGGAATTCCGCCGGAGGGTAGCCGAACGGTCGCCCGTCCGCTCGACGGCGAAAAATATCGAAGGGCAGTCGTTGGTCAGTTTCGGGAGCCTGACTTGGCCCTCAACAGGGGGTCGTACACTCGTACGTCCAGGGGTCAGCACAACAGGCCTGTGCCGGTTCCCCCGACGGGTCGTCGGTACCGACGTCGAAGTCGGCGTCGAATTCGGACTTGCTGGGCGCCTCGGTCTTGCTGCTGTCGAGTGCAACCGACATGCGTATCTACGTCACCCCGGACTACACAAAAAATTTTTGTAGATATTGTAATTTATCGTAAGAATGTAAACATTCTGGGCTTTACGTGGCAACGAACTGTAAATTGTGGGAGCCGGACGGGACCAGAAATCGCCCGAGACGTCATTCGAGCAACGGGATGCACGGGAGGGACCCGGGGTCGCGCAACCGGAGCAAGGTGTAGGCGACTCCGGAGACGCCGTCGAAGAACGTCGGGTCGGTGACGGCCTCGGCGTGGCCGGGCATCGACAGCGACCCTTCGCGCTCCGCGCGAGCGACCAACCGACCGGCGAAGGCCCTGGCGTCCGTCGGCGCGGCGTCCGTCCGCCGGACGGCTTCCAGCATCGCCTCGGTCCGGCCGACGTTCCCACAGCAGAGTGTATCGACCGGGCCGAGTCCGGCTCCCTCGGTCGCCGTGAGGGTCTCTGCGGCTTCCACGATGAACGACTCATCGTCGAGGGAGGTGCCGATTTCGAGGCGGGCGAGGACGGCGCCGGTTCGGCCGTAACACCAGCGATCCACGTCCGCCTCCGCGACGTCCCACGTCGGGTTGAGCCAGTTGGACCGGTCGGCCGAGTAGTGGGCCGACTCGTACGCCAGCGCCTCCCGGGCGGCCTCCTCGTACCGGGTGTCCCCGGTCGTCGCGGCGAGGCGGGCCAGAGCGCAGGCGATGCCGCTGGCACCGTGGGCGAACCCCAGGAGGGGTTCGTCGTCCAGGGTCCGCCAGGTCCGGTGGCCGTTGACCCCGACGCGTGCGTCCAGCAACCGGTCGCCGCAGGCGAGGCCCCGGTCGAGGACGTCCGAGCCACCGAATCGGTCGTGGTGGGCCAGCAGCGCCAGCAGGGTCCCCGCGCTCCCGGCCATGACGTCGTAGGTGTCGTCTGCCGCGAGCAGTTCGTCGCTCACCTCGTCAGCGAGTTCGGCCGCCACCCGCCGGTACCTGGGCTC
Organism: Halobacteriales archaeon QS_1_68_20; assembly: GCA_003021085.1. Classification (GTDB taxonomy): domain Archaea; phylum Halobacteriota; class Halobacteria; order Halobacteriales; family PXRE01; genus PXRE01. Next base: position 39,292 of record PXRE01000037.1, on the reverse strand, counting down.
GTCGAGCAACTCGCTCGTGACCGACAGCACGTACACGACCGACCCCAGCCCCGACGTCCCGCCGAGCGAGCGGCCGGCACCGTCCCGGGCCTCCTCGACGACGCCGTCCAGCGCCTCGGTCGCGTACCGGCGGAACCGGTCGCGCCCGGTCGCGTCGGCCAGCGCCGCGAAGGTGAGGCCGACGCCGCCCCGGCCGTTGTACAGGCTGATCCCCGAGGGGAGCATCGTGAGCGTCCCGTCGCCGCCGGACTTCTCGAAGGAGACCCACCGCCGACCCGCCGACGTCTCGACGGCCGCGTCGATCAATGCCTCGCCCAGTTCGACCGCGGCCGCCGTCGACCGCTCCGCTGTCAGTTCGGTCGGGTCGCCCCCCGACTCCGAGAGGTCGTACGACCGGAAACAGCGTTCCAGGAGCCAGGTCTGGCGGTCGCGGTCGGTCCCGTCCATCGCGTCGAGACGCCGGCCGGCCCGCTCGACGCCCGATGCGTCCGCGGAGACGCTGACCGAATCGCCGTCGTGGGAGACGGTCGTCCCGGTCGGCGTCGTCGTGAACCTCGGGACGTCGCGCCGGCGCAGACTCCGGCGCTCGGCGGCCAACAGCAACCAGCACCGGTCGGACTCGATGCGGTCGTCGAAGAACGGGACCGCGAGGCGATCGAACTCGACGGTCAGTCGCGCGCCGTCCCTGAGGGGGTCGCGGGCGGCCGCCGATCTGAGGACGGAGGCGTAGCGGTGCGTGCCGCGGTAGACCAGTCGCGTCTCGACGCCGTCGAGGGCACCCTCGTCGACTACCTCGGACCGGAACCGGCCCTCGTCCCGGAGTCGCTGGACGGTCTCGTAGGTCCGCTCGAAGCCACGGACCATCTCGTCGACGTACTCGCCCGGGAGGTGGTCCTCGCCGTCGACGGTCGGGACGTTCTCCGAGCGGTCGATGGTCGGGTCCTCCGCCTCGACGGCCATCACGTCGGTGTTGACCGCCCTGACGCGCGGCCGGGGGTACCCCGAGAGTTCGAGTTCGCCGCTCTCGTCGCCGAAGGCCGCGACCGGTGCCCGTTCGTCTTCCACGTCCGGTCCCCTGGGGTCCCCGATGGTCCAGGGGAGCATCGAGGTCGACAGCACCGACCGGGTGCTCCACTCGGCGACGCCAGCGGGGATCGTCCGCGCCGTGGGGTCGAGGTAGGCGTGAAATGCCGTCTCGGCGTCCAGGATCGCGGGTCGCTCACCGTCGACGACGACGTTCTCGAACTGGCAGTCCGTCAGGCCCAGGACGTACGCCGCACAGAGGAGCATCCCCGCGCGCTCGTAGAATCCGGCGACGGCCGCTTCGTCGTGGGGGTCGGCGTACTCGACCGGTTCCATCCAGCCGTAGTCCGGGCGCGGGAGGTACCGCGGCGGATCGACCGACCACGGGAGGTGGGCGGCCAGCCGGTCCAGCACCTCGTACAGCACCACGCCTGAATCCACGGGGCGGGGCTTGTAGACGACCGACCCCGTCTCGAACTCGACGCGGACGGGCGTCCGGCCCCGGGCGTGCGTGTCGTTCGCCAGGGGTTCGAGGCGGGTCACCGGCCCCTCGACGCCGAACCGGTCGGCGAGCGCGCGCCGGTCCGCTTCGATCCGCCGGACGAGTTCGGTGGTCGCCTCGACCCACTGGTCCGTCACTTCGACGAGTTGCCGCGCCAGCACGGGGTACTCGAGACAGAGGTCCCGGACCCCGCCCTGGACCATCGCGTCGACGAACGCCTCGTACAGTGCGGTGGGCGGGTCCGCGAACTCGTCGGGGTCCGCCCGCGCCAGATCCGGGTCGTGGTGGGAGACGAAGCTCTTGAACTCGACGTACAGCGCCCGGGTAGCGAGGACCTTGCACCGGCGGCCGAACCACTCGATCAGCGGGCCGGCCGCGTCCCCGGGAACCGTCTCCGGGAGGCGGTCGGAGGCGAACCCCACGATCCGGGCCACCAGTTCCGCGAACGGGACGTCCGCGGGGACGGTCGGCCGGTCGTCCGACGCCTGGCCGACGGCCACCGGTCCGTCGTCGGTCGCTTCGACGTACTCGACCAGCGCCGCCAGGTCGTCGATCCAGTCGGGGAGCGGTTCGTCGGCGGGCCAGCGCGTGGCGACGACCTGCTCGCGGATCTCCGTCTTCACCCGGTTCGTTCGGCGGCCCGTCGAGTCGGTCGTGGAGCGTCCGCGCCCGGCCCGCGATTTCACGCCGCTGGTCGGGGGAGAAGACCGCGCTCATCCGGATCGCGCTCCGTCACACGGGGCGGGCGGTTCGCGTCCTCGTCCGGGAATCACGGACGGATGGACGCCTGCCGCGCACTAATACTTTGACGAATTGGTTAGTCGCAAAATACGTTCGTGCGGCCGCACGTGCGCGTGCGAGCGGACTACCCTCCGCTCGGGCAGACGGGGGCCAGGGTCACGTCCACCGGTCCAGTCCGGTCTGGGTGACGGCATCTTCGATGCGCTCGAAGCCACGCTGGACGGCGTCGTCCGGAATCTCCCAGTCGCGGACGTACTCTCGGGCGGCCGCCACGTCCGGGTCCACGCTCGTCTCGAACTCGTAGTCGTCGGTCACCGTCGGGTCCAGGAACAACTCCCTGATGCGGTCGGCGTGCTCGACGTAGACGTCCTCCGCATCGAAGACGCCCCAGAGGTCGCCGTGTTCTTTGACGGCGTCGACGGCGGTCTTCGGGCCGTAGCCGTGGACGCCCTCGTTGAAGTCGGTGCCCATCAGGATCGCGGCGTCGACCAGTTGCTCCCAGGTGACGTCGTGGCGCTGGAGGGTGGCCTCGAAGTCCATCAGTTCGGGGTCGCCGCGACTGGTCAACTGCCGGAGGGTCAGCGGTGCGCCCAGCAGGAGCGCGTCGTAGTCCTCGGTCCCCGCGTAGTCCACGTCGCCGCGCCGTGCCATGTGGGCGGCCTGGGCCTCGCCTTCCGCGGGCGCCTCGATCATCGGGACGCCCAGTCGGTCCAGCAGTTCGCGTGTCGTCTCGTGGATCACGTCGGTCAGTCGCTGGGTCTGGGACTCCAGGCGGGCGACCTCGAGGGCGTCGCCCGCCTCGCGGGCGTCCTCGAGTTGCTCCTCGCGGCGCTCGCGTTCCTCGCGGCGCTGCTCGATCTCTTCTTCCTTGAGGTCGACGACGCCACCGTCCCAGACGAATACGGGGGTGAGGCCGTTCTCCAGCAGTTTGGGGAGGCCCTGGACGACGCCGATCAGGTTCGCCACCTCGGTCCCGTCGGCGGTCGTGTAGGCGTCCTCGTCGGTGAACCGCACCGTCGTGGTGAGGTACCGGTACAGCCAGTTGTGGGCGTCGACGGCGACGAGGGTGCCGTCCAGTTCGTCGAACGGCACCGACTCGACGGCGGCCAGGTCACGTAGGTCCGCGTTTCCCATCGCACCGGTGTACGACCGCCGGGGCTTCAAACCTATCGTCCCCGGGTACCGTCACATGCCGTCGCCGTCTTGCGGTCGAACGGTCGATGGCTATTTGTGTGGGTGGGCGATAGGGTAACTTGGAATGCCCACGGGAACGGTTGCCTTCTTCCACGACCGGAAAGGCTACGGGTTCATCGAGACGGACGAAACGGACGAGGACGTCTTCTTCCACATGGAGGACGTCGGCGGTCCCGACCTCGAGGAGGGCCAGGAGGTCGAGTTCGACATCGAGCAGGCCGACAAGGGCCCCCGCGCCGTGAGCCTCGAACGACTGTGACGGTCGCTTCGTCCGGAACCCGAAGGGTCCGGTAGCTGTTGCGCCGTTCTACGGGACTGCTCCTCGACGGCGATAGCCGTGGGTTCGTCACCCTCTCACTCGGTTTCCCACGACGGTGAGAGCTCCCCGGAGTCGACGCCGCTCTCGACCGGTGGCGGTCCGGCCTCTCGCCGTCGGTCGAGGAACTCCCGTTCGTCCCCGGAGAGGTCCCGACCCGCGAACTCCTCGAGGCCGGCGCGGTAGGTCTCCGGCGAGCGGTCGCCCGGCCACTCGAGGACGAGTTCCGCGATGCCGGTCCGCTCGCCGGTGAAGCCGAACCCGGCCCGGTACAGCGCCTCGTAGGCGTAGGGGTTGTTGACCGCGATGCGGACCCGTTCGTACCCGCGCTCGCGTGCTCGCTCGACGACGAACCCCACGAGTTCGGGGCCGATGCCGTCCCCGCGGCGGTCCCGCCGGACCGTGACGTACCGGAGCCAGAGCGCGTTTGGGTCCGTGCGGTCCTCGGAGAACGCGACGGCGGCGACGATCTCGTCGTCCCGGCAGACGGCCTTGCCGGTCGCGGACATCACGAACTTGCCCGCGTAGCTGAACCGCTCGTGATCGAGGTTCAGCGTCGGCCCGTCCTCGGGCCACCCCAGCAACTCCATGTCCATATCGCCTGGTTCCGGCCGCAAGCCTAACCGTTCTGTGGTGGACGTTCGAAGGTTCGGCGGTCGGCGCGCGCGAGGTCCCCGCGAGCGTGCGAGCGGGGGCTCGTCGGCGCTTGCTCCGACGGTGGATGAGCAACGCAGGTGACGCGAACGGACGTGAGCGCCCCGAGCAACGCAGTCGGCTGGGGAGGGCGTGGCCATCCCTAGCGCTAGTGGTCGCTAGCGTTGTTGCTGGCCAAGCCGGCAAGACGAGCGGCATACAAGACCTAGGGGTCGACCTCACACCTCCCCAGCCGTTGGGGGCGGCACGAGAGCCGCCCCCGATCACTCGCGCGCGCCATGCGGCTGGACGGGGTCGGCCAGTGACGGTTCGGCTAGGGGTTATATGAACATATGCACATATGTTCACATACCCCTCGTCGCCGTTCGACACACCACACTGAAAGCCCCGACGGACGAACCCTGGCCAATGGCTCCACGGAAGCGCCCGCTAGTCGCCCTCACGCTATCCCTATTGCTGGTTCTCTCGGGGTGCGTCAGCCTCCCGCAGTCCGGCGAGGAGACGCCCGGCGAGTACGAGGTCACGATCACGCGCGTCATCGACGGCGACACCGTCGAGTTCGAGTACGCCAACGGGACCACCGACACCGCCAGACTCGTCGGCGTCGACACGCCGGAGGTCCACACCGCCAACCAACCGGCGGACTTCGAGGGCGTCCCGGACACCGAGGCGGGCAAGGACTGCCTGCGGGACTGGGGCCACCGCGCCAGCGAGTTCGTCCGCTCGCGGGTCCTCGGGGAGACGGTCCGCATCGAACTCGACCCCAGCGAGGGCCCGCGGGACCGCTACGACCGGTTGCTCGCGTACCTCTACGTCGACGGCGACCTGCTGAACCACGAACTCCTGGAACTGGGCTACGCCACCGTCTACGAGACGGACTTCGAGCAGCGCGATTCGTTCGACGAGGCGGAAGCATCCGCCCGAGACGAGGGCCTGGGCGTCTGGGAATGCCGCGACCCAGGGTCGACGAGCGGGAGTGAGGGGCCCCTGGCGGTCGTCGAGGTCAACGCCGACGCGCCGGGCGACGACCGCGAGAACCTGAACGGCGAGTACGTCGTCTTCGAGAACGTCGGGGACGAGCGCCTCGAACTCGGTGGCTGGCGAGTCGAGGACGAAGCGGGCCGGAGCTACGAGTTCCCCGGAGGGACCGTCCTCGACCCGGGCGAGCCGGTCACGCTCTACACCGGGAGCGGCCAGGATTCGGACTCGGACCTGTACTGGGGTGCGAACCAGCCAATCTGGAACAACGACGGTGACGTGGTGCTCGTGTACGACGCCGACTGGAACCTGGTCGTCGAGTACGAGTATTCGGGGTCCGGGAGCGTCGCTGCGGCTGTCGGACGGGATGCTGACCCGGTCAGCGCCACGGAACCCGTGGTCAACCTTCGGTGAACCGCTCGGGCACGTAGTCCGCGAGGGACTGTGGCGTGTATCGCGCCACCGCCGCCGCGAAACGGGGAAGGTGCTTGCGGAGTACCGCGTACAGCCCCGAGGCCGCGATTGCACCGATCACGACCGCCTGGAGGGGGCCGTCGACGACGAGGACGACGGGGACGGCGAACGCCGCCCCGAGCAGGAAGTCCTCGGGAGCGCCGTCGTACCGGACCCACCGCCTCGGTCGGAGCCACCGGCCCCGGTGATGGTCGTAGACGGCCCGCTCGGAGGTACCGAGCCAGGGCCGCAGTTCGAGACCGCCGCCCAGCACCTCCATGGCCGAGTGCAGGGCGGCCGCGACGGCGAACGCGGCGACGGCGACGGTGACCGGCCCCGGCCAGACGAGTGCGCCGAGCAACGCCGGGACCGTCGGCACCCAGTAGTAGACGGGAAAGTGCAGCGTCCGCCGGTGGCCGGCGTAGAGGTCCAGGTCCGGGAAGATCCCACCCGCCAGCGCACCGGCCACGGCGGCTGCCGTCAGGTCGGGCGCGACCAACACCGTGACCAACGCGACGGCGGCCCCGGCGAACGCGTGCGTCGTCGCCATCATCGTGACCCGCCGTAAGCAACAGGACCTTATAACCCCGTTGGCCGATCCCGACCGGGTCGAGGGGCGGCGAGTGGAGCGAAGGACGGCGGGGTCCGATTCAGATCCTGGTGAGGTAGTCCTGGGCCGACCACCCGGTGGCGTAGTTGTCGTAGTCGACCTTCCACCAGGCGTACCGGGTGGAGTCGTCGTGTGCCCACTCCGGCCCGGCGACGATGCGGCCTTCCGCGCCGTCTATCACGTCGTAACCGGGGCCGGGACCGTCACGGACCCGGAGATCGGACCCGCTGGTGTCGACGGCGACGCGGTCGCCGGGGCCAGGCGTTCGGTCTTCCGGGGGCCGCGGCCGAGGTTCTGTTCGGCGATCCATCCGCGGAAGCCTTCGGCGTCCTCGTACCAGTGGGCCTCCCACCAGACGTAGCCGTCGTTCCGGACCGGGCCGTCGACCACCTGCCCGGAGGCGTAGACGTGCTTGTTCTTGATGACCGAGTAGCCGGTCCCCGGCCCGTCGCGGACCGGTGCGCTGTCGACGGCAGCGTGGATCTCGTCGCCGACGGCGACCGTCCCCGTGGTGCCGTGGCGCTGGCCTGGAGGTCGTCGTCCACGTAGTGGTACGGCAGGGCGAACCGCGAGGGGTAGTCAGACGAGTGCACGACGTAGACGCCGTCCGAATCCCGCGAATCGAGGTAGAAGGGGTTCTCGACGCTGATCTCCGGGTCGAAGTACTCGTCCTCGGGGACGAACCGCTGGAACGGCGGGAAGGTGAACGTCACCTTCCGGTAGCCGGACCCCTCGATCCGGACCGCCTCGCCGACGTCGTTGATCAACTCCCGGTCGCCCTCGCCGTCGTCGTGGTAGAACAACCTGGACTCGGGGCCGTCGTTGTAGGCCCACAGCGTGACCTCCGGCGCGCCGACGATGTCGAGGTTCTGGCTGGCGACCCACCGGAACCGGGTACGCTCGTCTTCCCACCACCAGAAGCCCTGTTCGAGGTAGGTGTAGCCGTCGTCCTTCGTGTCGCCCAGGTACAGGATGGGGCTGTCGACGCCGTCGTCCAGGAGCGCGCGGTAGGTCCGCAGCGCCTCGGCGGTCTTGAACAGGGTGTCGTCCCAGCCCTGGACGAGCAACGCGGGCGCGTCGACCTGATCGATCTTGCCGGCGACCGACCGCTCCACGAAGGCGTCTCTGGCGTCCTGGGGGAGTTCGTTGTTCAGGAGCGCGTCGAGGTACCACTCCCGGAGGTCCCCGTCCAGTCCGGGACCGGAGTCCCACTCCCAGGTGTCGATGGCGCCGGCCGCAAGGAGCAGGGTCAGCCATCCGATCTTGATCACGCCGTGGGACGCCATCGAAATTCCAGGTCGTTCCAGGTGATCCGCGGCACGACGGTGTCGATGCGGTCGTCCTCCGCGGCCGTGAGCAACTGGATGACCCCCGAGTAGGAGTAGCCGTCCATGCCCAGTCGGGGGTCGCCCGCGGCGTCGTGGACGATGTCGCCCCGCCCGGTCAACCGGTCGATCAGCGTCCTGGCGTCCCGCACCTCGTCGGGGCCGTTCAGGCCGACGACGCCGCCGGAGTCGCCGAACCCACGGGAGTCGTAGGTGAGTACGACGTAGCCGTGGGAAGCGTAATGGTCGGCCTTGCGGGTCACGCGGTCGGACTTCCGGTCGGATCCCTCCCGTGGGTCATCAGGATCGCGGGGTAGGCCTGGTCGTCGTCGGGAGTGTACAGCGTCGCCACCAGCGGTGTCCCGTCGAACGACTCGATGGTCAGTCCGTCGTGCTGTACTCGGTGCGCTGACGCTGCCGGCCCCGACCGCGACGCCCGTCGTTGCGGCCCCCGCCCGGATGAACCCCCGGCGGTCGACGCCGACCGCCTCGCCGTCACCTCGCTCGTTCGTCCGCCCGTCCGGTCCGGTCGCGTCGCCCTCGAACGAACCGTGTGCCATGGTACGACGTTCCAGGAAATAACGATTCTAATCACAATAAGAACTATGAAATAAATTCTAACCACGCTCAACAGCGTTGTTGCCGGAATGATCGGCGGGCAACACGTCTCTGGTTGTCCGGTGTCGAGCGGTCGGAGACGTTCAGAGACGGTCCGCGATGGCGTAGGGGAGTCGGGCGTAGGCGGTCGCGTTGTTCACGAGCGCCTCGGTGGTAGTGAACTCGTCGACGGCGTGGACGGTGTCGGTGCCCATGCCGAGTTCGACCGTCGGGACGCCCGCGTGGCGGAACTTCTTGGCGTCGCCGCCCCCGGTCGCGCTCCGCCGGTACACCGACTCGCCCATGACGTCGCTGGCCAGTTCCGTCGCTGCGTCGACCAGCGGACTGTCGACGGGTTCGTAGGACCCGACGCTCCAGGAGACGTCGGCCACCGAGACGCCTTCGCACTCGTCGATGCAGGTCTCCACGTCCGCCAGGACGGCCTCCGTCTCGACGCCGGCCGTGAGTCTGAGGTCCACCCGCGCGGTGGCCTGACTGGGCACGACGTTGATCGCTTCTCCACCCTCGATAGTACCCACGTTGATGGTCGGGTGCTGGAACAGATCCCGGGCGGCCGACGCACCGATGGTCGGTTCGTAGTAGGCCACGGACTCGTCGACGATGGGATCGAGGTCGGGGTCGAGGTCCAGCGGTCGGTCGCCGAACTGTTCCAGGAGGGTCGTCAGCGCGTCGTACAGGCGGTCGACGGCGTTCTCGCCGAGCATCGGCCGGGACCCGTGGGCCGACTCGCCGTCGGCCTCCAGGGTCAACCAGATGCACCCGCGGTCGGCCACCGTGATCGAGTGCCGACCGCGACAGCAGGTCGTCTCCCCGATGACGCAGGCGTCGGCCTCGACGCCGGGCCCGTCGAGCATGGCCTCGATGCCGGCGTCGCCGCCGGTCTCCTCGTCGGAGACGAACACGAACCGCAGGTCCAGCGGCGGCGTCGTCTCCGTCTCGACGAACGCCCGGGCGACTTCCAGCATCGCCGCGACCTGGCCTTTCATGTCAGTCGCGCCCCGACCGTAGATGCGGCCGTCCCGTCGCTCCCCAAGCGGGTCCGCCGACCAGCCCTCGGCGTCGTAGGGGACGGTGTCGAAGTGGCCGTTGAAAAGGAGCGTCTCCTCGCGTTCGCCCGGGAGCGTCGCCATGACGTTCGGCTTCTCGGGGTCGACCGCGAACGTCTCCGTCTCCAGGCCCAGGTCCGCCAGCCGCGATTCAACGTCGGCGGCGATCTCGGCCGTCTCACCCGGCGGGTTCGACGTGTCGTAGGCCAGCAGGTCCATCGTCGTCTCGACGAGTCGCTCCTCGCTGTCCCGTACGAACGCCGCCGGCGTCTGGAGTCCGCTCGACATTACCCTTCCACCGTCGTGCCGCTCGTCGAATCGGCGTCTGTCGCACGGTCCACCCGGGTGAATCGGCCACGTCTGCTCGTCGCTGAGCGTCCGGACGTCGCGCCCGACGGGCGGTGGTCCGGCAGTGGTCGGGTCATCTATCGTGTATATCGATCTCGAAGTTAAAAAAATCATCTGATACTGAGAAGGAAAACGGGCGGCTACCCGACGTATCGGGCGAGGAGGTCGCGGAGTTCCGCTCCGTGGCGGAGGCCGACGAGTCGATCGACCCGTTCGCCGTCGACGAGCAACACCAGCGTCGGGACCCCCCGGACGTCGTAGGCGTCGGCCACCGACGGGTTCGCGTCGACGTCGATCCTGGCCACCGCGGCGTCGGTGTCCGCGGCCACCGTTTCGAGGACGGGGTCTTGCAGCTGGCAGGGCCCACACCAGTCAGCCCGAAACGCGACGAGGACGGTCCGGGACGCCGCGAGCACCGCCAGTTCGTCGCTCCCGCCGACCTCCACCGGCCGTCCGTACTCGTCGTCGTCCGACGCCTGACCGCTCTCCATGGTCGATCCAGACGCGGGTTTCAGTAATGGCTTTGGGAACGAAACGAACATTTTCGCGCCTGCAGTGTCCGTTTCGCGCCCTCACCCGTCGTCGACCGGACTGGACAAGGATTATTCACGTCCGGATCCACCTCCCGGCCGTGTTCGAGATGGGACCGATCGCTGTCTACCGTCCGACGGAGGTGTGACCGTGCCGACGACCCAACCGTTCGTGGACCTCGCCGAGGAGTACGACCAGTGGTTCGAGGCCAACCGGGAGGCCTACAGGGCCGAGCAGGAGGCGCTGTCCGAACTCGTCCCCGGGGACGCGTTCGGCGTCGAAATCGGCGTCGGCAGCGGCCGCTTCGCGGCACCGCTGGACGTGGACGTCGGCGTCGACCCGGCGACCCCAATGCTCGACCGGGCGGCTGACCGGGGCGTCGACGCCCTCCTGGGCGTCGGGGAGGCGTTGCCGCTCGCGAACGACAGCGTCGACCTGGCCCTCCTCGTCACGACCATCTGTTTCCTGGACGACGTCCAGGCGACCCTCGCGGAGGCTCGGCGCGTCCTCCGGCCGGACGGCACGCTCGTGGCCGGTCTACTGGACGCGGACACGCCCGTCGGCCGGCAGTACGAGGCCAACAAGGACGAGTCCCCGTTCTACAGGGACGCGTCGTTCGCCACGACGGAGGACTTCGTGGCGGAGCTCGAAGCAACGGGCTTCACCGACTTCGAGTTCGTCCAGACGATCTTCGAGAACCCGGCCGAGATGGAAGAACCGGACCCGGTCCGTGAGGGCCACGGGGACGGCCTGTTCGTCGGCGTCCGGGCTACGCCGGACGAATAATCGCACGCGGGGCGGCATCCGGCCGCCGACCAGTCGGCCAGCAGCGATAAGTCGCCCATCTGGCAATGGCCAACCATGAACCGACGAACCGTCGCCGCCGTCGCACTCGCGCTCGCAGTCGTGCTCGCGGGGTGTGGCGGTTCCGGCCAGCAGGATCCAGGTACGGAGTCGACGCCGGGGGACACCCCCACGGCGACAGCGACGCCGACGCCGCAGCCGTTCCAGTCGATGCCGCCGGGCGTCTCCGAGCAGGGGGTGACCGATCGTGAGGCCCTGCTCGACGCCCACGCCAGCGCCCTCGACGGGACGTCGGTCACCGTCGACGTCGACTTCCGGTTGACGGTCGACGGCGACGGCCAGAACGTCGCACTCCGGGGCAAGGTCACGCCGGACGACGACCGCGGCTGGATGCAGGTCGAGACCGACGACGGCGTCGGCACCTACTACACGGAGTCCGGGACCACCTACCGGACGGTCACCATCGACGGCGAGACCAGTCACGGGACGACCGACCAGGTGAGCGCCATCCCGGACAGTCCCAGGTTCGGGGCCGACTCCCGGGCCCGTGACGCCCTCTGGAACGCCAACTGGACCTTCGACGGGATCGTCCAGCGCGACGGCGAACACCTCCTGCGGTACGAGGCGACGAACGTGACCCTCCCCTCGGAGGTGGACGTCGACCGCGAGAGCGCCGGCGCGACCACCTCGGGGACGCTGCTGGTCGACGAGAACGGCGTGATCCGGCACGTCGAGGTCAGCGCCACCGTCGAGACCGACCAGCGGACCGTCGAGTACGGGGTGACGGTCTCGTTCTCGGCGGTCGGGTCCACGACCATCGAGGCTCCCGACTGGCTCGACCAGGCGAAAGACGGCTAACCCCTCTCGGGTGGCCGGGACTTCCGACGCGTTCTCGACGCCGACGCCGACGAACTGGATGCGGTGCTGGAGGACGCTCTCGGGTGGCCGGGACTTCCGACGCGTTCTCGACGGGCGGCCGTCCTCGACGGTCGTCAGGTCTACGTCGCCCCTCCCGGTAGTGGGCCGCATGGCGCGAGAGGTGACACACACCGCACGCGGCCCGCTGAAGATCGACGAGAGCGACCTCGACGACGAGAAAGGTGACGTGGCCATCTGTCTCTGTGGTCTCTCCCGGGAGTACCCCTTCTGTGACGGCTCACACCGGGTCACCGAGGACGAGGAGGCCGGCGTCCGCTACAAGTACGAGGACGACCCCGACGGCGAACGGCGCGTGATCGAGGACGTCGTCCTGAAGTGAAGTATCTTCGACCAGCTCTGGCCGTTGTATACGCCCCACGTCATGACGATTCTCCGTTGTTTAGTTCTGCGTAGAGGTGATCGTCAATCCGGTGACCGCACGGCTGGAGAACGACCGTAACAGGTCCGACTGACCGCATTCCGTCCACGTTTTTGCCACAAGCCGGACGCGATCTTCCGTTCATCCGTGTCGTGTGGTGCCATTCCCCCGTGTTCGGCTTGAGTGTTACCAACAATACTGTACGAATTAGATACAATATTGTACTAGAGGCTGGGAGATGAAAACAGTCATACGGCTTCGGCGCGGCGGGTTCTTCCGATGCATCCCCGGCTCGCGTCGTGGATGACGCCGGCGGATCGGGCCATTCTTGAGCGTCTGGAGAACGACGATCGCGACGAATTGGTTCTCACTCCCGCGCTGATCGCCGCCAACTCGGACTACGCACGGACGACGGTCCGAGAACACCTCGGTCAGTTGCTGGGTCACGGGTTAGTGGAGTACTACGACGAGGACCGTACCATCTATCAGCTCTCGGAGCGAGGACGGGATTACCTCGTCGGCGAACTCGACGCGAGCGAACTAGAATCCGACGAGGAGTGACGGATCCTCGTGACACCGTCGGACTCTCGGATTCTGCGACCATATATGAATATATGCACATATATTCATATATCGTGCCGGCGAACGATTCGCGTCCTTTCGCCCCACGACGCCGGAGCGCTCGGGCCGGTCGAGACCACCAGGCGTTTTGGCCAGGCGGTCGGAGTGACGCCCATGGCACACATCGACGCCTCGACGTTGCTCCCGGCCGAGCGCATCCGCCAGAAGGTGCTCGACGGCGAGATCACCCAGTTGCACCGCGGCGACCAGCACGCCGACGAGGGCGACGTCTTCGAGATCGACGGCACCGAGTTCGTCGTCACGGCGGTCGAGACCGAGCGACTGGGTGAGATGACCGACGAGGACGCCCGCGCGGAGGGGTCGCCGGACCTGGAATCGTACAAGCGGCGGATCGAACGGACCCACGACACCGAGTGGGACGACGACGACGAGGCGGTCGTTCACCGGTTCGAGCCGCGGGAGTAACCACGTTCCGGTGGATGAACCACGAAATTATCGTACGAGACGCCGGGCGACGGCCCGGAAAACGTGTTCTTTTTAAAGGGTGGCGAGGATCAACGGATATGGGTCAGCCGTGGGAGTCGTGGGACCACGTCCTCAAGATCGATCCGGACAAGGATCTGGTCGACGGTGACACCTACGACGACGTGGTCGCCACGGGGACCGACGCGATCGAAGTCGGCGGTACGCTGGACGTGACCGAGGACAAGATGACGCGGGTCATCGACGCGTGCCGCAGGTACGACGTACCCCTCTACCAGGAACCGAGCGATCCGACCGTCGTCGTCGACGACGACGCCCTGGACGGCTACCTCGTGCCGCTCGTGTTGAACGCGGGCCACCCGTTCTGGGTCGTCGGTGCCCACAAGGAGTGGGTCCGACTCGACGATGTCGACTGGGACCGGACCACCCTCGAGGCGTACATCGTTCTCAACCCCGAGGCCTCCGTCGCGCAGTTGACGGAGGCCAACTGCGAGCAGTCCGTCGACGACGTCGCCGCCTACGCCGAGGTGGCCGAGCACATGCTCAACCAGGAGATCGTCTACGTCGAGTACTCCGGCACGTTCGGCGACACCGAACGGGTCGCGGCCGCCGCCGACGCGACCGACGACGCCACCCTGTTCTACGGCGGCGGCGTCCACGATTACGATTCCGCGCGGACGATGGGCGAACACGCCGACGTGGTCGTCGTCGGTGACCTCGTCCACGACGAGGGTGCCGAGGCCGTCCGCGAGACGGTCGAGGGCGCGAAGGACGCCTAGAAGGCGACGCGCTCGAGGACCCGTCCGAGCGGGCCGGGTTTGCGTTCTTCGTGGGGCCGCACGACGACCGACGGGGCGTCCGCCGCGTCGAGCACCTGCCGGTGGGGTCGCCCCCGTAGCAGGCCACCGTCGTCGCCCTCCACGACGGCCAGGTCCGCGGACGTGACGGCCCTCCCAAGGTCGTCCTCCGCGACGACACGCGACTCGACCGGGACCGAGGCGAGCGTTGCCAGTTCGTCGTGGTAGTCCCGGATCGCCGTCTGCATCTCCTCGGTCGCGTCGTTGGGGACCGTCTGGACCAGCGCCATCGTGGCGTCGCCGGCGGCGGCGAGCGCGTCGGCCACCTGGACTTTCAGCGGGTCGAAGGGGCCACGATCGGTGACCAGCGTGACCTCGTCGTAGGCGTGGTCCGGGTGGACGTCGACCAGCACGACGTCGCAGGGAGCGTGCCGCGTGATCCAGTCGGGGTCGTTGCCGAGCAACCGCGACCGCAGGCCGCCGTGGACCCCCTCCAGCAACAGCAGGTCGGCGCCGTGGTCGTCGGCGAAGTTGGCGACCGCGTGGCGGGTGTCGTGGCTGACGATCTCGCCGTACTCCAGGGGGACGTCCAGGCGCTGGGCCAGTCGGTCCAGGCGGCGCTCGAACTCCTCGTCGCCTGCCGACAGCGTCTCGCTGGCGGGTTCAAGCGGCATCTGGTCGGGGACTTCGTCGAACCGGACGACGGTCACGGTCCCGTCCCGTTCCCTGGCGACGATGGCGGCGGCCCGGACGAGGCCCGCCTCGCGGTCCGGGGTCGTCTCCTCGGTGACTGCGACGACGACGTCGTAGCCGTCGCGGTCGGCGACCTCCGAGCGGGTCCGTTCGACGACCCGGCGGCCGACCCTGCGGCGGAGTTCGTCGCGGGCGACGCCCTCCCGCCGCACCCGCTTGCGTGCGTACACGAGGTACCAGATCAACCCCGCGGAGACGATCAGCACCGCGCCGACCAGCGGCAGGGTGCCCATCTGGGTGAGCAAGACGAGGCCGCCGACGACGCCGAACGTCTGTGACCAGGGGTACAGCGGGTCCCGGAACTCGGGGTCGTAGGCCTCGACGTCGCTCTCGCGGAACGCGATCACCGCCACGTTGATCAGCACGAACACGAGGATCTGGAAGGCGCTCCCGAGTTTGGCGATGTCGTCGATGGGCACGAACACGATCATCGCCAGCAGGACGCCACCGGTCAGCGAGATGGCCGTCGTCGGCGTCCCGAAGCGCTCGCTGACGCTCTCGAACGCGCCGGGCATGAGTCCGTCCCGACTCATGGCGAAGGGGTACCGCGAGGACGACAGTAGGCCGGCGTTGGCCGTGCTGATCAGCGCCAGGATCGCGGCCAGGACGACCGCGACCAGTCCCGGTCGGGCGAGGGTCGCCGCGGCGACGTCGGCCACCGGGGTCAGGGACCCGGCCAGGTTCGGGGTCGGTGCCGCCCCGACCAGCACGGCGACCACGAGCACGTACAGCACGGTGGTGAACGCCAGCGACCCGAGCATCCCCAGGGGGATGTTCCGGCCGGGGTTCTCGATCTCCTCGGCGACGCTGGCGACCTTCGTGACGCCCGCGTACGAGACGAACACGAACCCCGTCGCGGCGAGCAGTCCGCCCGACGGGTCCGCGAACATGCCGTCGTAGCGAACGGGGGCGACGGACCCGACGCTGCCGACCGCGAACCAGGCCATCGCCGCCAGCATGACGGTGACGATCAGTACCTGCAGTCGCCCGGTCTGTTTCACGCCGACGAGGTTCACGACGACCAGCACCGCGGCCAGGCCGACGGCGACGACGTCGACCGGGAGGTCGAACAGCAACACGATGTAGGGGGCACCGCCGACCAGCGCGAGCGCCCCCTTGAACGAGAGGGCGAACCAGGTCCCGATGCCCGCGATGGTTCCCAGCAGCGGGCCCATACTCCGTTCGATGTAGACGTACGTGCCGCCGGCCTCCGGCATCGCGGTCGCCATCTCGGACTTGCTCAGGGCGGCGGGTAACACCAGCAGGCCGGCCAGCAGGTACGCGATCACGACGGCCGACCCGGCCATCTTCATCGCCAGCGCGGGCAGGATGAAGATGCCGCTCCCGACCATCGCACCGACGCTTATCGCCAGTACCGACGGTAGACCGAGGTCGCGTTCCAATTCTTTCGGCATGGTTACGAGAGAGGTTCGTCGAGGGGTCCCACGGCGGTCATTCCCTGATGGAACCGGCGAACGCGCGTTCGACCTCCGGCGCCAGCAAGGTCTGGGCGTCCAGCAGGTCGACGTCGAGGTCCCGGAAGAGGTGGCGGTTGTCGGGATCGTTGACCAGCACGGCGACGCAGTCGACGCCGCACCCGTGCCGGAGGAGTTGCGTAGCGAGGAGCGTCTCGCGGTCCCGACTTGCGCTGACGACCGCGGCGTCTGCGTCCGCGGCGTGGTCCTTGAGCACGCTCCCCCGGGTCGGGTCGACGTGGTGGGCGTCGAGTCCGGTCGACTCGGCAGACTTGACGACGCCCCGATCGTCGGTCAGGAGGGTCACGTCGTAGTCGGCCGAGAGGTGGTCCGCCACGGCTTTCGCCGCCTCGTCGCCGATCACGACGGCGACCGGCCGGTCCTCGGACCGGATGGCGTCTTTCAGGGACGTACCGATTCGTTCTGGTGTCATGGGTACCTCGACGGTCGAGACGCCCGCCGGTCGTGGGGACGACTCGACCCGGCTCACCAGAGGTTTGTTCACGAGGCAGTATAAATCGACCGGTCTATTTCCCGAATCGGTAAATAATAGGTTAGAATAGGCGGCAACCGTGAATGGCCCGGTCCAGGCCGGACCTCCGGCCGGTGCGTCCCGGTCTCCTGCAGTTACTTCCCCGAACGCCCGTTGCAGAGATCGAGAGCGGAACCGGACGGCCCCGGCGATCCGCACGATCCGGCGACGTGCGGGTTCGGACGATGGTGCTCCCTCGGCGGGGCGGCAGATCGGACCGTCAGTCCCGGTCGCCGTCGGCCGCGAACCCCTCGTAGGCGCTGACGTACTCGTTGCGGATGATGTCCTCGTCCTCGATTGCCAGTCCCAGGGCGTCGAGTTCCCGGCCGATGCGACTGAGGTCGTCCCCGTCGACGCCGACCACCTCGACGTGGACGTTCTCGCTACCGGTCATCACTTCCCGGACGGCGACGACGCCCTCCACGTCCAGCGCGCGCCAGGCGAGTTCCTCGCGGTCGGGCACCGGCGCGGTGCAGACGATGAGGGTGTGCAACTGGAAGCCGGCACGCTCGTAGTCCACGTCGAGGTGGTAGCCCCGGATGACCCCCGACTCCTCCAGTTTCTGCAGTCGCTTTCGGACGGTGCTGGCCGACACGTCCATCCGTTCGGCCACGTCGCTGGCAGACGTGCGTCGGGCGTCGCCCTGGAGCGCGTAGATGATGTACCGGTCCAGGTCGTCGAGGTCGGAACCCGCCATGGACGCCGCGTCACGTCGGTCGGTGAAAAGATTGCCGACGGATCGCGGCCGGCGGCCGACCGGCGGGAAGTGGGTCCCCCAGGGTCCGGTACCACCGTCTATTTATCCCGCCGCGACGAGCGCCGTACATGGACGACGTTGCGCGGGCGTTCGTTCCGGGGCACGTCACCGGATTCTTCACCGTCGAGCGCGACGAGGACCCGACCCGGACCGGGTCGACTGGTGCGGGCGTGACCCTCACCGACGGCGTGACCGTCGAGGTCCGTCCTGCCGCGGAGACGACGATCCGTCTGAACGGGGAAGACGTCGAGATGGGGGCCGTCGAGCGGGTGCTGGACGCGCTGTCGGTCCGGGCCACCGTCGAGGGCGAGACGCCGCTACCGCTCGGTGCCGGGTTCGGCGTCTCCGGTGCGATGGCCCTCGGGACGGCACTCGCGGCCAACGAACTGTTCGAGACGGCCCTCTCGGAGAACGAACTCGTCACCGTCGCTCACGGGGCGGAAGTCCAGGCAGGGACCGGCCTCGGCGACGTCGTCGCCCAGGCCCGTGGCGGCGTCCCGATACGACTCGAACCGGGCGGCCCTCACCACGGGAAACTCGACGCCGTCCCCGCTCGTGGCCGAATCGAGTACGTCTCCTTCGGCGGACTGGACACCGGCGAGGTCATCGAGGGAGACGTCGAGCACCTCGACCGCCCCGGCGAGGAGGCGCTGTCGGAGGTCGTCCGGAAACCGACCGTCGAGCAGGTGCTGTACGCTTCCAGGCGGTTCGCCCGGGAAGTCGGGTTGCTCACCGAAGACGTGAGAGCCGCGATACGTGACGTCAGCGATGACGGCGGGGAGGCGTCGATGGCGATGCTCGGGGACACCGTCTTCGCGCTCGGGACCGGCCTGAGCGACGCGGGCTACGACCCCGAGGTGACCGGGATTCACCCCGGTGGCGCGACCCTCCGTTAACCACCTGTTGAACGCCTGACAGTAGGGTATTCGTACTTCGAGGTAGGGATATCCTTCCAGCCGGCCGGGGGGTTTATTGCACCCCGGGGTCATGCTTTCCGTGACGTGAGACCCGATGTCAACGAGCGATATTGAGGGCGGACAACTGTTCCAGTTGTACGCCAGGTACGTCGGTGAACCGGAGTCGAAAAAGGACGTGTGGGGGTACTGGCTGTTCCTGATCGGAGCAGTCGTTTCGTTCGTCGGGGTAGCACTCTTTCTGACGCTCGCCGAGGGACCTGTGGGTGCGAACTTCCTGTTCCGCGGTCTGTCGCTGACGCTGGCGGCCGCGGGACTGCCACTCGGACTCCTTGGCATCGTGTTGCTGTTGCCGCTGAAGCGGTTCAGTGCCTGGCTGACCATCCTCGGGGCGCTGGTCGCGCTCGGGGCCGTCGTCTTCTTCGCCTACGCGTACCCCGAGCACTGGCCGCCGATCAACGACAACGCCGTCAACTACCGGAACCAGATCATCGCCACCTACTCCGGGGGCATCGGGCTGATGGTGCTGATCGCGGTTCTGGTGCCGATCATCACTGGCGAGAAAAGCCTCTTCCTGTCGCCAGAGTACGAACGCGAGGACGAACACCCGCCGGTCGTCGTCGGGGAGTCGATCCGCGGCGGAATGTTCTCGGTGTACCGCGACGGCAAGGACTGGACCTGGCGGCTGATCGACCAGGAGGCCATCGCGGGGAGCGTCGACTCCTACGTCTCCAAACTGGAGACCGAGGAGTCCGTCGACCGCATCAAGACGAAGGTCAAAGAGGCGGGCCTGCTAGAGATCAAGCACGCCGCGTTCCGGCTGTACGAGGCCGCCGAAGACAGCTGGAAGTGGGTGCTGATGAGCGAGGCCGGTAGCATCGTCGCCGAGAGCGACGAGGAGTACGGCTCCCGCGATGACGCCGCCGAGTCGGTCAACGACCTCAAGGAGTTCGGCCCGGACGCGGAGATCATCGACATCGAGGGCGACGGCGCGTTCCAGATCCACGAGGAAGGGGGCGAGTACCGCTGGCGCCTCGTCGACGAGGACCGCAACGTCGTCGCGGAAGGCCCCCACGGCATCAAGACCTACGGCGACGCCGCCGAGGGGACGGAGATCGCGAAGGGTCTCGCAGAAGACGCCCGCACCCTCGCCGTCGAGACGCTCGGCGTCGAACTGTTCGAGAAGGACGGCTCCTGGCACTGGCGGCTGGTCGACGCCGACGACCAGGAACTGGCGACCAGCGAGTCCGGCTACACCGAACAACGCGTCGCCGAGGAGCAGGTCTACGACCTGCTGGAAGACGTCGCCAACGCGCCGCTTCTGGACGCCGAGGACCCGAGCTTCGAGATCACCCCGGCCGAGGACGGCTGGGAGTGGCGCCTCGTCGACGAGGACGGCGACGTCTACGCGCGGAGCGCGGCGACGGCCAACGCCCCCGGTCCCGCCGAGAACACCGCCACCACCGTCCGGGACAACGCCCGGGACGCGGAAGTCGTCTCGATCCAGAACGCGGACTTCGAGTACTACCCCACCGACGACGGCTGGCGCTGGCGGCTCGTCACCGAGGACCGCGAGGTGCTGGCGACCAGCGTCGAGACGTTCGACTCCAGCGAAGCCGCCGCGGAGACGGTCGACAAGGCCCAGGCCCAGGCCCAGGAGGCGGAGCTCAGGGAGTTCGAGGGCGCCGCGTTCAAACTCTACGAGGTGGGCGACGAGTGGCGGTGGCGGCTCATCGACGAGGACGGCAACGTGATGGCCGACAGTGGCGAGGAGCACGACTCCCGTGACTCGGCCGCCGCCTCGATGATGACGATCAAGGAGCAGGCCCCCGACGCCGACGTGCTGGAGGTCGAGGCCGCGGCGTTCGAACTGTTCCACGACGAGGACGAGAACTGGAACTGGCGGCTGATCGACGAGGGCGGGGAGACGACCGCCCGTGGTCCCGAGATGCTTCCCTCCGAGCAGGCCGCCAGGGAAGCGATGGACCGGGTGGCCGACGCCGCCGACGGCGACGCCCGGAAGATGGGCGAGGCCGTCTACCAGGTCTACGCCGTCGACGACGACTGGACGTGGCAGTTCGTCCTGCCCGACGGCTCGGTCGTCGCCGAGGGCGAGGACGTCTACGGCACCCGCGACGAGGCCGTCTCGACCATCGAGTCGGTGGTCCGGGAAGTCGCCGCGAGCGCCTCGATCGACACGATCGAGGAACTCGCCCTGCAGTTGACCGCCAGCGGCGACCGTCACTCCTGGCGGATCATCGAACCCGGCCGGAACGTCGTGGCGTCCAGTTCCCGCGCCTACGGCAACCGGGACGACGCCATCGCGGAGGTCGAGACCGTCCGGGACCACGCCGCCGACGCGACGGTGTTCGAGTTGCAGGCCGCGACGTTCCAGCTCCGGGGTGCCGACGACGGCTGGACCTGGCGGCTGATCGACGACGAGCGCGAGACGATCATGCAGAGTCCCGGGTCCTACGAGACCAGCGAGGACGCCGAGGCCGCAATCGAGGAGGTCCGCGACGTCATCCGGACCGCCGACATTCTCGACTACGACGAGGCCGCGTTCGAACTCGTCGAGCGCGAGGACCACTGGACCTGGCGGCTGATCGACGAGGAAGGCAACTCGCTGGCCTCCAGCGAGAACGACTACAGCAACCGCGAGGACGCCAAGGAGGCCCTCGAGAGCGTCCGCAGGGAACTGCACGACGCCAGCATCCTCGAGATCGACATCGCCGCGTTCGAACTGCAGGAGGCCGACGGCCTCTGGCGCTGGCGGCTCATCGACGAGAACGGCAACGCCATCGCCCAGAGTCTCCGCACCTTCGACTCCCGGCGGGAGGCCCGCGAGTCGATGGAGATGCTGAAGGAACACGCACCCCAGGCGATGACGACGGTCGCCGAGTAGCGACCGGCGTCTCCCGCGGCGCGGTAACGGGCTACTTTTTAGGTGCTGGTGCCAATCCGGCGTCATGAGCGACGAGGTCGACGTCCCCGAGAGTCACCCCAGGTACGAGCAGTTGCTCACCCGCCACCGCATCGAGGCGGGCGTCGAGAAGGGTCTCACCCACCGCCAGGGCCTCATCGCGGAGGGCCGCGGGGAGGCGTTCGACTACCTCGTCGGCGAGCGGACCATCCCCAGCGCCGAGGAGGCCGAGCGAGCGGCCGCCGCACACCTCCTGCTGGCCGACCACCCGGTGCTCTCGGTGAACGGTAACGTCGCCGCGCTCGTCCCCGAGGAGGTCGTCGAATTGGCGGACGCGGTCGACGCCGACCTCGAAGTGAACCTGTTCAACAGAACCGACGAGCGGATGCAGGCCATCGCGGACCACCTCCGGGAACACGGCGCCGAGGAGGTCAAGGGCCTGGACGCCGACGGTCGGATTCCCGGGCTGGATCACGAGCGCGCGACGGTCGACGCGGACGGCATCGCCGACGCCGACGTCGTGGTCGTCCCCCTGGAGGACGGCGACCGCGCCGAGGCGCTCGGGGAGATGGGCAAGATCGAGATCGTGATCGACCTCAACCCGATGTCCCGGTCCGCGCAGGTCGCCGCCGTCCCCATCGTCGACAACGTGATCCGGGCGGTGCCGAATATCGCCGACCACGCCCGCGAGTTGCGGGACGCACCCGAGTCGGAGCTGAGACGGATCATCGAGGAGTTCGACGCCGAGGACCACCTCGAGGCGGCCGAGGAAGCCATCCGTTCAGGGGAACTCGGTTCGTCCATCGGCGCGTCGAAAGGATAATATCCCGTCAGGGAAACCCGGAACGTATGTCGCGGCTGGACTTCCGTGACCGCCGGATTCGCGGCGTTCCGGTGCTCGCGGGTGCGATCAACGGCGTGTTGACGTACGTGACCGGCCTTGTCGTCCTGCTGTTGCTGTACGGCGGGAACCACCGGGTCGCGTCTCTGGCATTCCGGAGCCTGTGGGACGTCCACGTTCCCTACTTCACCGCGGTCGGGTTCGTCCACTTCGGCGGCCACTTCGTCCCCGTCAGGGCCAGCAACGGGACGACCCTCAACTTCGCGCTCTCGGTGGGCGGCGGGAACGTCCGCTACGTCCTCTTGGTCGTCGGCCTGCTGGTCGCCGGCGGGTGGTACCTGGGGTCGGCCGACTGGGCTACCGACGCCGGGGCCGGCTTCAGAGCCGGCGCCTCGCTGGTCGTTGGCTACCTCCCGCTGGTCGTCTGGGGTGCCGTGACGTTCGTCGTCCGGGCCTCACCGTCCGGCGGTGACGCCTTCGTCCTGCAAGTGCCGTTCGCCCGCGCGGTGCTCCTGGCGGGGGTCGTCTTCCCGGTCGTCTTCGGCGGCGGGGGCGGTGTCCTCGCGGCCGAAACCTGACGGACCATCCAACGAACGACCGCCTTCGCCCCCGTCCCGCATCAGGTGCCTGCTACTTTTCCGGGACTGCGATCAACGGCCTTCTATGCGAACCAACGTCGGCGCCAGTGAACGCATCGTCAGACTGTTCGCGGGAGGAATCATGCTGTTCGTGGCCTCGGGCTGGTTCCGGGGCAGGATGGCCCACCGACTCGCGCAGGCCGCCGGTTTGGAACTGCTCGCGACCGCCGTCGTCGGCTGGTGTCCGGAGAACGCGATCCTGGGCCGGGATACCACCCAGACCCGGCCCGCTGAACGCGAGGACGCGCTGGCCCGGTAATCGCCCACGCGGTGACCCGCCAACCGGAAGACCCGCTTTGAAAACAGATATTATCCTCCGGTGGTAACACCCGGTTGTATGACCGATGAATTCACCCGGTTCAGCGACGTCGGCGAGGCGGAGGTCACCCGTGCGATCGGCCAGGAGTGGACCGAGGAGTTCATGGACTTCAGCGACACCGACGTGATCGTCGTCGGCGGCGGCCCGTCGGGACTGATGGCCGCGAAGGAACTGAGCGAGCGCGGCGTCGACACGATGGTCGTCGAGAAGAACAACTACCTCGGTGGCGGGTTCTGGCTCGGCGGGTTCCTGATGAACAAGATCACCGTCCGGGACCCGGCCCAGCAGGTGCTGGACGAACTGGAGGTGGACTACAAGCCGGCGGCCGACACGGACGGACTGTACGTCGCCGACGGCCCCGAGGCCTGTTCGGGACTCATCAAGGCGACCTGCGACGTGGGCGCGAAGATCCAGAACATGACGGAGTTCACCGACGTCGTGGTCCGGGAGGACCACCGCGTCGGCGGCATCGTGATGAACTGGACGCCCGTCCACTCGCTGCCCCGCGAGATCACCTGCGTCGACCCCATCGCCGTCGAGTCCGACCTGGTGATCGACGCCACGGGCCACGACGCGATGGCCGTCAGCAAACTGCAGGAGCGTGGCGTGCTGGACGCTCCGGGCATCGAGCACGCAAGCGAGTCCGCGACCGGCATGGACAAGACCGACGACGATAGTTACGGTGCGCCGGGCCACGATTCGCCGGGCCACGACTCCATGTGGGTCGGCGAGAGCGAGGACGCCGTCGTCGAGAACACGGGCCTGGCCCACGACGGACTGGTCGTCACCGGGATGGCGACGGCGACGACCTACGGCCTCCCCCGGATGGGGCCGACCTTCGGCGCGATGCTCGTCTCCGGCAAGCGCGCCGCCCAGGTTGCCGTGGACGAACTCGGGGTCGACGCCGACCCCGTCGACGTGACTCCCCGGCCGGCGACCGGGGATTGACGGCGCAGTCGGGCGACCCGGTTCCGGGTCGTAGCACGTCCATAACAAAGCTTTCTAGCGGGAGAACTCGCGGACGTGACCGCCGGGCAGTCGAGCGAGTTCGGTGGGCCGTCGACCGACGAGGCGGCGACCGTCCTCGAGCGCACGCTCGCGTACGCGCGCCGACGAGAGTACACGGGGTGGGACTACGGCGACGGGATGAGCAGTCGCTTCCGCCGGGCGCTGCCGTTCGACAACAGGTGGGTGAACCTCGCGTTCCAGGAGACCGCCAAGCGGGCGCCGATCAACGTCCGACCGCTGTTGCTGGTCGAACGGCGCCGCAACTTCATGGGGGCGGCCCTGTTCGTCCTGGCGAACCTCCGGGCAGCCGACCTGTTCGGCGACGACGCCTACCGCGCGGAGGCCCGGCGGCTGGCCGACTGGCTCGTGGCGCACCGCACGGAAGGATACAGCGGGTACTGCGGCGGCCACAACCACGACCTCCAGGGCCTCCGCAAGCGGACGCCCGGGGTCGTCGGGACGACGTTCGCCGTCGAAGCGTTGCTGGCTGCCGGCGACGCGTTCGACGAGCGCTACGCCGAGGTCGCTCTCACGGCGGCGGACTTCGTGTTCGAGGACCTGGGCTACGAGGAACGCGGCGACCGGGCAACCATCGACTACAAACCCGACGAACCCGGCGCGTACGTCACGATCAACGCGGTGGCCCTCGGCGCTCGCCTCCTGGTCGACCTCTACGACTACTTCGGGGACCGGCGGTGTCTCGACGGGGCGAGGAAACTATTGAACTACGTCGCCGACCTGCAGACCGACGCCGGCGGGTGGTACTACCGGGAACCGCCGGAGGCCACGCACCTCTCGATGGACACTCACCACAACGGGTTCGTGATCGAGTGTTTCCAGCGCTACCGGGCGGTCGTGGACGACCGGTACGACGAGACGCTGGACCGGGCGCTGGCGTTCTTCCGGGATGAACTGTTCGAGGTCGACGGCGCGCCGAACTTCGACGAGGACAGCGCGTATCCGCGGGACGTCCACGCCAGCGTCCAGGGCGTGCTCGCGTTCACGAAGGCCGGCGACCTCGAATTCGCCCGGCGGATCCTGGGGTGGACGCTGGCACGTCTGTACGCCGGCGATGGCCGCTTCTACGTCCGGCAACACCGCCTGTACACCCAGCGACACGTCCTCATGCGGTGGTGCCAGGCCTGGATGGCCCACGCACTCGCGGAGTACCTGACTGCACGGGAGCGCGGCGGCGACCACGTCGCGCTCCCGGAACGAACACCGTGATCGACGCGCACGGCGGGAAGGGCCACAGTCAGTCCGAACGGAGGACCCCGCCCAGTCGGTCCGTCACGCGCTCGTAGAATCGGACGCCGGCCCGGAACGCGCGATTGCCGCCGGTAACGTGGTAGTACGTCGCCAGCGAGGGGTCGAACTTCGCTTTGTACCCGCAGAGCCGTTCCGTGTTGGCACCGACGAGGTCGTACTGGCCGACGTCGCGGGCCATGGCGTCCTGCATGATCCGCCAGTCGAGGAAGTCGTTGACCGGGAGGTCGACCGCCGGCACCGTCCCGCCCTGCCACCGGTAGACGGTGTCGTCGTACTCGAATGCGATCATGCCGCCGGTGAACTCGCCGTCGACCTCGACGACGTACGGTCGCACCTGCCCGTCGGGGAGGGAGTAGTACAGATCCGTCACGAGCGCGGGATCCAGCGAGAACGACAGGCCCTGCTCGGCGTACCGGTCGTTGACGCTGGCGACGGTCCGGGCGATCTCGTCGCTCCCGCCGACCCGGACGGTGCAGTCGGCCTCGCGGCACTCGCGGACGTTCTTGCGGGCGTCGCTGCTGAACGCCATGAAGAGGTCGTCCTCGTCGCGGTCGAGGTCGACGAGGTACGTGTACCGGGGCCGAACCTCGTAGTCGCTCCAGGCGAACTGGCGGACGTCCTCGAACCGGTGGCTCGTCTCGACGTGGACGTACCACGGCGAGCGTTGCGTCCGCAACCGTTCCAGGCATGCCCGGACGAACGCCAGGTTCCGTCGCCGGGTCCGCGCAGTCGCGTCGGCGTCGACGGTCGCCGGCCCCAGCGAGTACAGGCCCACCTTCGGGGGCGGCGAGAAGGCGACGTCGAACAGGCCGGCCGGCCGCCAGCCGAACAGCGGGAACACGCCGACCGGTTCGCCGTCGACCCACCCGACGAGGGCCTGGAATTCGACGTCGGCGTGCCGGTCGATCACTTCGAGAAACTCGTACTGGTGAAACGGCGTTCCGTGGGGAGAGCGTTCGACGACGTCGTTCCAGGTGCTCCGGAACGACTCGTCGACTGCCGTCACCACGATCTGCTGTGGAGTCGCCCGCTCGGTCGGGTCCGCGACCACCTGGGCGGGGTGGTCGATCCGTTCGACGGCCCGCTCCCGACCGTTCGACGTCGCACTATCCAGGTCTCCCCCGGAGGTGCCCTCCGGTTCTCGTGATACTCCGTCGCCGCGTGTCTCGCGTTCCATAGATGGGGGGTGTCGACAGTTCGTTTGCTCGGCGTGGCGGTCGTCGGGACGCGTCGACGACTCCGTCATTCGACGTATCCGAGCCTCGATAGCCGCCGTTTCGTGGCGGCATCGTCGGTTCCGCGGCGGCGGCCACGTTCGACCTCCGGATACGTCCGCTCGCCGGCCGGTTCCGCGAACGGGAGCACGCCGCCGTCCATCCGGTCGCTCCGCGGGAGGTCCAGCGTCGCGAGGACGGTCGGCGCCACGTCGAAGAGGTGCGGATCGCCGAGGCTTTCGCCCTCGTCGACTCCTGCCCACGCGGCCGCGACGATGCCCTCCCGGCGGTGGTCCCAGGCGGGTCGCTCCGGGTCGGCGAACCGGTCGCCGAGCAACCAGGTCGTCAGGTAGTGCCGGAAGCCGGCGGGAACCGCGACCACGTCGACGGCGCGGTCGGCCTCCGGCCCCCAGAAGTACGCCTCCCGCGGCACCACCTCGTCGAACACCGGGTCACCGTCGGGCGTCGTCGCCGCCGAGAGCCGCGCGATCAGGTCCTCCCGGACCGCCTCGTACTCGTCTCCGGGGACGATCCCGTCCGGTTCCCGCCCAGCGAGGTTGATCCGGACGCCACACTCCACGCGGGACCGGACGTAGGCCCGCGACGCCGCGAAGTCCACCTGCTCGCTGGCCGCCCGGATCACGCCGTCGGGGACCCGTCGCCGGACCGGTTCGAGCAGTCCCAGTCGGTCGAGGACCGCACCGACGCGCTGACTGGTCAGACCGACCCTGGCGGCCGCAGAGAGCGCCCGCTCGATCAGGTCGGACTCGGCGTCCTCGGCATCTGCGCCGTCGCGGAGTCGGTCGTCCCGGATGGTCGACCACGTGGGCATCCCCTCGCCACCGCGGACCGCCTCTACGTAGCCGTGGTCCCGGAGGTACTCGTTGACCCGGAACCGGGTGTGGTACTCCCCGATGCCGTGGTCGCTGACGACCATCACGGTGTCGGGGTCAGAGGCCTCCAGCACTTCGCCGACGTGCTCGTCGACGGCGCCGTAGACCGCGCGCAGTGCTCGCTCGTCGCCGGGCAGTTCGTGACAGACCGTGTCGGTCACCTGGAACTGTAGGAACCCGAACTCGGGGTCGAACCGGTCCGCGAGGTAGCGGAACGCACCCCCGCGCATCCGGGCGAGGTCGCGGTACTCCGCGATCCGCTCGTCGCGGGTAGCGTCCTCGCGACCTTCCGTGGTCGGGTACAGTCGGTACTCGCCGACTTCGTCCCGCAGTTCGTCCAGCAGCCCCGGGGGGTGACACTCCGGGTCCTCCGGCGCGGTGTACCCGGGGACGATAGCCCCGTCGACATCCTGGGGCGGGTACGTTATCGGCCCGTTGACGACGACGCTGGTCAGGCCGTGGTGGTGGGCCAGTTCCCAGAGCGTGTGCTCGCGGACGTGGGTGGCGTCGACGACGTTCCAGTCGTACCCATCGAACGACAGGAAGCCGAAGACGCCGTGTTTTCCCGGGTTCGCCCCCGTGTACAGCGACGGCCAGGCGCTGGCCGTCCACGGGGGAACCTGCGATTGGAGCGGCCCGGCCACCCCCTCGTCGAACAGCGACGACAGGGTCGGGACCGCGCCGGCGTCCAACAGCGGTTCGAGGACGCGTCGACAGGCCGCGTCGAGACCGACGACGAGCGTCCGTAGTTGTGTCTCCCGCTCCGTCATTGCTGAGTCGCCGCCCGCTACGCCGATACCAAAGAGGCGCACTTTGTTATGGACAGTCTTCAATACGACACGACGACGGCGATTCGCGTGGCGTCACTGCCTACTCTCGGGGGGTCCGCACGAACTAGTCGGTTCCTACGACCGGGCCTCTTGCTCGACCGGGAACGCCACCTCGACGGTCGCCCGGTACTGGGTGATTTCCCCGCCCTCCACGTCGGCCGTCCAGTCCTCTACCTCGACGCCGCTGATGTTCTCGATGGTCCTGCTGGCCTCCCTGTATGCTTCCTCGGCGGCGTCCTGCCAGGACTCCTCGGAGGTACCCATGACCTTGATGACTTTCACTGCCGTCATGGGCGACCCTACGCCCACGCGCCGCTTTGTAATGCGTTTGCTTCGTCCGGTTTCGACCCCGTAGCTGGAAGTTATCCAGCGCAGTCGGGCTATTCGACCGTTCCAGCACCGGCGCGCCTCGCGCCGGCCACCCTCGCGCTGGCGACGTCAGTCGGTCTCCTCGTCCGAGGAGTCTTCGTCGGGAAGCCGACCAGCGGCGAGTCTGACGAGTCCCAGCAGGAACTCGCGGTCGTCGTACGCGGTCGCCCGCGCGGCCAGTCGGCCGTGGGCGGCCTCCACGCTGTCCGCGAGTTTTCGCGTGAGGTCCCGTTCGTACCGGAGTTTGTGCGTCGGCGGCGTCGACAGCACCGTCACGGCCTCCAGGGCGGCGTTGACGGGCCGTGCCGCCCGGCGCTCGCTCGGGGCGGCGTGGAGCAGGGCGAGGCGGCCGCCCGGTGCCAGCAGGTCGCACCACCCGTCCACTACGGCGGCCGGGTCGTCGAACATCCCAACGACGAAGGAAGCGACCATCGCGTCGGCCTCAGCCACCGGCGGTCGTCTCGCGTCTGCCCGGACGAGGTGGACGTTCTCCCATCCCTCCTCGTGGACGCGTAGGCGGGCGCGCGCGATCAACGGCCCCGTCACGTCGATTCCGATCACCGTCCCCGCAGGGCCGACCCGCTCACGCAGGTACGGCAGGTTCGCGCCCGATCCACAGCCCACGTCCACGACCGTCTCGCCCGGCCGGAGGGCCAGGGCGTCGGCCGCACTGGCGCGCATCGATCCCACGCCGGGCGTCCACCGGGCGACGAGGTCGTACAGGCCCGCCCACCGCCCGTAGAACGCCTGGACGGACGCCGTGTCGTCGCCACCCCGGTCGCGCCTCCCGTCCTGGGGGGTCGTCCCGTCGGCGGTCATCAGACGACGTCCCTGATCGTCCGGGCGACGGACTCGGCGTCCGGCCCGAGGACGTAGGCGTTCGGTTCGATGCCGAAGCCGCCGGTCTGGTACAGGACCCTGGCGCCGGGGTCGGTCTCGGCCGCGCCGCGGACGGCCATCTCCAGGTCGGCCTCGGCGTCGAACTCCTGGCTCTGCAGTCCCTCGGCGGCGAGGCGGTCGATCAGGTCCGGGTCGTAACTGACGTTCAGACAGCCCCGGACGTCGGCACCGCCGGCCCGGGCGGCCAGCAACACGCGGGCGACGTGTTCGCTGACGCCGAACTCGGGGTCGCCGGCCAGGGTCGGCCGGCCCTTCACGTCGACGATGCGGCCGGGCACGCCCGCGACGTCCTCGATGGTCCGGGCGTCCGGCAAGCACTCACAGAGGTTCGAACCGACCGCCGGGATGAGCGCGGCGAACCCGCTGGCGTGTTCGAGCGTCCTGAGGCCGCGCCGGACGGACGCCAGCACCTGCTCGGCGGTCCGGATCGGTCCCTCGGGGTCGTGGATGCGGAAGGTCCCCTCGTAGTCCGACAGTTCCGGCATCTGTCGTTCGTGGATGCGAGCGATGGGACCGCCCTGCTGGAGTCGGCGGACCAGCACCTCCGCTTCCGCGAGCGCCTGGACCTGGCTGATCTCCCCGGTCGCGAGGCCGTCGGCGATCCCCTCGACCGTCTCGTGGACTCGCTCGTCCTCGGTGAACGCCTCCCGGCGGGCCACCTCACCGTGGACGTACTTCGAGACGGCGCTCTGGCTGACCCCGAGCGCCTCCGCGACCTCGTGCTGGGTCAGGCCCCGGTCTCGCAGTGCCTCCGCAAGCATCGACCGGAACGTCGGGAGGAACTCGTCGACGACCACCTCCTCGACGAACCTCACACCTGATCGCCCCCGAACTCGTCGTCGTGCTGGATGCGGGAGGCCTGTGGACCGGACTGGCCCTGGTACTTCGACCCGCGCTCGCTCCCGTATGGTCGCTCGGCCGGCGAGGTGAGTTCCGTGAACGTCAACTGCGAGATGCGCATCCCGGGCGACAGCGCGACCGGGGCCGTCCCGAGATTCGAGAGTTCGAGGGTGATCTGGCCCTGGTAGCCGGGGTCGCACAGTCCCGCCGTCGCGTGGACGACGACCGCGAGCCGACCCAGCGACGACCGGCCTTCGACGTGAGCGATGAGGTCGGCCGGAATCTCGACCTGCTCGACGGTGGTCCCGAGGACGAAGTCGCCCGGGTGGAGGACGAACTCGGCGTCGCGGTCGACGACGACCTCGCGGACGTACTCGTCGACCTCCCGCTCGCTCCCCGGGTGGATGCAGGGGATGTTCGCGTTCTCGAACTCCAGGAACTCCCTGCCGAGTCGGAGGTCGACGCTGGCGGGCTGGATCTGCAACTCGGGGTCGTCTAGCGGCTCGATCACCAGGTCGCCGTCTTCCAGCCGACGGCGGATGTCCGCGTCCGAGAGGATCATACCTGCTCAACGAACCGGTTCCCGGTAAAGGTTCCCGGTCGCCGGTGGCCGGGGGTGTGGCCGGACGAAGAAGCCAGACCTTTGGCTGGCCGTCCCGGACGTGGAGACATGAAGCAGGCCATCGTCGCCCGGACCGACGTCGGGATGGGCGAGGGGAAACTCGCCGCACAGGTCGCCCACGCGTCGCTGTCGGCCTACGAGGACGCCGACGACCGGGCCCAGAAACGCTGGAAGGGCGAGGGACAGAAGAAGGTCGTCCTGCAGGGCGACGGCGAGTCGGAACTGTTCGAACTCGCGGAGCAGGCGAAGTCTGCGGGAGTGCCCAACGCCATCGTCAGGGACGCCGGGCACACGCAACTGGACCCGGGGACCGTCACCGCGCTGGCGGTCGGCCCGGGCGACGAAGACGACGTCGACAGGGTGACCGGCCACCTGTCGCTGTACTAGCCGTCCTCCTCGCGCAACGCCGCGACCCGCTGGGCCGTCGAGTCGACGCGGTCCCGCATGTCGTTGTGGTGCAAGAGTCGTTTCACTTTCCAGCGAGGAATCCGGGTCTGTTTCTGGATTTCGAGGATGGTCGCGGACTCCTCGACGACCGCCTCGAACTCGTCGAGTGACATATCTTCCGGGAGGTAAATCGCCGGATCGTCGACCGGTTCTCGGTCGGCAAGCTCGTCGTCGCCGTCCACGGGCGACGAGCTGTTAGATTCCCTCCGACCCATGGATTGAGTCATCCTTGGTCCGTAACGAACAAATAAGTACGCTTTGGCCCCGGGACGGCGTCATCTCCGGTTTCGACGTACGGAACCGGGACGAGCGGTCAGGGCCACGAACGTTTACCACGCCACGCACTCACGTGGTACTATGGCTGACCGGTGTCCGTACCTGGAGTACCGTCGGGAGTCGGACGGACGGTCCTTCGACCACGAGCGGGCGTACTGCACGGTCGTCGACCGGTTCGTCCAGCCGATGCGGGCCGACGTCTGCAACGCCCGTCACGACCTCTCGCCGCCCCGGCACTGCGAGTTCTACCGGGAGGCCGAAGACCTGGGACCGCTGGCGGGACTGGACTGAGGGCCGATGACCTACGACGACTACCTCGACGGTAAGCCGGTGATCGTCACTGCCGCGCTCACGGGCGGCGTCCACGGCAAGGAGGCCAACCCGAATCTCCCCGAGCGCCCCGAGGAAATCGGCCGCGCCGCCGCGGCCGCCGCCGACGCTGGCGCCGCCCTCGCCCCGCAACCTGCTCCACATGGTCGACAACCTGCCCGAGGGGGCGGAGTTCAACGTACTCGGGTTCGGCCGCCACCAGTTGCCGCTGACCACGATGAGCATCCTGCTGGGCGGGCACGTCCGCGTCGGCCTGGAGGACAACGTCTACTACCGGCAGGGCGAACTCGCGGAGAGCAGCGCCCAACTGGTCGAGCGCACCGTCGAGATCGCCAGGTCGCTGGGCCGCGAGCCCGCGACCCCCGACCAGGCCCGGGAACTGCTCGGACTCCACTGATCTGCCGGGCGTGTCGGCCTCCGGCGGTGGCACTGGCGTCACCTGGTGACGTCCTCGTCGGCGAACCCCTATACGTTTCAGCGTCGTACGAGCGTGCATGAGCATCCACGGCGTCCACCACGTCACCTCGATGGCGGGCGACCCCGGGCGGAACGTCGCCTTCTTCACCGAGGACCTGGGCCTCCGACTCGTCAAGAAGACCGTCAACTTCGACGACCCGTACACCGACCACCTGTACTACGGCGACGCGGTCGGCCACCCCGGAACCGTCCTCACCTTCTTCCCGTATCCGGACGGGCGGTCGGGCCGGCCGGGGGCCGGCCAGGTGACGACGACCGCGTTCCGGATTCCGGAGGAGTCGGTCGACTTCTGGCGGGACCGCTTCACGGACCGCGGCGTCGCCCACGAACAACCCCGCGAGGGGTTCGGCCGGACCGTCCTGCCGTTCGAGGATCCGGACGGACTGACCTACGAACTCGTGGCGACCGACGAGGGCGACGACCTCGAACCCTGGGACGGGGAGGTCTCGGCCGAACACGCAACCGGGGGTTCCACGGAGTGACCATCACCGCGACCGAGCGCGGCCCCACTGCGGACGTCCTCGACCGCATGGGTTCCGAGGGAGACGGGGAGTCGGACGGGCGCCACCGCTACCGCGTCAGCGAGTCCGGCCCCGGCGCAGTCGTGGACCTGGACGTCGATCCGGACGCCGCCCGTGGGTCGATGGGCGTCGGTTGCGTCCACCACGTCGCCTTCCGGACGCCGAACGACGAGACCCAGGCGGAGTGGCAGCGGGAACTCCGCGACGCCGGCCTCCAGGTGACGGAGGTGAAGGATCGACAGTACTTCCCGGCCATCTACTTCCGCGAACCCGGCGGCGTGCTGTTCGAGATCGCGACCGACAGGCCCGGGTTCACTCGCAACGAAGACCGGGAGTCGCTCGGCGAGGACCTCAAACTGCCGCCGTGGCTCGAAGACGACCGCCGGACCATCGAGGCGAACCTCCCCGAACTCGAATCCGCCGCGAGGGCCGGCCGATGAGCGGCGAGGACCCCCACGGCGAGCAACAGATCGAGACCACGGGCGCACCCCTGGCGGACGCGGACGCGGCGGTCGTCCTCGCTCACGGCCGGGGCGCCACCGCCCGCGGCATTCTGGGGCTCTCCCGGGAGGTGGGCATCGACGGCGTCGCCTACCTCGCGCCGCAGGCCGCCCGAAACACCTGGTACCCGCGGTCGTTCATGGAACCCATCGAGGACAACCAGCCGTGGCTCTCCTCTGCGCTGGCGTTCTTCGGCCGGACCGTCGAGCGTGCGGCCGACGCCGTGGCCCACGAGCAGGTCGTTCTCGGCGGGTTCTCCCAGGGCGCCTGTCTCGCCTCCGAGTTCGCGGCCCGGAACGCCCGCGAGTACGGCGGCGTCGTCGCGCTCTCCGGCGGCCTGATCGGCCCGGAGGGCACCGAGTTCGACTCCGAGGGGTCGATGGACGGGATTTCGGTCTTCCTGGGGTGTAGCGACTCGGATCCCCACATTCCGCTGGAGCGCGTCCACGAGACCGCCGACGCGTTCGAGGACCTGGGTGCCGACGTTGACGAGCGCATCTACGAGGGGATGGGCCACGGCGTCAACGAGGACGAGGTCGACGCCGTTCGTGACCTCGTGACCAGGGTCGTGGACGGCGACTGAAACGGTAGGCGTAAGGCCGTTCCGGGACCAGTTCGGACCGAATGCGCGAGGCCCACCCCCGCGAGCGTGCGGTCGGCATGGAGTACTACGTCAGCGACGCGGAGGGGGTCGGCGGCAGACTGAAAGCCGAACCCGGGGACTTCCGGGTCCGTGAGATCGAACGGTTCGACGCCGAACCGGTCGACGCCGACCCTGGCGCCTATCCCCACCTCGTCGTCCGGGCGACCCTGCGGGACTGGGACACCAACGACTTCGCCAAACGCCTCGCGGACGCGATGGAGATCAGCCGCGAACGGGTCTCGTGGGCCGGCACGAAGGACAAGCGCGCGGTGACGACCCAGTTGTTCTCGATCCGGAAGGGTTCGCCGGGCGACCTCCCGGAGGTGAACGGTGCGGAAATCGAGGTCGTGGGGCGAGCGGGGCGGTTCGTGGAGTTCGGTGATCTCGCGGGCAACGAATTCGAGGTCGTCGTCCGCGACCCCGAGCGGCCGGACGCGGTCGACGCCGTCACCCGGCACCTGGCCGACTTCGCCGGGGGCGACGCCGGGGCGGTCGACGCCGACGAGAGCGACGGCGTCACGGTCGGGTTCCCCAACTTCTTCGGCCAGCAGCGGTTCGGGAGTCGCCGGCCGGTCACCCACGAGGTCGGCCTGGCGGTCGTCCGCGGCGACTGGGAGGGCGCCGTGATGGCCTACGTCGGCAACCCCCACGAAGCAGAACCCGAGGATTCCCGTGAAGCCCGCGGCTACGTCGAGCGCGAGCTCCGACGGAGCTCGGACGGGCCGAGCGGCGACCGGCCGCGAGGCGAGACGCGGGACTGGCAGGGCGCCCTGGATCGGTTCCCCGACCGCCTTGGCTACGAACGGTCGATGCTACACCGCCTCGTCGAGCGCGGCGGCGAGGACCCCGAAGACTTCCGGGCGGCGCTGGAGACCGTCCCCTGGAACCTCCAGCGACTGTTCGTCAACGCCGCCCAGTCGTACGCCTTCAACCGGATCCTGAGCGAGCGCCTGCGACGGGGTCTGCCGTTCGACCGCCCCGTCGAGGGCGACGTGGTGGCGTTTGCCGACCGCGAGGCGCCCGACGGCCTCACGTTGCCGGACACCGACCGTCTCCAGCGCGCGACGGGTGCGCGCGTCGACTCCATGACCCGCCACTGCGAGCGCGGGCGGGCGTTCGTGACCGCACCGCTGGTCGGGACCGAGACGGAACCGGCCGAGGGTGAACCCGGCGAAATCGAGCGGGAAGTGCTGGCGGACCTCGACCTCGAACCGGCGGACTTCGATCTGCCAGGTGACTTCGACTCCGAGGGGACCAGGCGGGCGATTCTCGTCCGGACGGACCTCGACTTGGACCGGGATCCGCTGACGTTCCCGTTCTCGCTCCCGAAGGGCTCGTACGCCACGGTGCTACTGCGGGAATACTTGAAGGTCGATCCCGTCGACCTTGGCTGACAGGTTTTATATCCCCGATAACACGAGGGTATATATACGATACATGTAGAAATTTAAGTGATTCAGAGACGGGATTATACGGCGAACCGCACCGGTGGTCGCCGTCGACACCTCGACCGGGGATACGCGATGGCGACAGGAGTGCGCTCGATCCGAGGGCCAACGGGAGGACACCGTATACGTCCTCGGGGTCGGCAGTTAGTCGCTCGTCGACTCTCCGACGGTGACAGGCGGTGGGGGTTCAACCTGGCGGAGGGCGTCGACGGCACGTTCGACGAACGTCCGTGGATCCGTCTCAGGGACGAGGTCGTCACCAGCTACAGTTCCGCGATGGGGAGTATCGACCGTGAATCGGGATCGGAGCAGTGGCGTCACGAGTTCGAGTCCCCGATCACGTACTTCAGTTTCGACGCCGGCACGGGGTACGTCACCACCGGGGAGGAACTTCACGCGTTCGATACCCCCCGAGGGGCGCTATTCGACCACCCGCCAGGACCACCCGCAAACGCGCCACTTAACCCCGGCGACGGCGAACCCGCGGCCATGGAGTGTCGGCAGTGTGCAACAGCGCTCGAACGACCGGGCGACTACTGCCTGGTCTGTCGCACGCCCAACGCCGACGCGGTGGTGATCGACGCCGCGCGGGATCGGGCCACGGTCACGATGCTGGACGAGGAGACGGTCGTCGGCGAGACGACGATCACTACCACGCCCGAGGACGGCGACGAAAGCATCGTCGAGTTGCGGAACTTCACCGGTCGAATCGCAGACGAGGTGCGCCGCAAGCGCCCCGAGACCGTCTACGTGGCCGGCGAACGCGACGTGATCGCGCAACTGCGCGGCGACCTCCACCACGAGTTCTTCCGGGTACCGGACGACGACTCGGTCGCGGCGGCGGTCGACCGCCGGGACGGCCGCGCGCCCGAGGTGGTCGACCTGGCCCCCGCCGAGAAGATCGGCGGAACGCACTCGACGCTGATCGGCGGGCGGGCGGGAATGCGGGCCGTCCAGACCGTGGCGGGCCACCCCCACGTCAAGAAGATCGTTCCCGGCCCCATCGAGAACGGGAGCACGGCGGAGGGCGGCCTCCGGGCGAAGGCCACCCGCGCCGACGGCAACGGCAACGTCCGCCTGCTGTTGCGCGACGGTGCCACCGTCCAGGAAAATCGCGTCGTGACGACGGCGATGGACCGCGAGACCGGCGAGCGCGTCAGCGACGACCTCGACGAGGCGCTGGCCGAGGCCGACTTCCAGTGAGCGCCGGCGGGCCGGCGCGAACGTTCACAGCGACCGCAGAGTCGATCCCAAAGCCTTTCCGGAAGTAATTACATATAATTAGACATGGTCCGCCGTCCCGACCTGGTCCTCGCCGCGATTCCCGTCCTCGCGTTCGGTGGCCTGCTGGCCGAACGGTTCGCGCCGCTGCTTGCGTCGGCCACCGGCGCCCCCGTCGGCCGGTTGCCCCTGACGACGCTCGGTGCGCTCGGCGCCGTGGTCGTGATGTGCTACGCGCTCGTCCGGTTGCCGCGTGGCGCGTAGACGGCGCGGACTCAACACCCTTATAACCCCACTGGCGTTACTGACGGGTACCATGGCCGAAGGAAAGAAGGGACGCACGGGTAGCGCCGGCCGGTTCGGTGCCCGATACGGCCGCGTGGCCCGCAAGCGCGTCGCCGACATCGAGGAGGACATGCGCGCGGACCACGCCTGCCCGGACTGCGGGGCCGAGCGCGTGTCCCGGCAGGGAACCGGTATCTGGCAGTGTGGCCGCTGTGGGTACAAGTTCGCCGGCGGCACCTACCGCCCGGAGACGCCCGGCGGCAAGCAGGTCAAGCGGTCCATCCGGGCCGCGCTCGCCGAGGACGACGAATGAGCTACCGGTGTGCCCGCTGCAAGCGCAACGTCAGTCTCGACGAGTACGGGGGCGTTCGGTGTCCCTACTGCGGGCACCGGGTCCTGCTGAAAGAGCGCAGTCCCGACGTCAAGACCGTCGACGTCGAGTAGCGTCGGCGTGACCGATGTCGGAGACAGTTCTACGATGACCTCGTACGCTCACGAGGCAACTCTCGCCTTCGAGTACGACGACCAGCGGCGCGCCCGCGTCGTCGAGCGGAGCGTCCGCCGCGAGGTCGGCGAAATCGACGGCGACCGCTCGCGGGCGACCGTCGACCGCGACGGCCCGACGGTCCGGGTGAGCGTCGAGGCGACGGACCTCGTGGGCCTGCGCGCCGGCCTGAACACCTGGATGGGTCTGGTCGACGTGGCCGAACGTGCCGCGACGGCCGCGGCCTCTGATTGATTCCTGTCACACGGTACCCCACCGAGAGCCCATCGACTCCACCGAGGGTCTCTCGGTCGGAATCTTGAAGACGTGACGCCAGCGAGGGTGAGGTATGGTTCCGCTGGACCCCTGGACCGTCCTCCACCCTGCCACCTACCACGACGGCGGGGTCGCCTTCCTTCCCATCGCGGTGCTGGTGATCGGGGTCGCGCTCATCGCGTTCGGGGCCTGGCAACTGTACGGCGCCGCGCCGCGATCCCGGGCCGACGGCGGCGAGGACTCGACCGACGCCCCGGCGGAGCGATAACCGGGGCTTTTTCACGCCGGACCGACTTTCCACAGGTATGGCCGCAGGAAATCTCCCGCCGGAAGCACAGGAGAAAGTCGAAGAATTGCAGGACCTCCAGGAGAAGGCCCAGCAGGTCGCCGTCCAGCGCAACCAGGCCGAGACCCAGCTGAACGAGGCCCGCACGGCGCTGGAAGAACTGGAGGACATCGACGAGGACACCGTCATGTACCGCGAGGTCGGCGAACTCCTCGTCGAGACCAGTTACGACGAAGCCGAGGAGGACCTCGAGGAGAAGGTCGACAGCCTCGAAGTCCGCGTCCAGACGCTCGAGAAGCAGGAGAACCGCGTCGAGGAGCAGTTCGAGGAACTCCAGGAGGAACTCCAGGAACTGCTCGGCGGCATGGGTGGCGGCGGTGGCGGCCCGATGGGCGGCCCCGGCGGCGCGATGTAACGGTGGCCGACGCAGACTCGACAGCGGACCCGACCGACGAGGAGGTCGTCGAGGCCGCCGCGACTGCGGCCGAGGACGTCGTCTTCTCCCGGTACGACCGGTCGACGGTCGAGGACTACGACGTCTGCGTCACCTTCGAGGACGGTATCCTCGAGGTGGACGTCTACGTCGACGCGGGCGACGACGACGAGGAGGCTCGCGTCGCCGACGACGCCGCGCTGGCCGCTCGCGCGGCCGTCGACGAACTGTTCGAGGCCGGCGACTGATCCGTCGGTTACGCCGT
>PXRE01000036.1 GCA_003021085.1 Halobacteriales archaeon QS_1_68_20 | reverse complement strand
GCAGTTCGAGGTGAGCGTCGGTCATTGTCCCTTGAGCGACCCCTCGATCAGTCCCTTCACGAAGTACCGCTGGAGGCCGAGGAACACGACCACGAGCGGTACCATCCCGACGACGCTCGCGGCGGCGATGGCCCGCCAGTCGTTGCCGTACTGTCCCTGGAACTTGTAGACGCCGATGGAGATGGTGTGGAGTCGGCTCTCGGTGCGCAGGACGGTGAACGCGAGGACGAACTCGGACCACGTCAGCACGGTGTTGAAGATCGCGACCACGGCGATGCCGGGCGCCACCGGCCGCAGGAGGACGTGCCGTAGCGTCTGCAGTCGGTTGCAGCCGTCGATGCGGGCAGCGTAATCCAGTTCCTTCGGGATGGTGTCGAAATACCCCTTCAGCAGCCAGATCGAGAACGGCGTCTGGATGCCGACGTACAGGAGGATCAGCCCCGTCCGAGTTCGCAACAGCCCCAGCCCCGACATCACCGTATAGAGCGGGACGATGATGATGACCGGCGAGATCATCTGGAAAAGGAGGACGAGACCGAGCAGCTCGCGTCGGCCGGTGAACTCGAACCGCGAGAAGGCGTACGCCGCGGGCACCGACACCGCGACGATGCTCCCGACGCCGAGCGCCGTGACGGCCGTCGAGTTGAACAGCCAGGTGACCATCCCGGCGCGGAACACCCGGCGGTACGCCGACAGCGACACCTCGGCCGGGACGAGCCGGAAGGGGTAACTGAACAGTTCCCCCGGCGGCCGGACGCTCACCGACACCACCCACAGCACGGGGAAGACGAAAAACGCGACCGCCAGCGCGTACAGCGTGTACACCGAGAGATCCACCGCACCGGGTCCGAGCAGCCGGTCCCGGAACCGCTCGACGGGCGTCCCCTCGGTGACCGCCCCGGTCCCGCCGGGCGCGCTCTCGGCGTCGTCGCTCATAGCTCGTCACCCACGTCGAAGAGATAGAGGTACACGCCCGTCAGCAGCAGGTTCGTGACCAGCATCACGACGGCGATGGCCGCCCCGCGCCCGAGGGCGTAGTCCTGGAACGCCTCCTGGTACATGAACAGGGCGAGCACCTGCGTCGCGCGGCCGGGACCGCCGCCGGTCAGCGCGAATATCAGGTCGAACGTGTTCAGCGCGTAGATGGTCACCAGCACCGTCGTCACGAACAGCACCGGCTTGAGCTGTGGGAGCGTCACGTGGCGAAACCGGTTCCACCGGCCGGCCCCGTCGACGCGGGCGGCCTCGTAGAGGCGCTGGGGGATCCGCTGGAGACCGCCGTAGAACATGATCATCGAGAAAGCGGTCCCCCGCCAGGTGCCGGCGACGATCGTCGAGACCAGGGCCAGCGTCGGGTCCGACCGGAACGGGACCGGACCGATGCC
Source organism: Halobacteriales archaeon QS_1_68_20 (assembly GCA_003021085.1). GTDB lineage: Archaea > Halobacteriota > Halobacteria > Halobacteriales > PXRE01 > PXRE01. Next base: position 1,766 of record PXRE01000036.1, on the reverse strand, counting down.
GAGGGTGCCCAGGAAGTGATTGACGGCGCCGAACCGGTTCTCGACCAGCATCACTTTCCAGACGAGGCCGATGATGATCCCGGGGACGATCCAGGCCAGCAACACGGACACCCGCGTGGTGAGGTGACCTCGCAGCCCCCGCCGGACGCCGTAATCGATCGCCAGCGCCAGCACCAGCCCGAGCAGGACGTGGAGCACGACGCTTGAGAACGCGTAGATCCCGGTCACACGGAGCATCTCCCGGAACTGGGGGTCGGTCGCGAGCCTGGCGTACTGCCCGAGGCCGACGAACTCCGACTCCGTCCTGACGAGGCTCTCGTTGGTGAAACTCATCAGGACCGCCTCGACCATGGGGTACAGCTGGAACACCGCGAGCACGACCAGGGTGGGTGCCAGCCACGGGAGCGGATGGTCGAGGAGGCGCCGAGCGACGCTCCCCGCGCGTTCGACCAGTCGCTCGGCGGTGGGACCGGCAGTGGCCACGCGTGTCACTCCGGGTCGGTCGGTCGGTCCGCGGACATCAGGGTGCCTCGTACTCCTCGTTGACGTTGGCGACCATCGTGTCGGCCGCCGATTCGGGGTCGGACTGCCCGGTCACGACGTCCTGGATCGCGACCACGTACTCCGAGGCGATGGTGCTGTAGATGGGGCGGGCCGGTCGGGCGACGCCGTCCTGCAGGAACTCCCGGAACCGGTCCTGATACGGCGAGTCGGGGTCGTAGAGGTCGCTGTCGTCGAACACCGACTCGCGGGTGGGGAGCAGGGCCGCCGCCTCGCAGTATCGGCCCATCGCCTCGGGTTCGACGAACTTGGCGATGAACTCCTTCATCGCGGCGGCGCCGTCGCTGTCGCCCTCGCGGAAGGCCCCCTCGGTCCAGCCGCCGACCCCGGTCGTGTGCTCGCCGTCCGCGGGCCGCGGGATCCTCGCGACCCGCCAGCGCTCCCATCGGTCGTCCGGGATGTCGTCGTCGTCCTCGACCACGTTCTTGAGATTGCGTTCGATCTGGTCGTTGTTCCCGACGAACATCGCGAGATTGCCGGCCCGCCCCTCCCGGGGGAGGGCCTCGACCTCCTCGATGCTCGCGACTCGCTGTGGCGTCACGCCCGTCTCGACGAGGTCCTGGATGAACCCGAGCGCGTCGACCAGCGCCCGGCGGTTGGCGTCCCGGTCGAGCACCGGCGCGCCCTCGTCATCGAGGAGTTCCCCGCCCGAACTCCAGAAGTAGGGCAGGTTGGCCAGCGCCGTCGAGGACTGGAACATGTATCCGTCCATGTCCTCGCTCTCGACGATGTCCTGCCCGACGGCGAGCAGTTCCTCCCACGTCTCCGGCGGATCGCCGTCGTTGTAGGTGTCGAGGACGTCCTGTCGATAGTAGAGACACCGACAGCCCGTGTACTTCCAGGCGGCCAGCAGGTCGCCGTCGCGCATTGTCGTCTCCCGGACGAACGGGAAAAAGTCGTCGATGTCCTCGACGTAGTCGTTCAGCGGCTGGAGGTACTCGTAGAAGTCCGCCACCCACTGCGAGTCGAGCGTCGACCCGTCGGGCGGGTTGCCCTCCGCGGCGCTCGTCAGGAGGTTGTCCTTCCACTGGCCGAACGCCGGGTAACTGACGTCGATCCGGTAGTCGGGGTGGTTCTCGGCCCACGCCTCGTGCTGTGTCCTCAGGGCCGGTGCCGCTGCCGGTTGGTCGCTCTCCGCCTCGACCGGCGTGTAGAACGTGCTCGTCTGGTAGGTGAGCGCCGTTCCGCCTGTGCCGAACCGCTCG
>PXRE01000035.1 GCA_003021085.1 Halobacteriales archaeon QS_1_68_20 | reverse complement strand
CGCGTTCTCGAACTGTTTCAGTCACGCCCGAGCGGAAACTGCTGACGAGTGGCTCACATCGTTCGCCTTCGCATGGAATCAGCTAATCTGAACACTACCCAGCCGACGGCAGTGTTCAGATAAAACCAGCAGTAATGTTCTGGCAATCTCGTGTATTATCCAATATTACGGTGGCTCGAGCCTCGAAGCGGCGGTTTAGAGATAGTAACTGTCGATTATAGGGTTGAAGCGATTTCGTCCGTGAACATCGGTAGACGCGCAAATTCACCCCAGGAAGCGGCTCTATCGCCAATTATTACTCTCAGGCTTATCTGAACACTGCCCAGCCGACGCAGGCGTTCTGATCCGTGAGCCCCGACGACTTTGACAACCGTTCTTCAAAAGAACCCAGCGGCCCGTTACCCCGGTTTCTTCGAGTCATTTATATACGATCCGAGCCCCCTTAAGGGAACGACCCAACCCACACCCAAGGCCCCAAACCACTTTCAGCGAGGGAACCTTAGCGACCCGACATGGTACACGTCCTCGTCATCGGGGCGTACGGCAGTGCCGGGTCGGCGGTCGCCAGCGAACTGGCCGACCGGCCCGACGTGGAGTTGACACTGGTCGACGACGGCGACCCCGGCGGCGGCCTCTGCATCCTCCGGGGGTGTATGCCCAGCAAGGAGGTCCTCTCGGCGGGTGCCCACCGCTACCAGGCCCGGAAAGACGAGCGCCTGGTGGGCGACCTCCCGGAAATCGACCTGGAGCGGACCGTCGAACGGAAAGACGACAACGTGCTCGGGTGGGCGGGCCACCGTCGGGCGAGCATCCACGACCTCGCCGAGCGCGAGGACGTCGAGTTCCTCAGCGGGACCGCCGAGTTCGTCGACGACCGCGTGGTTGCCGTCGGGGACCGGACCGTCGACCCCGACTACGTGGTGATCGCCACCGGGTCCTCGCCGTACGTGCCGGACCTCCCCGGTATCGAGGACGTCGATTACGTGACCAGCGAGGACGTGCTCGACGCGACCTCGTTCCCCGACTCGGGCATCGTGATGGGCTTTGGCTTCGTCGGCATGGAACTTGCGCCGTACATCGCGGAGGCCGGCGGCACCGACCTGACCGTGATCGAGCACGACGACGCTCCCATCGACCAGGGCGACCCCTCGTTCGGCGAGGAACTGCTGGACATCTACGAGCGGGACTTCCCCATCGACGTGCTCCGGAACACGCACGAACAGCGGATCGAACCGACGGCAGACGGGGGCGTCCGCCTGCACGTCGAACGGGGGACCGGCGGCGGCGACGTCGTCGAGGAGACCGCCGAGGCCGACCAGTTGTTCCTGTTCACCGGTCGAGTGCCGACGCTGGACCGCCTGGGCCTCGAGAACACCGCGCTGGAACCGGGCGAGGGCTGGGTGGACGACACCCTGCAGTCCCGGGACGACCCCCGGGTGTTCGTGGCCGGGGACGCGAACGGCCGCGCACCGGTGTTGCACGTCGGCAAGGAGGAGGGCTTCACGACCGCCGACAACGTCCTCCGGCACCACCGCGGGGAGGAACTGCGCGAATACGATCCCATCGTCCAGCGGGTCGTCTTCTCGGGCCTGGGCGTCTACCCGTTCGCCCGCGTGGGCCACACCGAGCAGTCCGCCCGCGAGGCGGGCCTGGACTACGTGGCCGTCACCCGCCGGGCCGAGGACGACGGCGTCTTCAAGTCCAAGGACGTCCCGGACGGCCTGGCGAAACTCGTCGTCGACGCCGCCGACGGGACGGTCCTGGGCTACCAGGGATTGCACTTCCACGCCGACGTGATGGCGAAGACGATGCACGTCCTCGTCGAACTCGGCGTCGACGTGCGGGAGGTGCCGGACCGCGCGTACCACCCAACGACCCCCGAAATCCTGGACGGCCTCTTCCGGGCGGCCAGCGAGCGGATCGGCCGCTGATAGCCCGAGAGCGTATGGATCGACCTGCGCCGGTCGGTCGTTTGCCGTTCGGCCGGCAATTTATTGTCCCTCGGTGACGACGTTCGACCGTCGATGTCCCCTGAGGGTCCGAGCGAGCAGGGTGACGCCTTCCGCGTACGGTTGCAGGAACTGAAAGAGCAGGGGAGCGCGATCCTGCTCGTCGGCGAGGTGCCGTCGAACGTCCGCGACCGGGCCTGCGAGCGGTTGCTCGGCGAAGCGGAGACCCTGCCCCGCCACCGGTTGCTCGTGTTCACGAACGGCCGAGGTGGGATCGAGAGCCGCCTGCGCGCTCACGACCCCGGCCGCGGGAGTACGGAGGTGATCACCGCGGCGGTGACCCGGAGCACGGCCACCGGGTCCCGGGTCGACGCGGACGTCCCGGTACGGGAACTGGACCCCGACTCCCTGCGGGACCTGGGCGGCGCGATTTCGGCGTGGGTCGACGAGACCGAGGAGAGCCAGGGGACGCTCGCGCACGGGGAACTCCGACTGTGCGTGAACTCCCTGTCGCCACTGCTGGAGGTCCACGGTGAACGACCGGTGTTCGAGTTCGTCGTGGTCACGGCGGCCCGCGTCAGGGCAGTCGCCGGCATGGCACACTTCCACCTCCCGGTGGCCTCCGACGCGGACGTGGCGAAACTGATCGCGCCCGCGGTGGACGCGGTGATCGAGTTACGGACCGACGACGGCGAACCGCAACAGCGCTGGCACCTGGTGGACGAGGACCTCCAGAGCAGGTGGCTCCCGCTGTGATCCAGCGAACGGTACCAGCCGCGAGCCTCAACTTTCATTACGACACGGGCAGAACAGGCGGGTCGTATCGGCGGCGCCGACGCCGCGAGACCGGGACGGACCGATGGAGCACGTGACATTCGAACCCCTCGACGGGGGGACGGGCGTCGAGATCGTCGACCCGATCCAGCGCCATCGCTACGCGCTGTCGACGCCGACCCCGGTGACCCCCCGGTCGTCCGACTCCGACCGTTTCCTGTTTCCCGTCGACGCCGCCGTCGAACTGCGGACCGACCGGATCGAGTTGCCAGACGCCCCCTGCGTGTACGTCAGGGACGACGATGGATCGATGGTCACGTCGACCGAACCGCCCTCGCGCCGCCAGCTTCCCGACGCCGACTACTACGTCGAGATCTGTGCGCCGATCAAGCTCTACCTCCGGGTGTCGGCGCCCGTGACGGTCGAAGCCACCATGGACGCCAAGACGATTCGCTTCGGGTCGGAGACGGCCGTGGAGGTCGGCGCGCGCTCGAAACACGAGCACCCCGCGGGGACGGTGACGACGACCGCCGACCCCGAGGACGTCATGGCCGCCGTTTCGACGTTCGGGTCGGCGCTGAAGACGACCAGCCCCGAGCGGTCCTTCCCGACGCTACGGGGGCACCCGCCGACGGTCGAACTGGACGAGCGACTGCGGATTCCAGACGGACTCACGCCGCCGGACACCGGCGTCCGGATCGAGGTCCCCCGGGACCTCCGGCACGTCTACGTCGTCTCGCCGCTCGCGTTCTACCTGGGCGCGACGGTCACCCCAAGGCGGACGCCCCGGATCGTCACGGATCGCGGGTTCACCTACGACCTGGGGCCGGACGTCGAACGCGCGGCCGAGCGCGTCCTCAAGGCGACGTTCCTGCTGGACTGCGTGACCCGCACGGAGGGGCTCTACGACCTCCCGCTGGCCGAACGCCGCGCGATCGAACCGTCGGTGGATCTGGACTTCGCGGTCCTGTACGACCGGCCGCTGGCCGACCGACTGGAGGCGTACCTCGGCGTGCCCTACGACGTGCTCGAGCCGCACGTCCCCGAGTGGAAGCTCACCACCCACGTCGACGTCTCGCCGACCACGGTCGAGACGCTGCCGTTCGTGGTCGACGACCTCGCGGTCGTGCGGACGGACGCCGGCCGGGGGCCGGACGGTACCGGTGGCCTGGCAACCGACTCGACCACCGAAGCGGCCCACGAGGCGGCCGTGGATACGTTCGTCCGCGACGGCACGTTTACCCGGGGCCAGCGCAGCGCCTCGGCGGCAAGCCAACGGGTCGAGCCGACGGTCGCGTCGGGGACGGCCGGGTCGATGGAGCAGACCTGGATCGGCGACGGGGCGCCGTTCGGCGCGAGCAAGGCGACGCCCGAGGCCTTCCGTAACCGCCTCGACCGCACACCGGATGGCGGGGATGTCCCGGTCACCGTGGTGTGCAACGACGAGCGGATGGTCGAGGAGCGCGAGCACCTCGACGACGTCTACGGCTCCCGTGAGTCGGTGCCCTTCGAGGTGCGGACCCACGAGCAGTTGACGGTGGCGGAACTCCGCGACGTACTGGCCAGCGATGCGGCCTTCCTGCACTACATCGGCCACGTCGACGAGGACGGCTTCGAGTGCGTCGACGGGTCGCTGGACGCCGCCGAAATCGAGGCGACCGGCGTCGAGGCGTTCCTGCTGAACGCCTGCAACTCCTACCGCCAGGGGATGGCGCTGATCGAGGCCGGTGCCGTCGGCGGCATCGTCACGCTGGAGGAGGTCGTCAACGCGGGCGCGGTCGACGTGGGCTACACGCTGGCCCGCCTGCTGAACAACGGCTTCCCGCTCGCCCCGGCGATGGATCTCGCCCGCGAGGGCAGTTACATCGGCCAGCAGTACCTCGTCGTCGGCGACGGCGGGTTCGCGTTCGTGCAAGACGAGGGGAGCAACCTACCACACCTCTGTGAACTACAACCGACTGAGGAAGGGTTCGAACTCACGATGGACGTGTACACGCCATCGAGGAGCGGGATCGGCGGAATATTCCAACCGTATCTCCCCGAGGCTGAGGAGTTTCACCTCAATTCGGGAAGTGTGGGTCCATTCGAGGTGACGAAGGAGGACCTCCGCGAATTCCTGTCGAGTGAGAACGCCCCCGTGAGAGCCAACGGTGAGTTGCACTGGTCGGCTGAACTAGACCCTGACTCCCTGTAGTCCGAGGGTGGTCGTTCGTCGTTACGGTCCATCGCAGGCACCAGCGTGACTTGCAGCCACGCTCCCTGCTTTCGTCAACAGCACCATGATCGTGAACAGCGCGCCCATCAACCGGGGGTGGTCAGCCAGGCACGTCGCGAGTTTGCGGTCCTGCGGTTCCGACATGGCTATCCTAACGAACGTGACCAACTATAATGAAAATATTCAAATATTTAGTAAAGGTAAAAAAGACATTTTAATCATTTCAGATTTCATATAAGATGATGGTGGACAACCAAAGGGTCACGGCGCCGCCGCGAGCGGTCGAGACGGCGGACCGGGTCCGTAGTGCGACGCTCGTAACGTCCAACCAGTACCTTAATAAACTATCGCTTAAACCTTGAATCAGGAATGGTTTCGGACGATTCGATAGATCGCGGTGCCGGGCGGGACGAGGAATTCAGATTGCGATTGCAGGAATTGAAAGCGCAGGGCAGTGCACTCCTCGTCGTGGGGGACGTCCCCTGGGACGTCTGGGTCGACGCTTGCGAGCAGTTGCTCGGCGAGGGCGACGAGCTACCTCGCCAGCGGTTGCTCGCGTTCACGAACGGGAGCCGATCGATCCGCTCGCGGCTCGCGGACCACCACACCGGGGGACTGGGGTCCACGACGGCGATCACCACCGGCCTGGCCCGCAGCGCGAGCGCCCGGGCGCCCGTGCACCCCGAAGTGCCGGTGATCGACCTCGAATACGATTCACTGACGGAACTCGGCGGCGCCATTTCCGGGTGGATCCAGGAGACCGACGCTCGTCACGGTCCTCTGTCGCCAGGGGAGTTGCGGCTCTGCGTCGACGCGCTCGGGCCGCTGCTGGACGTCCACGGTGAGGCCGCGGTGTTCGACTTCCTCACACTCACGGCCGCCCGGGCCCGGGCCGCCGATGGAATGGCCCACTACCACCTGTCGGTCGACCGTCACACCGAAGTCGTGGCTGACCTCCTGCCTACGGTCGACGCGCTGATCGAACTCGGGATCGGCGCGGACGGGCCACGCCAGCGGTGGGTGCTAGACGGCGGCGACGTCGAAAGTCCGTGGCTCCCGCTGTAGCCCGGTCGCTCCCGATCATGCACGCCGCCAACGATCACTCCCGGTCGTCGAGAAACTCCAGCAGGCGGTCCCGTGCCTCCGCGGGCGAGATCTCTTCGGCTTCCAGTCGGGCCAGCACGTCGCCGTACAGTTCCAGTTCCTCGGTGTTCTCGTTGAGTTCCGCCTGGAGGTCCGCGCCCCGTTCGGTCGTCTGGCGGTAGTTCGACTTCGCCTGCGAGCGGATCTCCTCGACTTCCTCGATTAGTTCCTCGTCGAACTCGACGCCGGCGTCCGGCGGCAGCGCTTCCACGTCCTCGATGCTCTCGACGTCCTGCTCGACGGAGGCGTCGGCCTGGGCGACGATCTCGTCCTCGACGGCTTCCAGGCGGTCGGCCAGGTCCTCTCGGGTCTGTTCGGAGGACTGGATCTCTTCCTGGATGTCGAGGTGCCGGCCCGAGAGCGTCCGGACCCGCTCCTGGATCGCCGCCACGAAGGCCTCCTGGTCGTCCGCCAGCGTCTCGAGTTGTTCGTGGAACTCCTCGCGGTCCATACCCCCTTTCACGGTCGCTGGTCACAAAAACGGTTTCGGGCGGGGGTTCGGTGAACGCTCGTCGACCGAGGTCTCGGTACGGCCCTCGACTAGGACCCCGGCGCGCGAGGTTCCCGTGAGTGAAACGAACGGGGGCTCTGGAGAGCTTGCTCTCCCGGTGGCCGAGTTGGGCGTCCGGGTGAGCGGCGAAGCCGCGAACCCAGGCCGAAACGAGGCGGCTGGGGAGGCGTGGGGCTGACCATTAGGTCAACTGATCGCTCGCGTTGATCTCTGTCTCGCCAGTGAACACTAGCGACCACTCGACTTAGGGATGTCCTCACCCTCCCCAACCGACTGCGCTCCTCGGTCACGTTCGTTCCCTCCGGTGCTCGTCCCTCGCGCGCATAGCGGCCCGCGGTCGCCGAGGGCGACACGCGGGCCAGCGCGCGCCACTGCGGCCGGACGGCCGAGGCGATATATGAAAATATTCATATATATCCATATAACCGAAACAGGCGACCCGTCACGACCGCCGACCAGCGGAGCGAGAACAGCGTACCGACGACCGCACCACCGGGTCGACGGCCGTACCGAAATCGGTTTACTACGCCGCGGCAAACGCGTATTCGGTATGACCGTCACCATCGTCGGCGCCCAGCTCGGCGACGAGGGGAAAGGTGGGATCGTGGACGTCTACGGCGCGGCGGCCGACGTGGTCGCGCGCTACCAGGGCGGCGACAACGCCGGCCACACCGTCGTCCACGAGGGCGAGGAGTACAAGCTTTCGCTGGTACCCAGCGGGGCGGTCCGCGGCAAGGTCGGCGTCTTGGGCAACGGCTGCGTCGTCAATCCGGCGACGCTGTTCGGCGAGATCGACGACCTGCGCGAGAAGGGCCTCGACCCCGACGTGCGCGTCGCCGAGCGCGCACACGCCATCCTGCCGTTCCACCGCGTGCTGGACAACGTCGAGGAGGACGTCAAGAGCGACGACGACCTCTCGGCCGGGACCACCGGCCGCGGCATCGGCCCAACCTACGAGGACAAGGTCGGCCGCCGCGGCGTCCGGATCGGCGACCTGCTGGACCCCGACGTCCTCCGGCGGAAACTGGAGTACGTCGTCCCCCAGAAGCGCGCGCTGATCGAGGACGTCTACGGCGTCACGCTGTCGGAGGTCGACCTCTCGTTCGACGGGTTCGACGCGGAGGCGGCGTTCGACGTCGACGCCATCTACGAGCAGTACCACGAGTACGGCCGCCGCCTCGCCGAGGAGGAGATGACCGTCAACGCGGGGGCCTTCCTGGCCGACTGCATCGACGGCGGCGAGACCGTCATGTTCGAGGGTGCCCAGGGCACCTCCATCGACATCGACCACGGCATCTACCCGTACGTGACCTCCTCGAACCCGACCGCCGGGGGCGCCTGCACCGGCACCGGTCTCGGCCCCACGGTCGTCGGCGACGGGGAGGTGATCGGCATCGTGAAGGCGTACCTCTCGCGGGTCGGCACCGGGCCGCTGCCAACCGAGATGACCGACGACGAGGAGACGCTGGCCGACGAGACCCGCGAGCGCGGCGGCGAGTTCGGCACCGTCACGGGCCGGCCCCGCCGGATCGGCTGGCTGGACGTGCCGATGGTTCGCCACGCCGCCCGTGCCTCCGGGTTCACTGGCATCGCCGTCAACCACGTCGACGTGCTCGCGGGCCTGGACGAGGTGAAGGCCTGCCACGCCTACGACCTCGACGGCGAGACCCTGGAGACGATGCCGACCACGACCGAACGCTGGGGCGACTGCGAACCCCAGTACCGGACGTTCGAGGGCTGGCCGGACGTCGACTGGACCGCCGTCGCCGAGGAGGGTTACGACGCCATCCCCGGGAACGCCCGCGACTACCTGGAGTACGTCAGCGAGGAGGTCGGCGCACCGCTGTACGCGGTCGGCGTCGGCCCCGAGCGAGAGGAGACCGTCGTGCTGGAGTCGCCGCTGTAGTCGCCGGCACCACGCCGGATTTTACCGCGAGCGCTAGTCCAGCGGGAAGACCGCGAGTGCGTCGACGCCGGTCGACGGCTGACCGGTCCCGCCCGGGACGTCCGCCAGCAACCGCTCGCAGGCCCGCGGCAGGCCCTCGTAGGTCACCTGCCCGCGCTCGCGGTCGTAGGAGGCCACGCCGGCGTCGTCGAGTTTCGGCAGGTGGACGTGGTCGAGCGCCACCCTGACGCGCTCGGCCGACAGCGGCGCCCCCGACGCCGAGACGACGCGCTCCGCGAGGTCGTCCAGCGACAGCGGCCCGCTGGCCTCGACGAGCACCCCGACCACAGCCCGCCGCCGGTCGCCGACCAGCGCCCGTTTCGTGTCGAGGGCGTTGATCGCGTGGCCGACGACCTGGCCCAGGCCGCTGACGATGCCCTCGACGTCGCCCTCGAACACGCCCGGTTCGGTGGCGAAGACGTTCAACACGCCGTAGAGCACGCCCTCGTAGGTGACCGGGACGGCCACCGACGAGCGGTAGCCGTACTCCTGGGCGTACCCGTGCCACCGCTCACAGCAGGGATCGGCGAGCGCGTCCTCGACGGTCTGGACCGTCCCCGTCCTGATCGCCCGGTCGACCGGACACTCCTCGCCCGCGTCGACGGGGACGGTCATGCCGTCCAGGTTTCCGTCGACGCCGGCGACGGTCCTGATGTCGATGTTGCCGTCGTCGGCGTCGACCTCGCCGAACCAGGCGAACTCGAACTGGTCGGCGGCCGCGAGCCGTTCGCAGACCACCCGTTCGACCTCTTCGCGGCCGTCGCCGTCGAACTCGGCGAACCGGCTCTCGACCGGGAACGGGTCGCCGTCGGTGGGGGTCAGTTCCTCGCCGAGGCGGGCGACCCCACCCGGGTCGAGGCCGGCCTGGCGTTCGTCGGCGCGGTCGACGCCCCACGCCTCGAACACCGCCGTCGCGTGTTCGCCGAGCAGTTCCGCTTCGTCGTACCCCGACACGTCCAGCACGACGTCGTTCACGGCGACGAACCGTCCCTGCAGGTCCAACTGGTAGGCGCCGTCCCCGGCGAGACGGAGGGCGGTCCCGTGCCAGTCGCTCGCGCGACTCTCGCGGGCGTCGGGACGTTCTCCAGGGATGGTCGCCAGGTCACTCATTGCCCCGGATTACCCGCTCCTGTTGATACTCTCCCGGCGCTGGAGGCAAACCGGTCGTCGAAGCGCAACAACCCGGTAACGGACCCGGTACGCTTTTTGCCCGGCCAGTCCCAGTCGGTCACATGAAGGAGTCGCTCATGGACGTCATCGTCTGTCCGCTGGACAAACACGACCTCGAACTCGAGGTCGACGAGCGCGACGGCGAGGAGATCATCACCGGGACGCTGACCTGCACCGAGTGCGGCGAGACCTACCCCATCGAGGACGGCATCCCGAACCTGCTCCCGCCGGACATGCGCGAGAGCGCCGAGGCCTGAGCGCTGCCCGGTCCCCGGCGACGCATCGTCTTCCGCCCGCCGCTTCTCACTCGCCCTTGACCGAGGGCCTGAACCTTTTTCTCCCCACCGGTCGTTCGCCTGGCCGTGACCGGGTCGCTGGTCGTCCACCTGAACCGGGGGTCGCTGCACGAGGTCCGCCCGGAGACCGATGTCTTCGAGACGACCGGTTCGTTCGAGGTCGAACTGCGCAACCACGGCCAGGCCGTCCACGTCCACCTGCGACTGGACGACTCGCTGGACGCAGTCGCGTCGCTCCCGGAGCCAAACCACTTCGTCGACACCGACGACGCCGAGGTCGTCCGCGTCCAGGTCGAGGGGGACCGGACCGTGCGCGGGACGCTGTCGGTCGTCGGCGGCTACGGCAACACCGAAGCCGGCGTCGAGGTCGTCGTCGGCGACACGGGCGACGACCAGTCCGTCGACGTCAGGAAGTCGCTGGGCCGGCCCCAGCCCCGGTCGGCGGACTCCGGACTCACCGTTGACGCGTTCGACCCGGCGACGCTCCGGGTGGCGGGACTCGCGGTGCTGGCGCTCGTGCTGGCGGTCGTCGCGGTCGTCGCCGCCCCGAGCGTCGTCGTCGTCCTGGGTGCGCTGACCGTCCTCGTCGGCGTCGCGGTGGCCGGCTACCTGCTCACCGGGTGAACCGCTCGGCTTTTGGCACTCCGGCGCGAGCGCTCGCTCATGTCGCTGGCAGCCGAGGCTCGCGAGGCCGTCCGCCGACACCCGTTCCTGCTGGCCGGCCTGCGGGCCGGCGTGGTCAACTACACGGCGGCCGCCCGCTTCCTCGACGTGGCGGGCGACGAGGACGCCGTCGCCACGGCGCTTCGCCGCTACGCCGAGGAACTCCCGGACCGGGAGACGCGGTCGGTCGACGCCCGGGTCACCATGGAGAGCGGCCTCGGCCTCGCTGACGCCGCCGCTCCCGACGGGGCGACGCTGGCCGTCGGCGGTGCGGCGGTCCTGCCGGACGCGGGCGACCTGACCGGCGTGCTCGCAGAGGGTGCGGTCGACGCGACCGCGCTGGCGGCCGTCCTGGACCGACTCGCCGCGGCGGACGTCGAGGTTGCGGCGGCCGGCGTCGCCGGCGAGGCGATGCTGGTCGTCGTCGGCCGACGGGACGGCGCGGCGGCACTTCGCGTGATCGAGGCCGTCCTCGACGGCGTGCCGACCGCCGGCGAGGGGTAACGTCCGGGCAGCCCCCGCCCGCCCCGTCCTCTTCCGCCCCGGAACGAAAGTCGCATACCCCGTGGGCCGTTTCCGGTGACCGTGGAACGGGGCACGATTCCAGCCGGGGACCTCCCGGGCGGCATCGACCTGCAGGCGACCGTCGAGAGCGGCCAGAGCTACTGCTGGTTCCGCGACGACGGCCGGATGTACGAGGGCGCGCCCGCCGACGGCTGGTACTGGACGGTGGCCGACGGCGAGGTGCTCCGGGTCCGGCAGGTCGACGACGGCCTGGCGTGGGAGTCGACGACCGACGCCGTCCCCCTGCTCACGCGCCTGCACCGTCTGGACGACGACCTGCCGGCGATTCGCACTGCGACGCCAGCGGACCCGCACCTCCAGTCGGCCTACGACGCCTACTGGGGGATGCGGCTGGTCGCGGACCCGCCGTTCCGGTCGCTGATCTCGTTCATCTGCTCGGCCCAGATGCGGGTCGAGCGCATCCACGCGATGCAGGTGGCGCTGGCGGAGGCGTACGGCGAACCGATCCAGGCCGGCGGCGAGACCTACCACGCCTTCCCCACGCCCGACCGACTGGCTGCCGCGACGGAGGCCGAACTGCGGGACCTGGGCCTGGGCTACCGGGCGCCGTACGTCGTCGAGACGGCGCGGATGGTCGCGGACGGGGAAGCCGACCCCGCGGAGGCCGCCGAGTTGCCCTACGAGGAGGCCCGGGAGTGGCTGACGCGGTTCGTCGGCGTCGGCCAGAAGGTCGCGGACTGCGTCTGCCTGTTCTCGCTGGGGTTCCTGCAGGCGGTCCCGCTGGACACCTGGATCAGGACGGCCATCGCGGAGTACTACCCGGACTGCGACCGGGGTTCGTACGCGGAAACGTCGCGGGCCATCCGCGAGCGCCTGGGCGGCGAGTACGCGGGCTACGCCCAGACGTACCTGTTTCACTACCTGCGGACCCGAGAGTAACGTCGCGCCCGCCGATGCGGGGTTACTTCCCGGTCGTCCTCGTCGTGGCCTGCAACGACACCGGCGGCGACGTGGCGTACCACGCCGTGCCGTCCGAGTAGGTCGGGATCTTGTCCACGTTCGGAACGCCGGCCTTCCGCAACTTCTCTATCGGGACGCGTCTCATCCCCCACCGTTTCTTCTCCCGCTGGGGCATCCGTTCAATCGTCCGGTACGGTTCGATACAGTTCTCGTAGCAGGGTTCGTCGGTCGGCGTGGGCGAGTCCGTGGTGTATCAGTCGGCGTCGGGGTATCGGTTGGCGTCGGCGTCGGGGTGGCCGTCGGCGTGGGGGTCGGCGTGGGCGTTTCGTTGGGGTCCGAGTCTGGGGCGCTGACGCTGACCTTCCAGTTGACTGTGTTCGAGAGGTCGCCGTCCTCCATGACGGTGTCCCAGAAAACGTCGGTGCTGTCTCCGAAGTTCAAGCGCACGTCGAACTTCACGGCGTGGGAGATGTCCGAATGTTGATCACTGATGCTACTACTTCCGTAGTCCCAGGTCCAGGTATTACTCCCGAAGTCTGTTGACCCGTTATCGTCACTCGATACGTTTTCGTAGAAATTCTTTGCTTTTAATACATACCCCGCATAGGGTACGAGTTCCCCAACGGCGATCTCTGCCAGGGATTCGAGTCCGTTCTCAACCATTTCGATGTGGGTATACTCCGGGGAAGGCCATCCCCCAACGCCGATCGGATCGTTGTCTCCTCCCGCGGTATCGACGAGTACGTTCCCCGTCCCGGCGTTAGCGAACCTGAGTTCGTGGAGGTTGACCACGTCAAGTTTCTTCCCGTCACCGGGGTCCTCCCTGCTCGGATCGTAGCGCCTGGCCGCAGCACCTGACGTGAGCCGGAAGTGATTCTCCCAATCCCAGTCCGGATGGTCGATGGCTTGTCCACCATAGCACTCGATTGCGGAATCGAGTCGCCACCAGTTATCTTCCGAAACGCTGTAGGTGTACTGCTGTTTTACCTCCGTCTTGTTCGTCGACTCCTCGTCGCCCGTAATGTACAAATCTCCCTGGGTCTCTTTGTCGTTCCCTAAAACCAGCGCCGACGTCGTAACGCCTGCTGCCGCCAATCCCGTCGCGCCAGCCGCTTTTAGTACCTCTCTTCTCGACTTATTATTGTCTTCTTCAGACACGAAACTGTAATGAAACTCATGCTATAAATAACTTATCTCGAAATTAAAAACAGGTAGTAATGCTATCTATTTAGTGCTGGGGGAAAGAACTATAAAATAGAGTCTGGTAAAAAGTTCAACGATGGATTCCGTTTCACGACGTTCGCTTCTGTGTAGCGCTGGTCTCTGTACGAGCGTTTCGCTCGCCGGTTGTACTGCTCTCGGCCTCTCCGAAGACTCAGCCAACCGGGCGCGGGTGTCCGATCCCTTCAACACGGGCGGCGGCAACTTCGAGGGCCTCCCCGAAGAACCCGCCGAGTACACAATCTGGCTCCAACTGGACGGCCGCCGCTGGGATAAGTTCGACTTCAGCGAGTGGGACACGTTGCCTGCCGGGTGGGAGGAAGGGAACTTCCCCGACGCCGTCGTCGTCGGTTACACCATCGGCAACGAGGACCGCGAGGAAGGACCCCCGAACGTCTCGCTCACCGTCGAACCGGCCAAGGAAGAGGAGTCCGGGGAATAGCGAGTTACCGTGAATCGCGCATTCATCGATCCGGACGACCGGGGAGCGACGAAGGTTATACTCGGTTCACGGTGACGACCTCCAGTTCAAGGATCTGATAACGTGCCAATGAAACACCTATCACGACGGACGCTACTGGCCGGCGCCGGTCTCGGGGCAACTGCTTCGGTCGTCGGCTACGGTCACCACGAACTGACGAAGGACCCGCCCAACCGGGCGCGAGTCGACCACGTCTACGTGACCGTCGTCCACGAGCAATCCCACACGGTGGACCTGCTCATCATGAAGGACGAGACGCCGGTGTACATGCGCTCGAAGACGTTCGACGGCGCCGAAGACGAGTCCGACCCCTACAACACCGGCGGCGGCAACTTCGAGGATCTCCCCGAGGAACCTGCCGAATACATAATCTGGCTCCAACTGGACGGCCGCAGGTGGGACACGTTCGACTTCAGCGAGTGGGACACCCTCCCCGCCGGCTGGGAGAAAGGCAACTTCCCCGACGCCGTGGTCGTCGGCTACACCATCGGCAACGAGGACCGCGAAGAGGGCCCGCCGAACGTCTCGCTCACCGTCCGGGCGGCCGATCCGGAGCAGACTGGAGATAAATAGCCAATGGAATCGACGGCCTGCCGTACTCCAAGAACACCACCTGATACGGTGTATCGAATGAGATTGAAGGCAATTCAAGGATGACGCGACTGTCACGCCGTTCCCTCCTGGCCGGCGCTGGCCTCGGGGCAACTGCTTCGGTCGTCGGCTACGGCCACCACGAACTGACGAAAGAGACGCCCAACCGGGCGCGGGTCAACCACGTCCACGTCAACATCGCCCACGAGCAGTCTCACACCGTGGATCTGCTGATCATGGAGGACGAGTCGCCGGTGTACATGCGCTCGAAGACGTTTGCGGGCGCCAAAGACGAGTCAGATCCATACGAAGTCGGTGGCGGCACCTTCGATGACATCCCCCAGCAAGCAGGCGAGTACGTCATCTGGCTCCAACTGGACGGCCGCCGCTGGGACACGTTCGACTTCAGCGAGTGGGACACCATGCCCGCCGGCTGGGAAGAAGGCAACTTCCCGGACGCCATCGCCGTCGGCTACTCCATCGGCCACGAAGGTCGTGAGGAGGGACCACCCGCGGTCTCGCTCACCGTCGAATCGGCCAAAGAAGGAGATTCTTGAGAATGGCGACTCGGTGTGAATCGCAAGCCCGTCGATTCGACCCCGGACTAACGGGAAGCGACGAGCGGTACGCGCGGTTCACGGTGACGACCTCCAGTTCAATGATCGGATAACATGCCAATGCAACGCCTATCACGCCGTTCCCTCCTCGCTGGCGCCAGCCTCGGCGCGACCGCCTCGGTCGTGAGCTACGGTCACCACGAACTGACGAAAGACCCTCCGAACCGGGCGCGAGTCGACCACGTCTACGTGACCGTCGTCCACGAGCAATCCCACACGGTGGACCTGCTCATCGTGGAAGACGAGACGCCGGTGTACGTGCGCTCGAAGACGTTCGACGGCGCCGAAGACGAGTCCGATCCCTTCAACACGGGCGGCGGCAACTTCGAGGGCCTCCCCGAAGAACCCGCCGAGTACACAATCTGGCTCCAACTGGACGGCCGCC
>PXRE01000034.1 GCA_003021085.1 Halobacteriales archaeon QS_1_68_20 | reverse complement strand
CGAGACGGCGCGGTTCGGCGTCGATCCTGCCGAGGGGGGTGCCGGGACTGCGGAGGTGACCCACCGCTTCGAGCGGAACGGGACCTACACCGTGGCGGTAGAGACTGCCGACGGGCGATACGCGTCGGTGGAAGTGGAAGCGACCGAAGGGACCTACGAGGTGTATCGGTACGAAAAGTACGATTGGAAGGAAGAGGAGACGCTCGCAGAAAGTGAACCTCGAGGAGACGGGTGGAGAATTATCGAGACCCACGAAGGGAAATGGAACTACACTGACGAGACGGCGACCTTCAAGTCCGGCAACCCTCCGTCGAAGATAGTCGAGAGTCCGAACTGGCGGCACGTGGCGACAGAAAAGCGTACTGAAGAACAGACGCTCACGATGACTGGGACGGAGCAGCCCGGACCAGATTGGGAATTGGCTGAGAAGAACGTCAAGAAGGAACGAGTGGAGGTGGAGTACACCTTCCCAAACGGTGAGACGGCGACCGGGTGGAAGACGGTTAGCTATCATAGGTACGAGAGGACCTTCGTCACCAAGGTGCCGTACGAAGTGTGGCAATATGCGGAACGAACCGTCATGCATAAGTGGGAACGAAAATTCAATGTTACTAAAATAAGATATTCGTTCACTAAACCAGACTCAAAGAAGTATAACGAGAGGACACTAGAAATGAAAGAATTCAGTTGCAGTAATGAAAACGCCCCTAAGTATGAGAAGGCGTGTCTGCCTGAATATAAAGGACCTGACCATGGTTCTGACGGTTCAGGGGTACAGTAGCAACAATGGGATATGATGAAAAACAGGACATATCATGTGGTCATCCTAGGAGGTCCTTCCTGAGGGGTTCCGCGGCAGCCGGTATTATGTCGATCACGGGTTGCGTTGAGGGAATTTGGGAGGAATCCCCAACTGAGAAAACCACCACGAGATCCCCACCGTGATCGCCCAGATGACCCATACCCAGGGGCGTTAGTACTCAGTGGAGGTGGTGGTCCGATTGACGTGGAGGTGTTCTCAGATTACGCTCACGAGGAATGCGGCCGATTCTGGAAACAAACTCGAAGACGATTAAGGAAGTTCGTCTCGTCAAGCAACGATTATCTAGATGGGCCCGTCATTACGATTATCGTTTATCACTTCCCAAAGCCGGAAAACAAATGGTCGATGTTCCTCCCCTGTGCCATGATGGAAGTCCGGGTCCAGCAGGGCGTTCTTGCCCAGAAGGAGTTCCACGACCGTCTGTTCGAAAATCACTTCCCGGACTACTCCATCCGCGACGTCGAGATCGCCGCGAGCATGGTCGACGCCGACCCCGACGAGGTTGTCAAAGCCGGAAAGGAGCGCCGCCGGAGCTACGTCATCGACTCCGACATCGAGGAGGCCGAGGACTACGAGTTCGAGGAGCCACTCGGCATCGCCGTCGGCGGTCAACCCGTCTGGGAGAACTCCTACGAGGCGATCGAACAGTCCATCGAACGCGAAATCGCCCAGCGCGACCTCTAACGGTCAAACCTGTTCCATCTTTCTCGTACGAGCGAAAAGCCCTGCTGTCGACTGGGTCAAATGACGAGGTACGCGACGGCGTACCCGGCCAGAGCCACCGTGACGGCCGCGAGCGTGGTCACCGCGACCGTCGCGCGAGTCCGTTCGAGGCGGACGTCCGGCACCGGTGGGTCGACGACCAGGGCGACGGCCCCGACGGCGAGGACGCTGAACACGAAGTGGTAGGACACCTCCAGCGTCGGGGGCGGGAGGATGGCGATGGCGGGGACGTACCCGGCACCGAGGATGGCCCGCGGGTCCACGTGCGACCGGAGCGACCGTTCCTGAAGGAGGCAGTACGCCGCCGCCAGCCAGAGGATCGCCAGTTCCAGGCCGAAGGTTCCCAGTTGGTGGAGTGTCGGGTCCGCCGAGAGCACGACCGGCTCGGCCGGGACGCCGCTGCCCAGCGGGTACAGCAACGACGGCGGTTCACCGGTGAAGACGTCGCCGAAGGGGTGCGAGAGGACGCCGAACAGCGCCGCGGCGAGTACGACGCGGGCCGGGAGGCCTGCGCGCCTGGCGACCGCGGCAACGGCGAGGCCCGCCAGGACGAACGACCCGACGACACCGGCGATAGCGGCCCCTCCAGCACGCCCGTCGCGATCACGAGCACTGCGAGATGGCGAGGACGTTCGCGACCAGGTAGTGGATGGCGCCTCCAGCACGCCCGTCGCGATCACGAGCACTGCGAGATTATTACCGGATCGGGGACGGGAATCGTCCTGCTCGCCTCCAGCACGCCCGTCGCGATCACGAGCACTGCGAGGCCGGCGACGGCCGCGAGTCGACGCGGGTCCCGGGCGGCGCTCGGGCCGAAGCCCATCGCGGCGATGCCCCCGACCAACAGCGAGTGCGTCGGTCCCCTGTGGACGCTGTTGCCGGCCTCCCAGAAGGCGTCGACCAGCGCCCAGGGGTCGGTGGTCCCGGCGGTGGCCCGGCCCACGAGCGCGTAGCCGATGTCCACGTCTGGAGCGATTGCAAACCCGGCCGCGACGAGGCCGATCACCAGCGCTCGCTCCCGGCCCGCGCCAAGGCGGTGGGCGGCCCAGGCCGCGACGGCGAATCCCACGGCCGGGTGCCCGACGATCATCGTGTTTCGTTGTTCCCGTCGGGGCTTGAGTAATTCGCGTGTGGCCGTGGCACACGGCGCACGGTCAGTTCTCGCGCTTGCGCCAGCGCTTCTCCACGTCCGCGTTGGCCATCACGAGGGTGTCGCCGTCGACGGTCAGGCGGGTTTTCCGGAGTTCGATGGCCCGGACGTCTCCCGTCACGTCTCCCACCGTCACCGTGTCGCCTGGCATGAAGTCCGGGTCCTTGAGCAGGTAGACGCCGGAGACCACGTCGGCGATCATGCCCGAGAGAGCGTAACTGACGCCGAGCGCGACGAACCCGGTCGCGGTGCCCAGCGAGGCGGCGATGCCGTCCAGACCGACGACCGAGAGGAACGTCAGTCCGACCGCGAACCACAGCAGTATCGAGACGACCGTGACCACGAACTGCCGGTGGACGTCCGAATCGCCGTAGCCGGCCCCCGCGAGCGCCCGCCGGAGGAACCAGAGGACGGCCTTGACGACCACGATCGCGGCGAGCAGGAAGACGAGTCCCGAGAGCACCCGCGGTAACGCGGCAGTGACTCGTTCGACCAGTCCGACGACCGCCTGTTCCGCGATGCCCGCCTGGAGGTACCTGCTGACAGCCATGGCGGATACCTCGCCCGGCGGGGTGTAAAAACCGGCCCCGGTTCAGCGTGCCGGGTCCCGGAGGACTTCGTAGTCGCCCGCGTCCGTGACCTCGATGATGGCCCACTCGTACCCGGGATCGGAGCCGTCCAGTCGCCGTCGTAGTTCGGTCCCCTCGTCTTGCCAGGTAACGAAACAGCGATACGGTTCGTTCGGGTCGTCCCCCGGCGTTCCCCCGTCCGCCGTCGGGGTCACCCGAACGGACCGCCACTTCCGCGCCGCGGTGAACTCCTCGTCCTCGCCCGTCACCGTGTATCCGAGGTCGTCGAAGATCGACCGGGCCTGCTCGACTGGTGGTGTGTTACCAGTGACCATCCACCGTCCGCTACTCCGTCTCGTCGCATAAGTGTTTGGAGGACGTCTATCACTATTCCGTGCATCACTCTCGGTAACCGCGAACGCCACCCCCGGTGTGAGTGACGAGCGGTCGCGTCCGAATCGTCGAGAGTGATCCCGCTCGAAACAGCAACGCTAGCGACCACTGGGCCTAGGGGTCACCCCCACGCTTCCCCAACCGCGAGGCTCGGCGCGGCGACCGGCCGCTGGGTCGCCGCGCCTCTCCCGGGCCACCGCCAAAGCAGGCTCTGGCGAGCCCCCGCTCACGTCCATTCGCGGGAACCTCGCGCGCCTTGCTCACGCGCGCCGCGACCCTAACACAGCGTGGCGCGCGCTGGTGAGCGTGTCGCTCTCGGCGACCGCGAACCAACACCGTGCGAGGGATGAGCACCGTGCCCAAAAATCAAAGATTTTTGATATTTCGGAAATCGGCTATTTCCGACGAGTCCGCAGGAGCTTCGCTCCTGCGAGATCCAGCGAGAGCGTCGCTCTCGCGCGGTAAGCAACGGAAGCACCGGAGCGACTGAGGACCGCAGCGAGCCGCGCGAGCCGAGCGCGCGGGGGCTTTCTACGCGTCGCTGACCAGAATACCGTCGATTCCGGGCCGGAAACGCCACCGACCAACACCGGAACCTACAGCGGATACTCGCCGTCGATGGTCTCCAGCGCGCGTTCGGCCAGTGCGGGCACGCGCTCTTCCATCTTCGGGTACAGCGGGTCGTCGGCGTCGCCGGCGAGATGCCGGGCGAAGAACATCTCCCCCAGCGCCGCGAGTTTGTACAGCGCCAGCGTCCGGTAGAAGCGCTCGTTTTCGAACTCGATGCACGTCCACTCCTCGTAGCGCTCGACCAGTTCTAGGCGAGTCGGGTAGCCCTCGCGCTCGGTGAACTGCGGTTCGAACTCCGTGGCGACCGCTTCGGGGTCCTTCGGGTCGCGCCAGAACACCAGCAACCACCCGAGGTCCGTCAGCGGGTCCCCGAGGGTGCTCATCTCCCAGTCGAAGACGCCGACGAGTTCGGGCGACCCGTCCGGCGGTCCGTCGGACCGCCCGAACATCACGTTGTCCAGTTTGAAGTCGCCGTGGACGAGCGTCACCGGGTGATCCTCCGGGACGTTGTCGTTCAGCCACTCCATGACGTCGTACAGCGCCGGCACCTCCCGGACGTCGGCGGCCTTCGAGAACGCCCACGTGAGTTGCTCGGACCACCGCCGGACCTGCCGCTCGGTGAACCCCGGCGGGTGGCCGAACTCGCCGAGGCCGACGGCCTCGTAGTCGACGGTGTGAATCTCCGCGAGCGTGTCGACGAGTTGGATGGCGATGTCCTCGCGAGCGTCCGGGTTGGCGAATCGCTCCGGTTCCTCGTCGCGGATCACGTCGCCCTCCAGACGTTCCATCAGGTAGAAGTCGCTCCCGACGACGTCGTGGTCGTCCCAGGCCAGTACCGTCCGCGGTAGCGGAACGTCCGTCTCCTGGAGCGCGTCGACGACGCGGTACTCCCGGAGGACGTCGTGGGCGCGGTCGGCCGTCTCGCCCGGCGGCGGCCGCCGCAGGACGAGGTCCCGCTCGCCCCAGGTGACCAGCAACGTCTCGTTAGAGTGGCCGGCCGCCAGGTGTTCGACCTCGAACCGGTCGGCCGGGCCGAGTTCCGATTCGAGGTACGACGCCAGGGCGTCCTCGTCGACGAGTCGCCGGAAGTACGCCTCCGATACACCCTCGTCGGTCATGTCCCCGGCTACGACGACCGGGGGGTTGAAAGTACCGCCCGGTGGGACGTGCCCGGGAATCACACGGGGAACAGTCCGACGACACCGATCAGGATTATGCCGACCCCTGCGATGCGGGTGACCAGCACCTTCCAGCCCGCGGGTTCCACCTCGGACCACGACCGTTTGCTCCCGATGGCGTCGAGGCGCTCCCCGAACCTGGCGAGTCGGTACGGCCAGGCGGCCATGGGGAGCCCGAAGACGACAAAGACGAGTTCCGGTGGGAGTTGTACGTGCGAGCCGCCGGCGGACGACGGAATAGACGTTTCGACTGACAGCCCCGTTCGACCTTACACCTAAGACGGTCGCCCGCCCACCACCGGGCATGGAGTACCACGACCCCGAGCGTGGCGAGGAACTCGCCGAGCGCGTCCGGGCGTTCGTCGACGAGGAAGTGATCCCCGTCGAGCGCGAGGTGCTGGGCGACGGCCCGGTCTCGGACGAGCAGGTCCGGCGACTCCGCGATGAGGCGCGCGAGCGCGACCTCTACGCCCCGCAGGTCGACGAGGAGTACGGTGGGCTGGGGCTCTCGTTCCGCGAAGTGCTGCCGGCGTTCGAAGCCGCGGGCCGGAGTCTGCTGGCCCCGGCGGCGCTCCGCATCGACGCGCCCGACGAGGGGAACATTCACACCCTGGAACTACTCGGGACCGACGAGCAGAAGGAACGCTGGTTACCGCCGCTGGTCGCCGGAGAGATCACCTCGGGGTTCTCGATGACCGAACCGATGCAGGGCGCCGGGTCGGACCCGAAAATGATCCGGACGACGGCTGAAAAAGACTCCGCCGAGCAAAGCTCGGCTGATCCCCGAGAAGCCGAAGCTTCTCGGGACGGCGACGAGTGGGTCATCGACGGCCACAAGTGGTGGACGACCAACGGCGTCGACGCCGACCTCCTGATCGTGATGGCCCGCACGGACGAGGACGTCCACCCCTACGAGGGGTGTTCGCTGTTTCTCGTCCCGGCGGACACGGACGGCGTGGAGGTCGTCCGTGACATCCCCCACACCGGCGGCGAGGTCCGGGGGAGCAACCACGCCGAGATCAGGTACGACGGGGTCCGGGTTCCCGAGGAGAACCTGCTGGGCTACGAGGACGCGGGCTTCATGCACGTCCAGCAGCGCCTCGGACCCGCCAGGTTGACTCACTGCATGCGTTTCTCGGGGATGGCCGAGCGCGCGCTGGACGTGGCGAAGGCCTACGCCACCGAGCGGGAAGCCTTCGGGGACCGCCTGGCCGACAAGCAGTCCCTGCGGTTCGACGTGGCCGACCTGGAGACGCGCCTCCACGCCGCCCGCTGTATGGTCCGCCACGCCGCCGACGAGATCGAGGCAGGCGAAGAGGCCCGGGTGCCCGTCTCGATGGCGAAGACGTTCACCGCCAACGTGGTCCAGGACGTGATCGACCGCGCAGTGCAGGTCTGTGGCGGCAACGGCATCGGCAAGGACCTGCCGCTTGCGAACTTCTACGAGAACGTCCGGGCGTTCCGGATCGTCGACGGCGCCGACGAGGTGCACAAGCGCGTCGTCGCCCGTGACGCCTTCGAGGACGTCGACCCCGGCGCCATCGAGGGGATCACCAGGTACGACGGCTGACCGGTCCCGCTCCCAGCGAACGGGAATCGGGGCAGGGTCCTTTTCTCGTGGTCACCAAGATGCGGTCGAGAACGATGTACGAACGCATCCTGGTTCCGACGGACGGCAGTGACGGGTTCGACCGGGTCGCCGCGGAGGCCGCCGGCATCGCGGACATGGCCGACGCGACCGTCCACGCCCTGTACGTGATCGATCCCCGGGCCGTCGACTACGAACCGTCGCCCGAGGCCCGCGAGACGGTCGAGTCGGAACTCCGGGAGACCGGCGAGGAGGCGACGGCGGCCGTCGCGGCGATGGCGAGGGGCCGGGGCGTCGACGTGGAGGAGGTCGTCCGGGTCGGGACGCCACACAGCGAGATCCCGACCTACGCCGACGAGATCGAGGCCGACCTGATCGCCATGGGGACCCGGGGCCGGACCGGCCTCGACCGCCTGTTGCTCGGGAGCGTCGCCGAGCGGGTCGTCCGGATGAGCGACCGGCCGGTCGTGACCGTCAACCTGGGCGACGGCGAGCGCGAGATCGCCGACGAGGAGGCGGCCGTCGACGCCGCCGCCGCCCTCCGCGCGGATGGCCACGAACTGCGCGAGGTGCGCGAGGACCCCTACCGGGAATCGTCGACCTGGGTCGTCCCGGTGGTCACCGAGGACGGCGAGCAGTTCAACGTCCACGTCAACGCCGCCACCGGCGAGACCCGGACCGCCCGGGTCGGGTGATGACGGGCTGTTCGGGGGTGGCCGTCGCCCCCCGACAGGATCACTCGTCGACCATCGGGACGACCAGCACCGGTACGTCGACGGTCCGGAGGACCCGCTCGGTGACGCTCCCCAACAGGTACCGGTCCAGTCCCCGGCGGCCGTGGCTCCCCATCACGACCACGTCGACGCCGCGGTCGGTCACGTAGTCCGCGATGACCTCGTGGGGCGTCCCCTGGACGACCGCGGTGTTGACCTGGAGGCCGGCGTCGCGGGCGCGTTCGGCGGCGGCCTCGACGGCGTCACCGTCGCTCTCGGGGTCGCCGACGTGCAGCACGTCCAGCGTCGCGCCGTACTTGCTGGCCTGGTCGATGGCGTGATCCAGGGCCGCCGTCGCGCCGTCGCTGCCGTCGGTGGGGAACAGGATGACCTCGTACATCTGCACTGACCTTTCCCCCGGACCCACTTGAATGGTGGACGACGCGGCCGGTTCCGAAAGGGTTAGTCGGGGAGCGCGAAAACTCCGGACGATGAGGGACCTGTTCCTGCGTGCCCTGCGGGGCGAGCGGACCGAGCGGCCCCCGGTCTGGTTGATGCGCCAGGCGGGCCGGTACCTCCCGGAGTACCGCGAACTGCGGAGCCAGTACAGTTTCCTGGAGGCGATCAAGACCCCGGAGGTGGCCACGGAGATCAGTCTCCAGCCATACGAGCGGTTCCGCCCCGACGGCGTCGTGATGTACTCGGACATCCTCACCGTGCTGGAACCGCTGGAGTTCTCGTACCACCTGGAATCCGGCGTCGGCCCGGTCGTCGAGAACCCCGTGGAGGGGCCCGACGACGTGGATCGGCCGGTCGGCGACGTCCGCGAGGAGATAGACTACGTCGGGGAGTTGCTGGAGCGCCTCCAGTCGACCCTGGACGGCGACGCGGCCGTCATCGGGTTCGCGGGCGGCCCCTTCACCCTGGCTTCCTACGTCGTCGCCGGCGAACCGACCAAGAACCACCTCCCGGTGCGCAGACTCCGGGCCCGCCACCCGGAGGCGTTCCGGACGCTCCTGGAACGGTTCGCCGACGTGACCGTCGAGTACCTGCAGTTCCAGGCCGAGGCCGGCGCCGACGTCGTCCAGGTGTTCGACACGTACGCCGGCTACCTCTCGCCGGCGGACTACCGTGAGTTCCTGCTCCCGCTCCACCGGCGCATCCACGACGCCGTCGACCTCCCGTCGATCATGTTCGCGCGCGGTCTCTCGGGCAACCTCGACCTGCTCGCGGACAGCGGGGCCGACGCCGTCTCCGTCGACTGGACCGTGGACATCGCCGACGCCCGCGAACAACTCGGCGACACGCCGGTCCAGGGCAACCTCGACCCCGCGTACCTGCTGGGCGACCCCGAGTTCGTCCGCGAGCGGACCCGCGAGGTGATCGAGAGCGCGGGCCCCGAGGGCCACGTCCTCAACCTCGGCCACGGCGTCAACCGCGAGACACCCGTGGAGAACGTCGCAGCGTTCGTCGAGACGGCGAAGGCCGTCCAGCGGTAACCGCGACCGCTCACCGTTCAGTAGATATGTTCCGACGCTGGCCGTACCTGTAGTAGATGGTCTCCGTAACGTTGCTCGTCGGGATCCTCACGTCGCTGTTCGTGGGATTCAACATCGGGGGATCCTCCACGGGCATCGCGTGGGGCCGGCCGTCGGGGCGAAGGTTCTCAGGAAGGTCACCGCCGCTGGCCTGATGACGGTGTTCGTCTTCCTGGGCGGGTGGACGGTCGGCCGGAACGTGATGGACACGCTGGCCGGCGACGTCATCACCATCGCCATCTCGCTGGAGGCCGGCGTCGCCGTCCTCTTCTTCATCGGTCTCGGTATCCTCGTCGCGAACGTCTTCGGCGTCCCCGTCCCTACGTCCATGACGGCCGTCGGCGCCATCGCGGGTCTGGGCCTGGCGACCGGGACGCTGAACTTCGAGACCGTCGGGTGGATCGTCTCCTGGTGGTTCGTGACGCCCATCGTCGGCTTCCGGGTCGGCGCCGTGATCGGCCGGTACGTCTACTCCGAACTCAACCGGCGGGTGGCCTACCGCAGTCCCGTCACTCCCCGTCGGCGAGTCGGTCCGCGAGACGCTTCGCTTCCCGGACCCGTGCGGGGACGCCCATCCGCGCGGTGTAGTTCGTCGCCAGGTGCACGCCGCCGGGCGTCGAGAGGCCGTCCAGTGCGGTCCAAGACTCGTCGTACGCCGGGAACCCCCACTCCGGACGAGCGACGTGGATCACCGCCGCCGAGGTGCCCATCACCGCCTCGAACTCCTCGCGGGCGATTCGCGCGAGATCGTCGTCGGACTGCTCCAGTACCTCGCGGTCGGGCATCCCCCCGAGGAAGCAGGTGTGGACTCCTGTCCGGGTCCCGTCGGCGCCGGGCCGCTCCCCGTGCCCGAACGCCGGCCCGTTCCAAGAGACGCCAAGCGTCCTGAGCGGTTCGCCGTAGCGCACGCGGTAGCCGAGTCCCTCGCGGCCGTGGGTCGCCCGCAGGTACACCATCGCCAGCGGGTTGTACGTCAACTCCCGGAGGCGGGCGGCGTCCGGTTCGATCCTTTCCAGCACGTCGGCCGCGGCGTCGGCGGGCGCCGTGACGACCACCTCGTCGACTGCGACCGATTCACCGTCCGCCTGCAGTTCGAAGCCCTCGCCCGCGTCCCGGACGGTCTCGACCGGCCTTTCCAGGCGGATCCGTTCGCTGTTGGCCTCGTACAGGGCCTCCGCGAGTCGTTCGTTGCCGTCCTCGAACGCCACGGTCGGCGAGGATTCCCCGCCGAGTAGCCGCTGGACGGCGGGCTTCAGGAGACTCCCCTCGCGGGACTCCAGGCGGATGAGGTTCTCCAGTGCGTACGCCGCCGGCATCCGTGCGGGGTCCGAGCCGAAGATGCCGCCGAACAGCGGTCCGATCACGTTCTCGTAGGCCTCCCGGCCGAACTTCCGGGTGAACAGTTCGGCGGCCGTCTCCCGGGGGTCGCCGGCGTCGGTCAGCGGTTCCTTCAGGAGCCGGAGTTTCCCGCGCCAGGACAGCAGGTCCGTCGTCAGGAACGTCTGCAGGGACAGCGGCACCTGCCGGAGTCGCCCGTCCGCGTAGACGTACAGCGGCAGGTCGGCGTCGGCCGCCACGGCGGCGTCCACGAGGCCCAGGTCAGCCACGAGGTCCGCGAGTGGTCCCGAGAGCCGGACCCGCTGTGGCCCCTGTTCGAGAACGTGCCCGTCAACGACCTTGCTCTGGACGACGCCGCCGGGCCGGTCGGTGGCCTCGAAGGTGACCGGGTCCGCGCCCTGCTCGCGGAGGTAGTGCGTCAGCGCGAGCCCCGTGACCCCGGCCCCGACGACGCCGACCCGCGTCCCGCCTTCCGTCCGGTCGTCCGGTTCCCCGTCGCTCATCGCGGGGTCACTGCGACCGCGGCGCGTTCAGGCAGACGGCGCCCTCCTCCTTGCACTGGCACTCCCGGAGCTGGTAGTACCCGGGTTCGAACCCGGCGAGGAAGGGCTCGATCAGGTCCGCCAGCACCTCGGCGAATCGGTCGTCGTCGTGGGGGATGGGCACCCGGTGGAACTCGATGCCTTCCGCTTCGGCTTCCTCCTTCAGTTCGTCGTCCAGTTCCGAGAGGGTCTCGCTCTGCTCGTGCATGAAGCTCACCGGGTCCACGAGCAGGCGGTCGGCGTCGGTCTCCTCGAGGACCGCCTCCACGTCGGGTCCCGTCCAGGGGATGTCGCGGTTCTCGTGGTTCTGGTAGCCCAGCAGGTAGTCGTCGACGCCGACCATCGCGGCCATCGTCTCGCACCACTCCTCGACGTAGATGCCGTAGCGACTGCCCCGTTCG
This sequence comes from Halobacteriales archaeon QS_1_68_20, assembly GCA_003021085.1. Taxonomy (GTDB): domain Archaea; phylum Halobacteriota; class Halobacteria; order Halobacteriales; family PXRE01; genus PXRE01. Next base: position 64,570 of record PXRE01000034.1, on the reverse strand, counting down.
AGGTAGTACTGGGGCGTCCCGTGGGCCGAGAACAGCAGCGCGGTGTCCTCGTCGTCCAGGTCCAGGCCGTGCTCGTCGGCGTAGTCGGTGATCGCGTCCGCCCGGATGCGGTTGTACAGCGGGTGGCGGTGCCAGCCGGTGACCTGGTGGAGCTGTGGGTCCCAGTCGTCGGCCGCGGCGACGGCCTCCTCGAACTCTTCCAGCGCGGCGACGGTGGTCGAGGGGCCACAGAGCGGGTAGATGGGGAGGCCCACGACCCGGTCGTGGCGGTCGGCACGGACCGACTCGACGGCGTCCTCGACCAGCGGTTCCATGAACTGCAGGCCGACGTAGGTCTCGACGTCGTGGCCGCGGTCGGCCAGTTCCGCCTTCAGGGCGTCGGCCTGGGCCTCCGACTGGGGGTTCAGCGGCGACCCGCCGATTTCCTCGTACTCCTCGATCAGCCCCGGCGCGCGACGGCGCGCCAGTTCCCGGGACCGTTCCATTGCGGCCTCCTCGGTGTCGTAGTCCTCGAGGTCGGCGTTGTTGTAGAAGATGCGAGTCAGGTACTCCTCGACGGTGTCGCGCTCCGGTTCGGGCGGTTCTCCGAAGTTCAGCAGCACCACGCTGGCGTCCATGGCTGGACGCTAGCCCCCTCGCCGCCTTAAACTGTTGATTCGCCGGCAAGCCCGCCCCTCGGGGGAACAGTTATAGCCACAAGGTAACCAGTTGGCGGCATGGTCGACGCGCGTGCGATATCGAAACTCGTCATCGTTCTCGTCGGGGCAGCCGTCGCCCTCGGCGTCGGAATCCTGCTGTTCGGACTGGTACCCGAGGAGACGACCCTGGGGCTGGCCGACGTGGTGCTGGTACTCGCGCTGGCCACGGTCGGTCTCTGGCTCTCGGGCCGGGTGGCCGACGCGGTCGTCGCCGACTACGACGTCGCGGAGGTCGAGGTCGACGGCGTCATCACCCGGGACGGCAGACCCGGCGGCCTGCCGGTCTCGGGAGCGGCCGCGTCCGCGAACGACCTGGTCGAACAGATCGAACGGGGCGACGAGGACGGCGACGCCGAGGCGCTGATCGTGAAACTGAACACGCCGGGCGGGCAGGTCGTCCCCAGCGAGGACATCCGGAAAGCTGCCGCGGACTTCGACGGACCGACCGTCGCCTACGCCGAAGACAAGGCGACCAGCGGGGGCTACTGGATCGCCAGCGGGTGCGACGAGTTCCACGCCCGCCGGGGGAGCATGGTGGGTAGCATCGGCGTCATCGGGTCGCAACTCGGGCGGTCCGAACTGGCCGACAAGGTCGGTCTGGACTACCGGCGGTTCGTCTCCGGCGACTTCAAGGACAGTCCCTCGGCGTGGCGAGAACTGCGCCCGGAGGAGCAAGAGTACTACCAGGGACTGATGGACGCCTGGTACGAGCAGTTCGTCGACACCGTCGTCGAGGGTCGGGACATGGACCCCGAGTTCGTCAGGGACACCGAGGCCCGCGTCTACCACGGTGAACGCGCCGAAGAGATCGGCCTGGTCGACAGGTGCGGTTCCCGCGAGGAGATGGAGGAACGACTGGCCGACCGCCTGGGCGTCGACGAGATCGCGGTCGGGGAGTTCGAACCCCGGCGGGGCCTGACCGAGCGGATGGGCGCTGGCGCGCGGTCGGTCGCGTACGCGCTGGGCGCCGGCATCGCCAGCGCCGTCGTGGACGACGATACGGAGGTCGACGTACGGGTCTGAACCCATCCGGGGCCGAGAGCACGCTCTCGGGGCGCCGCCGATGGGGCCACCGCGACCACGCTTTCCCGACTCGCTCTTATAAGCTCTCGAACGTACTTAAGGCCAGCCGGCGTTTCCGCCGGGGTGTCGCCGTCGAGTCCACCGGTTTCGACCTCCGAACCCCGTCGTCGGCGAGGGCGGGTTAGGTTTTTATTCCCGAACCATCATCGTACCAACAGTGAGTACGCTGGTCGTGTGCGTCGACCGCGCAAACGACATCGGCCGGACGGCCGACGTCGAGACGCCGGTCGTCGGGTGGGAAGCCGTCCGCGCGCTGGTGACGGACGTGGGCCTCGCGGACCCGGAGGACAGCCACGTCAACAGTCTGCTGGAGGCCCTCCGGGTGACCCGGCAACTCCGCGACGAGGACGAGGACGCGGAGGTGGCGGTCGTCTCCGGGGGCGGGGACTCGGTCGTCGGCGTCGACAGGGCCGTCGCTGCCCAGATGGACCAGTTGATCGAGCAGTACGACCCCGACTCGGCGGTGGTCGTCCTCGACTCGGCACAGGACGAGCGACTCGTCCCCATCGTCGAGAGCCGCGTCCCCGTCGACGCGGTGGACCGCGTCGTCGTTCGGCAGGCCCGCGACCTCGAATCGACCTACTACCTGCTCAAGCAGTTCCTGGCCGACGAGGAACTCCGGCAGGCGGTGCTGGTGCCCATCGGCGTCGCCCTGCTGGTGTTCCCGGCCATCCTCGCGGCCCAGGGCCCGGCGGTCGCCATCGCGTCACTGACGGCGGCCATCGGCGTGTTCCTGCTGTACAAGGGGTACGGCCTCGACGAGCACGCCGCCGACCTGCCGGCACAGGTCCGGGACGCCCTGTACTCGGGGCAGGTGTCGCTGATCACGTACGTCGTCGCCGCGGGCCTGGCGCTGATCGGCGTCTTCTTCGGCGCGCTCGGGGTCTCGTCCCTGTCGTTCGCCGAACGCGGGTACCTGATACCGGCGATGCGGTTCACACACGACGCCGTCCCGTGGCTGGCGATGGCCGCCCTGGTCGCGTCCGCGGGACGACTGCTCGACGAGGCCATCCGCGAGGACCGCATCCGCAACTCCTACCTCAACCTCCCGTTCGGCGTCATCGGCCTGGGCCTCGTCGTACGTGGCTTCTCGGGGTACTTCCTGGAGGTCGCGGAACTGGTCGACCCGCTGGTCGTGCCGACGCTGGAACTCGGGCCCGTGACCGTCGAACAGTTCGCACTGGCGCCGAGTCACCGCCTCGCGTTGTACGTGGTCTCGGGCATCGTCGTCAGTTTCGTCGGCGTCCAGGTGGCCACCACCGTCGCCGGCGGCCGCATCGAGGAGGTCGAAGAAGTCGAGGAGGTCGACCGCCCCGAGGAAGCGACCGAGTAGTTCCACAGGTGGTAAGTTCGACCCCCGCGAAGCCGGGATATGACCAACGGACGGTGGGTGAGCCTGTTCTCCGGGGGCAAGGACTCCTCGTGGGCGCTGTACCGCGCGCTGGAGGAAGGCCTGGACGTCGCCCGCCTGGTGACCGTCCACCCGGGCGACGACTCCTACATGTACCACGTCCCCGCGACCGACCTCGCGGCCCAGGCCGCCGAGAGCGTCGGCATCCCGCTGGTCGAGGTCGACCCGGGCGACCTCGGCGCGGCGGGGACGACCGACTCGTCCGCCCAGGGCGACGCCGAGGTGGAACCGCTGGAGGCCGCCCTCCGTGACCTGGACGACGAACTCGACGGCGGCCTGGCCGGCGTCACCGCCGGCGCCGTCGAGAGCGAGTACCAGACCAGCAGGATCGAGGCGATGTGCGAGCGCCTGGGTATCGACCTGTTCGCCCCGCTGTGGCAGGAAGACCCCGAGGAACTGGCCGACGCGATGCTCTCGGCGGGATTCGAGATTACCGTCGTGCAGGTCGCAGCGGGCGGCCTCGACGAGTCCTGGCTCGGCCGGACGCTCGACCGCGACGCGCTGGCGGACCTCCAGGACCTCAACGACCGGTACAGCGTCCACCTGCTGGGCGAAGGCGGGGAGTTCGAGACGCTGGTCACCGACGGCCCCCACATGGACCGTCCCATGGAACTCGACTACGAGACCGAGTGGGACGGTACCCGCGGCCGGTTGCTGATCACCGACGCGCGACTCGGTTGAAGGGTCGACGACGCCGACCGACCAACTCTTTACTTTATTCGACTAGTTTAAATTAAATTTAAACATCCGGGAGTCGGTCGTCCGTACATGCCGAGTCGACGGAACTACCTGCGGACGGTCGCGGCGGTCGGGACCGCCGGGGCCGGACTGGGAACGGTATCGGTCGAACGAGCGAGCGCCGTGACGTTCGCGCTCGGTGAAGTCGTCCACACGACGAACACGCTGAACGTCCGGACAGGCCCCGGGACGGGGTACTCGGTGATCGACACCGAACCGGCGCGGATGCGGGGCCAGGTGTTCGACGGTCCGGTCGCGGCGGACGGCTACGACTGGTACGAGGTCGAGTTCGACGACGACCGCGTCGAGGACACGGCGACGGGGTGGTGCGCGAAAGGCGACGGCTGGCTCCGGTCCGGCAAGGACTACTCCGGGTGGAAGTTCCTGCGGTACGACGGCGTCCACACGACCACCCGGCTGAACGTTCGCAACGGTCCGGGGACCGACTACGACGTCATCGACACGGCCGCCACCGGCGCGACGGGCACCATCGTCGGGGGACCGACCTGGAGCGACGGCTACGTGTGGTGGAAGCTCCAGTACCACGACCACCGGACCGGCTGGTCGGCCGACGACGGGTGGCTGGCGTCGGGCACCCTCTCCGGGTGCCGGTCGGCCTGGTACACCGACGACAACGCCTGGGCGCTCGGCAAGATCGTCACGTCCGAGGCCGGCCGGTACGTCGCCAACGACGCCGAGCGGCGGGCCGTCGCCTACAGCGTCCTCAACCGGATGGACCGCAACGGCACGACCCGGGTGACCGACGAGTGGGACGCCTACGCCCACGGCAAGGACCCCTCCAGCGAGAGCCTGGACCTCGCCCGCGACGTCCTCTCCTGCTCGGTCCCCGACAACAGCGGCGGCGCGACCCACTTCTACTCACCCCAGAGCATGCCGAAGGAGGGCGACGACACGTCCGGGTACGACACCGGTGGCGGCCTGGAGTGGACGCCCGGCCTCGACGAGCGCAACTACCGGCCGTCGTGGTCGGTCGAGTACCCGCGAACCTACGTCGAGGACGCCGTCCAGCGCCGCTTCGAGTTCTACCGCCTGCCCGGCAACGGGCCGGTGTGAGGTCCCGGGCGCTGTTCGGTCTCTGGAGGCGATTCGACCGCGGCCGGACCGGATTCCGACGTCAGGATAGTCGTACCTGCCGCCGACCTAATCTTGGTAATCGAACTGTCTAATTGTGGGCTACGGAGGATTCGTCCGGGTCCCGTCGTCACTCGCTGGGGTTCGGCCTCTTCCTCGTCTTGCCGTTCCTGGCGGGGTGTTCGTACACCGTCCCGAACGTCTGCGAACCGTGTGAGATCGAACACTCCGCCCAGGATCGCGGGTACAACGTCTCACAGGCCAATACGACGGCAGTTATCGACGTCAGGGCGGACGGGTCTGCTCGCTGGACGATCCGGACGAATCTCGACGGTCCCGACGCTGATGCACTTCGGACGAACGCTTCAGTCGTCGAGGAGGTGACGAACGAGCGGATACGGAACTGGGGTCTGGTCCCGTCGGAAAACATTCACAACGTTTCGACCGCATTCGAAAACGAGACACTGGTCGTCCAGTACGAGGTCCGCGACATGGCGGACCGATACCCAGGAGACGGTCTCGTCCTCGATACATTCCATCGGCAATCTGACGGTACCCAGTTTGGCTACGAAGTGGACGTCGACCGTATCGTCCTCCGGCCACCGGACGGGTGGGTGCTCGCAAATCGACCCCCGAACGGGCGAGTAGAGGACGGGGCCGTCGCCTGGACGGAGTCCGTCGACCGACGGACGTACGTCGCGTTCGACCCTGATCGATCACGGGCGTCCCGAATCGCTGTCAATGGGGCAACCGGCTGGGAGGTCGCAACGTGGCTGGCCCGACCGGTACTCGTCGGTACTTTTGCCTCTGCGTCCGTCATGGTCACCGTGGGTTTGCTGTTGGTCGAGCAGTCACGAGGCCACTTGCCGTTTCCCCCGTCGAAGCGGGCGCTCGCAAGTGCAGGAATCATTGCCCTCGGGGCCGCATTCATATTGATCTCGGCGTCGACACTCGCAGCCGGTGTCGGCTCATTTGGGGTGCTGGTCGTGCCGGTGTTGTTGTTCGCAGTCCTCGCCATCGTCGCCGATTCGGAAGCTGGTTACCACTGGCCGGTTCTCGTCGCCATGGTCGGCACGTCGGGTCTCGTCTCGATCACGGTCGTCGTAACGACAGGTGATTCCCCGTTCTGGGTCACCACTATCTGGGGATTCCTCGCAACGACCGTCGGAACTCTGGTTTATCTGCTGGTCCGGCATGTCCAGCACTGAAAACGACGAGTGACCGGGGACTCGACTCCCAAACGAGTCGACTGTTGCCAGCAGGTGATCGATACTCGCCTATTGCCCGTTGGTGATCTGGGTGTGGGCGCCGATGAGCGCGTCCGCGAGGTCGAGGTTCTCGACGTGGGTCTTCTCGTCGATGATGGAGTTGCGGATGTCACAGTCCCGGACGGTCGCGTCCCCGAAGACGACCGCGCTGTCGACGCTGGAGTTGACCAGTTCCGCGCCGGGGAGGACGTGGACGTTCTCGCCGACGGTGGTGTTCTCGACCGTCGCGGAGTCCGCGACGAGGTTGTCGCCGTCGAGTTGCCAGGCGACGGCCTCCAGGTAGCTCTCGGGGGTGCCGATGTCGAACCAGGCGCCGTCAAATGTGAACGCGTAGAGGTCGTCGCGGTCCTGCAACCACTGGAGGAACCATCCCGGTTCGTCGGGGTTGTTGTCCCCGGCCAGGTACTCGTCCAGGAGCGAGAGGGTCTCGGCGGGGAACGCGTAGCAGGCGATGGAGACGAGCGTGCTGTTGGGGTCCTCGGGCTTCTCCTGGAAGTCGACGACCCGTTCGCCATCCAGTTCGACGAGGCCGTAGGACTTGGCCTTCTCACGGCTCCCGACGTCGTAGGCGGCCAGGCACGGCGCGCTCATGTCCTCGAAGAAGTCGACGAACTCGCCGACGTCGAAGCTGATGAGGTTGTCCCCCGCGATCACGATGGTGTCGTCGTCGATGTCTTCGCGGTCGACCAGCTGGGCGAGTGCCCCGACGACCCCGAACTTCTCGTCCTCCTCGGTGGTCTCCTCCACGCTCACGGTCGGCTTCTCATAGGACCGGTCAGCCAGGTGCTCGCGGAAGTCGTCGGCGAACCGCTTGTTGGTAGAGACGTAGACGTCGTCGATCCGGTCGTCGGACTCCAGTTCCCCGAAGACGAGGTCGACGACCGTCGAGTCACCGACCGGAAGGAACATCTTGGGCCGATGTTTCGTGATCGGCCAGAGCCGCGTCGCGTAACCCCCAGCGAGGACGATTGCGTCCATACCGTCGGATTTTCCGTCGCGTGTTAAGTCCTTTTTCCATTTTCCGCCAACCAGTTTCACGACCGCGCAACCGGTTGGGCGCCCGGCACACGTAAACCGCGCCGGGGCGAACGCCGGGGCATGGAGGAGGCGACTACCCGCCAGCGCATCGCCGCCGTCCTCAGGGAGCGGGCGGCGACGCCCAGCGGCCTGGCACGCGAGTTCGACACGACGCCGGCCACCGCCGTCAGTCACGTCCAGCACCTCGCCCGGTCGCTGGCCGAAGCCGACGAACAACTGCTGGTCGCGCCCCCCGAGTGCGAGGATTGTGGCTTCGACCGGTTCGACGACCCGGCGAACCTCCCGTCGCGGTGTCCCGAGTGCAAGAGCGAGGCGGTAGACGACCCGGCGTTCCGGATCGAGTGAGTCCAGGCGGTCCGCAACGAGTGTCCGTCAGAACTCCACGTTCGAGGTCGAAGTGAGGTCGTCGTCATCGTCGTCCATCGGGCCCTCCGAGACGAACGAGTAGTCGTCGTCGACGAGGTACACGTCGCCGTCCTCGACGGCCACCTCGACGCCGTCGAGGTACGCACCCTCGCACGGCCCGAACGTACACAGCCCGGAATCCTGCTCGAACATCGCCCCGTGGTTGGTGCAGATGATCTCGCCGTCCCGGACCGGCGCACCCGATCCCTTGTCGAGTTTGATGTGCGTGAGGTGCTGGCAGTAGTTGAGCCACCCGGCAATCTCGCCGTTTAACCGGATCAGGATGGCTTCCCGGTGGTCGCCCGTCTCGGCCTCCTCGACCGTGAACAGGAACGTCGACTCAGCTCGGACTCGATCCACCATCGTGATCCGGTCGCCGTCCATCGTCCCCGTGTTGCCGACCGTCCGGTTTCAACCTCCCGATCCGCCCGAGATTTTATGGCCGAAGGGGCGACCAGCCTCGCCGTGACCTGACGAATGCTGTGAACCGTCCCGTGACTCGCCTCGGCGGGTCCTCGGAGCCTTCGCTCCCGAAGCGTGCGGCACACCGGTTCGCAAACCCCCGACGATCGACCGGGTGACGGTGCCCGGTCCGCCGTGCCGCCTGTTCGCCCCTCTCGATCACCCGTCGCCGTAGTGACGCTCCTCGACCAGTCGGTCGAACAGCGACGCAAGCAGGTCGGTCACCGGGCCGCCACCGACCTCGCGGCCGTCGACCGACTGGACGGGGCGAATCTCCGACGTCGTGTTGGTGAGGAACGCTTCGTCGGCGCGATACAGCGCCTCCGGGCCGTAGGTCCCTTCCTCGACCGGGATGTCTTCCGACCGGGCCAGGTCGAGCACGACGGACCGGGTCACACCGGGCAGGACCGGTCCCTCACGGCTGGGCGTACGGAGCGCGCCGTCTGCGACGAAAAAGAGGTTGCTGGTCGCTCCTTCCGCGAGGTAGCCGTCCGTGTCGAGCATGAGCGCATCGTCGGCGTCGGTTCCGCGCAGCTCCAGGCGTGCCAGGATCCCGTTCAGGTAGTTGTGGGTCTTCGCGCGCGCCGGAATTGCCTCGTCGGGAGCGCGTCGGGTCCCGACCGTTCGGACGCGTGCCGGGCCCGCCCACGTCGACGATCCGTCGACGCCACCGCGGGGGAGTTTCTTGACGATCACGACCACCGTCGGGTCCACCTTGGGCGCAGGCGTGAGCTTCCCCGGCTGGACCCCCCGCGTGATCGACAACCGGACGTAGGCGTCTTCGAGGCCGTTCGCCTCCAGCGTCTCTCTGACGCGCTTGCGGAGGTCCTCGCGGTCGAGGCCGTGGTCCAGCAAGAGGAGGTCGCACGTCTCCGTCAGGCGGTCGGCGTGGGCCTCCCACTGGAACAGGGCGCCGCCGTAGGCCCGGAGGGTCTCGAACGCCGCGTCGCCGTACGTGAACCCGCGGTCGCGGACGCTGACCGTCGCGTCGTCCTCCGGAACCAGGTCGCCGTTCACGTGGTACAGCATACGTCGATGAAGTTGGTGACGAGTCGTTTGCCCAGCGCGAGCGATGCCGGTTCTCCACCTGCTGGCGTCTCGTCGACTCGCCCGGTGAGGATGCTCTCGGGGTGGAACTGGACGCCGACGTGGGGCCGATCGCGATGCCGGACCCCCATCACGACGCCCCGGTCGTCGTCGGTGACGGCTGTCTCAACCAGGCAGTCGGGGAGGTCCGACTCGTCGACTGCCAGCGAGTGGTACCGGCCGACCTGGAACCGGTCGGGGAGTCCACCGTAGATTCCCCGGCCGTCGTGGCGGACCGTCGAGGACTTGCCGTGGACCACCTCGGGGGCGTGGCCGACATCCGAGCCGTTGGCCACACAGAGTGCCTGGTGTCCGAGACACACGCCCAATACCGGGTAGTCCGTCTCGGCGAACAGGTCTACAGAAACGCCCGCGTCTTCCGGGCGTCCTGGGCCGGGTGAGACGACGACGCCGTCCGGATCCAGGTCGCGGACGTCGCGCAACGAAATCGCGTCGTTGCGTCGAACGACGACGTCGTTCGTAGCTTCGCCCACGTACTGCACGAGGTTGTACACGAACGAGTCGTAGTTGTCGACGACGAGGATCACCGTCGCACCTCCACGGCGAGGTCCCGTTCTGTCACGTCCTCGAGTGCAGTGATCAGCGCCCGGGCCTTGTCCAGCGTCTCGTCGTACTCGCGTTCGGGGTCGGAATCGTCGACGACCCCAGCACCGACGCGGAGGTGGTACTCGTCGGCGTACCGGACGAGCGTCCGGATGACGATGTTCAGCGTGGCCCGCCCGTCGAATCCGAACGCACCGATGCTCCCGGTGTACGGACCCCGTCGTGTCGCCTCCAGTTCGTCGATTATCTCCATGGTCCGTGGCTTGGGTGCGCCGGTGATCGTGCCACCGGGAAACAGTGCGGCGACGGCGTCCATCGTCGAGGCGTCGTCCCGGAGCGTTCCCTCGACCATCGAGACCAGGTGCATGACCTCGGCGTACCGGTCGACCCCACGGTACTCGCTCACTTCGACGCTGCCGAACTCACAGACCTTTCCCAGGTCGTTGCGTTCGAGGTCGACGAGCATCGCGTGCTCGGCGGCTTCCTTCTGGTCGCTCCGGAGGCCCGCCTCGAACTCCTCGTCGGCCGCCGGAGTATCGCCACGCGGACGAGTCCCGGCGATGGGTTCGGTCGCGACGCGGTCGCCGTCCACCGACAGGAGGAGTTCGGGACTGGCGCTCACCAGGTCGACGCCCGGAAACTCAAGCAAGGCCGAGTACGGCGCCGGATTGGCCGTCCGCACTGCGTCGAACGCCTCGACCGGGTGGACGGCCGCCGGGGCGACGAGCCGGTGGGAGACGTTCGCCTGGAAGGTGTCGCCGTCCCGGACGTACCTTTTGACCTGTTCGACTCGCTCGGCGTACTGCGTCCGTTCGGCTTCGCTCTCGAACTCGACGCGGTCAGACGGCACTGGCGGCGACCCGACGCGCGGATCACCCTCGACGGCCCGCTTCGCCAGTTCCCTCGTGCGGGCCACCCCCTGGTCGTACGCCGTCTCTGGGTCGAGACCGCGGTCACCGTCGGCGTCGACGCGCGGACAGGCAGTCACCCTTAGCGTGACCTCGTCGCCGCGAGGCTCCTCCCAGGCGACCACTGCGTCGTAAACGGCGACCTGCAGCCGGGGTAACCCCCGGTCGTCCTCGGCGTCCTCGGGGAAGTCCTCCAGTTCCCGGGAGACGTCGTACGAGAGCCAGCCGAACGCCCCACAGGGAAACGGCACGTCGCACTCCCCCCGGACGAGCGTCTCGTCGTCGAGCAGCCCCTCCAGGGCAGCCAGCGACGGACTGTCGTGGGTAGCGGAGTCGGAGTTGCGGTCCCCGGACTGGCGCACAGCGGCTTCGGGGCCGACCTGCAGTCGTTCCACGGGGTCGACCCCGAAGTACCCCCAGCCAGACTGGCCGCCGGTGGTCGCGAGGTAAAATCCCCACTCGCGGTCGTCCGGACCGGTCCCGTTGCGAGCGCGGCGGTAGGCTTGAAACGGGTCGGCCACCCGACACCGTATCTCGACGGGGACGCGCGCTCCGGGAGGTGCGGTCTGTACCGCCTCCTCGAAGGCGGCTTCTCCGGTCACTACCCTCGCCATCACTGGCTTGACTCCCGGCCCCCACGACCTTTGTGCTTCCGGTTAGCTCTCCCTGGCCCGCTGGACCCACCGCTCTAGCCGGGACTCGGAGATGTCCGCCTCCTCGGCGACGGTGGCCGGATCGGCGGCCGCCAGGTCGCTGACGGTCTCGATGCCGGCCGCCGATAGCCGCTCGGCGTAGGTCGACCCGATGCCCTTGATGGTGTCGGTCGGTTCGTCGGCCGCGTCCGGTTCGGGAGCCTCCGTCTCGGGCTCCTCTGCTTCCGGTTGTTCGGTGACCGACTCCTCGCCCTCGGGTTCCTCGGCTTCGGACTCTTTTGCCTCCGGTTCTCCGGGTTCGGCCTCGTCTGTGGACTCCTCGACCGCCGGTTCCGTCGCCGCGGTTTCGTCGTCGCCGTCGATGATCTCGGCGTCGCGTTTCGGTTCGTCGACGCCGGCCAGTTCCTCGGCGTCGGGAATCTCGACGGGCGGGTCCTCCGACGGGGACTCGTCGGTTTCGTCTTCCCCGCCCAGTTCCTCGGCGTCGGGAATCTCGACCGCCGATTCGTCCGCCGGTTCGGTGGGGTCGACGTCCCGGCCGGGCGTCTTTGCTTCCGACTCCGGTGTGACCCCCGCACTCGTGGTGCCCGCAGTCTCTACGCGGCCGTCGGTGCCATCTGGTTCGTGCTCGACGGTGACGCCGACGTCGTGCTGATCCTCGGATCGCTGGGTCGACGACCCGAAGCCGAGCAACGACTTCAGCTTGTCCAAGAGTGACATTATGAGGCGCTACGGCTTCGAGAACTTAAACCCGTTCGGCCGATCCGAGGGCCGCTCGGAGTCGTCGGTTCATCGCGTCGACCGGGGCGTCCCGGCCGGTCCATCGCTCGAACGCTTCCGCGCCCTGGTACAGCAACATCCAGGCCCCGTCGATGGTCGTCGCGCCGGCCGCGGCGGCGTCGTGGAGGAGCCTCGTCTCCAGGGGCCGGTAGACGGCGTCCAGCACGGCGAGGTCGCCGTGGAGTGCCTCGGCCGGGACGGGCGTCGCGTCTTCCTCCATCCCGACGCTGGTGGCGTTGACGAGGACGTCGGCGTCGCCGACCAGGGTGTCGAGTTCGTCGAGTTCGTGGGCGGCCACCCGGCTACCACTGTACCGGTCGACGTCGGCTGCGAGGTCGCGTGCGCGCTCGACCGTCCGGTTTGCGATGGCGACCTCGGCGCCGGCGTCAGCCAGCGAGAACGCGACCGCCCGGCCCGCACCGCCGGCGCCGACGACGACGGCCGACCGGCCGTCCAGTGCGACGTCGTGGGCCTCGAACGAGCGCCGGACGCCGGCCGCGTCGGTGTTGTAGCCAGTCGGCGGGTCGGTCCCGAAGTCGACGGTGTTGACGGCGCCGATCCGTGCCGCGAGGTCGTCGGGATCGACGTATTCCAGGACGGCCTCCTTGAACGGGATGGTGACGTTCAACCCCCGGACGCCGAGCGCGGCGGCGCCCGCTATCGCCGCGGCGAGGTCGTCGGGATCGGGTTCGAACGTCACGTAGCCGGCGTCCATCCCGAGTTCCTCGTAGGCGGTCTCGTGCATGGGCGGGGACAGCGAGTGACCGACCGGATTGCCGACGAGACCGTACACGTCCATGTTCCGGGGCAGAGGGGGGAGGACAATAACCGCGGCGGTCCGCCGGGCAACTTCGCAAGACATTCATTCCGATCCCGTGAACCCTGCCGTAGTGATCGACCTACGTCATCCGCTCGTGGCTGTCGGGGGCGCCGGACTGTTGACTGTTCCGTGGGTCGCGGTCGTGTTGACCGGTGCCCACCCCACGACCGGACTCACGGTCATGTTGAGCGGCCTCGCGGTCCTCGGTGCGTCGTTCTTGCTGGCGTGGGCCGCAGAGACCGCGGAGAAGGACGTGCCGCGGTCGTTCGCCATCGCCGTGCTCGCGGTACTGGCGGTCGCGCCGGAGTACGCCGTCGACGCACTCTACGCCTGGACGGCGGGCGCGCAGGCCGGCACCGCCCGGGGCGTCGAGGCGGGCAACCTCGCGGTCGCGAACATGACCGGTGCCAACCGCATCCTCATCGGTCTGGGATGGTCGGGCATCGCCCTGTTCACCCTCTGGCGGGCGAAACGGGTGGCCGACGTCTCGGTCCAGCACAGGGACGGGTTCCTCGCGGACGTCGTCTCGCTGGACCGCGGCATCGCCATCGAGATATGCTTCCTGGCGGCCGCGACGCTGTGGGCGTTCTTCGTCCCGTTCGGCGGCGGCATCGACGCCGTCGACACCGTCATCCTGGTCGGCCTCTACGCACTCTACATCGTCATCATCCTGCGTGCGGGAATCGAGGTGGAAGAGGAACACATCGGCGTTCCGGCGTACCTCCAGACCTACCGCAGACCCAAGCGGATCGCGACGGTGCTCGGACTGTTCCTGTACTCCGGCGCGATGATCATGATCGCGGTGGAACCGTTCGCCCACGGACTGGAGAGCCTCGGGGTCGCCGTGGGCGTCCCGAAGTTCTTCATGATCCAGTGGATCGCCCCGCTGGCCAGCGAGTCGCCCGAGTTGATCGTCGTGACCGTCCTCGTGTTGAAGTCCCGCTCCACCGCGGGGTTCAACGCGCTCATCTCCTCGAAACTCAACCAGTGGACGCTGCTGATTGGCACCCTGGCGGTCGTGTACTCCATCGCACTGGGTGGATACGGCGTGCTGGAGTTCGAGTTCAAGCAGTCGCTGGAGATCTGGATCACCGCCGCGCAGTCGTACTTCGCGCTGGCGATCCTGTCGAACCTGAACATCTCCGGCCGGGAAGCGGTCGCGCTGCTGGTGCTGTTCGTCTCGCAGGTGCTCCTCGAGTTCGCCTTCCTGCGGTTGCTCCCCGAGGGCACCCTGGAGAGTATCCTGGCCGCGCTCCCGACGGGCCCGCTGCTCGGGACGGCCCCGGAACACGCCGGCGAGGCGCTCAGCCACCTCACGCTGGAGGCCTACACGGTCGTCTACGTCCTCCTCGGGACGGCGCTGTTCGTCCGCCGCCGGAAGGCCGTCGCGGAACTGGTGACCATCGCCGGCGCCACCGCCCGCCAGGCCATCGGTCGGTCGCCGGCGCCGGAGGCCGACTGACGTGATCGGCGTCGTCGTCAGTCGTGCGGACTCGGCGTCCGAGCACCTCGGCGATCACCTGCTGGACCTCCGGGAGTGGGCTGAGCGAACGGACGAGGCTCGCCCGGACGCGGCAGGCGGCGGCTCAGTCTACCGTTCGGACCCCTTCGAGTTGCGGACCTTCGAGGAGTTACACCTCCATCTCGACGGAGTCCCAGAGGCGTTCGGACACGTGAACGCCGATTCAGAGACCGACGAGGAGGTCGACCTCGTCGTCTTCGCGTCCCGGCACTCCGGGGAGACGGGCCCGCTGTTGACCGCCCACTTCACGGGTAACTTCGGCCCCGCCGAGTTCGGTGGCGCGGACGGAGAACTCGCGGAGGCGGCCCCGGCGGCGCTGGAGGCCGTGGTCGCCGCCTTCGACGAGTACGCCCCGGAGGGATACGACGCCGGCGTCGAGTGCACTCACCACGGCCCCAGCGACGTGGGTGCGCCGTCGCTGTTCGTCGAACTGGGCAGTGACGAACCCCAGTGGGAAGACCCCGAGGGGGCACGGGCGGTGGCCCGTTCGATCCTGGCGCTGGAAGCCCTGGCCGGCAACGAGGGGATCAGGACCGGTGACGAACGGACCGTCGTCGGGTTCGGCGGCGGCCACTACGCACCGCGGTTCGAACGGGTGCTTCGAGAGACGGACTGGTCGGTCGGCCACGTCGCGGCCGACTGGGCGCTGGACGCCATGGGCGACCCCGAGACGGCCCGCGACGCCGTCGGACAGGCGTTCGAGCGGAGCGGTGCGACCCACGCCTGCCTCGACGGTGAGGACGCCGACCTGAGAGCCGTCGTCGAGGAACTCGGCTACCGGACGGTGAGCGAGACCTGGATCCGGGAAGTCGACGGCGTTCCCCTGGCGCTGGCCGACGCCGTGGAAGATGCGATCTGCACGGTCGATTCGGGCCTGCGATTCGGTGACCTGGCGACGCGTGGCGCCGTCGAACCGGACGACGTCACGGTCGTCTCCCTGCCGGACGAGTTGCTGGACGAAGCCGGGGCCGTCGACGCCGAAGGGACGCTGAACGCCGTCAGGGAGACGACCGTTGCCTACGAAACCGAGGAGAACGGTAACCGGCCACGGGGCGAGGCGGCGGTCCGGGGCGAAGGCGACCGCGAAACGCTCGTGGATCGACTGGTTTCGATCCTGGCCGAGGAGTACGAGTCAGTCGGCCGCGAGGGCGACGCAGTCGTCGTCACCGAGCGGGCGTTCGCCCCCGAGCGGGCCCGCGAACTCGGGGTACCAGAGGGCCCCAAGTTCGGGGCGCTGGCGGACGGGAAACCGGTCGAGGTCGAGGGCGAAACTGTCTCCCCGAAATCGGTTACGGAGGAGCGGACGCGCCGGTTAAGAGTCTATTAACGCAACCCGGCTGACCGGTAACGATTAATTAATTCCAAATTCAATTTCTGCGTATTAGCGTCTTGCACCCGTCAGACGCCGGGGACAAAGATAATTAGGCTGCATCTGCTAGGGTGGTTCAAGGATGGATTCGATCGTAGACGACGCCATCGACGAGGACGCCGACGGGGCCCTCGACGAGGGCGCCGGAGCGGGAGCCGGGGCCGGGGGTACCGACCTCGACGGTACCGACGAGGAACTCGCCGAGATGCTGCAGGACCTGCAGACGAACATCACCGTCGTCGGGTGTGGCGGTGCGGGCGGCAACACCGTCAACCGGATGCACGAGGAGGGCATCCACGGCGCGAACCTGGTCGCGGCAAACACGGACGTCCAGCACCTCGTCGAGATCGAGGCCGACACGAAGATCCTGATGGGCGAGCAGAAGACCGGGGGCCGGGGTGCCGGATCGCTCCCCCAGATCGGCGAGGAGGCGGCCCTGGAGAGCCAGGACGAGATCTACGACGCCATCGAGGGCTCGGACATGGTGTTCGTCACCTGCGGGCTCGGCGGTGGCACCGGTACCGGTTCTGCGCCCGTCGTCGCGAAAGCCGCCCGCGAGATCGGTGCCCTCACCATCTCCATCGTCACGACGCCGTTCACGGCCGAGGGCGAGGTCCGCCGGACCAACGCCGAGGCGGGCCTGGAGCGCCTCCGGGACGTCTCCGACACCGTCATCGTCGTACCGAACGACCGCCTGCTGGACTCGGTCGGCAAACTTCCCGTCCGACAGGCGTTCAAGGTGGCCGACGAGGTGCTGATGCGCTCGGTCAAGGGCATCACCGAACTCATCACCAAGCCCGGCCTCGTCAACCTGGACTTCGCTGACGTGCGTACGGTGATGGAGAAAGGCGGCGTCGCCATGATCGGTCTCGGGGAGTCCGACTCGGAGGCGAAGGCCGCCGACTCCGTCAAGAGCGCCCTGCAGTCACCGCTTCTGGACGTCGACATCTCCGGAGCCAACTCCGCGCTGGTGAACGTCACCGGTGGTCCCGACATGTCCATCGAGGAGGCCGAGGGCGTCGTCGAGGAAATCTACGACCGGATCGACCCCGACGCCCGGATCATCTGGGGGACCTCCATCGACGAGCAACTGGACGGCCAGATGCGGACGATGATCGTCGTCACGGGCGTCGCCTCCCCGCAGATCTACGGCCGCAACGACGAGGCCCAGGAGGCGGCCAAGGGCGCCGTCCAGGACATCGACTACGTGGAGTAAGGCCGCAGGTCGTCGTCGACGGTCGGGCCGCCCGCCGGACCCGCGTCTCGACGCCCTCCGTGATCGCCTGCGGACTCTCGATTCTCTCGTTTCGCGGACGTCACTCGTTTCTCCCTCGTGTCCCGGGGACGGTGATCCCGGGCATTCGCTGGCTCGGACCGTCTCCTCGCTCGGGACGACCACACCGAGGCGGATAGATTTATCCGGGGAGGAACGAAGCCCATGGACGAGGACGAAGCCCTGTTGACCCAGTGGGAAGTCCTCCAGGACCGGATCCAGCAGTACAAGACCATCTACCACCGGCGGATCGTCGGCGGGACGGTGGTGCTGGCCGCGGTCGCCGGCTACGGGGTCTCGCAGACGAACCCGTGGCTGCTTGCGTTCATCCCCGTCATCGTGGGCCTGATCTTCGTCGCCCACGTCCAGGAGGCCAACAACGTCTACTACCTGGACTGGCAGTGCTACCGGATCGAACGCGAACTGCCCGTCGACGGGTTCTCGTGGACGCAGGACTTCAGCGGCCTGGTCCGGCCCAACTGCCGGACGCCTGGGGCGAAGACGCGAACCCTGCTCGGGTTCCAGGTTCCCTGGTCGAGCAGGGTCTTCCCGTCGGTGATGAACTACGCGCTCGGGTTGGTGACCTACGGGCTGTTCGCCGCCTACGCGGGGCGGACGCTCGGCGGCGAGTCGACCGTCCCGTGATCGGGGCCGAACTCACCGCAGGCGTACTCTGGACCCTGTACGCCGTCTTCTTCCTCGCACTGGTCGGCGTCGGCGCCAGCCACTGGAGACTCCGGCGGGACTTCGAGCAATGGCGACAGTCGGTCGACGACCCTTCGCCGACTGCGACGTCTTCGACGTCGACGCGCGTGACGACGCCGGGGTATCCGAGGCGGAATCCGAGACGGGGGCCGGCCCAGTCGAGGTGACCGAACGGGAGTAGCGGGCGGCCGGGCAAACAACAGATAGAAAAAGCCCCTTCGCCAACGACCGGACATGGACCTGCCGCTCGAACTCTCGTCGTACGTCAGGGTGTTGAAGCTGGCGAGCACCCCCTCCTGGGAGGAGTTCTCCCAGGTCGCCAAGATCGCCGGCGCCGGCGTGCTGCTGGTCGGAATGCTCGGCTTCCTGATCTACCTGTTCATGACGTTCATGCCGGGGGCGATCTGACGTGTCGATGTACGCCGTCAAGACGACCGCGAGCCAGGAACGGACGGTCGCGGACATGATCGTCAACCGGGAGGAGCCGGGCATCCACGCCGTGCTCGCCCCGGACCAGTTGACCAGTTACGTGATGGTCGAGGCCGAGGACACCGCGCCCATCGAGCGCGTGCTGGACGAGATTCCCCATGCCCGCTCCATCGTCCCCGGTGAGTCGGGGATCAGCGAGGTCGAACACTTCCTGTCGCCCAAGCCCGACGTGGAAGGCATCGCCGAGGGCGACATCGTCGAACTGATCGCCGGCCCGTTCAAGGGCGAGAAGGCGCAGGTCCAGCGCATCGACGAGGCCAAAGACCAGGTCACCGTCGAACTGTACGAGGCGACGGTCCCCATCCCGGTGACCGTCCGCGGCGACCAGATCCGCGTGCTGGACAGCGACGAACGGTAGGTCTGGACGACGAGCGATTTCTGGCGGACGACGACGGTCGTCAGTGCGACGACCCCGTTTCCGAATCGTGTGCAGGAGCGACGGTCCGGCGTCGATCAGTTCGGCGCGGCGACCTGGGGATACCTGTCGCCGAGCCTGGACTTGAGGCGGTCGATCTCCGCTTCCAGTCGCTGGATCTCTTCGACCAGTCGGGCGTACTCCTCGCTGGCTTCCAGTTCGGCGTCGGTCTTCTCGACTTCGAGGACGTTCCGGGTCACCCGTTTGGAACTGAGTTCGACCCGTTTCTCTTCGAAGCGGTCCAGGACGAGCAGTCGCTCGACTAGTTCCCCGAGGTCGGTCGGCCCCACGGGCTTGACGAGGTAGTCGTCGAACGGCATCTCCACGACGTCGAAGTCGGGTTCGACCCCCGACACCATCGCCACCCTGACGTCGGCGTCCCGTGCCCTGATCTCCTCGAGGACTTCGGTCCCTGACAGCCCCGGCATTCGCCTGTCGAGCAAGACCACGTCCGGTTCGAACACCAGCAGTTCGAGCGCCTCCTCGCCGCTGTAGGCGGTCTGGACGGCGTACTCGCCGTCGAGGGAAGCGGCGTAGAGGTCGGCGACCTCGCGCTCGTCGTCGACGACGAGGACCGTCGCCGGCGTGTCCATGTCCTGCATTTCCGACGGCCACTACTCCCCAGGCTAACTTAGTCCCCGACGAGCGGTCTCTCGTAGAGAGAACGGCCTCCGTTTTTAAGTGATGTCCGGATTGCCCGGAAATGCCCAAAGATTTTTATATGCTGTTGCGCCCCTTTCTTTCACGGATGGCGAGCAACACTGCTGGGGAGATAGACGACGACACTCCAATCGAGGACATCCTCGACACGATCGGCGACCCGTACGCGCGTGACGTGCTGGCGTCGATCTGTCGGGAGGCCAGGTCGGCCCAAGATCTCGCCGAAGACCTCGACCACTCGATCCAGACGATCTACCGTCGGATCGACCTCCTGGAGAACCACAACCTGGTCACGTCGCGGACGGTGATCTCCGACGACGGCAACCACTACGACGTCTACGAGTCGAACTTCAACAGCGCGCTGATCTCGCTGGAGGACGACGAGTACGACGTTCGCATCTACCGAGAGGAGAACCTCCCGGACCGGTTCGGCGGCCTGTGGGACGAACTCAGCGGCGAGTGACGATGAACGAACGCGGCTCCGTCTCGCGGTAACACATGCTACAGATGGGACTCGACGGATCGACGGTCCAGAGCGCCATGCGGTTGGTGCTGCAGGTGCTGTGGCTGGTCCAGTTCGCCCTCGCGCTGGGGATGACGGTCATCAGCTTCCAGGCGTACCGTCAGCGCCAGTCCGAGCGGCTCAAGAGTGCGTTCATCGGCTTCGCGTTTATCAGCATGGGCGTGGGGATGAGCACGATGGTGACGGACCTGACGGCGGAACTGCTGTACTTCGAGGTCGCGCGGACGATCCCGTTCATCGTCGGCTTCAGCATGCTGTACCTCTCGCTGTACCGCTGACGCCGACTCACCGCGAAGAACAAGTCGCCGAGACGTAGCCCGGGATCACCCGGCTCCGCGCCCGATCAGGAGAGTTTTTCGGCGATGGCCTGGAGGTCGGCCACGGCCTCTATCTCCTCTTTGACCTCTTCGCGTTCGCGGACCTCCTCGCTGGAGGCGCCGTAGGCGCGGACGTACTCCGCGCGGGTGTGTTCTTCGAACGCGTGGCGGATCGCCAGGTAGCCGTCGGGGACGATGGTTCCGCAGACCTTGCACTCGTGGCGTTCGTGTTCGTTCGTCTGGTGGAGGATGACCTCTTCGACGGTCTCGAAGGCGAGTCCGCACCCGTCGATGCCGCATACCCAGCCGGTCATTATAGAGGGGGTCGCGTCCCGGCCGCTAAAACCCTTCGCACTACTCCAGCAGGGAGAGAACGAGGATCGCGGCCCCGACCAGCGTCACGAGGATCGCCCCCGCGAACGCCAGCAGGGTTCGCAGGCCCGGACTGCTGTCGAAACTGCCGTCCTCGGTCACCGGCCGGGAGATCCACGCCGATAGCAGACCCGTCACAAGCATGATCCCGCCGAAGACGGCGCCTTGCTCGTAAACCATCGTTCGGGGGTGTTCGGGACGCCCGAAAACGATTTCGGAACGCTTCCCCGGTCGGTCGGATTGGAAACCACTAACTACCGGCCAATCGAACGACGGGCCGTGACCGCCCCCGAGCCGTCCCGTGTCGACCTCCACGTCAAGGTGCTGGACGAACGGGTGGTCGCGCGCGCGAAGCGCCGCGGCCTCGACGCCCTGGTGTACGCGCCCCACTTCACGCGGCTCCCCGAAATCGAGCGCCGCGCCGAGCGGTTCTCCGACGACGACCTGCTGGTCGTCCCCGCCCGCGAGGTGTTCACCGGCCACTGGCAGACCCGCCGGCACGTCCTCGCGCTCGGTCTCACCGATCCGATCCCGGACTTCATCAGCCTGGAGGGGTTGATGAACGAGCTCCGCCGGGAGGACGCGACCGTGCTGATCCCGCATCCGACGTTCGCGACCGTCAGCCTCGGCGCGGAGGAGATCGAGCGGTACCGCGACCTCGTCGGCGCCGTGGAGGTGTACAACCCGAAGCACTTCCCGCACCACAACCGCCGCGCCCGGGAGATCGCCGCGGACCTGGACTTGCCGGGGTACTCGTCGTCGTACGCCCACCTCCGGGGGACCATCGGGGAGGCCTGGACGGAGTTCGACCGCGAGATTGCAGACGAGGCGACCCTGCTGGACGCCATCGCGTCCGGCGAGTTCCGGCCGGTCCACCGCGGCGGCGTCGCCCACGAGGCGCGCTGTCTGGCGGAGTTCTCGCACCTGTTCTGGGAGAACTCCTGGAAGAAACTGGACCGGGTCTTCCTCTCGGGCACCGAACCGACCCACCCCGAGCACGTCGCTTACGACGGTCGGTTCGACGAGGTCAGCGTTTACTGAACGTTCGTTACGGGCGTCTTTTTTGGTAGTCTTCGCTTTGCTGATGGAGTGTTTCGTCTGCCACGACACAGAAAGCCCTTGGGCGGCTTCGGTCGCGCGCCTCGTCGCTTCTTCGCTCCGCTCAGTCGCTCCTGCGGTGCTTACGTCGTCGTGCTTCCCGAAGCCGCCCAGCCCCTTTCAGTCCCACCCGACCGCACCTTGTCCTCCTTAACCGCTTGTGTTACTCACTCCGTTGCGTTACTCGCCCCTCGCGCGCGGTGCTCGCGCGCGGGGGCTTTCTGGCTGTTGCCGGCCAAGCCACCGCCGACAGAGAGTGCGCGGGGGCTTTCCACGCATTGCTTGCCAAACAACCGTTCGTAGAGAGCGCTATGGCTTGCTGATTGGTGGAAACCAGGAGACGGTTGCCGAAGAATACGCGACCCGAGAGTAAATCATCAGCCACGCCGCCGTCTGCGGTCACTCGCCGGTTTCGCCGAGCACGTCCCGCATCGCCTGCGTGGCGAACTCGTCTTTCAGCTCCGTTCGATCCCCCTCGAACTCGTGGCGCTTCACGACTGCGTAGGAGTCGCCGGACCCCCACTCGCCGGCGTAGGCGACGCCCACGAACACCGTGCCGACCGGCTTCTCGTCGGTGCCGCCGGAGGGGCCGGCGATGCCCGTCGTCGCCAGGCCCCAGGTCGCGTCCGCCGTGTCCCGGACGCCCTTCGCCATCTGCCGGGCGACGGGTTCGCTGACGGCACCGTGTTCGTCCAGCGCCTCGCGGTCGACCGCCAGCAGGTCCCGTTTGGCGTCGTAGGAGTACGCCACCACGCCGCGGTCGAAGACGTCGCTGGCGCCCGGGACGTCGGTGATGCGCGACCCGACGAGGCCGCCAGTGGCCGACTCCGCGACCGCCAGCGTCTCCTTGCGGTCCCGCAGGGCGGCGTGGACGCGCTGTCCGAGCGAGGGCACGATGTCCGGCTGGTCGAGACTGGTCATGCCCGGATGGTGGTCGCGTCCGGGCATGAAGGTGAGGGTATCTCTCGGACCGTCAGGGTTCGATCCGTCGCCAGCAATATCGGTCTCGTCCCGCGGCCGATCAGACGGTGTCCCGGTCGGTGTAGGTGTGTCGCTCTACGATCACCCCGTCCTCGAACCGGTGAACGTCAGCGAAGCCGAAGGCGACGGTCTCTCCGGCCTGCTCGCCCGTAAACCGGCCGCGGACAGTCGCGGTGTCGCCGTCGACGACGACCTCCCGGACCTCGTGTTCGCCGTCGGAGAGCGGCCGTTCCTCCAGGTAGAACGTCCGGAGGTCGTCGATTCCCTCGATCGGTTCCTGGCCCGGCCGGTGGTAGGTCACGTCGTCGGCGAACAGGTCGAAGACGGCCTCGTAGTCCTCGGCGTCGATGCGGTCGTAGTACGCGCGAACCCTGTCTGCTAGTTTCCCCCTGGCCATGGAACCAACTGGCACGCAACCGAGGTAGTGATTTGGGCCGGCGAGTGTTCCCTGGGCGAAAGAAAGACGGTCGCCGGTCCCGACGGCGGCCACATGGAGTACGAGACGCCGCTGTTCTTCCACGTGATGGGCTACGCGGCCTCCGCGGACCGCGACGTGGTCGACATGGTGAGCGGTAACCCCGACTGGGGGTCACCGGACGCACTCGCCGAGGGCCTGCACGAGTACGCCGACCTCGGCGGCGCGGACTTCCAGTACCCGCCGAGCGAGGGCCTCCGCGAGTTGCGCGAGGAGATCGCCGCCCGCCGGAACGTCGACGTCGAGCAGGTGGTCGTCACCAACGGCGGGGGCGAGGCCAACTACCTGGCGATGGCCCGCGCGCTCGAACTCGACGCTGGCGACGAGTTCGTCCTGACCGACCCCGTCTACCCATACTACCCGGGCAAGACGCGAATGCTCGGCGCGACCCCGCGATACGTCGCGGCCGACGAGACTGGACAACTGGACCCCGAGGACGTGCGGGAGACGGCCAGCGATGACACCGCCGCCATCGTCGTTAACACGCCGAACAACCCCACGGGCGCGGTCTACGGCGAGGAGACGATGCGAGAACTGGTCGCCGTCGCCGAGGAGTACGACGCCCTGCTGGTCAGCGACGAGGTGTACGACCACTTCGACTTCTCCGGCCGGTTCACCAGCGCGCTGTCGTTCGATTCGGACCACCGCGTCGTCACCGGCGCCGTCTCGAAGTCCCTGGCCATCACTGGCTTCCGCGTGGGCTACGCCATCTTCCCGGAGTACCTCGTCGAGAACGCCAAGGCCCGGCACATGCTGGTCAACGTCGCCGGCCCCAGGCCGTCGCAGTACGCCGTCCTGCAGGCCCTGCGGAACACGCCGCCCGAGTACTACGAGGACAACCGCCACCTCCTGCAGGAGCGCATCGAGACGTTCACGGCGGCGCTGGACGAGGCGGGCGCGGAGTACACGACCCCCGACGGCGCGTTCTACGTCATGGCGCGGTTCGACGGCTACCCTGGCACGCTGGAGAACGTCGAGCGATTCATCGACGAGGCGGGCGTCGCCGGGATGCCCGGCGAGGCGTTCGGGGAGTCCCGCCGGGAGTGGCTCCGGTTCGCGCTCGTCAGCCCCCGCGTGGAGGAGGCCGCCCAGCGCCTCGCGGACTACCTCGGGTGACTCCGCGACGGCGGTTCGCTCTCCGGGCGATTCCGACTACGCCCGCGTCCGCCACCGCCACCCGGCGCCGACGGACGGCTTATTGGCTTCCGTGGCGTACGTGAACGTATGTCTGGCGGACCGATCTCCGAGGAGTTCGCGGAGGAACTCGTGAGCACGCTCCGGACGGCGGTGGGGGACGAACTCCGAAGCGCGACCTACTTCACGCGGGACGCCTACGAGCAGGTCTACATCCGGGACGACCTCGAACAGAGTGCGAACATGGCGGCGTTCGTCGCCAACGAGCGCCTCGGGTTCCAGTCCGACCAGACCTACGGGGACACGGAACTGGGCGACTACCTGTTCACCGTCCGGGCGTTCGAGTACGGCTACCTCACGCGGGCCATCGTCGGCGACCACGGCGCGTTCGTGACGACGGACGAACTCCAGGTGGACCGCTTCGAGGAGGTGGCAAGCGCGCTACGGGAGGTCCTGCGCGAACACGCCGACGAGGCGGCCGCTCCGTAAGGGGAACACGAACGTCGTCGAAAGAACGACGGGACGATTTCGGTCGGTGGGTCGCTGCGAGGATCAAGCGGTAGCGCCGGCGGCGCCGTCGGCTTCCAGCAGTTCCTGGTAGCGGTTGCGGATGGTGACCTCGGAGACGTCGGCGACCTCGCTGACCTCGGCCTGGGTGACCTGCTCGTTGGTCAGCAACGCGGCCGCGTAGACGGCGGCGGCCGCGAGGCCGACCGGGTTCTTGCCGCTGTGGAGCGCACGGCGCTTGGCGGTCTCCAGCAGTTCGCGGGCACGGCGCTCGGCCTCCTCGGAGATGTCGAGTTCGTTGGCGAACCGTGGGACGTAGCTCACGGGGTCGGCGGGCTTGACCTGCAGGCCGCGGCGTACAGCGACGCCGTGGCGACGCCCTCGATGGAGCGGCCCGGCAGCAGGTCCTCCTCCAGCGCGCGGCGGTAGATCACGGAGGCCGTCTCCCGGATGTCCTCCGGCAGGCCGAGCGCGGAGGCCATGCGGTCGATCTCCCCGAGCGCCTGCTTCAGGTTGCGCTCGCGGGAGTTGCGGGTACGGAACCGCTCGTCCCACGTGCGCAGGCGCTGCATCTTCTGGCGCTGGGCCGACGACAGCGTCTTGCCGTAGGCGTCCCTGTCCTGCCAGCCGATGTTCGTCGACAGCCCCTTGTCGTGCATCATCTGCGTGGTCGGCGCGCCGACCCTGCTCTTCTCGTCTTTCTCCGAGGGGTCGAACGCGCGCCACTCCGGCCCGCGGTCGATGGCGTCTTCCTCGACGACCAGGCCGCACTCCGCACAGACGGTCTCGGCGTGTTCCTCGTCGCTGACCAGGCGGCCGCCACACTCCGGACAGACGTCCACCTCTTCGTCGCGCTCGCGCTCGCGGGTGTCGCTCTCCGCTTCTCGTTCTGAAACGATGATATCTCGGTCGCTCATGGTGGGGGGAAGGGTCCGGTCGGGCGGGCTGACCGGGAGTCGTACCCGGGGGTCACGGGTGACGTGTCCCTCGGGCCATCCTCACTTCAAGTAAGCAGAGCACACGTTTAACTCTTGCGCGGGTAAACGGCGACGGCTACCGGTTTTCCCTCCACCGGACCCCGGAGAACTGTCAGGTGGTCGTTGTTCTCGCGGCATCGAACTGTGGTGACGGACCCGGCCCGGTCGGGATCACTCGTCGGCGCGTTCGAGTTCCCGCTCGTACTCGATGCGGTCGAGCGCCCCCGCGACGTGGGCCACCAGCAGTTCCGCCAGTTCGACGTCGCTCTCGTCGAACGACCCTGCCTCCGTGGAGATGGCCTGGAACGCCCCGTGGTCGCCGACGGGGACGCTGATGCAACTCCGGAAGGTCTCCTCGACGGGCGTGGCCGCCTCCGAGTCGGTCACGTCGTCGACGCGGATCGACTCCTTCGTCCGGTAGGTCTCCCCGACGACGCCCTCGTCCACGGCGAGGCGCTCGAAGTCCAGCGGGAAGTTCAACACCTCCTCCGGGACGAACTCCCCGTCTTCGACCGTGAAGAACCCACAGATGTCGAACGCGAGCACCTGGTTGGCGGCCTCGACGGCGTGTTCGAAGACGGCGTCCTCGTCGCCTGCATCCCGTAGCCTGATCGCGGTCTCGTGGAGCTGGGCCAGTTTCTCCCGGGTCCGCTGGAGGTCTCGTTCGGCCCGCCACTGCGAGACGGCGTTGTCGATCCGGTTGGCCAGTAACTCGTACTGCTCGGTCCCCTGCTTCTGGAGGTAGTCGGTGACGCCCGCGGAGATGGCTTCGCTGGCGATCTCCTCGCTCCCCTTCCCGGTAAAGAGGACGAACGGCAGGTCGGGGTCGCGCTCCCGGATGGTCCTGAGGAACTCCAGTCCGTTGGTCCCCGGCATCTCGTAGTCGCTGACGATGCAGTGGACGGAGTGGGACTCCAGCACCGCCAGTCCCTCCTCCGCGCCGGTGGCGGTCCGGACGGTCGCGCCCGGAAGCTCTCTCCGGAGGTAGGTTGCCGTCAGGTCGACGATCTCGGGATCGTCGTCCACACAGAGGACGGCGAGGTCGTCGCCCATTTGATCCTCTCAGGGGCCAGGGGGTAATGATCGTTGTGACCAGCGGCGTCGTTCACGACCCGTAGGTCCGCTCCAGGTACTCGATCACGTTCTCGGACTCGGCCATCGTGACGCCGTACTCGTCGTCCACCAGGACGGGGACCTGCCGCTGGCCGCTCACCCGCTTGACCTCGTCCCGCTCCGAGTGCAACCCCTCCACCCAGACGCTCTCGTAGTCGAGGTCCAGGTCCGCCAGCGTGTCGGCCACTGCCTCGCAGTACGGACAGCCATCTAGCTGGTACAGCGTGAGTCCCATGTCGGGGCCAGGCCCCGGCGGGGCAAAAGCGTGGCGTCGGGTATGACTGGTCCGACGTCGAACGCGACGATTCCTGGGATTCGTTTCAACGTCGCGTCCGCCGCAAGGCAACCTTCAACTTCATCGAAGTGAAACGATCGAACGATGGAGCGCATCTCGCTGGGCAACACCGAATTCGAAGGTCGGAACAACGCTTATCTCTTCACCGGCGACCGGACGGCGCTCGTGGACACGGGACTGTCGACCCCGGCGGTCCGGGAAGACCTCGAAGCCGAACTTGCCAGCCGTGGCGTCGACGTGACCGATCTCGACCTGATCCTGCTCACCCACTGGCACCACGATCACGCCGGCCTCGCGGCCGCGTTCCAGCGCGAGAGCGACGCGACGGTCCGGGTCCACGCCGACGACGCAGGTCTCGTGTCCGGCGACGAGGGGGAGGTGGCCCGACTGGAGGACGCCCGCGACCGACTCCTCGAAGCCTGGGGGACGCCCAAGGACCAGCGAGACGCCCTCGTCGCGTTCCTCGACGCCAGCGAGGACAAAGCGGGCGCCCCGGCTACCGTCGACTCCCTCTCCGACGGCGAGACGGTGCAGGTTGGCGACGATACCCTGCGGGCGGTCCACGCTCCCGGCCACACCGAGGGGATGACGTGCTACGTCCGGGAGGATGGGACGATCCTCACCGGGGACGCACTGTTGCCCTCCTACACGCCCAACGTCGGTGGGTCCGACCCCCGCGTCGAAGACCCCCTGGGGACGTACCTCGGCGTACTCGTGGACCTGGTCGAAGCGGGCTACGACAGGGCCTATCCCGGCCACCGGGACCCCATCGACGACCCGGCGGCTCGCGCGCGGGAGATCCTCGACCACCACCGGGACCGCGCCCGTCGGGTGATCGAGATCCTGGGCGAGCGCGGCACCACGGACGCCTGGACGGTCAGTTCGGCCCTGTTCGGTGACCTCGAAGGCGTTCACATCATCCACGGGCCAGGCGAATCTTACGCGCACCTCGAACACCTCCGCCGGGAGGGACTGGTCGAGCAGACCGACGAGGGATACGCGGCCACCGTCGGTGCCCCGGCCGCGGCGGACGACGTCGTCCCGACGCTGTAGAATGCCAGTGACTGCCCCCGCCGCTGGTTCGCTCCAGCAATCCACGGCGGGTTCCTCGCCGTTTGTCCACCTTTATTAGCCGGCGTGGCCAATCCCGTGCTATGTCACCGACCGACGTGGAGCGGATCGACGGTCCGGGGGGTGGTGCGCGGTGACGACCGACCGGTTCGCCGTCGCCGGGCAGACGGCCATCGTCACCGGCGCGTCCAGCGGCATCGGCCGCGCCATCGCCGAGCGGTTCGCCGAGGACGGCGCGGACGTGGCCGTCTGTTCGCGCGAGCAGGACAACGTCGACCCCGTGGCGGAGGAGATAACCGAGAGCGACCGTCCGGGCGAGGCGCTGGCGGTCGAGTGTGACGTGACCGACCGCGAGGCCGTCGAGGCGCTGGTCGAGGCCACCGTCGAGGAGTTCGGCGGCATCGACTGCCTGGTCAACAACGCCGGCGCCTCGTTCATGGCGGGGTTCGACGACATCTCCCCCAACGGCTGGGGGACCATCGTCGACATCAACCTCACCGGCACCTACCACTGCACGCAGGCCGCCGCCGAGCACCTCAAGGACGGCGGCGGAACGGTGATCAACCTCTCCTCGGTCGCCGGCCAGCAGGGGTCGCCGTACATGAGCCACTACGGCGCTGCCAAGGCCGGGGTGTCGAACCTCACCACTTCGTTGGCCTACGAGTGGGCCGGCAAGGGCGTCCGGGTGAACTGCGTCGCGCCGGGGTTCGTGGCGACGCCGGGCGTCGAACAGCAGATGGGCGTCTCCGCCGACGAGGTCGACCGCGAGGAGGTCGACCGGCGGATCGGCGAAAGCGAAGAGATCGCCGATCTGGTTCAGTTCCTCGCCTCCGAGGCCTCCTCGTTCATCGTCGGCGAGACGATCACCGCCCGCGGAGTTCCCGACGTGATGGAGACGCCGTAAGCATGGCGGACGCCAACCTGGACGTCCACCTGCCTGTCGCCGCACAGCCGACCGTGAACACCCTGGTCGAGCAGGCCCAGCGCGCCGAACAGCGGGGCTACGACCGCGTCTGGCTTCCGGAGTCCTGGGGCCGGGACGCGGTGACCACGCTGGCGCTGATGGCCGAGGCCACCGAGGAGGTCGGCATCGGCCCCAGCATCCTCAACGTGTACTCGCGGTCGCCCGCGCTCCTGGGGCAGACGGCCGTCACCCTGCAGGAGGTTTCCGACGGCCGGTTCCGCCTCGGTATCGGCCCAAGCGGACCCATCGTGATCGAGGGCTGGCACGGCGAGTCCTTCGACCGGCCGCTCCGGCGCACCCGCGAGGCGGTCGAGGTGATCCGTCTGGTCACCAGCGGCGAGGAGGTCGACTACGAGGGCGACGTGTTCTCGGTGTCCGGGTTCCACCTCCGCTGTGACCCGCCGGAGCCCAGACCGCCCATCGACGTGGCCGGGATGGGGCCGAAGTCGGTCGAACTGGTCGGCCGCTTCGCCGACGGGTGGCACGCCCTGATGCTCTCGCCAGAAGGTCTCCGGGATCGACTGGCGGACCTGCGCCGCGGTGCCGACCTGGGCGACCGCGACCCCGAGGACGTGAAGGTGACGCTGACGCTGACCTGCTGTGCGCTGGAGGACGGCGAACGCGCCCGCCGACTGACGAAGCAACACACCGCCTTCTACGTCGGCGCGATGGGAACGTTCTACCGGAAGTCGCTGGCCCGCCAGGGCTACGAGGAGGTGGCCAACGACATCGTCTCGGCCTGGGCCAGCGGCGACAAGGAGCGCGCGACCGAACTGGTCGACGACGACCTGCTGGACGAGTTCGCCACCGCCGGGACGCCCGAGCGCGCCCGAAAGCAAGTGCAGAAGTTCGCGGAAATCGACGGCGTCGACGCCGTCGCGGTCAGTTTCCCTCGCGGTGCGGACCAGTCGGACATCGCCGACACGATGGACGCGCTGGCGCCGGGGTGAACCGCCGGCCCGTTTTCGCCCATTCTCACAGCTTTAACCCCCTGCCGCCGGTAGCCGGTGGCATGCGAGCAATCGAGGTCACCGAGTACGGCGACGCGGACGCGCTGTCGGTCGTCGACCGCGAGGCGCCGTCGCCGGGCGAGGGAGCGGTCCGCATCACGGTGGAGGCGGCGGGGATCAACTTCGCGGACGTGCAGATGCGCCGCGGCCACTACCCCGGCGGTCCGGAACCGCCGTTCGTCCCCGGGATGGAGGCCGCCGGGACCGTCGCGGAGACGGGCGAGGGCGTCGACCTCCCGGAGGGCCAGCGGGTCGTGGCGATGACGACCGGCGACTCCTACGCCGAGGAGGTCGTCGCGCCCGCCGACTCGCTGTTCCCGATCCCGGAGGGTATGTCCTTCGCGGAGGCCGCTGGCTTCCCGGTCCAGTTCCTGACCGCGCACAATAGCCTGTTCGGCTGGGACGGCCTGGAGGAAGGTGAACGCGTCCTGGTCCACGCCGCCGCGGGCGGCGTCGGCACGGCTGCGGTCCAGTTGGCCGCCCACGAGGGCACGGAGGTGTTCGGCACCGCCAGCACCGCCGAGAAACTGGACCTCGCGGAACGACTCGGCGTCGATCACCCGATCAACTACACCGAGGAGGACTTCGGCGAGCGGGTCGACGAGATCACCGACGGTGCGGGCGTCGACCTCGTGCTGGACGGTGTCGGCGGGAACGTCTTCGACGACAGCCTCGACGCCCTGGCGCACTTCGGGCGACTGGTGACCATCGGCGTCGCCAGCGGCGACCCGCCCGCCGCACCGGCGACGAAACTCCTCATGGAGAACAAGCGCGTTATCGGGTTCCACCTCGGCAACGCCGTCCGGCACGACCCCGGTCGCGTCCTCGGGGCGGTCCCGGAACTGACCGAACTGCTCACGGAGGGTGACCTGGAGGTCGTCGTCGGCGAGACGTTCGACCTGGACGGGGCCGCCGAGGCGCACGCTCACCTCGAAGGCCGCGGGAGCGTCGGGAAGGTCGTGCTGGAACCCTAAGGGGCGAAGGGATTGTCTGGTGTTGCCAATCTGCCAATACCGTCGATTCCGTCGAAGTCGTCGTCGAACGTGTAGACGTACTCGATGCCGTGGTGTCGAGTACTTGTGATCGGTACGGCGTCAGCGAACGAGAGTCGTTCGACCTTCTCGAACGTGGCGAAACCTCGTTTCCACACTGCAGGTGGCTCCAGTTCGAAGTCGACGTATTTCCCCTCCTGGAGCCGTTTCAATATGCCGACGGCAGTGTCGTGGCCGACGTCCCTGCGTAATCCGTTCATCGTCTCGGTGAGTACGACGCCTGGAACCCGGAGCGAGGGTAACTCCCCTTCGTCAGCACGACGGACGATTTCGTGCGCCAGTTCGTGCTGGGCTGCTCGACGATTACCAGCAGCGTATAGAACAGTCGTGTCGACGAGCGCAGTTCCCATCGTTACTCCAGACCGAACGTATCGTGTGCCTCCACCGCATCGACCGGTTCGTCACTCTCGCCCGGTTCGAAGTCCTCGAAGACCCCCTGCCGTTGACGGATCACCTCGACCTGGAGTTCACTGTCTTCGACGTGCCAGCGGAACACGTCGCCATCCTCGATTTCGAGCGCTCGGCGCACGCTCGCCGGGATAGCTACCTGATCGCCGGAAACCCGACCTTCGCCGACTAGTTCCGGGTTGCTCATACCTGAGCGTTAGTCGTCATCCCGGAAAACCAAGTGTGAAATGACACTAACGATCAGGGGGAATCGGACTGGCGTCGACGTTCTCGCGCCGCCCGTCCAGCACCGAGAACCGCTCGTCGCGTCGAATCTCCAGCCAGTAGAGCAACCGCTCGGCCCAGCGGAGTTTCGTCGCCTTCTCGACGTCCACGTCGGGGTCGTCGAAGTCCCACCCGGGGAAGACGAGTTCGGCGGCCCCGAGGTGGTCGGCCAGGAACGCCGCACGGTCGCCGTCGGTGAAACCGCCGAAGTTCCGGACGGGGCCGACGGGCGCTGCCTGGGTGGTCGCCAGGACCTGCTCGCGGTCGAAGGTCGGGACGTACTCGCGGAGGGCGTAGACGTTGTCGCCGTGGGCGTGGACCGCCACCGGAACGCCCTCGCGGGTCAGGTCCCGTGCCGTGCCGGGGTTCTTGTCGAGGTCGGTGACCATCAGGTCCACCTCGATTCCGGCCTCCCGGAGGGTGTCCGCTGCCGTCGAGGCCCCGAAGACGGCGTCCGCGTCCCGGGCCGCGTCGAGTTCGCCCGCCAGTGAAGGGCCTGCGCCTGCAATTGCGACGGACTCTCCGGCGACGTCGAGACGGTCGGGGTCGAACGGCTCAGCGAGGTCGGCGAGGACGTCACGGGCGCGCTCGTCGCCCGCGCGGCCGTAGCCGAAGTCCGCGAGGATAGCGTCGTACACGGGTTCCCAGGTTTCGAACTCCATAGCTGTCGCTGGTCAGGTTGGTACCAGAGGACCGCTGTTGTGGGTCGGAATGGCACTTCGTGTACCCCTACCCGTAGTGCCCTTCCGACTTCCGGGCGACGTTTCCCGTGCCGGGGTCATAAGTTTTCTCTTACCCGTCACGTCTTCCCACGACCTCGCGGACGGCGGCCAGGCCCCCGCTCGCGTCTGCCAGTTTCGCCGCCAGGCGGTCCAGTGCCCCCTCGGTCCCGAACAGGAGGGCGCCCGACGTGCCGGCGGCGAGCGTCGCGCCGACGTCCCCCGCGGCGTCGGCGAGGCGGCCCCTTTGGGCCTCCGAGAGTCCCGAAACGTCGTAGACTCGCGTGGTGGTCTCGGGCGGGAGCGACCGGTCCGCGCCGACCCGTTCGAGGTGGCGGTCGGCCTCGCCTGGCGTCGTCACGTCCAGTTCCTCGACGCGCACTTCGTCGTCGTGACGGTGCCGGTCGCGGGTGAAGGCGTCGCCGACGAGTGCGGCGTCCCGGGTCTCCGCGACGTCGTGGGTGCGGATAAGGTGTGCGCCGCGCTCGACGGCCATTGAGGTCGCCGCCAGGCTCACGGGCAGGGCCTCTTCGGTCGAGCGGTCCGCTAGCATCCGGAGGAAGTTCTTGCGGTTGATCGACACCAGGATGGGTCGCCCCAGACCGCGGAATTCCCGGAGTCGGCGGAAGGTTTCGCGGTCCTCTTCGACGCCCTGGGCCTCGCTCCAGCTCCCGAACGCCGGGTCCACGATGGTCTTGTCGGTGACCCCGTTCTGCTTCAGCGCCTCGTACACCTCGCCGACGTAATCCGCCGATTCGGCCCACCCTTCGTCCTTGCGTTCGGCCCAGGGCGTCTCCTCGACGGCACCTGGCCGTTCGAGGTCCGGCGGACTGGCCATCTTCACGACGGCCGCGTCGTGGTCGCGACAGACCTCGGGCATCTCCGGGTCGGCGAACCCGCAGACGTCGTTGACCATGTCGAATCCCCGCGACAGCGCCTCGTCGGCCACCTCGGCGTAGCGAGTCTCGATGGAGAAGACGGCGTCGCCCGCCACGCGCTCGATGGTCTCGACGGCCGTGTCCAGGCGGGCCAGTTCCTCCTCGGGCGGGAGGACCTCGTAGCGCTTGTTGGCGGACTCGAGGCCGACGTCGACGACGTCTGCGCCCTCGTCGATCAGTTCCCGGTCCACGTAGCGGGCAGCCTCCGCGGGGTCCGCGAAGACGCTGGGGTCGTACGGCGACTCCTCGCTGACGTTCAACACGCCCATGATCCGCGGCGGGTGTCCGTCGCCGATGGGCAGTCCTCCGGCGTCGACCGTTCGCATGGTCGCCCACCGGACCGCCCGAAAGATAAGCGCCTCGTTCCCGGTAGCGAGTCGCGCCCCTTTTGGGGGAGCGTGGAGTACCGCCGGGCATGGGCAAGGTCAGCATCGGCTTGCGGGGGTGGCGGTTCGACGAGGACGAGGTCTTCAGCGACGACGGCAAACTCCGGCCGCTGGAGGAGATGCCCGAGGACGCCAGCGACCGCATCTCGCGGCTGACGGCGCTGGTGAACTCGCCCTGTCACGCCTGCTGGCTGATCCACGGCGACGAGAACGTCGAGGAGTGCAACGTCGCCCGGGTCGTCTACGGGGAACCGCTCTCGGAGGTCCTGTTGTGTGACGGCCACGAGGCGGACTTCGTCTACTGGTACCGCGAGCGCGGCGGCGACGAGTACCGCGGCGACCCCGAGTTACAGGACGCATTCCACGAGTGGTTCGTCGACGGCGGACGGGCACCGGAGGACTACGGCGGCATCGAACACGTCCGGACCGCGCCGGAGGACCTGCCGGACGTCCAGGGACCGGACCCTTCGGTCCTCGACGTGGAACTGCCGGAGGAGAAACGCGAACGCATCGACCTCCGGGAGGGCGAGGTCTACCGCGGCGAGGAGGCCGACCGCGACGAGGACGCCGACGAGGCGGAGGACGTCGAACTGGACGACGCGGACGTCGACCTCTCGCAGGACTACCCGTCATGATCGCGGTGGCGGTGGTCGACGCCCGGAGTCCGGGCAACGTCGGTACCGTCGCCCGGTCGATGAAGAACTTCGGCTTCTCGGACCTGTTGCTGGTCGACCCCCCGGAACTGGATCCCGAGGGGGAGGCGTACGGCTTCGCCGGCCACGCCCGCGAGGACGTGCTCCCGAACGCCCGCGAGGTCACCTTCGACTACCTCGTCGAGAACTTCCACACCGTCGGGTTCACCGCCATCACCAACGAGGACGCCCGGAGTCACGTCCGGTTCCCGTTCCGGACGCCCGCGGAACTGGCCGACAGCCTCCGGGACGTCGAGGCCGA
Organism: Halobacteriales archaeon QS_1_68_20; assembly: GCA_003021085.1. GTDB lineage: Archaea > Halobacteriota > Halobacteria > Halobacteriales > PXRE01 > PXRE01. The sequence goes on along the minus strand of PXRE01000034.1, from coordinate 29,573 downwards.
CACGGCGCTGGTGTTCGGCCGGGAGGACGTGGGGCTCACCAACGACGAACTCGCCCGCCTGGACGAGGTCTGTGCCATCCCGGCCAGCGAGGAGTACCCCGTCCTCAATCTCGGGCAGGCGGCGACCGTCGTGCTGTACGAACTCCGGGAGTTGACCGTCGAACAGACGCAGTTGCCGGACGTGGACCGCGAGCGCGCCGACGAGGACGAGATAGAGCGCCTCTACGACCAGTGGGCGGACCTGCTGGACGCAACGAACCACCCCGAGGAGAAGCGCTCGAAGACGATGCGGATGCTCCGGCGGGTGTTCGGCCGCGCGCACCTCACTGGCCGGGAGGCGATCACCCTCACCGGCGTCGTGCGGCGCGCCCGCCAGTACGCCGAGGGCGACGCGGACTCCGGCTGATTGCTGTCGAATGGACGACCCGTCCTTGTGAACCACCCGCAAGGCTTATCTCTCGCCACTGCCTATTTTGACGTATGATAGAGGACACGGAATCCCGACTGGGGCGCGTAGTCGGCGACAGCGAACCGACCGGGGCCCGGGAGCGAATCGAGGGCGTCGCACGCGAGCGTCTGGACGAACGTGCCGAGACGGTCCGCGAGGAACTGGAGCGTCGGACGGACGAGACGAAGATGGAACTCGGCGAACGGTTGTTCGACCTCGGGGAGGAGTACTTCCCGCAGGTCGCGGCACAGCGGCGGCGACAACTCGTGTCGGCGGGGTTCCTCGTCGGCCTCGCGGCCGGCTTCCTCGCGCGGCACCTGATGGACTGAGAACCGTTCACGAACGACCGGTAGAATTTTGCCGGTCGTCTCCGACGGAGCATCCAACGGCAGGCGACCGATGACCCGGTAACCCTTCTCCGGCCGGCGTTCGCCCGCCCGGCCAGAGGTTCCTATCCGTTCCCGACTACCGACCACCCCCCCCCACCGACCACAGATGAGTCTGCCATCCAGAGACGACGTCGACCCCGAGTACCGCTTCGATCTGACCCGCATCTACGAGACGCCGGCCGACTGGGAGTCCGCCCGCGAGCAACTGGAGACGCGGCTGGCCGACCTGGACGCGGCGGCCGCCGACCCGCCGGACTCGGCGGCCGACCTCCGGTCGCTGCTGGAAACGACCGAGGACTGTTACCGCCGGAAACAGCGCCTCGAACTGTACGCCCGCCTCTCGCGCAACGTCGCCACGAACGACGAGGACGCCGACGACAGGCTGCGGCGCTACCGCGACCTCGAATCGACCTTCGAACCGACAGTCGCGGCGGCCCGCCGGGCCATCGTCGCACTCGACGGCGACCGGTTCGACGCCTGCCTGGACGACGTCGACGCGACGGCCGAATCTCCGGGGTGGCGGCGCTACGCCGAACGGCTCCGCGAGAGTGCGAGCCACGCCCGCTCTGCCGAGGTGGAGGAGGCGGTCGCTACGTTCGAGGACGCACGGACGGCCCCGGTGCGAATCGTCCGCGAGGTCACGACGGGGGACTTCGACCCGCCGACGGTCGAGGGTCCGGACGGCGACGCCGCCGAAGTCCGGGACGGCAACTTCCGGACCGAACTCTCACGGAAAGACCGGGACTACCGCAGGCGGGTGTACGAAGCCTACCACGCCGAGATGGACCGCTTCGAGCACGTCCTCACCCGTGCGTACGCGGAGAAACTGCAGGTCGCCGCCGCGGAAGCCGACCTCCGGGGGTACGACTCCGCCCTGGACCGGACCTTCCACGGCGACGTCTACCCCAAGTCCGGCCTCACCTTCGAGTTGCCGACGACGGCCCACGAGGCGATGGTCGACGCCGTCCGTGACAACCTGGGGGCGTACCATCGCGCGCGGGAGGTTCGCCGCGAGCGCCTCGGCGTGGACGAACTCCGGCCCTGGGACCTGTCGGTCTCCATCGTGGACGACGACCCGCCCGACCTGTCCTACGAGGAAGCCCGCGAGCACGTCGTCGCCGCGCTCGAACCCCTGGGCGACGAGTACGTCGACCGCGTCCGGTCGTTCTTCGACCAGCGCCGCGTCGACGTGTTCCCGACCCAGGACAAGCGAACGGACATCCCGGCGTACTGTCCCTCTTCGGCCGCCGACGGCGCGTTCGTCCTGGCGAACTTCCGGGAGGACGTCCGGACGACGTTCTACGTCGTCCACGAACTCGGCCACGCCATCAACGTGGAGTACAACCGCGAGGGGCCGACCCGCTACGCGGCCTGTCCGGAACCCGTCTCGGAGGTGCCTTCGATCCTGCACGAACTGCTCCTGGCCGAGCACTTTCTGGCGGAGGACGGGGCGCTGGCCGCGGCCGCCAGGAACCGACTACTGGAGTTTCTCGGCGGCAACTTCTATCGCGCCGCGTGGGGGTCCGCGTTCACCCACCGACTGATACGGGTCGTCGAGAACGGGAAGGAGGTCACTCCCGGGCGCGCCCGCGAGGCGTGGTCGAACCTCCAGTCGGAGTTCGAGGCGCCCGTCGTGTACGACGACAGGGCCGGCCGGAACTGGCTGGGAAAGGGCAAGCGGGAGGTCTACAGCAACTACCAGTACGTGCTCGGTGCCTCTGGCGCGCTGGCGGCCCGCGAACGGCTCCGCTCGGGCGACCTCACGGCATCGGAGTACCGGCAGTTCCTCCGCAGTACGGGCCGGGAGGACCAGCTCGCGCTGTTCGAACGTCTCGGCTGTGACCTGACGACGGCCACGCCCTACGAGCGTGCGGCCGAGGCGTTCGACGGGTACGTTGACGCCGTCGCCCGGTAGAACGTTGCGCTGACGGGTTCCGTGCCGTCGATCCGGAATCCTTTTCGGGGAAGCTAAACGACTCCCTGACATGTCGAACGAAACGTCGTTCATCGATGACGACCACGTTGACGGGTTCCTCGTCGGAGGGGCCGCGGTCACGGGCGTCTCGGCCACAGTCGTCGTCGCTCTCGAACTGCACGGTGCCGCCTCTGGCGACCCCGTCGACCCGTCGCTGATCGCGCTGGCCCTCCTGTCCGCGTTCACGACCGTGGGCGCACTCGTCGTTCACCGGCGCGAGAATTGAGCGGTGCTCTTCGGGGAGCCTCGAACCTGATCGCTGGACGGCTGGCCGGCCAGGAGACTGTATATGAATATATGTGCATATATTCATATAGCCCGCACAGCCGGCGGTGGCGCGCACTGGCGCGGCCGCCGTGCCGTTCCCGCGAGCGAGGCGAGCGGGACGCGGCGAGTTCTTCGCGAGGTACCGAGCGAAGGCCAGCGAGAGCGACGCTCCGCCAGGCGCAGCCCGCGCAGCGAAGCGAGGAGCGCAGCGAGCCCCCCGAGTCGAGCCCGCGGGGGCTTTCCGCGTGTTGACGGCCAAGCTACCGTCCAGAGAGGACGCGAGAGCATTCTGGACGAACACGACCACGGATCCAGCTAATCTGATCACCACTACCCCGGCCCACGCTTTAACCCGCTGTGGGCGTTACCGAGTCACATGGGGGAGGAGTCTTCTTCCGGCGACCGCATCGAGACGGGGGACCGGACCGGCCAGCATCCGTCCGGTGGCGACGCCCGCGGCGTCGGCCAGCGTGACCGCGCCCGCGGACCTTATCACCGGGAGGCCGACGAACACCGCGTTCTCCAGGGTGGCGAAGCCCAGGCCCGCCATCGCGCCGTAGACCGCGCCGTCGACGACCGACCCGAAGTCCGCCGACCGGAGGCGGTCAGCCTGACGGCCAGCCACTTCGCCAGTTCCTCCGCGGGGACCGCGAGCGCGAAGACCTACACTAGGCCGCCCACGAGCGGAATCGCGGTCGCCGGGCGGAACAGCGCCACCGCGCCGACCGGGATGCCCGCGAACAACCCACCGAGCAGGAACGGCCCGACCAGCCCCCGCACCGGTTGCCCAAGCGTCGGATCCGGACGGCCGTCGGCCCGTGGGCGCGTCCTCGCCGTCCACACGGTCCCTGCTCTCGCTCCGCGGAGCCATCGGCGGAACGTCGGATCGGTCTGACAAGAACGTTCCGTATGAGTGACAGGTGGGCCACAGAGCGGCTCGGAGGGAGGGTCAGTCCTCGCGCAGGCGCGTCCGGACGCTCTCGGCGTGGGCTTGGAGGCCCTCCGCATCAGCCAGCGTCTCGATGGCGTCCGAGAGGCCGGCGAGGCCGTCCCGCGAGAGTCGCTGGACGGTCTGGCCCCGCAGGAACTCGTCCACGGAGAGGCCGCCGCTCACCTTCGCTAGCCCCGCCGTCGGGAGGACGTGGTTGGTCCCGGAGGCGTAGTCGCCGGCCGCGACTGGCGTGTACGGCCCCAGGAAGGCGCTGCCGTAGTTGCCGATGCGGTCGAGGATCGACTCGTCGTCGTCGGCCTGGATCGACAGGTGCTCGGGGGCGAACTCGTCGGCGAAGGTGATCGCCTCGCTCATCGACCGCGCCAGGAACACGCCGGAGGCGTCGGCGGACAGCGCCGCCCGGATGGTGTCCTCACGTTCGCGCTCGCCGGCCTGGCGGTCGACGGCTTCCGCGACGGCTTCCGCGAGGTCCTCGTCGTCCGTCACGGCGACGACGCGCGCGGCCTCGTCGTGTTCTGCCTGCGCGACCAGGTCGGCGGCGACGAACTCGGGGTCGGCCGTCTCGTCGGCGACCACGAGGATCTCGGAGGGTCCCGCGAGGAAGTCGATCTCCACGTCGCCGCGGACCTCGGCCTTCGCTGCGGTGACCCAGCGGTTGCCTGGCCCGACGACCTTCTGGACCCGGGTGACCGTCTCGGTCCCGTACGCCAGCGCCGCGACGGCCTGGGCACCGCCGACGGAGAACACCGCGTCCGCCCCGGCCACGTGGATCGCCGCCAGCGTCGCCGGGTTCATCTCGTCGGCGGGCGGGGTGGCGACGGCCACGTGCTCGACGCCGGCCACCTTCGCTGGAATCACGCTCATCAGCGCGCTGGAGGGGTACGCCGCCGCCCCGCCGGGGACGTAGGCGCCCACCCGGTCCAGCGGGCGGAACCGCCGGCCCAGTTCGACGCCGTCGTGCTCGACGCGCCAGTCCTCGGGGACCTGCCGCTGGTGGAACGCCCGGACGTTCTCGGCGGCCGTCTCGATGGCCTCCCGGAGGTCGTCGTCGACCTCGTCGTAGGCCCGTTCGGCGCGGTCGGTCACGTCGAGGTTGCCGACCTCCACGTCGTCGAACTCGCGGGTGAACTCCCGGACTGCGACGTCGCCTTCGTCGCGCACCCTGTCGACGACCTCCCGCACGTCCGCCCGCGCCGATTCGATGCCCGCGTCCCGGTCGAACAGCGCGGCGCGCTCGCCCGGCCGGAGGTCCGCGATCCGCTGTACGTCCATGACTGGCGGTTCGCCGGGCGCGCGAAAAACGGTTTCCTTTAGCCGTCGACCGCGACGCCGCGCAGCGTGACGTCGCCCTCGATTACTTCCGGCTCCTCTCGGAACACTTCGGCCCTGACGGCGACCGACCGCGGGGTCGCACCCTCGGGGAGCGGCCAGGTCGTCGCCACCGTCTTCGTCTCCCCGGGGAGGATCCGGTCTGACGAGACGCCGCCCTCCACGACCGTCCCGTCGCCGGTCGTGACCGCGCCCAGTTCGATGGCGTACGGGACCTTCCCGCCGTTCTCGACCTCGAGGACCGCCGTGAACGGCCAGGTGTCGCCGTCGGACGTGGTGACCGTCAGCTCCGTGAACCGTTCGACCGGTTCGGTCCCCGGCAGGAGTTCGTCGCCGACGCCGACGGCCTCCTCCGGCGGCGTGCCCGAGGGCGTGTCCTCGCCGTCGTCGCCCCCGATCCAGGGGGTCACGAGACTCAGGAACGTCCGCAGTTCGATCAGGATCGGGAGTCCCAGCCCCAGGCCGACCAGGACACGGATCACCCGCCTGCGACTCGTCCCGTCCGCACCGTCGGCATCCGAGGGTCGATCACCGTTCGTCGGCCCGTCGTCCGACGGTGGCGAGTCGCTCATCGGTCAGGGCGAGAGCGGTGGGGTCCCCGGCTGGAACACGCCGTCGGCGACCATGTCCCACAGCGGGAGCGCGTACGCCAGCACCACCAGCACGACGGCGATGGCGAACCAGAGCCGGAGATTGTCCAGCACCCTCGGAGCGCTCTCGGGGCCGGACAGCGGTTCCGGAATGTCCCCGTTGACCCGCAACTGGCCGCCGCGGGGGCCCAGCCAGGTCCCGACTATCACCGTCAGGAACAGCGCCAGCGAGACGAACAGCAGGACCGCGCCGACGGCGATCTGTAACTGCATCTCGCCGACGGTCCCGACGACGCCCTCGAAGCTGACCTGGTCGTACTGGGGTTCGGCGGTCCGCCGCGGTAGGCCGGCCAGGCCGCCGCGGTGCATCGCGTTGGACATCAGCGTCATCCCGACGAACCAGAGGTACGGCTGGACGACCGCCAGGCCGTGGAACCGCAGCCGCTTGCCCGTCAGCTGTGGCACCAGCCAGTAGGCGATGGCCATCGCCGACAGCGCGGTGGCCGTTCCGACGGTGAGGTGGAAGTGCCCCGGCAGCCACAGGGTGTTGTGGACGAGGTAGTTGAGGTTCATCCCGGCGTTGACCATGCCGGAGAACCCGCCGGCCGCGAACATCAGGCCGGCCAGCGCCAGCCCCGAGAACGCCGGGTCGTCCCAGGGCAACGCCCGGAGCCAGCCCAGGCGACCCGACCCGCCGCGCTGGCGTGCGCCGTGTCCCATGCTCGCCACCACCGTGAACGCGGTGAGCAGGCTCGGCAACAGCAGGAACATCGTGTTCGTCATCGCGACGAACTTGAACCCCTCGGCGATGCCGGGGTCCAGGTACTGGTGGTGGAACCCGGTCGGCGTCGACAGGAGCAGGAACAGCACGAACACGACGCGAGCCAGCGGGTCCGACAGGAGTCGGCCGCCGGCCAGTTTCGGCAACACGGTGTACCACAGCAGGTACGCCGGCAACAGCCAGAAGTACACGACCGGGTGGCCGAAGTACCAGAACAGCGACCTGGTGAGCAGGGGATCGACCTGCGGGACGATGCCCAGCGACCACGGGATCAGGAAGACGACCACCTCGACGGCGACCCCGACGGACGAGAGGTACCACATCAGGAACGTCGTCAGCACCATGAACGTCTGCAGCGGGATACGCTCGCCGGGGTTGTCCTCGCGCCACTCGCGGTACGCCAGGAAGTACGACGCCCCGGCGAGCCAGGAGCCGACGATGACCAGCGCGGCACCCACGTAGAACACGGGGTGGGCCTCCAGCGGCACGTAGAACGTGAACAGCACGTCCGCCTCCATCGGGACGAAGTCCAGCAGGCCGCCCAGCACTGCCGAAACCGCCATCACGGTCCCCAGCGACAGCATCCCGAGCCACGTCCAGGTGAGTCGCGGGTGCGGTAGTGGTCGGTCGAGGCTCAGCGTGACCGCCCACGTGAACAGGCCGGCGACGAAGAACGTCGTGAACACGAACGCCACCAGCACGCCGTGGGCCGACAGGACGGTGTAGTAGTCCGCGGAACTGACGAACCCGCGGTAGAAGCCGGTCCGGTGCAGGGCCTGGACCAGGCCGAAGACGCCGATCAACCCCAGCGCCGCCAACGCCACGCCGAAGCAGATGCGGACGACCTTCGCTTCCCGTGGGTACGCTTCGAGGAACACCCCCGTTGCGAGGCTCTCGTCTCTGTCACGGTCCGTGCGCGTCTCGGTCTCCGTCGCGTCCACGACTCCGCTCATGTGTCACCCTCCGTACCGTTGACCTCGTCCTGTTCGACCACCTCGATGGTCCCCTCCATCGTGTGGTGGGCCGACCCGCAGTACTCGTTGCAGACGATGCCGTACCGGCCGGGGTCGTCGAACTCCACGGTCAGTTCCGCGACCTGGCCGGGGATGACCATCGTGTTGACGTTGGTGCCGACCACTTCGAACCCGTGGGTCACGTCCGGACTCGTCACGTAGAAGGTGACGGTGCTGTTGGCGGGCACCCGGATCGGTTCGCTGGTCCCCGGCTGGAACGCGAACTGCCGGGCGAGCACGTACACCTCGTACTCGTTCTCCCCGACCTGGTAGACGCCGGGGTCGCGGAAGGCGTCGCTCTCGGTCGGGTTCGAGGGATCGGCGATTTGGCCGCCCGAGTCGTCCACCATGGCGATTCCGGGGCCGACGGCCCCGAACACCACGGTCGCGATCCACCCGACGATCACCAGCAAAGAGATGCCGATCCAGATTTTCTCGTACCTGTGTACCTCCATCGTATCACCCGATCACCGTCGGTTCACGCCCCAGGAACTCGACGAAGTAGGTGAACACCCACATCGTCGCCAGGATCAGCAGGTACACCAGGACCAGCGTCCAGGTGCCCCGGGGGACGAACGAGTCGTGGTCCAGTTCGCGCGCCGATTCCGTCTCGGGGGCTTCGACGACCTCGCCGTCGGTCTCCTCGATTGCCGCCCTGGCCTCGGCCCGCCACTCGTCCAGTGCGCCGAGCAACTCCCCGGCGAACACCGCGCCGACGCTGACCGTCAGGAAGCCCAGCGTGGCGCTGACGATGGGCGAACTGCCGTCGAAGAACGGACCGACCAGCCCCCCGCCGTCGTCACCGTCCGATTCGCCGTCACCGGACGGGGCGGGCGTCGGAGTGACCGTCGGCACGTCGCTGCCGACGGCGACGGCGCCTTTCATCCCCAGCGTCAGGTGGGGTTCGCAGTAGTACTTGTAGACGCCCTCCGTCTCGAAGGTGTGGCTGTGCTCGAATCCGGCGTCCTGGATCTCGTCGTAGCCGCTCCAGCCACCGTCGGGGCCGTCCTTCAGGACGAGGTTGTGGGTGTCCGAAGCCCAATCGAAGACGACCTCGGTCCCGGGGTCGATCCTGACGGCCGGCGGGTCGTAGGCGAAGGACCCGTCGTTGCCGTCCGCGCCGACCGTGATCGTGATCGAGTCCTCGCAAGTTCGGTCGACGGTGGTCCCGTCGTAGTTGCTCGTCGCGCCGCCCGGCGCGTCGTCCGTGAACCAGCCACCGTACGGCTGGGCGCTGGCGACGCCGGTTCCCAGGCCGGCCAGGGCGACCGAGGCGGCGGCGCCGCGTCGCAGGACGCTCCGCCTCGATACCCCGTCGGGGGCAGGCCCCCCGGAATCGACGCTCACGGTTCACCACCGGGCGCGCTCGTCGTGCACCCGCTCGGTCCCATCGACGTTTCCGTCATACGCCCGGGAGTCCGGACGGTCACCCCGTAAACGACGGAGCCGATTTTCAGGTTCTTGGAATCGGGACGACGGTTAACGTACTAACGTCCGAACCGGTGGGCGATGGCACTGGATCGACCCGCACCGCTCGCGTCGCTCGGACTCGCGGCGCTGGCGCCCGTGCTCGCGTACGCGCTCGCCCGTAGCGCGACCGGGTACGTCGCGGTCGTGAGCGTCCTGCTGATCGTCGGGAGCTTCTTCAAAATGCTCTCGACGTCCGGGGCCGACGGCAGCGCGCACTGACTTGAACCGCCACACTGCAGGACAGGCTCCGACCATGTTCCAACCTGGACCCACCGCACCAATCGCCGCCGCCGTGAGCCTCCCGGCCGACGCCGAAGCGGGCCTGGCGGTGTTCTTCCTCGTCGGACTGCTCGGCGGCGCCCACTGCCTCGGGATGTGCGGCCCGCTGGTGACGCTGTACGCCGACCGGATGCCCGACAGCAAGGGCGTCACCTGGTACGACCTCCGGCAACACGCCGCCTTCAACCTGGGACGGACGCTGGGGTACGCAGCCGTCGGTGCGATGCTGGGCGCGGTCGGCGCCCTGGTCTTCGACGCAGCCGCCGTCCTCCGGGTCGCCGACGCCGTCCGCGCTGTCTCCGGGGTCGCCGTAGGGGCGGTCGTCGTCCTCGCGGGCCTGGGCTACCTCGTCCGCGGGCGGGCGAGCGGGAGCCACGCCTCGCCCGTCCTCGGGCGACTCTTCGGCCGCGTCCACGGCCTGCTGGTCGGGCGCGTAGACGCCTGGGCGCGCGGCTCTCGTATCGTCGCGCTCGGGACGGTCCACGCGGTGCTCCCCTGTCCGCTCCTGTACCCGGCGTACCTCTACGCGCTCGCGCGGGGGTCACCACTGGTTGGGGCGGCGTCGCTGGCCGCGCTCGGCCTGGGGACGTTCCCGGCGCTGTTCGCCTTCGGGACCGCGTTCGGGTCGGTGCCGACCGGGTGGCGGACCAGGCTCAACCGGGCGCTCGGGGCCGCCTTCGTCGCGCTCGGTACCATCCCGCTGTTGCACGGCCTGGCGCTTCTCGGGATCACGGTGCCGCACGTGGAGATACCCATCTACCAGCCCCTGTGACCCATGCCCTGCACGCTCTGTGACCTGCCGACGCCGGACCCGCCGCTCACGGACGACGACGTGGCCGGAGAGTTCTGCTGTCGGGGTTGCCTGGAGGTGGCCCGGACGCTGGACGACCCCGCGACCGCCGACGCCAGCGCCGTCCGGGAGGAACTGGCAGAGCGTGACGAGTCTGGCCTCGGATCGTCCGGAGATGGGCCAGCGAACGCAGAAGACGTCTACCTCCGGGTCGACGGAATGCACTGCACGACCTGCGAGGCGTTCCTCGAATCGGTCGCCGCCGACCACGACGGCGTCCACCACGCCGAGGCCAGTTACGCCTCCGGCGTGCTGAAGGTGACCTACGACCCCGACGAAGCCGACCCCGACGATTTCCCCGGAGTCGTCGAGGGACTGGGCTACCGGGCCGGACTGGCCGAGAATCCGCCGGACGACGACCAGGCGGAACTCGGGCGCCTGCTCGTCGGCGGCCTGTTCGGCATGATGACGATGGCGTGGTACGTCCTGTTCCTGTACCCGGCGTACCTCGGACTCCCCGAGGACGTCCTCCTGGCGGACCTCTCGGGGACCGTCGGCACCTACCTGCGGTGGAACCTATGGGCGATGGCGACGGTCGTGCTGGGGTACACGGGCTATCCGATCCTCAGGGGGGCGTACGTCAGCCTCCAGGCCGGGCGGCCGAACATGGACCTGCTGGTGGCGCTGGCGGCCACGACGGCGTACGTCTACAGTGCCGTCGCCGTGCTGGTCGGCCACGAACACGTCTACTTCGACGTGAGCGTCGTCGTCGTGCTGGCCGTCACGCTGGGCGGATACTACGAGGACCGCATCCGCGAACGGGCGACCGGCCGCCTGGCCGACGTCGCAGAGGGCCGGGTCGACGAGGCACGACGGCGCACCGCCGATGGGACCGAGACGGTCCCCGTCGAGGACCTGCGGCCGGGCGACGAGGTGGTCGTCGGGTCCGGCGAGCGGGTCCCGGCCGACGGCGAGGTGCTGGAGGGGACCGCGGCGGTCGACCGGTCGCTGGTGACCGGCGAGTCGCTGCCTGACCGGGTCGACCCCGGTGAGGAGGTAATCGGTGGCGCGGTCGTGACCGAGGGTCGCCTGGTCGTGGCTCCCGCCCCCGACGGCGAGCACACGGTCGACCGGCTGCTCTCGACTGTCTGGGAGGTTGCAAGCACGCGACCGGGCGTCCAGCGACTCGCGGACCGCCTGGCGGCGGCGTTCGTCCCCGTGGTCGTCGTCCTCGCGGTGACCGCGACCGCCGTCCACCTGGCGCTCGGCGCCGAGTTCACCGGGGCCCTGCTGACCGGCCTCGCCGTGCTCGTCGTCTCCTGCCCGTGCGCGCTGGGCCTGGCGACCCCGCTGGCGGTCGCCGCGGGCGTCCGCGACGCGCTCCGATCGGGCGTCGTCGTCGCGTCGACCGCGCTGTTCGAGCGCGCGACCGACGCCGACGTCGTGGCCCTGGACAAGACCGGGACGCTCACGACCGGCGAGATGGCGGTCGTCGACGTGGCCGGCGACGAGGCCGGCCTCGCCAGCGCGGCGGCCGTCGAGCGGTTCGCCGACCACCCCGTCGCGGACGCCATCGCCGAGTTCGCCGACGAGGTGGGGACCGCGGACGAGCGAGCGGCCGCGGACGGTGGCCTGGTCGTAGGCGAGGCCGACTCCGGGGCCACCGATTCGGCCGCGTCCGGTGAATCGGCCGCGTCCGGGGTCGAGGACTTCCGGAACTACCCGGGCCGCGGCGTCGGTGGCCGCGTCGACGGCGTGCGCGTGCTGGTCGGCAGTCAGACGCTGTTCGCGGCCGAGGGCTGGTCGGTCCCCGACGACCTCGCCGCACGGTGCGAGCGCGCCCGTGACGCCGGGCAGGTCCCCGCGCTCGTCGGGTGGGACGGCCGCGCGCGCACCGTCGTCGTCGCCGGCGACGAACCCCGCGAGGGGTGGGAGGCGGTCGTCTCCGAACTGGCCGAGGACCGGCACGTGGTCGTCGTCTCAGGCGACAGTCCGGAGGCGACCGCGAAATTCGCGGACCATCCGGCCGTCGACGACGTGTTCGCGGGCGTCCCGCCGGAAGCGAAGTCCGAGGTCGTCGAGCGCCTGCGCACGGAGGGGACGATAGCGATGGTCGGCGACGGGAGCAACGACGCGCCCGCGCTGGCGGCCGCGGACGTGGGCATCGCCATGGGGGGCGGGACGGCCCTTGCGACGGACGCGGCCGACGCCGTGCTGGTCGGGGACGACCTCGACGCAGTGCCGCGGACGTTCGCGCTGACGGCGGCCACCAAGCGCCGGGTCCGCGGCAACCTCGCGTGGGCGTTCCTCTACAACGCGGTCGCGCTCCCGACGGCGGCGCTGGGACTGCTCAACCCGCTGGTCGCCGCGGTGGCGATGGCTGCCAGCAGTCTCCTCGTGGTCGCCAACTCTTCCAGGCAGGTGATCGACGATGACTGACTCCACGACCCGGCCGACTGACCGGCGCGACTCGGGGCGCAGACGGACCGGCAATCGACGGCCGACGGGGGTGGCATCGTGAGCGAACTCGTCACCTCCGCCGTCGTCGCGTTCAAGACGCTCTCGCTGGTGATGGGTGGCCTCGTGACCTACTACGCGCACAAGGCCTACCGACGCACTGGCGCCCGGCCGCTCGGGGTGCTGGCGCTGGGGTTCGCCGTCGTCACCCTCGGCGCACTGGTGGCCGGCGCCGTGGACCAGGTGCTACTGGGGCACCAGGACTACGCGCTCACCGTCGAGAGCGCCCTGACGATCCTGGGGTTCGGCGTCATCCTCTACTCGCTGTACGCCGAGTGAGGTGTACCGTAGTCCAGGCTCCGATCACAAATGAGTCGGCAGACGGCTTTTCCGGATCGATCCCGTAACGGACCCCTGAGCTACGCCCCCTCCGGCGCCGACCGGTTTCCCGACTACGGGTTCCAGGACTACGAACGCGACGACGTCCAGTACATCGGCGACGACAAGACCCAGCCGTACTTCTACTCGGAACCCGACGACAAGGTGTTCGCCGCCAAGGTCAACGAGGACATGAAGCGCCTGGAACCTGCCCCGGAGACCGAACGGTCGGTCGGCGCAAAGGAGGAACTCGGCGAGGTGCTGGAGGAGGTGGGCGAGGCGACCGGGTGGGAGTCGCTGTCAGACTGGGCACGCGAGCATCTAGAAGGCGAAGACCGGTCGGGCGAGGAGTAGTCAGGCCTTCGCCTGCCACTCCCGCACCCGCTCGGCACTCACGCCGTCGACGTCACCGGCGACGGCCTCGGGGTCGGCGTCCCGGAGGTCGTCGACGCTCTCGACGCCGGCGTTGACCAGTTTCTCGGCGGTCTTCTCGCCGACGCCGTCCAGCGTCTCCAGGTCCGTGCCGGACTCGCTCTCGCGGGCCTGGTACTCCCGGTAGTTACAGATCGGACAGCCGAGGTCCCAGGGCTCGTCGCCGTCGTGGACGATCAGTTCGGGCAGGTCGTGCTCCTCGCAGATGGCGTCGGTCACTTCGACTTCGCCCCGGCGGGGCAACGGGACCGAGTAGTCACAGTCGGGGTAACGGGTGCAGCCCACGAGCCGCGACCCCGAGCGGAGGTGCTTGATGGCGAGTTCGCCGCCCGCTTCGGCGGTTTCACCGCCTTCGCCTCGCGGTGACTCCGTCGCCGCGCCTTCCCTGCACTCGGGACACGGTCCGATGACCTCGTCGTCCTGCTCGTCGGCCTCCTCGGCCTTGCACAGCGGGCACCCGTGGACGAACGTGTTCCGCCCGGCGAGCATCTTGACGTGCCGGAGACCGTGTTTCTCGCACTCCTTCTCCATGACCAGCGGTTTGCCCTTGCTCGGGAGCGGGAGGGTATACGTGCAGTCGGGGTAGCCGTCACACCCGACGAAGTACGACCCGCGCCTGCTCTGGCGGACCAGCAGGTCGTCGCCGCTGTCCGGGCACGGCCCGAGGGTCTTGTCGGCCTTCAACGACTCCCGGAGGTGCTCGCCGACCTCGTCGCGGGAGTCGGTCAACTCGTCGAAGACCTTCGCCAGCATCTCGCGGGACTGCTCGGTCACGTCCTCGTAACTGGCCTCGCCCTCCGCGATGGCGGTCATGTCCTCCTCGAGTTGCCGGGTCATCTCCTCGCTGACGACGTGGTCGGCGTACTCCTCGGCCGCCTCCACGACCGCCATGGCGAGTTGGGTCGGCCGCGGCGGGTCGTCCTCGACGTACCCGCGGTCGTACAGTTTCTCGATGATGTTGTGGCGGGTCGCCTTCGTCCCGAGACCCAGATCCTCCATCGTCTCGATCAGTCGCGACTGGCCGTACCGACGGGGTGGCTGGGTCTGCTTGTCCTCCATGCGGACGTCCCCGACCGCCAGCTGCTCGCCCTCCTCGACATCGGGCACGTAGTTCTCGCTGGTCGAGAAGTACGGGTACACGCCGTGGTAGCCCGGTTCGAGCAGGCGCTTGCCGTTTGCCTTGAGTTGCTGGCCGGCGGCCTCCGCGACGACCTTGAGGTGCTCCCAGCGGGCCGGTTCCGCGACGGTGGCGAAGAAGCGCCGGACGACGAGTTCGTAGACTTCCCACTCGTCCTCGGAGAGGTCCGACCGCGCCGGAATCTCCCCGGTGGGGTGGATCGGCGGGTGATCGGTCGTCTCCTCGTCGCCCTCGGTCGGTTCGATGTCCAGTTCAAGCAGCGACTCGGCGTCCTCGCCGAAGGTGTGGTGGCCGACGAACTCGTCGAGCAGCGCCTCCGGGTCCAGGTCGTCGGGGTAGACGGTGTTGTCCGTCCGCGGATAGGTGATGTACCCCGCGGTGTACAGGTCCTCGGCGATGCTCATCGCCCGCTGGGCGGAGTAGTTCAGGGCGCCGGCCGCGCGAATGAACTGCGTGGTGTTGAACGGTGCCGGCGGGCGGTCGGTCCGGGTCCGCCGGGAGACCCGCTGGACCGTCGCGGCGTCGGCGGACTGGAGCGCCTCGAACACCTCCTGGGCCACGTCCCCGTCCCAGACGCGCTCGGCCTCGCTACCGTCGTCGTCGTAGAAGTACTGCGCCTCGAACTCCGGGTCGTCCCGAGAAGCCTCGGCTTCTCGGGGATCAGCCGAGCTTCGCTCGGCGGAGTTCTTGGCGAGGTCGGCGTACAGTTCCCAGTAGTCGTCGGGTTCGAACTCCCGGATCTCGCGCTCGCGGTCGACCAGCAGTTTCAGCGTCGGGCTCTGGACCCGTCCCACGGAGATGAAGTCGTCGCCCAGCTGGCCGGCCGACAGCGACAGGAACCGCGTCAGCGACGCGCCCCAGACGAGGTCGATCACCTGCCGGGCCTCGCCGGCGGCCGCGAGGTCGAAGTCCAGTTCCTCGGGGTCGTTGAACGCGCTCTTGACCTCGGTCTGGGTGATCGAGGAGAACCGCACCCGGTCGACGGGGACGTCCTCGGCCACCTCGCGGACGATCTCGTAGGCCTCCTTGCCGATGAGTTCGCCCTCGCGGTCGTAGTCGGTGGCGATGACGACGCGGTCGGCGCGGCGGGAGAGCGACCGCAGGGCCGCCACGATGTCGTCCTGGGTAGGCGACTTGACCACGCCGGCGTCGATGAGTTCGACCGGTTCGACGTCCCGCCAGTCGCTGTACTCCGGCGGGAAGTCGACGCCGACGACGTGGCCCGAGAGCCCGACGACGCGGGTGCCGCCCCACCGGTAGACGTTGACGCCGCGCTCGCGCTCCGTGCTGGCGGTGCCGTCGCTCAGGATGTCTGCGATGCGGCGCGCCGCGTTGTCCTTCTCGGTGATTATCAGCTCCATCGCGGCTCACCTCCGGCTACGGGACGGGGAGTCATCGCGCTGGAATAGGCCAGTTCCGCTGGTAAAGCTTTCGGCAGAAATCGCCGGAAAGCGCGGGCGTGCGCCCGCGTCGCGCGCGGAACGACTACTACTATTGAATATAGATAGTTAAGATTGTAATGGATATGGGGTTCGAAGTTTAAACCACTAGCCGGTATTGAACTCTCCACCGATTTTTATTACCGAGCAACGGATATATGATTCGATGAATCGGGCAAAAGGAGAGGTGGGTGATCCCATGCCGTTTTACCGCGCAGTCCACTCACAGTCCGGGCAGTCGAGGATGCCCTGAACGTTGACGACGTACGTCGAACAGCGGGGACAGGCGTCGGCCACCCTGGTCGGGTCCGGAGAACGGGATTCCATTTTCGCTTTCATCACCGTATCCTACGCTGACGGGCCTTAAAATGGTAACCCATATATCCTCCCTATCCGTCTAACCATGCTAGTGGCCTTATATTGGCTTATATGATCACGGCAGATGCATATAAGGGCCAGGGAGTGGCCGGATCAGAACACCCACCCGAGGATGCGTTCGGCGCCCGCGAACGCCCGCTCGAACGCACTCGTCGCGCCGGCGCGTGGAACCCCGTCCGGGTGTTCGACGGGCGAGGCGCCGACGTTCACGACGTCGAGCGTCACTTCGACGGCCAACTTCTCAGACTGCCCGGTGTACTCGATCCGTGCGAGGTGGGGCGTCGGCCCCTTCTCGACGACGAACAGCAACTCGGCCTCGGCGTCGTCGGAGTCGCCGAGCGTGTCCAGCGTGGGCCCGTCGGTCACCTCGACGACCATCGTCGACTCGTTCTCCGACCGGACGACCGCTTCGCTCTGCCGTATCGTCGCGGGGTCGACGTCGACAGCCGATTCGTTCTCGACGTAGGTCCCACCAGCCCCGTCGATGCGGACCCACGCCCCGTCCGACCAGTACCGCTGCCAGGTCGCAGTCCCCGACCCGTAGTACACGTAGTGGGGGTCGTCGGCCGTGGTGTAGCTCTCGTCGAACACCGTCGGGTAACCTGCATGTGGACCCGCTCGGTCGTGTGGTTCACGCGGGACCGGTACACGATGCCACCGCTCACAGTTCCGTCGGTCAGGTTCTCGTGGACGAGGCGCTTCTCGACGGTGTGATCGCGGTGATCCAGTTGCGCCACCGCGTCGGCCGCCACCTCTTCGGGTGCCTCGTCGAAGTCGATGGCCGGCGTCTCGGGGTCGGGCGTCGGCGCCGGACCCACGAAGTACCCTGCGACGAGTAGACCGAACACGAGCAACCAGACGACGCTCAGGACGACGGCGTACCCCTTCAGGACGAAGACGGCGTCCCCCCGCCACGTCGCCAGTCGCTCGCGGTCTACCACGACGACCACCGCCCGGAGGTGCGATACGTCGCAACAGCGAAACCCACGAACGCGCCCACTCCCAGCACTGCACCGACCCAGTTCCGGAGGTCGACGGCCCACAGTCCGAGGTCGAGTCGGTACAGGATCGTCAGCGGACTCGGCGGGAGCGTCCCCAGCGGCCGCTCGACGGTGGTGTCGCCGTAGTCGCTGAACTCGTGGGTCGTCGTGATCGAGCGGTCGCCGCCGGCGTGGTAGTAGCGGTACGTCGCGCTCCGGACGTGGCCGGTCCGCTTGTCGACGACGACGGTGAAGTCGGCGTTCGCGCCCGACAACGGCGGGTCGGTCGTCCCGAACAGGCCGGGGGTCCCTTCGTGGCCGGCCTGGGTCGCAATCCTGTCGTCGGTGATCCGCGCGACGTACGTCGTCTCGTCGTTCGCGACGACCGTCGCGTCGGCCTCACGGAGGCCTTCGGTCGGGCCGAGTTGATTCCGCATCGGTCGGTACCCGAGTCCGCGGTCCGACTCCCAGCCCGTGGACCCGTCCACCGGCCGCGGCGTGTACTGATAGCCGACGAACGTCGATCCCCGTAGTACCGGATTTTCACGTCCTCGCTGCCGGTGAGCGCCGGCATCGCTATCGACGAGGCGTACCGCCTGGCCGGGTTGTCCACCTCGACGTGCATCACCAGCGTCGTCACCGGCCCCTCCGCGTCGTACTGCCGGCCCGTCCCTTCGCGGAGGCTCACGTCGGCCCGGTCGCCGGTGTCGACGTTGCGCACGTCCAGCGTGTACTCGGCCGCCTGGAGGTTGTACAGTGCATCGGCCACGACCTCCTGGGGCGGTTCGTCGTACGCCAGCTGTTTCGGCTCGACGGGAGCAGGTGCCGTCCCGCTCGCCTGGAGGAGGACGGTTCCCACCGCCGCGGTGGCAAGGAAGGTTACCAGCGCCAGGACACAGAGGGCGGCCACGAACCGCCGAACCGTGGAACGCACGTCACGGTCGTCTCGGCAGGTGGACAAAAAACGTTCGGGCGGTGACGGCGCGAAAACAGGGGTCGGTTCAGTCGCCGGCCGCGACCTTCTCGGCGAACTTCTCGCGGACCTTCTCCACCTTCGGCGCCGCGTTCATCGTGCAGTAGGCGTCGTTGGGGTTCTTCTCGAAGTAGTCCTGGTGTTTCTCCTCGGCCTCGTAGAACCGCTCCAGGGGTTCGATCTCGGTGACGATCTCGTCGTCGTAGACGTCCTCCTCCTCCAGCGTCTCGACGTACGCCTCGACCAGTTCGCGCTGGCGGTCGTCGTGGTACAGGACGATGGACCGGTACTGCGTACCCACGTCCGGCCCCTGGCGGTTGAGTTGCGTCGGGTCGTGGATGGTGAAAAACACCTCCAGCAGGTCCTCGTACCCGAGTCGGTCGGGGTCGTACTCGACCTGGACGACCTCGGCGTGGCCCGTCTTGCCCGAGCAGACCTCTCTGTACGTCGGATCGTCCGAGTGGCCGCCGGCGTACCCCGAGGTGACGGCCTCGACGCCGTGGAGTTCTTTCAGGGCCGCCTCGACGCACCAGAAGCACCCGCCGCCGAACGTCGCTGTTTCCACGTCTCTCATGCTCGCCGGTATGGTCGGGAGGCGTATGTATTCCGCGGTGACGGCAGTGAACGATGGTCTCTAGCGCCGTCCACTACCGATCAGAGTCGCTCGACGATGGCCCCGGTGACCTCGTCGGTACCTGCCTCTCCACCGAGGTCCGGCGTCCGCGGCCCGTCCGCCAGCACGTCCTCCACGGCGGTCCGGACGCGTTCGCCCTCCTCGTCGTAACCCAGGAACTCCAGCATCATCGCGGCCGAGAGCACGGCCGCGACGGGGTTGGCGACCCCTTCGCCGGCGATGTCCGGTGCCGTCCCGTGGACGGGTTCGAACAGGCCGCGCTCGTCGCCGAGGTTGGCGCTGGGCAGGAGGCCGAGCCCCCCGACGAGTCCGGCGGCCAGGTCCGACAGCACGTCACCGGCCAGATTGGGCGTCACGATAACGTCGTACTCCTCGGGATGCAGACAGAGGTGGGTCGCCAGTGCGTCCATCAACACCGGGTCGACCGCGACCCCGCGCTCGTCGGCGACTGCTTCGACCGTTTCGAGGAACAAGCCGTCCGTCTCCTGCATGACGTTGGCCTTGTGTGCGACCGTGAGTCCGTCGAACCCGCGCTCGGCGACGAACTCGCAGGCGAACTCGGCGAGTTTGCGGGAGGCGTCTGCGGTCACGACGCGGGTAAGCGTGGCGCGGCCGTCCTCGCGGGTCTCGTCGCCGACGTACACCCCTTCGGTGTTCTCCCGGAGGAAGACGACGTCCACGTCGGGATGGAGCGCGTCGACGCCAGGGTACGCGCGGGCGGGCCGGACGTTGACGAACGAGTCCACCGCAGAACGGAGCGGCAACACGACCTCGGCCGCCGTCTCGCCGGCGGCCCCGAACAGCGTAGCGTCGGCCCGCCGGGCGAGGTCGGCCGTCTCCGCCGGGAGCGGGTCGCCGCACTCTGTTGCGACGGCGTCACCGGCCTCGTCGTGGACGAACGTCAGGTCGGCCTCGGTCGCTTCCAGTACGTCCACCGCCGACGGGACGACCCCCCGACCGATTCCGTCGCCGGGGATCACCGCGACCTCGTGAGTCATCGTCGTCCATCGGACCCCCGGCGGAATCAGGGTGTCGGTGTAACAGGCGATACTCACGACGGAGGCCGCCCTGCGTAACCGACCCCAATAGAACAACCACTATCGGTTGTATCACTCGGTGGAACCCGAGTCGAACTGCCAGGGATGGAAAGTTTTATATATTATGTTTCGCCCCTCGGGGACCCCTTCACCCGGTAGGGTAACCCCCCTGGCCGTACTTGTACGGAGTAGGCATGACAGGGGAGCAGTACACGACTGACGGTACCAGGTCTGCTATGGGGAGGAGTGCGAACGCGGTTGGGGGGCAACTTCCCCGGTCTGTCGAGGCGGAGGGTCCGGAGGCGACCCGGAAACGGACGCTGACGCAGTACCTCCTGCACCACACCAGCGAATCGCGGCCACGGCCCAGCGCCGGTCGGTCGGTGGCGATCACCGTCGACGAAGCGGACTGTGAGCGCGCGCGGGTCGCGCTCCGGCGTCTCTCGACGGACGGGGCCGTCCCGAGGCAGATCGAGTACGCGGCCGTCGGCCTCGAAGTCTCACTAGAGTGCCCACTGGAGGGGGTCCGGCGGCGGAACCGCTCGATGACGCTCGAATTCGACGTGGCTGACTGCGTGCTGATGGCACTGGCTCTCCTGCATGCCTTTGAACGCTACCGGAGTCCGGACGACGAGGCCGACGCCTACCGGCGGCAGGCGACCCTGCTCCTGAAGCACGTCGACCGGGCGACCCCGGACTCCTTCGACGTGCTGGCGTCCGCCTAGTCGACGTAGGGGAGCGAGGCGGCCGTCTCGGCCACGCGGTTTACGTTGGCCCGCATCAGCGCGGTCGTGTCCCAGATTCCGTCGACAAGCGCTTCCCGGGTCGCGTCGTCGATGTCGACGGCGACCGTTTCTCCGCCGTAGGTGACCGTCTCCGCTTCCACGTCGATGGGTATCTCGCCGTCGGGGTTGGCCTCGATCCAGGCCTGCAGGTCTTCGACGGTTTCGGCGTCCGCGGTCGCGGTGGGAACTCCCAGGGACTTACAGTTGTCCGCGAAGATCTCCGCGAAGGACTCGCCGACGACGCCGTCGATGCCCCAGCGCAACATCGCCTGCGGGGCGTGCTCGCGAGAGGACCCACACCCGAAGTTCTCGTTGACGACCGCGATCTCCGCATCCGGGAAGCGGTTGAGCGGGTGGTCGTTGAACCCGTCCTCGTCCCGGCGGGCGTCGTAGAACAGGTAGTCGGCCATGTTCTCGAAGGTCGTCTCCTTCAGGAACCGCGCCGGGAGGATCCGGTCGGTGTCGACGTCGTCGCCGTAGATGGGGACGCCGGATCCCGCAACCTCCGTGATCCGCGGGTCGTCCATCAGTCGGCCACCTCCGAGACGTCCTCGGCGGCGGTGTGGGCGGGCGAGTCGTCGAGGAACCGACGGCAATCGGCCACTTCACCCTCGATGGCGGCGGCCGCGACCGTCGCGGGACTCATAAGCACCGTGCGGCCCTCTTTGCTTCCCTGCCGGCCGACGAAGTTGCGGTTCGAGGAGGAGGCACAGACCTCGTCGCCGACCAGCGAGTCGTCGTTCATCGCCAAGCACATCGAGCACCCGGCGCGGCGCCACTCGAATCCGGCCTCGCCGAAGACCTCGTCGATTCCCTCCTGTTCGCACGTCCGGCGGACCGTCTCCGAACCAGGGACCGCCAGCGCCCGCACGTCGTCGGCGACGGTGTGGCCTGCAAGCACCGCGGCGGCCTGCCGGAAGTCCGAGACGCGGCCGTTCGTGCAGGTGCCGAGGAAGGCCACGTCCACGTCGTAGCCCAGCATCGAGTCGCCCGGTTCGAGGTTCATGTGGTCCAGCGCCCGGCAGGCGGCATCCTGCTCCGTCTCGGTCTCGAACGATCCGGGCGCCGGGACGGGGTCGGAGAGTTCAACGACCTGGCCGGGGTTGATCCCCCAGGTCACCAGCGGGTCAAGGTCGTCGACGTCGACCGTCACCACGTCGTCGTACTCGGCGTCCTCGTCGGACTTGATGGACTCCCAGTAGGCCTTCAGTTCCTCGAACTCCTCGCCCTCGGGGACGTACTCGCGGCCGCGCAGGTACTCGTAGGTGGTTTCGTCGGGGTTGACGTAGCCCGCGCGGGCGCCGCCTTCGATGGACATGTTGCAGATGGCCAGTCGGCCTTCCATGTCCAGTTCGCGGATGGCGGGGCCACCGTACTCGTAGACGTGGCCGACGCCGCCGTCGACGCCCAACTGCCGGATGATCTGCAGGATCACGTCTTTGGCGTACACGCCGTCGCCGAGCGACCCCTCGACCTGGATCCGGCGCACCTGTTGCTTTTCGGCGGCGATGCACCCGGTGGCGAAGATGTCCCTGATCTGGGAGGTGCCGACGCCGACGCCGATGGCACCGAACGCGCCGTGGGTCGCGGTGTGGGAGTCGCCGCAGGCGACGGTCATCCCCGGTTGGGTCAGTCCCAGTTCCGGCGCGACGACGTGGGTGATGCCCTGCCGATCCGAGTCCAGGCCGAAGAAGGTGATGCCGCTCTCGTCGACGTTCTCCTCCAGCGCCGACAGCATCTCCTCGGCCTGGTCGTCGGCCAGCGGGCGGTCCCGCCCGTCGGTCGTCGTCGGGACGATGTGGTCGGTCGTGGCGAAGGTTCGGTCGGGGAACGCCACCTCCAGGTCGCGCTCGTCGAGCATCGAGAACGCCTGTGGGCTGGTCACCTCGTGGACGAGGTGGAGGCCGACGCACAACTGGTCCTGGCCGTTCGGCAGGGTCGTGACCCGGTGGCGTTCCCACACCTGGTCGTACAGCGTTCCCCCGCTCATCGTCAGGCCTCTGCGGGTTCGCCGTCCTCGTCGTCGGAGGTGCGCCCCCGTGTCGCTCCGCCGTCGGTCGTCGCCGCCGGGCGTTCGCCGCCGCGCGCGAACACGCGGCTGGCGTCGGCGGCCCCAGCCGGGGGCGTGTGGTCGACGTCTTTCAGGGTCGGTCGGTCGTCGTTCTCTCGGTCGGTCTGTGCGTCTCGGTCGGAATCGCGTCGGGTGGTTTCGGTCATCGTTGGAGGGTAATGTGATTCAGTCGTCTGCCGGTGCTTCGGTCGGTTGCCCTGCTCCGGGCTGGTTCTCGTCGGCCCAGGCGAACAGCTCGCGGAGGCGCTCGCCGACGTCCTCGATGTCGTGGTTCTGCTCGGCGCGGCGGATCTGGGTGTAACTCGGCCGGCCGGCCTGGTTCTCGCTGATCCACTCGCGGGCGAAGGTGCCGTCCTGGACATCCGCGAGCACCGCCTGCATGTTCTCGCGGACGCCCTCGTCGATCACCTCGTCGCCGCGGGTGAGGCCGCCGTACTCGGCGGTGTCCGAGACGGAGTCCCACATCTCCGAGAGGCCGCCCTCGTACAGCAGGTCGACGATCAGTTTCAGCTCGTTCATGCACTCGAAGTAGGCCATCTCGGGGGCGTAGCCCTCTTCGACCAGCGTCTCGTAGGTCGCCTTCACGAGGGCCGTGACGCCGCCACAGAGGACGGCCTGCTCGCCGAACAGGTCGGTCTCGGTCTCCTCGCGGAACGTCGTCTCGACGACGCCCGCGCGGGTGCACCCGATGGCCTGGGCGTACGCCAGCGCCTCCTCGGTCGCCTCGCCGGTGTAGTCCTGGGAGACAGCCAGCAGGCCGGGCGTGCCCTCGCCGCGCCGGTAGTCCCGGCGGACGATGTGGCCCGGGCCCTTCGGGGCGACCATCGTCACGTCGACGTTCTCGGGCGGCCTGATCTGGTTGTAGTGGACGTTGAACCCGTGGGCGAACTGGAGGGTGTCGCCGGGTTCCAGGCCGTCCCGGATCTCCTCGAACACCGCCGGCTGGACGGTGTCCGGAACGAGGACCGAGGTAACGTCCGCCTGTGCCGTCGCCTCCGCGGGCGTGGTCACGTCCAGGCCGTCCTCGCGGGCTGCCTGGCGGGACGTGGAGCCCTCGCGGAGACCGACGATCACGTCGACCCCGCTGTCGGCGAGGTTCTGGGCGTGGGCGTGGCCCTGGCTCCCGTAGCCCAACACGGCCACGGTCTTGTCCTGGATGTACGATTCGTCGGCGTCTCGTTCGTGGTAGATCGGTGTCGTGAACTCGTCTGTCATGGTTCTGTCGTGGGTTCTCTCGCGTTCGTCGTTTGCTCGGTGCTCGTCTGGTCGGTCGTCGTGTCCGTTCCTCGCGCCAGCGCCGTCGTCCCGGTCCGGACGACCTCGCGGACGCCGAACCGGCCAAGCGTCTCGACTGCCGCCCCGACCTTCTGCCGGCTGCCGGTCACTTCGACGGTGACCGTCTCCGGGCAGGCGTCGACCGTCCGGCCGTCGTACATCTCCGCGACGGCCCGGACCTCCGCGGGATCGTCGGCGTCGACCTTGATCAGCGCCAGTTCCCGCCGCACGGCGTCGTCCGGCAGTTCCCGGACGTCGACCACCGGCAGGAGTTTCCGCAGTTGCTTCTTCAACTGGTCGACGCCTGGTTCGGGTTCCTCGCAGACGACGGTGATCCGCGCACGGTCGGGGTCGGCCGTCGGGCCGACGGTGAGGCTCTCGATGTTGAACTGCCGGCGACTGAACAGGCCGGACACCTCCGAGAGGACGCCCGGTTCGTGGGCGACCAGCACGGAGATGACCGCCCTGCGGACCGGCGGTTCGGCCGCCACCTCGGGGTCGACCCGGATGCCCTGGGCGTTGCGACGGCCGTCGGGCGTCGGGCGTTCCTCGGGTGGGGGGCCTGGCATTCCGCCGCTCATAGGTGGTCCTCCGAGAGTGCGAACTGGCCGTTGTCGCCGCCGCTGGGGACCATCGGGTAGACGTCCTCGTCCGGGTCGACGTGGACGTCGATCACCGAGGGGCCGTCGTGGGCCAGCGCCGCCTCTATCGTCTCGGCCACCTCGTCGTAGTCGTCGATGCGGAAGCCCTCCGCGCCGAACGCCGCCGCGAGCACGTCGAACTGGGGGCACCAGTCGTACCCCGAGGCCATCCGACGGCCGTCGAAGAAGACGTCCTGCCACTGGCGGACCATTCCGATGTACTCGTTGTTCAGGACGGCGACGGTAATATCGAGGCTCTCGCGGACCGCGACCGACAGTTCCTGGAGCGTCATCAGGAACGACCCGTCGCCGTCGACGCAGACGACCGGGGCGTCGTCTCGGCCCTCCGCGTCGGCGGCCAGGCGGGCGCCGATGGCGGCCGGGAGGCCGTAGCCCATCGCGCCCAGGCCGTGGCTGGACACCCAGCACCGGGGTTCCGTGAACGTCCAGTACTGGACGGCCCACATCTGGTGCTGGCCGACGCCCGTCGTCACGATGGCGTCGTCGGCCGTCGCCTCGTCCAGCGCCTCGACGACGAACTGCGGTTTCACGGGCTCGTCGTCAGGAGCGACATACGTCATCGCGTACTCGTCTTTCCACCCCTGGACGGTCTCGCGCCACTCCTCGGCGCGCGGGAACGCCTTCACCTCGTCGGCCAACTGCGCCATCACTGCCTTCGCGTCCCCGACCAGCGGGTAGTCCGCGTGGACGTTCTTGCTGATCTCCGCGGGGTCGACGTCGACGTGAACGACCTCCGCGTCGGGCGCGAACGTCTCGATGCCGCCCGTGAGACGGTCGTCGAACCGGCAGCCGACGGCGATCAGCGTGTCGCAGTGGGTGACGGCCATGTTCGCGTACCCGGTGCCGTGCATCCCCGCCATCTCCAGCGCGATGTCGTGGTCCTCCGGAAACGCGCCCACGGCGGGCATCGTCGTCACGACCGGAATCCCGTGCTCGGTGGCGAACTCGCGGCAGACCTCGCTGGCCTCGGCCTTGATCACGCCGCCGCCGAGCAACAGCAGAGGCTTGCGGGCCTCCTCGATTCGCCGTGCGGCCGCTTCGACGGATTCGGCGTCGGCCGTCTCGGTGACCTCGTAGGAGTCCGGCGGCTCCGGCTCACCGGGGGCCGACCGGGTCTCGCCGTTCGTCGCGTCCTTCGGGATCTCGCCGTTCGTCGCGTCCTTCGGGAGGTCGACCAGCGTCGGGCCGGGCCGGCCGCTGGCCGCCAGGGCGAGCGCTTCGCCGACGTCGTTGCCGACTGCGTCGGGGTCGCTGGCGAAGTAGTTCGCCTTCGTGACCGGCGTCGTGACGCCGGTGGTGTCGGTCTCCTGGAAGGCGTCGTTGCCGACGAACTCCGTCGGGACCTGCCCCGTCAGTGCGACGAGGGGGTCCGAGTCCATGTCGGCGTCCGCGATGCCGGTCACGAGGTTCGTCGCGCCCGGCCCCGAGGTGGCCATGCAGACGCCAGGTCGCCCCGACACGATGCCGTAGGCGTCCGCGGCGTGGGCGGCGCCCTGCTCGTGGGCCATCGTGACGTGGCGGATGCTGGCGTCGTACAGCGCGTCGTAGACGGGCATGATGGCGCCGCCCTGCACGCCGAAGACGTGTTCGACGCCCCCGGCTTCGAGGGCCGCGACCGCCGCCTCGGCGCCGGTCGATACGTCCTCGGCCACGGCGTCGTCCGTCGGCCGCTCCTCGGGTGCCGGGGCCTCGGTCGCCGCGATCCCGCCGTCGGTCGCTGCGTCTCGGCGCTGTCGCCGGTCTCGTGGTCGGTCGGTTCGTCCGTCGGGCGATTCGTCGGTCGCTCCGTGATCGGTCGCCGGATCCGCCGGCTCGGCCGTCGAATCGGCGTCCCCGGGGGGCGTCGAGTCGGGACCGGTCACGGCGGTTCCCCCCGGACCCCCATCGGTCGTTCGCGCGTCGCTGATCGTGTCATCGCTATCAATCGTGGGTTGTGGTCGGCAGGTGGTGCGTCCTGGTTCGCGGGCGGGTCGGCGTCGGTCGGGAGGTAGTGGCTGTCGGGGCTAGGACGCCCCTACGACCGGGAGAACGAGCCCAGCGGTCCGGTCGCTGGCCGCACGTGCGAACCAGGCGAGTGCGGACCGCGTCATTACCGACCGACTCAGACACCTGCGGGATAAAGCTCTTCCGTGCCGGGCAACGGTTGCGCCAACTCCGCGGCCGTACCACGGCACGGTGGGGCACACCCATCAGGCACCGACCTCCTCGCGCTCGACGTCGGTACGGTCGACGCCGGCCTCGCGGGCGAACCGCCGCAGGTCTTCCACGGTCACGCGACGGCCGTCGGCGCCGAACTCCTTGACCCGGGAAGCGACCTCGCGGACCTCCGCGTCGGTCGGGTCGAAGCCGACCTCCCGCAGTCGCTCGCGGACCGAGTGGGTGCCCGTGTGCTTGCCCAGCACGAGTTCGCGCTCGCCGCCGACCATCTCGGGGGTCATGACGCCAGGCTCGAACGTGTCGCTGTTCTCGATGACGCCGGCGGCGTGGATGCCGCTCTCGTGGGCGAAGGCGTTGTTCCCGACCACGGGCTTGTTGCCGGGGACCGGGACGTCGCTGCGCCGCTCGACCAGTTTGCTCAGTTCGGCGATACGGGTGGTCTCGACGGCGGTGTCGACGTCGTAGACGCTCTCCAGCGCCATCACCACTTCCTCGTAGGCGGCGTTGCCGGCCCGTTCGCCGATGGAGTTGACCGACACCTGCGCCTGGTCGGCGCCCGCCTCGTAGCCCGCGATGGCGTTGGCGGTCGCCATCCCGAAGTCGTCGTGGGTGTGGACGTCGACGCGGGCGTCGGTGTGCTCGTGGACCGTCCCGATCAGGTCCCCGAACCGCCCGGG
Organism: Halobacteriales archaeon QS_1_68_20; assembly: GCA_003021085.1. Taxonomy (GTDB): domain Archaea; phylum Halobacteriota; class Halobacteria; order Halobacteriales; family PXRE01; genus PXRE01. The sequence goes on along the minus strand of PXRE01000034.1, from coordinate 1,817 downwards.
GGTGGCGACCCCGCAGGTGTCCGGGACGTTGATCCAGTCGACATCGACCGCGTCGACGGCCTCGAGCACCTCGACCAGGAACGCCTCGTCCGTACGGGTGGCGTCCATCGGCGAGAACATCACCTCCGCGCCGGCCTCGTTCACTCGCTCGACGCTCTCGACCGCCCGCTCGATTACCTCCTCGCGGGTGGCGTGCATCGAGTCCTCGATCTGTACGTCGCTGGTGCTGACGAAGACGTGGACCATCTCGACGCCGGCGTCCAGCGCCGCCTCGACGTCCGCCTCGACCACGCGGGCCAGGCCGCAGGTCGTGGCGTCGGTGTGTTCGGCGACGTCGCTGACGGCCTCGAACTCGGCGTCCGAGTTGACCGGGAACCCCGCCTCGATCACGTGGGTCCCCATCTCGTCGAGGACGGCGGCGATCTCTCGCTTGTCGTCGTACGAGAACGAGGTGCGCGGGGACTGCTCGCCGTCGCGCAGCGTCGTGTCGAAGATCCGTGCGTCGTCAATTTCGTCCGTGGCGCTCAACGTGCCCTGGAAGAACTCGACCCCCCTGGCGGGTGCCAGAGGCGGCCATGCTGTCGTTGGACATGGTGCCCGAACGGAGGCCGGAACGAGTATTTAAGGCTTGCCCCCTGACAGCCCCGTCGACGATCAGCGCGACCTGGCGAGCGCGTCCGGAGTCCAAAACCCCAAGACGTCGACGTGGCGAAGGTTTCTAATGGTCCTTTAACATTCCCTATGGGTGGGGCTCACACGACTGCCTCGAAACTCGGATCCGAGTAAATTTTCTCCGTAAGGGGCCAGTAAATTTTCTCCGTAAGGGGCCGGTGATTTTCGCGCGCGCGGCGGACCGTGACGATTCGAGTCTGGCGTGAGCGAATCAGTTCCCATCGGCCGTCCCGAACACGGACGGTTCGCCATCCGCATACGGGTCGTTCTCCAGCACGACCGTCACGTCGTCCGGGAGGTCGTTCCCGGGGGACACGCGCACGAGGAAGAGATCGTAATCCTCGCCGTTGACCATGCCCCGGTGCTCGATCCAGACGCGGACATCCAGGTTCTCCGCCCGCCGCAGGGCGCCGAGGACTCGCGCCTCGGTGTCCGTGGTCGGGAACCGGAAACTGACCGACACGACCGCTGACGCCCCGAAGTCGGTGTCGTCGAGGAACGCCCGCTGTTCGTCGGTCGACGTCTCCGCGTCGAGCCGGTCCACGTCGTCTGCCGACCGGAGGTACGCCATCTCGAGTCCCTCGTGGTCGGCAACTGCCGACGGTCGTCGGAACCGGCCCACCGGCCAGTCTCGTTGTCCTAGATCGCCTCGAAGGGGAGCGAGTCCGAGCGTGGCATCGGAGGACCGTGGACGGTTCGGGGTTGGCGTCTCCGGGTCGTTGATCGGTGTTGCCGCATCGATTGACGGTTCCGGCTCGGTGGGACAGTTCGTTCGGGTTTCCTCTGTATTCGGCGTCCTCGTCCTCGTCGAATCTTCGCACGGGGCTTCCTTTCCACTCGTGCACCCGCCCAGTAGCACCACAGATCTCCCCACTATCCCGTGTCACGGGGTTCACGTTCCCGGCTTGACCGCTCCGGGACCGCTGGTCATGGGGCGTTCCGGTACCACAGAACTGCCCCGTATATGGACCCGATGACGACTGAGGCGATGAGTGCGAGCACGATTCCGAACGCGAGATAGCCGACGATGGGGTTCGCGTAGGGTCCCATCACGTCTTGTGGTGGTTCCACGGCCCACGGACTGATGTGGAAGTATGCGAGCACCGCGGCACTGAACGCGAAGAATCCGGCCCAGTACCTGGCCT
>PXRE01000033.1:174657-201591 GCA_003021085.1 Halobacteriales archaeon QS_1_68_20 | reverse complement strand
CCCCTCGGTGGGCTGGCGGGTCAGCACCTGCACGGGGCCGCGCGAGCGGGCGTGGATCTTGTTCGAGACCATGTGGTACAGCTTCTGGTAGAAGATGGTCCCGACGAAGATCTCCGCCTCGATCTTCTCGCCGGTGATCCCCGAGTACATGACCTCCTTGCCGGAGGACTTGAAGCCGTGCTCCTCCAGGGCGTCGCGGAGTTCGTCCTCGTCCTCGCCGGTGAACGCCGTGCCGTCGACGCGGCGGCCCTCCATGGCGCCGACCTTGCCGCCGATCATCTCGAGGATGTGCCCGACGGTCATCCGCGACGGCAGCGCGTGGGGGTTCAGGACGAGGTCCGGCGTCACGCCCTCGTCGGTGAACGGCATGTCCTCCTGGGGTGCGATGTGGCCGACGACCCCCTTCTGGCCGTGCCGGGAGGCGAACTTGTCGCCCAGTTCCGGGACCCGCTGGTCGCGGACGGAGACCTTCGAGAGCTTCGACCCGTCCTCGCCCTCCATCAGGGTGACGGTGTCGACGACGCCGGACTCACCCGAGCGCATCGTCACGCTCGTCTCGCGGCGCTTCTGGGGCGAGAGGCCGCCCATGTCGTCGGGTTCCTCGAGGAACCGCGGCGGCGAGGTCTTGCCCAGCAGGACGTCGTTCTCGTCGACCACCGTCTCGGGGTTGACGAGGCCGTCCTCGTCGAGGTGGGTGTAGGCCTCCTCGCCGCGGGCGCCCCGCACCTCGTCGTCGGGGATCTCGAAGCGGTCCTCCTGGCCGCCGGGGTAGCGGCGCTCCTCGCCCTCGTAGGTGCGGAAGAAGTGACTGCGCGCGAGCGCGCGGTCGACCGACCCCTTGTTCATGACGAGGGCGTCCTCGATGTTGAACCCCTCGTAGGACATGACGGCGACGACGAAGTTCTGCGCCGCGGGGCGCTCGTCGTAGCCGATCTGCTCGGTGGTCTGGGTCTTGACCATCGAGAGCTGAGGGTAGTGCAGCAGGTGCTGGCGGGTGTCCGGCCGGATGCGGTAGTTTGCGGCCGGCAGCCCAAGCGACTGCTTGATCATCCCCGACCCCATGGTAATGCGCGGCGAGGCGTTGTGCTCGGGGTAGGGGATCATGCCCGCACCGATCCCGAAGATCAGCTGCGGGTCGATCTCCATGTGGGTGTGGCGGTCGGTGAGTTCCTCCTCGTCGACGGCGACGTAGATGTCCTCTTCCTCCTCGGCGTCGATGAACTCGACGTAGCCCATCTCGACGAGGTCGTCGAAGTCGAGGTCGCCGTCTTCCAGCGCCGCCAGTTCCTCCTCGGAGATCAGCAGGTCGCCGTCCTCGACGACCAGCAGGGGTCGCCGGGCGCGGCCGGCGTCGGCGTTGACGATGACCTCGCGGGTCCGCTCGTTGACCGACACGTTGACCATGTCGCTGATCTCGCCGGCCCGCCGGGCGTCCCGGATCTGTTCTGCGAGCTGTTCCGGTTCGGGGTGGGTGCCGATGAGGCTCCCGTTGACGTACACCTTGGCGTCTCGTTGTCGTTGCTTGCTCATGTTAGTCTGCGGTGGGTGGCTGCTCGATGCCGGGGATGCCCTCGACCCCCATGCCGGCGAGCTCCCGCTTGAGTCGCTGTTCGTCCTCCACGTGCTTGGACAGCTCCATCGCCTGCGCGAAGTTCTTCACCAGGCCACAGTTCGGGCCCTCCGGCGTCTCGGAGGGACAGATGCGACCCCACTGGGTCGCGTGCAGGTCCCGCGCCTCGAAGTGGGGCTGACTGCGGGACAGCGGCGAGCGCAGGCGCCGCAGGTGCGATAGCACGCCCATGAAGTCCGTCCGGTCGACGAGCTGTGAGACGCCCGAACGGCCGCCGACCCAGTTGCCCGTCGCCAGCGGGTGTTCGAGGCGCTCGGTCAGCACGTCCGAGCGCACCACCGTCGACACCCGCAGTTGCCGGTTGCGCATGTTCGCCCGCTCCAGCTGGTACTTGACGTCGCGGCCCAGCTTGTTCAGCGCCGTCCGGAACAGGTCCTTCATCAGGTCGCCGGAGACCTTCAGCCGCTTGTTGGCGTAGTGGTCCTTGTCGTCTGGTTCACGGCGGCCCAGCGCCAGTTCGAAACACGCCTCGGCCATGCGACAGAGGTAGAAGGCCTTGTTGATGCGGACCTCCTCCTCCTCGACGCCCTCCTCGTGGAGGTGCGGCAGGAGGTAGCGGTCGATCACGTAGTTGGCCCGCTTGAGCTGGTAGTTCTTGCCCTGGCCGGAGGCGACCCGTTCGCCGATGGCCTCGATGGCCCCCTCGGTCGTCTGGACCTCGGCGGCCTCCAGGTTCTCCAGCATGTACTTGACGATCTCGGGGTCCTCGCTGACCCGGTGGACGATCTCCTCGTCGGATTCCAGCCCGAGCGCCCGGACCAGCGTGACGAAGTTGATCGACCCCGAGACGGAGGGGAACGACACCTGGAGCAGGCCGTCGCGGGTCCGCTCGACCAGCACCAGCGCGCGGTACCCGCGGCGCTGGCTGAACGTCTTGGCGACCTGGACCTCGTCGCCGTACTTCTCGTCGTACTCCGCGAGGATCTTGTTCGGCGCGAGGTCCTCGCTGGTCATCAGCACGCGCTCGGAGCCGTTGACGATGAAGTAGCCGCCGGGGTCGGCGGGGTCCTCGCCGTGGTCGATGAGTTGCTCCTCGGTGAGGTTCTCCGCGACGAGGTTGCACTTCTCGGAGCCGACCATGATAGGCATACGCCCGATCTTGGTCTCGGCGGAGTCGACGACCCGCTCTTCCTCCTCCTCGCCGCCCCGGACGATGGCCATCTCCATGAACACGGGGGCGGCGTAGGTGAGGTTACGCAGTCGCGCCTCCTGGGGGAACAGCAGCTCCTCGCTACCGTCGGCCTCGCGGACGCGGGGGGTCGCCACGCGGACGTCGCCCAGTTCGACGAACACCGGCTCCTGGCCCTCCTTGTCGCCGATGTCGGTGTCGATGGTCTCCTTCTCGTCGACGACATCCTGCATCCCCCGTTCGAGGAAGGCGTTGAACGAGCGGTAGTGGTGTTCGGCGAGCCGTTCCTTCGAGAAGTACTCACGGGAAATCGCGCGTCGGTCGTCCGTATTCATGCTACCACGAGTCGGTATACGACCGCCGTTTCCGTCGTCCGCGAGTCGCGGACGATCTCGACGACGTCGCCCGGCTCGGCGTCATCGGGGGCCGCCGGGTCGGACGTTTTGATTTTCGGCAGGTCTGTGCGGCTGATGTCGTACTCGTCGAACACGTCCTCGATCTCCTGGTCGTCGAGGAGGACGTGGTCCGGCACGAGTTCGTGCTGACTTACGTCTACCATGAGTGCGCTGGGTCGATCCGGCTAGTGGGAGAAGCGGGCATCACGAGATACTACAGCCACGTAACGGTGGCAACCATTTAAGACTTGCCAACTAGTGCGGCACCGGTCGCTCTTCGCCGGTCGGCCGACGACGGGAACGGGCGAAGGTCGCCGGCCTCAGTTACACTGACAGACGATTTCCAGGGTTAAATCGTTTGGGTGACGGCAGGCCGTTCGGCGGCCGTCCGTTCGGAGGTCGGGCGGTCCACGGGTCGCGGTGTCGGTTCACACACCGTAGTTCTTTGGAAAGCCTTAATACTGCAACCGGGTAACGTGAGACCGCGAGCCCGAGTGGTGTAGTGGCCCATCATACGACCCTGTCACGGTCGTGACGCGGGTTCAAATCCCGTCTCGGGCGCTTCTTCGATTTCACCCCGTGAGCGACCGCCGTAGGCGTGTCGCGAACAAAACGAAATCGACGAGCGACCGTTCGAGGAATTTGAACCCTGCCGGCGGCAGCCCGGACCGGCTGAACGGACGTGAGGCCGCACGCCCGGAACCGCCGGCTCCGGTTCAAATCCCGTCTCGGGCGCTTTCTCCGGAACAACCGGACGAGCGGCGCGTCTCCCCCTCACAGCGGCTCGTCGGTGACGAGGGCCCCGGCCACCTCGGAGACGTCGACCACTTCGTTCCGTTCGGGGTCGTACTCCAGCAGGTCCGAGTCCGCGAGTCGCGGGAGGTGGACGCCGGCGGGGTCGTCTCCGCCAGGGCCGCCAGCACCGCCCGCCGTCGTTCGTCCGAGAGCACGTCGTAGAGGTCGTTCAGCGTGCCGTCCCGCCCGCCCCCCGGAGGATTCGGTTCGTGCATTGCTGGTCCGGCACCTCGGAAACGATGCCATTCAGTTGTAGAACTCGGAAGTAGTTAATCGAGTACGGCTAAATATTCGAATCAGTCCGACCGACTGCCAGGTTCACCGAATAAATCCGAAGTACGTCGGCCGGAACGACGACTGGCGAGCGGCCCGTCGAGGGGAACGACCGCGAACGGTGGCCGGCGACTTCCGTCAACGGAGGTTTAAACTGCCTGAGGTCCCATCCGGGCCACATGACGTCCGCAGACGAGAACGTCCTCTCGGAGACGCTCGCCGTCTTCGACGGCGCGACAGCGGGGAAACCGCTGACCACGAGCGAGGTGGCGGCCGACCTCGACTGTTCGCGCCGGGCCACCTACGACCGCCTGGAACGGTTGGCCGAGCGCGGCGACCTCCGCACCAAGAAGGTCGGCGCCAGGGGCCGGGTGTGGTGGCGGCCCCAGTCGGCCGACGCGGAGTTTGCGGACAGTGGCCGTCCGGTCGGGGTGCAGTCCGAAATTCTGGCGAACCTGCCGGGGATGGTGTACCGCTGCCGGGCGACCCCGGAGCGCCCGATGTCGTTCGTCAGTGAGGGGTGCCGCGAGGTGGCCGGCTACGACCCGGCGGCGTTCGAATCCGGCGAACGACGCTGGGACCTCGACGTCGTCCACCCCGCCGACCGGGCGCGACTGCGCGAGGAGTTCGAGACCGGCCTGGCGTCCGATGGCCGGTTCGAGGTCGAGTACCGCATCCGGACCGCCGACTGCGGCGTCCGCTGGGTCCGGGACCGGGGCCGCGCCGCCGACGGAGACGGGTCCACGACGCTCGTGGAGGGCGTGGTCGTCGAGGTGTCCGGCACCGACGGCCCGGAGCGCACGAAAGCCGACCACGACGAGTCCCGGTCGTTCGTCGTGACCGACGCGAGCGTCGTCCTGGACCCGGCGGGTCAGGTCGAAACGTGGAACGCCGGGGCCGAACAACTGCTGGGCTACGCCGAGAGCGAAGTCGTCGGCGAGCACGTCTCCGCGTTCTACACCGAAGCGGACAGGGACGCGGGCGTCCCCGGCCGGAACCTGGCCGAGGCCGAGCGCGAGGGGAGCGTGGAACGCGACGGCTGGCAGGTCCGGGCGGACGGGTCCCGGTTCCCGGCGACGGTCACCCTGTCGGCGCTCCGCGACGACGAGGGGACGCTGCTGGGGTACGTCACCGTGATCCGCGACCTGACCGAGCGGCGGGCGTACGAACGGCGTCTCCGCCGGGAACGGGACGGCCTGCGGGACGAACTGGCAGAGGTGTTCGAGCGGATCGACGACGGCGTGCAGGCGTTCGACGAGCAACTCAGGTACACCTACGTCAACGAACGGGCCGAGGAACTGCTTGGCGAGGACGAGGGGGACCTGCTAGGCGAGTACGTGTGGGACGCGTTCCCCGAGGCGGTCGGGACGGAGTCCTGCAACGCCTACCGCGAGGCGCTCAGGACCCAGGAACCGACGACCTTCGAGCGCCGCGTGGAACGGATCGACGCCTGGGTGAACGGCACCGTCTACCCCTCAGAGACCGGCCTCTCCGTCTACCTCCGCGACGTCACCGAGCAGAAGGAACGCGAGCGCGCGCTGGAGGCGTTGCACGACGTCTCTCGGCAACTGCTCGCCGCCGAGACGGGAGCCGAGGTCAGCGAGGTCGTCGCCGAGGCGGCGACGGAGGTGCTCGACCTCGACGTCGTCGTCTACCGCCACGACGGCGACCGCCTGCACCCCGAAGCGCGCTCGGACGACGCGGAGTTCATCCGCCGGTCGTTCCCCGACGCGCCGGCCGACGACAGTCTGCCGGATCGCGTCTTCGTGAACGGGGGCTGCCGCCGCTACGCCGACGTCCGGGCGTCCCCCCACTACCGCTCGGACGGCGAGATGCGCGCCAGCCTGTTCGTGCCGATGGCCGACCACGGCCTCGTCGTCGCCGGATCCCGGGAAGTCGGGTCGTTCGACGAGCACGTCCGGCAACTGGTCGAGGTGCTGGCCGCCAACGCCGAGGCGACCTACGACCGCGTCGAGCGGGAGGGCGAACTCCAGCGCCAGCGCGAGCGCCTGGCGGCCCTCAACGAGTTGAACGCCGTCGTCCGGGAGACCACCGAGGCACTGATCGAGCAGTCGACGCACGAGGGGATCGAACGGGCAGTCTGCGAGCGACTTGCGGACTCGGCCTCCTACGAGTTCGCCTGGATCGGGGCGGTCGGCCGCCACGGCGACGAGGTGACCGTCCGGACCGAGTCCGGCGTCGACGGTGCCCTCGACGACGCGACCGTCTCGGTCGACCCCGATCACCCCGCCAGCGACGGGCCGACCGCGCGGGCGCTACGCACGCGAGAGGTACAGGTCGCCACCGACGTCGAGGACGACCGCTGTCACCCGCCCGTCGACCGCCGCGCGTACCGGTCGATGGCGGCCATCCCCATCGACTACGAGGACGTCCTCTACGGCGTCCTGAACGTGTACGCGTCCCGGCCCGACGCCTTCACCGGCGAAGAGCGGGAGGTCGTCGACCAGCTGGGCGACGTCGTCGGCCACGCAATCAACGCCGCCGACCGCAAGCGGGCGCTGATGACCGACGACGTGACGGAGGTGCAGTTCCGCCTGCGGGACATCTTCGAGCAGTTCGGCATCGAGCGGGACACCGACGGCACCATCACCTTCGACCGGACCATCCCGGTCGGGGACGGCGTGTTCCTGATCTACGGGACGGCGACCGACGAGGCCGACGAGGTGCTGGTGACCTTCGACGACCGCGTGCCGTCGATCACGGACGTCACGATCCTCGACCGCGACGGCGGGGAGACGAAGTTCGAGTTGCGCGTGGTCGAGCCGCCGGTCATCGCCCTGGTCGCCAGCCAGGGCGGCGACGTCCGGGGAGCGACCATCGACGACGGCGACTACTACGTCACGTTCCACCTCCCGCCGGACCTCGACGTGCGGGAGGTGCTGGAACTGGCCGAGGAGGCGTACCCGCCCATCGAGATGGTGACCCGCAGGCAGGTGACCCGCACCGAGCGGACCGGACAGGACCCCGCCTGGACGTTCCTCGAGGAGTTGACCGACCGCCAGCGGGCCGCCCTGCTGGCCGGCTACTACTCCGGCTTCTTCGACTGGCCGCGTGTCAGTTCCGGCGAGGAGGTCGCCGAGTCGCTGGACGTCAGTCCCTCGACGTTCCACCAGCACGTCAGGATCGCCGAGCGGAAACTGCTCGAATCGGTGGTGGCCGACGACGACGCCTGAGCGATGCCGGTGTCGGCCGCCGGCGGACCGCCAGCCGAGGGCTACATCTATAGGCCACCACCTGTAACCTGCGCGTGTGTCACTTCGTCGTCGCGCTCTGGCAGCGGGCGTCCTCGTGGTGCTGGCGACCCTGATCGTCGCCGGCGTCTCGGTGCCCGTCGTGAACTCCGACGGCGGCGAACGGGCCGCCCAGTCCCCGGAACTCGTCTCGGTCACCGACGAGACCGAACTGTGGCCTTACACGAGTCAAAAACTCGGGTTCGAGGGACGGACGCTCGCCATCAACGTCGTCGTGTACGGCGATCCGGCGACCGTCCAGCAACACCTCAAGGAGTCCTCGGGCGGGAACTGGAGCGAGGTGACCGGCAACGAGACCGACGTCGACCCCGTCGAGGGGCCGGCGAACGGGACGACGACCCGCTGGGACGTCGCCGGGGGCGCGACCCGGTACGTCTACGTCGTGGACCCGGTCCGGGACTCCGGCGCGTGGCTCACCGAGAGCTACCAGCTCCACGACGGCGACTACCTCGGGACCCGCCACCACATCCGGGCGTACGAGGCACCAAGGGAGGACGAACAGTGGGTGGCGATGCAGACCCACCACGAGCACTGGGACTGGTTCCGGTTGCGACACACCGTCGACGGGACCCGGGACTCCCAGTCGCGGCTCGAACGGGAGTTCATGGACCGGCCCTTCGTCGAGGACCTTTCGCGGACGTACGTCGGCAACGCGAAGGGGTCCGACGCCGACGGCTGGGTGACGGTGATCCGGTTGCGCTCGTTCGGTGCGACGGCACTGCTGGCGATACTCGCGGTCCCGGTCCTGGGCCGGAAGCGTCCGACCCTCGACCGCGACCAGGTGCGGTGGCTCCGCCGGGGACTGCTCGCCGGCGGCCTGGGTGGCCTCTACCTGGGCGTCCGGTTCGGCGGCATCGTCGCCGAGCGCCTGTTGCCGGGCGTCGACCCGCTGACCATCGCGGCAGTGTTCTACCCCGTGCTGTTCGTCGGCCTCCCGGTCTGGGCGTTCCTGTTCGCCCGGAAACTGTCCGACGGTGGTGCCGCGGTCGCCGCCATGTCCGGGTTCACGGGGGCCGTACTGGTGGACTACACCTACCTGCAGGTGCAGGTGCTCCCGCTGGACACGCTGGTCCACCGACTCGCCCTCGTGGTGGCCCTCGGCCTGGTCGCCGTCGGCGGCGCCCGCATGGAGTGGCAGGACCCGGACGCCGGGCGTTGGCTCCGGGCGGGCGTGTTGCTGTGGCTACTCGCGCTCGGTCTCCCCATGTTGCGGTTCGTCTGATCGCCTACTCCTCGTCGTCCTCCGGGGTTCCCACGCCGGCGTCACCATCGCGTACGCTATCACGCCAGCGAACAGGGCGACGTACTGCGCCCAGCGGACGACGTTCAGCGACTGCAACAGCGCCGACGCGACGACCATCCACGAGGCGACCGCGAGCAGGTCGAGTCCGATCCGTAGTGCGTTGTATCGCAGGTACCCGACCAGCGACGCTGCGTGCGACCGGATCTCGACGTCCATGGCCGTTTCTCGGGGCCGCACCACGTAAGTCCTGCCCGGAAATCCCGGCCCCTGGTGGTCTCGTCGCCAGGCTTTTCGTGGCTGCCACCAAGGGTCGTGCATGGCCGGGGAGGGCCGCGGGCCGCCGCCGTTCCTGCGACACGGCGCTTACACGGTCGTCGTGTTCGTCCTGGCGGTCTCGGCCCTCCTGACCACTTCGGACCTGGGCCTGGGAGGACCGTCGCTGGTGGCGTTCGGCGCGGGATTCGTCGTGTTCATGTCGACGTACTTCTTCGCCATGTGGGTCGGGTGGCTGTTCTTCGGGTGACGCGGTCAGTCCGACCGCCAGTCCGCGATCGCTCCGCCGAGGCCGCCGAAGACGACCGGGACCAGGACGCCGGTGAACAGGACGACGACGATGGTCCGCCCGGTTGCCTGCTGGAAGAGAAACTGCGTGACCGATCCGAGCGCGAAAAGCAGCGACAGCACCGCGAGGACGAAGTATCCGACGGTCGCCGTCGCGCCGTTCCTGAACCCGCTCTCGGCGTTGTCCGCGTGCGACGCGACGCGGTACCCACCGACCATCAGGATGGCCACGGCGATGGGCGTAAACATCAGCGCGGCGGTCGCCATGTCCGTCCCCGGGGCCAGGACCAGCGGCCACAGGTGGAGCATGAAGTAGAAGACGATAGAGAGGTCCAGCACGGAGACGCCGAGAACGGCGCTCCCGCTGACGCCGGCCGCTTGCGCGAGCGCGTAACTGACGACGATGCCGACGATCCACCCGCCCGCGCCCACGATGGCCCCGTGGCGGATCGGTAACCGTTCCGTGATCGAACCGGACGTACCTGACATGATCGTCCGTCGCGTTTCGAGTCACGTACGTATAAGTGCCGGGACGGATGCAAACGGTCACCCCTGGGGAGCGCCGCGGTCGGTGGAAGTCTCACCTGCGACGGGACGGACGCTCGCCCGGGCATCCCCGCCGTCGTGAGACGTCTCTCGCTCCCGGACCGTCACGGCGTGGACCGCCTCGGTGGCATCGTCGACGACCAGGGCCTCACCGGTGGCGTCCGGTACCCGTTCGACCAGTCCCCGCGTCGCGTAGGCGGGGCGCACCCGTTCGAGGGCGTCCAGGTCCGGCTCCGCCGTCAACCGGTGGGCGACCAGCAGGTCGGCCTGCGAGACGGCCACCGCCGGGAGCGCGGCCGGCCGCTGGGTCGCCAGGACGAGGCTCACCCCGGGTGCGCGACCCCGGGTCAACACCGTCTCCAGCGCCGGGGCCGCGATAGCGCCGGCGGACGACCCGGTAGTCGCCGACCCGCCGCTGGCCGGGGCGCCACCTCTCCCGCCGTCGAAGAAGGCGTGGGCCTCGTCGACCAGCAACCAGGGAAGTCGGTCGACGGACCGGTCGACGCAGGCCTCGTAGAGGCCACTGGCGACCGCGCGGACGACCGCGTTCGCCGGCGGGGCGGCCAGTCCGGAGCAGTCCAGCACCGTCGCTGGCGAGGCGACCAGGTCCCCGGACGCGAGTCCGTCCGGGTCGAAGACGCCCCAGGACGCCGCCAGGCGGAGGTGGTTTTCCGCGGCCCGCCTCGTCGTCCTGTCGGCGTCGCTGGCCCGGACGTGCTCGCGCATGCCGGCCAGGGTGACCGTCTCGGCGGCCGCCCGCCAGACCAGGCCGCCGGCCCCACTGGTCGGCGAGAGGTCCAGCATGGCGGGCCAGGCCCGCGGCGGGACCGCAGTGGCCCGGACGGTCGGACTGGCGACGTAGCGGGCGCCGGACATCCCCACTGCGAGCGACTCGAAGGCCCCCATCGGGTCCACGACGACCGGAGCGGGTCCCCTCGCGGCCGCCAGTTCCTCCGCGAGTACCCCGAGCGTGTAGGACTTGCCGTACCCGCGCTTGCCGACGACGACGCCGGCGTGTGGGCGGTCCATGTCGACCTCAACGCGAGCGCCCGCGCTGCCGTCCCGCGCCAGGCAGGCCCCCAGGTGGCCCGTCGGTCCCTCGCCGCCGTCGCGTCCGAGCAGGATCATCCGTCGGCGTTTGGCCGCGCGCTCGCCCTTAAGGTCTCGTGCGAGTATTTAAGTCCGAAGCCGGGACCACCGTCGCCATGCCATCGCTGATCGAGGACGACCGCGCCATCGAGGGACTGCCGATCCGACTGGTCATCGCGCTCGTCGTCGGCGTCGCCAGCCTCGGCGTCATGATGAACATGCTCGGCGGTATCCAGGGGTTGACCGTCGAGGAACTGGACGCGAAACCGCAACCGGAGGTGGTGACCGCCGGCGAGGAGACGGTGACTCTCCAGGTCGTCGACACCAGCGGGAACCCGGTGTCGGACGCGACGGTCGTCGTCTCCGGCGGTACGGCGACGCTCTCGGAGATCAGGACGGCCTCCACGGGGCCGAACGGGACTGCGGAAGTGACCATCGACCCCGCGCTCGGTCCGAACCAGGACCAGGGCACCCTGTCCGTCGAGATCAAACCGCCCGCCGGGAGCCAGTACGCCGACGAGCGCGGGAACACGGAGATACTCGTGATCCGGGAGGGTGAGTGAGTACCTCGGGCACGGCAGACCGGTCCTTCGACGGGGGACGCCGTACACGGACGCTGCCGGGCAGTCCCGTCGAGGACCGGTCTTCGAGGCCGGAAACGGCAACGGCTGTCAGTCGGGGCGACGCGGCTGGCCAGGTCACCGTGCCGGGCCAGACCGACCGGTGGTACACCCCGACGTTTTTCGTCGGCGAAGCCGGCGTCGCCTACGCGTTGCTCCGCCCCCAGCACCGGGAGGTGCCCCGAGCCCGGCAGTGCAAGTGGAGGTCGTGCTCACGGATCCGGCTTGGAACTCACGAGGTCGACCGTTCTTCGAAGTACGGACGGACGTCCTCGGCGAACGCGCGGAGCTGGTCGAGGTGTTCCTCGTGAGTCGTCCCGTACGACTCGAAGTGGACGATGACGAACAGGTCCTCGTAGCCACAGACCTCGCGGAAGGTCGCTATCCGGTCGATGATCTCCTCGGCGTCACCGTAGATCGGGGTATCGCCGGACGCGAGATACTCGTCGACGTCGATCTCGAATTCGTCGATCTTCCTCGGTCCCGCCGACGCCTTGCGGCGGCTTTGGGAGAGTTCCTTCCCGAGTTTCCATCGTTCGATAGTGTCCTCGTCGGCGATCTCCGTGTTGAAGACCGGGAGGATGGTAGCGAGACCGCGACGGCGACGTTCGTCCCAGCCCCGCCGGAACGGTTCGCCGTCGTACTCGGGCCGGTGGTCCGGCCAGCCGGCTTCCTCGGCCGCATCGTGGTACGCTGACACGAGGTCTCGCACGTCGGTGAACTCGAAGAGGTGGGTACAGACGTTCATCCCCTGGCTCGCCGCCCATTCGACGGAGAGATTCGACAGCCCGGGTTTCCAGAGCTGTGGGTGGGGATCCTGCAAGGGCTTCGGGAGGACGGGCAACGATCGGAGCGTCGTGGTGGGGCCGTCGACCTGCATGAAGTCGTCCGGAGCGTACTCGGAGACGTCGTCCATGAGGTAGTGAAACTCCTGGTTGTTCTCGTGCTCAGTATAACTCGTCGGGATCCGGTGAAACTCCCCCTGGAAGGAGACGAAGTCCTCCGTCCACGCCCGCTTCAGTATCTCGAATTTCTCTTCGAAGCTCCGACGGTTCCGGACCTGGTCCTGGGCCGTGCCGCCCCAGTACTGGCCCAGCGTGTCGGCCGCGAACGCACCGAACCCACGGCCGACGCCCACCTCCGCGCGTCCGTCACTGATGTGATCGAGCATGGCAGTCTGTTCGGCGAGTCGGACAGGTTCGTGCCACGGGAGGATGTTCGCCATCTGGAGCAGGCGGATCTCCTCGGTTCGGCTCGCGATGGCCGTGTGTGTCAGGATGGGATTCGGCTGTACGGACGCCAGCAAGCTAGAGTGGTGTTCGGAGTGGACGGCATAGTCGTACCCGAGATCCTCTGCTGCGACCGACGTCTCGATGGAATTGCGAACCTGACGGCCGTGATACCGTCGGAGCTCTGCCACGGACGCGTCGGGGACGACGTATCCGTTGTCGAGTTTCTTGAGCGGATAGTCCGGAATCCCCTCGTGTGAAACACCTACGTGGACCATTGAGATGTTCCACCACCTGGATGCTTAATATTTTATCGGTTGTTCATAACATCTACAATCGAACGCATCGTTATGCTAATCCTGTTCAGAATGCTGAATTCACAATATTCCACAAAATTTTATAAAGATAACAGGCGTCTCGGGAGTCATGAAAGGGGTGCCCGACCTCTCGAGTCTCTGGTCGAATCGACCGTTCGTGAGACTCTTTCTCGGGCGATTGATCACCAACGCGGGCGACAGCATGTACTCCATCGCGACGATGTGGCTCGTGAGTTCGATGACCGGGTCGGCGATGTACACCGGAGCCGCCGGTTTTCTGGTTCGAATACCGACTACCTTCCGGTTTCTCGTCGGTCCGCTTGTCGACCGGTGGTCGTTGCGCCGGGTGCTCGTCGGCACACAGCTCGTCCAGGGAATACTCGTGTTAATTATTCCGCTCGCGGCGGTGACGGGTAACCTCACCGTGTGGATCGTCCTGGGAATAATGCCAGTGTTGACCCTGGTGAACCAGTTCTTCTATCCCGCGCAGACGGCCACGCTCCCGAGGATACTCGACGACGACGAACTCGTGCGGGCGAACATGTTGTTCTCCGTCTCGCTGGAGGGCAGCAACATGTTGTTCAACGCTGCCACCGGCGTGTTGATCGGAATCGTCGGGACCGTGAACGTCTTCCTGTTCGACTCGATCACCTTCGCCGTCGCAGCCGCGCTGTTCGTCGGCATAACTATCCAGCAGACACCGGGGATGAACAGCGGCGAAGGTGACGGGAGCACGGCGGAGCGCGACGATCAATCGACTGCCGGACCGGAGGTCGCGGACGGTGGCGAACCGTCCGAGGAGGACCACGCCGAGGAGAGCGGATACGTCGAGAGCCTCCGCGAGGGCATCGACTACATCCGGGGGTCTGCCGTCACTGCGATGCTGATGGGAGCGGTCCTGCTGAACTTCGCGTTCGGAACCGGGATCGCGGTCTTTCCCCGGTTCGCCGACAGCATCGGCGGTCCGGAACTGTACGGCGTGTTGATGGGCGCCGTCGCTGGCGGGGGACTCGTCGGTGCCCTGGCCGCGGGCTACGTCGAAGACGTTCCATACGGATGGTTCACGATAGCGAGCAAACTGGCGTCTGCCGGCGCGCTGATCCTGGCAGTCGCGGTACCATCGATTCCTATCAAAGTTTTGATGTTCTTCCTCGGGTTCGTTCCACTGGGGATGGGTACAGTGATGAACGGTTCCATGTACCAGTCCGCCGTGGACGACGACCTGATGGCACGAGTCACCTCCCTGACCGAAAGCATCAGCACGGCGATGTTGCCGGTCGGCTCGCTGATCGGCGGGGTCGTCGCCGAGTTCGTCGGCGTCGTCCCGATGTTGTACATGGTCGGGGTCGCGTTCGCGCTCTACGGTCTGTACTTCTACCTCCGACCGAGCCTCCGTACGCTTCCGCCAGTGGCGGAGGCCGACGCGGAGGCCCTCGGCCTCGGCTGATCGGACGCCCCCGTTGACGGCCGTTCCCGGCGTGTCCGGTGCCGGTCCCGCGAGTCGGTGCGCACCCCGTCGAACCGTAATCCGCCGTGTACGGGGCTATTCGCGTCGAGGACGACCCGTCGCTGTGGCGGACCAGACGACGTGTTTCAATCGAACGCCGCAGTCCTAACGACCGTTCTCTCTGATCGCACCCAGGGAATCCGTATTCCGTTCATATCAGTTTAATCTTCATTTTGGGAATAATTTATTACTGATTAGATTAAACTAGCTCTTGCCATGTCGACAAATGGCACTCGCGACCTGAAAGCACAGTTCGAAGGCAAGTACGCCCGCGCGGAGCCGACGATCACCCAGTCGACGCCCAAGGACTCCTGCGGGTCCGAGAGTTGTAACGACGGAGTGAGCGAATAATAGCGGGATTCTTCGCCCGACCATCCGTCGAGAGCCGGTTGCCGTCCAGACTGTACCCGACGTGTGCAACGATACGTGCTTTTGCACTCCGGGAGGCCGACGAGCTAACCTCGGGCGGTAACCGGGACCGATCCATCGGGTTCCCGGCCACGAGTCGTACCGGGTTCGCCGGTGATGCGAATTCGCCGAGGGGACACTCGCCGGTGAGCCGACACGAATGACCCTGACGAAAGATCAGAAAAAGCGACTGGCAGCGAGAGCACGGACCCTTCAGGATCGCCTGGCCACGCCTGCGGCCGAGACGGCCGGGGACGGGGTCGGGGACCCCGACGACTGGCTCGCGGAGTGGCGGGAGTACGTCGCGGACGGCGACCAGGACCTGTTCGCCCGGCGGCTGGACCTGCTCGGGCTGTCGGAAGCCGAGTGCCGGCGCCGCCTGGGCCAGGGTGGCCGTCCCAGGGACGCCCCGATGCCCGACTGGGTCCACGCAGTCGACGAGCTCCTGGCGTACGTGCTCCAGGAGGGCCCGGACGCGCCGGACGGAGACCCGCCGGGTGCAGACGAGGTCCCGTTCGCCCACGTGCTGTCCGTGATCGTCGAGTACGCCGACCGGCAGGTGGACTGGCCCGACGGGTCGACGCTATCCGACGACGCAGTCGCCGACCTGCGACGCTGGCTACTGGACCGCCTGAGCGACCGCTGTGCCCACCCGCTGTTCATCGAGTTCAAGACGTTTCTCGCCGAGCGCGACCGGGAACTGGCACTCGGGGCCGACCCCGACGTCCCCGAGGACGCGGACAGCCACTACCGCGCGTTCGTCACCGATCTGCTGGACGGCAGGCTCCGGTCGTTCTTCGTCGAGTACGCGGTGCTGTCGAAGTTGCTCGTGCGGGTCGTCGAGCAGTGGAGGGTCGCGGTCGAGGAATTCCTCGAGCGCCTCACCGCCGACCGGGCGGCACTCGCGGAGACGTTCGCCGACGGCGAGCCCCCGGGCGCGGTCGCGTCGGTCGACGTGCTCGGTGATCGCCACGCGCACGGCAGGCGGGTATTCGGAGTCACGTTCGAGTCGGGGCGCAAAGTCGCGTACAAACCCCGGCCGCTCGAACCCGAAGCGGCGTACGCGAACCTGTTGCGATGGGTGAACACCCGGTCGACGCTTCCGGACCTCAGGCCCGTGGAGTGTCTGGTCCGGGACGGCTATGGCTGGATGGAGTGGATTGAGTCCGCGGAGTGCACGAACCGTGATGCGGTCGCCCGGTACTACCGGCGAGCAGGCGTGATGCTGTGCCTGCTGTACGCACTGAACTTCTCGGACGGCCACCTCGAGAACGTGATCGCCGCGGGGGCACACCCCATCGTCGTCGACCTCGAAACCGCCGTACAACCCGATTTCGGCCCGGAGAAGACGCCCATGGAGGCAATCGGCCTGGAGGTGGTCGAGGAATCGGTGCTGGGGACGTCGCTGATCCCCCGGTTCCTCCCGAAGGCCGACATCGAGAAGCGAGGTGGCTGGAACGAACCGGCGGCGGAGGTCGACGGCATCGAAGCGCCCGTGTTTACCGACGTGAACACCGACGTGATGGACCTGGAGTTCTCCAGTAGCCGGACTATCGAGGGAGCGAGTCTTCCCCGCGTGGACGGGAAACCGGTGCGCCCCGAGGGGTACCACGAGGACATAGCCGAGGGGTTCGAGGACGCGTACCGGTTCCTGCTGGACGAACGGGCTGCCCTCCTGGCGGACGGCGGCCCGCTCGACGCGTTCGGAGACGCCGAGGTCCGGGTGCTGTTCCGGGCGACCGTGACCTACGGGAAGACGCTCGTGCCCCTCGAGACGCCGTCGTACCTGCGAACGGGACTGCAGTTCGGCTGCAAGGTCGAGCGGCTCGCGCGACCTTTCGCTGAGGGCATCGTCGATCGCGAGATGTGGCCGGTTTACGAGGCCGAGCGACGAGCGCTGTGGCGGCTCGACGTCCCCCGGTTCCAGGTGGCCGCCACGGGGACTGACCTCGTCCACGCGGATGGCACGGTCGAAGACGTGTTCGACGCGTCACCGCTGGCGGTCGTCCGCCGGAAAGTAGCCGACCTAGACGAAGCCGACCTCCGCGAGCAACTCGATTACATCCGACTCGCCTACGCGCCCGAACAGTTCCGCGACCCCGACCCGCCGGCAACCGTCGACGGACGCCCGGTCTCGGAGACAACCGTAGTGGAGGATTCCGAGCCCGAGCGGCCCGTCGAGGTAGCGCGCGAGGTGTTCCGTCGGATACGGGAGCACGCGGATCGGACGCCCGACGGCGACCCCGTCTGGCACCTCCGGGAGTACCGCATCAGCGGCGTCTACCTCCCCCGGTGGCCCGACAACGTCTACTCGGGTCGGCTGGGGCTCGCGCTGTTCGCCGCGGCGCTCGCGTCCGTCGACGGGGACGGCCGGTATCACGAATTCGTCGATTCGGTTCTCGATCCGACGTTCGCCGAGTTCGATTCGCCGGAGCCGTTCGACGGCATCAAGCCCGGCGCGAGCCTGGGCATCGGGTCGGTCGTCTACGGGTTCACGAAGCTCGCGACGTTGCTCGAAGAGGACCGCTACGTCGACGCCGCGAGACGGGCCCTCGGCGTGTACTCCCCGGAGCGAATCCGCACGGACGAGATCATCGAACCCCACCGTGGGGCCGCCGGATTCGTACTCGGCGCGCTCGCACTGTACGACGAAGCGCGCGACGAAACGGCGCTCGACCGGGCGATCGTCGCCGGCGAGCACGTACTCGAGAACCGCATCGATGCGGACGGTTCCCGCGTCTGGGGCACCGTCGAGGACGGGACCGTCCGCGGGGTCCCCTCGGGCGTCGCCGGCATCGAGTACGCGCTGGTCCGCCTCGCGGACGCGAGCGGCGAGTCGCGGTTCCGAAACGCCGCCGTCGAGAGCATCGACCACAGGTTGGACCACCTGGGACCCATCGTGTCCGACTACCCCGACGTGCGCGGCCGGCCGACGGACGACTTCATGACCGGTTGGCTCGCGGGAGAGCCGGGACCCGGCTTCGCCGGACTCGCCCTCTACGAGCAGACCGGCGAGCGGCGCTTCCAGCGCGGAGTCGAGCGCTCGCTAGGGGCCATCGACGCGGAGAGGCTCGGGCGTCACGACCACTTGTACGCCGGCAACGCGGGCCGGGTGGCGTTCCTCTCGCGGGCGAGCCACACGCTCGGGGAGCCCCGCCACCGCGAGCGTGCGCGGGGACTCGCGGACCGGATGGCCCGTCGAGGTGACGCCGCTGGCCGGTTCACCGTACCGTGGCAGACCGACCGGTGGTACAACCCGACGTTTTTCACCGGCGAAGCCGGCGTCGCCTACGCGTTGCTCCGCCTCCAGCACCCGGAGTTGCCCTGCGTCCCGCTGTGGGAGTGACGGGCCGTACGGCGCCGTGGCCGAGCCACGGCCGGAGCGATCAGAAGTCGTCGTAGACGAACGACGTCTGGGGCGGAAACGCCGCGGCGAGCAGGGCCGCGCCGTCGTCGTCGTGAACGGTCAACCCGCCCGTTCGTTCCAGCTCCTCGACGCTCCGGTACCCCACGACGAGTTCCGAGAGCGGCTTGACGTCGACCGAGACGTCGGCTTCGCGGTCCGTCGGTTCGCACGTCGCCGTCCCGCCGTCGAACGACAGCGCGAACGTATCGTCGTTCCAGAACGCGAGCGAATCCGAGACGGCGACGGTGACCGTCCCGTCGAGGTGGCGCGGGTACGAGAGCGACTCGAGGCCAGCAGCGACGTTCAACACGCGGAACACGGGGCCGAGCTTGATCGAGCAGTCGAGCGATTCGGGGCTGTCGACGACGTCCAACAGCCGCCTGTCCTCGGGGAGTATCAGGCGGACCTCACCGATCTGTGCGTCGTGCTGGCCCAGATACCGGACCAGGTGCCGGAACGCCTCGTGGTCGACGTATCCCATGTCCTGGACGTCGATCACTCGTCCGCTGGACTTTCGCACCTCGTAGACCACGTACCCGCGTGGCTCGCCGTCGCGCTCCCAGACGCAAGCGTGGCGAGTCGTCCCCGTCGGCGCGAAGATCTGCGTGCGCCACCACTCCTCGGTCCGGTCCACCGGAAGCGCGAGGTCATCGACGTACTCCCGGTAGACGGCGTCGAGGTCGGCCCAGGCGTCGGGGCCGACGCGACGGAACCGGCCGTCCGGGTCCTCGACGGCCGACAGCAGTGCTCCCGGTGAACACGTGTACCTGAACATCTGGTCGGTCTTCCCGTACCCGAACTGGTGGTAGAACCCGTGATCGAACGCCCAGCCGAAACTGAAGTGGAGCCCCTCCTCGCGACAGCGTTGGTAGTGGTCCGGCGCCATACGGGCGATCGCACCCTGTCGTCGGTGTTCCGGCGGCGTGACGATCGTCGACGTGGCGTCGATCGGATGCCAGTCGCCACGGATGCGGGCGTCGACGAAGTACCGGGTATTGATGGAGAGGAGTTCGCCGTCGCGGAACAGGCCCCACTGCTCGCCCAGTTCGTCGTGCGGGGGCGGGAGCGTCCAGCCGTCCACCTGGGCGCCCTCCTCCGGCCAGAAGGAGTACTGGACGTAGTCACGAACGACCTCGTCGTACTCGTCGGATATCAGCTCGTACTCGTAGGGGTCCGCGTCCCAACTCATACGAACGTATGATCCCCATTATCTTATAAACCTTCAGATAATATAAAGGAGGCTCCACCCTCGAGCGACCGCACGGGGGACAATCCTTGCTCCGTCCGATCGAACTCGATCGAGGGGCGGGCCTCCCGGGGCGATCGGTTCGCCCGGCGGGACACGCCTGACGACGGTACCCCGGCGGTTCAGACGCCGTCCCAGTCGATCCAGTCGTGTTCCCAGCCCTTGCGCCGTTCGTTGGCCCGCTCGGCGCGCTCGCGGTCCTCGCGGACGGTCCGGTTGCGTTCGATCGCGCTGGTCTCCTCGCCGGAGACCAGTAGCGGTTCGAACCGGACGGGCCCGAACCGGTCGCGGACCTTGCCGTCGCGGTCCACGGCGACGAGGGTCTGCTGGCGGTTCCCGGAGGGCATCACCAGTCGGCCGTCGTCCGCCAACTGGTCGAGCAACGCCCGTGGCGGGCGGACGGCGGCCGCCTCCAGCAGCACCCGGTCGTAGGAGGCGTACTCCGGGAGGCCGTCGGCGCCGTCGCGCCGGTCGACGAGCACGCCCCCGTAGCCCGCCTCCGCGAGGTTCGACCGGGCGGTCAGGACGAGACGGCGGTCGATGTCGATGGCGTGGACGTTGGGTTCGCCGACGATCTCCGCGAGGACGGCGGCGGTGTAGCCGACGCCGGCCCCGACCACGAGGACGTCGTCGTCCTCCTCGGCGGAAAGCGCCTCCAGCAACCGCGCGACGCTGGAGGGCGACAGTACCCGCGAGCCCTGGTGTTCCAGGTCGCGGTCCTCGTAGGCGCTACGCTCCTCGTCGACGAAGGCCTCCCGCGGAACTGTCCGCATGGCGATGCCGACGCGGTCGCTCTCCACGAAGCCCTTGGCTTCGTGTTCCAGGCTGTCGACCATGTCCTCGCGCAGCACCGCCGGGTCCATGCACGGGCGTCGGCACCCGACGCTATTGAAACGTGCGGCTCGCGGCAGGCACCGCTCGAAGGATTCACCGTCGAGAAACGGCCCCGTCCTCGTACCCTCGTGGTGGGGCCAGACCGTCGGCTCCCCATCGACGTCGGTCGCGTCGGCCCACCGGTCCGACGACGGTAACGCCCGGCGGTCGCTTCGACCGGAATCGGGAGTCACGGCGGTCGCGCCGCTATCGGACCCTTGGTTCGACGCCCGAGGTCCTCGAGAAACCCGTCTTTCACTCCGATTTGATCTCCCGGAACTGGTCCAGGAGGTCCTCGGTAGAGTCGCCGGAGTCGAACTCGACGTCGCCGCGGTACTCCGTCCGCTCGTCGTCGAAGCTCGCGTCGACCGAGCTCGCTTTCCGCTCGCGACGCTCGTGTTCGTCTTCGTCGTAGGCACCCATTGACATGTGAACCACACCGATGCTTGGTAACTATTGACTATCAATGTAACGGTCGAACAGGGGAGATTATCGGCCGTCCTGACGCCTTTTCGAGGTCGAATTTCCGGCGACCGGGTCGTCTCGGGCGGTGATCGACGGCGCTGGGACGCTGTAGGGAACGCCGAACGCAACGCGTAAGCCAGCAGAGGAGTTACCGTCGCACGTGGCGAGTCCGCTCAGATTCAGGCGCTCGACGGAGTCCTGGAGCGACGACCGCGTCGAGCGCGACCTCTACCGGCCGCTGGACGGCAACCTCGGGGCCCGGCAATCGGCCGCCCGGTTCGACCCGCCGCCGGGCCACGACGCCGTGCGGTTCGACATGGACGACGGGTCGATGGCCCTGTTCTGCTGGGACGACGACGGCGCCTACTGGCTGGGTAACACCGAGACGCCGAGCGCCCTCTGGCGGACGGACAAGTACACGTTCGACGAGGTGCCCTACCCCGTCGCCCGGTGGGCACAGCGCATCCTGCTTGCGAACCTCGCGGAAGAGGACCCCTGGCTCGCGGCGTTCGACTACGTCTCGTGGTTCTTCCTCCCGGTGTTCTTCTCCAAAGACGGCCGGGAGACTTCCCGACGGTTCTTCCGGGACCACGCCGCCGGGTTCCCGGACGCGACCGGCGAGCAAGCGCTGGCCTTCTACGAGTCGGCGTTGCGGACCGGCGCCCTCGACGACTACCGGTACACGATGGCGAGCAAACTCGGGGCCAGCCAGCACCTCGACCGGACGCGCATGGACGCGCTGATGGGCGAGTTCGACGCCGCGAAGGTGCTGGTCGACGCCGGCTACGACATCGTCCCCGAGATCGAGGTGACGACCGGCCACTCCCTCGACTTCCGCGCCGAACGGGACGGCCGCGCCAACCTCGTGGAAGTTACCCGGCCGACGCCACCGAGTCGCCGCTCGGCGGGGTCCCCGGTCGTGGCCGTCCGCGAGACGGGCGGCACGAAGGCCGGCGGGCAACTCCAGAAACACGGCGGCGGCGTCGTCATGTTCGTGGACTGCACCTCTTTCCGGGACGACGAGTGGACGCAGGTCCGCGGCGAGCAACCCGCAGTTCGGCACCGCCCCGCGGTCGTGTTCCGCTGTCGCCCGGATGGGTCCGTCGAGGGCTACCAGAAGGGGTCGGTCCCGCTGGACCTCGGCGGCGTCGTGAAGTGGGTCTAGCCGCGGCGCTGTTCCGTCAATCTGAGGTAGCCGGCACATCCGGCGAGTCGACGGTGTCCGGCACCGCCGACAGATCCACGGTGGCCGGCACATCAACCCCGGGCAGGACTGAAAGGGGCCGCGCGCTCGGCGAAGCACGACGACGCAAGCACCGCAGGAACGACTGAGCGAAGCGAAGGAGTGACGAGGAGCGCAGCGAGGCGCGCGAGTCGAGCGCGCGGGGGCTTTCTGGCTGTTGCTGTCCAAGAAATCGATGACGGAGCGCGCGGGGGCTTTCGAGGTCATCTGGACATGGAGAGAAACGCACCTGGGCCGAATCCGAACCGCTTTCCCCGCGTCGCCCGAACCCGTTGCATGGTCGTCGCGGACCTGCACGTCCACACGACGAACTCCGACGGCACGCTGACCCTGGAGACGCTCCCGGAAGCCGCGCAGGCGGCCAGCGTCGACGCCGTCGCGGTCACCGACCACGACCGCCTGCATCCCGGCCTCGACGGGCCGGTCGTGGAGCGCGACGGGGTGACCGTCGTCCACGGCATCGAGTTGCGGGTCGAACCCGAAGAGGGGGAACGGGTCGACCTGCTCGGCTACGGCGTCGAACCGACGGACGCCCTCGCCGCGGAGGTCGAACGCATCCAGCGCGACCGGGTCGAGCGCGGCCGGGCCATCGTCGAGGGTCTGGAGGACCACCTCGGCGTGAGCCTGGATGTCGCCGTCGAACCGGGCCTCGGTCGGCCCGATGTCGCCCGCGCGGTGGCCGACCACCCCGACACCGACTACGGCTACGAGGAGACGTTCGACGAACTCATCGGCGACGGCGACCCTTTCTTCGTCTCGCGTGACGTCCCCTCCTTCGAACGTGGCGTCGAACTGCTACGGGAGGCCTGCAGCCTCGTCGGCCTGGCCCACCCCATGCGGTACGACGACCCCGAGGCTGCGCTCGAACTGGCCGCGGACCTCGACGCCGTCGAACTGCACTACCCCTACGGGCGCGAGGTCGATGCTACCCAGGTCGAGCAGGCCATCCGGGAGTACGACCTCCTGCCGACCGGCGGCACCGACGCCCACGAGGAGACCCTGGGGGTGACGGGACTCGATGCGGCGGAGTACGAGCAGTTCCGGTCTGCCCTGGAGCGGACGACCGACTGACGCCCGTCGGACGGGCGGCATGTGGAGCGCAGGCTTGAAAATCACCGGATCCCTAGGGATGGTGTATGCGCTGTCACTACTGCGACGGAAACGCGGCCGTCACCGCCGAGACGGGTGGCGTGAAGGTGGGACTCTGCGAGCAGCACTTCCGCGAGCGACTGCGGGAACTCTCCGAGTCCGAGGAGTTCGCCGACCTGGAGGAGAAGATCGACGTCGAGTCCACGGAGTAACCCTACGCCCGCCGCGCGGCGGCCAGGGCCGCCGGCGCCGTCCCGACGACGGCGGCCACCGGACCGAAGCCAGGCCCGGTCGCCGGTTCGTCCGTCCCCTTCTCAGATGGTTCCCCGCCCGGTGACTGCTCCGTCCGTCGGGGGTCGAGGTCGGTGATGACGCCGGTGTCGCCGTCGGTTCGGGGGTCGGCGTAGGCGTCGGAGTGGGGGACGGAGTCGGCGTCGGTTCCCGCCTCGCGGGACCCGACGACGATCCGCGCCTGCGTCGAGTCGACGGTACAGTCGCCGAGGTCGTTCTCGACCTGGATGCGGGCGGTCTCGTTCGGTTCCGTCACCATGACGGTATCCCGGTGGTGAAAGTTGGGGGTCTCGAGTCTGTACAGCGTGAGGTTCGCGGTGTCGCTCACGCCGCTGTCAGCACCGGTTACGGTGAACGTCACCTCGCCGGTCTTCGGGGTGCAGGCCTCGACGTCGATCTCGCCGCTGGGTGGCAACGGGACGCGGACCAGATCCCCCTCGATCGTTCCACCGAACATCTCTTCGAGCGCCTCGTCGTCGAACGCCGGGGACTCGACGTAGACCGCCTCGTCTGCCGGTGCGTCGACGACGAGAGTCGTCGAGCCGTAGCCGGAGTTGTCGGCGCGACTCGCTTCGAAGTGGGCGTCGGGTGGAGGCGTCTCGGTGTCTGCCGACGACGCTGCCGCTGGCCCAGCGACGGTACCGGAGAGGAGGACGACGACCAGAAGAACCCCTAGACGATCTGCGGAGAACATACCGAGCGGAACCGAGAAAGGGATTACCAGCCGCCGTCGCCGCCGCCGGCGCGGCCGGAGTCGACGTCGATGGCGTCGACCGGGCAGACGTCGACGCAGAGCATGCAGTCGATGCACTGGGACTCGTGGGTCGGGTCCGCCTTGCGCTCGCTCTCGGGGTGGCCCGGCGTGTCGACCCACTCGAAGACGTCGACCGGACAGTCCTCCAGGCAGGCGCCGTCAGCGATGCAGAGGTCGAAGTCGACCGCGACGTGGGTGCCGTGGATGCCCAGTTCCTCGGGTTCGTCGACCGGCCCCCAGACGTCGTGACCTTCGTGCTCTTCGACGACTTCCCTGTTCTCGTTGAACTGCGGATCGATGGCCATCGTGACCGGGTGAACGGACAGTGGCAACTTAAATCTATATGGCGAACCGGTTCGCGTCTCGCGGTTTTAGGCGGGCCTAACGCTCCGCTGACGGGAGTTCGGTCCCGTGACGTCGGCGGTCGTTGCCACCCCGGGTGGCCTGTACCACCCCGACCGTTTCGAGCGAAGGCGAGCCGGCCCAGCCCAGAGCCGTCCGGGCGACGGCGAGATCGGAGCGTCCAGTGGACCGACCGGACGGTCCGCCAACGCTTTTGGTTCCGGCCGAACACCCCCGGTCATGGAGAAGGTCCGCATCGACGACGTCGACGACCGGATGGGACCGGCGGACGTCAAGCGGCCGCTGTCGCGGGCGCTGGGTGCCGAGCACGTGGCGATCAACTACTACGAACTGGATCCCGGCGAGAGCTTCGCGTTCGGGTACCCAGCCACGAGAAGCAGGAGGAACTGTTCTACGTCCAGTCGGGGACGGTCACCTTCGAGACGGCGGACGGCAAGGTCGAGGTCGCCGAGGAGGGAGCGATCAGGTTCGGGCCGGGCGAGTCCCAGCGCGGGGTCAACGCCGGCGACGAGCGCGTCGTCGCGCTGGCCATCGGCGCGCCCCAGGAGTCCGGCGACCTCCACCTCCTGCGGGAGTGTGTCAACTGCGGCTACCGGACGCCCGCATCGGTCGAACTCGCCGACGACGGCGAGGCGGTCGTGACCATCTGCCTGGAGTGTGGCATGGAGACCGGGCGGTACACGGACTAGCTACCAGGGTCGTGCGAGGGACGAGTAGCGAGCGCGAGGTCCCGCGACCGGCGTGAGCTCCGTCGGCCGTGGAACGGGGCGCGCGCTGGTGAGCGTGTCGCCGGCGGCGACCGCGAGCCTCCATGCGCGCGAGGGACGAGCACCGGCGGGAACGAACGTGACTGAGGAGCGCAGTCGGTTGGGGAGGGCGTGGACATCCCTAGTGCCGGTGGCCGCTTGCGTTGGCCCCTTCCCGAACCGTCGAGACTAGTGACCATCGGCACTAAGGGTCAACCTCCCACCGCCCCAACCGCTGGGGGCGGGACAAGCCCCGCTCCCGGGCCCTCGCGCGCGTTACTCGCGCACGCCACCACCTCATTGATAGGACAATCTGGGCCCGCAACTAGTCCTGGTCACCGGCCAGCGCCACCAGCGGAGCCAGTCGCTCCGCCACCTCGCGGCCGGCGTCCGTGGGGACGTAGTCCACCCGGGGGTGGCACCCCCTCGTATTCCTCGCGGATCGGCAGTCCCGGGCCGCCAGTTCGTCGACCCGCGGCGACCCCGCTACCCGAGTTCGCCGTCGAGTTCGTCCAAGGAGTCGTAGACGTGCTCGCGCATCCGTTCGGCGCGGCGTTCGACCTCGGCGGGGTCGTGCTGGTCCTGGAGGTGAAGCGCCTTCAGGTAGGAGACGGTGTTCAGCGTCGCGTACGCCTCGTAGCGGCGGTCGAACCCGTCGTCCAGCGACCTGACGGACTCGTAGCCCGCCAGGAGTGCGTCCCGGACCGCCTCCCCCCCGTTGCTGTGTACCGGCAGGGCGGTCCGGATCAGGTCCCACTCGGCCGCGCCGGCAAGCGCGTGCTCGAAGTCAATGACCGCGACGACCTCGCCTGGAGTCGAATCGGCGTCCGTGACGCCCAC
The DNA here is from genome assembly GCA_003021085.1 of Halobacteriales archaeon QS_1_68_20. Taxonomy (GTDB): domain Archaea; phylum Halobacteriota; class Halobacteria; order Halobacteriales; family PXRE01; genus PXRE01. The sequence continues at coordinate 175,261 of PXRE01000033.1, read as the reverse complement.
GTGTTCGGGCAGGTAGTTGCCGTGGACGACCACGGGGTCGACGGGGTCGAACGCCTCGCGGTGGCGGTCCACGAAGTCGATGGCCGCTTGCGCGACGTCGGCGTACCCCAGGGGTTCGAGGTAGTTCCGGCGGGCAGCGAGCACCGCCACGAGGACGTCGCTCCAGCGCTCGTAGGCGTCGACCAGCGGCCCCCAAGACTGGAAGAACCCGGGGGAGTCCAGGGTCGCCTGCTCGTGGAGCGTCGCCAGGCCGGCGCCCATCGTTCGGGCGCGAGCCTCGTCGACGGCTACCTCGTCGGGGAGGCCGTCGATCCACCGGGCGACGAACCAGTCGTCGCCCGTCGCGAGAATCTCGGGGACCGGGACCGACGTGTGCTCGCGGACGTGTTCGATCACGCGCGCTTCGGTGGCGGGGTCGGCCTCGGGACCTGCAGCGACCTTGCAGACCGCCCGGGTCCCGTCCAGGCGTACTTCGTATACCTCGTGCGGCGGGACGGCGTGCAACTGGCGGACGAGTTCGTAGTCGTGCGATTCGAGTCGGGATTCGACGCGTCCTGTCATGTAATAATCACCTAGGGCCGCCCCGTCGCCGGATGTGCGATTC
>PXRE01000033.1:0-174596 GCA_003021085.1 Halobacteriales archaeon QS_1_68_20 | reverse complement strand
GCGTCCTGTCATGTAATAATCACCTAGGGCCGCCCCGTCGCCGGATGTGCGATTCGAGTCGGGATTCGACGCGTCCTGTCATGTAATAATCACCTAGGGCCGCCCCGTCGCCGGATGTGCGATTCGAGTCGGGATTCGACGCGTCCTGTCATGGGTGTCTCGCCGCGTTACGTGCGGCGGCCGGCCACAGCCCTGGACGGTGCCACGGCTACGGCCGGAAGAAGACGCTTCGACGTGGTCGGGCCTGGTTGATAGGTGTTTTGGGTTCTGGCCGGGGGCCGTTTCCGGTCGAAAATATTGCGCACTCACCGCGAACGGTCACGTTGGTCACCAGCGCCCAGAAAGCCCGCGCGCGCTCGACTTCGACGGTCGCTCGGTCAGCAACAGCCAGAAAGCCCCCGCGCGCTCGACTCGCGCGGCTCGCTGCGGTCCTCACTTCGTTGCGGTCCTTACAGTCCCACCCCGCAAGCCGCATCCACACCCCTCCCCAGCCGACTGCGTTACTCAGTCACGCCCTCCGGGCGTTCCTCGCGTTACTCGTCCCTCGCGCGCTTTCGGCGCGGCACGGAGGCCGCGCCAGCGCGCGCCATCCGGTTGGTCGATCATATATGAACATATGTGCATATATTCATATAACCCCAACAACCGCCACGGCGCGCGCTGGTGTCCCCGTGAGTGAAACGGAACGGGGGTTCGTCAAAGCTTGCTCTGACGGCGAGCGTGTCGCCGCAGGCGACCGCGAACCATAGCCGCGCGAGTCGGCTGGGGAGGCTGGTGGTCGCGCCGAGCTGTCGGGCGGGACTGAAAGGGGCCGGCGGGCTTCGGGAAGCACGACGACGTAAGCACCGCAATGAAGGAGCGAGCGGAGCGAGCGACTGAATGAGGCGCGCAACGAGGCGCGCGACCGAAGCCCGCCGGGGGCTTTCTACGTGTTGCCGGCCGACGAAAACGAAGTATTTCAGAAAGACCGAGAGACGTCCAGAACCAGAGACCGCAAACGGACAGAAAGCCATTCACTCCAGCACGAACTCACCCGAAATGTCGTCGGTCGTCTCCGAGTGGACATCGGTGATCTCGACGGTCAGTTCGTAGGTGCCGGTGGGGAACTCCGGCGACGAGTGGTAGCCGTTCGAGACGAACATCCGCTGGTGGCCCATCTCGCCGGAGACGTCGACGGTAACCGTATCCTCACCGCGCTGGGTCCGGCCCTCCGGCGGCGTCACCTCGAAGACCGTGTCGAACTCCACGACGTCGTCTTCGGGCGTCCCGCTCAGCACGCCGACGTAGAACCACGCCGTCTCGCCGAGCTGGTAGGTCGCGTCCGGCTGGGGCTCGTACTCGTCGTACCCGGTCGGCTCCGCGCTGGCGAACGCCAGTTCCTCGATCCGGAACTCGGGGTCCTCGGTCGGCGTGTCGTCGCTGGACGACGAACACCCGGCGAGCGCGACGGCCACGCCTGCCGATCCCGCGAGCACCGATCGTCTCGTTCGTCTCACGACGTTGACGTCGGCGAACGCCTCAAAAAGCGTTCTGCCCGTTCTCGAAGGCCGGAACGCCGATTGCTCACCGCCATTCCAGCAGACCTGCGAGCCGAGCCTACTCGAAGGCTGGAATGCCGGTGAGGTCCTCGCCCAGGATCAGCGTGTGGATGTCGTGGGTTCCCTCGTAGGTGTAGACCGTCTCCATGTTGGCGAGGTGCCGCATGGGCGAGTAGTCAAGCGTGATGCCGTTGCCACCGAGCATCTCGCGGGCCACCTTCGCCTGCTCGCGGGCCATCCGGACGTTGTTGCGCTTTGCCATCGAGACGTGCTGCGGTCGCAGGTCCCCGCGCTCTTTCAGTTCGGCCAGCCGGTAGGCCAGCAGTTGCGCCAGCGTGATCTGGGTCGCCATCTCGGCGAGTTTTCCCTGCTGGAGCTGGAACCGCGCAATGGGACCGCCGAACTGGTCGCGTTCGAGGGCGTACTCCCGGGCGGTCTCGAAACAGTCCCGCGCCGCCCCGACCGCACCCCACGCGATGCCGTAGCGGGCCTGCGTGAGACACGACAGCGGCCCCGTCATCCCCTCGACGCCGGGAAGGACGTCCCCCTCGGGCACCCAGGCGTCGTCGAGGCCGATCTCGCCGGTGATCGAGGCCCGCATCGACAGTTTCTCGTCGATCTCGTTCGTCGTCACCCCGTCGCGGTCGGTCTCGACGAGGAAGCCCCGGACCGGTTCGTCGTCGGCGCTCCGGTCCCGCGCCCACACCACCGCCACGTCGGAGATTGGCGAGTTGGTGATCCACGTCTTCGACCCGTTCAGGCGGTAGCCGTCGGAATCCCGCTCGGCGTAGGTCTCCATCCCCGAGGGGTTCGAGCCGTGCTGGGGTTCGGTCAACCCGAAACAGCCGACGGCCTCGCCCCGGCCGAGGTCCGGGAGCCAGCGTTCCTTCTGGTCCTCGGAGCCGTAGGCGTGGATCGGGTACATCACCAGCGCGCCCTGGACGGAGGCCATCGAGCGGATGCCGGAGTCGGCCGCCTCCAGTTCCTGCATCAGCAGGCCGTAGGCCGTCTCGGAGACGTTCGGCGAGCCGTACCCCTCCAGGTTCGGCGCGTAGAAGCCGAGTTCGCCCATCTCGGGGATCAGTTCGGTCGGGAACGTCCCCGCCTCGAAGTGCTCGCCGATGTCGGGGTCGACCTGCTCCTCGACGAACTCCCGGGCGGTGTCCCGGATCAGTCGCTCCTCCTCGTCGAGGTCGGCCTCCAGGTCCACGTAGTCGAGCATGGCTCGGTTTCGGTTTCCGGGCGTGAAAAACACACCTATCTGGTGGTGTTGGACGGGCGGGCAGCTGCTCGGTTCGTGGACCGTTTCGTATCGGTGGCGGTCTCTCTCACGGCGGTACAGAGAGATCCTGGATGCGGTCGGCGGGTCCCGGGCCGAGAATCTTTAGATCGCTGGGCCACGCCCTTGGCTCCATGGAGATCGCCCCCGAGGAGTCCGAAGACGCCACCGAGGCGGTCGACGGCGTCCACCTGAAGCTGCTGGCCCGCGGCGAGAACGCGAACCTGCAGCACTTCTTCATCGAGCCGGGCGCCACCGTCCCCGAGCACAGCCACGCAAGAGCAACTGGGCTTCGTCCTCCAGGGGACGCTCACGTTCGTCGTCGACGGCGAGGAGATGCCGGTCGGTGAGGGCGACACCGACCACCTCGCCGGCGACGAGCCCCACGCCGCCGAGAACCGCGGCGACGTCCCCGTGATCGGCTACGACGTGTTCAGCCCGCCCCGGGACGACCCCGACTGGCGGGATTGAGCGGTCCCCGTGCCGGCGGATAGCGGCGAGACGGTTTCGGTCGGTTCAGGCCAGTTTCTCGATCTGCTCGACCACTTCGTCGGCGAACGCATCAGTACCAACACGCTCGCCGCCCTCGATCTGCCGTTCGATGTCGTAGGTCACGCGCCCGCTCTGGATCTGGGCCTCCACAGCATCACGAATCAACTGCCCGGCGTCCTCCCAGCCCATGTACTCGAACAGGATGCGACCCGACAGGATCATCGCGGAGGGGTTGACCTTGTCCTCGCCGGCGTACTTGGGCGCGGAGCCGTGGACCGGCTCGGCCAGGCAGCGGGCCTCGCCGAAGTTGGCGCCCGGCGCGATGCCGAGGCCGCCGATCTGGGCGCCACAGGCGTCGGAGATGTAGTCGCCGTTGAGGTTCGGCATCGCCAGCACGTCGTACTGGTCGGTGCGGGTCTGGATCTGCTGAAGCATGTTGTCCGCGATGCGGTCGTTGACGACGACGGCGTCCGCCGGCGGCTCGCCGTCGCGCTCCTCCCAGAGGGTGTCCTCGGTGATGACCTCGTCGCCGTACTCCTCGCGGGCGACCTCGTAGCCCCAGTCACGGAAGGCACCCTCGGTGAACTTCATGATGTTGCCCTTGTGGACGAGCGTGACGAACTGCTTGTTCTCCTGCTCCAGGGCGTAGTCGATGGCCTCACGGACCAGCCGCTTCGTGCCGAACTCGCTGATCGGCTTGACGCCGATGCCGACGGGGCCGTCGTGGATGGTCTCGTCGAAGCCCAGCTCCTCTTCGACGAACTCCCGGACCTGCTCGACCTCCTCGGTGCCGGCTTCCCACTCGATGCCGGCGTAGACGTCCTCGGTGTTCTCCCGGAAGGTAACCATGTCCATCTCCTCGGGGTTGGCCATCGGGGAGGGGACGCCGTCGAGGTAGTAAGTCGGGCGGACGTTGGCGTAGAGGTCAAGCGTCTGCCGGAGCGCCACGTTCAGCGACCGGAAGCCGGCGCCGACGGGCGTCGTCAGCGGTCCCTTGATGGCGACGCGGTGCTCGCGGATCGCGTCGACGGTCTCGTCCGGCAGGTTCACGTCCTCGCCGTATTTCTCGCGGGCGCTCTCGCCGGCGTAGACTCGCATCCAGTGGACCTCTCGGCCGGTCGCTTCCGCGGCCGCCGACAGGACCTTCTGGGCCGCCGGGCCGACGTCGACGCCGGTCCCGTCGCCGTACAGGATCGGGATGATCGGATCGTCGGGGACGTCGAGTTCGCCGTCCTCGGCGCTTACCTTGGTCCCGTCGTCGGGAACCTCGATGTGCTCGTAGCTCATGTCGTCCGAAGCGAGGGCCAGCGCGGCTAAAAGGGCTGTCTTTCCGGCGCGAGCGGCGAAAATTGCCCGGGCGTCCGGGCAACCGCGGCGTCGGACCAGTTTCCATCGGCGTCGGTCTGAACGAAACAGACGTTTCGGGGTCGGTCGAACGGCCCCCACGAGTTCCTACGAGGAGGACCACGCGGCGTCCTGGCGGCGCCGATTCATAGCACTGGGCGGCGGGCTGCTCGCCGTCGGTGCAATCCTGCCGTGGACGGCCTACGACATGACATTCGGTGAGACGGCCCAGGGGACGGCCGCCGCCGAGTGGTCGGTCACTCCGTCGATCCGGGGTCGACGTGGTGGACCGCGTCGGGCGAGAGCAGGCGGCCGCTGGGCAACTCGATCCAGCCGTTGGCCAGCACGACAGCGGGACCCTCGTGGAGGACCGTCTCCATCTCGGCGTCCGCGTAGACGACGGCGTCGTCGAACTCCCGGCGGAACCCGTCGGACAGTTCGTCCCAGAGCGAGTCGGTCGAGACGACCATGACCGATGGCTGGTAGTGGCCGACGAAAAGCGTTGGGCCGGAGACGATCCGGGAAGCGCAGCCTTTTCCTCTCCCGGAGGGACGTGCCGGATCGCATGTCGACGCCGGGAGAGGTCCAGCAACGCTACCGCGAGAAGCACGAACTGAAACACGGAGTGGGTGGGATCGTCCTGTGGGTGTCGTACACGGCAGCCTTTTGAGGCTCGTTCCCGGCGATCAGGGGACGACTGGGACCATCCTCGGCGCCGTCGTCACCCTCTTCCTGGCCGCGCTGACCGTCGACTACCCCATTCGCCTCATGGCCGGTCGGGAACTGGGGTACGTCGGGTTGCCCTGGGAGTTCGGCCGCCGGGAACACGTCGAGCGCGAGTGGGTCGCGTCCATCGACGTCTGTTACAACTGCGGCGAACGCGACGTCCCCCGCGTCGCCTCCCACGCGGTCGTCGACGAGATCGAGTGGGGACTACCCGGACGGCGGATCGAGAGCACGACGACCCACGATTGCCGGCCGTGCGCCGAGCGACTCGGCCACCGCCCCGGCGAACCGGAACCCGACTGGCAGACGGCCAGTGAGACGGCAGATCCTGCAGAGGAGTGACGTCTCCCGGCGACCGACAGCTAGTTCGAGCGATAATCGGCACCGGCCACCGGTTCCCGACCCCTTATGTCGGCCCCGTGGATTCCCCCGTCCATGCAGGTCATCGTCCACGGCGGTGCGGGGGGCGAACCCGACGAACCGGAGCCACGCCAGGCGGTGCTGGACGAGGCCGCCGAGACGGGGCGAGGGGAAGAGACGCCGCTGTCCGCCGTCGAGTCGGCGGTGCGCGTGCTGGAGTCCTCGCCGCGGTTCAACGCGGGGGTCGGCGGGGCCATCCAGAGCGACGGCGCGGTCCGTACCGACGCCGGCCTCATGACCACCGACCGGTCGGTGGGCGCCGTCTGCTCGATGGCCGGCGTCGAACACGCCGTCTCCGCGGCGAGGGTCGTACTCGAGGAGACGCCGCACGTCCTCGTCGCCGGCGACCACGCCGTCGCGCTCGCCGAGGCGTTCGGCGTCGAAACCGGCGTCGACCTCCGGGCCGACCGCACCCGGGAGGAGTGGGCCGACGAGGACGCTCCCGTCGACGCTGGACCACCCGAACAACTGGAGTGGATCCGCGGGCGATTCGGCCGCACCGATCCCGGCGGCCGCGTGACCGAGGGAGACGCGGCCGGGGCGAACGTAGCCGGGGGAGACGTGGCCGGAGCGAGCGTAGCCGAGGGGAACGAACACGACCACGACACCGTCGGTGCGGTCGCGCGCGACGGCGACTCGTTCGCCGCCGCGACGTCGACCGGCGGACGGTGGGCCGCGCTGGCTGGGCGCGTCGGGGACGTCCCGCAGGTCGGGTGCGGGTTCTACTGCAGTCCGGCGGGCGGCGCCAGCGCGACCGGTGCCGGCGAGGACATCGCCCGCGTGACCCTCTCGCGGCGTGCCGTTCGACATCTGGAGCGAGGGGCGAGCGCCGACGCGGCGGCCGAACTGGCCATCGAGGAGTTCGGCGAACTCACCGGGTCGTCCGCCGGCGTCATCGTCCTCGACCGCCAGGGCAACGCAGGGAGCGCGTTCAACAGCGAGGGGATGCAGACCGCCGTGGCGAGGGACTGATTACCCGACTGTGGCCATCCGTAACCGCTCGTTACTGCCGCGTCGTCGGTCGACGCATCCGCCCGCCGGTGGGGTTCTCCACCGTCGAGTGAATCACGATACGGTTTCCAGGGAGTAACGCCATGCTTCCGCCGGTGAACTCCCGAAACGATTTCGGGGTTTATTCTCTATCGGCGTTCCAGTCACGGAGGGCGTAACTGGAGCGACCCAGACCGGTACGTCACGAACTGCGAGTGATCCTCTATGAATCAACGACGCCAAGGACACCAGGGACGAGAACAGGGCCAGGAAGGACGACGACAGCGCGGGATGCAGGGCGAGCACCAGAGCCGACAACACGGCGGACACCAACAGCATCAGGGCGCACAGCATAGTGGCCAGCAGTTCGGCGGTGAACACGGCCAGCAACGCCAGTGGGAACAGCAGGGAGGCCGGACCCACGGCCGCCAGCAGGGCCAGATGGGCCAGCAAGGCCAGCAACGTCATCAGTACGGCCAGCAACGACACCAGCACGGCCAGCAACGACACCAGCACGGCCAGCAACGTCATCAGTACGGCCAGCAACACCAGCAGGGTCAGCAACGACGCCAGCACGGCCAGTACCAGGGGATGAGCGGTCAGCAGATGCGTGGCACCGGCCAACAACGAGGCCAGCAGGGTGGCGGCCAGCGCCAGCACGGCCAGCAGGGCCGCCAGACCCGACACGGGGCCCAGCAAACCGGCGGGACCGGCCAGCAGACGGGCGGTGCTGGTGGGCAATCCGGGCACTTTGACGGTGAACCGGGCCAGCGCTTCGAACAGCAGAGTCGACGAGGAGGCCAGCAACGACACCAGCAGGGCCAGCAACGACACCAGCAGGGCCAGCAACACCACCAGCACGGCCAGCAACACGGCGAGCAGTTCGGCGGCCACCAAGGCCGGAGTCGCGGCGGCCGCCACTCCGCCCGCCAGCAGCGCCGCGACCCCGATACTGGCCAGTTCCGCAGGAAGTGATCGGGCCGTGGCGCCGGGCGACCCCGGCGCCACGACCAGCGCGTGACCGCGTCATAGACACACCGAGAATTTTCATGAGTCGACGAGGCCAGGGACACCAGGGCGGACGACGAGACGACGGCGACGGTCGCGGCCATCGAGTCGACGAGTAGCGGTCAACCGGATCGACGCCCGAACCACGGCGATTACCTATACATCGAACGAGCGTACATAAGGGAATCGACCGTGACGACCGGCAATTTTTCGACGGTCGTCGTACCCGAGGTTTATTATCGTCGAACGTATGGTCGGTCGGTAATGGAACGAGTTACGGCCCAGCGCCGTTGTCCCGAGTGTGAGACGACGGTCGCGAACGTACAGGGCGTCGACGCCTGCCCCGAGTGCGGGTGGGACGTTCGGTCGGTGTCCCGGACGTGAGTCCGGTCGTCCGTCACGAAAGCGGGAGCTAGCGTCCGTCCCGCGACGATGTTCGACCGGTACAGTCGTCGTGGGCACCCCGCATATTTGCATTTTAATTGTTGTGCGACAAGTATTATTACAATACGTGGGTTTTCGGATCGTATGTCGTCACGACGAGAATTCGTGGAACGGGGTATAGCGGCGTTCGGGACAGCAGTGGCGGTCGGACTGGCTGGGTGTTCGGAACAGGCAGCCACTGGAACCCCGGGAAAACAGCCCGGTTCGAGTTACAACGCACCGGCCTGGCCCACCGACCGCGGAGGCCCCAGGCACACGGCGAGCGTGGGTGGAAATCTGTCGCTGCCGCTGTCGGAGCGGTGGTCGCGGTCGCTCGGGTCCGAGATAACCGGCTCACCCGTCGGCGGTCACGAGAGCGTGTTGGTCGGGACCGTGGACGGTGAACTCTACGCACTCGATCCGAACGACGGGGGGACCAAATGGACGTGCGACGCCGGGGTGGAGATCGATCCGCCCCGACCGCCGTCAGCGAGAACAGGGGCCAGGACCGGTACGTCTGGGTGACCACCCGCGACGGCGCGATCCACTCGGTCGATCCGGACGACGGCTCCGGGCGGTGGCGGCGCCCACCGGAGACGGGTCGGTCCACTCGGCGACGAACGACGCGTCCGGACGGGTCTACCAGGCCTACTACGTCTCCCCGGACGGTTCTTCGGACGACGGGCGGCGGCTCCGGGCGATCGACGGACAGAGCGGTTCGCAGATCTGGGAGCAGTCGGCGGGAGCTTCACCAGTTGCGCCCTCGACACGGACGTCCAGGGTGGCGGGGACCACCGGGTCTATCTCAGCCCCGAATCCGGGTTCGTGAACGCCCACCGCGCCAGCATCGGCGACGAGCTGTGGCGAACGAACCTCCCGGAGGAAGGCGAGGTGAACGGGTTCGCACTCACCCAGGGTCGATCATCCAACACGCTCGTCGTCGTCCAGCCGGAGGCCATGCACGGACTCGTTCCGTCAACCGGTGCCGTCGACTGGACGTACACGCACGACCGGAACCCGTTCGACACGACCGTCGGGCGGACGTCACAGCCGGCCATCTACGACGACTACGTCTTCCAGGTGACCGGCGGGTCCGACCTGGTTGCTGTCTCGCTGTCAGATGGAACCGAGAAGTGAAGCGAGTCGTCGAACGGAGTTTGACGTGCTCCTCGCCGGCGGTCGGCGGAGAGACGGTGTACGTCGGCGACGCCGGGGGGACCCTGCACGCGTTCTCGCCCTGATTCCGCCGGTTCGTCCCGCGTCGGAGGCACACGGCGCGGCCAGGACCGGAGCGTCGACGGCCCCTGGAGCGAAACCGCTTTCCCAGCCTCGTACGAAGGCGGTTCCATGGCAGACGATCCGGATCTTTCCGCCGAGAGATACGAGAAGCACCGCGAGGCGGGCGAGATTCTCGCACAGGTGCGCGAGGAACTGGTCGACCGCGTCGAGGTCGGGACGAGTTACCTCGAGATCACCGAGTGGTCCGAAGAGCACATCCGGGAACTCGGGGGCGAACCGGGCTTTCCGCTGAACATCAGCGTCGACGAGGAGGCCGCCCACGGGGCGGCCGGCCCGGACGACGCCCGGGCCATCGGCGAGGACATGGTGAAGTTCGACATCGGCGTCCACGTCGACGGCTGGCTCGCCGACGCCGCGGTGACGGTGGACTTCTCCGGCAACCCCGAACTCGTGGAGGCCAGCGAGGAGGCCCTGGCGGCCGCGCTCGACACCGTCGAACCGGGCGTCCACACTGGCGAGATCGGGAGCGCCATCGAGGAGGTCATCGACGGCTACGGCTACAACCCCGTCGTGAACCTCACGGGCCACGGTCTCGGCCACTGGGACCAGCACGTCGAACCCAACGTCCCCAACCGGGCGGCCCAGCAGGGGATCGAACTGTCCGTGGGTGACGTCGTCGCCATCGAACCGTTCGCTACCGACGGCCCCGGGAAGGTCCGGGAGGGCGCAGACGAGCAGATTTACGCCCTGGAGAACGAGCGTAGCGTCCGCAACCGACAGGCCCGCCAGGCGCTCAAGCAGATCACCGAGGAGTTCCGCACCCTGCCGTTCGCCAAGCGGTGGCTGGACGTCGACCGGGTCGGCGTGGCGTTGCGCCGCCTGAAGATGCAGGACGTCGTCCACGGCTACCCCGTCCTCAAGGAACAGGACGGCAACCTCGTCAGCCAGGCCGAACACACGGTCATCGTCACCGATGACGGCTGTGAAGTGACGACGCGGTCGGCGTGACGAGCTAGTAGGAACTCGTTACCGGCCGACGTCGGTCAGCGTACGTCGCCAGGAAAATCAGGATTAGCCGTTTTGTGGATGCGGCGGTAGAAGCTCCTTACTCAGGCGTTGTTCATCCGCTGGCTCCGCTCCGTACCACAGGCCATACACTTAGCCACCCGGTAGGGTTCACGCGAGAACTCGGCGTTCTCGCGCTTGCCGCTCTCGGTCCGAATCTCGACGCTAACCGAGTGTTGGGTCTCCCTATCGCAGCTCTCGCAGTGTTCGGTCTGGTCGTGGAGTGGGGACGGCGATTCAGTTGCCATACGCCTACAAGCTTAGCCACATGATATAAACACTGTGATCCGTTTTCGGGTAGGATAGACCGTTCATCGCAAGACTGCGCCGACTTCGAAGGAAATAAATCGATTAAATATCTTTAGATAGTTCAAAACGCCCTGTAAAACATTCGTATGCTTAATAGGGGATGTGTTACTGTGAAATTTGAGAATAAATAATAAACAATATAACACGAATTCAGGGAGTTAGAACGATCCTAAACTGCTAATTGGTTAGGGTCCTGGGGCCGCCGGTCGACGTCAACACTGAAGCCGACGGCGTTCCCAGGGGTAGTCATGGAGCAGGTGTTCGCACCGTGGCGTATCGAGTGGGTCGAACGCGAGGGAGACGAAGTCGACGGGTGCGTCTTCTGTGAGTTGCCCGAGCGGGGCGACGACCGGGAGCACCTGATCGTCGCGCGGAGCGAACGCGCCTACGTCCTGCTAAACAATTACCCCTACAATCCCGGCCACGTGATGGTCGTGCCCCACGCCCACACCGGCGACTACCGGGACCTGAACGGCGAGCAACTGCTGGACCACGCCCGCCTGAAACAGCGAACCTTCGACGCGCTGGAAGCCGCGCTGTGGCCCGACGGCTTCAACGCCGGCCTGAACCTCGGCGAGGGTGCGGGCGGATCCGTCGGCGACCACCTGCACACCCACGTCGTCCCGCGCTGGCAAGGCGACACCAACTTCATGCCGGTCATCTCGGACACGAAGGTCATCGTGGAGGCGCTTTCGGACACCTACGAGCGCCTGCACGAGGCGTTCGCGGCCCAGGAGGGGACCGAAGTCCAGGGCGATGGCCGGGCGGTCCGGATCCGCGAGCCGTAGCATCGACACGTCCTTCATTCCCCCGTTCGTATCCGTTGACGTGTCGGAACGCCGGACGCTCCGCCGCGTCGGCATCGTAGTCCTCGCCGCCAACGCAATGCTCGTGGCGGCGAAGGCGGCGGCGTGGTACCTCTCGGGGAGTCTCGCGGTCGGGTCCGAGGCGATCAACAGCCTCGCGGACGTCGGGTACAGCTTCGTCGTGCTCGGCGGCCTCTACCTGACGACCCAGCCGCCGGACCTCGAACACCCCCACGGCCACGAGCGGATCGAACCGTTCGTCTCGCTACTCGTGGCGGTGTCCATCTTCGCGGCCGGCGGCGCCATCTTCTACGGGGCGGTCGAGGCCGTGCTCACCGGGGAAATCGCGCCGCCGACCGGGCCCGCCGCGATCACCGTCCTCGCGCTGGCCATCGGTGTGAAACTGTGGCTGTACCGCTACTGTCTGCGCGTCGGCAGGCGGACGAACTCACCCGCGGTGACCGCCACGGCCGTCGACAACCGCAACGACGTGCTCGCGGCGGGCGCCGCGCTCGTGGGGGTCGCCGGGGCCCAACTCGGGTACCCGGTGCTGGACCCGATTGCCGCGGGGGTCGTCGCGGTGTTCGTCGTCTACACGGGTATCGACGTGGTACGGGACAACCTGAGCTACCTCGTCGGCGCGGCCCCGCCGGAGGAACTCCGCGAGGAGATCGTCGAGCGGGCGCTCGGCCCCCCCGAGGTCGAGGGCGTCCACGACGTCATCGCCCACTACGTCGGCCCGGAGGTCGACGTCTCCCTGCACGTGGAGGTCGAAGGCGACCACACGCTCGTGGAGGCCCACGAGATCGAGACCGCGGTGATGGAGTCGATCCAGGGGATCGACGAGGTCGACGACGCCTTCGTCCACGTCGACCCGAAGGAACTCGGCGAGTGGAAGGAGGACGCGCGCGTGGTCGCCCGCGACGAGGAGTGAATCGGGTTCTGGGGCGATTCGGTTAGAAACGTTCGGACAGGCTTATATGAACATATGTGCATATCTTCATATATGGCCGATCAGCCGCGGCGGTGGCGCCCGCTGGTGAGCGTGTCGCCGCAGGCGACCGCGAACCATAGTCGTGCGAGGGATGAGGAGCGCAGCGAAGTGAGCACCGCAATCGGCTGGGGGTCGTGGCCATCCCTAGGTCAAGTGGTCGCTAGTGTTCACGGTCGAGTCGGGGATCGACGCTAGCGATCACTGGACCGAGGGGTCAGCCTCACGCCTCCCCAGCCGAGGGGGGCGGCACGAGCGCCGCCCCCGGACCACCGGGAGGGCAAGCTCTCCCGAACCCCCGTTCGTTTCACTCACGGGAACCTCGCGCGCGTCGATCGCGCGCGCAGTGATCCCAGGTTAGGCCAGCTACGACGGATCGGACGAGTCAGCTCCGAGCAGATCCTGCCGAGCGAACCAGCGAAAACGAATCCCCGTGTTCGCCCCGAACGTCAACGCTTACGGTGCCAGACGCCGCCCGTTCGAGTATGAACGTCGGCGTACTCGGTGCCGGGACGATGGGCCACGGCATCGCACAGGTATCGGCGATGGCGGGCCACGAGGTCGTCCTCCGCGACGTCGAATCGGAAATCGTCGAGGACGGCCTGGCGGCCATCGAATCGAACCTCCAGGGCGGCGTCGACCGCGACAAGGTCACCCCCGAACAGAAGGAGGCGACCCTGGAACGAATCACGGGAACGACGGACCTCGAATCCGCCGTCGGCGACGCCGACCTCGTGGTCGAGGCCGTCCCCGAGGACGTCGACCTCAAACAGTCCGTCTTCGAGGAAGCCGAGGACGCGGCGCCCGCGGATTGCGTGATCGCCACGAACACCTCCTCGCTGTCGGTCACCGAGATCGCCAGCGTGCTGGAGGACCCCTCGCGGTCGGTCGGCCTGCACTTCTTCAACCCGGTCCACATCATGGACCTGGTCGAGGTGGTCGTCGGGGAGTCGACCGACGGGGAGATCGTCGAGTTCGCCCACGACTACGTCGAGGGCATCGAGAAGTCGGTCGTGGAGGTCCGGGACTCTGCCGGGTTCGCCTCCTCGCGGCTCGGCGTCTCCCTGGGCGTCGAGGCCATCCGGATGCTGGAGGAGGGCGTCGCGGCACCCCGGGACGTCGACCGCGCGATGGAACTGGGGTACAACCACCCAATGGGACCCATCGAACTCGGCGACATCGTAGGGCTCGACGTCCGCCTCGACATCCTCGAGTACCTCCGGGAGGAACTCGGCGAGCGGTTCCGCCCCCCGCAACTGCTCCGCCAGAAGGTCCGGGCCGACAAACTCGGCAAGAAGACCGGCGAGGGCTTCTACGTCTGGGAGGACGGCGAAATCGTCGGCACCAGCGACGACTGGGAGGGTCGACTGTGACCGACGGCGAACCCGGCGAGGTCGAGGACCCCGAGACGGTCGCCGCCGACTGCGAGGTGGTCGACTGCACCGTCGGCGACCGGGTCGAGAACGTCGCCACCGTCTCCATCGAGCGGCCGGACACCCGCAACGCGCTGAACGGCCAGGTCCGCGAGCAACTGAAGCAGGTCCTGGCGGCCGTGGAAGCCGACGACGAGGTCCGCGTGGTCGTGCTGACCGGGTCCGACGACTGCAACGCCTTCGTCGCGGGCGCGGACGTGACCGAGTTCGCAGACCGCGACGCCATCGAGCAGCGCGAGGCGAGCAAGCGCCCCCGGGTCTACGAGTACGTCGACGACCTGGACAAGCCCGTGATCGCCCGCGTCAACGGCCACTGCCTCGGCGGGGGCAACGAACTCGCGCTGGCGGCGGACGTGCGGTTGGCCGACGAGCGCGCCAGGATCGGCCAGCCGGAGATCAATCTCGGGATCATGCCCGGCGGCGGCGCGACCCAGCGGCTCCCCCGCCTGGTCGGCGAAGGCCAGGCCATGCGGCTGATCCTCTCGGGCGAACTGGTCGACGCCGAGGAGGCCGCCGACATCGGACTGGTCGAGGACGCCCTGGCGCCGGAGGAACTGGACGAAGAGGTCTACGGCCTCGCGGCGTCGATGGCCGAGAAGAGTCCGCTGGCGCTAGAACTGGCCAAGGAGGCGGTGAAAGCCGGCTCCCGGATGGACCTGGAGGCGGGTATCGAGTACGAGGCCGAACTGTTCGCGCAACTGTTCTCGACCGAGGACAAGAACGAGGGCATCGACGCGTTCCTCGAGGACAGGGAGCCGGAGTGGGAAGGCCGGTGAAAGCCTGACCCGGTTTCGCGGATCGGTTACTCGCCGTGGACCGCGTCCGCGACGTCCAGCAGCTTCTCGACGTCGACGCTACGCCCCGAGACCGGAGCGACGACCGTCTTGCCGGCGATTTCGTCGGCCCGACGGCGCATGGCCGCGACCACGGTAGCGCTGGCCCCCTCGGCGACGACGTGCTCGCGAGCCAGCAGGTCGTACATCGCCGAGCGGATCTCGTCTTCGTCGACCAGCAGGAAGTCCTCGAGCCGATCACGCATGATCTGCTGGGTGAGCGGGGGGGTCCGCGTGGCGAGGCCCTCGGCGAACGTCTCCATGCGGTCGTGGGCGTCGTTGTGGCCCGCCTGCCAGGCCTCGTGGGCGGCGGGCGCGGCCGCCGACTGGACACCGATCACGTCGGCGTCGACTAGCTCCCCCGCGGTCAGGCAGTAGCCCGACGCGCTGGAGCCGCCGCCGGGGCTGAACACCACGTCCACCTCGGGCAGGTCCTCGACGGCCTCCAGGCCCCTGGAGACGTAAGCACCGGAGGCCGCAGGCCGAGGAGCGCAGCGAGTCCCCCGAGTCCAGCGCGCGGGGGCTTTCTGGCTGTTGCCGTCCGGGTTACCGAACGAGGAGAGCGACGCCGACGGAAACGCCCGGGGATCGACGGCCAGAGGAACGTTCGAATCAACCCGAGACCGAAGTCGTCTTTTCGCTGGCCCCCCGACAACGGGCACGCGAATGGCCCAGCGCGAACGAACCGAATCGCCCGTCGTCCTCGGCATCGAGGGGACCGCCTGGGCGGCCAGCGCCGCGGTCTACGACGCCGCGACCGACGACGTGGTCATCGAGACCGACGCCTACCAGCCGGAGTCGGGC
Source organism: Halobacteriales archaeon QS_1_68_20 (assembly GCA_003021085.1). Taxonomy (GTDB): domain Archaea; phylum Halobacteriota; class Halobacteria; order Halobacteriales; family PXRE01; genus PXRE01. Next base: position 158,896 of record PXRE01000033.1, on the reverse strand, counting down.
GGCATCCACCCCCGGGAGGCCGCCGAGCACATGCAGGAGCACGTCCCCCGGGTCGTCGAGACGGCGCTGGACCACGCCCGCGAACTGGCCCGCGAGGACCCCGACCGTGGCCCCGACGACCCGCCCGTGGACTGCGTGGCCGTCTCGCGCGGTCCGGGCCTGGGGGCCTGCCTGCGGGTGGCCGGCACCGCGGCGCGCGCGGTCGCACAGACGCTCGAGGTCCCCCTCGTCGGCGTCAACCACATGGTCGCGCACCTCGAGATCGGCCGGCACCGCTCGGGCTTGTCCTCGCCGGTTTGCCTGAACGCCTCCGGCGCGAACGCACACGTGCTGGGCTTTCACGACGGCCGCTACCGCGTCCTCGGGGAGACGATGGACACCGGCGTCGGCAACGCCATCGACAAGTTCACCCGCCACGTCGGGTGGTCCCACCCCGGCGGTCCGAAGGTCGAGGAGGCGGCGAAGGAGGGCGAGTACGTCGACCTCCCCTACGTCGTCAAGGGGATGGACTTCTCCTTCTCGGGGATCATGAGCGCCGCGAAGGACGCCTACGACGGCGGCAGGCCCGTGGAGGACGTCTGCACGGGCCTGCAGGAGACCATCTTCGCCATGCTCGCGGAGGTGAGCGAGCGAGCGCTCTCGCTGACGGGGAGCGACGAACTGGTGCTTGGCGGCGGCGTCGGCCAGAACCGTCGGCTCCAGGCGATGCTCCGGGGGACGTGCGAGGACCGCGGCGCGGACTTCTACGTCCCCGAGGACCGCTTTCTGCGTGACAACGCCGGGATGATTGCCGTCCTCGGCGCGAAGATGTACCGCGCGGGCGACACCCTGCCGGTCGAGGAGTCCCGCGTCGATCCGGACTTCCGGCCGGACCAGGTACCCGTCACCTGGCGCGGGCGGGAGCCGTGGGCGGCTCCCGCCGACGGGGCGAGCGGGCGACGCCCGCGAGACGAGGGCGAGTCGGTCGCCCGCGTCCCACCAGAACAGCGCGAGGTCCGGGGCGCGGAGGCGGTCGTCGTCATCGAGGACGGGACGGTCGTCAAGCGTCGCCTCCCGAAGGACTACCGCCATCCCGAACTCGACGTGAAACTCCGGCGTGACCGCACCGTCATGGAGTCCCGCCTCACGAGCGAGGCGCGCCGCCACGGCGTCCCGACGCCGGTGGTCCGCGACGTCGACCTCCAGGAGGCCACCATCACGTTCCAGGAGGTCGGCGACGCAGACCTCGGCCGGGCGCTGACCGGCGAGCGCGTCCGCGCGGTCGGCCGGCACCTCGCGGCCATCCACGGCGCGGGGTTCGTCCACGGCGACCCGACCACGCGGAACGTCCGGGTGCGCAAAGATAGTTCGGAGACCGACGCCGGCGACCCCGGGGTCTTCCTCATCGACTTCGGCCTGGGCTTCTACACCGACCACGTCGAGGACTACGCGATGGACCTGCACGTCTTCGAGCAGGCGCTGGCGGGGACCGCGGACGACCCGCCAGCCACCATCGAGGCGTTCGAGGGCGGCTACCGCGAGGCCGGCGACGAGCGGGTCCTCGACCAGTTGCGAGAAATCGAAGGTCGGGGACGATACCAGTGAAGTGCGCGGGACAGCGACCTACACGAGCAACGCCGCGGCCGCTTCGATGGCGGTAGTGACGACGAACAGTGCGACGACGCCGCCGGCGGCGACCATTGGAGGCGACCAGTGCCGACGCGAGGCGTACGGACCGCGGCGGTCCCGATGATTCCCGCTAGCGCGGCGAGCCACGCGAAGAACCCGACGTAGAACCCGATCCCTTCCGGGGGAAGCCCCGGGTCGAAGAGGCTCAGGACCTCGCCGCCGCTGGTCGTCCAGTCGATCCAGCCCTCGGTGATGCCGAGGTTGATGTCGACCCAGTCCTCCGAGCGGACCCAGATGCCGCCCTCGTAGTCGCCCTGTCCGTCGTTGCCGCCGTGGCTCTGGGTGCCGATGCCGGCGTCACCGCTGGACCCCGATCCCGACAGGCCGTCACCGTCATCGACGGTCGGGTTGGGCCCGAACTACTCGGTCGGGACGGCCTCGATGCGGGCGGTCGCCTGCTCGAGGACCCGCCTGGCGGCCGCGTCCCGGAGGTTTTCCACGAGGACGCTGAACCCCGCGGGGGCGGTCGCGTCCGCAGGCCGGGTGCCGTGCATGTCTACTTTCGCCTGCCCGTCCTCGAACAGCGTCACCGTGGCCTCCGACAGGCCCTCGTGACCGGCCCCGTCGAGCCTGATCGTGCGCGCCGGCTCTGGCCGATCCAGGACGAGGGTACCCCACGCGAGGACGGCCACGCCGGTCGAGCCTGATCGTGCGCGCCGGCTCTGGCCGATCCGCAAGGGCCGGGTCAGTCGCGAGGGTGAGTGCTTCCGCCGATCCGCCAAACGTCTCGAGTAGGTCTCTACGCTTCATTTTATTGAGCTTGTATACAAAATACTCACCAGTATATAGCTATCCCTACCCGATTTGCGGGCCGATTAGCGTCTCTCGACGCGTGTGGGCACGTAACGTATCGTCGCTAGTTGATCGGCAGACCAGGCGGTGGCCGAACTATCCGGGCCGGCGGTCGCTCCGTCAGTCCTCGACCGAGACGCGTTCCTTGTGGTACTCGCCGCGGACGAGTTCCGGCGACTCGACCCCTGGCGGGTCGAAGTCCAGCGCCGTCCCGTAGAAGGCCAGTTCCGTCTCCAGGGCGCGCTCGCGGGCCGTCGCGCTCCGGAAGACGTGCCGTTCTTGCTCGAACTCCACGTAGGCGTACGGCGTTCCGGTCTCCACGAGCGACTCGACCATCCGGTCGGCCTGTTCGGGCGGCACGACCCGGTCCTCGCCGCCCTGGAGGAGCAGGAGTGGCGCGTCGATGCCGTCGGCGTTGGCGGCCGGCGACCGGGCCTCGTAGACGTCGGCCGCGTCCGGCAGCGGCCCGACGAGACCGTCCAGGTAGCGGGATTCGAACTTGTGGGTGTGTTCGACCATCGCGCGCAGGTCCGCGACCCCGAAGTAACTGGCGCCGGCGTCGAAGACGTCGTGGAACGCCAGCGCCGCCAGGGTCACGAACCCACCGGCGCTACGGCCCCGGATCGTCAACCGGTCGGGGTCGACGCGCCCCTCGTCGACGAGGTGCCGGGCGGCGTTCAGGCAGTCCTCGACGTCGACGATGCCCCACTCCCCCCGCAGGCGGTCGCGGTAGCTACGGCCGTAACCGGTGCTTCCGCGGTAGTTCACGTCCACGACGGCGAACCCCCGGGTCGTGAAGTACTGTATGGTCAGGTTCAACACCGGGTCGGTCCGGCTGGTCGGCCCGCCGTGGGCCATCGTCACCAGCGGCGGGCGTTCGTCCCCCGGCGTTTCGACGTCGGGATTGGTCGGCGGGAAGTAGTCGGCGTGGGCCCGTTCGCCGTCGCCCGTCGGGAACGTGATCGCCTCCGGTTCCGAGAGGTACGACGCGTCGACGTCGACGGCGAACGATTGCTGGAGGACTTCGGTACCCATTCCGTCTGCACCCTCGCCGAGCGTCCACCTGACGACGCTCTCGGGCCGGGTCGGGCCGCCGCCGACCGCCAGCAGGGTGTCGCCGTCGGCGCGCAGGCGCGGCTTGGCGAACGCCTCGATCGGGGCCGGCCGAGGCTCGAACGCCCCGTCGGCGGGGTCGATCACGCCGAACTGCTGGTCGTCGCCGTTCTGCCTGAACGTGGCGACCCGACCGTCCGGGAGGACGGCGTACGTCGACAGACCGAAGACCCACTGTGGAGTACCGTACTCGGCGTCGTCCTCGCGGACAGGTTCCGGATCGACCTCGCCGTCGTCGGCCCCCGGGATCCGGTAGACGTTCCACCAGTCCGTCCGGTCGGAGACGGCGAACAGGTCGCCCTCCGGCCCCCAGGTCGGCTGGAACATCGACTCCTCGGGGCCGCCCATGACGGTCCGTTCGTCGGCGAGGCTCCCGCCGGACTCGATCCGGGCGACGTGGAGTTCGGTGCCGTCCCAGGGCATCCGCGGGTGGTCCCAGGTCGTCCAGGCCAGGGACGTCCCGTCCGGGGACACCCGCGGGAACGAGTAGAAGTCGTGGCCGCTGGCGACGACGTCCGGGGCCGACTCCTCGCCCAGGTCGACGGCGACGAGTTCGTTGACTGCCTCCCCGTTCTCTTCGACGTCCTCGCCGTAGTGGCGCTCCCGGACGCAGTAGACCCGGTCCTCACCGGGGACGAACGCCAGGTCGGCGTACCGGGCACCGCGCTCGACCGGCGGTTCGGGCGTGATCGGCGTCGGATCTTCGCCGGCCGACGTGTCGTCGGACCCGGCACGCGTCCGGTAGAGGCGCTGGTCCGAAAAGCGGGCGTAGACGACGGTGTCGTTACGGACAGCGAAGTCGCCGCCGCCGTACTCGTGGACCAGCGTCCGCACGTCGTGGTCCGTGGGCGTGACCGCCCCGGGCGACCCGTCGGATCCCTGGCGGACGACGACTCCGCGGCCGTCCTCGTCTGGCCGGCGCTCCAGCCAGTAGGCGGTTTCGCTGTCCAGTTCGAGGTGACCGAGGTCCAGGCCGCCGGCCGCGACGGCCGACGCGGAGACGGGTGAGGGCCACTCGCCGTAGGACGTGCTCATAGGTTCGCTTGGGGTCAACGCACTACTCAAAGTTTGGCCATCCGTCTCCCCGGCCAGGAGACCGTCACTACGCCACAGGCATCCCGACAGCGGGTGGTACGTCGAGTGTTACAGCGACGTGGGTGGGTGACACATGGCACAGGAGGCTTCCTCGACGGCGTCGTCGCGGAACTGGTCCTCCGGGCGCTGGACGGCGAGGCGCCCCCGACCGGCGCGTTCGTCACGCCGACGCACCCGCCCGGTCCGGACCTGTCGGCCGCGCTCCTCATGCTGGACGCCATCGAGGGCGTCTGTGAGTTCACCGTCGACAGCGGGAATGCGGGAGTCCGCCGAGCAGATGAAGCGGTTCTACGCGGAACTCTCGAGCCGTGGGGAGGCGCTGAGCCAGGGCGAACAACCGATCTCCGGCCGGGAGCTTCCCGAGGACTCGATGTTCACGTAGGTCGACGGCGAGTCCTCGACGCAGAATTTCGGCGGACGTACCGGCTCCAGGTCTGTCAGCCGTCCACCGGGCCGGGGAGCGGACGCATCACGGGCATCGTCCCCTCGTTCTCGACGGTCCGGAGCGTCTCCCCGTTGGCGGTGACCCGTAGCGATTCGAAGTCGGCCGGGAGGGTGCCCGACCCGGTGATCCGGGTGCCGAACTCCCCGGTTCCGGCGGCGGGATCGGCCGGTTTGGGGCCTCGGACGCCTCGGTCGTGGCGAGTTCCAGGTCGTACGTCTCGCCGTGGGCGACGACGTGGACCCAGCCGCTGTGAACCTCGCTGGCGTCGGCCAGCGTCCCCGGGCCGGCCTTCGAGAGCGTCAGGCTGCGGGTATCTACCTCGTCGCTCGACCGGCGGCCGTCTGGGTGATCGTCCTGCGTAGACAGGTTGATCAGGCACCCTGCGCTCCCGAAGCACCCCGCAGTCGCACCGATGGCCAGGAACCGCCTCCGGGTAGTCACGATCGCTGGGACGGCGGGCCGATTGGTGAGTTTTTGCTTCGAGTGGCGCGACGGTTTCGGCGGGCAGAGCCGAACCTATAACGGCGTCGACCGCCCACCTCCACCCATGCGCGACGTCTATCTCGTGGGTGCGGGCCAGTCGGACTTCGGCGCGTTCCCCCAGGAGACCTACCGGTCGCTGTTCGCGGCCGCCTACGAGGACGCGCTGGACAGCGTGGCCGGCGACCTCGGGGCGGCCGACGTGGACGAGGCGTTCGTCGGCAACCTCGGGGTCGGCGGGCGCCAGATCGGCCTGGCCGGCCCCGCCGTGACCGAGCACGTCGGCCTGGACGGCACGCCGACCACCCGGATCGAGAACGCTTGCGCCGCGGGCGGGTCGGCCATCCGCCACGGCGTCCAGGCCATCCGCTCGGGGATGGCCGACGTGGTGCTGGCCGGCGGCGTCGAGGTGATGACCGACCTCTCCGGCGACGTGACCCGGTACTGGCTGGGCGTCTCCGGCGAGACGGAGTGGGAACGCCTCTCCGGAACCACCTTCGCGGGGGTGTACGCCCAGATGGCCAGCGCCCACATGGCCGAGCACGGCACCACCCGCGAGCAGTTGAGCCACGTCGCGGTCAAGAACCACCGCCACGGGTCGATGAACCCCCACGCCCAGCTAGGCTTCGAGTGTAGCCTGGAGGACGCCGAGAACGCGCCGGTCGTCGCGGACCCCCTCACGCTCTATCACTGCTGTCCGACCACCGACGGGGCCGCGGTGGCCTTCCTCGCCAGCGAGGACGTCGTCGACGAGTTCGCGGACCACCGGGTCAGGGTCGCGGGGTCTGGCGCCGGCACCGCCCCGGTCGGCCTGTTCGAGCGGGACACCTACACCTCGATCCCGGCCTCGCGTGACGCCGCGGAGATGGCCTACGAGGAGGCCGGCGTCGGCCCCGGGGACCTGGACTTCGCGGAGGTCCACGACTGCTTCGCCATCGCGGAACTGCTGGCCTACGGTGACCTCGGGTTCTGCGACCCGGGCGAGGCCGGCGAGTTCGTCGCCTCCGGCGCCACGGAACTGGACGGCGACGTCGCGGTCAACACCTCCGGCGGCCTGAAGTCGAAGGGCCATCCCATCGGCGCCACCGGTGTGGGCCAGGCCGTCGAGGCGTTCGAACAGTTGACGGGCCACGCTGGCGACCGGCAGGTCGAGGGCGCCCGCTACGGCCTGGCCCACAACGTCGGCGGGTCGGGCGGGGCCGCAACCGTCCACATCTTTGAACGAGACGATGGTGGGGTGAGCACATGACCGTCCCGCGCATCGCCGCCGCCGGCGGATATGCACCCCGGTTCCGGGTCACTGTCGAAGCGTTCGAGGACGCCTGGGGGAGTTTCGACGCGACGGGCATCGAGGAGAAGGCGGTCCCGTACGCCGACGAGGACGCGCTTACGATGGCCGCGGCGGCGGGCCGGCGGGCGCTGTCGGCGGGCGACGCCGACCCGGGTGAGGTTGGTTTTCTCGCGTTCACCTCGACCACCCCGCCGCTGGAAGAGGAGGACCTCACGGCGCGCCTGGGCGAGATGCTGGCGATTCCGGCCGACACCGAGCACGCGACCTTCGGGCAGTCGACCCGGGCCGGTACCCAGGCACTCGCGGCAGGGATCGACGCCACCTTCTCTGACGCGCCGGGGGCGGACGCCGACCTGGCGCTCGTGATCGCCGCGGACTGCCCGCGGGGCGAACCGCACGACGAACGGGAACACGCGGCCGGCGCGGGCGCCGCGGCGTTCGTCGTGGGCGACGAGGGTCCCGCGGCCGTCACCGACCGCGCCGAACACGCCGCGCCGTATCCGGGAACGCGGTTCCGCCGACGGGGTAGCGAGAGCATCGAGGGGCTGGACGTCACCCGTTACGACCGGGCGGCGTTCCTGGAGGCCATCGAGGGTGCCGTCGACCGCCTCGACGCCGAACCCCCGCAGTTCGACGCCGTGGCGATCCAGGCGCCGGACGGCGGGATGCCCTACCGGGCGGCGGGCGCCATCGGCGTCGAGAACGAGGCGGTGGCGGCCTACGAGACCGTCTCGGAACTCGGGGACGCGGGCGCCGCGAGCGTCCCCCTGTCGCTGGCGCGGGCCGTCGCCGACGGCGAGGACGTCCTCGCGGCGTCGTTCGGCAGCGGTGCGGGCGCGGACGCGCTGGCCGTCGTCTGCGAGGACGCCGTTCCCGCCGAGATCGATCTCGGTGGCCACGAGGAGGTTAGCTACGCCGAGTACCTCCGCCTGCGCGGCGACGTCACCCGGGACGACCCCGAGGGTGGCGGTGCCTACGTCAGCATGCCGACCTGGCGGCGGAGTCTCCCCCAGCGTTACCGGCTGGTCGCCGGCCGTTGCCCCGAGTGTGACGCGCTGGCGTTTCCGCCGGAGGGTGCCTGCGACGACTGTGGCAATCTGGTCGAGTACGAGGACGTAGCACTCCCGGGGACGGGAACCGCCGAGGCGGCGACGACCATCGGCCAGGGCGGCGCGCCGCCGGAGTTCGCCGTCCAGCAGTCGAAGGGCGGTGACTTCGGGGTCGCCGTCGTGGCGTTCGACGCGCCCGACGGGAGCGAGACCGTCAGCGCGCCCGCGCAGGTCACGGACGGCCGCGACGTCGACGTGGGCGACCGGGTGCGCGCGGCCGTCCGGCGGATCTACGAGCAGGAGGGCGTCCCGCGGTACGGGTTCAAAGTCCGTCCAGCCGACGGACTTTGAACGTCGAAGCACCCTGGTTCAAGGTCGAACCCTCATAGCCGGTGCTGGATCTCCTCGGCGACGATGCGGGCCGCGGCGACGTGCTGGTCGGCCACCTCGTCGCCGGTCTCCTCGACGTTCGAGAGCAGGTCCGAGACCTGGCCGGCGCGCTTGCCGATCACCGGGCGAGGGACGTCCTCGCCGACGGCATCCCGGGCGGCGGCCTCGGCCTCCCCGAGCCAGCGGTTCGCCGCGGTCGGGAGCGGGCGCTCGGCGGTCGCTTCGAGGTGGTCGTGGAGGTCCTGCGCGAGGTCCCGGACGTCCTCGGTCATCGATCGCGGTTGGCACGCCGCGGGGCTGTATCTTTCGCCGTCGGCGGAACCGGTCACGCCGGAACCCGCCCGGTCCTGGACAGTCACACCGGTTCGCCGAACGCGTAGACGGTGTTGTGGCCGGTGATCTCGACGTCGAGGAAGTCGCCCGGTTCGATCCCGTGCTCGCCGGCCCCCTGGACGATCACCTGGCGGTACGCCGAGTCGCGGCACTTCACGGAGCCGCCGGTGCCTTGCTGGACGGCCAGCACCTCCCGGCGGTCCCCGACCATGGCCTCGTAGGCGTCCCCGACGACGTCCATCTTCAGGTCGGTCATCGCCTTCGAGCGGTCCTTCTTGACCTGGCCGCCGAGGCCCTTCATGTCGGCGGCGTCGGTGCCGGGCCGCTTCGAGAACCGGGTGACGTTGATCTTCTCGGGGCGGACAGCCCGCAGGAGGTCCATGCTCGCCCCGAAGTCCTCGTCGGTCTCGGTCGGGAACCCCACGATGAAGTCCGTCGACAGCGTCCAGTAGTCGAGGTACTCGTCGAAGGTGTCGACCACCTCGCGGAACTCTTCGACCTGGTGCTGGCGGCGCATGTCCCCGAGCACGTCGTCGGACCCGGACTGGACGGGGGCGTGGATGAAGTCGTAGAGTTCGTCGTGCTCGGCGAACACCTCGGCGAGTTCCTCGCGGATGCCGTGGACGCCCTTCGGGTTGGCCATGCCCACGCGGACCTGGAAGTCGCCCTCGATCCCGGTGCAGATGCGCTCCAGCAGGACGTGCAACTTCCGCTCGCCGTCGTCCCAGCCGTAGACGCCGGTGTCCTGGCCGGTGATCCGGAGTTCCTTCGCGCCCGCGTGGACCAGGGCGCGGGCCCGCTCGACGTTCTCCTCGACGGACGGGGAGTCGATCTTGCCCGTCGCGTGCTTGGTGATGCAATAGGAGCAGTCGCTCATGCACCCCCGCGCGATGGGGAGGATGCCGACCACGCCGTCCAGGACGGGTTCGATGCCGTCGGTGACGGTCGGGCACTCGCCGTTGCGGACGTAGGTCGGCACCTCGTCCCAGTGGAGCACCTCGGCGTCGACGCCGGCCTGCTCGAACTCCTCGCCCTGGGCCAGCGCCATGCATCCGGTGATCACGAGGTCGGCGGGCGTCTGCTCGTCGAGTTCCTCGGCGCGGTGGAGCATGTTTCGCTCCGTCTTCTCGACCACGGTGCAGGTGTTGAGGATGGCCACGTCGGCCTCGTCCGGGCCGTCGGCGGGGCGGTGGCCGCCGTCGCGCAGGGCCGCCTCGATCCGGCGGCTCTCGCCCCGGTTGGACGTGCACCCGTAGGTCTCGATGTGGTACCGCGCCATTCGTCGTGTGCTCGTATCGGGCCGGCGGGCAAAAGTACGGCGGTCCCGTGTTAGTGGTTCGGTCGGTTCGGGTTGGATGGTTTCGTGCGCACTCCGTCGGCGGCTACGTGGACAGCGACACGTAGAAAGCCCCCGCGGGCTCGACTCGCGCGCCTGTGGCGGCTGTTGGGGGTTATATGAATATATGAACATATATTCATATATGCTCTCAGTGGGGGTTCGAGGCTCGATTCCGTGGAAGTCCTATCCGTGCCCAGTACCAACTACCTGTGACCATGAGCAACCAGACCGACGTTCGCGGCGTTGACGTGGCCGGCCCAGCGGAGGCCCCGGAACTCCTGTTCGTCCACGGCGTGCTGTTCACGCGCAAGCAGTGGGCACCCCAGCGGGAGGCGCTGTCTGAGGAGTTCCGCGTCGTCGCACCGGACCTGCCCGGCCACGGCGTCCGCTCCGGCGAACCGTTCCAGATGGAGCGCGCCCTCCAGGTGGTCGACGAGGCCGTCGAACGGGCAGCCGACGGGCAGGCCCACGTAGTCGGCCTCTCGCTCGGCGGGTACGTGGCGACGATGTACGCCCAACGCTACCCCGAGAAGGTCGAGTCCCTGGTCGTCGCAGACAGTTGCGCCAACCCGACTGGCGTACTCGGAACTCTCACGCGCGCCGTCTCCCGGGTCTCCAACGCGGCGACCGAGAGCAGACTCGTCCGACGGGCCGTCGATTGGGTCGCCGGGCGGTGGGTCCGGAGCCGGAACCTGCCGGACGCAATCGAGCGCGAGATCGTCGACGCCCGCTTCTTCCCCGGGCAGTTCGGGAAGGCGGGGCTGGAACTGGCCGGGACCGACTTCCGGGCGCTGTTCGCCACCTACCGGGGCCCGGCGCTCGTACTCAACGGCCAGTGGGACCTGGTAATGCGACTTGGCGAGGACGACCACGCCGCCGCGGGGGACGCGCGCGCAGAAGTCATCGACGGTGCCGGCCATACGAGCAACCTCGACGAACCGGGGGCGTTCGCCGAGGCCGTCCGGCGGTTCGTCCGGACCGAGGTCGCCACGGGCGCGGACCGGCGATAGCGGCCGGTTCGAGAAGCCTTTACTCGCGGCCGCCCAACCCACGCGGCGATGAGCGAGTTACCGGACCGCGTCGAACGGGCGTTCAGGCGGAACGAGGCGTTCGACCCGGTCGAGGCAGGTAGCTACGAGGTGACGACCACGCCGTTCGACGCATCGGTGACGGTCGAGGCCGGCGACCCGCCGGCGTTCGCGGTCGATGTCCGGGCGCCGACGCTGTCTGCGGCCACCGAGGACGAGGTGGCCGAGGTCGTCGAGGAGGGATGGCTGGAGACGTTCGAGCGGCGGATGGAGGACGCCCACATGCCGCTGTCGGGCACCGACGACCTCGACCCCGACGTCGCCGTCGCGGGCGAGGAGGTCGTGGTGACCGCGACCGTGGAGGACGTCGACCCCAGGCGCGGCGCGAAGGACGTCCGGGCGCTGGTCGACTACGTGGAGGGCACGTACCTCGAAGGCGTGATCCCCGGGTACGACTACGACGAACCCGTCGCCAGCATGCGCCAGCGCGCGTATCAAGAATACGACGAGTGAGCCTGTTGGACGGCCGTCGCCCCGGGACGACCCCGCCGCGCCCGATCCCAGGTGACGGCGCGCAGAAACGTTTCGGGTCCGATGCTACACGTATTAGTGGCTCCGCACCTCACGGGGGGACATGGTAACGACCCGCGGTGCGCTGGCCGTACTGGGCCTGTTGGTGCTGACCGTCGCCGTCGTCGCGATGCGGCGTGATCGGCAGGTAGAGGCCGCGTGGCTGATGGCTGCGGGGTTCGGCATCGCGACAATCTGGGGCGTACTGTCGGTTCTGCTGGCCGAGCAGGGGCAGGCAGGCATCCCGAGGGTGGCGGCGGTGTCGTTGACCACGATGGCCGCCTCGATCACGTTCTGGGCGCTGTTCAAGGCGGTGAACCGCGAGCCGATCACCTGACCCCAGACGCCGTCTATACGGTAAAATCGACCGACGGCCGTCGCCTACGCCCCCCGACAGGAAACCCATAATTTTAAGTCAATATTATCCCATGGTGCGGATATGCCGGGTCGAGAAACCAATCGTGGCAAGTTAGACACCGATCGGCGTCGGTTCCTCATGGGGACCGGAGCCGGAGCACTCGCAGTCGGCATGGCCGGCTGTACCGGGGGAGACGACGACGAGACGGACACCCCAACCGGGGAGAGTACGCCGACGGAGACGGCGACGCCCGAACCCGTCGACGAAGGCGAAGACGTACCCCGTGGTGGGACGCTGACGGTCGGCCTCTCGCAGCCGCCGAAGGGGCTCAACCCGCTGTCCACGTCCTCGTCGTACTCGTGGATGATCCTGGACCACTTCATGTCGTACGGGACGGCCCTGGATCCCGTCACCTACGAGGTCCAGCCGTCCGCGTACGCGGACTGGACGGTCGAGAACGTCGAGAGCGGCGAGCCGGACATCTACTTCAACGTCCGCGAGGGTCTCACCTTCACCGACGGTGAGGACTTCGGCATCGACGACGTCCTGTTCTCGTACAACTACATCATGGACCAGGAGCCGGGTCGGTATCTGTCCACCGTCGACCCGATCAGCGAGGCGTCCGAGGCCGACAACGACTGGGACGTCCACCTCTCGATGGAGAAGCCCATCGGGACCTGGGACTCCTCGCAGCTCCAGCTTCCGCTGCTTCCGAAGCACCGCTGGGAGAGCGTCGACAGCTTCGAGCAGAAGACGCCGGGCGAGGACGGCGAACTCGTCGGCCTGGGCTGGGCCGCCGACCTCAGCCAGTTCGAGTCCGACACCTCCGCGGCTGTCAACCTCCGGAACGACGGCGAGTACCCGCTGACGAACCTGCAGTGGATCGAGGACCACGACAACCTGCGTAGCGGCGGGCCGTTCCTCGACACCATCCAGTTCCGGTTCTACCAGAGCGAGGCGACGATGAACCAGGACCTGCTGGACGGTGCGCTGGACACCTACTACGGCTCCGTCAGCGTCTCCCAGATCGACCAGGTCCGCGAGGACAACCGCATCGGGCTGGTCCAGGGGCAGGACGACGGTATCAGCTACTTCGCGTACAACCTCCGTCGCACGCCGTTCGACGACATCCTGTTCCGCCAGGCCCTGAACATGCTGTGGGACGAGATCTACTGGACCCAGCGGCTCCAGCGGGACCTCGTCCACGACGGCGACTTCGTCCTGCCGCCGGGCTACGCGGCCATCCGGCCGGAGACCCACGCCGACGCCGACCTGCTCACCGACCCCGCGACCGACGCCTACAACTTCCGCGAGGACTCGCCGGGCGTCCCGAGCTACGAGGGCATCCGTAGCTTCCTCGAGAACGGGACCCCGATCACGGGCGAGAGCGGCACCTTCGTCGGGCAGGACTACCCCGGTGCGCTCCAGGACGTCAGCGCGTCCGTCAACGAGCCCCTGCACGACTACTCGTTCGGCGAGGTCAAGTCCGACGTCCTCAAGGAAGAGGGCGTGGACAAGGAGCTGTACGTCAACGGCCAGACGATCCCCGAGATCCTCGGCCGCCCGGTCACGTACCTCATGTACCCGCCGGAGACGTCGCCCGAACTGACCCAGGCCGACGAGAACTGGAGCCAGAACATGATCCAGCTGGGCATCCCGGTCGAGCGGGAGGTCCAGACGTTCAACTCGCTCATCGGCCGCGTCTACGCCCAGGAGGACTTCGACCTCTACCACATGGGCTGGAGCAACATGAGCGCGTTCGGCACCAGCACGCTGTACGGCCTGTTCCACAGCGACAACGCCGACGACCACCGCGAGGAGCAGACGGACACGCTGCTGAACAACCCGATGGGGTACGGTGTGTTCGACTACGCCGGCGACGACGAGCGCATCTCCAGCGCGCGCACGGAGATGGACTCCGAGAAGCGCAACTCGATGGTCGCCCAGTCCCTGGAGAAGATCTACCTGGACTCGCCGTACATGGTGTTCGGGTACGACAAGGTCCAGTGGCCGGCTAACACCACCGACTTTGCCGGATTCCTGCAGGGCATCGCGGCGCCGGGCTCCTCCAACCTGTCGTCGCACTTCTACAACGTCCACCAGCAGGAGTAGCCGCCTAGCCTTGACGTATTTTGGACGCACAGCCTGTAAAGTCGAGCGGGAAGGGAGCTTCCGTCAGAGCACATGACCCGAATTAGCGCAAAGTACCTCGCGCAGCGGCTGATCATCTCGTACCTGACGATCCTGGTGATCATGACCCTCCTTTTCGTGCTGTTGCACAGCATGCCAGGGTCGTTCATCCAGACGATGCAGTCGCCGGACATGACCGGGGAACAGATCGAGCGGCTCAAAGAGCAATGGGGGCTGAACGAGCCGCTGTGGAAACAGTACGTGGACTTCATGGTCAACTACCAGACTGGCGAGTTCGGCTGGTCGCCCCACTGGAACGTCCCCGTCTGGAACCTGATCGAGCGTCGCCTGCCGCGGACCGTGATCCTGTTCGGCGCGACGACGATCACGGGCTTCATGATCGGGCCGCTCGTGGGGATGTACCTCGGCTGGTGGCGCGGGACCAAGCGTGACCGGTCGATCTTCACCGGCGGCCTGATCGCGTACTCGCTGCCGTCGTTCTGGATCGCCTGGCTGTTCATCTGGCTGTTCAGCTTCGAACTCGACCTGCTGCCCGCGAAGTACATGCGGACGCAGTTCCCCCAAGAAGTGTACGGAACGGGCTTCGAGTGGACCGCCATGATGGCGATGCGCGACGTGCTGTGGCACCTCGCGTTGCCGCTGTTGAGCCTCACGGCCATCGGCTGGGTCGGGTCGATGCTGATCATGCGGACGGTGATGCAGAACGTCACCGAGCAGGACTACGTGTTCCTGGCCCGGGCCAAGGGGCTCAGCGAACGCAAGGTGATGATCAAGCACGCGGCGCGCAACGCCCTCATCCCCGTGGCGACGGGTGCGATCGTCGGGATCGCGTTCATCCTGGACGGGGCGGTCGTCATCGAGAACGTGTTCAACTACCCCGGGATGGGCAACCTCATCCTGGACAGCGTCCTGAACAACGACCACCCGACGACCCAGGCGGTGTTCTTCATGCTCGCCGTCTTGCTGGTCATCTGCCGGATCATCCAGGACATCGCGTACACGTACCTGGACCCGCGGATCAAGTTCGGAGAGGAGGAATCCTGAATGGCAACGAGCGACCGAGACATGACGCGAGTCGAATCGGCCAAACAGCGGTGGGGGCCGCGCATCGAGCGCCTCGGCCGCGGCTGGGACCGGTTCACCCAGCACCTGATGGGACCGGCGGGACTGCTGATCCTGACGGTGTTCACGCTGTGGGCGCTGTTCCCGGACCTGTTCGCCCCCCACTCCATCGACTGGGAGGCGTTCCGCGGCGAACCGCCGTTCCAGCGGCGGTTGACCGCCCAGGAGATCGAGCAGTTGCCCCACCCACCGGCGTTCGGTGACCCGTTCTTCGCCCCGCTGGGGACCAACGCCCAGGCCCACGGCATCGCCTCGCTGCTGGTGTACTCGGCCCAGACGGCGCTGTACATCGGGCTGGCGGCGGGGATCCTGTCCAGCCTGGTCGGCGTCCCGCTGGGGCTGATCAGCGGCTACTACGGCGACACCTGGATCGACGAGACCATCCAGCGCATCGCCGACATCATGCTCGGCCTGCCGTTCCTGCCGCTGGTCATCGTGCTGGTCGCGATGCGGGGAATCACCACGACGAACATCATCCTCGCCATCGTGGTGAAGTCCTGGATCAACAACTGCATCACCATCCGCGGCGAGGCGCTGTCGCTGAAGGAACTGGCGTACGTCGACTCCGCGAAGGTGGCCGGCGCGAGCGACACGCGGATCGTGTTCCGGCACATCCTGCCGCACGTGCTCCCGCTGTCGTTCGTGTTCCTGGCCCAGGACGCGGCGTTCGCCATCCTGACGCAGGCGTCGCTGGCGTTCCTCGGGCTGGCGGACTTCACGACCGCCTCCTGGGGGCTGATGCTGCAGAACATCCAGTCGCACGGCTACGTGTTCCAGGCCTGGTGGTGGCTGCTGCCGCCCGGCATCTGCATCACGCTGGTCGCAGCCGCGTTCTACTTCATCGGCTTCTCGATGGAGGACGTAGCCAACCCACAGAACTGACACCATGCCACTACTAGAATTCGAAGACCTGTCGATACGATACCGCACCGACGGTCCGGACGTCAAGGCGTCCGAAGACGTCAACTTCGAGGTCGATTACGGCAAGACCTTCGGGCTGGTCGGCGAATCGGGCTGTGGCAAGACCACGCTGGGGAAGTCGATTCTCCAGTTGCTGGACGACAACGGGTACGTCGAGAGCGGACACATCTGGTACGACGACGTGTTGCCGGAGTGGAAGACCGACACGGGCAAGGTCCGCCCCGAGGTCGTCGAGGACGACCGCTACCCCGTCCGGGACGACGGGATGATGGACCTGACGGCGCTGGACAGCGACGACATCCGTCGGGTGCGGTGGAACAACATCTCGCTGATCCCGCAGAGTTCGATGAACGCGCTGAACCCGGTGTACCGCGTCGGCGACCAGATCGTCGAGGCCATCCGGGTCCACGAGCCGGAGACCCCCGAGGACGAGGCCCACGAGCGGGCCAGGGACCTCCTCGAACAGGTGGGCATCGAGCGCGAGCGCGCCGACGACTACGCTCACCAGTTCTCCGGCGGGATGAAACAGCGCGCCATCATCGCGATGGCGATGGCGTGCAACCCGGACATGGTGATCGCCGACGAGCCGACGACGGCGCTGGACGTCATCATCCAGGACCGGGTGCTGGACGCCATCCGGGAGATGCAGGACCAGTTCGACGTCTCGATGCTGATCATCAGCCACGACATCAGCGTCATGGCCGAGACGTGCGACCGCCTCGGCGTGATGTACGGCGGCCGGCTGATGGAGTCGGGGACGACCAAAGAGGTCATCGAGAATCCGGCGAACCCCTACACGATGGGCCTGCAGAACTCCTTCCCGACGGTAGAGGAGTCCCAGGAGCGCCTGCTGGCCATCCCGGGGACGCCCCCGACGCTGACCGAACCGGCCGACGAGTGTCGGTTCGCCGAACGGTGCCCGTTCGCGACGAACGTGTGCATGAACGACCATCCGCCGATGTACGACGCCGAGGCGGCCAGCGACGGCCGCAGTCGCGTCCAGCAGGAAGCGGACGTCGGCCACCGGTCGGCGTGCTATCGACTCGACGTACTCGAGGAGATGCGTGAACGAGCGAAAGAGGAGGAAACATGGCAACAGACGGAGACACCCTCGTCGAGCTGAACAACGTCTCGAAGCTGTTCGACATCACGGTCGGCGTGACCGACCGGCTCCTTCGCCGACCGCCGAAGCCGGTCCACGCGGTCGAACAGGTCGACATGGAGATCAAGGAGGGCGAGGTCGTCGGCATCGCCGGTGAGTCCGGCTGTGGCAAGACCACGCTGGGCAAGCTGCTGGTGAAGCTGCACGATCCGTCCCACGGCGAGATCCTCTTCGACGGCAAGGACATCACCCGGCTGACCCGCGAGGAGGAGCGGCAGTTCCGCCAGCGGGTCCAGATGATCTTCCAGGACCCCTTCGAGAGCCTCAACCCCCGGATGACGGTGCTGGACACCGTCGCGGAACCGCTGCGCATCAACGACATGGGCAGTGGCTACCAAGACCGCAGGGAGCGGGTCATCGAGGTGCTGAACGACGTGGGACTGTCGCCCGCCGAGACCTACCTCGACCAGTTCCCCCGCGAACTGTCCGGGGGCGAGCGCCAGCGGGTCGCCATCGCGCGGGCGCTGGTGGTCGACCCCGAGTTCGTCGTCGCCGACGAGCCGGTGTCGATGCTGGACGTGTCGATCCGCGCCAGCGTCCTGAACCTGATGCAGGACCTCCGGGACGAGTACGACCTCACCTACCTGTTCATCAGCCACGACCTCTCGCTGATCAGGTACATGTGCGACCGGACGGGCATCATGTACCTGGGCGACCTGGTCGAACTGGGGGACACGGACGAGGTCGTCGAGAACCCGAAACATCCCTACACGAAGGCGCTGTTCGACGCGGTGCCGAAGATCGACCCCGAGCGGGAGCGCCACCGCGCCAACGTGACCGGCGAGGTGCCCAGCGCACGGGATCCGCCGGCCGGGTGCAAGTTCAACCCGCGGTGTGAGTCGGTCATCCCGCCGGACGACTGGCCCGGCGGCCAAAAGGCGTACCGCCGGTTCCACAACTTCAAGCTGAAGGTCAAGCGCAACGACCTCACGGTCGAAGACGTCGACTTGCCGGAGAGCGCGTCCGAGGAGCGCGTGATCGACGCGCTGATGGAGCGTGGCCTGGCGCTCGACGTCCCGGAGGGCCACCGCATGGAGGCCGAAGACCCCAAGGAGGGCGTCGATCTCTCGACGGTCGACCTGCCGTCGGACGCCGAGCGGATCCTCCGTGAGGCCGCCCAGGACCTGATCGAGGAGGAGCACGAGGCCGCCTACGAGCGCCTCGACGACGCCTACCGGTCGATCTGTGAGAACGTTCGCCCGGACCGTCGGCCCGTGGGCGGCCAGTCGACGGCCTGTCACCTGTACGGGTCCGACGAGCAACGACGGACGGCCGAACCCCCGACGGCAGACAACTGACCGATGTCGGACAGTCGTTCGGACGGGCCGACGCCGCGCCACGACCGGCGCCTGATCGTCGGTTCGTTCGCCGCCCTGCTGGTCCTGACCGGGACCGCGTTCGCCATCACGGGGACGGGGTACTTCGCTGCCGAGAAGGCGTCGGGTGACCTCGTCGAGGGGACGATGACCGACTACCGGGTCGACGAGTCGGGCGACCGGACCGTGATCGTCGCCGAGATCGAGTTCGAGAACCCGACGGGACGAGCCGTGACGCTGGAGTCGGCGAACGTCGACGGGACCGTCGACGGGACGTCCGTGGCCCGCGGATCGACGGGCCTCGAGGAGACCATCCCGCCCGGTGAGACGGAGACGATCACCGTCCGCCTGACGCCCCACGAGGGCAAGCAGTCGGTCGCGGTCGACGCGGCCGAGTCGGGATCGCTGACGGTGTCCGGCCTCGCCTGGGCGCGGATCGAGCGGTACCAGTTCGACGTCGACGTCGACCCCGGCGGAGGTGAGGAGTCGTGACCGACGCCGAGTACGACGAGGAGACGGTAACCCGGACCTGGACGTCGGACGTCTCGCTGGTCCGGAGCCGCCTCCGCACCGTCGGCGTCGGCGTCGGGACGGGCCTGGTCGCGGGTATGGGTGCGTTCATGTACGTCCGCGACGAACTCGTCCCGACCCACGGCATCCCCCTGCTCCCCGGTCCGGAGTGGTACCCGGTGGTGATGATGGCGCTGGCCGGCATCTACGTCTACCTGCTGACGCCGGACTCCAGGGAGAGCATCGTCGCGGGCCTGGTCGGGTTCCTCGTCGCCGTCTCGACGCTGGTGGCGGCAGTGGTCGTCCCGCTGTACGTCCTGTACCCGGGACCGGCCAGGGGGCCGCTGGCCCGCCAGTACCTCCGGGAGGCGTTCCCGGGACTGCTGAACGGCCTCGTCCTGGTGTACTTCGGCGGGTACCTCACCGCCTTGCTCGTGCTGGGGTACCTGGACGTCTGACCGTTCGCCCAGAGTGGTCCGACGACGACAGGTTTTTGCCCGGACCACCGCAATCACACACCATGTCGAACGACACCCCGCGGCCGGAGCGTCCCGCGAAAGACCGCGGCATGGGGGCGCGGACCGGCAACGATCCGACGTGGGCGAGTTACCTCTCGTCGCTGTTGTACCTCCTCTCGGTGCCGCTACTCGTGTTTGGCTCGTACGCAGGTCACTGGGCGGGGCTGTACCCCTATCGCCTCATCATCCCGGTGTTCGGCGGGACGATGCTCGGCCTGGTCGCGCTGGCGTTCGCCGTCATGCACGTCACCTCGGGCTAGTCGCGTCGAACCGGTCGACGTCGCTCGCCGGGTAGTCGCCTGCTACCCCGACAGGAGCGACACGAACCAGATCAGGAACACCGAGAAGACCAGCAACCCGAGTTCGAGACGGGACGGCGACGCGCCGTCGCCCACGAACACGAAACTGGCGATGCTCCCGAACGCCGACAGGAGCGCGACAAGCAACAGCAACAGCAACCGGACGGTGTCGTCCCGGAGCGCGGCGGGCACCAGGTCGCCGAGGGCTGTTCGGGCCATTAGAACCGGAGGTTCTCGTACTCGCACTCGACGGGGTCCACGACGCCGTGCCGGATCACCGCCATGAGCGGGATGGCCTCGGCGGGGTCGACCGAAACGGTGGCGTCGGGGTCCTCGCTCCACGCGGCCAGGCCGACGCCGAGGCGGACCCTGTGGTCGAACACGGTCACCAGCCACTCCTCGCCGTCGGCGGACGCTTCCTCGCCCAGGACGACTTCCTCGGGTTCGCGCCGGACCCGCAACAGGTACTTGAACGTGTCGTCGGTTCGCCAGCTAATGTCGTTGCCGGCCTGGTACTCCGGCAACTGCGGGGTCCCGAAAATCTGGACCAGCCGGTACAGCACCGTCCCGACGTCGACGATGTCGCGGTCGGTTGGTTCGGAGAGTTCGACGTAGGCGTCGACGTCGTCGTGCTGGAGGAGGTTGGCCTCGACTAGCGTCAGGCCGGATTCACGCTTCTCGCGGATCTCCTCCGGGGCGACCGGTTCGACGAGATACTCCCCCATCTCCTCGGGCGCGGGCGCCTCGGGGTGATCCATTACCTCGTACATGGGGCGTCCTCAGTACGAGAAGTACATGAACCCCTTGATGCCCAGGTAGCCGATGATCGACACGACGATGCCGACGGCGAGTACGGTCAACGCTTCGGTGGAGTTGATGTGCTCGTCCAGTGCCAGGTCGTAGTAGAGGACGAGCCCGAGCATCACCAGCACGTAGCCGACTGCTATTCCGACCAGGGCGATCAGGTACGACAGGATCCCGACCGGGGTCCGCAGCGGCTTCGGCACGCGGTCTCTCAGCGTCGTCATACGTACCCACTGGTTGCAGGTCCCCGTTAAACTTTCCTCATTCTTCCAGACGGTCCATGCTCTCGGCGTCCAGCGGCGACAGGTCCTCGTCGAACCCCTCCTCGGCCTCTTCCTCGTCGGTGCCGGTGCCAGGCTGGTGTTCGCGGGGCGCTTCCCGGGACCAGACGCCGACGGCGCCGAACACCAGGCCGCCGACCAGCTGCGCGACGACCGGGAACGCCGTCAACGCGTGTTCGCCGGTCACGACCGACATGTGCAGGGCGTTGCCCAGTACCAGCGTCGCCAGCACGACGAAGAACGTGTTCAGGTGTGCTTTCACCCGCGTCGACAGCAGTCCCGAGTCCGTTCCCATCGCCCGAAGGGTCGGCGCATGGCCGGTTAACGGTTACGACGTGGTCGGTGGGATCGTTTGGTCGAGGTCTCATCTCGGGTCTCGAATACCTCGAAAGTCCCCGGGCGCTCTGCTAACGGCCTCTACGCCAAGACCAGCCAGAAAGCTCTCGCGCGCTCGACTTCCGCCAGAGGCAAGCGCTGACGACTTCCCGCTCGTTGCACTCCCGGGAACCGCCGGGGCTGGCGAGAGGCGAGCTCTCGCCGCGTCCCGCTCGTGTCACTCGCGGGAGCGTCGTCCGGGCGGGGTCGACCGCCCGGCCCCTTTCAGTTCCACCCGTGCCGGACGTGCCGGCTACCAGTGCCACGGCGGATGTGCCGGTCACCTACGTCATGGCGGACGTGCCGGCCACCCTTAGCGTCTCCAAAGACTGTCAAGTGAGCGGAGCACCCGAGGCCCACCGTCCGTCGGAACGCCGCAGTAACGGCGGTCCCGCCAACCTATATCACCGGGCCGGTCGAACGCCGGGACATGCCCTACAGCTACGAGCCCCACTACTTCGAGGACATGGAGGAGGGGACGACGTTCCAGAGCGCCGGTCGGACGGTCACGGAGTCGGACTTCGTCTTCCACTCGATGTTCGCCGACGACTGGACGGAGTTGCACACCAACAGCGAGTACAGCGAGGATGGCCCCTTCGGCGAGCGCATCGGCCACGGCCCGATGACGTTCATCCTCACCACGGGACTGGTCCAGCGGTCCGGCTTCGTCGAGCGCACCGTCATCGCCTTCCTCGGGATGAACTACATGGACATCCCCAACCCGCTCACCATCGGCGACACCATCTCCGCGGAGTTCGAGGTCACCGACCGCCGGGAACTCGATTCACGGGACGACGCCGGCCTCGTGGTCGTCGACGCCACCACGACCAACCAGGACGACGAGGTGCTGTTCGAGGGCGACATGAAGTTCCTGTTCAAGCGCCGGGACTACTACGGCGACGACCCGGATTCGCCGTAACGCGCGCGAATCATTTACTCTCGCACCGAAACGAACTAGTAGACCGCGGGTGAGTTGGCGGTCAGACATGTCGATCTTCCCTCACGGGGACGTGCCGGCGGTCGAGGTGGTTCCCGTCGGGGACCTGCCGGACGTGATCGTCCGTGGGGTGGCCAGGACCGTCGAGGAGACCATCGAGGTCGCGCCGACGATCCGGGATCCGATCTCACCGCCCGAGGACGCCGACCTGGAGTCGTTCCGGGACGCCGCCGCGTACCAGCGCGCGGTCGGGGAGGCCTCGGACGCCGACCACGTCGTCGGGATCACCGACGACGACCTCGCCTGGCACCGCTACGACAGCGACGCCGAGGAGTACGTCGTCGACGACGAGATATTCGGCCTGGGCGAGGTCGGCGGGTCCGTGGCGGTCGTCTCGTTGCCGAAACTGGTCGACGACGACCCACCGCGCGAGCGCATCCCCGGGCGAGTGCGCAAGGTCACGCGGCGCTTCGTGGGGATGTTGTTCGGCTACCAGGACTGCACGGACTGCGTCAACGAGGCCAGTCCGGACCTGGCGGCGCTGGACGAGAAACCCGAGGACTTCTGCGAGGACTGTGGGCGGCGCCTGCGCGACCCGGAGACGGCCCCCGAACCCGACGACTGGCACGTCAGGACCGGGGAACTGGAGGAGTTCCAGCGCCTGATGGAGGGCGACTACCACCTCTGGGAGTACCCCCTCGTCGCCCTCGGTCGGATCCTGGTCGCCCTGGATCCGGTGCGACGGCGACTCCCGTCGTTGCCGTCGCTCCCCCGCCCGGCCCGGGCGGCCGTCCACGAGTCCTACCGGGTCGCCCGCTTCTGGGTGCTCGTGATCGCGTTCCTCGGGTCCGTCGTCGCCGTGGCGGCGGGGCTGTACGGCGTCCACGAGTCCTTCGTCGGGAGCGAACCCTCGGACGTGGCCGCGTGGGGAATCCTCGCCGCGAGTCTCCTGCTCGGCTGGATCCTCTTCGAGGTCCTGCGAGCCGTCTTCGGCGGGGTGCTTCTCGGCCTCTACCTGGGGTTCACGGGACAGTCAGGCCCCGAGGAATAGCTGGGCGATCCCCGAGAGCCAGAGGAACCCCGCGAGGCCGACGGTGCCGACGACGACGCCTTTTCCCACCGACTTCGCCAGCGCGAACCGCCGCTCGCGCAACAGGCGCTCCCGGGACTTGTCGGAGATGAACCCCTGCTCGCCCGCCGCCAGGGTCACGGCCTTCTCGTCGGCGGTCGCCTCCCGCTGGTCGTCGAGGGTCACCTGGCCGTAGGCGTACACCTCGTCGCCTGGCCGGACGTACTCGTACTCGAACTCCCGGTCGCGTCGCATCCCGCGGTCGGGCAGGTCGTGTTCCCCGTGGAACTGCCGGGCCCGCTCGGGCACCTCGTCGTAGCTCTTGAACTCGAAGGACTCGCGGCGGTCGTCGCTGAGGTCGAACGTCATCTCCCCGGGGGCGACCCTGACCCGACCCTCGCCGTCGTCGACGGTGAACGAAACCGACTCCCGGTTCTCGTAGACCGGCTGGACGTCCGTGCTGTCCTCGACGGTCAACTCGTAGACGACGCACCGCTGGTCGCCGACGGGCACCGTCAGCGGCGACGCTTCCGCGCGGACGGTCCCCTCGACCGACGCCTCGCCCACTGCCACCGCGTTCGAGGTCGCGACGGGGACGTCCTGCAGCACGTTCGCCTGTTCCCACTGCTCGAAGCCCGCCTGGACCATCAGGGCGCCGGCGCCGACCGCGAGCAGCGACCCGGCGAGCATCCCGAGGTAGAAGACGACGGCGAAGACCATCAGTCGTCAGCGGAGAGGTCCAGGCGTTCGCTCACGTTGACGCCGTCGCGGGCGTCCGCGGAGGCCACGAACGGCGTCCGCCGCTCGAACCCGTAGTAACTCGCCACGAACCACTCGGGGACCTTGTTCAACCGGGCGTTGTAGGCGCTGACCGCCTCGTTGTACTGCTCGCGGCGGTTCTCGAGGCGTTGCTCGATGGTCCGGATGCTCGTGGTGAGTTCGTCGAGCCGCTCGCTGGACGCCAGTTCGGGGTACTCCCCGGCCAGGTCGTAGACGTTCTCGACGGACTCTCGGAGCGCGACCATCGCGTCGGCGGCCTCCTCGGGGTGCTGGGCCTCGATGGCCCGCTTGCGGGCCTCCATCACGTCTTCCAGCACCTCCCGCTCGTGGCTCACGTGCTCGCGGGCGACGTCCGCGAGGCGCCCGACCTCCTCTGCCCGGCGCTCCAGCAGGACGTCCACGTCGCTCCAGGCTTTCTCGCACCGCTCGCGCGCTTCCACGAGGTTGTTGTGCGCCGATCCCAGGTACCGGACGAGGCTGTACAGCAGGACCAGCAGGGCGAATCCGACGACCACGACCGCGAACGTTGACATGCTCGCCGTATGTTCCTGCACCGAACTACTTCAATCTCCGTCACGTGCGGACGAACCGACGGTAGCTGCCCGACCGGACACCCCACGGTCGAAGGGCCAGCCTCCTCCCCGCTTCGACCCCTTATGCAGTTTGTGGGCCTGTACAACCCGATCTGCCCCTTAATTGTTTCTAGAAAATTACGAGAATATTTATCGCATGCTGGCGACAACACATAGACCATGTCACGCAAATCGAACCTGAAAGCGGAGCTGGAGAGTCGATACGAGCGAACCGAGGTCGAGATCCCGGGTGAGGAGACGGGCTGTTCGTTCAGCGAGGATCACTGTCCCGATTGCTCGACGTACTGACCACTCCCGGGGCCGACCGGCCACGCCGGGAACGTTCGGCCGTCGGGACGACGACGGCGACAGCCGGCTCCGGACGACGGGTAGCCCGCCACGCTGGAGTGCCCGATTCTTCGATACGTGTATCCCGGTAAAATATGGAGATATTTATGTTATCGTAATATAAAATACTTTGCGATGTCACGCAAATCGAACCTGAAAGCGGAGCTGGAGAGTCGATACGAGCGAACCGACGTCGACATTCCGGACAACGAGGCCGGTTGCTCGTTTAGCGAGAGCATCTGTCCTGACTGTTCGATCGCCTGACGCACCCGCCGGGGTCACCGGCCGCGCCGATACCATACGGTCGTCGGGGTGACGACCGTGACCGCCGGTCTGGACGGCGGCCCCGTCTCGGCGTTTTATCGACGGTAGCTGACCCCGGGGCCGATAGCCTACCGTGAACGTAACACCGATCCTGGGGCGACGACGCTGCCCCGCAACCGTCCGGCTGCCGGGGGTCACGAGGCCGTGACCCTCTCCCGTAGCGACGAGCAACTGATCGCCGCCCGGGCGACGACGCTCCAGGAACGACTCGACGGGCCACGGGACGCCGACCCCGTCGACTCGGTCGAGGACCCGGAGGAGTTACTCCAGGAGTGGCGTCGACGGGTCGCGGACGGCGACGAGCCGCCGTTCCGTCACCGACTCGAACGCGACGGGCTGGCGCCACGGGACGCCCAAGAGGCGCTGTCGGCCCACCGACCGCCGACGGACGGCCTCCCGACCTGGGTCCACCGCCTCGACGAGCTGGTCGCAACCCTGCGGGCGTCACCGTCCCCGCGGTTCGACGAACCTGACGACGAGATTCCGTTCCGGCAGGTGTTCACGCGGATCGTCGACTACGCCGGGGCCCGGCTCGACGAGTCGCTCGTCGACGAGCAGTTGACAGCGTCTGGCCGCGCGGCCATGGACCGCTGGCTCCGCGACCGACTGGTCGAACTGGCCGCCCACCCGCTGTTTTTGGACTTCAAGGCGTACGTCGCCCGCCGTGACCGCGAACTCGTCTTCGGGACGCCAGAGGTCGGTCCGGACCCGCCACGGGAGCACTACGAGGGGTTCGTGACCGACCTCCTCGCGGACGGGATGCGGTCGTTCTTCCGCGAGTACGCCTTCCTTGGGCGTCTGCTCGTCACCACCATCCAGCAGTGGTGCAGCGCCGTCGAGGAGTTCTGTACCCGACTCTCGGCCGACAGGACGGCGTTGCGCGAGACGCTCGGAGACGGGAGCACCCTCGGCGGGGCCGACGACGTGGCGCCGGCCGGGGATCGCCACCACGGAGGCCGGGCCGTCCTGGCGGTGACCTTCGAGTCCGGGACCCGGGTCGCGTACAAGCCGCGGTCGATCGACCTCGACGCCGCGTTCGGCGAGGTACTGGACTGGATCGACGACCGCTCCGACCTCGGCCCGTTCCGGACGCCGGACTGTCTCCAGCGGGCGAACTACGGCTGGGTGGAGTGGGTCGACCCGGTACCGTGCCAGTCGGCCGCCGCCGTCGAGCGGTACTACCGGCGCACGGGTGCCCTGCTCGCGGTGCTGTACGCGCTGAACTTCACCGACGGGCACCTGGAGAACGTGATCGCCGCGGGCGACCAGCCCGTGATCGTCGACCTCGAGACCCTGGTCGTGCCGGATCCGCCGCTCGATCACGTCCCGAGGGACCGGGGCCGAACGGAGATCGTCAGGGGATCGGTCCTCCGGACCGGACTCGTCCCCCAGCACCGCCCCGAACTGGGGACCGGCGACCGGAGCGGGATCGGGGCCGGCCGGGTCGAGGTCACCGACGCCGAGCGCCGGACGTTCACCGACGTCAACACCGACGTGATGGAACTGGAGTACGAGGAGACGGTCACCCACGAGGGCTCGAACCGCCCAGTACTGGACGGCGACCCCGTCCCGCCGGAACCCCACCGCGAGGCCATCGAAGCGGGCTTCTCGACTGCCTACCGGTTCCTGGTCGAGAACCGGACCGCGCTGCTGGCCGACGGTGGGCCGCTCGACGCGTTCGGGGACGCCGAGGTGCGGTACCTCGTCCGGTCGACCGGGACGTACACGTCGATCCTGGCGTCGCTGACGACCCCCGAGTACCTCCGGACGGGACTCCGGTTCGGCTGTACCGTCGAGGGACTGGCCCGGCCGTTCGTCACCGGCGACCTCGATGACTCGGTCCGGGACGTCTACGGGTTCGAGCGGGCGGCCCTCGCCCGGTTCGACGTCCCTGCTCGTCGAGGCCGACCTCGACGAGCAACTGGACTACGTCCGGATGGCGTTCGGTGAGCGGCAACCCGTCCACCGGACGGGGAGCCGGGATCGGCCGCTCCCCGACGAGGTCGCCCCGGACCGGCAGTACCGCCGCCGGGCGAGAGCGATCTTCGGCCGGATCGAGGCGGCCGCCGACCGGCGCGGCGAGGCCCCGACGTGGTACCGCAGGGAGTTCGGCCCGGCCGGGGGCGTTAACCTCGCCGAACCCGGTCCCGGGCTCTACAAGGGGCGGCTGGGGATCGCGGTGTTCGCGGCGGCGCTGGCGGCCACGACGGGGGAGTCACGGTACGCGGCGTTCGCCGAAGACACCGCGGCCCCCGTCCTCGCGGACCTCGACTCGCCTGCCCCGTTCGAGGGCCGGTCGGTGGGTCTCGGGCCCGGCGTCGGCTCGATCGCCTACGGGTTCACGACGCTGGCGAGGTTGCTGGACGACGACCGGTACGCCGAGGCGGCCAGGGACACCGTCCGACTCGTGACCGACGACCGGATCGAGCGCGACGACCAGTACGACGTGCTCGGTGGGAGCGCCGGGGGACTGCTCGCGGCGCTCGCGGTGGCCGAGGGGGACGACGACGCCGCCGTGTCCAGGGCGGTCGCCTGCGGCGAGCACCTGCTGGACGGCCGGATCGAGGTCGACGGCGCCCGGATCTGGCCGACCGGGATGGACCGCCGGCCCCTGCTCGGGTTCGCCCACGGCGTCGCCGGCATCGCGTACGCGCTGGCCAGGCTCTCGGCGGTGACCGGCGAGTCGCGGTTCCGTGAGGCGGCCGTCGAGGCCATCGAGTACGAGCACCGCCAGTACGATCCGGACCGTGGGAACTGGCCCGACCGACGGGCGACGACGGGCGGGGAGTTCTCACACGGGTGGTGCAACGGCCCCGCGGGGATCGGGTTCGCCCGACTCGGGACGCGGGGGACCGCACCCACGGACGCGGTCGAGACGGACCTCGACCGGGCCTTGCGGGCCGTCGACCCCGCGTCCGTCTCGCCGTACGACCACCTCTGCTGTGGCAACGCCGGCCGGATCGCGTTCCGCCTGCGCGCGGCCCGGACGCTCGACGGGCCGTCGGAGCGGTCGGCACGGCGACTCGCGACCGCGAGACTGCGGGACGTCGGGGCGGATGGGGTCTTCTCCGTCCCCTTCGGGACCCGCCACTGGGTCGACCCCACGCTGTTCAGCGGCACTGCGGGCCTGGGGTACGTCCTGCTCCGACTGGTCGACCCGGACGTGCCCTGCCTGTTGCTGTTCGAGTAGTCAGGTGACCCCACCCCGCTCGTACCCCTCGTACTCGCGCTCGACGACTACCTCGCGGCAGTGCTGGACGACGTCGTAGACGTCCTCGAACCCGGTGTACAGCGGCGCGGGACACACCCGAATCACGTTCGGCGGCCGGACGTCCGTGATCACCCCGCGGTCCCGGAGGGCTTCGCTGATCCCGTAGGCATCCGGGTGTTCCAGCGCGACGTGGCCGCCGCGGCGCTCCGGGTCCCGGGGCGTCCCCACCGCGTAGCCGTTGTCGGCCAGTTCGGCGTCCACGAGGTCAATCAGGTACTCCGTGAGGGCGACCGACGTCTCGCGGATGGCCTCGATGCCGGCGTCCTCGACCACGTCCAGGGCGCCGAACAGCGGCGCGGCGCTGAAGACGTTGACCGTCCCGATCTGCCAGGCGCCCGCGGAGTCCGCGGGGTCGTAGGTCAACGCCAGGTCGAACTGCGTGTCCTTGTCGTTGCCCCACCACCCCGGGAGTCCCGGCCGGGTGCCGAAGTGGGCGTCGTTCACGTACAGGCCCGCGATGGCCCCGGGGCCGGCGTTGAGGTACTTGTAGCTACACCAGGCGGCGAAGTCGACGCCGATCCGGTCCAGTTCGTGGGGGACGACGCCCACGGAGTGCGCGAGGTCGAACCCCGCGAAGGCGCCGTGGTCGTGGGCGGCTCCGGTCAACCGTTCGAGGTCGAACAACTGGCCGCTCCGGTACAGCACGGAGGGCATGAACAGCACGCCCACGTCCTCGCGTTCCAGGGTGGCGATGACGTCCTCGGCGGCTATCGTCCGGCCGTCGCGGCTCTCGACGACGTGGAGGTGCTCGTCGGGGTCGTACCCGCGGGCCTGGAGTTGCGCCCGGATGGCGTAGTGGTCGGTCGGGAAGTCCAGTTCGTTGACGACCACGCCCGGGCCGCTGGCCATCTCACCGGTCGCGGTCTCGGCGCCGGCCAGCGCCCCGTCGAGGAACGTCCCGACCAGCGAGTGGATGTTGACGGTCGTGGAGTTGGCGGCGACGACTTCCTCGCCGCCGGCGCCCAGGATGGGTGCGAGGCGGTCGCCGAGGCGCTCGCCGTAGTGCCACCACGGCGGGTCGGCCTCGGTCCAGCCCCGGATGCCCAGTTCGCGCCACTGGTCGACGGCGCGCTGGAGGGTGCGCTCGGCTTCCTCAGAGACGGCGCCCAGCGAGTTGCCGTCCATGTAGTAGTCTTCCGGGACCGAAAAGCGGTCCGCGAACCCGGCCAGCGGGTCCTCGCGGTCGCGCTCGCGGGCGTCCGCGCGGTCGAGGCTCACCGTCCCACCTGGCTCTCGTCGTGCATGTGCAGTGGTTCGGCCGCCGCGCCGTAGTTGTTCGGGTCCCCGGAATCGATCTTCGAACCGCTGGAGTATCGAACTGAGGTTCGGAAAGGCGCGGTCGAGGTTCCCGCCAGCACCGCGCCGAGGACGACCCAGTTGACGACCAGCGAGAGCACCACCGCGTTTCCCCAGTTCGCGTCCGTCGACGGAGCCGGACATCGGGCGAACGGTTCGGCCGGTAGACGGTTCAGTGTACCGTCGGTCCGGATGCCGAAATTATTGGGGACACGCCTTACACCCGCTTGCGTTTTACACGGAGTCATGTCCCAAGGACAACTCGGTGACGAGGATGGGATGCGGGACGAACCTGCCAGGGACACGTCCCCGTCGACCAACGAGATATTCGACGCGCTGACTGCCGCCCAGCGCCGGTACGTCCTCCACTACCTCGCGGGCAGCGAGGTCGTGACGCTCGGCGAACTCGCCGAGTGGGTCGCAAAACGGTGCGAATCGGACCCCGAGCGGACGGCGATCATGCTCCACCACGGTCACCTGCCGATGCTGACTGAGGTGGGCCTGGTCGACTACGACCCCGCAACCCGGACCGTCGAGGCCCGGCCGGAACTGTCCGCCGCCGCCCCGTTTCTCACCCTCGACGCGGACCGCTGACCCCCGCCTGCAACCCCAGGGGTCATTAGGTGCGCCCACGTCGCCACGTCCATGCCCGAACCACTCGACGATGAGGTCCGGGACCTCCTGGGGGAGTTCGAGGCGGCGGGCCTGCTGGAGTGGCACCGCCTCTCGGTCGCGTCGGCCAGACGCGTCGAGGACGACCTGTTCTCGCCCGACCCGTTGCCGGAGGTGGCCCTGCGGCGGGACCTGGCGTTCGAAGGCCCGGCGGGCGAGGTGCCGGTGCGGGTCTACCGCGACGTCGACCCGCCGGCCCCCGTCCTCGTGTTCCTGCACGGCGGCGGCTGGACGCTCGGGACGTTGGACTCCGCGGACGACATCTGCGCCGAACTGGCCCGCCGCGGGGAATGCGTGGTGGTCTCGGTGGACTACCGCCTCGCCCCGGAACATCCCTTCCCCGCGGCGCTGGACGACGCCTGGGCGGCCCTCTCGTGGGCTGCCGAGACGGCCGAGGCCTTCGGCGGCGACCCCGACCGCCTGCAGGTCGGCGGGACGAGCGCGGGGGGCAACCTCGCGGCCGCGACCGCACTCCGGGCCGCCACCTTCGACGGCCCCGACCTCGACCACCAGTTGCTCGTGTACCCGATGATCGACCCCGGTCTCGACACCGACTCCGCCGACCGACGGGCGGACGCGCCACTGCTGACGCGGGCCGACGTGGAGTGGTTCTGGGACCAGTACCTCCGGAGTCCCGTGAACCGGCACAGTCCGTTCGCCGCGCCGTTGCGGGCCGACGACCTCGGTGGGGTGGCGCCGGCCACGGTCGTCACGGCGGGCCACGACCTCCTCCGGGACGAGGGGGCGGCCTACGCGTCGCGACTCGCCGAGGCCGGCGTCGCCGTCGACCACCGGAACTACCCTGCGATGCCCCACGGCTTCCTCAGCTTCACCGACGACGTGGACGCCGCGGACGCGGCGATGGACGAGGTTGGGACCGCGATCGACGACCCGCCCTGACGTTCGCCGTCGTCCGCTGGCGGGCGAGGAGACGACGGGTCAGTCGGGTTCGACGAGGCCGGAGATCTCGAAGCGGGCACCGCCGCCGGCCACGCGGTCGTCGCCGCCGTCGGACTCGACGACCTCGCCCGCCTCGCCGACCTCGCTGGCGTCCGGGTGGTCCCCCTCGCCCTCGGGCCACTCGGCCTCGGTGACGTCCAGTCGCCAGCCGTGGGCGTCGACGATCTCCTTGACGATGGCGAGGCCGAACCCGGTACCGTCCTCCGAGGTCGAGTAGCCGGCTTCGAACACCTTGTCCCGCTCGTCTTCGGGGATACCGGGGCCGTCGTCCTGGACGTAGAACCCGGTCCCGCTCTCCAGGCGGCCGACCTGGACGGTCGCCCCGGTCCCGTCGCCGGTCGCGTGCTCGACGGCGTTACAGAAGAGGTTCTCCAGCAGTTCCCGGAGCCGCGAGGGGTCGGCCAGCACCTCGTCGGTAGCCTCGACCGACAGGACGGCGGACTCGGTGTCGACGGTCGACCAGGCCTCCCGCGCGGCGGTTTCGAGGACGACCGGTTCCGGGTCGTCGACGACCCGGCCCTCGCGGGCGAGTTCGAGCAGGTCCTCCAGCAACTGGTCCATCCGACCGTGGGCGTCCTGGACGCGGTCGAGACGCTCGTCGTCGTACTCCTCGGCGAGCAGGTCCGCGTACCCGCGGGCGACCGTCAGCGGACTGCGGAGGTCGTGTGAGATGACGTTGGCGAACTCCTCCAGTTGCCGGTTCTGGCGCCGAAGACGCTGTTCGCGGCGTTTTCGCTCGCTGACGTCTCGGGAGTTGATGACGATCCCCTCGACAACGGGGTCCTCCAGCAGGTTCCGCCCGCGGGACTCCAGGGTGACGTAGGACCCGTCGGCGGTCCGGGCGCGGTACTCGACCTTGAGTTCCTCCTCGGGTCGGTCGAGGATGTCCTGGAGTCGGTCGGCCACCGCGTCGCGGTCTTCGGGGTGGACGAAGTCCAGCGCACTCTCGCCTTCCTGGTGGTCGGGGTCGAAGCCGAGGACCCGCCTGATCGAGGGGCTGACGTACTCGACCTTGCCGTGTGGGTCGACGACGTGGATGATGTCGGAGGCGTTCTCGGTCAGCACCTGGTAGCGCTTCTCGACGCGGCGGCGCTCGGTCACGTCCCGCAACATGAGGACCTCCCCGACCGCGGTCCCGGCGGCGTCGGTCAGCGTCGACACCTGTACGTCGAAGTACCTGCGCTCGTCGTCGACTTCGATGGCGAGGTCCTCGACCTCCTCGCCCGCGCGGATGTCGTCGTACCGGGGGACGGCCTCGCTGGCAGGGCTCCCGATGAGGGTGCCGTCGGTCGACAGCAACCGTCGGGCCGAGGGGTTGGCGTCGACCACCCGGCCGTCGCGGTCGACGGTGACGACGCCGTCCCTGACCTCTTCGACGACGGTGTGCCGGGCGACGGGGACGAAGTTCAGCAGGTCGAACGAGAACAGGCTGATGGCGAACAGCGTCCCCGTGACCGCGAACGCCAGCGGCGACAGGTCGACGCCGCTGACGGGACTCATGTCGAACAGCCACAGCAGGTGCACCCCGAGCGGCGCCACCACCGCGACCAGCATCAGTGCCGTCTGCGGACGGTAGGGACCGCGCGAACGGGTGAGGAACCGTGCGAGCAGGCCGATCATCAGTACCATCACGGCGTAGAGGTACACGAGGTAAACCGGCAGCCACGGACCCGGAGCGAGCGGGGCGTAGGAAATCGGGTCGGTCGAGAAGGAGACGCCCTCGCTCGCCCACAGCAGGCCGTGATAGCCGTTCGTCGCCAGCAGGACGGCCGTGATGGCGGGAACGACGAGCAACGCCGAGACGCTGCGGCGGGTGACCCACCGGCCGAGTCCGACGTACTCCAGCACGAACACCAGCCCGGCGGGCGGCGCGACCAGCGGACCGACGTACCCGACCGACCGCCACAGCAAGAACGAGTCGTGCGTGGTCGCGCCGTACTGGAGCGCGTTGGCGAAACACCAGACGGAGATGACCCCCATCATGACGGTGAATGCCGTGGCACCGGTGCGGTCCTGGCGAGACCACGCCACACCGGTAAGCCAGACCGTAAGCACCCCACCGGCGATCATCACGATGGAGTACAGCGTGGGTTCCCAGCCCATTATCATCCGTTTGTCAGTCCGACGTAATAAGCGTATTCGCCGCCAAAGATGAATAGCAATCTCCGCGGATCTATCCCGGTGGCGTCCACGCAGGTTCGGCGGCCTTTTTGCCGGCCGGCGACCAACGTCCGGCCATGACACTGCCGGAGGCCCTCGCGGACGGGGAACCGCGCGCGGTCGACACGCACGCCCACCAGCCGACCGAGGAGTTCCTCCTCGACGCGGGCGGCGAGATGATGCAGGACGCCGCCGACCGGTTCGGGGCCGAGATGGACCCCCACGGGTACGACGAGATGGTCGAGGAGTACCACGAGGCAGGGGTCGGCCGCGCGGTGCTACTGGGCTGGGACGCCGAGACCAACACCGGCAACCCGCCGGTCCCCAACGACTACGTCGCGGAAGTCCGCGACCAGTACCCCGACTTCTTCGTCGGGTTCGGCAGCGTCGACCCCCTCAAGGACGACTGCGTCGAGGAGGCGATTCGCTGCGTCGAGGACCTGGACCTGTCGGGGTTCAAGTTCCAGCAGATCGCCCAGGGGTTCGACCCGAGCGACCCCGAACACGAGCAACTGTGGGACACCATCGAGGATCTGGGGGTGCCCTGTGTCTTCCACGGCGGCAACTCGACGCTGGGCGCCTGTTCGGCGGGCGGGCGCGGTCTCAAGATCAAGTACGGGAACCCGATGCTACTGGACGACGTGGCCGCCGAGCATCCCGACCTCCAGATCTTGATCGCCCACCCCGCGTTCCCCTGGGAGAAGGAGCAACTCGCCATCTGCCAGCAGAAGGGCAACGTTTACATGGACCTCTCGGGGTGGATGCCGAAGTACATCGACGACCAGGTGCTCCACTACGCCCGGACCATCCTCAAGGACAAGGTGATGTTCGGCACCGACTACCCGATGATCGAACCCGAACCGTGGCTGGAGCAGTTCGCGGAACTCGGGTGGGACGAGGAGATCCAGCGGAAGGTACTCTGGGAGAACGCCGAGGAGTTCCTTGGGTTGTAGGGTACTGTGTAGATAGGCCGTGATCTGGGTCTAGCCGCCCAGAAAGCCCCCAGCACTCTTCCCGTACTGCTCTTCCGTCACAACCACCCGGAAAGCCCCCCGGCGCTCGACCCGCGTGTTGACGGCCAAGCTACCGTCCAGAGAGTCCGTCACAACCACCCGGAAAGCCCCCCAGCGCTCGACCCGCCGGGCCTCGTTGCGCTCCTCGGCCGTCGGCCTGCGGTGCTTACGTCGTCCGGGCGGGATCGACCGCACGGCCCCTTTCAGTCCCACCCGGTGTGGTCGTGCCGGGTACCTTCGAGTGCGGACGTGCCGGCCACCTTCTGGTGTGGTCGTGCCGGGTACCTTCGAGTGCGGACGTGCAGGCTACCTTCGCCAGGCGGCTGTGCCGGCCACCACCGCTCGTCCGACCACCGCCGGCTGTCGCCAGTCGATCCCTTATATACTCTCGCAGGTTATGAGGGGGCCGTCGGTCACGGAGTTCTGCCCGTCCGGCGACTAAACGTTATGCGGGTCGCTACCGAATTATCCCGCATGGTCTACGACGACGTCGAGGTCGCGGACCGGTCGGACCTCCGGGACCTCCAGAACGAGCGCCTGCGCGAGACGGTCCGGCGAGTGTACGACAACGTCCCCTTCTACCGCGAGCGATTCGACGGGGCTGGCGTCGACCCCGCCGACGTCGAGACGGTCGAGGATCTCCCCCAACTGCCGTTCACGACGAAGGAGGACCTGCGGGAGACGTACCCCGACGGCCTGTTCGCCGTCGAGGACGACGAGATCCGGCGCATCCACGCCTCCTCGGGGACGACCGGCAAGCCGAAGGTCGTCTGCTACACCGACGGCGACCTGGACGTCTGGCGGGAGGTCATGGCCCGCTCGCTGGCCGCCGCCGGCGTCGAACCCGGCGACACCCTCCAGAACGCCTACGGCTACGGCCTGTTCACCGGCGGCCTGGGCTTCCACGACGGCGGCGAGGAACTTGGGGCCACTGTCATTCCGACCGGGGGTGGCAACACCCAGCGACAGATCGAGTTCGCCCAGGACCTCGAGAGCGACGTCCTGGGGTGTACGCCCTCCTACTGCCTGTACTTCGCGGAGACCGCCGAACAGCAGGGGATCGACCCCCGCGAGTTGCCCCTGGAGACGGTCGTCATCGGCGCAGAGCCGTTCACCGACGAGATGCGCGAGGAGATCGAGGCCGCCCTGGACGTCGACGCCATCGACATCTACGGTCTCTCGGAGTTGATCGGGCCGGGCGTCTCCGTGGAGTGCGTCGAGGCCAAAGACGGGTTGCACGTCTGGGAGGACCACTTCTACCCCGAAGTCGTCGACCCCGACACCGGCGAGCAGGTTCCCCCGGGCGAGGAGGGCGAACTCGTGCTCACGTCGCTCACGAAGGAGGGCATCCCGATGATCCGCTACCGGACCGGCGACGTGACCACGCTATACGAGGAGCCCTGCGAGTGCGGGCGCACCCACCGCCGGATGGACAACGTCACCGGGCGGGCCGACGACCTGCTGGTCGTCCGCGGCGTCAACGTCTACCCGAGTCAGGTCGAGGAGGCCGTCCTGTCGTTCGACGAGGTGGCGCCCCACTACCGGATCGACCTCGACCGCGAGGACAGCCTCGACACCATCGAGATCACCGTCGAACTGGCCGAGGGGACCGACGCGGATCCCGACGAGGTCCGCGAGCGCCTGGAGAACGTACTGAGCCTTACCCCCGACGGCCTGCACGTGGTCGACCCCGGCGGCATCGAGCGCACCGAGGTCGGCAAGGTCAAGCGGGTGTACGATCACCGGGAGTGAACTGAGCAGGATCGATCCGGGGTCTGAACTGAGCGGGATCGACCTGTAACCCACGGCGCGCGCGAGGGATGAGCACCGGAGCGAAGCGAGGAGCGCAATCGGCTGGGGAGGGCGTGGACATCCTAGGCCAAGTGGTCGCTAGCGTTGATGCTGGCCGAACCGACAAGACTAGCGCATGCAAGACCTAGGGGTCAGCCTCACACCTCCCCAGCCGTGGGGTTCGGCCGGGCGGCCGAACCGCCGGGCCGCCCGGCCTCTCCCGGACCACCGGGAGAGCAAGCGCTCCCGAGCTCCCGCTCGCAAGCTCGCGGGGACCACCGGGAGAGCAAGCGCTCCCGAGCTCCCGCTCGCAAGCTCGCGGGAACCTCGCGCGCGTTGCTCGCGCGCGCCGGAGAACAAAGTCCGACTTCGAGAAAACACACTCCGACCCCAATCAGAACGTAGCGACGCGAATCAGCCCTCGATCCGGACGAGCACGTCGTCGCGCTCGGTGGGGAAGCCGTCGCTGGCACGGCCGTCGCGGTTCGAGGTGATCGCGTACAGTTCCCCGTCCAGGCCCTGTTCGAGGTGCCGGACCCGGCCGAGTTCGTTCTGCAAGGCCGGGTGGGCCGACAGCGTGTAGGAGTCGTCCAGCCAGTCCGCGTCGAACCGCTGGCCCCACTTGACCGGAGGTAGCTCGTCGCCTTGCGGAGTCACGGTGGCGACCATGACCTGCTGGCTGATGAGACAGCCGATCACCATCCGGTTCTGCCAGGAGGGGACGGCGTCGCCGGTGTAGAAGACCGCCCCGGAGGGCGCCCAGGTGTCGTTGCCGGTATTGGCGAGCGGCGGCTGGACGCCGTCGGCGTCCCGGTACCCCTCGCCGGTCCGGACGCTCGGCCAGCCGTGGTCGGCGCCGGCGACCGGCCGCATCACTTCGTCGTGGCCTTTCGGGCCGTGCTCGTTGGTGAGCACCGTACCGTCGGGCAACCAGACGACGCTCTGGGGGTTGCGGTGGCCGTAGGAGTACATCCGCGGGTCGGCGTCGCCGACATCGGGGTTGTCCGGCGAGGGTTCGCCGTTCACGTCGATTCGCAGGATCTTCCCGGCCAGCGACTGCGGGTCCGCCGAGAGGCTCCCGTCGCCAGCCTCGCCGGTCGTCACCCAGAGGTCGCCCCGGGGACCGAACTCCAGGCGACCGCCGTTGTGAATCTTCCCGGCCGGGATGTCGTCGATCAGCACCTCCTCGGTCTCGGCGGGGTCGTCCGCGGAGACGTCGAACCGCGAGACGCGGTTGACCTTCTCGTCGCCGTCGGCCGTGTAGTAGACGAAGATGTACGGCACGTCGGGGTGGTCGGGGTGCACGGCGATGCCCAGCGTGCCCCCCTCGCCGCCGTCGACCCACCAGGGTTGCTGGTCGTGGCCCGCCGGGACCGACCCGGCATCGATGGCATCGTCCGGGGCCAGGACGTCCTGCAGGTCCCCGCCCGAGAACCGCCGGACCCGGCCGACGCGCTCGGTGACGAACAGGTCGCCGTTCCGCGCGACGGAGATGTCCCAGGGCACCTCCAGGTTCTCGACGAGGGCGGTCGTGGAGGGGTCGAACGCCGGGACGTCGGTCGGCGCGGACCAGTCCTCGACTGGGGAGAAATCCCGGGAGGGAGTCGGGATCTCGTTCTCCACGCCCGGAGGGTCTTCGTCGAACAACCCGAGACAACCCGCGAGCGCCGTCGCCCCCGCGCCCGCGACCGACGCGAGGACCCGACGTCGGGACGGCTTGCGTGGCATACTCCGCCGGTCCGGGGACGACCGTGAAGTGCTTTCGGAATCAGTTTCGCGACGCTCGGTCGTCCCACGCCTGGATCACAGCACGCACCGTTCGCCATCGACGGCCAGCGGTTCCTCGAACGCCTCGTCGACGGGGTAGTAGTGGGCGACGTGGACCAGTCTCACCTGCTCGGCGTCGAGGTCATCGGCCAGCGCGAGCGCGCCCTCGCGGGTCATGTGTTTCGTCCCGAACGTCCGCGGGACGCCGTCGGCGTCCTCGTGACGGCCCCCGAGCGGGTGGTGCTCGCAGAGGTGCGCGGGCACGATGGCGTCGGCCAGAAGCAGGTCGGGATCGGCGAGTGCCGCGCGGGACGCCTCCGGGATGGCGTAACTGGTGTCCCCCGACAGCGAGAGTTTCGCGTCGGTTTCCGGATCCGTCACCGCGACGCCGTAGCAGGGTAGCGGCGGGTGGTCGACCGGCACGAGCGTCACCCGGAAGCCGGCGGCCTCGAACGGTTCCAGCGGCTCCTGGGGCGTGACGGTCACGGCGTGGAGGTAGTCGTACCGGCGGTCGACGGCCGCCGCGACGCTGTCGAAGTCCTCGCCCGGCGTGGCGACGGCCTCGACGACGGTGTCGTCTGCGGCGTGGACCGGGACGGGGGCGTCCCCACCGCTCCTGGGACCTAACAGGCGGTAGGCGTTCCCCAGGCCGTCGAGGTGGTCGAAGTGGACGTGCGTGACGAGGATCTCGTCCGGGAGGTCGACCTCGTGGGCCAGGAACTGCTGGCGGAAGTCGGGACTGGCGTCGATCAGTAGCGACTCGCCGGTGCGCTCGTTGCTGACGTGAACCGAGAACCGCGAGCGTTCGAGGCCCTCCCGGCGGGCGTACTCGCAGGTGTCGCAGTCACAGCCCGGCGTCGGCGTGCCCGTCGTGTCGCCGGCTCCCAGCAGCGTGACCTCCATCCGACCCGGGATTCGCGCCGCCGGTGCAAAGGTGCTACGCTCGTGCACCCCCGGGTGACTGCCGTGTTCACCGACCGGGGATCTCCCTGACATTTATATCTTCTGGCCGATAAGGGTTTTTCATGCGCACCCACCACGGGGGCGGCCGCCCCACCGGGCAGACCTGGCGGCCTGGGCGGTCCGGTCGACGCGAGCGATGGACACCACAGGCGGCGTCACTGCCGGCCGGGAGGATCGGACGGTGAGGACCTACGACCTCACGCGACAGGTGACCGACGGGATGCCGACGTACCCCGGGGACCCGGACGTGTCGGTGGCCACGACCGCGACCGTCGAGGAGGACGGCTACCGTAGCACGGAGTTCTCGATGGGGACCCACGCTGGCACCCACGTCGACGCGCCGGCGCACACCGAACCCGGCGGCCGGACGCTGGACGACTATCCCGCGTCGGCGTTCCGGTTCGACGCCGTCCGCCTGGAGATCACGGGGAAGGCGCCCCGCGATCCCATCGAGCGGACGGACATCAGAGACGCCGCGGCGGCAGTCAGCCCCGAGGACGCCTTCGGCGCCGACGTGCTGGTGCTCCGGACCGGGTGGGACGAGTACTGGGGGACCGAGTGGTACGGCGACCACCCGTTCCTGACGCCGGCGGCCGCCGAGTGGCTCGCGGACAACGACTACGACGTGGCCCTCGACGCCCCCAGCGTCGACCCCACGCCATCCCCGAACTCACGCCCGGTCGAACCGGACGGGTACCCCGCTCACCACGCCATCCTGGGTGCGGGCCAGTTCATCGTCGAGAACCTGACGAACCTCCACGATCCGCCGTCCCGGTTCACGCTCCACGCCTATCCGCTCGCGGTGGCCGGCGCTGAGGCCGCCCCGACGCGCGCGGTGGCGATCGACGAAGACGGGTAGCCCGGGTGGAACGCAGCCGTTCGATCCCTGGAACGCATATATCAATATATGCGCATATACCCATACATCTCCACAGCCGGCGGTGGCGTGCGCTGGTGAGCGTGCCGAGCACCGCGAGGCCGCGAACCGAAGCGCGCGAGGGATGAGCACCGCAAGGAGCCAGGAGAGCCGCAGGCTCTCCTGGCGGATGAGGAGCGCAGTCGGCTGGGGAGGCGTGTGGCGATGCGCGGCTGGCTCGGGCGGGACTGAAAGGGGCCGCGCGCTCGACGACGGCGGGCGACGTAAGCACTGGAGTGAGCGAAGCGAGCGAAACGCGCAGCGAGCCCCCCGAGTCGAGCGGGCGGGGGCTTTCTGGGCGTTGCTGACCAAGCTCCCAACGAGGAGAGCGCGCGGGCTTTCCACGCGTTGCCGTCCAAGCTCCCGAACGAGGAGAGCACGCCGGGCCATCCGACTGCCAGTAACCAGGAAACGAACCAGGCCGACCGGCAAGAGAACGTTTAACCGACCGCTGTAGCAACAACGTCACATGCTCCACGCGAAGGGTCCGCTCCTGTCGATCCACCTGGGCGACCGCGAGCACCACACCGAGGACGTCGACGACGTACTGGAGGCGTTCGTCGGCGGGCGCGGCGTCGGCACCCGCCTGGCCCACGACCGCGTCCCGTTCGACGTCGACCCGCTGGGGCCGGACAACCGCCTGTTCTTCACGACCGGCCCGATGCAGATGTCGAACATGAGCTTCACGGGCCGGATGAACGCCACCACGGTCTCGCCGCTGACCGACGGCCTGCTGTCCTCGAACGCCGGCGGGTTCGTGTCCCGGAACTTCGCGGACACCGGCTACAGCGCCGTCGAACTCGTCGGCGAGAGCGACGAACTCGTGATCGTCCACGTCACCGACGAGGGCGTCGAGTTCGAGGAAGTCCCGGACCTGGCCGGCGCGACGATCCCGGAGGTCACCGACCACGTCGAGGGGACCCGCGAGGGGTACAGCGCCGACAACATCGCCGCCATCGGCCCGGCGGGCGAGAACCTGGTCCGGTTCGCGGCGATCATGACCACCGAGAGCCGGGCGTTCGGCCGCGGCGGCCTGGGGGCGGTGCTGGGCGCAAAGAACGTCAAGGCGGTCACCTTCGCGGGCGACTCCGCGCCCGACGTGGAGATTCCGGACGTCCAGCTTGAGATCCACCGCGAGGCGGCCCAGAGCGACAGCATCATGAAACGGCAGGGGACGACCAGCGTCACCTCCTACGCCAACCACGTCAACGCCCTGCCGACGCGGTACTTCTCGGAACTCTCCTTCGAGGGTGCCGACGGCATCGGTGGCGAGGCCGTCGAGGACAAGAAGTTCGAGAAGGGGACCTGCTCGAACTGCGCGTTCGCCTGCAAGTTGCCCACCCGCGACGAGGAGACCGGCCTCGAGACGGAGGGGCCCGAGTACGAGACGGTCATGGCCTTCGGTTCCAACGCCGGCGTCGACGACGTCGTCTCGGTGATGAAGTCCAACGAACTCTGTGACTCCCTGGGGATGGACACCATCTCCTGTGGCGACGTCGTCTCGGCGTACCTCGCGGCCAACGACGAGTTCGGCAACTCCGAGCTGATCCACGAACTGGTCGAGAAGATCGCCTACCGCGAGGACGAGGGCGACGTGCTCGCGGAGGGCATCGACCGCATCCACGACGAACTGGGCGTCGAGAACTGGTCGGTGAAGGGCCTGGAGTTCCCGGCCCACGACGGCCGCACGCTCAACGGCCAGGGCCTCTCGTTCGCCGTGGCCAACCGCGGCGCCGACCACATGTACTCGACCACGTACGCCTTCGAGTACCCGCTCGTGGACTCCGAGGAGGGCGGCGGCCACCCCCGGACGAAGCCCTTCGACCCGACGGGGCTGGACGGGAAGGCCGAACTCGTCGTCGAGCAGGAGAACGCCCGCGCCATCGAGGACTGCGGCATCGTCTGCCGGTTCTCGCGGGACACGATGACCGGGGAGCGTCTCGCGGAACTGTTCGACACCTCCTACGATCACCTCCAGGAGATCGGCGCGCGCGTGGTCGAACTGGAGCGGCACTTCAACAACCAGCGTGGCATGGACCGCGCGGACGACTCCCTGCCGTACGACCTCCCGGACTTCGAATCCGCCCTGGCGGAGTACTACGAGATCCGGGGCTGGAACGACGACGGAACGGTCCCCGAGGACGACGTCGACGGGGACGCCCTGGCAGCCGACTGATCCAGGGCGGCGTTTTCGACCGATCTCGCGTTCGAGGACCTGGAGCGGTCGTGTACGAACTGTACACAGGCGGGGGTCGCTCTTGTACCGCTATCGACTACGGATGCGTCATGAGCGACGAGGAGTCGATCACGATCTACTCGGACTACGTGTGTCCCTTCTGTTACCTGGGGCGGCAGTCGCTGGACCAGTACCAGGCCGACCGCGGGAGCGACCTGGAGATCGACTGGCACCCCTTCGACCTCCGGGCGGACAAGCGCGGGCCGGGCGGCGAGATCGACCACTCCGTCGACGACGGCAAGGACGAGGAGTACTACGAGAAGGCCAAAGAGAACGTCCGGCGCCTCCAGGAGGAGTACGGCGTCGAGATGGACCTGGACCTGGCGACGGAGGTGGACTCGATGCCCGCGCAGGTCGCCTCCCACTACGTGAAAGAGGAGTACCCCTACGAGCAGTGGCTGGCGTTCGACGAGGCCATCTTCGAGGCGGTCTGGCAGGAGAACCGAGACGTGGGCGACCCGGACGTGATCGCCGACCTGGCCGACGAGGTGGGCCTGGACGGCGAGGAGATCCGCGACGTGATCGAGGACGAGGACCGCCGGGAGAAGGTCCAGTCGCTGTCGGAGATGGCCCGGCGCCAGGGCGTCAGCGGCGTTCCGACGTTCGTCTACGAGGGGACCGCCGCACGCGGTGCCGTTCC
This sequence comes from Halobacteriales archaeon QS_1_68_20, assembly GCA_003021085.1. GTDB lineage: Archaea > Halobacteriota > Halobacteria > Halobacteriales > PXRE01 > PXRE01. The sequence goes on along the minus strand of PXRE01000033.1, from coordinate 115,771 downwards.
GCCCGAACACCTGCAACGGCTGGTCGAAGGGGAGTGACCGGTGACGCAGTAACCGCGGTGGCTGGGTTACCCGGTGACCCGCCGGTATTCGGCTGGGCGGTCAGTCGCCACTGTCGTCGTGGAACATCCGGGTGACGTCCTCGCATTCGAGACTCTCCACCAGTGGCGGGTTGGAGTCGATCACCGACAGCAGTTCGGCCCGGTCCGCCTCGCCGGGGTACAGGTGAGCGAGGTACTCGTTGAAGGTCCTCGCCAGGTCGGTGTACCCCCGTTCGGTTTCCTGGGACTCGTGGACTGCTATCGAGGAGATTTTCTCCTCGAAGTCGTCGTCGACGTCGACCTTCAGGACCGTTCCAGCGCGGTCGACCCCGTGGGTGAAAAACGGCACCTCCCAGACCAGGTACCGGACCACCCTCGTCTCGACGTCGACCTCTTCGCAGACGTCCTGGACGAACGAGTACGTCGCCCGGTGGTCGGGATGGGCTTCACTCGGCGGGGGCACGAACACTGTGAGGGGTCCACTGTCCGGCAGAGCACGAACGAGAATCGACCTGATGCGTTCACGTGCGTCCGGGTCGTGATAGTGCGCCTGGAGCTGCATATCCTCGAGTTCCAGCTCCCGGTAGTCGACACCGAGTCGTTCGGCTTCCCTCCGTTTCTCTTCGCCCCGGATCCGTTTCGTCTCCGACGGGGTGAGTTCGCTGCTCCCGTATCTGCCGTCGGTCATCACGATCGACGAGACCGTCCAGCCGTCGGCGAGCAACTGTTGAACCGTCCCGCCCATGCCGATGACGAGGTCGTCGTTGTGGGGTTCGAAGACGACGGCTCGTTTCGATGCGGTCATGCGTCGGTTGACTACGTTCCATCACTGACGTAATCTTCTTTCGGCTCGACCGCACCGACGCGGCCCGGCCGGCGAACCCGGCTCAGATCGAGTTCCACCACTCACCGCCCGGGAGGTTCCCGGTCGCGCTGATGCCCCCGTCGACCGGGAGGACGATTCCGGTGATCCAGTCGGCCCGGTCGGAAGCCAGGAAGTGGACGACCTCCGCAACGTCCTCCGGTTTTCCGTATCGGCCGAGCGGATACAGGTCGGCGAGGTCTTCCAGGGTCCCGCTTTCTTCGGGTTTACGCTCGTCCCACACGGAGGCGTCGCCGATGACCGACCCCGGACAGACGACGTTGAACCGGACGCCCTCGGGTGCGTAATCCGCGGTCAGTCCCCGGCAGAGGGCGTGAAGGCCGGCTTTCGCGCTCGAGTAGGCCACCTCGCTGAATCCCCCGAGCAGTGCGTTGACGCTGGAAATGAACACGACACTACCCCCGCCGTCCCGGAGGTGAGGTAACGCCTCGCGGGTACAGATCGCCGCCGAAGTGAGGTTCTGTCGCAGGTTCCACTCGAACGTGCTCGCGTCGATGTCCGCAAGTTCGACGCCTCTTGCCCTCCCTGCACTGTTGACGAGTACGTCGAGCGTCCCGTAGGTCTCGACCGCCGCTTCGACCAGTCCTCCGACGTCGTCCGGATCCGTCACGTCGGTCTCGACGAAGGCCGCCTCCCCCCCGGCGTCCTCGATGCCGTCGACGACCGACCGTCCCGCGTCGGCGTCGACGTCGGCGATGACGACGTTGGCCCCCGACTCCGCCAGTCTGTGGGAGATCGCCTGTCCGATGTTCTGGCCTCCTCCCCCGGTGACCACGGCAGTCTTCCCTTCCATGGGCAATTACTTACTCGGCGTCGTGATATAACTTGATGACTGTCGGCTGACGGAGGTCGTCGTCCGCCGACTGGTCGATCAGTTTCGGCCCCAGGATGCTCCCCTCCTCGCCGATATTTACGGTGTAGACGACCTGGAAGTACTCCCCACCGTGTTTCAGGAGATACCGGAGTGCGTCCCGGTCCCTGAGCAACTGGAACCCGGCGTACGTGCCCTGTCCGAACCCGCCCGCGACGTTCACGATCACCTTGTCGTCGTTGTACGGACTCTTCGCCCACGTGATGATCCCGAAGTCGCGGGTGATGTTGCCCTCGTCCGTGTACTCGGTCTCGAATTCGAGTTGCTCGCCGTCCCGCTCGCCCACTATCTTGTGTCTGATGTCGTCCGGGGTGTCGACGTCGTTCGATTCGTTTCGCTCGAACCGGTAGACGATCTCCGGTTGCCCGTACAGTAGTTCCCTGGTGACGTGGTTCGGCTTCGGACCGGCCACGGCCAACACGTTGAGGTCGTGATCGTTCTGGTCGAAGTCGTCGGACGTGATCCGTTCCCGGTAACTATCGAGTGGGCCGAACACGCCGGTCAACTCGTCCATCATCTCGTCCTTTCCGAGGTAGTCGAACGACATCGTGCCCGAGATCTCGTCGTCGACGTCCCTCGGCGGGAGAACGACGATGAACCCCTCCTCGACGAAGTCCTCCCAGAACGACTGGACGTACCTCCCACGACGGAACTTCGAGGCGAGGTCGCGGATCCCGTCCCGGAGGACCCGGCCGATCCCGACTATCCGTTTCAGGTATTTGAGCGCGATCAAGATCGTAATGATGGACGCGACGACACCGAGTTCGGTCCGGTAGTGGAGAAGGACGTCGTGGATCCAGAGCAACCGGTTCCCGGCGAGCAAGCCCCCGAGCAGAAACGGATAAACTGTCGAAACGGAGAACATATCGGCTAATTCCGAGAACGGTATATAAAATAATTACTATTATTTTCGCCGCTTTTTCCCGTGGCGTCGGGCGGACCGGCGTGGGCGATATCCCGGAGTGCCGACAGCGCGAAACCATCCTTTTCAGTGCTGGCGTTCGTCGTAACGCTATGCCACCTGCCGACGACTTCGAGACGGACCTGGAACGGGCGCGGGACCTCCTCGAACGCGGGGACCTCGACGGCTTCTACGCGGGCGTCGTCTCGGGGGACGAACTCGACTACGTGTTCGCCCACCGCTTCGACGACCCCGAGCGGGTCGGCATGCAGGCGCTGTCACTGCTTGCCTACCACGTCCGTACCATCGCGGAAGAGGCGGACCTCCCGCCGGAACAGGTCGCCGAGGACGCCGCACGCCTGGCCGCCCAGCTCGACGAGGGCGAGGACACCTCCTGACCGGCGGCTTCCACTTATAAGCTCCCGGGAGCTTATAAATCGTCACCAGCGGAGCCGTCCCCCCGTCCGCCGATCACGGTTCCAGGACGGCGCGGAACCGGACCTCGCCCTCCTGGAGTCGACGGAACGCCCGCTCCGCGTCCGCGAGGTCGAACGTCTCGACGGTCGGCGTGACGTCCCGCCGGGCGCTGAACGCGAGGGCGTCTTCGGCGTCCCGGGGCGTCCCCGAGGCCCACCAAGCGACGCCGCCGCGTGTGCCGACCAGCGTCCCCACGTCGACGGGGACCGGCTGTTCGGGAACGCCGACGGAGATTACTTCTCCGCCAGCGTCGATGCCGCCGACGACGGGCGCCACGGCGTCGCTGGCCGGCGCGGTGGCGAGGACGACCCCCGCGCCGCCGAGTTCTTCGAGGGCCGCCGCGGGGTCCTCGGCCTCGGCGTCGACGAAGTGGTCGGCGCCGAACGACGCCGCAGCCTCGCGCTTGTCGGTTCCCCGCGAAACGGCGACGGTCTCGAACCCGGCCCGCCGGGCGTACTGCAGGGCGAGGTGGCCGAGACCGCCCACGCCGACCACGGCGACGAGGTCGCCCATCCGGGCACCGGAGTGCCGGAGCGCGTTGAAGGTAGTCAGACCTGCGCACAGTAGCGGTGCGGCCGCCTCGTCGGCCGGGTCCCCAGGGATGGCGGCGACGGCCTCGCTACGGGCCAGCGTGTACTCGGCGTACCCGCCGTCGCGGTCCATCCCCGTGACCGGCGCGTTCGTGCAGTGGACGAACTCCCCGCGGCGGCAGGCCTCACAGTCGAAGCAGTGACCGCCGTGCCACCCGACTCCGACCCGGTCGCCGACCTCCCACGCGGTCACGCCCTCGCCGACCGCGTCGACGGTCCCGACGACCTCGTGGCCCGGGATGCGAGGATAGTCGGACGCTCCACCCTCGCAGACGTGGACGTCGCCGCCACAGACGCCGCAGGCCGCGACTTCGATTCTCACCTCGTTCGGTCTCGGTTCTGGAACGGGCCGCTCGACGACCTCGAAGGCTTCGTCTGCTTCGGGGACCTGTACCGCTCGCATCGTCTCGGAGTCCGACATCGACCAGTCCCTCGCCGCCGACCGTCATATCTGTTTCCGGGAACGAGTTTTTGTCTGCGTTCCGAGGTGTTCAGTTCGTCGTCACCGGATCGCCGTCGGCCGGCCGCGTCGGCGTCGACTCACCGAGGAACACCAGCCAATCGAACGACGCCGGGAGGTCGGTTCGCTGGACGTACGTTCCCGCCTCCGCGTCCGGGTCGTACACCGAACCGACGTGACGAACCCCCGGCTTCTCTTCGAACCACCCGGACAGTCGAGAATCGTCGCCAACCGACGCGAGGTCGACGAAAGCCGGCGAATCGAGCGCGTCGAAGTGTGCGGTCGCGGTCCTGGCCGGCGGATCCCCGACCGTGAACGTCCTGGGCTCCGTGGCGTCGGGGTCGCTCCCGTCCATCGCCCGGAACGAGCCACGGCCGAAGTCGAACCCGAGCGGGTAGTAGCTGTCCCCCAGTTCGCGGTCCAGGTGTTCGCCCATCGTCTCGGCGTCGGTCCAGGGCCGGCCGTCGTCGAACGTCCCGCGCTTGACGTGGCCGTCGTGCGCCCAGACGGCGGCGCCAGTGCCGGGGTCTTGCTCCAGACACCACTCGACGTTCGCCGCCACGTGGCGGTCGCGCTCGGCCATGCCAGCCTCGTGGGGGCCGTCGTGTTCGTGGCGGACCCGGTGCCACTCGCAGTTCCGGACGACGACGCGAGCGAGGTGGCGAGTCAGGGCGTAGGGTTCCGCCGATGTTTCCTCGACGAAGGATTCTCGGTCGGCGTCGAGTCGCTTGCCGACGGCGGTCGCCGCGGTTTTTGCCCGTGATAGATAGCGGGCCCGGGAAGCCTCATCGTCGGGCGGGCCGTCCGACGCGGCGAGAACGCCGAGGTCGTTCGGGACCGGGACGACGTCGGCGTACCGCAGCAGGGCCCGGAGCGGTTCGGCGGGAACCGACGGGTCGCTCAGGTCGACGCCCCGGACGCGCACCTGGTCGTCCGGCGGCCGGCCCTCGTTGAACTCGCGGAGCCACCGTAACAGGTCACAGACCGCTTCCGTCCGCAACTGCCACGTGTCGAGGCCCGCCAGCGCCGTCCTGGGGTCGCCGTCACCGCCCCGGACGTACCTGTCGGCGGCCAACATCCCGGCCACGTCCGCCTCGAACGCGACCGTCCGGAACCCCAGGTCCGCGACCAGCAGGCGGATTATCCGATGCTTCGACTGGAAGCACTCGCGGGTCCCGTGGGTCGCCTCGCCGAGGCCGACGACGTCGGCGTCCTCCAGGCGGTCGGCCAGCGGGGCGAGGTCGTCGCGGTCGCCGTCGGGGTCGGTCGACGCCATCGGAGCGGCGTGGTCTGCCAGCGCCGAGACGACGTCTTCACGCATGGCTACGCGGAGTCGGTCGGGTCTGAAAAACGTCGGGGTCCGGGTCGGTCGTTACCGCGTGAACGTGATCGCGCCGCCCTGCCCGAAGCCGACACAGAGCGTCGCCAGGCCCTTGTCGAGGCTCCGGTGGTTCAGTTCGTGGATCAGCGTCACGGGCAGACGGGCGCCCGACGCCCCGAGCGGGTGGCCGATGGCGATGGCGCCGCCGTTGACGTTGAACTTCTCGTCGGGTACGCCGAGTTCGCGCTGGGCGTACAGCGTCTGGGAGGCGAACGCCTCGTTCAGTTCGACGAGGTCGAACTCGTCGATGGACTCGCCGGTGCGCTCCAGCAGGCCCTTCGTCGCCGGGACCGGGCCGATGCCCATCACGGTCGGGTCCACGCCCGCGACGTTGTGGTCGCCGACGTAGGCCATCACGTCGAGGCCGTAGTCCTCCGCGAACGCCTCGCTGGTGACCAGCAGGGCGGCCGCGCCGTCGCTGATCTGGCTGGAGTTGCCCGGCGTGACCGTGCCGTCGGCCTTGAAGACAGTGGGCAACTGGCCCATCTTCTCGACGGTGGTGTTGGGGCGGATGCCCTCGTCCTGGGTGACGGTGATCGAGTTGCCCTCGTCGTCGGTCCCCTCGACGGGAACGATCTGGTCCTCGAAGCGGCCTCTCTCGGTCGCCTCCGCGGCGCGCATGTGACTGCGGTAGCCGTACTCGTCCTGCTCGTCACGGCCGACGTCGTACTCCTCGGCGACCTTCTCGGCGGTCATGCCCATCTGGAGGTCCGCGAGGTTGTACTCCTCCTGCAGGCGCGGGTGGAAGTTGCGGCCCTCGTAGGCGCCCTCCATCGGGACGCGGGTCATCGACTCGACGCCGCCGACGACCAGGCAGTCCCGCTGGCCCGCTCTGACGGCGTCCGACGCCGACATGACGGCCTGCATCGAGGACGCACACCAGCGGTTGATCGTCGTCCCGGGCACCTCCTCGCCCAGGTCCGACAGGATCGAGATGATGCGGGCCACGTTGTTGTCCTGTTCGCCGCGCTGCTGGGCGACGCCCCACATCAGGTCGTCGACGTGCCCCGAGTCCAGCCCAGTCGCCGCCAGGATCTCGTTGATCAGCGGGATCGACAGGTCCTCGCTCCGGACCTCCGAGAACACGCCGTCCTGTTTGCCCTGCGGCGTCCGGTAGGCCTTGGCGATCACCGGTGTGGTCTCCTTCGACATACCCGAACCTGAGGGACTCAACAACTTAAAGACGGTCGAACCAGCGACCACGTGCCGGAAGTTGTCCCGGCCCAGGTCAGGCCGCATCAGGTTCGTTTCCGTCGAATTCGACAGATTTGAAGTCTGCAACGCACGCTTTCAGGCGTCGGGGAACCGTTTCACCCGATTCGTCTGACGTGGCCTCGAACCGATACAGGTGCCCCAGGGCCGCCATGGTCTCCAGGAGGTGTGCGAACATTCCGTCGAAGGGTTCGTCGCTCCAGTCGAGGTCGGGGTAGTCGCGCTTGAAGACGGTAAGTTCGTCGCGGTACGGTTGGTGGTCCAGCCATCCGGCTTCCCACTCGTGGCCGCCTTGCGAGTGTTCGTACACGCCGACGACGTGGGTCGCACGGTTCGCCATCCCTTGAACTCGGTCGTCCACAGTAACAGGCTGTCGAAGGCATCGAGATCCTTCAGCAGGAACGGCCGTCCGATGGAGTCGAGTCGGTCGGCGACGAACCGAAGTCGCTCTTCCTCCTCGTCGCCGTAACTTCCGACGACGAAGAACGAACGGTCTGCGTCGTCCACCGGTACCACGTCAGTGACGATGGCCTGCTTGAGCGTGGCGTACTCCTCACGGTCGATCCGCTGGTCGGTGAACGCTTCGTACTCGTCGAGGACGGTCCGAAAGAGTCGTTCCCGGTCTCCGGCGTCCTCTGCCGTCTGTCCCTGGTCGCCGGGAGCGTCGTCCATGCGACCTCTGGCCCCGTCTTCCGGTGTAAAGTTCCGGAACCGACGACCAGGTGCGGAATCTGCACAAGCGTATGTGCCTGGGGACGCCAGTACGGATCATGTCGGGAGGGAAACGGCGGCCGGCACCCAACGGCGGGGACCCAGGCGCGGACGGCGAGACGCGGTCGGAGACGCCGCTGTACGACGCGCCGCTGGGCGAGCGACTCCGGCGGACCCAGGCGCGGACGGCGAGACGCGGTCGGAGACGCGGCGGCGCGTCCTGCACGCCGCGACGGAGGAGGTTGCCCACGAACTCCTGATCGACGTGGCGGGCCACCCGAAGGGGCCCCGAGCGAGAAGGAACTGGTCCGGGCGACCCCGGAGGTGTCGCGCCGTACGATCACCCGCCGACTCGACGACCTCGTGGACGCAGACGTACTGGAGCGGTGCTCGTACGAGCGTGGCGAGCAACCCGCCGACGCCGACTCGAACGTCCGGACGTTCTACCGGTTCACCGACCGTGCCCGGGCGGTCTTCGACGACGTCGGCACGTTCGATCCCGCGGTCTGGCGGCCGGTGTACGCCCGCGTCGAGAAACCCGACGAAATCGAGGCCGCAGAAGCAGTCGCCAGACCCTGACCGGGTCCGCCCTTCGAAAGCGTTAGGCCGCTGGGTGCCGAAGTCCGTGGGCAATGAGCGACGCCGAGACCGAGGCCCGCCCCGAGGCGGTAGACGTCGTGGAGTTCCTGCTGACGACCCGCGTCTACGACGAGACGGCGGCCCTCGACGAGAACGACCTCCCGCCGCGGTACCGCAAGGTGTTCTGGGACGGCGGCGAGATCGAACGGCCGCTGACGGCCACCGAGGAGACCGCCGAGGCGGCGACCGGCGTGGACGACCCTTGGAGAGCGGTCTCGGAGTTGATGTTCACCGACCGGGACAACTTCACCGGCGACCTGGAACTGACCGACCCCGACCTCGCCGAGCAGTGGTTCCTCAAGCGCGCCGACGAGGACCGCCTGGCGACGAACCCGGCGCTGGCCGCCCACTTCGAAGGGGAAGGGGAAGCGGGCGTCGACGTCGACCACGAGACCGCCCGCAGACGCAACCGGCCCATCCAGGCCGACCGGGTGTGGATCGACTCGCTGCTGGAGGAGTACTTCGACGAGGAAGAAGAGGAGGAGATGCTGGACCTCGTCGACGTGCGCGCGCCCGAGGAGATCGAGATGACCCTGGAGGACCTCGTGCTCACCGAGGAGCAGGAGGGCGAGATCCACAAGATCGTCAAGGCCATCGAGCACCGCGAGTACCTCGCGCAGATCGGCCTGCGGGAGATCGGCAAACTCCTGTTCGTCGGCCCGCCGGGGACGGGCAAGACCTCCACCGCCCGCGGACTGGCCCACGAACTCGACCTCCCGTTCGTGGAGGTGAAACTGTCGATGATCACCTCCCAGTACCTCGGGGAGACCGCCAAGAACGTCGAGAAGGTGTTCGAGGTGGCAAAGCGCCTGTCGCCCTGTATCCTGTTCATCGACGAGTTCGACTTCGTCGCCAAGACCCGCCGCAGCGACGAACACGCCGCGATCAAGCGCGCGGTCAACACCCTCCTCAAGTCGATCGACGAGGTCAGCCTCATCCAGGACGACGTGCTGTTGATCGGCGCGACCAACCACCCCGATCAACTGGACGCGGCGGCCTGGCGGCGGTTCGACGAGATCGTCAACTTCCCCAAGCCGGACGTGCAGATGCGCTCGGACATCCTGCGGGTGATCACCCGCGCGATGGACATCGAGGAGTTCGACCCCGACGAACTGGCCGACCGCACCGAGGGCCTGACCGGCAGCGACCTCCGGATGGTGCTCCGTGAGGCCGTGCTGGACGCGCTGACCGAGGAGCGACGCACCCTCACCCAGGACGACCTGCTGGACGCCGTCCAGGACTTCGAGGAGCGTGACAACCTGAAGGACCTCGACATGATCGAGGGCGACCACGACGCCCTCGTCGCGGGTGGGGACATCTCCGGCGGGTCCGGCCACGACCACGACTGAGCGGGGACGGGCGCTCGTGTCCCGGGGACGTAGGAATGCGTCGCCTCCCGCGCCCCCGGGGACGTGGCTTACTGCGTCGCCTCCGCGGCCGCCTGTAGCCGGGAGAGCATCTCGTCGACGAGATCGTCCAGCCCCTCCAGCGTCGGTTCGTTGAGCGCCGCCTCGTACGCCAGGAGGACCTCGTGGATGCGTCCCCTGACCGCTCGTCCATGACGGCTGCGGCGTCGCCGTAGCTGTCGGCGGCCATCAGTTCGGCGACCTCGTCTAGCGGTTCCCCGACGTAGTCTCGAGCTTCCTGTGGATCGCCGTCTAGCCCTCGTCGGGTACCCGGCGGACGGCGTCGCGGACGCTCCGCTCGATGGGGTTCATGGTCGACGATTGCTCCTCGCCGGTGGTGGGAACCTGCACGCCCTCGGCGGCGAACGGTAGCGAGAACGAGACCAGTTCCAGCGGCTCCGCCGAGGAGTCGTAGGCGAAGGTGTCGATTTCGGTCGGCACGCGGGTCGACTCGATCACTTCGTCGTGGGGATTCAGCAGTTCGACCACGACCGGGGCGTCCCCGTCGTCGGCGTACTCCTCGACCCCGGGCATGGCCGTGACTGCCCCGTACTCGACGTTGCCCTCGCCGTCGAACCCGCCGATGGCCGACAGCATGTACGTCACGGAGCCGCTCCCGGACGTTCCCGGATGGTTCGACCCGCTGTCGATCAACTGCTGGTGGATGCGGGCGTCCGCCCACGACTTCTCGGCGCCCGCCGTGCTCCCGGTCAGGTAGCTGTGGAGTCTGCCGAAGGTGGTGTCACCGTCACCGGGACCCTCGGTGGAGAATGCGCCATGGGGGTTCTCGAACCGACCGACGTTGTCGAACCCGAATTTGAGGTCGTAGCCCAGCGAGACCACGCCCGCCGGGTCGGCGTCACCGGACGCGTCCGTCGACCCCTGGGCGCGGGCGTGCATCGGTTCGATCTGGTCACCGGGGCCAGTGGCGATGTAGGTCCCGTTTTTCGAATCGCTCCGCCGGGCCATCGGGGCGTCCTCGGCGGGCTCCCAGTAATCGTCCTGGAAGTAGTGGCCGATCTCGTGGGCGGTCGCGACGCTGATCCCCTGATCGTCGCCGCTGTCGCTCGCCCCCGTCACGGACACCGCCGATCCCGGATTCCCGCGAGCGAAGCCCCTGGCGCTCGAGAGACCCCAGTAGTCGAAGTAGTCCGTGGCGTCGTCGTCGGTCCCCGGCACGATGGCCACCACGACGTCGAAGCCGTTCGATTGGCTCTCGTCGACCATGGTCGAACGGTCTCGCCCGTCGAGTCGCATGGTCCCGCCGTCCGGGAACCCCAGGTTGTGGTAGGGGTACGAGGAGTCGGTCGCCACGCGCTGGAGGAAGTTCTCGGCGTGCTTCAGGTCCTTGTAGACCACGCACTTGCCATCGCAGTTGACGTTGATCCCTTTCGTCCTCGGATACCCGCCGTTGAAGGGCATGTCGTTGTACTTGAACGTGACGACGTCGCCGGGGAAGCCCCGCTGGAGGTACTCGGTGGCACTCTCGACCGAGCGCAGGTAGTCCCGCAGTTTGCCGTCCGTACTCGCGGCGTACCGGTCGCCGTCCTCGCTGTCTTCCAGGCGGACGAACCCCACTTCAGCGGGGTTAGGTCGACGACGTCGTCCGGGTGTTCGCTGATTCGCTCCCAGAAGTCGAACCGCAGGACGTTGCTGGCGGTGATCACGGCCAGGGGATTGCTGTCGGCCTCGAACACCGGGAGGTCGTTGCCGGAGTCTCCGTCGTTGGCGAGCTCGTGGAGCACCGCGATGGCGTGTTCGTCGTCGTCTCTGATCTTGTTGAGTCTGTCGAGGGGAATCTCGAACGTGTCGGTGTGTTCGAAGCCCCCGACGCTGGTGGAGTCGTCGGAGTGGCCGCGGTACAGCGTGATCTCGGGGGGTTCGTCTACCTGGTCAGGGCTCTCGATCTGGTCGAACTCGAAGACGACCGTCGTCTCCTCGCCCGCGACGAGGTCCGGATTCGGTTCGGAGTAGATCGGTTGGTCTTCCGGCGGTTTGACGACCGTGTCGTCGACCCGCTGGACGAACCTGGCGTCGGACACGCCGAACTTCGGATCGGGTTCGTCTTCGGGATCGGAACCGGTGCCACAGACCTCGATAAAGTCGCCCCCGCCGGTGGGCACCTCCCAACAGCGCACCGAGTGCCCGATCACCTCCTGGTACCGTCGCCATATGTCGACCTGCCTCGGTTCGAGGAACTGGCAGAGTTCGTCGATGCAGTCTCCCTCGACCTCCAGCGGTTCGGGCGGGGTCCGCCGCCGGACGAACTCGCCGACGACGATGACGTCCGCCTCGTAGGTGATCCGCACGAAGTTCGCCAGCACCGTCGTCTTCGGCCAGTCCCTGGTACCCCGAGAAGCCGACTGCGGTGCCGGCCGTGGCGATTCCCGATAGCAGTTCACGGCGGGACGACGCCTCCGACGTCGCGTTGCTGTCGTCCGAGTTATGGTTCGACGTCCATCAGTTACCGGACCCGATCCTGCATAAAATCCGACACTACGTACGTAGTGCATCTGCACCACGACGAGTTACCGTTGTTCGTCGTGTAGGTACCGCGAGAGCGCACCCCTGACTGCCGGAACGTCGTCGATGGCCTCGCGGTCGCAACTGACGGCGAGGCGCCAGGGCGCGCTCCGCCGGATGGAGACCGCCTCGTCCGTGACGGTGACGCTCTCGAAGCGGTCCCACGGGACCAACCTGAGGGTCGCGGGGGCGCGGACGACCAGTCCCTCGTCGATGACCGCGTACTCCCGTTCGGCGGTCGTGCCCAGCACCCCCGCTCCGACGGGAATCGCCAGCTGGCCCGCCCAGAGGACCGGTCGGACGTCGACGACGATGCCGGTGACGAACGCGAGGAGGCCGCCACCTACCAGGACGACGGCGAGTACCTTCGCCAGTCGGCGTCGACGTGGCCCTGCTTGCGCCGACCATCGCGCCCTGACCGGGACGTCCGCTATCCGGTCGCGGATCGCCCGATTTCTCGCCATCGGCACGACGATCAGGCCGGCGAAGAGACCGCCCAGCAGGCCGAGCATCGCCAGGCCGATGCTGTCGTCGGCCCCGACGACGACCCACCCCGCGTAGGCGAACCCGGCCAGCGGAAGGACCCGGACCAGTGACGTTCGGCCCAGACCGACCGCTACCCGCGTCTCGGCGCGACTGACGGCCAGGCCCGCGACGACCGCCGTCGCCGCGGCCGTCCCGAGCAGGGTCGCGTACGTCCGCCAGATGGGGCCGCCGCCGACCAGTACGGCGGTCGCCGCCGGCGCGAGGACGGCCGCCACGTACAGGCCCGCCACCAGCGAGAACGTCCCGTGCGGACTCAGGTTCGTCTCGAAGGCGTCGCCGTGGCCCATCGCTCCGGGAATGTCGCGGGGTAATCATGAAACTACCGCCTGGCCTGGGGAGCAATCGCACCTGGAGGGGAAACTGTCACCTCTCGGCGGGACGGAGCGACCGGCGGCCCTCAGGCCTCGGTCTCGGTGCGCTCGCGGATGAGTTCGCGGAACTGCTCGGGTTCGTCGATGTCTTCGACGTCCTCGCGCTCGACGATGGCGGTGCCCTCGACCTCCTGGCGGTTCGCGCGGTCGACGAAGTACACCGAGCGCGTGCGAGTGACCCGGCCGATGGAGCCCATGATGCGGGCCCGCTTCTGGGCGGTCTCGGTGAACTCCGAGTGACCGGTCAGGAGGTTGTCCGCACCCTGCTCGTCCTCGCTGACGGCCTTGAACGGCGCGCGCAGCGTCGGGTGGACGTCGAAGCCGGCCCGGCGCATGATGGCGATGACCCGCTCGTCGCCGGGGTCGGCCTCGGGGTCCTCGGGCGTGGGCTCTGCATCCCGGACGTCCTCGGCGCCGTCCAGCGCGTCCACGGGGCTGGTCAGCTCGTCGCTGAACAGCTCTTCCAGTTCTGCGGCCACCTCGATGCTGGCGTTCATGCCGTCCTCGTACTTGCTGACGGTGCGGCGGGAGACGCCGAGTTCGTCGGCCAGGCGCCCGAGGCTCCAGCCGCGCTCCTCGCGCTCGTCGGCCAGCACGTCGCCGTCGATGTTGACGTACAGGCCGCCCGGGGCGGCGTAGATCAGCGGCGGCACGTTCTCGACGAACAGGTCCAGCGCGGTGTCCGGCGAGAGGACGGGGACGCCGTGCCGGAAGTAGACGACGCCTCGCTCCAGTTCCTCGTCGCGGGTCGTCAGCCCGATCACCAGCGGCGTGGCGTTCAGGTAGTGGCCCAGTCGCCGCATCTCCTCGCCGGTGGTCGAGTCGAAGGCGTCGACGTTGCCGAGGATCTTCAGTAGCAGGACGTCCTCGTCGCGGCGGGCCACGACGTCGAAGCTCTTCGGCCGGATCGCACACCGGTCGCTCACGGCGAATCCCGCGTCCCGGAACATGGCCGTCACGTTGCCGACCAGTGCACTCCTTGTCATGACCCGTTCTAACGAATCTAGGCAATTATCGTATATATGTGTTGTGGTGGTACACACGCGCTGTCGCGCGGTTTCGGAGTTTGCGCCCGATCTCGGTTCGCCGACAGTCCCGAAAGTCATTCACCCACCGGCCGATTATCCGGCGTCGATGACCGTCGTCGGCCTCGACGACACCGACTCCCGCGAGGGGATGTGCTCGACCTACGTCGCCGCGCGCGTCGCCGAGCGCCTGCGCGAGCGGGGTGCCGCGGTGGACCGACAGTTACTGGTCCGCCTCAACCCGGCCGTCGAACACAAGACCCGCGGGAACGCCGCGCTGGCGGTCCACACGGACGCCGACCCCGACCTGGCGCTGTCGGTCGCCAGCGAGGCCGTCACCGAGTTCGCCGAGGTCGACACCGCGAACACGAATCCCGGCGTCGTGGTGGCCGACCACCCGCCCGCCGCGACACCCCGCGAGGTGGTCGAGTGGGCGTGCGAAGCCGTCCGGGACCACCACGACCGGGAGGACGCCCTGGAACTGGTCGACGCGATGGGCTACGGCCACGCCGGGTGGGGCAACGCCCGCGGCACGGTCGGCGCGCTCGCGGCGGTCGGCGCCTGGGCGGCGTTCGAGGAGTGGACCTACGAACTCATCTCCTACCGGGAGCGCGACCGCTGGGGGACGCCCCGCGAGGTCGACCGAGACTCCGTGTTCGCGGCGGCCGAGACTGCCTACCCCGAGGCCTGGGACACCGTCGACAGCGAGACGGGCGATGCCGTCTGCGTGCCGAACACGCCCGGCCCGGTGCTGTACGGCATTCGCGGCGACGACCCCGGGGCGGTCCGGGGAGTCAGCGACGCCGTCGAGAGCGAACCCGCCGACGGGCGAGCGCTGTTCGTAACCAACCAGGGGACCGACGCCCACCTCCGGAACGCGCACCTGGCCGAGGTTCGGGACGGCCAGGCCTACCGGATCGACGGCGTCGTCGCCGAAGCCCCGGCGTTCCGGAAGGGGGGCGGCGGGCACGTCCGCTTCACGCTCCGGGACGGCGACGCGACGTTGCCCTGCGTGGCGTTCGAACCGACCAAGCGGTTCCGGGACCACGTCCGCCGGTTGCGGGTTGGCGACCGGATTACCGCCTGCGGCGAGGTGGCCGACGGCACGCTCAAACTGGAGAAGTTCGCCGTCCGGTCGCTGGTCGGCACCGAGCGGGTGGTGCCGACTTGTCCGGGGTGCGGCCGGTCGATGGAGAGCGCGGGCCGTGGCCAGGGCTACCGCTGTCGGGACTGCGGAACGGCGACGGCCGGGAAGGCCGAGCAACCGGTCGCGCGCGACCTCGAACCGGGATGGTACGAGGTACCGCCCGGGGCACGGCGGCACGTGGCGAAACCGCTCGTCCGCGGTGGATTCGACGCGCCCGTGCATCCCGAGCGGTAGTGCCGGGGATCAGGATTCGTCGGTTCGGTCGAGGTCGCTGGCGTCGAGTTCGCCGGCCAGGTACCGTCGGCCTCGATCGTTGATCGCGTAGAGGTTGCCGTCGGGTCGGTCGACGAGGCCGTGTTCCCGGAGTCCGCGGAGGGCGCGGTTGATCGTCGCCTCCGACGGTGGCTCCCCGAAGTCGTTCCAGCGGTCCCACCGCTGGAGGTTGTACACGAGGCCGCTGTTGGAGAAGGCCATTCCCGTCTCATCGAGGAACTGTAAAACGGGTTCTGTAGCGCGGTTTTCCCATCGAGGTGGCGACATTCTCGGCTACCTGGAATTCGAGTGGGCACCCTATTGGTTTATCGGAGGGCAGATAATTAAAGTTATCATATGATAGTTATAGAAATCAGATTCATGTACTGTGGGCGTGATAGTCATAGCTATCACACGGTCCCGATATCGACGATACTTCTCGGTGGACGACAGATAGACGGAGGACCACGCCGATGATCGAGGCTCTCTGTCCGGCCTGCGACGGTCCCATCGAAAGCTTCAGCCGGGTCGGTTTAGTGACGGTTCGCCTTGGCCCGTGTGGCCATCAGGTCGACGAGCAGGTGTCCGTAATCTGCTGGATGGAGAATCGTAGTCCGCCGAGACGATGTCCCGCAGCAGTCGGTCTACGAGAAGGGTTTTCCGGCAATTCGACCGAAGTGTTCGGAGATGGCAAACGGGTCTTCCGAAGGCGGCGTCGAGTTCATCTACGAGGAGGACGGATCGATCACGGCCCGCGACGTCGTCGGCGTCCTCCGAGGCTTCGGATTCGAACTGGCCGTTCGCGCTCGCTACGACAGTATTTCCTCCCGTTGCACTTCGGACTGTAGTCTCCCGTGACGTCCAGCGACCACTGGGCCTTGGGGTCAACCTCACGCCTCCCCAACCGCGGGGCGCGGCGCGGCGGCCGGCCCGCTGGGCCGCCGTGCCTCCCCCGCCCCTCGCACGCGTTGCTCGCGCGCGCCGAGAGGCTGATCGATCTTCGTGGAAAGCCTGGAACTTACATCTCCGAAAACAGGACGACCCTCGCTGTCTGCTTACTCGTCCAGCGCCAGCGAGGCCAGAAGCGCCTCCAGCTGGATCCGCTCGTTGGCGCCCGCGGTGATGCGGTAGTCGGCTTCGCCGACGCGGTCCAGCAGTTTCACGGCCGCCTGCTCCTCGATGTCGAAGTCCCAGACGGAGCGGTGGAGCTGGTCGATCAGGTCGCCGCCGGCGAGACCTTCCTCGGTGAGCAGTTCGTCGAGTTTGGCGCGGGCGGCCGCGAAGTCGCCGTCCAGGGCGCGCTCGACCATCTCGCGGACCTCCTCGGGGTGGGCGGTCGCGGTGATGGTGAAGACGGTCTCCTCGTCGACCGTCTCACCGACGACCGCGGCGGCCTGGAGGGCGTTGATGGCCTTTCGCATGTCGCCGCCGGCGGCGTACACCAGCGCGTCGACGCCGTCGTCGGTCACCTCGATGTCCTCGTTGTCGGCGATCTCGCGGATGCGGTCGGCGACCGCGTCGTCCGACAGCGGCGAGAACCGGAAGACTGCACAGCGAGACTGGATCGGGTCGATGATCTGGCTGGAGTAGTTACACGAGAGGATGAACCGCGTGTTGTTCGAGAACTGCTCCATCGTCCGGCGGAGCGCGGACTGGGCGTCGCTGGTCAGCGCGTCCGCCTCGTCGAGGAAGATGATCCGGTAGTCGTGGCCGCCGAACGACGAGCGCGCGAAGTTCTTGATCCGGTCGCGGACGACGTCGATGCCCCGCTGGTCGGAGGCGTTCAGTTCGAGGAAGTTCTCCTGCCAGTCGTCGCCGTACAGTTCCTTGGCGATTGCGACCGCGGAAGCGGTCTTGCCGGTGCCGGCCGGGCCGGCGAACATGAGGTGGCTCAGGTCGTCGAGTTCGACGTACCGTTTGAGTCGCTCGACGATGTGCTCGTGGCCGACGATGCCGTCGAGCGTCTCCGGGCGGTACTTCTCGATCCAGATTTCGCCCCGGCCCGCGGCCCCGTCGGGATCGACCGCCGCCTCCGGGTCGACCGTCGCGTCACCCTCGGTTTCGCTCATGTCAGCACCCACGAGCGGCCCGGGCATAAACCCCGCGAGACGCGGCGTTGCTCGCCAGCGAGGGCGGTGTCGGCGAGGGGGGTAAGCGCCTGCTGAGCCGCCGCGAACGCGCGGTAGGCGGTCGCTGGGCCGCCGAAACGGTCGTCGCATCTAACGGGTCGGCCGGCCAGGTACGACCATGTGGCAGTCTCGGTCTCGGGTTCTCCGGGGCGTCCTGGCGGTGGTTCTGGCGGCCGGTATGGTGCTAGCGACCGTGCCCGCCCTCGCGGCGGCGGACACCCGCGCGGGCGGGACTATCGTCGTCGGGCAGGGTGAGACGGTGGACGGACTCACGGCGGCGGGCGGCACTGTCCTCGTGCGCGGGACGGTCGATGGCGACCTGCGGGTGGCGGCCGGTAACGTTCTGGTCACAGGGACCGTCACCGGCGACCTCGACGGCGCCGTCGGGGACCTCACCATCGACGGGCGAGTCGGTGGCGACGTGTCGGTGGCGGCGGGCAACGTGGTCGTCCGCGAGGGCGCCCAGATCGGCGGTGGTCTCCGGGCCAGCGCGGGCGTGGTCGTCGTCGACGGTGCCGTCGACGGGAGCGTCGAGGTGGACGCGGATACGCTCCGCCTCGGGTCCGCGGCGAGGATCGGCGGCGACCTGCGGTACGACGCGCAACTCCAGCAGGCGGCCGGCGCGCAGGTGGCCGGCGAGGTCCGGCAGGTCGACGGCCTGACCGTCGTGCCGTTCACCGACGAGGCCTTCCCGGGGTTGCTGTTCGCGGTCTACTGGTTCCTCGTGAACCTCGCGCTGGGGGCCGTCCTGCTGGTGGTGTTCCCCCGGTTCTCCCGGACGGTCGCGGATTGGGCGGAAGCCCAGCCGCTCAGGGCCGGCGGCGTCGGTCTGCTGTGGCTGTTCGCCGTCCCGGTGTTCCTCTCGATTCTCGCCGTGACTGTGGTCGGCATCCCGCTCGCCCTGCTCGGGTTCGTGCTGTACCTGCTGTCGTTCTGGGTGGGTAGCATCTACGGGCGGTACGCCGTCGGCGCGTGGCTCACCGCGACCTTCGACGGGAGCAACCGCTGGGTCGACCTGCTGGTCGGCTTCGTCGTCGTGTTCGTCGCCGCGCGGATTCCGGTCCTCGGGGGACTGGTCGAGGTCGCCGTCTTCTTGCTGGGTCTCGGCGCGATGGTGACGACCCTCGGGTTGCGGGCCCGCCGCCGGGTCGGGATCGGATCACAGCGCGCGAGCACCGGACCGGCGTAGTTCCCGACCGACCACCGCTGGCGGTGGCGCGCGCTGGCGCGGCCGCCGTGCCGTTCCCGCGAGCGGGACGCGGCGAGTTCTTCGCGAGGTACCGAGCGAAGGCCAACGAGAGCGACGCGCGAGTGAAACGAGCGGGGGCTCGGGAGCGCTTGTGCTCCCGGTGTCTCCGGCGAGCCGTGCGAGCCGGAGGCTCGGGAGAACTCGTTCTCCCGGTGGATGAGCACCGGAAGGAGCCAGCGAGAGCGAAGCTCTCGCGGGGTAAGCACCGCAACGAAGTGAGGAGCGCAGCGAGCCCCCCGAGTCGAGCGCGGGGGGCTTTCTGGGCGATGCTGACCATGCAACCGTCCAAGTCGAGCGCGGGGGGCTTTCTGGGCGTTCCCGAGAGACACCCGCTGACCCGTCCGACGACACCCTCAAGACCCGCCGCGCCCACCCGACGCCCATGGAGGTAACCGTGGACGTCGCTGGCGGGGACACCCACGAGGTTGAGGTGGCGGCGGACGCGACCTACGCCGACCTGCTGGCGGCGGTGGACCTGGGGCCGAACGAGGCGGCGGTCGTGGTCGAGGGCCAACCGGTCCCGGAGGACCGGCCGGTCGAGGTCGACCAGGTAGAAGTGCTGCGGCTCATCCAGGGTGGATAACCGGGCGCCCGGCGTCGGTTCAGTCCTTGACTCTGTCCAGCAGTTCGACGGCCGCCAGTCCCGCGACGGCGTACGTCGCCACCTCGCCCGGGATGCTCACTTCGGGATCCCCGTACGGTGGGAGGTACTCGACCTCCAGTTGCGACCGTGTCGGGCGGACCAGCGGCGTCAGTCCAACGTGGCGGAGGTACCGCTGCATCGGCGTCTGCTGCTTGCTCATTCGCTGAGTCGAAGCAGTAGGTAGGTCCTAATAAAAATACTGGCCCCTGGTACGGAGGGATTACCGATGGGTTACCCTCGTACGTCCTCCGGGCCGAACGGTCAGCGTAGATGGACGTCCTGGGGCATGAGGTCGAACCCCGTCGTCCGGAAGTCCTCGTCGAACGCGAAGATGTGATCGACGTCATGTTCGTCGGCGAGAACGCCGCTGACGTGGTCGACGAAGGGGATCTGTTGATCGTCGCAGGCGGCGAACTTGTCGGCGGCCGATTCGAACGTCGGTCGATTCGGAATTCCCTAGACCGAAGATGACCACAACGGCTCAGTTCTGGCTGGGTCGAACGGTAACGCCTCGATGCGTCCGACTGCAGTGCGGACCTCCCCGCCGCACATGTGCTGCGGAGCGACGAATACCGGGACCGCCGCTTCCCGATTCCCGAAGTCTTTCACGTCGGTCGAGAGCAGTGCCCACCCTTCGGACTCGGCGCAGTCGACGATGCGCTCGTCACTGGCATCGGGGCCGAGCGCATCCACGCCACGGGTGAACGTAACCTCGTGGCCGTCCCCGCGCAGTGGAGCGACGTACTCCGCGGGAACGTTCGCGTCCGCCAGAATCCGCATCGGTAGTCAATCGGCCTGCTGGACCGCTTCGTCGTCACCCTGTTCGACGCTTTCGAGGAAGGCACGAGTCCGGCGTTCGCCCTCACGACGGTCGGCATCGAATTCTCGCTCCCGTGACTCGAAGTCGTCTCGATTCTCGTAGTAGTGGGCGAGCGCCGAGAACGGGTCCGCGAGCGAAACGTCGTACTCGCCGGCGACGACGTGGGGGTCCTCGTCTTCGTCGATGACCCGCCGCTTCACGTCGCGGACCGTGATACGCGATCCGGCGATGCGAGGCTCGCCGGACCGAACGTCGTCGTCCCGGACGATTTCGGCATTTACGTTGCCCGGAATCGCGTTTAAACCCTCGGGGACCGGGAACCCGCTACGGCGTCAACCGCTCGGGGTCCCGCGGGAAGAGGATGGCCTCGCGGATGTTGTCGAGGTCGGCGACCTTCTGGACGAGGCGGTCGATGCCGAGGCCGTAGCCGCCGTGGGGCGGCATGCCGTACTCGAAGGCGTCGAGGTAGAAGTCGAAGGACTCGGGGTCGACGCCGTCCTCTTCCATGCGCTGGAGGAGTCGCTCGTAGTCGTGTTCGCGCTGACCGCCCGAGGAGATCTCCTGGCCCCGGTAGATCAGGTCGAACTTCCGGGAGGCGATGTCGTCACCGGGCACGTCCTGCATGTAGTAGAACTTCTCGTTGGGGAACCCGACGACGAAGAACGCGGGGTGGCCCTGCTCTTCGAAGTACTCGCCGAGCAGCTTCTCGCCTTTCGTGTCGAGGTCGTCGGCGTCCTCGGGGACGTGGTCGTACTCCGTCTCGAGGATCGACCGGGCCTCCGAGAAGGAGATGCGCGGGAACCGCTCGTCGGGCAGTTCGGGGTCGACCTCCAGCACGTCGAGTTCGCGCTGGGCGTGCTCGGTGGCGTACTCGATGGACGCCCGCAGGGAGTCCTCCTGCACGTCCATGACGTCGTCGTGGTCCTCGATGTAGGAGAGTTCGACGTCGAACATCCCGATCTCGGAGACGTGCCGGGAGGTGCCGAAGTCCTCGGCGCGGAACGCCTTGCCGACCTCGTAGATGCGGTCGAAGTCCGCGCCCATCAGGATCTGCTTGTACAGTTGCGGGCTCTGGGAGAGGAACGCCTCCTTGTCGTAGTACAGCACCGGGAACAGGTCGGCGCCGCCCTCGGCACCCGCCTGGGAGAGAAGCGGCGTGTCGACGTTGGTGAACCCCTCCTCGTCGAACCACGCGGTCATCCCTGCCAGCAGCTTCGACCGGAGCGAGAAGACGGCCCGGACCTCCGGCTTCCGGAGGTCCATGAACCGCTGGTCCAGCCTGGTGTCGAGGTTGGCGTCGACGTCCTTGGACACTTCCATCGGGAGCGGGGTCGTCGACTCCGAGATCACTTCCAGCGAGTCCGGGACCATCTCGACGCCGCCGGGGGCCTGGTCGCTAGCGGTGACTTCGCCCTCGATCCGGACGACGGCCTCCCGGTTGAGTTCCTGGACCCGTTCGAAGAGGTCCGCGTCGTCCTCCTCCTTGAAGACGACCTGGAGTTCGCCCCTGGCGTCCCGGAGAATCAAGAAGACGATGCCGCCGAGGTCCCGAACGTCGTGCACCCGACCCGCGACCGCTACCTGTTCGCCGCTGCGGTCCGCGGTCACGTCGCTGGTGTATTCGCGTTCGATCATCGAGTACCGGTAGTCGACGGCGCCCGTACATTAAGGTTATTTTTTCGCCCCTCACGGGTCTCTAACTGGCGTCACCGCCGGGTACGGCTCCGAACCGTTGAGGCCGCACCGCTCGCGCAGCTGGCCCGCCCCCGGCACGTCACTAAGGGCGCGTTACCGGCGGTAACGCCGTAATTCCGAGCGTCGGACGTTCTGCGGCCGGTCGTAACGGTACCGTAGCAGAGCGGGTCGCGTTCAACGTGGTCCCTTCGCGGATCGTAACAAAGTACGTCCGTCGTGTCCTTGCCCCTGCATGGCGAGCCAACGACAGCAGCAAGATGCGATGGAAGCGACAGCCGAAACCGGAACCGACCCGGCCGTAATAGCGTCGGCGGCCTCGGTAGTCCTCTCGTGGTACTACTTCTTCGCCCAGGACGACCGCGAGATGGGTATCTTCGTCGGCCTCTGGCCGCCGACGATCATGGCGTTCGCCAGTTACTTCAACCAGACCAAGATGTCCGACCAGCTCCGGCGCGCCACGGGCAGTCGCGGCGGCCTCACGGAGTCCGTCCAGCGGATGGTCCAGGGCCGCTGACGGCTCGGGTGACCCGGCCACCGGATCCCGACGGCCCCCGCACCGCCTCTCCCGGGTGATTCTCGGCGCGCCCCCACCGTCGTTCCGGGACGAACGCCCGCTCGCGCCCGGGACGTCGCTCCCGGCCCGGGACGTTTTTGTTCGTGCCCGTGCGTCTTCCCGACGTGGACGTCCGTGAAGCGACGAGCGACGACCTCACGGCCGTGATGAACGTCGTCGACGGGGCCCTGCTCGCGGTCGACGCTTCGACGGTCCGCGAGCGCATCCCCGGGGAGGTGCTGGTCGCGGAGTCCGGGGGCCGAATCGTGGGCACGCTCGTCCTCGACGGCACCCACGTCGACGCCGTGGCCGTTCGTCGCGCCCGCCGGGGTCAGGGGATCGGGTCCGCGTTTCTCGTCGAGGCCAGGGAGCGCCGGGGGACGCTGACTGCGGAGTTCTGCCCGGAGGTTCGGCCGTTCTACGAGTCGCTGGGCTTCGACGTCGAGTCGACCGGCCGGGGCGACCGACTGCGCGGCACCTGGCACGACGGGAAGCGACAGCGTTAGGCCCCGGCCGCCGAATAGGCCCGCTATGGACGTCGCGCTCCGACGCTGGCTCCTCCGGGAGTTCGTCCTCGCGGCCCTGGCCGCGCTCACGGCGGTCGCCCTGATCAGCGCCGGACTCTCGCAGGCGTTCGCGGTCGGCGCGGCCGCGGGGGCGTGGCTGGCGGTGTCGCTGGTTTTGTACGGCCCCGGCGTCCCGCCGTTACTGCGGTAGGAAAACGTCGATTTGGGCGTTCACCGGGTGCGTCCCGCGTCCGGACGATTCGCCCGGACGGGCCGCCAGTACAGAGCGACAGTGACAGCCAGGCCGGCGACGGTCGCCAGCGTCGCCGCCTGCGACGGGGGGCTCAGCGCCCACAGTCCGGCGACGAACAGCGCCAGGGGGACGGCCTGGAAACCGGGCGTCGGCCGGTCGGGGTGGGGAGCGTTCGACGCGGTCGCTCGGTCGAGTCGAGACGGGGTCTGGTGCATGGTCGTGGTGGGCGACTGTGGTGTGGTGCAGTCCGTACTGACAGGTACGGAGCGTCTATCCGTCGGCGTCGTCCGGCGGCCGTTCACACTCGTCGGTACGCCCCGGACGCCCATAAGTATAATCTGAATTATATTTTTGCCAGTGACGGACGCCCAGTCGTCGCTCGAACTCGTTTCAGTAGACGGGGAACAGGTGTCTTCGAGGGGCCGGAACGGGCGAATCAGTCCTCGCAGGAGATTCGTTCGGCCTCGTGGACGGTGAGGTCGCCGTCGAGGACGACGCGGAGACGTTCTTCCGCCAGCGGGACCTCGATTTCGACCCGCCAGGGGTCGACGTCCTGCACGGTGTAGTGCTCGTCGTCGACGCACCACGGGAGCGTCCAGTAGGGCCGGTCGGAGATGTCGATGCCGTGGTCCTCGTAGAACGCCACGACGACCGAGCGGTCCAGCAGGACGAGGCCGACCGGCGAACACAGTTCGTACCGGCAGCGCTCGCAGACGTGTTCGGCCCGCAGGGAGACGTCGAGACAGCAGTCACCTTCGCGTTCGAGTTCGGTGTGCATCCGCCCGCCGCACTCCGGGCAGACGCCGTCGGCCGCCAGGCAGTGGAGGTGTCGGACCCGCTCGTCGAAGGCGGTGACGATCTCCTCGTCGGTCCGGTCGACCAGGCCGCCCGGCGGGAAGCCGTACTGGCCGTGCGCTTTCCCGCAGTCCGTGCAGTCGATGGCGAACTGCTCGTCGGCGTACCGGGCTTCGAGACTGCCGCCACAGCCGGTACAGGCCCCCTCGACCTCCAGCGGTTCGACCCGCGGCCGCTGGGTGAACGTCCCCGCGCGGAGCGCACGGATCACTTGCGCGCCCGCGCGACGGAGGTCGTACCCGCCGTCGACCTTCTTCACGAACTGCCCGGTCAACTGCTGGAGGTGGTAGTTGAACTGCGCGCTGTCGTCGAGTTCGACCGCGTCGTGCAACTCCGAGAAGCGGACGGGCCGGTCCTCGGCACGCCAGAGCGCCTCCAGGATGTTCAGTCTGGCCTCGCTGGCGACGACCGAGAACGCCTCGGCAGGCTCCACGGTCTCGCCCGGTTCGTCGGTCGCCTGACTCATGTGAACCACCTGGGACGGACCGGGGAAAAGCGTTCCCTGAACCGCATTTATGTAATTTTGTAAACTATTCTGGCGCGCGGCGTTCCCCCGGTGGTCGTCACAGAACCGCAATCGATTTGTATTTTTTATTACGTGCTTGACGTATGGCGAGCATGAACTCCCAGCTGAAGAACCTCGGCGTCGTGATCGCGGTGTTCACGATCGTCGGCATCGGGATCGGACTGACCGGGTACATCGGCCTCTCGGACATGTTCTCCGGGATGCAGACGGGTGGCGAAACCGGCCTCGGCTTCGCGCAGCTGTTCGCCGCCCTGTTCGGATTTATGTCCATGTTCATCGCCTTCCTGCTCGGTCCGGTCGTCGCTGCCATCTCCGGACTCCTCGCTGGGGTCGCCTTCCGCGAGCGGGGCGCCGGGGCCCTGGTCGGCGGGGCCGGTTCGTTCATCGGGTTCTACGTCATGGTCATCGTCGCCGTGCTGGTCATCGCCATGGCGTTCCCCAGTACCGGCGAAACCGGGACCGGCCTCGGGAGCCAGATGGGAACCATCCTCAAGGCCGGCATCCCCAGCGGCATCGTCGGTGCGCTCAGCGGCGCCATCGGCGTCGACTTCGGCGGATAAACTGACCTCGTCCTCGCAGCCTGGCGATTTCATCGAGACGGGACCGGCGGATCCGCCCGCTATCACAACCTGAAAGTACCTCCACCTCGTTGCCACCCCACGGAACAACCGCCGACCGGATCGTCGGACGACCGCAGTACACTATCGTATCATGACCAGAGAGTACATCGAGGTTCGTGGGGCCGAGGAGCACAACCTCAAGGACCTCGACGTGAAGATTCCGCGCGAGGAGTTGAACGTCGTCACGGGGCTGTCGGGGTCGGGCAAGTCGTCGCTGGCGTTCGAGACCGTCTACGCGGAGGGCCAGCGCCGCTACATCGAGTCGCTGTCCGCCTACGCCCGCAACTTCCTGGGTCAGATGGACAAGCCCCAGGTCGAGAACGTCGAGGGACTGTCGCCCGCCATCAGCATCGACCAGAAGAACGCCGCCAACAACCCCCGCTCGACCGTGGGGACCGTCACGGAGTTGCACGACTACCTCCGGTTGCTGTACGCCCGCGTGGGCGTCCCCCACTGTCCGGAATGCGGCAGGGAGGTGGGCGAGCAGTCCGCCCAGCAGATGGTCTCGCGGGTGCTGGAACTCCCCGAAGGGACGAAGGCGAAGATCGCCGCCCCCGTGGTGCGCGACCAGAAGGGGATGTTCGAGGACCTGTTCGACGACCTCGTCTCGGAGGGGTACGCCCGCGTCGAGGTCGACGGCGAGGAACACGACCTCACGCTGGACCGGCCGGACCTCGACGAGAACTACGACCACACCGTCGACGTGGTCGTCGACCGCGTGACGGTCTCGCCCGAGAACCGCTCGCGGATCGCCGACTCCGTCGAGACCGCGCTGGAGGAGGCCGACGGCCTCCTGAAGGTGATCCTGCCGGACCCGCCGGCGGGCGCGGCCGAGGCGCTGGGCGGCACCGAGTCCCGCTCGGTCGGGGACCTCGGGACGACGACCGAAGACGAGGACGAGACGGCGGAGGCGGACGACGCCGCCGCCGACCGCCTCGCCGCCGTGCTGTCCGAGGAACTGGCCTGCACCCACTGCGGGATCGACATCTCCGAGATCGAGACCCGTAGCTTCTCGTTCAACTCGCCGTACGGCGCCTGTCCGGAGTGCGACGGCATCGGCGAGACCAAGGAGGTCAGCGAGGACCTCGTCGTCCAGGACCGCTCCCAGCCGCTGAAGCACGTCTTCGAGCCCTGGAGCTACAACCGCTCGTACTACCGCCGTCGCCTGGATTCGGTCGCGGACCACTTCGGCGTCTCCGTCGACACGCCCTTCGAGGAACTCGACGAGGACGTCCGGGACGCCTTCCTCTACGGGACCGACGAGGACGTCGTCTTCGAGTGGACGACCTCCAACGGCACCCGCCACAAGGAGAAGCCCTTCGAGGGCGTGATCCCCAACCTCGAACGCCGGTACGTCGAGACCGACTCCGACGGAACCCGTGAGCACATCGAGGAGTACATGTCGGTCACGGCGTGCCCGGCCTGCGACGGCACGCGTCTCAAGCCCGAGTCCCGGGCCGTCGAGGTGGCCGGCACGACCATCACCGAGGTCAACCGGACGAGCATCGGGGACGCCCTGGCGCACTTCGAGGGCCTGGAAGCCGAACTCGACGAGCGCGACACCCGTATCGCCGAGGAGATCCTCAAGGAGATCCGCGCCCGCCTGGGCTTCATGGACGAGGTCGGCCTGGAGTACCTCACACTGGACCGGGAGGCCTCGACGCTGTCCGGCGGCGAGAGCCAGCGCATCCGCCTGGCCACCCAGATCGGGTCCGGTCTCGTGGGCGTGCTGTACGTGCTGGACGAACCCTCCATCGGCCTGCACCAGCGGGACAACGACCGCCTGCTGAACACCCTGGAGGAACTGCGGGACCTCGGCAACACCCTGCTGGTGGTCGAGCACGACGAGGAGACGATGCGCCGCGCGGACAACATCGTAGACCTCGGGCCCGGCCCCGGCAAGCAGGGTGGCGAAGTCGTCGTGCAGGGCGACGTCGAGGAGGTGATGGCCAGCGAGGACTCGGTCACGGGCGACTACCTCGCCGGCCGCCGCGAGATCCCCGTCCCGGACGAGCGCCGCGACCCCGACGGGGCTCTCACCGTCCGGGGTGCCCGCCAGCACAACCTCAAGGACCTGGACGTGGACTTCCCGTTCGGGACGTTCACCGCCATCACCGGCGTCTCCGGGTCGGGCAAGTCCACGCTGATGCACGAGGTGCTGTACAAGGGCCTGGCCCGCGAGATGAACGACAACACCTCCGTCGACCCCGGCGACCACGACGCCATCGAGGGGTACGACGAAATCGAGTCTGTCCGCCTAATCGACCAGAGCCCCATCGGGCGCACGCCGCGGTCGAACCCCGCGACGTACACCGGCGTCTTCGACCACGTCCGGGAACTGTTCGCGGAGACGAAACTCGCCAAACAGCGCGGCTACGAGAAGGGCCGGTTCTCGTTCAACGTCAAGGGCGGCCGCTGCGAGGAGTGCGGCGGCCAGGGGACCGTCACCATCGACATGAACTTCCTCAGCGACGTGCAGGTCCCCTGCGAGGAGTGCGACGGCGCCCGCTACAACGACGAGACGCTGGACGTCACCTACAAGGACGCCACCATCGCTGACGTGCTGCAGATGACCGTCGCGGAGGCCTACGAGTTCTTCGAGGGCCACACCGGCATCCGCCGCCGCCTGAAACTCCTGAAGGACGTCGGCCTCGACTACATGAAACTCGGCCAGCCCTCGACCACCCTCTCCGGCGGGGAGGCCCAGCGGATCAAACTCGCGGAGGAACTGGGCAAGCAGGACAGCGGCGAGACGCTCTACCTGCTCGACGAACCTACCACGGGCCTGCACCCCGCCGACGAGCGCAAGTTGATCGACGTCCTCCACCGCCTCGCCGACCGGGGCAACACGGTGGTCGTCATCGAGCACGAACTGGACCTCGTGAAGAACGCCGACCACGTGATCGACCTCGGCCCCGAGGGCGGCGAGCGCGGCGGCGAGGTCGTCGTCGCCGGCACGCCCGAGGAGGTCGCCGAACACGACGAGTCCCACACCGGCCGGTACCTGCGGGACCTCCTGCCCGACGTGGAGATGGACGGCCCGCGCGCGGACAGGCGGAAACCGGCGAAGGCGGCGGACGACTAGCCGTCGGATCCTCCTCTGGCTTCGTCGATCAGTCGCTCGGCACGACGAAGGAGCCTTACACTGAGTCGAGCACTGACTTCGTCCATTGCGGCGAGTTTGTCTTTCGCTGCGTCGACTTCCACGTCGTCCCGCCCGACGGCACGGACCAAGATGCCGATAGACCCCGAGATCGGAATCGATAGTGCCCTGCAGGTCTTTCGAAGCGGTTTGTCGTCGGTTACGACCACGACATCTGACGTCCGGAACGCCTCACCGAGAAGGGCCACGTCCCCGGGCCATGCCGGTTCGCCGCCGGCCGTCGGAACGGACAGGTCGAGGTGTTCGTTCGCCCGCTCGTACGTCTCGGGATGTAAACCATCGTCTGCTGTATGTTCCACTACGACTACGTCGTCCGTTTCGAAAGCCCGCTCTAACTCGCTCTCTGCGGGATCGTCGGTGATCTCTCCTCGAACGGCTGTCGGAACGGCGATACGGCCTGGGGCTCGATAGAGCAAATCACAGGCACGTATCTCCGCAAGCGTAATGAACGAACTCGCGTCGACCAACAGCGTTCGATCCCCGCGACTCATCGTAGCGCGTCCACGTCGTCTTCCAGGTCCGCCTCGTCGTAGTTCGACAGTACACCGCGCTCGTTTGCCTCGTGCATCATCTCGGCAATCGTCAGTCCGGCGATCTCCGCGGCTCCGCGCATCCCGACCTCGCCCTCACGGTACCGCTGGAGCGCGATCCGTATCAGTTCCTCCCGTGCGCCGCGACGGATGGCCGCCCTGATGGCGTCGCTACGGCTCTCACCGCGCTCGTTGGCCAACCTGTCGAGGAGGTCCAGTTCCTCCCGGCTCATACGTGCGGTGACGTTCTGCACGTGCGTTGCATTGCAATACGATGCAATAAGCATTGGGCAGTCACGGCCGCAGGTGGCCCCGCCCTCTCTTATATACTCTCGGATCACTGATAAGGAACCGACTACGTATGCGAACATTACCCAATCGACATCTAAGTAAACTGAAACCACAGTGTTTAAATAAGTTATAAAACATCTAATTAATAGCTATGGCCGGGACACCCGGGAAGGAGATGGAAGACACCGACAACCAGTCCGAGACGTACGAGGTCGGCCGGCGCGACGTCCTCGGTGCGACGGCGGGCGGTCTCGTCGCGGGCGGCGTCGGACTCTCGCAGGTCGGGACGGCGGCCGCCGAGGAGATGGTGACGATCCTGCACGACAGCCACTTCCACGGTCGGTTCGGGGACCCGACCGACGGGAGCGAGATGGACATCGCCAGGTACCAGACGCTGATCGACGACCTGCGAAGCGCCCGCGAGAACGCGGTGTTCGTCGGCAACGGCGACGACCTGGCGCCGTCGATCATGGGCCTGGTCCACCAGGGCGAACACATGGTCGAGGCGCTGAACTACCTGGACCCGCTGGCCGTCGGGGCCGGCAACCACGAGTTCGACTTCGGGATCGACGTGGCGACCGACCGGTTCGAGGCCAGCGAGTTCCCCTGGGTGGTCGCCAACCTGGGGACGCCCGACGGCGACCCCATCCCGGGGACCGAGCGGTGGATCACCCGCGAGGTCGGCGGGATCACCCTCGGCGTCTTCGGGAGCGGCGTCCGGAACTTCTACGGCATCACCGACTACCCCGGGGACTACCAGGCCACCGACCCGGTCGAGGCCAGCCAGGAGGCGACGGCCGCGCTGAAGGAGGCCGGGGCGGACGTGGTCGTCCTCGCCTCGCACACGGACCACTCGACCCACTACGAGATCGCGGAGGCGGTCGACGACCTCGACGCCATCGTCGGATCCCATTCCGATGTCGTGATGGACGAACCGGACGTCCACGCGGGGACGGTCATCAGCGAGTTCGGCGACGAGTTCGCTTACCTCGGGGAACTCACCCTGGACGCCGACGGTAACCTCGTCGACTGGCAGCGACACGACCCCGACCCGACCGCGCTGGAACCCGACGCGGGGATGGCGGACATCGTCTCGACGTGGCGGGACGAACTGGAGGCGGAACTGGGCCAGGTCTACTTCCACACCGACGTCGAACTGGATTCGCGGTTCGGCACCAACTACGCCCGCGAGAGCGCGCTGGGTAACCTCATCTGTGACCTGATGATGGAGTACGCGGCGAACAACGCGCCCGGCGTCGACGAGGTGGACGCCGCGCTCCAGAACGCGGGCGGCATCCGGTCGAACACGGTGTACGGCCCCGGCGGGATCACCGGCCTGGAGTGGCTGGACATTCTGCCGTTCCCCAACGCCATCGTCACGATGGAGGTCACCGGGGAGACCCTGCGGAACCTGCTGGAGAGCCAGATTTCCGCGCTTCCATGGTCGACCTTCGGTGCCCAGCCCTCCGTCCAGGTCGGCGGCGTCCAGTACGAGTGGTCCGGCCACGACTACGAGGGCGAGGTCGAGAACGTGTACGTCGGCGGCGAACCCCTGGACCCCGAGGAGACGTATACCTTCGTCACCAACGACTTCGTCGCGGAGTTCGACGAACTGGCCGGCGCCGAGGTCGTCCACGTCTCCGACAGTCTGCTGGGCCCCATCACCCTGGACATGCTCGAACGGAAGGGCGAGGTCTCCCCGCGCGTCGAGAACCGCATGCTCCGGGTCGACGCCCGGACGGACGTCCGGCAGGTTACTGCCGACCGCAACCGGGTCAGCACCTTCCTAAAGATGCCCGAGGCCGTTGACGCACCGGCCGAGGGCACCTTCGAGGCGGTCACGCGGACCGGCGAGAGCGTGCCGGCCCAGGGCATCCGCGGCCGCGGCGACGACGGCGTGCTCCGGGTGATCTTCGACCGCGACGACCTGACCGACCTGGCCGACCCCGAGGCGCCGGACCTCCGCGTCTTCGGCGGGTTCGATCCCGACGAGGCACACTACGGCTACACGGACGACGACGGCAACCTGCTGGACCTCCCGGTGGCCGGCGCGTGGGACCACTTCGTGATGCAGGCGCCCGTCCCCGCCGAGGACCTCCGCGAGCGAACCGACTGATCAGGCGCCGACGGTCGGCGTTCAGTCGTCGGCTTCCACGCGGTCCTGGGCGACGGTTTCGAAGCCCTCGTTCACGACGTCGACGCGGTAGGTGCCCTTTAGCGGATCCGGATCTTCGGGCGGTGACCGGTCGACCACGGTCCGGTAGGCGTCGATGGAGACGTAGACGGTCTCCCCGGGTTCGACCGGTTCCGACAGCGTGGCCGGCGACCCGCTCCACCCGTTCTCGGTCCGCTCCATCAGCGTGATCTCGTACCCGGCCGGGATCGGTTCGCGGCCGGTGTTGGTGACGGCGACGTACTCGCCTTCCACCGTCGCGTCCACGGTGATGGCCGAGGCTTCGTGGATAGCGGTGCCGACCCACGCCGGTTTCTCGACCGTCACGTCGCCGGTCTCGACGGTGTACTCCAGGCTGGTGCGGATCTGCTGGTCGTCGGCGACGTACTCGACGGTGACGTTGCCCTCGCGGACGACGCCCCGGCGGTCGACGACCACTTCGCCCTCGTAACTCGTGACGTTCACGTCGGTCGCCGACTCGTTGGCCCCCGTCGCGCGGAGGGTGAGCCGGTCTTCGCCGGCTTCGGCGATTTCGAACTCGCCCATCCGGAGGAACTCGTAGAACGCCGTCGCGGCCACGTCCGGCGGTGCGGGCCGGGGGTCGTCCATCTCGTACTTGCTGGTGGCGTTGCCGAACGGCGGGTACGTGGTGTGGTTGGTCACCCGGACGCTGTCGTTGGCCCAGGTCACCCACTCGTAGTCTTCCGAGAGGCCGCCGTCGTTGGTCTGGGTGATGCGGTACGGCCGGCCGTCGGCGGGGACCGCCGCCTCGAAGGTGAGCGTCGCCGGACCGATGCTGGCGTCTTCGTCCGCGAACTCGACGGTCGTCACCAGTTCCGACCGGTATCCGGTCTCGTTGACGGCGTCGGCGTGCGCCCGAACGAGCGCGGAGGCGTTCGCCAGGCCGTCGTCGCTCACTCCCGGCGGGTGCCCCTCCGCCGGGGTCGAGGTCGGGGGTTCCGTGGGGGGCGGGCTGGCCGTCGGTGTGGCGGACGAGTCCCCGGGCGTGTCGGTGCCGCCACCGAAGCCCGTACATCCAGCGAACGCGACCACCAGGGCGACTGCGATCACCGCGAGGCGTTTCATGCTACTCGTTCCCTGTTCGCGGTGGTGAAATAAGCGTTTCCGCCAGTGACGACCGGCACCCTCCCGGGCCAACCTCTTTTGCGTTCCCGTCCGAACCGCCGGACATGCCTACCTGCTACGCCGCGATGCGGGACGCCCTCGTCGTGGCGACCGGCCGGGGCGACGACTGGACGGCCGCACTGGCGCTGGAGGACCACGATCTGGAGTGCGTCGCAGCCACGCCGGAACGCCCGGACCGCGTCTTCGTCGGCACCTTCGAGTCGGGCCTGCTCCGGAGCGAGGACGGCGGCGACTCCTTCGAGCGCGTGGGCGAGGCCATCGACTCGGACGCGGTGATGTCCGCGACGATCAGTCCCCACGACGCCGACGACGTGTGGGTCGGCACCGAACCGAGCGCTGTCTACCGGTCGACCGACGGCGGGGACACCTTCGAGCGCGTCGCGGGCATCACCGACCTCCCCAGCGAGGACGAGTGGTACTTCCCGCCGCGGCCGGACACTCACCACGTCCGCTGGATCGAACTCGACCCGAACGACCCCGAACGGGTGTACGTCGGCATCGAGGCCGGCGCGCTCCTCCTGAGCGAGGACGGCGGCGACACCTGGCACGAGCGCCCGCCGGGCTCGCGCCGCGACAACCACACCCTCGCCACCCACCCGGACGCGCCGGGACGGGTGTACTCGGCCGCGGGCGACGGCTACGCCGAGTCGACCGACGGCGGCGAGTCCTGGGAGCACCCCCAGGAGGGCCTGGACCACCGCTACGTCTGGGGCCTCGCCGTCGACCCGGGCGACCCCGACACCGTTTTGGCGTGGTCAGCGACCGGCGCCGGCAACGCCCACCGCGCGCCCGGCGAGTCCTACCTCTACCGCAAGACCGTCCCCGCGGGCGACGGGTCGTGGGAGCGCCTGGACGACCGGGGCGTCCCGACGGGCGAGGGCGTCCTCCGGGCGGTGCTGACCCGCGGCCACGAGGCTGGCGAGGTGTTCGCGGTCAACGACCACGGCATCTTCCGGACGGCCGACGCCGGCGACTCGTGGACGCGCCTGCCGGTCGAGTGGGATCGCTTCGAGGAGCGGACCTCGCGCGGCCTGGCGGTGGTGTGAGTCAGCCCGGGAACGCCCGAATCTCGTCCGCGACCGCCCCGGGTTCGTGCTGGAAGCCGGTGTGACCCCCGCCGTCGAGTTCGACCAGCGTGCTGTCGTCAAGCGCCTCGTCGAGTGCGAACACGCCGTCACGGAGGTGAGCGGGACCGTGTACGCCTGTCAGCAGTAGCGTCGGGACGTCGATTCCCGGGTCGTCCAGGCGGTACCGCTCAACCGCTCGGTTCTCCCTGACGATGGTCTCCGCGAGGTGGAAGTGCACCTCGTCGGGCCAGATCGGTAGCTGCTCTGGGCGTTCGATGCCGCCGGCCTCCCGGAAGAACAGCGCCATCGCCTCGCGTCGCTCGCCCGCGTCCAGGCGCTCGGCCATGCGGTCGGCCAGGTCCGCTCCATCACGGTGGTCACCGACCAGCAACGCCGGTTCGTAGAGGACCAGGCGGTCGACCGCCGTCTCCAGCCACTCGCTGGACGCGTCCTCGGCGGCCGCCAGCGTGACGGGGCCGCCGAACGGGTGGCCGAACACCGCTGGGTCGCCGTCGACCGCCTCCACGACGGCCCGGAGGTCGGCGGCCTCTCGCTGGAGGTCGTAGGCCTCGGCATCGCCGCTGTCGCCACGTCCCCGGCGGTCCGGGACGACGAGGGTGTAGGCCTCGGCGAGGTGGGGCCGGAGCACGTCCCAGGTCCGGCGCGTGCCGGACCCGCCGTGGACGAGCACGAGCGGCGGCCCCTCGCCGTCCAGTTCGTAAGCGACCTCCGTCCCGTCTGCCGAGGTGACTGACTCCATGGGCTACCCGGGTCGGAGGAAGGGACTGATGTACGTGTCGACCCGGTCCGAACGCAATCAGGCCAGCAGGAACCCGTCGAAGGAGTACAGCAACAGCGTCAGCGCGGCCGCCAGTCCCGCGGCGTAGGCCGTCAGTTCCAGCGCGCGGAGGCGGTCCTTCCGGCGGAGTTCGGCGTCGTCGACGGTGCCCTCCTCGCCGTCGCCGCCCGAGAGGTCGTAGCGCGCCAGGGCCCCGAACGCCACGCAGAACTCCAGGCGGGCCTGGAGGTACCCGAGCATCCCGCCGAAGTACAGGAAGAACGCCCCGGCGAAGTAGGCGTCGGGCCGGTCGGCCACGACTATCCAGGCGCTGTACGCCAGTGCTATCGCCAGCGTCAGGACGCCAGCTCGGTACCGTTTGCGCCGTTGCTCTCTCCCGATGTTGCAGACTCCCGCGCGATACTCTGCCATACCCGTAATTCTCTGTCCGATAACATAAACGACCTGGCAGCGGCACGGGGAACCGTTAAATCACGTCACCGGCTAGCACGATCATGGAGACGCTCCCGGACGAGACCCACGTCGGCGGGGTGGTGCTGTCGGTCGCGGACCTCGACCGTGTGACCTCCTTCTACGCCGACGTGGTCGGTCTCGCCGTCCAGCACCGGACCGGCGACCGCGCCGTCCTCGGCGCCGGTAGCGACGAACTGCTCGAGCTGCGGGCGGCCCCCGAGGCCCCCGCGCGGCCCCCCGACGCCGCGGGCCTGTACCACCTCGCCGTCCGGTTCCCGACGCGGGCGGCTCTCGCGGCGGCGCTGGGCCGCGTCCGCGAGGACTGGCAACTCACCGGCGCCTCCGACCACGGAGTCAGCGAGGCGCTGTACCTCGACGACGCCGAGGACAACGGCGTCGAACTGTACCGGGACCGGCCGCGCGAGCGGTGGGAGCGGCGGCCCGACGGCGAGGTCCACTTCGAGACTCGACGGCTCGACCTGGAGGACCTCGCGGCCGCCGCCGATTCCTCGGCCGACGTGCCGTCCGCCGGGGACGGCGGCTCTGCAGGTGCGCCACCGGGAACCGACGTCGGCCACGTCCACCTCGAAGTCACGGACCTCAACCGGGCCAGGGCGTTCTACGTCGACGCCCTCGGCTTCGACGTGACGGCGCGGGTCCGCGGGGCGCTGTTCGTCTCCGCGGGCGACTACCACCACCACCTCGGGTTGAACACCTGGCAGGGCCGCTCTTCGCCCGCGTCCGGCCGGGGCCTCGACCGGGTCGAAATCGCGCTCCCCGACGAGGGCGCTGTGTCGGCGGCCGCCGAGCGCCTCCGGTCGGCCGGCTACTCGGCGGAGCGGACGGCAGACGGCGTCACCGCGGCGGACCCCGACGGCATCGAGATTCGACTGGTCGTCGACGGATAGCGTGAACCGTTGTCACGGCCGGAAAAGAGCTATGACGCCCCCGGTCGCAGCGTCGGCCGATGCGTCGCGCATTCGAACCCGCCGGGTCGACCACGGCCCGGGGTCGAGTTCCGGGAGCGTAGTACCGAGAGTCACTTCTGGGCGGCGCGGAACCGACTGTTCCGTAGCCACAGGTGTCGCGTCCAGCAACTGGAGCGAGTGAGTATCGACGGTCGCGCACATGCGCGCGGAGGTGAGTGCGTGCGTCGTAGCGACCTGTTCCTGCCCGCCAGCCGGGAGCCACGGGCGAGTGCCGCCGACGCCGCCGCGTCGCTGGAGCGCGCAGGCCTGATCCGCCAGGCGGGGAGCGGCCTGCACGCGTTCGCGCCCGCCGGCGAGCGCGTGAAGCGGAAACTCATCCGCCGACTGCGGACCGCGATGGCGGCGGTCGGCGGCCAGGCGGTGTCGCTCCCCGCGCTGCAGGACGCCCGCCGGTGGCGCGAGAGCGGCCGCTGGCGGGACTTCGAGGACGAGATGTTCACGCTGGAGAACCGCGACGGCCGGGCGATGTGTCTCGCGCCCTCCCACGAGGAGGCGGTCGTGGACCTGCTTTCCGGCGCGGTCCGGTCGTACGACGACCTCCCCCTGCTCGTCTACCAGGTCGGCGAGAAGTACCGCGACGACCACGCCCGCAACGGCCTCGTCCGGTGCAAGGCGTTCACGATGAAAGACGCCTACAGCGTCCACGCCGACGCCGAGAGCCTCGCCCTGACCTACCGGGAAGTCCGGGCGGCGTACGCCCGCGCGTTCGCGGACCTCGGCGTCGAGTTCGCCGTGGTGGGCGCCGACGACGGCGTCATGGGCGGATCCACGTCCGAGGAGTTCGTCGCGCCCGTCGCGGACGGGAGCGACCGCCTGCGGTACTGCACCGCCGACGGGTGCCGGTTCGGGGTGACCGACGAGCGCGCGGACTTCGAGGACTTCGCGGCCGGCGGAGACTGCCCCGATTGCGGCGGCGACCTCGCGGAGAGCGACGGCATCGAGATCGCCCACGTCTTCCAGCTCGACACCCGGTACAGCGAGCCCACGGGGTTCACCGTCGACGCCGCGGACGGGACCGAGTTCCACCCCGACATGGGGAGTTACGGCGTCGGGGTCACCCGCCTGTTGCAAGTGCTGGTCCAGCAGGATCTGGAGGGTGGTGCGACGGACGACGGCCTGCGCTGGCCCGTCACCGACTGGAGCACCGTCGCGCCCTACCGGGCAGGCGTCGTCCCCGTCCGCTACGAGGGCGAGTTGCGCCGGGCGGCCGAGGACCTCTACGACGCCTGCGAGGACGTCCTGCTGTTCGACGACCGCTCGCAGTCCGTCGGCGAGCGCTTCGCCGAGAGCGACCTGCTGGGGTTGCCCGCGAAGGTCGTGCTGGGCGACCACTACCTGGAGACCGGCGAGGCCGAACTCGAAACGCGGGACGGCGAGACCACTTACCTCGACCCCGGGGAGGTCCCCGGGGCGCTGGAACGGTACGCGGCCGGGACCTGACGCTGGACGTGCGAGGTCCCATCACCGGGACCCGTCAGGCCTTTTTCACGCGCGGCCGTCCCTCCGACCAGGATGATCGGGCCGTGGGACCCGGGGTCCTACTGGCTGGCGAAGGTGGCGCTGCTGAAGGGCGTCGCGGTCGTCTACCTGATCGCGTTCGTCGTCGCGGCCGGCCAGTTCCGCCCGCTGGCCGGCGAGGACGGCCTGCTGCCGCTGTCGGACTACCGCGAGCGCCGCCGGTTCCGCGAGCGGCCGAGTCTGTTCTACTTCTTCCCCGACGACCGGGTGATCGGTGCCGCGGCCTGGGCCGGGGTCGGCCTGTCGGTGCTGGCGCTCGCCGGTGCGCCGACCCGCCTGGCCCCCGCGCCGGAACTGGCGCTCGTGGGCCACGTCCTGCTGTGGGGACTGCTGTGGGTGCTGTACCTCTCGTTCGTCAACGCCGGCCAGTCGTTCTACGGCTTCGGCTGGGAGTCGATGCTGCTGGAGACGGGTTTTCTCGCGGTCTTTCTCGGCCCCGTTGCGACGGCGACGCCGCTGGTCCTGATCTGGCTGTTCCGGTGGCTGCTGTTCCGGAACATGCTCGGCGCGGGGCTGATCAAGATTCGCGGGGACCCCTGCTGGCGGGACCTGACCTGCCTGGACTACCACTACGAGACCCAGCCGATGCCCAACCCGGCGAGTCGGCTGGCGCATCGCCTGCCGGGGCCGTTCCACAGGCTGGGCGTGGCCGTCAACCACGCCGTCGAACTGGCGGTCCCGTTCCTGTACTTCGCGCCGCAACCGGTCGCGGCCGTGGCGGGGGCCGCCACCGTCGGCTTCCAGGGGTGGCTGATGCTGACCGGCAACTTCGCGTGGCTGAACCTGCTGACCGCCGTGCAGGCGTTCGCCCTGTTCGGGGACCCCCTGCTGACGTGGCTGTTGCCAGTCGGGGCGGCCACTGCCGCCCCGGTTCCGTTCGCCTTCGAGGTGGCCACCTGGGCGGTGGCGCTGTTGGTGATCGCGCTGAGCTACTACCCCGTGCGGAACCTGATCTCCGACGGCCAGGCGATGAACGCGGCGTTCGATCCCTTGCACCTGGTCAACACCTACGGGGCGTTCGGGTCGATTACCCGGACCCGGAACGAGCTGGTGATCCAGGGCACCGACGACCCCGATCCTGGCCCGGACGCGGACTGGCGGACCTACGAGTTTCCCGGCAAGCCGACCGACCCCGAGCAGCGACCGCAACAGATCGCGCCGTACCACCACCGACTGGGCTGGCAACTCTGGTTCGCGGCGATGTCGACGACGCCGCGGGCCCACCCCTGG
The DNA here is from genome assembly GCA_003021085.1 of Halobacteriales archaeon QS_1_68_20. Lineage (GTDB taxonomy): Archaea > Halobacteriota > Halobacteria > Halobacteriales > PXRE01 > PXRE01. The sequence goes on along the minus strand of PXRE01000033.1, from coordinate 77,129 downwards.
CTGTTGCACCTCGTGGCGAAACTGCTGGCCGGCGACGACGGGACGAAGCCACTGCTCCAGCACGACCCCTTCCCGGACGATCCGCCGGAGTCGGTCCGCGTCGTGCGGTACCGCTACCGGTTCGCGGACCCGGGCGAAGGTCGCTGGTGGGACCGCGAGCGCGTCGGCACGTACCTCCGGCCGGTCTCGGTCTCGGACGCCCGGTCGCGGCTGAACCTGGAGCGACTGGGCTGGGCGGACGCCTTGCCGGAGTCGCCGCCGGAGTGGACGGCCGATTGACCGCTTCGCGGGCACCCGCCGGTCGAGGCCGTCAGGGCGAGACGACGGTCCCGCGACCGCCCGGTTCGGCGACCGCTCACTCGCGCGGGTCCGCGCGGGGTTCCACGAGGAACCGCTCGGCGACGTCTGGCGAGGGTAGCATGCACTGGTCGCGCTGGCCGAACCAGTCGTACCGGCGGTTGGCAACCACGTCGTAGCCGAAGCCCCGGAGGGGCCGGGGGAGAAACCGGAGGAGGTGGAGCACCCGGTAGGGGAACCCGAGGTACTTCGTCACCCCGAGGGCCGCCGAGGACTTCGTGTAGCACTCGCCGTCGGCGACGAGGACGACCGTGTCCAGGTCGTCGGGGTCGGGATCGCAGTCATCCAGCAACTCGCTGGCAACGTCGGACTGTAGCGGTGCGAACCGGAGGACGGCGTCCTCGTCGCGCTCAATGAGGAACTGGACCAGCCCGTTGCAGAGGTTGCAAACCCCGTCGAACAGCAACACCGGGTGGTCCTCCATGCGCGGCGGTTGTGGGCGGAGGCGGTTGAGGGTTTGGGGGCGAAGCGGTCGGTGGGGTGGCAGGCGGGCCATGAGGGAGTTATATAGGTTACTCGGATATATAAACGACTTAAAAAAATGGGAGGTCTCGGCCGAATCGGGGTTATAAGTCGCGGTGAGAGGGGTGATTCGGATGGGTTTCTCGCCGGACTGAATTTGGTTCACGGCGCGCGCGAGCAATGCGCGCGAGGCTCCCGCGAGCCTTCGAGCGGGAGCTCGGGAGAGCTCGTCTCTGACGGTGGTGCGCGGTCACCGCTCGTGGCGACCGCACGGCTGGGGAGGCGTGAGGTTAACCCCCAGGCCAAGTGGTCGCTAGCGTCGACCCTGCCCGAACCGGGAACACTAGCTGCCACTGGACCTGGGGATGGCCACACCCTCCCCAACCGACTGCGGTGCTCACTCCGCTGCGCTCCTCGTCCCTCGCGCGCCTCTGGTTCGCGGCCTCGCGGTGCTCGGCACGCTCACCAGCGCGCGCCACGTTCCCTGACCGATTCCCACGACACCCCTACTGTCACCGCCAACCGAGAAGATCTCGTGACCGCCCCCACTCCCTCCCCGCGAATCTAAAGATACTTCCCCCGCGGTAGTAGAGGATTCCACATGACCGACGTGCCGGTCCGGGTCGCGCTCGTGGCCGCGCTCAAGGGGTGGAAGCGCCACGCGGCGGCGTTGCTGCTGATCGCCCTCGCCTACGGGGCCGCCTCGATGCTCTCCTCGCAGGTGGCGCTGTACGCGGCCGCGCTCGTCGCGTTCACCACCTGGATGGCCTGGTTCGTGTTCACGGGCGTCGAGTTCCTCCGGGTCCTCGGCGTCTGACTACCACCGCCGGACGCCCGGGGCGCCGTCACGCCACCAGACGACCAGCACCGTTACCAGCAACGGAATTTCCGCCCAGGTAGTCGTCACGGTCGTCCCCGCGACCGACAGCAGGGGCCGCTGACTCGGATAATCCGGCGAGTGCAACAGCGGCCACAGCAGGAATCCCAGTTCCTCGCCCGCCCCGTAGACCAGCGGCCAGAGCGCGTCCGCGGCCGGGTGCGCGAGGTACCCCATCGCGAACGCGACGGCGACGCCGGTCGAAACCCACCCACGCCGGGCCAGGACGAGGGCCAGCACCGAGACGGGGACTGCGACCAGTAGCGAGTGCCCGAGCGTCCGGGTGGACGAGAGACCCAGGGCGTAGAACAGCGGCTGGTCGATCAGGTCGGGTAGTGCCCCACCGACGATGGCCGCCAGCGTCGCGCGACCGCCCGGGGGGTCGCCGGTCCGCCAGCAGGCCAGCGCGGCGTACAGCAGGTACGCCACGGCGAGGTGGACCGGCGGGAGCATCTCATCCCGATTCGTCCTGGTCCGCGCCGGCGAACCGCCGCACGTCGCCGTCCTTCTCGACCGTCGGCAGCGTCTCCAGTCCCGGCCCGACGACCTGCTCCCACCGGTCGTCCGGGTCCTCGTAGTCGGCCGGCGTCGTCGAGTAGACGTCGGCGACGAAGTTTTCGCGGGTCGCCGCCCCCTGCTCCCGGAGGTAGGCGTACGCCCGCCGGACCAGGCCCCGGCGGCGCTCTTTCTGCCGGGTGTCACCCGGCGGGTCGAACGCCTCCAGCCCGGGGACCTCGCTGGGCAACTGGGCCGACGGATCGCCGGGCGGAGAGCCTTCGCCTTCCTGTGGATCCGGCGGGGGCGACTCCGGCGTCTCCTCCTCGCGCGTCGCCGTCGCCGAATCGGTCGTCTTCGCCGCCTGGGCCTCCACGTCAGTCTCGACCTCCGGTTCGGGGAGGTCGGCCGCCCGCTGGCCGGCGGCCGTGAGTCGCCAGCGTTCACCCGGTACGTCCTCGTCGGCCGTCTCGACCAGCCCTCGCTCTTCGAGGTCGTCCAGCCGGTCGACGAGCAGTTCGTTCGAGAGCGGCAACTCGTCGGCCACGTCCTCGTCGTGGAGCACGTTCCCGTCCATCTCGGCGAACACCGCCAGGATCTCGCGGTCGGTCACTCGCGGGCCACGGTCGGCGTCACCCATACCCGCGTTTGGTACCCGATCGTGTTGAGTTCCGCGACGATACTGACCTGCTGGTACGGATCTCCGTCCCCGTTACGACCGGGTTTGTTCTAATATACTTAGATAAACATCTGTATTTGACTAATATAGTTTGACCAAAACCGTTTTCCGAATTACTATCATAACCAATACCGCCAATGGTACCCCAGCCGAACGTCGTCCTCGTCGTGGCGGACACCACGCGCGCGGACGACGCATTCGACCCGCACGTGGCGCCGACCATCGCAGAACTGCGTCGGAACGGGACGACCGCCACGCGGGCGTTCTCCACGGCTCCCTGGACGCTGCCCGCACACGGATCGCTGTTCACCGGAACGCCATCGTCGATGCACGGCGCACACGCCGACCACGAACGTCTCGACGGGGACCTCCCGACGTTGCCGGGACTGTTCCGCGACGCCGGTTACGAGACGGTCGGCGCGTCCAACAACACCTGGGTGAGCGTCGAGGGCGGCTTCGACCGGGGGTTCGAGCAGTTCCGGCAGATGTGGCAACTCGTCCAGTCCTCGACGGCGCTGGGCGAGGTCGACGACGTACTCGGCGAGAGCCGGATCCGGGCGCTCGCCAGGGAGGTGTTCGACGGCAATCCCCTCGCGAACGTCACCAACGTCCTCTATCACTACGTCGCCCGCGGTCGCTCCGAGGGCGGCGGCGGCCGGACGACCGACTGGATCGCGGAGTGGCTGGACGACCGCGACGAGCACCGGCCGTTCTTCTTGTTCGCCAACTACATCGAACCGCACCTGGACTACCGACCGCCGAAACGCCACGCGGTCGAGTACCTCTCGGAGGGCGTCTCCTACCGCGAGGCGCTGGAGGTCCCCCAGAAGCCGTGGGAGTACCTCGCCGGGAACGTGACCCTCGACGAGCAGGAACTCCGCATCCTCCGTGGCCTCTACCGCGCCGAAATCGCCTGGTTCGACGAGCACCTCGCTCGGTTGCGCGAGGTGCTGATCGAGGCCGGCGAGTGGGACGACACCGTCCTGGTCGTCGTCGGCGATCACGGCGAGAACGTCGGTGACCACGGCATGATGGACCACCAGTACTGCCTGTACGACTCGCTGATCCACGTCCCGCTCGTGCTGTGCGGCGGCGCCTTCGACGGGGGCGAGGAACTGACCGACCTCGTCAGCCTCGTGGACCTCCCGCCGACGCTACTGGACGTGGCGGGCATCGAGGTCCCCGAGGCCCGCGAGCAGTTCCTGGGTCGGTCGTTCCACCCCGACGCCGACGCCGACTCGCGGGAGTTCGTCGTGAGCGAGTACGTGGCGCCCCAGCCGACCATGGAGGCGCTCGAACGGCACGTGGGGGACCTGCCCGAACACGTCTACCAGTACGACCGGTCGCTCCGGGCCATCCGCACCGACGAGTACAAACTCGTCCGCGGGTCGGACGGCTCGACGGAACTGCACGACCTCGACGCGGATCCGGGCGAGCGACGGGACCTGTCCGGGGACCGCCCCGAACGGGTCGCGGCGCTGTCCGACCGGCTGGACGACTGGCTGGCGTCGTTCGAGCACGCGGAGGTCGAGGAGTCGGTCGCCATCGACGACGAGCGGGAGGCCCAGCTCGAACGGCTCGGGTACCTCCGCTGACGCCCCGAACCGCAACCCCTACTTGCGCGCCCGCCGACCGCCCCGTATGGAACTTGGCGTCATCGGCCTCGGGCGCATGGGCCGCATCGTCGTCGACCGGGTCCTGGCCGCGGACCACGACGTAGTGGCCTTCGACGTCGACGAGGACGCGGTCGCGGCCACCGTGGACGCTGGCGCGACGCCGGCCGAGTCGATCCCGGACCTCGCAGAGCGACTCGGCGACGAGAAACGCCTCTGGCTGATGGTCCCGGCCGGTGATCCGGTCGACGCGGCGCTGGACGAACTGGAGCCACACCTCGACGGCGAAGACGTGGTCGTCGACGGCGGCAACTCCCACTTCGAGGACTCCGTGCGGCGAGCGGAGTCGACGTCGGCGGCGTACCTCGACTGTGGCACCAGCGGCGGCCCGGCCGGCGCGGAACTGGGCTTCTCGCTGATGGTCGGCGGCCCGGAGTGGGCCTACGAGGAACTGACGCCGGTCTTCGACGCAGTCGCCACGGGGCCGGGCGGCCACGACCGGATGGGTCCGTCCGGGGCCGGCCACTACGTGAAGATGGTCCACAACGGCGTGGAGTACGCGCTCATGCAGGCCTACGGCGAGGGGTTCGAACTTCTGCAGGAGGGCCGGTACGACCTCGACCTCGAAGCCGTCGCCCGGACGTGGAACAACGGGGCCGTGATCCGCTCGTGGCTACTGGAACTGTGCGAGGAAGCGTTCCGCGAGGAGGGAACCGACCTCGGGGACGTAGCGGACCACGTCGCCGGCGGCTCTACGGGCACGTGGACCGTGCAGGAGGCGCTGGCACAGGAAGTGCCGATGCCACTCGTCTACGGCGCCCTCTCCGAGCGGTTCGGTTCGCGGGCGACCGGCGAGGGGGAAGGACGGTTCTCACGTCGTGTGGCCAACCGGCTCCGCTACGGCTTCGGCCGTCACGAGGTCGTCCGGGACGAGTAGGGCGGACAGCCGGCACGAGCGTTTTTGCTCGCTCGACGGCGTGGTGGCGGTGGCGAGCGAATCCGCGGACCGGTGTGCCGGACTATCGCGTGTCGGCCCGCGGCGACGGTCAGGTCACGGCGGGGCTGGTCGCCCCATCGGGGATAAATCTTCGCTGGCGAGAGGTTTTCCTGGCTATCGGTCTGCCACGGCGGAACGGAGCCAGACACCCCACTGGACGAGGAGGGCGGCGACAGCGGTCGCCGCGAGCACTCCGGCGCCGACGAGCGCGTCCCGTGCGTGGGGTCCGACGACGGGGGAGACGCGGACGAGGCCGACGATGGCGACGACCGCCGCCGGCGTCGCAATCGTGAGGCCGTCCGCCAGGCCCGGGTACGGACGTGGTCGCCAGCGTCCGGTCCGCCGAACGCCGGTCGCGTACGTGGCGAGCGCCGCGGCGGCAGCGCCGGCACACATCGCGAGCACGAGGTCGACTTCGAGGACCAGGCGACCGGCGACTGCGCCACCCGCGAGTACCGGCGCGATGGGGATGGCAAGCGCCAGGGCTGGGCCCCCGTTCCAGGCGGCGTATGCCAGAGCGACTGTCAGCGACGCGGCCGCGAGGACGATCACCAGCGCCCGGAGCGCGTCGATTCCGCCGACGCCGGTGTGGGGATTGAAGATGCCACCCTCGTACGGCCACGCGCTGATGGCGACCAGCACGACGGTCCCCACCACGTAGCCGATCCCGAGGAGCGTCCGGCGCCGAGAGAGGCCGACGAGCGGATGTTCGAGCGGCAACGCGGTGGTCGGGGGCGCTGACGACCGGCCATCGGGGAGTTCCGAGCGACTCACGATCTGATCACGCTCGCGAAGCCGTCGTGGTCCGGTCGCTGGTCGTTTCCGAGGTACTGCCCGGCCTCGGTCACGTCCGACCCGGCGTCTTCGAACAGTCGTTCGACGGCGCGCCGCCCGCCGGCGTACGTCCCGATCCCGTGTTTCGGCGTCGCCTTCGTGTCGACGTGGGCCTGCACGGACGCTGTCCCGTCGAGGTGCCAGCACCGCACGTGGAGGCGACCACCCACGCCGAAGTACGTCTCGGCGCCCGCCCAGTCCTGGAACCGGTACCGGTCGGTCGAGCGGTCGTAGGCGTACCGCGGGTAGTCTTCGGGGTAGGGGTACCAGCCCGCGTCGTGGAAGACGTGGATCACGTCCTCGAACGACCGAGACTCGAGCGGGAAGACGACGTTGATCGGCGACGTCGGCTCGAAGTCGCCGCCGACCGGCTTGTAGTGCCAGACGGCGTACGACGTCTCCGACTCCGGGACCGGCGTCGCGTCCGGGCGAACTGCTCCGGTGGAGACGGTCGACGGTGCCGGCGATTCCGGCGTCGACGGGAGCGCCGTCACCCCGGCCCCCGTGAGGGCGACCGTCGCACCGAGTCGTGCGAGCGCGCCCCGACGGGAGACGTCCAGCCCCTCGTCGGCCACACTCCCTCTTTCATGTCCGTCTCCCGTCACGTCTTGCTGGCTCACGGCCGCCGGATTTATATCATACGGAGCACGTTCGGGGCACTGCTCCCGGCGGCCGGCGTCGAGAAAGGGCGGAGGGGCTCGGCCTCGACGCCGGTGGCGGATCACAACTAAATTATACCGAGGCGTCCAACTCCCCGCCACATGGCAATCAGTACGCTGGGTCTGGCGATCGGGGTCGGCCTGACTGTCCTGGTGGTCCTGGCGCACTTCTCGACGGGGACCGGCTGGGGACCGGCCCAGGACATCTCGGACCAGATACTCGAGCGCCGTGCGGAGACGGTTCCGGAGACCGAGTTCCCGGAGCCGATGAACCGCGCCATCGGCGCCGGCGGCGGCGCCGCGACGGCAGTCCCCGCCGGGGAGGCCGGCGAACTGCAGGAAGGCGAGGGCGAGGCAGTCGAGGAGGACGACGGCCCCTGGACGCTCTCGGACGACGAGGCCGAGACCGTCGAGATCGAGTTCGCCAAGGAAGGCGAGACGATCGAGGTCAAGGAGAACGAGACGCTCCTGGACGCCGGCGAGGACGAGGGCTGGGACCTGCCCTACGCCTGTCGACAGGGCCAGTGCGTCTCCTGTGGCGGACGGATCGCCGACGGCCCCGCGGAGGACTTCGTGGTCCACGACGACCAGGAGATGCTCGACGAGGACGAACTGGGCGACGGCTACACCCTCACCTGCGTCGCGTACCCGCAGTCCGACTTCACCCTGGAGACCCGCGAGACGCCGTAACCGGGAACGGTTCCCCCTCTCTTTCGGCCAGTCGGTCGACCGCTCTCCTGCTGACTCAGTCGTCGTGTAATGCTAGTTGACTCGCCGAGGTAGCGGTGGTTGCGAACAGGCGGTGCGTGATCGGACGGCGGAGCGGCCCACCGCGGGCCGTCTCGACCGCTCCGCGGCGACGGTCAGGTCACGGCGGTGCTGGTCGCGTCCCGACGGATAAACCTGCGGGCGGGGACGGGATTTATGCCGTGCCGTCCCATACCCGCGGCCGTGAGCACGCGAACGAGTGCGTTGGACGCCGTGATCTTCGGCGTGGACGTCCAGAGCGGGGACGTCCGCGGGGACGTTTCCTACGCGCTCGTCGTCTTCGACGGTGAGACGGCCGAGCGCGACGTTGTCTCCCGGCGGAAGTTGCGGCGACTGATCGACGGCGAGCAACCGGCCATCGTCGCCACCGACAACGTCTACGAACTCGCGGAGGACAAGGACGCCCTGATCCACCTCCTGCGGGAACTTCCGGCGGGGACCCGCCTCGTACAGGTGACCGGTGCCGAGCGCCCGGAACCGCTCTCCCGGGTCGCCCGGCGCAACGGCGTTCCCTACGGCAAGGACCCGATGCAGGAGGCCGAGGCCGCGGCGCGACTCGCAGCCCGCAACGTGGGCTACGAGGTTTCGGCCTTCGAGAACACCACCCAGGTGAAGGTGTCTCGGGGCCGCTCGACCGGGAGCGGCGGGTGGTCCGAGGACCGGTTCACCCGTCGCATCCACGGGGCGGTCAAGCGCCGCGCCAGGGAGGTCGAGTCCGAACTCGACGAGGCCGCACTCGACTACGAGAAGGAGGTGACCGAGAAGTACGGCGGCTACTCCAGCGCCATGTTCACGGTCGAGGCGACGCCCGAGGAGTTGCCGGTCTCCCGGGAGCGGTCGGGCGACACCCGCATCGAGATCGAACGCGAGCGCCGGGACGGCATCGAGTTCCGTCCGCTTGCGAAGCGCCGCGACCCCGTCCTCGTCGGGGTCGACCCCGGGACCACGACCGCGGTGGCGCTGGTCGACCTCGACGGTGGGGTGCTGGACGTCCACTCGACCCGTACGGCCGACACGGCGGCGGTCATCGAGTGGATCATCGAGCGCGGGCGGCCGCTGGTCGTGGCCGCCGACGTCACGCCGATGCCCGACACCGTCGAGAAGATTCGGCGGAGCTTCGACGCCGCCGGGTGGGTGCCGTCGTCGGACCTCCCGGTCGACGAGAAGCAACACCGGACCCGCGACGTGGCCTACGACAACGACCACGAGCGGGACGCGCTGGCGGCGGCCCTGTTCGCCCACGACGACCACGCCGACCAGTTCGACCGGATCACCCGGAAGTTGCCGCCCGCGCTGGACCGCTGCGAGGTGCTGGCCCGCGTGGTCGGCGGCGAAGAGAGCGTCGAGGCGGTCGTGGCGGACCTGACGGAGGACGACGACGAGAGCGAGGAATCCGGCGGCGAGGCGCCGCCGGAACCCTCGCCCGAACAGAAGCGCATCAGCCGGCTGGAGGATCAGGTCGAGCGCCTGGAGGGCCGTATCGAGGACCTGACGGAGACGGTCGAGGAGAAAGACGACCGCATCGCGGAACTGCAGGAGGAACTGGAGCGCGAGCGGAGCCAGCAACGCCAGGAGACCCGCGAGCGCCGGGAGGTCGCCCGTCTCCAGCGCGAGACCGAGCGACTAGAGCGCGAACTCGAAGCCGAGCGCGAGCACACCGAGGAACTGGAGGGCAAACTCGCGCGCCTGAAGGAACTGTGGAAACTCGACCACTCGAACTTCGCGGACGTCGCGCCCGAGAAGCGGGACCTCGTGCCGGTCAAGCCAATCGAGCAGTTCACCCGCGAGGCCATCCACGGCGCCGACGAGCGGTTCGGCCTCGCGGAGGACGACGTCATCTACCTCCGGGACGCCAGCGGGGCGGGTCGCTCGACCGCCGAACTGCTCGTGGACGTGGATCCGCGGGTGGTGCTGAAAGACGGCGGTCTCTCCGGAGTGGCCGACCAGATGCTGTTCGAGGCCGAGATTCCGGTGGCGCCGGCGGACGACGTCACCATCCAGGAGGTGGACGAACTCGCGGTGGCCCGGGAGTCGGAGGTCGAGGCCGCCATCGAGGACTGGGAGGAGCGGGCCGAACAGCGCCGCCGGGAGCAGAACCGCGAGATGGTCGACCGCCTGATCAGCGAACATCGGGCACGCGAGGAACAGAGTTCGTCGGACTGAGCGAACGGTACGACCGCGAGGAATGGGGTTGCTCGGATCGAGTGGCCGTTTTCGCTTGCTACGCCAGGCCGAACTTGGCCATCATGCTCTGGACCATGCCGTAGGTGACGAGGCCGATGCCGCCGACGACGAGGGCGACGCCGGCGGCGATGCGGAGGTCCACCAGTCCGAGCAGCGCGATGCCGCCGAGCATGGCCAGCAGGCCGAGGATGCCGAAGAGACCGAGTCGTTGAAGCATACGGCCGGGTGCGGCGGGACGGCCCTTAACCGTTGTCAAACGTCGTCCGCTGTTCGGGTGGTGGCACTTCTCGCCTCCACTCTGCCGACGGTATCTTGGTCACCAACAGCCAGAAAGCCCCCCGAGTCGAGCCCGCGGCCCCTTTCAGTCCCACCTGGCCCAGCCGCTCGTCGCCACACACCTCCCCGGCCGACTGCGTTACTCGTCACTCGTTGCACTCGTTCCTGCGTTACTCATCCACCGGGAGAACGAGTTCTGCCGAGCCTCCGGCTCGCACGGCTCGCCGGAGACACCGGGGTCGACCTCCGTGCCGACCCCCTCGGCTGGGGAGGGTGAGGTTTGCCAGGTGTCTGGGTGGACTGAAAGGGGCCGCCTCGCTCCGGGACCGGAGCGAGGTGGGGGCTTTCGACGTGTTGCTGGCCGAAACGCCGCAACCTGAATACGACCGAAGTCGTCCGGGGGCGTCCGACGCGTCGTCGCCGGACGACGAGCGTTGTAACCGCGAAAACGGGTCCGCACGTTTTTAGGGATGCCACCCCAACCCCCTGTCATGACCGACACCGAGCAAGCGGACATCGACGACATCCGCATGCCCGACGACGACGAGGTGTTCGCCGTCGTCGAGGACATGCTGGGTGCCAACCGCGTCCGCGTCCGCTGTATGGACGGCCAGGTACGAACCGCCCGCATCCCGGGGAAGATGCAAAAGCGCATCTGGATCCGCGAGGACGACGTCGTCCTCGTGGAACCGTGGGACTGGCAGGACGAGAAGGCCGACATCACCTGGCGTTACGAGAAGGCCCAGGCGGACACGCTGCGGGAGGAAGGGCTGATCCAGGAGTGACCCCCCGGGCAGCCTTTTACGCTTCGGCGTCGTACGCCGGCATAGATGGCCGACGAGTACGGACTCCTGGCCGAGGACGCGGTCGACGTACCCGGCGACGAGTGGGAGCAACTCGACGTCAGCGACACGGAGGCCGACCGCATCGCCCGCCGCCGCGACCGGGAGTTCGACCAGTTCCGCAAGCGCATCAAGGACGCCGACCAGTTCAAGGTCGAGCAGTCGGTGTTCGACGACGCGACCTACGCCGCCCTCTACCGTCTCGTCCAGAACGGCTTCGTCGACGCCCTCGGCGGCGCCATCTCCACCGGCAAGGAGGCCAACGTCCACACCGCGCTCGGCGGCCGGAAGTCCGCGGAGGCGCTGGGCGTCGACGTCGGCGACGCGGCCAGGGGTGAAGCGGCCGACGAGCGCCCGGAGGTGGCGGTCAAGGTCTACCGCATCAACGCCTCGGACTTCAAGGACATGCGGAGTTACCTGGAGGGCGACCCCCGCTTCGAGGGACTGGGCGGCGACAAGAAGGGGGTCGTCCTCGCGTGGACGAAGAAAGAGTTCGCCAACCTCCAGCGCGCCCGCCAGGCCGGTGTCCGGGTCCCGACGCCCATCGCCGTCGAGCGCAACGCCCTGGTGATGGAGTACCTCGGCACCGCGGAGGGCCGGGCCAGGCGACTCTCGGAGGTGGACGTCGAGAACCCCGAGACGGCCTACGAGGTGGTCCGGGAGTACATGCGACGGCTCTACCGCGCGGGACTGGTCCACGGCGACCTCAGCGAGTACAACGTCGTCGTCCACGAGGACCGCCTGGTCGTACTGGACCTGGGCCAGGCAGTCACCGTCCACCACCCCAACAGCCGCGAGTTCCTCGAACGGGACTGCCACAACGTCGCCGCCTTCTTCCGCCGGCAGGGAGCGGACGTGAGCGACGACGAGTTGCTGGCGTTCGTGACAGACGACGAGGAGTAGCGTCGGCCTCGGCGGCCTCGTTCACCGGTCGACAGTCGCGCCGACGACGGCGGCCGAAACACCGACGACGAACCCGTAGACCAGTCCGGCCGCGAACACCGTCGTCGCGGACCCCCACACTCGCGAGCACGGCGACCAGGGTACCGACGGTTGCGTACCCTGCCGCGAGCAGTCCACCCGCCGTCGCCGCCCGGACGAGTCGCTGGCGGTCCTCGCTGGTGCCCGGCGTGACCGTCGACTTGAGCCGTCCGAGCAGTCCGGGCCGGGGGGCCCGGCCGGCCCGGTAGCCGCCGAGCGCGAGCACGACCCCCGGGACGGCGGCCGCGAGCAGGTCACCCGGTGGGAGGCCGTGCGTCCCGACGAAGGCGTCGACGGCGCCCGTGAGGGTCGCCTCTCCCGGGAGGACGCCGGCGACGACGGCCACCAGCGCCAGGACGGATCCGAGCAGCCAGACGACGACGCCCCGAACCACGCCACGCGCGAGTCCGAGCAACATGGCACAGCCACCGGCGGCCGGTCTGAAAGGTTTCCGGGCGCCGAACAAGCCTTAAACCGGCGCGTCCAGTACTGCAGTATATGCAACACGTGAAGATTCCGCAGGACCGCATCGGGGTGCTCATCGGGGAAGGGGGCGAGACGATGCTGGAGATCGAGGACCGCGCGGAGGTCCGCCTGGACATCGACTCCGAGAACGGGTCGGTCCGGGTAGAGCAGGTCGGCGACCCGGTACTCGGGCTGAAGGGCCCCGACATCGTGAAGGCGATCGGTCGCGGGTTCGCGCCCGAGGAGGCGCTCCGCCTGCTGGAGGACGACATGATGATGTTCGACGTGATCGACATCGACGCGGCCACCCGCAACGAGTCGGAGATGCGCCGCCAGAAGGGCCGGCTCATCGGCGAGGGCGGGCGCACCCGCGAACTCATGGAAGATCTCACCGGCGCCGACGTGGTGATCTACGGGTCGACGCTGGGCATGATCGGCCGCCCCGAGGAGGTCGACGCCGTCCGGCGAGCCGCAGAGATGCTGCTCGACGGAGCCCCGCACGGGCGCGTGTACTCGTTCCTGGAGGAGAAACGCCAGGAACTCAAACAGCGCGGGCTGGAGTACCACCGGTTTCCCGGCAGTCAGTCCTGACTGCGGACAACTACTTAAGTCCGCTATTTCGATTCTCGGCTTTAACCTCGTAAGTTCTGTTTCGCTGTATTAACTAAGGCCTTGCAAGCTTTCTTTGGTTCTGATATGATTTATCAAATTTTGAAGTTATAACCGGCTGAGAATATTTAGTACTAGCCTGACCTATCCATATATGAGAAATACAATGGACTATCCCAGGGCTGGCCCACGTGCCAGCGAAAGCGACTCAATAGCTCACTTTGTTCTTGTTCACCGTGGCAGCCGTTTATCACTAACCGTAATACGTCCAAGGCGCCGTCTAGCTTCCACCGCCGAGTCTAAAGGCTAGACCAAGAGGTCACCCGATGTCTGCTTCCCTGAACCGCCAGTATCCGACCAATAGTGGCACGATGCACCAAAGGATTAAAACGATCGCCAGGAACCAGCTATCGAGATAGAACGGCTCGGGACCGGGCGTCGTGTACCGGGCGTAGTAGGTGTTCTCGCCCCGCCCGAGTTCTGGCATCACAGGGGCGATCCAGTCGGTAACCACGAGTTGCCAGGCTTCACCCGGGCGAATTCGATACAGGAAGACCCGCCACCCGGGTGCGACGTCCTGGGCCATCGGGTTGAACTGGGGTTGGACTCCCGTTACTAGATCTACAGCCCCCAAAAGTTTCTCCCACATGAGGGTGACAACGAGAAACACACCGATCGCTATGCTGACTGAACGATTCGTAGTTCGGGCCACGGCCGAGATCCCGACAGCGATCCCTACGAACACGATTCCGAGCGTGACGACGGCGAAAGCAAATTTCCCATACGTGAGGAGGTCCATGGAGTCGTACAGGACCCACATCGTGAGGCCATTGACCGCCAGCGCCGCAAGAAACGTCCCGGCGATGACAACAGCTCGTCCCAATGCCGTTCCGGCAAGAACATCCCATCTGGACACCGGGAGAGTCAATATTACCCGGAGACTCCCACGCTCCCGTTCCTTGGCGATGGCCGTGTGTAACCCGATTAGGATTACGAGCGGTACGAGGACTTCTATGAACCCCGCCAGCGTTTGCAGGCCCTCTCTGAACGTCATCTCGAATTGATTGTCGGCCGGCTGTGGCCTGCTCCCCCGTTCGATCTTGCTCATACTCCCAAGGGTAAGTATGGCTAAGAACCCACCGGTCAGGATGTATAGCTGCCAAGATCGGCCGGCGTCTGCAATCTCCTTGCGGGCGACGCTAAGCCAGTTTCGCCGGCCCTGTAATGTTCCCGGCTCACGGACGGTATCTTCTGCTTCTCCCCCGGCATTGATCTGTGCGTCGCTCATACTTGATCGCTTGATGGTTCGGGACCACTCTCTATCCGTCCGCCCTGGGCTGTGACTTTCTTCTGCTCGTGTTGTTCGCCATCACTCCCAAGGCGGTCGCCCGCATAGGCGGCGAAAAGCGACTCAAGGTCAACGGTCTCGACATCGAAGTCACGGATGGTAGTACCGGTCTCCCGGATGGCGTTGATCACGTTGACCTTCGCCCGCCCGGCGGTACAGGTTGCTTCAACGACTTGACCTTCCATGGCGACGTCAGCCACATTCTCGACGTTCCGAACCGCTGACCTAACGTCGTCGGTCGGGTCCTCAACCAGGATGGTCAGTGTTTCGCCGGCGCCGACGTTCTCGCGCAGGCCTTCCATGGTGTCGACGGCGACGAGGTGGCCGTCCCGGAGGATGGCGACTCGATCGCAGACGGCCTCGACCTGTTCGAGGACGTGGCTGGAGAAGAAGACGGTCGCACCGCGGGTGGCTTCCTCCTCGACGATTTCGCGCAATCGACGGACGCCGTTGGGATCGAGGGCGGCGGTCGGTTCGTCGAGGATCAGCAGGTCGGGCTCGCCGACCAGGGCCATCCCGAGGCCGAGACGTTGAGTCATCCCGGTGGAGAACTCCCCGACCGGTTGGTCGGCGGCGTCCTCCAGGCCGATGCGGGCCAGAATCGCTCCGGCGTCGACGGCGACGGTCTTCGTCTCGGCGACGAATTCGACGTGTTTGCGGGCCGTGAGCCGGTCCCAAAGGGTGAGGTGCTCGGGTAGGACGCCGATACGGTCGTGGATTGCCTTCGCGTGCTCGCGGGTGTCCATGCCTAGAACCGTCGCGAACCCGGCGGTCGGCCGAACGTAATCCAGCAAGAGATTAATGCTGGTGGATTTCCCAGCGCCGTTTGGGCCAAGAAATCCGAAGACCTCGCCCAGCTTGACCGTGAGATTGAGGTCCTGGACGGCGGTCTGGGGCGGCGAACCCTCGCGGAAGCCTGGTATCCAATATTGGCCCCCGAATCGCTTCGTTAACCCCCGTGTTTCAATTGCATTTATATTCTCCTGATGATTTACTACCATCTATGGTTCCTATGATATTTAGTAGGAATAAAATTACTGGCTCGGAGTTTATCAGCCTGTAGACGAAATGAATTCAACCATTTCCTTCCCAAATACACTCCTCTAATGTTGGCCTTCTTCGTCCAGACCTGTGCGGAATTTATCGCTTGTGTGGATATCCTCGTGAAATATATTTAAAATGAGTGTTTAATACTTAGAAATATGGAGGAAATGAGGAGTAGATCTCCTTACTGGGGAGTACTTTCCCATATTGTTACGGATAGAACGAGCCTCGCTGGAAGTGGCCGTCTACACGCAGAGTGGATTGTAGGCGCGCTATACGAATCTATCAAGCAGTAGGTAGCCTCCGGAATTCAAACAGCCCGAACTGGAGTACCACCGGTTCCCCGGCAGCCAGTCCTGACGGTCGGCATCACCCCGACCTACGACCCGTTCGACTCCTTCACGATCACGTCGATCACCCACGGCGAGTCGCTACTGGGGCCGCCGGCCGATTCCTCGAACCGGTAGGTCCCCGCTGGCAGGCAGTCGTCGTTCTCCACGTCGGCGAACACCGAGTACGTCTCGCTAATCGTCTTGCCGGGTTCCAGCTGGGAACTCATCGCGAGGAGGTCGTGCCCCACGTCCTCGACGGCCCAGCACCCGTCGGTCGGGGCCGGCGGGTTCTCGTCGGCGCTGAGGTCGTCGTTCACGTGATCGAGCCCGAAGTTCCGGCGTGAATCGGGAGCGAGGTACGCTCTCGCACCCCCGTCGACGCGCTCGGCGCCGTGGTCGCTGAAGGGCGGCGTCGCACCGAAGGACAGATCTAACGTGTCGTCGCCGGTGTTCGTGAGGCCGACCTCGACCCGTGCCGGGGTCGCCTCGGTAGCGTGGGAGACGACCTCAACGGTCGGGCTTAGCGAGTGTTCCATTTCGAAAGATACGATCTCAATCTGAATTTCGTATAGAATCGGGGCAGAGGTTTGTTCACCCTCATCAGCTGTCATCTGTATACATCCTGTAACGCTCATTGGAGGACCTGATGCAATAACTGCGAGTACACTTCGACGCCGCATAGAGAATAATATATTTTGCACGTAAATAAACATTCTGCGAAGAATTGACGATGGTAATTAATTAGTGTCTGCTCATTTGGCCCCTTTACTTATATTTAAAATAACAAAAGTATTAAATAGAAATAATTCATTCATAAAACCAGAATAAAATGACTGAAAAAAGAGTGGATTCATCGGAAGAAGCAGTAGGGGGATATAACCGCCGATCTGTCTTTAAAACAATTGGAACGGGGATGTTGTTAGCAAAGATGGGTGTCGTTAGTGGCGGTAAGGACACTGTTGAGATCCCAATTGAAAAGCGTGGTGACGAGGTAACTCGTTGGAAGTCCGTTCCAGAGGCATGGTGGCATTTCGAAAAGAAAGCACAAAGGGTCAGTGAACGTATCTCCTCTAGTCAATCAAATAATCAGTTCGTCACTGGGGTTAGTATCGGGACTGAAGAGAGGACGATTGCAAACAGAAAAGTCAGCAACGTCATCGTTTATGCTGATAAACCGGATCTGGACAAACTTGATTTACCCGGGGAGATAGACGGCGTGAGAATCAAAAAGGAACGAACACCATCTATCAATAACTATAGAAAAGGCTTGCGTGGCAACCTGCTAGATGCAGTAGGTACCAGTCTCGATGACCATTGGGGAGACTGCCACAACGATTGCTACGACAAGATCGCTGGAGGGGCTCTTATGGAAAATGGTGGAGGTGCCCGCTTTACTGCAGCGACTAGAGTCAGACATAACGGAAATGATAGGCTGTTGACGTGTGGACATCCCTTTTGGAATCCAGACGATTGTAATCCTGAAACGTATGGACAAACAGTTTATCATTGTCGAAACCAATTAAATGCAGGAGATATTTCGAAATTAAACCGTAGCGCCGACTACGCACTGATCAAACCCACGTCAGGGATGGATGTCAGCGGATACCGGGAACACGTTCATTGGACAGACGTAAGCACAATCCAAGTCAGTGGTCACGCAACCAAAGAATCACTACACGAAATAAAATCACAAGATGAGACTGTATGGAAGTACGGGGCTACGACGTGTAACAGGGATGGTCTTATTAAGGGATATACAGAAAATGCGCCATGGGATGATTGTGTAGAAGACGGTATTTTTGTAAGGTCAACTAACTATGCGGAAGATGGTGATTCCGGAGGGCCCATTTACCGGACATGGAAAGACGCGGAAGGTTGTGAGTGGGCAACGATGATTTCTCACGTAAAAGGTAGTCCGGAATCGAAAAGTGACCTCTGGAGTACCGCGGCGTACAGGGTCGCCCAAGACAATATAGAATTTGGCGCCTCCTGGTCTTCTTGCGGAAGCACACAATAGAATATTAATTTTAGTAAATAAAAAGGTGGTATAAACAGATGAATTTTTGATTTAACTAAAATACCGATCAGCAAACGATCCCGCGGCATCTTTTTATGGCTTTCACTCGCCTATCTCCGGAAAGGATACATAAATACTCATTGGTATCCTGTGTCATGGGGCGTCGTATCACCTCCGTCGGCTGATTAGCCGACTCGCTCCGGTACATTTATATAGAATGGCAAGACAACTTTAGCACGACTATGGCTCAGCAAATGGGCGGACAACCCCTCATCGTTCTCTCCGAGGAGTCCCAGCGCACCTCTGGCAAGGACGCACAGTCGATGAACATCACCGCCGGGAAGGCGGTCGCCGAGGCCGTGCGGACGACCCTCGGCCCGAAAGGGATGGACAAGATGCTCGTCGACTCGATGGGCGACGTCGTCGTCACCAACGACGGCGTGACCATCCTCAAGGAGATGGACATCGAGCACCCGGCGGCCAACATGATCGTCGAGGTCGCCGAGACCCAGGAAGACGAGGTCGCCGACGGCACCACCTCGGCGGTCGTCGTCGCTGGTGAACTGCTCGGCCGCGCCGAGGACCTGCTGGAGCAGGACATCCACGCCACCACCCTGGCGCAGGGGTACCGCCAGGCCGCCGAGAAGGCCAAGGAGGTCCTCGAGGACAACGCCATCGACGTCGACGTCGACGACGTCGACTACCTCCAGCGCATCGCCTCGACGGCGATGACCGGCAAGGGCGCCGAATCCGCCAAGGAACTGCTGGCCGAACTCGTCGTCGACGCCGTCCGGAGCGTCGAGGACGACGGCGAGATCGACCTCGACAACATCAAGATCGAGACGGTCGTCGGCGGTTCCATCGGCGACTCCGAACTCGTCGAGGGCGTCATCGTGGACAAGGACCGCGTCCACGAGAACATGCCCTACTTCCACGAGGACGCCAACGTCGCCGTCATCGACGACGACATCGAGGTCCAGGAGACCGAGGTCGACGCCGAGATCAACGTCACCGACCCCGAGCAGCTCGAGCAGTTCCTCGAGCAGGAAGAGCAGCAGCTGCGGGAGATCGTCGACACCCTCGCCGAGGCCGGCACCGACGTCGCCTTCGTCGAGGGCGGTATCGACGACATGGCCCAGCACTTCCTGGCCGAGGAGGACATCATCGCCGTCCGCCGCGTCAAGTCCAGCGACATCAGCAAGCTGGCCCGCGCGACCGGCGCCCGCGCCGTCTCCAACGTCAAGGACCTGACCGAGGACGACCTCGGGTTCGCCGGCAGCGTCGCCCAGAAGGAGTTCGGCGGCGACCAGGCCATCTTCGTCGAGGACGTCGAGGACGCCAAGTCCGTCTCGATGATCCTGCGCGGCGGCACCGAGCACGTCGTCGACGAGGTCGAGCGCGCCATCGAGGACAGCCTCGGCGTCGTCAAGACGACCATCCAGGACGGTCGGGTCCTGCCCGGCGGCGGCGCTCCGGAGACGGAGCTGTCGCTGGCCCTGCGGGACTTCGCGGACTCCGTCGGCGGCCGCGAGCAGCTCGCCATCGAGGCGTTCGCGGACGCGCTGGAGGTCATCCCGCGCACCCTCGCGGAGAACGCGGGCCTCGACCCCATCGACTCGCTGGTCGACCTCCGCAGCACCCACGACGGCGGCCGGACCGGTGCCGGTCTGGACGCCTACACCGGCGAGGTCGTCGACATGGAGGACGACGGCGTCGTCGAGCCCCTGCGGGTCAAGAGTCAGGCCATCGAGTCCGCCACCGAAGCCGCCGTCATGATCCTCCGCATCGACGACGTCATCGCTGCCGGCGACCTGAAGGGCGGCGGCAGCGACGACGACGACGAGCCCGCCGGCGGCCCTGGCGGCGGCATGGGCGGCGGCATGGGCGGCATGGGCGGTATGGGCGGCATGGGCGGCATGGGCGGCGCGATGTAAGCGAGGCGACGTAGTCGCCTCCACCAGTCGAGCGGGCCCCGCCCGCGAGACGGAAATCGGGCACAGCCCGATTTCCATAGGCCGTCAGGCTCCGCCTGACGCAGCCGATGTAAGCGCTGGTCACCGCTAGCCGCTCGATCCCAACGTCCGTCTACGCCCGCACCGTTCTCGAACGCTCCCGACGCCCGATTGCGGATCGTCCCGGCTTCGCACTCCGTCGGCGTCGATTCCCCCGCCGGAACCGATCCGGCATCACGCCTTCGCGCCGTTCGCTCTCCGTTCGCCTCTCGGTTGCCGTTCCGTCGCTGTTCGTTCCCGTTTCCCCGACGTCCACCGTTTTGTCCGTGTCCGTCGCTACGCGAGTACTGGAACCGTCCGCGACCAGCGAGTAACACGGGTCGTCCGGTTCGACCGGAAGCCCCAGGTCCTCGGGGCCTTCCCATCAGACGACGAACTCGATCATGAGGCCGATCATCATCGCCGCGAACGCGAAGGCGATGAGCAGCTGGGCGTAGACGAACCGCTGGCGGAACCGGTCGACGTTCCGGTCGACGTCCCTGGTGTACTCGATCCCGACGGCCCGGTAGATCTCGGGTTTGACGTCCTGTTCCGGCCACACGACTGCACCGAGGACAAGCAACGGCCCGACCGCGAAGACGACGATACCGAGGCTGACCTCCTGGGCGAGCAGGAGGTAACCGAGCACCGTCGGGCTCCACCCGATCACGATGCCGAGGTTCCCCCACCCGGTCACGTGGACCCGATCGTGCAACAGGCCGTCGAACCACTCCATATCGTAGGCGAACGCGAGGGGGACGTTGATCGCGACGAGGAGGAGCACCCACGGCGTCGTCTGCAGGGCCAGCCAGGTGGTGATCCCCACGCCGAGCAACACCTGCGCGACCCCCACGCCGAACTGGATCCCGGAGTGGAGCCTGACCGCCAGGTCGTCGGCCGAGAGGTCGACGGACTTGAACCCCTGGTCGAAAAACCACATCGAGGCGGCCGCGAGTCCCCACAGCTCCCAGTCCCAGCCGTGTTCGATCGAGGCGATCAACATCCCCAGCGTGATGAACGACACCGGGAGGATCGTGTACAGCCAGTACGGCGTAACGACCGATCGAAGGAAGCTCGTCAGGATACCGCTTTTCCCCTCACCTTGTCCCCGCTCAGTCCCTGCTTCGACGTTTTCTGCCATGGTTGGATTACCTGTTAGATGTCTAGTGGATAATACTATATAAATCATGTTCAATTTTTAACTAATATGCCGAGTAGTCGATTCTCGGCCGTTACGGGCAGATCGGACCGTCCAGAAACAGGTGGGGGAACGTCACCGGGCCGTCCGGCCGCGTCAGTCCTTCGCGGTCGCCATGTAGCCGCCGAGGCCGCCCAGGACCAGCGGGTATCCCAGGCCGGCGAACACCAGTGCTCCGACGGGGCTCGGCCCGACGCCGTCGACCGTGAACGCGACGGCGCCGACCAGGACCAGCGGGAGGTAGCCGGCGACGACGGTCGCACCCAGTAGCGCCCGCCGCCCGCGCTCGTCGTCCTCGTGGGAAGTCGCGTGGGCGACGGCGTTGCCGGCGAGGTACAGCGCCGGCGGGGGCACCGCGTAGACCAGCGACGCCGGGACCGTCCCCGAGGTCCGGAGCGCGTCCACCAGGTTGACGGCCTCCCCGCCGACGATGACGCCGACCAGGTGGGCGTTGTAGAACAGCCACCCCGCCGCGTACAGCGGGTTCTCCGCCAGTCCCTCCGTCTCGGCGGCCAGCCCCGCGAGGTCACCCGAGAGCGCCCGCTCGATCAACACCAGGGCGCCGACGCCGAGCAGGGCGGCTCCGAACGCCCCAGCCCCGCGGGTCGCCCCCCGTCGCCAGGGGAGGTCACCGAACCGTCCGTCGCGCGTTGCTCCGCTCTGGGTGTCCTCGGCCATGCCCGGCCGGTCGCCGCCGTCCCGGATAAATGTTCCTCGTCGGCTCCGGCAGTCAGGACCGCGCCGGGTGGTCCTCGGCCAGTCGCTTCCGGCCCAGGAGGTTCTCCCGGAGGGTGGTTCCTTCGTACTCCCCGCGGACGAGGCCGCGCTCCCGGAGGACGGGCACGACCATGTCCACGAAGTCCCGCGCGGACCCTGGCCGGACTACCTCCTTGACGTTGAACCCGTCGACGCCGACCTCGCGGAACCAGTACTCGAGTTCGTCGGCCACCTGCTCTGGCGTGCCGACGACGACCGGCGAGGTGGTTCCCAGGCCCGCGAACTCGGCCATCTCCCGGACGGTCCACTCGCTCTCGCCCTGAGCGAAGGCGTTGACCGTCCCCTGGATGGCCTCGGTCTCGATGTGTTCGATCTTCTGGTCGGGGTCCAGCTCCGAGAGGTCGATGTCGGTGAACCCCGACAGCAACGCCAGCGTCCCCTCGACGCCGACGTTCCCCCTGTAGGCCTCGTACTTCTCGCGGGCGACCGCCTCCGTCTCGCCGACTATCGGGACGAGGCCCGGGAACACCATCAGCTGGTCGGGGTCCCGGCCGTGGCCGGCCATCCGCTCGCCCACGTCGTCGACGTACTCCCGGACGTGCTCCTCGTCGGGCTGGCTGACGAAGACGGCCTCCGCGTGGCGTGCCGCGAACTCCCGGCCGCGGTCGGAGGACCCTGCCTGGAACAACACGGGCGTTCGCTGGGGCGAGGGCTCGCAACTGTGCGGGCCTGGCACCGAGAAGTACTCGCCGTCGTAGTCGATGGCGTGGACCTTCTCGGGGTCCGTGTAGACGCCGGACTCGCGGTCCCGGACGACGGCGTCGTCCTCCCAAGAGTCCTCCCAGAGGCGGTAGCAGACCTCCATGAACTCGTCGGCGCGGTCGTAGCGCTCGTCGTGGTCCATCCGCTCGTGGAGGCCGAGGTTCTCCGCGGCGGACTCCAGGTACGAGGTGACGATGTTGAACGCCAGTCGGCCGTCGGTGACGTGGTCCAGCGTCGAAAATTCGCGGGCAAGCTGGTAGGGGTGGACGTAGGTGGTCGACCGCGTGACCGCGAACCCGACGTGGTCGGTGACCTCCGCCATCGCCGGGACAACGTAGCTCGGGTCGTTGGCCGGCGTCTGGATGGCGTTACGGATCGCCGTCTCGCGGTCGTCGCCGTAGACGTCGTAGACGCCGCGGACGTCCGCGAAGAAGACGGCGTCGAAGCCCCCGCGCTCGGCCGTGCGCGCGAGGTCGGTCCAGTACTCCCGGTCGACGTACCGATGGGACTGGTCGCTCGGGTTCCGCCACGACCCCGGCGTGACGTGCTCGACCGAGTTCATCGTGAACAGGTTGAGGTGCATCCGCTCGTCGGTCATACTCGTTCCCTGGGTCCCGAGCGGCTAAGAACGGGTGGTACCGGAGAAACCTGAGGGTAGTCGTCGGGTGGTCGGTGCTGAAGGTTTTGCGTTCTCTCTGTGGGCGGGAGCTTGATCGGCAACACGCAGAAAGCTCTCGCGTGCGCTCTTCTGACGGTTGCGTGGTCACCAACACGCAGAAAGCCCCCGCGGGCTCGACTCGGGGGCAGCGCGAGAGGCAAGCTCTCGCTGGATCTCGCAGGAGCGAAGCGCCTGCGGACTCCTCGGAAATCTCCGATTTCCCAGATGCCAAAAATCTCCGATTTGTGAGCACGGTGCTCATCCCGCGCGCGGTGGTGGCGGCTGGCGAGACGGTCCTGCTCGCTTCGCTGCGCGGGAACGGCACGGCGGCCGCGCCAGCGCGCGCCACCGCCGGCTGTGAAGGTACATATGAATATATGTGCATATATTCATATAACCCCCGCCAACCGCCACGGCGCGCGCGAGGTTCCCGCGAGCCTGCGAGCGGGAGCTCGGGAGAGCTTGCTCTCCCGGTGGTCCGCGGGCGGCGCTCGGGCCGACCGCACGGCTGGGGAGGCGTGAGGCTGACCCTTAGGCCTTGCATGCCGCTAGTCTTGCTGGTTCGCGATGAATCCCTCGCGCGTTGCAGTCACCGAAGTCACGAGCGCGCCACGGAGGTGTCCCCCCGATATATGAATATATTCACATATATTCATATGATCCCGGCGAGCGACCGTCCCCACCATCACCGCCAAACACGCGATCTCCAAAAACTAAGAGCCACGGCTGCCCGTCCAGCACGCGAAAAAAAGAGCCACGGCTGCCCGTCCAGCACGCGAAAAAACGGAATCACTGACCGGTTACTGCCACTCGGTGTAGCCGCACTTGCCGCAGTGCTTTCGGTCGCCGTGGTCGCCCAGGAAGGCGTCGCCGCACTCCGGGCACCGCTCTTTGGTCTCCTCGCCGTCGTCGTAGTGCTCGTGACGACTCATGCCTCCTCGGCCTCCTCGGCCTCCTCGTCGGCCTCGGCAGTGATCTTGTTCCGTTCGAGCATGTGCTCGTGCTCGACTTCCTGGGCGTGCTCGGGGCTCTCGTAGACCTTCGCGTGGCCCACGGTCGTCCGCATGCCGAACTTCGTGTCCAGTTCGCGGACGACGACCTCCTCGCTCGCGCGGTCGAGTTTGGCCGCCAGGCTGTCGCGCACGGACAGCCGCGAGGGCGTCGCCTCGTCGTGAGTCACCTCGAAACGAACGTCGGTCCGGTGCAGCATCGGGTTGTCCGCTTCCTCGATAATCCGGAGTTCCATGGTCAGTTACCCTGAAATCGGCCCGACGATCCTAAAAGGATTACGACCCCGAACGACGAGACGAGGCCGACGTGGTACCAAACCACACCCGACGCGACCCCGCGAGCGTACGGTTCGGTCAACGAGCGGTAGAATAAAGTCCGGCTCCGACGACGGTGGGAACCATGAGCACGGCCGGTCTCGCCAGGGTGGCGACGTTGCTCTCGAAACGGAACCTCGCAGTCCACCAGGGCGTCCTGCTGGTGATCGGATTCGCCCTGCTGGGGTCCTGGGTACCCACGCTGGGGGTCGTCCAGCCGGAGTTCCTCGTCGGCGGCCTGATCGTCGGGTACGCCCTCGGGGGCGTCGTGGAGGCTCTCATCAGCACCGTGATCGGGGGTGGTGCGATGGCACTGTTCTGGCTGATCGTGCCCGCCGCCGCGGGGAACCTCGGCACCGGAATCGTCCTCGCGACGGTGAGGTTCGGCAACGCCGTGGGGGGCGGCCTGGTCGGGGGCTTCGTCGGCTCGACGATGGAGTAGACTCGCCCGCCACCGGACCGGACGTCGGTCAGACGCCCAGAATCGAAAGCGCCGTCTCGCGGTCGCCCGCCAGGAGCGAGAACAGGTCGCGCACGCGCTCGCGGACGGTCGCATCCACGCGAACGTGGACCATCCCCTCGCCAGGTTGACCGTAGACCACGCTGGCGCCGTCCGGGACCGCCAGCACCGCGGGCAGGGTCGCCAGGTCCTCCTCGCCGTCGACCATGATCGTGGTCGGCGTCCCGGCGTGGACCGCCTCCGCCAGCGCAGTCAGCAACTCGCGGGTCAGCGTCGCCGGGGGGTTCTCGACCGTGACGTCGGGCTCCCGTAGCGCGGCCAGCACGTCGTCGTCGACGGCGCCGCGCTGGGTGCGTTCGTCGATCATCGCTACGTTGGGGCGGTAGCCCGCCCGTTCGAGGTGGGCGGTCACCACGTCACCGACCGCGACGAGCGGGTCACCGACCGCTGCCAGCAACTCGTCGGCGTCGGTCGTGATCGGCCCCAGCGGCTCCTTGAACTCGCCGCGGGCGTGCTCGGGTAACTCCAGGAGAACGTCGGCCATCGATCGATCCGCCCGGTTACCGGACCTTCAGCGCGTACTTGCCCGGTTCGGAGATCTCCATCTTCTCGGCGATTTCGCTGTCCTCGGGGTGGGCGATGATGACGTAGCCGGCCCAGTCCTCCGTGAGGCTCGTCGAGCCGCAGGCGGGACAGACCTCGGCCTCGTCGTCGTCGATCACGCGGTGGCAGTCCCGACAGACCAGCCGGTCGCTCGCCATCAGCTATCACCCGCCTGGGCCTGCTGTCGCTCCCGCTCGGCCTTCAGCCAGCGGTGCTTGCCGAGCCCCGGCTGTTTGGCCGTCAGCCCGATCTTGCTGTCGCGTGGGTTGCGCTCGTCGATGCTCTTGGTGACGATGCGTGCGCGGACGGCGTCGTCCACCGAGAGGACCTTGCTGGACTCGCCGGAGGCCAGCTGCTGGTTCTCGGCGTCGTAGCTGAGGTACTCGTCGGAGATCTGGGAGACGTGGAGCAGACCGTCGACCGGCCCGATGCCGACGAAGGCGCCGAACTCGACGACCTCGACGACGTTGCCGTCGACGACCTCCTGCATCTGCGGGTCGAAGGTGACGGCGTCGAACTCCGCCTCGTAGTAGACCCCCGGCCGGTTCGGCAGCACGGCCCCCTCGCCGATGTCGTGGACCTCCACGACCGACACGACGCTCCCCACGTCCTCGTCCATGCGACCCTCCAGCTTGTCCTGCAACAGCTTCCTGACCTCTTCGTGGGTGACGTCCGCTAGCTTCTCGGGCGGGACCTCTACCGTGTCCCGCAGCCTGACGCGTTTGTACATGCTATGGTCGAGTTATCGCCAGTTTGTTCCGGCCCCTTAAACCAATTACTGGAACGTCCAGTTCCAGGATCCGGTCCCGCAGGGGCCCATCGTTCGTGACGACGTAGTCGAACGACCCGTCACGGGCCAGTTCGACGAGTGCGTCGTCGGCGTGCGATTCACCGTGTTCGACGACGCGACAGCGCTCCATCGCCAGGTCGTACCCGACGCTGGCCGCCATCGCCTCCTCGCCCATCCCGCCGGACTTCAGTCGCCGGAGTTCCTCGACGACGGCCCGCGCGGTGACCGGTTCGTAGTCGTCCAGCAACCGCGACAGTTCGTCGAAGACGCGGACGTCCAGCTCGACGGGCATCATCAGGGCGTTGGTGTCCATACCGACCCTGGTCATCCCTCGAGCGTGCCGACGCCGATGAGTCGCCAGCGCGCACCGACCCGGCGGTTGATGGCGATCTTCGCCCCCTCGGGGGCGCAGACCGGTCGCTGGAGGGTGACCTCGCACTCACCCTCGCGGGCGCTGGTGACCGACCCGACGGTCGTCGCCGTGCCGATAGTCATCATCAGCGGTTCGCCCGTCGAGATGTCGTCGACCTCGCCGGACTCCATGTCGCCGACGATGCGGTCCAGCAGGTCGACCGACATGGTGAACTGCTGCCAGGTCGGCGGCAGGGTTCCCGGTTCGCCCGCGACCTGGCCGGCCAGCGCGTCACCCTTCGTGAGGCTGGGGTCCAGGCCGGTCCCCACGCCGAGCAGGCCGCCCGGCGAAGCGCGGTCGACCGTCTCGCCGCCGGCCTGCAGCGACCGGATCGAGGTCTCGACGGGTCGCCACTCGGTCTGGCCACCCTCCTCGACCTCGCGTCCGGGGGCGATCTCGACGTTACCGTCGGCCTCGAACTGACCCAGGACGAGACTGCCGCCCAGGACGCCCCCGGTCAACTGGTCGAACGTGGCCCCGGGGCGGTTGATGTCGAAACTGCGGGCGACCTGCATCCGGGCGTCGGCGTCGGGGTCGCGCTCCGGCGTCGGGATCTCCTCCTCGATGGCCTGGATGACCAGGTCCGTGTTGACCTCCTGCTGGGCGCTGACCGGGACGATGGGTGCGCCCTCGGCGACGGTGCCCTCCACGAACTCCTGGATCTGCTGGTAGTTGCGCTCGGCCTGGTCGCGGTCGACGAGGTCGATCTTGTTCTGGACGACGACGATGTTGTCGATGCCGATGATGTCCAGCGCCATCAGGTGCTCCTCGGTCTGGGCCTGGGGCACCTCCTCGGTGGCGGCGATCACCAGCACCGCGCCGTCCATGATGGCGGCGCCGGACAGCATCGTCGCCATCAGCGTCTCGTGGCCCGGCGCGTCGACGAACGAGACGGTCCGCAACGGCTCGGTCTCGACGTCGTGGTCGCCGCAGGTCTCCGCGACCGTGTACGTCTCCGGGCCCTCGCCCTCGGGACACTGCCGGAACGTCGTGTCGGCGTACCCGAGCCTGATCGAGATCCCGCGTTTCATCTCCTCGCTGTGCTGGTCCGTCCACTCGCCGGACAGCGCCTGCACCAGCGTCGTCTTCCCGTGGTCGACGTGACCGACCAGCCCGATGTTCACCTCCGGTTGGCGATGTGTTCCTGTCAAGATTGCCTCCTGGAGTAATCTTGCAGGAACGTAGCCCCCGAGCGGATGATAAACCTACTGTTCTCGGCCGCCTTCGGCCGGGGAAACGGTCGGGCGCAGTTCGGACGGCCATTCCGTAGTTCCGCCTCCGATCCGACGCTCCGAACGACCGTCTGCGCCGGTCACGGCGACACAGCTACCACTCTCCGTAGGGGTCCGCCGAGCGACCGCCCCACTGACCACCGGTCGCCCACCGTGCCGGCGGCCTTTTTACCCTCCGTAACCCACGGTCGGTCGTGTCGGAGTTCGCGTTCGAACTCGCGCTGTGCGCTCGCCTGGAGGCAGACCGCGAGGGCGTCGTGGCGCGGCAACTCGGCGCCGGCGTCGAACGGCCGGGCAACCGCGTGGTCGACGTGCTGGTCGTCGAACCCGGCTCCAGGTTCGACGAGCGGACGCGGCTGCCCCCCGAGCGCATCCCCGACGCGACCGTCGAGAGCGAGGTCGGCCCCGGGCGGGCGCGCTACTGGAAGGACGCCTTCGACTGCCACCCCGAGCGCGCCGAGCGGGCGGTCGAGCGCGCGGTCGACATCGGCTTTTTCGAGCGCGAACGACGCGGCGGCCGGGAGTACGTCCGCCAGGTGGCCCGCTACCCGGACTGGTTCGGACGGCTGATCGGCATCGAGAACAAGCCCGACCTGGGCGACCCCGGGGACCTCGAAGCACAACTCCGCAAGGACGTGAGCCTCGGGGTGCTGGACGCCGCCGTACTGGCGACCGAGAGCCACGTCACCGGCGCGCACCTCAACCGCATTCCCGACGAGGTCGGCGTCTGGCGCGTGCATTCGAGCGGCCGGGACGGCGTCGCCTCCGCAGAGGGCGACGTTGAGATCGAAGTCGTCCGCGAACCGGCGCCGCTGAACGTCGACGGCCCGGGCGTCGAGTTGCTGGAGGAGCACCCCGGGCGCACAGAGATCGCGGTCGTCGACGCCGACCGGAAGGCGCGGGCGCGGCGCCGCCTGGCCGAGCGCGCCTACGGCAAGGGCTGGCGGACCTACGACTTCCCAGACTGCGCGGAGGTCGAACCCGCGAACGTCGCTGGCTCGGACGGCCTGCCCTACTGCGCTTGGAAGGGACGGCTGGTCGACGCCGCGGCCGAGTGCGGCCCGGACTGTCCGGGGTACGCGGATGCCGAACCGCCGGACGTCGACCTCGACGCCGAGCGCGCGGCCCGGTCGTCGTGGAACCGCGACCCCGAGGGACGGGCACGCCGCCAGGCCGGACTGGACCGGTTCGGGGAGTGAGTCGGACGCTATCCTGACCTGGCTCTCCGGCGCGCGCCCCAGCACTACCCACCTCCGCCAACACCCTACGGTTTGTAGACCCGGCCCCTGAACGTGGTCACCCGGTCCCCGTCGTCGGTCCGGACGACCACCTCGTACTCGCCGGTCCGGCGGCCCTCGTGGGTCCGCTCGGCGGTGGCGACCATCGTCGTCCCGACGTCGACAGCCTCCAGGTACGAGACGTTGGTCTCCAGCGCGAACGCGTCCTCGCCCTCGGCGTTCGAGGCCGCGGCAAACCCAGGCTGGATCGACGACCGATCCCGTACGCTTAACCCGACGCCGGGAGCATCTCCGGGCGACCATGGACATCGAGGAGTTCTTCGAGACGATGCCGTTCGCGGACCTGCTGGGCGTCGAGGTAACGGAGGCCGAGGAGGGCCACGCCGAGGGGCGCATCGAGATGCGCGAGGAACTGTCCTGGAACGCCGACCGCCTGATGGCCCACGGCGGGGTCACGTTCACCCTGGCGGACACCGTCGGCGGCGCCGCGCTGGTGTCGCTCGTCGACCAGCCAGTCCCCACCATCGACATGCGCATCGACTACCTCGAAGCGGGCACCGGTGACCTCTACGCCGAGGCGGACGTCGTCCGGCAGGGCGGCGACGTCGGCGTCGTCGACGTGGACGTCTACGCCGCGGACGACGACACGCTCATCGCGGACGCCCGCGGCGTCTACAAGACGGGTTGATTCTCCCCCGTAGCCCCTATTGCCCGACCCCGAATACGTCAAGCGCGGCCAGACGCTGTTCGCGGTGTCGGAGTCGATCGGGGTTCAATCGAACACCTGTGCGAAAAGCGTCGCCTGCCCGCGGCGCAACCGCTCGAGGAAGGCGGACTTGCTGATGCCGAGTTCGGCCGCCACCTCCGCGGCCGTCGCCGCCCGCGGGACGGCGAAGTAGCCCATCGCCAGCGCGGTCCGCATGGCTTCCGCCTGCGCGGGCGTGAGGTCCCACCCGCGCGCGACGGCGCCCTCGTCGTCGGCACCGAGCGGGTAGACCCGTTCGAGGGTGACCCCGACCGTCTCGCCGGCCGCTTCGAGGACCCCCTGGAGCACGTCGTAGCCGACGACCGCGCCCGCGTAGCGCTCGGTCCCGCCGGCGTAGCGGATGCGGTCGACCAGCAATCCGGCGTCGATCAACTCGTGGACGACGCAGGGGTGGCGGGACAGACAGCGGTAGTTCACCCGGTCGTCGGTCCGGGAGGCGTGCAGGTACCGGATGCGCTCGTCGGCGTCCAGCACCCCGCCGACCGCGTCGTCGGCCGTGGAGAACCGGAGGAGCGCGTTCTCGTCGCGGCGCAACTGCGGTGGCTGGCAGTCCACGGTCGCCCCCGTCTCGCGGGTCGCCGCCGCCAGCGGACAGTCGTCGCCCGTCACCGAGAACTCGACGACGAGACACTCCTCGATCATCGTCCCGCGTTCGGCCCCGACGCTCATAAACTCCTGCAGTGGCCCCTCGTGGCATTCACCCGGGGGAAGCCGACCACAGCATCCAGCAGAGGTGGCGTTCAATTTTCATTCTAAGCAGATTTTGTATCCGGCAGTAGACTGCACGGTCGCGTCCATGAAACGACGAACCTCGCTCCGACGGATCGGGACTGCCTCGGTCGGTGGGGTCGCACTGAGCGGGATGGCCGGCGCGCAGACGCCGAAAGCCGGGTCAATCGACGCGGCCACTGCCCGGCGCGCCCTGGCCGGCCACGAGGACCTGCTCGAATCGCTGGCCGCCGACGGCCTCCTCGACGAGGCGTCGGTCGACGCGCTCGACCTCGACGCCCATTCCCTGCCGGCGACCCGACTGACGGCGTCGCGCTGACCGGGCCGACCGACGGCGCCTCGACCCCGCTGGTGACCGTCTCGCGGCAGACCGACCGCGGCGAACTGGTGGTCGGGGCCCCGACCGACCGGGAGGCCGCCTTCGCCGTCCACGAGCGCGAGGACGGACAGGTCCAGACGTACGAGGGGTCCGGCACCGACCTCGGGACGGAGGCGCACAACTGCCCCACGTACTGCGAGTACCGGTGTTACTGCCTGGAGTGGTGCAACTGCAACCCCGATTGCACCTGCTGTGACAAGGTCTGCGGGTGCTTCTGCTGAGGGCGGGTGACGGGCACCCGCTGGCCGTCTGATTCCCCCGTGACGGGAGACGCGACGTGGTGCTTATAAAGCCGCCACATGGACGGGTGAAGTAGTTTGTCACCCGGGCACGTACGTTCGCGTACGACTATGGACGTCGAAGAGGTCAAAGAGCGCGCCGGGCCGCGGGAGTTCAGCCCGGCCGACGACATGCCAGAGGAGTACCGGAAGGCGGCGACCCGGATGATCCAGTTCCACGCCAACAGCGAGATCATGGGGGCGTACCTGGAGCGGCCGTTCGTCCGGCAGTCGCCGAGCCTGGAGCGGAAGCTGGCGTTCTCCGCGAAGGTGCAAGACGAGATCGGCCACGGCCAGTTGCTCTACCGGGCCGCGGAGTCGCTGGGCGTCAAGACCCGCGACGAGATGCTCGAGGAACTCGCCAACGGCGAGGGCAAGTTCCTCAACTGCTTCCACTACCCGATGGACTCCTGGCACGAGACGCCGATGATCGCCTTTTTCGTGGACGGCGCGGCGATGCGCCGGCAGGCCACCCTCAAGAAGACCTCCTGGGAGCCGTACGCCCACGCGATGGACAAGGTCTGTTTCGAGGAGGGCTTCCACGTCAAGCACGGCGAGCACATCCTCGCCGAGTTGGCGCAGGGCTCGAAGAAAGACCAGGAGAAACTGCAGGAGGCCTTCGACGAGTGGTGGCCGCGCATCCTGCAGTTCTTCGGCCCGACCGACGACAAGTCCACCCACCACGACTTCGCCGCCGACGTCGGCCTCAAGCAGATGAGCAACGACGAACTCCGGAACGCCTTCCTGAACGCCTACGTCCCGAAGGCCCGCAAGTACGGCCTGGAGATCCCGGAGTACCCCCGCATCGAGGAGAACGACGACGGCACCTGGAAGGTCCGCGAGGACGACCTCGACTGGGACGAGTTCTTCACCGTCGCCAAGAACGACTACGAGGGCAGCCACGAGCAGATCGGCAAGCGCCACGACACCCAGGAGGCGGTCGAGTGGGTTCGCGACGTGCTCGACGACCACGAACAGCGCCCGATGGGCGGGGCCGGCCCCGCCGCGGCGGACTGAGAACCATGATCTGGGAAGTATTCCGACAGGAGAACGCGGGCGAGTACCACACCCACTGCGGCAACGTCCACGCACCGGACGCCGAGATGGCGAAACTGTTCGCGCAGATCCAGCACGGCCGACGCAAACCCACCCACAGCCTGTGGGTCGTCCCCCAGCCAGAGGTCCACGAGGTCGACGACGAGGACACGGCATTCGGCGGGACGACCGACAAGTCCTACCGGTGGGCGGTCACCTACGACGTCGACGCCTCGTTCGCCCAGGAGGTCGCGGACTCCGAGCGCGAGCAGGAAGAGGCCGCCCGCTCACGGGGTGACGACTGATGGCCGCCGAGGGGCTCGCCGGGCCGGCGGACCTGGGCGACGACGAGCAGGAGGCCGTCGAACTCCTCCTGCACCGCCTGGCCGACGACGAGTTCGTGCTGGCCGAGCGATACACCGAGTGGCAGGTCCGCTCGCCCACGCTGGAGTCCGACCTCGCGGTGGCCAACGTCGCCCAGGACGAACTCGGGCACGCCCGCCTGTGGTTCGATCTGCTGGAGGACTTCGGCTACGAGGAGCAGGACCTCATCTGGGAGCGCCCGCCCGAGCAGTGGCGCCACAGCACCCTCGCGGAACTCCCCTGGCCCGACGGCGGGTGGGCCGACGCCGTCGTCCGCGGGTACCTCTACGACGTCGCCGAGGACCTCCGGCTGGGGGCGCTGGAGGACTCCTCGTACGGCCGCATCCGCGACCGCGTGGGCAAGGTCCAGGGCGAGGAGGACTACCACCTCGAACACGCCCAGAACTGGCTGGAGCGGCTCACGGAGGACGAGGACGGCCGGGGATGCGTCCAGGACGCCGTCGACCGGCAGTTCGCCCACGCTCTCACGCTGTTCGAACCGGGCGACCCCGACCTGGAGGAGCGCATCGACGACCTCGGCCTGCGGACGACGCCCCTCTCGGAGATGGGCGAAGAGTGGCTCCGACGCGTGGTGCCGTTCTTCGAGTCGCTGGACGTTGACACGCCGATGAGCGGCCGCGAGGACGTCACCGCCGACCAGTTGCCAGCCGTCGTCGGCCGCGACGGCGATCACACCGACGACTGGTTCGACCTCTACGAGGAGTTCACCCACACCTACGACCAGGTCGACGTCGGCGACCCCGTCCGGATCATGGAAGACCCCGACGATGAGTAGCGACTCCGAGGAGGACCGCGCCGTGCCCGACCCCGGCATCGAGGAGGAGCCGACGTACTGCCCGTACACTACCTACGAGGATGGCGACGGCGCCGCGGACCTGCCGGCCACCGGCGAGGACGCCGGGGGCCTGGAAGCGGCGGTCTGGGACGCGCTGTACGCGGTCGAGGACCCCGAGATGCCCATCTCCGTCGTGGACCTGGGGCTGATCTACGGCGTCGAGGTCCAGGAGGGATCCGACGACGGAGCAGACGGCGACGGCACCCACGTCCGCGTCGACATGACGCTGACGTACACCGGCTGTCCGGCGCGGGACATGCTGACCGACGAGGTCCGCGAGGCCGCCGCCAGCCCGGAGGGCGTCGACTCGGCGGCGGTGCGGCTGGTCTGGAGTCCCGAGTGGAACCTGGAGATGGTGACCGAGGCCGGGAAGGCCGACCTCAGAGAGTTCGGACTGAGCGTATGAGACGACCCGACCCCAGCGTGGACGTGAAAGAGGACGACTCCGCCGAGTGTCCCTACTGCGGGTCGACGGACACCGAGCGCGAGCACCCGAAGGGGCCGTCGCTGTGCCGGTCGATGCACTTCTGTAACGCCTGCGAGCAACCGTTCGAGAAGTTCGGGTAGGCGGCCGACGCGGAGCCGATCACTGCGTCGCGGCGTCGTCGGTCGTCGCGCCCGGCACCCGACAGCGCCCGTTCGAGAGGACGTAGACGCCCAGCACCATCAGGGTCGTCCCGAGGATGGCGAAGTACCCGGCGTACGACTGCACGGGATTGAGGTACCGCAACAGCGAGAGCGTGCTCGCCCCTACCAGGCCGGCGGACGCCAGCAGGAGGGCGAGTGCCACAACGCAGCTCGGACAGGCGAGCAGGACGGCCGCGAACGACGCGGCCCCGCCGGTCGTCCCCAGGGCCGCCTCGCGGTCGGGAGCCAGCCCGTCGAACGTCTCCCGGAGCACCGCCACGTAGGCCGCGAAAACCAGGAACAGCGGGAGCCGCGAGGCCGTCCCGGAGCCCAGGACCGACACCCAGTCGACCCGGCCGTAGAAGTACGTCGACCAGTAGGCCCCCAGTGCCGCGTACCCGCCCGCGACGACCGCGGCAGTGCCCACGAACGACACCGGGTGGGCGCGGATTCGTCCCCGGGCATACCGCCAGACGGCCGATAGCTTCGCCGCGTCGGGGCGGTCGAGCAGATAGACGACGGCCAGCGCCAGCAGGGCCCCGAGTCCGACCCGGAAGGCCCCGACCGTGACGTGGATCGCGACCTCCTCGAGGGGACCGGTGCCGACGTGCAACGCGGTCTGCGCCTGGGCCGTCATCGTCGGTCGGTTACTCCACCACGACGGCGCCTTTCATTCCCAGGTTCTTGTGCGGCGAGCAGTAGTACTCGTAGGTACCGGACTCCTCGAAGGTGTACGCGAACGTCGTCTCGGCACCGGAGACGGGGTCACCGCTGCGGAACGACCCGTCGTTCGCGACGACGTTGTGGCTACCGCCGGTATCCTCCCACTCCCAGACGACCGTCGTCCCCGTCGAGACCCTGATCGCCGCCGGGTCGAACGCGAAGTTGCCGTCGTTGCCGGGCGCGCCCACGGTGACCGAGACTTCCTCCTGGCCGGTCTCGTCGACGACGCCCTCGTAGTTCGAGACGTTGTCGAACCACCCGTCGAACTCGCCGGAATCGCCGCCGTCGGTCTCCGCGTCCCCGGGGACGAGCGGCCAGACCGCGAGACCGACACCGCCCGGTTCGACGGCGTCCCGGAGCTTGGCCCTGATGACGCGCACCCACGTCCCGTCCCCGGGAACCGTGTACGTCAGGCCGTTGCAGTAGCAGTTCGCGATCAGACCCTCGTAGAGCCCGTACGGTTCCAGGTCCGGCGGCCCGGCGATGAACTGGACGGTGTCCCGGTCGTTGGTGACGGTCAACCCGACCTGGGCCTGCTGGCCAGGCTCCATGTGTGCGTAGAACGCCCGCATGTCGTCGGTCTCGACCGTCGGGAGCCGCTTCGGCGGTTGTCCCAGGAGGTCGACCTCCGAGAGATCCGTCGTGTCGTAGGTCTTCATGTCCCACAGGTTGGCGTCGCTGGCCGGCATGTACACCTCGGTCGTGATCGGCACCTGTTCGAGGAAGCCAAAGGCGACCGTGACCTTGCCCTCCGGCGGTGCCGCCTCGGACTGGAGTTTCTCCCAGAGCGCCTCGACCTGCCGCTCGCTCGGGGATCGATCGTCGTCTTCGTCGGTTTCCGTCGATTCGGTCGGGGCCGGTGAATCGGTCCCGTCGCCCGACAGGGCGCTGCAGCCGGCGAGCCCCGCCGAGACGCCCAGCACTCCCGTCGCCTTCAGTACTTGCCGTCGCGCCGGTGACCCGGAACACTCGTCTGACATTTGTCGATGTGGTTACATCCCCCAACTATAAAAATATTATCTCGATTAAAATTTCCGGAAACCCCGTCGCCGACGCCCGGACGGTCGAAGACCGCGAGATGTGACGACTCCCCGGTCGCGCGTGCCGTGACTCGACCGTTCGAAGTGGCGTTCACAGTCGAACTGACGGCGAAAAACGAGCGGTCGGCCGGGCTCAACAGAAGCCGGCCCAGTCGCAGATCTGCTCGGAGTCGAACCTGTTGCACAGCCACCCGCTGAGCCAGTCGACGAGCGCCTCGCAACTCCGCTGGCAGGTGTACGACCAGCAGATGTAGTTGCACCCGGACCTGCCGAGCGTGTACAGGCCGTAGTAACAGGTCACGTCGACGACCCACACGCAGGTCGAACACCAGTGGCTCTGGGTGCCGATGCTGCTGGTGGAGCTTTCGACGGGCTCCGAGGCGAGGATGGCCGGTTCGCCGTCCTCCCAGCCGTAGATCCGGTGGCGGTCCTCGCCGTCGACGGTCTCGACGGTGGTCCCCACGCCGCCGTTGGGACGACGACGACCCTCGGCGTCGTCGATCATGGTGACCCACAGGAAGCCCTGCTGGCTGCCCTCCGGACCCGCGTACGGGAGGCTGAGGATGACCGGTTCACGCTCGTTGAACTCCTCGTCGTCCGTCACGATCCGGTGGCCCCAGACGTTCTCGGCGATGGGGTCCAGCGATCCACCGGACATGAACTCCGCGATCCAGTTGTAGTAGTCCCACCCTCTGGCCGCGTCGAGCTCGTAGGCCGCACGGTCGCTAGAGATGGGCTCGGACTCCACCACGGAGAGCGTGTCTTCGGCGCTCCCCAGACCGGCGAGCCCCGAGACGCCCGCCCCCACCCCGAGGGCCTTCATGAACTTGCGTCGTTCGAAGTCCGATTCACCGCTACCAGGGCTGTTTTCGAACATTGCAGGCTGGAATTAAAATCACTAAATTAAAAATCTATCCAAACGGCTCAAAAAGTGTCTATTAGCTAGACAAACGTTGGATACTAACCGCAGGATTGAAAACAGTTGCCCAAAGCCGTCCCCGGGTTCGGCCGGGACGGGATTATCGTTCGATCTCGACCGTCGCGTCCGTGCGGACCCACGCCGCGTCGTTCTCGACGTCGTAGATGACGGTGCTCCCGTCTTCGGCCTCGTAGGCCCGGTAGCGGTCGGTCGTGCGTTCCTGTCTGGAGGGGTTTTCGGGTTCGGTCATTGGGAAACTATTGACTCGATAGTGAGTGAATGATTTACTTAGGCCTTTCGCAGGTACGAGGCCCTCAGCTTACACTTCTCGGCGGAAGCGCGTCTGGACACTGACACGGTACGGAGTGGTCGGCGAGGGTGCGACCGTCCTATCCGGCAACGGGTGCTCGACTGGAGCGGCCGAACATTCTTGTCGGTCTGCCGGTCAGTCGGTGTATGGCCGTGCCGGACGCGATCGACTTCGAACTCAAGGAGCGGGCGATGGACGAGGCGCCTGTCGGGATCACCATCACCGACCCCGACCGCCCGGACAACCCGCTGATCTACGTCAACGAGTCGTTCGAGCGGATGACCGGCTACGCGGCCGAGGAGGCGCTCGGCCGGAACTGCCGGTTCCTCCAGGGCGAGGGGACGGACCCTGACGCGGTCGCGGAACTGCGCGAGGGGATCGCCGCCGCCGAACCCGTCACCGTCGAACTCCGCAATTACCGGCGGGACGGCGAGCCGTTCTGGAACGAGGTGACGGTCGCGCCGCTGCGGGACGAGGACGGCGAGGTCACCCACTTCGTCGGGTTCCAGGTCGACGTCACGCGACGCAAGGAGGCCCAGCTCGCCCTGTCGGCCGAGCGCGAGCGGCTCGACCGACTCGTCGACCGCATCAACGGCCTGCTCGCCGACGTCACCGAGTTGCTGATGCAGGGCGTCGACCGCGCGGAGACCGAGCGAGCCATCGTCGAACGCGTCGCCGCGACGGGTGCGTACGCTGCGGCGTGGATCGGCGAACCGGACCTCGCCCGTGACGAACTCGTCACCTCCTCGGCGGCCGGGTTCGACGGCTCGCTCGACGATTTCACGGTCGACCTCGACGGCGAGTCACCGGTCGCCCGGGCGTACGCGCGAGAGACGGTCGTCCGCGACGACGTCGACGAGGCGTTCGCGCTCGACCGTGCGACCGGTCACCTCGCCGCGGTGCCCATCGTCTACGGCGACGCCACCTACGGCGTGCTGGCGGTCGTGGGCGTCGACGCGGACGCGCTGGACGACCGAGAGCTGGTCGTGCTGGAGTCGGTAGGCAAGACCATCGCCACGGCCATCAACGCGGCCCGGAGCCGGCGCGGCCTCACGGCCGACGACCTCGCCGAACTGGAGTTCGCGGTCGGGGACTCCTCCTTGTTCCCCGTCGCGCTCGCCGAGGCGTGGGACTGCCGCCTCGAACTCCGCGGCTCGACCGTGGCCGACGACGGCGGCCTCCGGCTGTTCGTCGCCGCAGTCCGCGAGCAGATGGCCGACCCCGAACCGCCTGCCGAGGTCGAGGGGGTCGAGTCGGTCACCCGGATCGGCGGCGGCGAGACGGTCCTGTTCGAACTCGAACTGGCCCCCCGGTCGGTCGTCGACCGGCTGGCCGAACGTGGCGCCGAACTCCGGTCGCTGGACGTCGAGTCCGGCGTCGCGGAGCTGACAGTCACCGTCCCCGCGGAGACCGGCGGCCGGGTGATCCTCGAACTGCTGGAGGATCGCTTCGACGACGTCGAACTGCTGGCCTACAGGGAGCAGGAGCGTCGCCCGACGACCCGCACCGCGTTCGTGGAGCAACTGGAGGACCAGCTCACCGAGCGGCAGTCGAAGGCGCTGTACAGCGCCTTCTACTCGGGCTACTACGACGACCCGAGGGGCGCGAGCGGCGACGAACTCGCGGAAGCGATGGGCGTCTCCCGGCAGACGTTCCACCAGCACCTCCGGGCGGCCGAGCGCAAGCTCCTCGCGGCTGTGCTGGGCTGACTCGGCGGTGGCCGGCGTCCCCGGTACGAGGGCTGACTAGTCAGGTACGCTCGATATCCTGCCACGGGCGGTACGGGTGGATGCGGCGACACGGCCGCCATCCACCACCCATGTCCGCCTCGCCCACACAGCTCGCCACCGCGCGGGCGATCCACCGACGCACCGGTCGGACGTTCTACCTGGCCTCGCGGCTGCTCCCCGAGCGTGCCCGCGAGCCCACGCACGTCCTGTACGCGTTCTTCCGCGTCGCCGACGAAGTCGTCGACGATCCCGACCCCGAGTCGGCCGCGGCCCAGCGCCGCGAACTCGACGCCTTGCGCGCCGAAGCCCTCGGCGAACGCGAGCCGACCAGCGACGTCCTCCGGGCGTTCCAGGCCGTCCGCGACGAGCACGACCTCGACGACCGCGAGATCGAGATCTTCCTCGATGCGATGACGATGGACCTCCAGCGGACCCGCTACGACACCACCGGGGAGCTGGAGGAGTACCTCCGGGGCTCGTCGGTCGCGGTCGCCAACCTGCTGGTCGACGTCTTCGCGCCGGACCTCGATCCGTCCGCGCGGCCCCACGCTGCCGCGCTGGCCGAAGCGTTCCAGCTGACCAACTTCCTGCGGGACGTCCACGAGGACGTCACCCGCTACGACCGCGTCTACCTCCCGCGGGAGGCGCTACATCGCCACGGCGCGACCGTCGAGGAGATCGAGGACCTCCGGTGTTCCGACGGCGTGGCCGCGGCCATCGAGGACGAACTGGAGCGCACCGAGGCGCTGTACCGCGAGGGCGTCGCCGGCATCCGGTACCTCCCCGAGGACGTCCAGTTCGGGGTCCTGCTGGCAGCCGTCCTGTACGCCGAGCACCACCGGCTCGTCCGTCGCCAGGAGTACGACACGGTCTCTTCGCGGCCGTCGCTGTCGCGCACCCGCCGGCTCGCCGTCGCGGCCCGGACCTGGTTCCACTGGCGGCGCTCGGGCGACCCCCAGGCCGTCTTCGAAACCGTCAGCGCGATTCCGCCAGCCGACGAGGGCACCGCCGCCGCGCCGGCCGAGGGATCGACCGGTGAGGCTCCGCCGCCGGACGACGAGACGACGAGCGACACTGTCACGTCGACCGACCTCGCGTGGGCACTGCCGTCCGTCCCGCTCGAACGGCGACCGCTCGGGACGGTCCGGCGGGCCGTGGGGCGGGTCCGTGCGTGCCTCGGTGGGGAGTGGAAATGACCCGTGAACCCTGGTCGGTCGAGCAGGACGCCCTCGCGGGCCGCTCGGTCGCCGTCGTCGGCGGCGGCTTCGGCGGGCTGTCGGCCGCCGCGTACCTCGCCGCGGCCGGCGCCGAGGTCACGGTCCTCGAGAAGAACGACCAGCTCGGCGGCCGGGCGAGCGTCCTCGACCGGGCCGGCTTCCGGTTCGACATGGGGCCGTCGTGGTACCTGATGCCCGACGTCTTCGAGCGCTTTTTCGGCCACTTCGGCCGCCGCCCGGACGACTACTACGGCCTCACTCATCTGGACCCCCACTACCGCATCTTCTGGAAGGACGGCGACCGCATGGACGTGGCCGCGGACTTCGAGACCACCAGGGCCGCCTTCGAGTCATACGAGGACGGCGCGGGCGCGGCGCTGGAGCGGTACCTGGCGAAGGCCGAGGAGACCTACGAGGTCGGGATGGAGCACTTCGTCTACACCGACCGGCCGCGGTTCCGGGACTACGTCGACTGGGACGTGTTCAAAAACGCCCGCGGCCTCGGCCTGCTGGGGTCGATGCGCGGCCACGTCGCCGACTACTTCGACCACGAGAAGCTCCGGCAGGTGGTCCAGTACTCGCTGGTGTTCCTCGGCGGGTCGCCGACGAACACGCCGGCGCTGTACAACCTCATGAGCCACGTCGACTTCAACCTCGGCGTCCACTACCCCGACGGCGGCATGGGCGCCGTCGTCGACGGCGTCGTCGAGATGTGCCGGGAACTGGGCGTCGAGTTCCGCACCGGCGTCGAGGTCCGGGGGATCCGGGGCAAGCGCGGCGCGTTCCGGGTGGCGACCGCGGACGGCCCGGTCGAGGCGGATCTGGTCGTCAGCGGCGCCGACTACGCCCACACCGAGCAGTCCCTGCTGGCACCCGAGGACCGCCAGCAGGACGAGGACTACTGGGACGACCGCACGTACGCAC
Organism: Halobacteriales archaeon QS_1_68_20; assembly: GCA_003021085.1. Taxonomy (GTDB): domain Archaea; phylum Halobacteriota; class Halobacteria; order Halobacteriales; family PXRE01; genus PXRE01. The sequence continues at coordinate 36,008 of PXRE01000033.1, read as the reverse complement.
CTTCCGCGTTCCTGCTGTACCTCGGCGTCACCGGCGACCTCGACGAACTGGCCCACCACAGCCTCGTGCTCCCGACCGACTGGGACCCCCACTTCGAGCAGATATTCGAGGACCCGGCCTGGCCGGACGACCCCGCCTACTACCTCTGTGCGCCGTCGGTGACCGACGACAGCGTCGCCCCGGAGGGCTGTAGCGCCCTGTTCGCGCTCGTCCCCATCGCCCCCGGGCTCCCCGACGACGAGCAGGTCCGGGCGGCCTACCGCGACCGGTTGCTCGACGACGTCGCCGCCAACACCGGCGTGGAGCTGCGGGACCGCATCCTCGTCGAGGAGTCGTTCAGCGTCTCCGACTTCGCGGGCCGGTACAACGCCCGGGAGGGCACCGCGCTCGGGCTCGCCCACACGCTCCGACAGACCGGCCCGCTCCGTCCGGGCCACCGCTCGTCGGCGCTCGACGGGTTGTACTACACCGGCGCGTACACGACGCCCGGGATCGGTGTGCCGATGTGTCTCATCAGCGGCCAGCACGCCGCCGAGGCCGTCGTCGCCGACGCGAAGAAACTCCCGGCATGAGCCGACCCGACCTATGAGCCTGCGCACCCTCATCGACCGCACGCGCTTGCCCGACCTCCCCCACAGCGGGACCCTTCGCACCCAGCTGGTCCGGTCGCGCCCGCGCTTCTGGCTGTACCTTGCGGGTCCCGTGATCGTCGGGACCGTCTTCGCGGCCGACTCGGTGGACGCGCTCCTGTCTGCCGCCCCGGTCGCGCTGTTCGCGTACTTCCTGGTCCCGGCGAACCTGTTCCTCTACGGCGTCAACGACGTCTTCGACGCCGACGTCGACCGCCAGAACCCCAAGAAGGCCGACCGCGAGGCGCGCTACCGCGGCGACCGGGCGACCCGCTGGGCCGTGCTGACCACCGCGGGGCTGGGACTGGCGCTGGCGCTGGTCGTCCCCGGCCGGGCCGTCCCGTGGGTCGTGGGCTTTCTCGCCCTCGGGTGGGCCTACAGCGCGCCGCCGCTCAGGCTGAAGACCCGCCCGCCGCTGGACTCGGTCTCGAACGGCCTCTACGTGCTCCCCGGCGGCGCGGCCTACGCCGCGGTCGCCGGGACCGCTCCGCCGGCGCTGGCGGTGCTGGGCGGCTGGCTCTGGGCGATGGCGATGCACACGTTCTCGGCCATCCCGGACGTCGAACCGGACAGGCAAGCCGGCATCGAGACCACCGCGACCCGGCTCGGTCGGCGGGGCGCGGCCGTCTACTGCGGCGTCGTCTGGCTCCTGGCCGCCGGGACGTTCGCGCTGCTGGACTACCGGCTGGGACTGCTGTTTCTCGCGTACCCGGTCCTGCTGGTGGTCATCGAACTCGGCGACGTGACCGTCGACCGGGCTTACTGGTGGTTCCCCGCGGTGAACACGCTCGCCGGCATGGCGTTCACGCTCGGCGGCCTCTGGAGGCTCGTGTATGGGTAAGGGCACGCTCGAATCGGTCGACCGGGCCGCCGTCGAGGGGGAACTCGAGCGGCTGGTCCGCGAGAACCGCGTCACCGTCGCCGTCGTCTTCCCGCTGGTCGGGGCCGTCACGCTGGTCGCCAGCGCACTGGACCTGCTGCCCGCGGTCCTGGCGTACAACCCCTACCTCCTGCTGTTCGGGACGCTCGTCATGCGGTCGCCGCTGGTGGCCGCGCTCGTGCCGCTGACCCGCCGCCGGACAGGGATCTGGCTCGGCGTCCTGGTCGCCTACAGCTACGCCATCGAGTGGGTGGGGCTCACCACTGGCTGGCCGTACGGCGAGTTCGAGTACGTCGTCGACCTCGGGCCGATGGTCGCGGGCGTCCCCGTCGGCCTGCCGGTGTTCTTCGTCCCGCTGGTCCTGAACGCCTACCTGCTCGCCCTGCTGGTGACCCGCGGGGGACGGGCCACGCTCCCCCTCGCGCTCGCGTTCGTGCTGGCCATCGACCTCGTGCTGGACCCGGCCGCCGTCGCCATCGGTTTCTGGGCGTACCCCGAGGGCGCGTACTACGGCGTGCCCGCGTCGAACTACCTGGGCTGGGTGCTGTCGGGGACGGTGGGGGTGGTGGCCGCCGACCGGGCGTTCGACCGGACGGCGCTGCGCGAGCGCCTGGCGGCGGTCGAGTTCGCGCTCGACGACCTGGTGAGCTTCGTGTTGCTGTGGGCGACCGTGAACGCGCTGTTCGGGCAGTGGGTGCCCGTGGTGGTGGCGGCCGTGCTGGGGGTTGGGTTGGTGTGGACGGGGCGGATCGAGGTCGGGCGGGTGCGGCTGATCGAGCGCTGGCGGACGGTGAAACGGAACGAATAGAGACTGTGAAGGCCGGCCTGGTGGTGGGCAATCGTACGGGGGTTGGATCAGGGGAATCCTCACGCCTTCCGGGAAGTCATCTACGGGACTGTATTGATGTGGTTGATGATCGCGAGGTCGCTCGCAAACTTCATGTCCGGTGTCGTAATAGCCACCATGCCCGCGTACGCTACGAGCTTTACGACCAGCGGGCTTCCGGCTATATTACGGGGAGCAGGTACCTATGGACTGTTGATGAGTTCGTACACCGTGGGGAACATCGTCGGGGCGGCGATTGCCGGGAAGTTCCAAGATAAACCGCTCGGGAAGACGATCATGTTCGGGCTTATTCTCTCGCTTGTGTGTTGGATAATAGCGATCAGTGCGAGTTCTCTCCTGGTCACAGTAGTATTCATAGCATTGACCTTCACCCCGTCGAGTATTATCGGCATCCAGATCGCGGCTACGATTCAGGCGGTCCCTCCGGAACGGTTCGTAGGGAGGATTAGCAGTCTCAACGGTTCTGCCACACACGCTCTGATACCGATCGGGTCGATCGCCGGAGGAACTATCGCGAGCAAGTTCAGCCCGAAGATAGCCATGTATTCCTACGTTCTCGGCCCCGCTATCTACGTACTGTTCGTCGTGCTTCGTAGTGATTTACGCCAGCTCCCCAGGCCGGACGAGATCAGTGGTACCCCGCCGCGGAGTAAGCATAGTGACGGACGTATTACGTCCAGCTACCGACGGAGGACGTGAGAGTATCGCCGTTAGAACTCGTGAACCAGACAGGCAGATGGGTACAACTCGACGACGTGTTCCCGCCTACCGATCCGGAGGTCGTAGTTCCGGACGACGTTCTCCTGTTTGTCCTCCGGCTTGAATCGAAGGAAATTCCGAGTACTGTTCACCAACGTCTGCTGCGCGAACGCGGGAAGCTTTTCCCAGGCCTGGTCAGCGTCCTCCCAGAATTCCGAGTTGTGAAGTTCGAAGTCGTCGGAGTCTCCCGATTCTTCCCGTATCGTCGGGGGGTCGGGCGCTTCGGAACTACTGAGAACGATCGAGGGGTCGGCAATCGGGAGGTCCCAGTCCGAGATCACCACGAACACGTCAAGATCACTGGGCTTGTCCTTACGGTCTATCGGTTTGTCGGGGTCGACCAAGCTACCACGGAACCAGTAGATGGCGTAGACGTGAGAGGTCGACGGAATTTCTGAAGAAGGGCAAGGAGAGATAGCTCTACGATAGTGTCCGGCCCGTTGTAGATCACACTGAGAACGCATATACGAATCTAGCATCAAAGGGAGGACATGGCCGACCACGTTCCCGCCAACGCGGGATGGTTCGAAAATCTGGATCCCTCTGACGTTGATTCACTCGCCAGTTCGATCACAGAGGGGAGTACTACAGAACCACAGGATTGGCCCTCGAGAGCGATTGAATCGAACTTCGCCGACGACGAGGACGACTACTACGCCAGACTCCACGAGGCCACCGTCGAGGCGACCCGCCAGGCCGTCCGCGAACGCGAACGCGCCGACGACCAGCAACTGAAACACGCCGTCCGCGCCATGGACGACTGCGAGCGCGTTGCCAACGAACTCGCCGAGCGCGTCTCCGAGTGGGCCGGGAGCCTCGGCATGGACGTGGCTGGCGTCGACGGCGCCCGCGAGGTGGCCGCCCGCGACCCGGAACCCGGCGAGGAGCAACTCGTCTCGCTCGCCGAGCGGACGGCAGAACTGGCCGACGAAGCCGACGACCTGCGGTCGTTCGTCGAGTCCCGCGCGCCCGGCGTTGCGCCGAACCTCTCGGCGCTGGCCGGGCCGGTCCTCGCCGCGAGGTTGATCGCACTGGCCGGCGGGCTGGAGCAACTGGCGAAGATGCCCAGCGGGACGGTGCAGGTTCTCGGCGCGGAGGACGCGCTGTTCGCGCACCTCCGCGGCCAGGGCAGTTCCCCGAAACACGGCGTCATCTTCACCCACGAGTACGTCCGCGGGACCCGGCCCGACGAGCGCGGGCCGGCCGCGCGGGCGCTGGCGGGCAAGTTGACCATCGCGGCCCGGGTCGACCACTACTCCGGGGAGCGCCGCCCGGAACTGGACGACGAACTCGACCGGCGCATCCACCGCATCCGGACGCGGGGTGAGGACGATGACTGAGTCGGGCGACGCCCCGTTGCCCGACGGCGTGACCAGGCGCTCGTTCGACGGCGAAGACCGACTCGCGACCCGGGGCGACCCCGTCTACGGCGAACCGACCGACGGCGAGTGGCGACTGTGGGACGCCCGGCGGTCGAAACTCGGCGCGATGCTGGAACTGGGGATGGACACCGGCCTGGACGGCGGTGAGACCGTCCTCTACCTGGGCGCGGCCAGCGGCACGACCGTCAGCCACGTCGCGGACGTCGCCGGGCCGACCTACGCCGTCGAGTTCGCCCCGCGGCCCGCCCGCGACCTGGTCGACGTCGCGGAGACCCGCCCGAACCTCTTTCCCTTGCTGAAGGACGCCCGCAAGCCCGAGACGTACGCCCACGTCGTCGAGGCGAGCGTGGACGCGGTGATCCAGGACGTCGCCACCCGCGGGCAGGCCCGGGTCGCGCGGCTGAACCGGCGCTTTCTCGCGGACAGCGGCCGCCTCGTCGCGGCGATCAAGGCCCGGAGCGAGGACGTCGCCCGCGACCCCGGCGACGTGTTCGAGGACGTGCTGGAGTCGCTCCGGCAGGACTACGAGGTGCTGGCGACCGAATCGCTGGCCCCGTTCCACGAGGACCACCTCGCCGTCGTGGCGACGCCGCGGTGAGGTCGCCGTGCCGAGGTCGCGGTGAGTACGTCGTCAGGGCGCAGTCCCGGACCCTGGCGGAAAGCACGACCGACTTCCGGACGCTTATACGGATCGGATTCGAAGGACCGCCGCATGGAGACGGGGTCGGCGGACGCGTTCACCGAACTGGGGACGCTGGGCATCGAGGAGGAGTTCTACGTCGTCGACGAGCGCGGCCGGCCGACCGCCGGGACCGACGACCTCGTCTACGGTGCCGATCCCCCCGAGATCCTCGCGGACCGCCTGGACCACGAACTGTTCAAGACGGTCATCGAGACCCAGACGCCGACGCTCTCCGGCCTCGACGGGGCCGACGACGCGGTCCGCGAGGTCCGCTCGGCGCTGGTCGAGCACGCCCGCGAGCACGGCTACGAGATAGCGGGCGCGGGGTTGCACCCGCTGGCACGCTGGCGCGAACTGGAACACGCCGAGAAACCGCGGTACCGCTCGCAACTGGATCGCATCCAGTACCCCCAGCACCGCAACACGACCGCCGGCCTGCACGTCCACGTCGGCGTCGACGACGGCGACAAGGCGGTCTGGATCGCCAACGAACTCCGCTGGTACCTGCCGGTGATGCTGGCGCTGTCGGCCAACTCGCCGTACTGGAACGGCTTCGACACCGGCCTGCAGTCCGCCCGCGCGAAGATCTTCGAGGCGCTCCCGAACACCGGGATGCCGACCGCGTTCGGCGGCATCGACGAGTACCTGACCTACGAGCGGCAGATGCTGGCGACCGACGCCATCGAGGACCGTGGTGAACTGTGGCACGACGTCCGGACCCACACCGAACACGGGACCGTGGAGGTGCGGACACCGGACGGCCAGCACGAGGCCGACCGCGTGCTCGCGTTCGTCGAGTACGTCCACGCGCTGGTGCTTGACCTGGCGGAGCGCTACGAGGATCACCCGGACCCCTGGGAACGCTATCACTCGCCCGGGCCGCCGGTGGATCGTCTGCGCCGCGAACTGCTCGACGAGAACAAGTGGCGCGCGATGCGTCACGGCCGCGAGGTGGCGTTCGTCCGCCGGGACGGCAACGGGACGGTCGACCTGGCGACGGTCGTCGAAGAGGAGTGTGACCGCCTCGGCGTGAGCGGCCTCCGGGACCTGCTTGACGCCGAGAGCGGCGCCGAGCACCAGCGCCGCCTTCGCGAGACCGAGGGCGCCGACGCGCTCTGTGACTCCCTTCGACTGGAGCAGTGAGTGGTGAAGCGGGGCGATTCGTCGAGCAGCAGCGACCGAGTGGATCTCTCGACTGACTGTTCAGCCATGCGAAGGTAGCCGGCACAACCGCCGGATCGGGGGTGACCGGCACAGCCGCCTTTCAATGGTGGCCGGCACAGCCGCCGGATCGGGGGTGACCGGCACAGCCGCCTTTCAATGGTGGCCGGCACAGCCGCCGGATCGGTGGTGACCGGCACAGCCGCCGGAGCAGTGGTGACCGGCACAGCCGCCGGAGCAGTGGTGACCGGCACATCCGGCCTGGGTGGGACTGAAAGGGGCCGTGCGCTCGACCCCGCCCGGACGACGTAAGCACCGCAGCGAAGCGGCGACCAGGTGACAGTTTACGGAGCGCGCGGAGGCTTTCTGGCTGGTGGCGACCAGGTGACAGTTTACGGAGCGCGCGGAGGCTTTCTGGCTGGTGGCGACCAGGTGACAGTTTACGGAGCGCGCGGGCTTTCGAAGCGTTCTGGACCAGAATGCTGGCTCAACTAAATACAACGTCAACCCGCAGGCACGCCGTTTAAGCGAGCGCCCGCACAACCCCTGCCCAATGGACGGAGCGCGGACGGACCATCGGGACCATCACCGCACCGGACGCAGGCGCCACGGCGAGCGAGAACGACGAAAACGTCAGCCCACCAGCCACCGATGACGGCCCCGAACCGCAACACGCTGTGGGCGGAGACGTTCGTCGACGAACTCGTGGCCGCCGGTATCGAAGCGGCCTGCGTCGCGCCCGGTAGCCGTTCGACCCCCCTCGTCGTCGCGCTCGCGGCCCACCCAGAAATCCGCATCTACTCGCACTTCGACGAGCGCTCGGCGGCCTCCTTCGCGCTCGGTCGGGGGCGCCGCGGCGAACCGACCGCGGTGGTCACCACCTCCGGGACCGCGACGGCCAACCTCCACCCGGCCGCGATGGAGGCCGACCGCGGGCGGGTGCCCCTGTTGCTACTGACCGCCGACCGCCCGCCGGAACTGGGCGACAGCGGCGCCAACCAGACCGTCGACCAGGAGAAACTGTACGGCGACGCCGTCCGCTGGTACCGCGACGTCGCGGAACCCGAATCCGACGCTCGAAAGCTCCGCTCGCTCCGGACGACCGCCGCCCGCGCCGTCGCCGAGGCGACCGGGACCCCGGCCGGCCCCGTCCACCTGAACGTCCGGTTCCGCAAGCCGCTGGAACCGCTGGAGGTGCCGGGGGACGTCCCCGAGGACTTCCCGGAGCGGGCACCCCTGGGCGCCGAGGGGCGGGCGGGCCCGTACGTCCGGACGACCCGCGGCCGGCCGACGCTCGACCCGGACGACCTCGAAACCGTCGCCGCGGCGCTGGCCGACGCCGAGCGACCGCTGGTGGTCGCCGGGCCGGCCGACCCGCCGATCGACGGCCCCTCGATCCCGCGGTCGCTGGCCGACCTGGCCCGCCGGACCGGTGCGCCGCTGCTGGCGGACCCGCTCTCCGGATTGCGGTTCGGCCCGCACGTTCCCGACGCGCCGGTTGTTGGGGGCTACGACGCCTACCTCGGCGGGGCGGGCGACCGGTCCGCGGGGCCGACCCTGGCAGTCGAGGAGTGGCCGGCACCGGACGTCGTGGTACGGGTCGGCGCCTCACCCACGTCGAAGCCCCTGCGGCACTACCTCCGGGACGTGGACGCCCGGCAGTTCCTCGTGGACCCGGCCGGGGGGTGGCGCGAGGCGGAGTTCACCGCGACCGACCTCGTGGCCTCGGACCCGGAACGACTGATTTCCGGCCTGCTGGACCGCCTGGATGGGAACGCCGAGGAGGCAGCGGCGGCCTGGCGAACCCGGTTCGCACGCGCTGACGAATCCCACTGGGACCTGGTCGAGGGGCGCGCGGGGACCCACTTCGAGGGCGGCCTGCTGTCGGACGTGGCCGCGCTGGCCCCGGACCCCGCGACCGTGTTCGTCTCCAACTCGATGCCGGTGCGGGACCTCGACCGGTTCGGTCGGCCGCGGGAGGCCGATCTGACCGTGCTGGGCAACCGCGGCGTCAGCGGCATCGACGGCGTCACCTCCTCCGCCCTGGGCGCGGGCAGTGCGACCGACGACCCCCTCGTGCTGGTGACCGGCGACCTGGCGTACTACCACGACATGAACGGCCTGCTCGCACTGGACCGCTGTGGCGTCGACGCCACGGTCGTCCTGCTGAACAACGACGGCGGCGGCATCTTCCACAAACTCCCCATCGAGGAGTTCGACCCGCCGTTTACGGAGCAGTTCAAGACCCCGCACGGCCTGGACTTCGCGCCGACCGGCGACCTCTACGACCTGGACTTCGAGCGCGTCGAGGACCGCGAGCAGTTCCGCGAGCGGTTCGAGACGGTCGTCGACGGCGGGGGCACGCAGGTACTCGAAGTGCAGACGGACGCGGAGGAGAGCCACCGCGAGCGGGACCGACTGGCGGCGGACCTCCGGGACCGACTCCGGGAGTGAGTCAGCGGCCGTCGAGGAGTTCGGCGACGTGGCGCCTGCCGAGCGCGATGGTGTCGAAGTCCTCGGTACCGATCTCCAGGGTCGCCGTGCCCGACCAGTCCGCGTCGGCCAGGCCCGCGAACACCGGTTCGAAGTCGATCCGTCCCATCCCGACCGGCAGGTGTTCGTCGGCGCCGCCGCGGGTGTCGACGAGGTGGAGGTGAGCGATGCGGTCGGCGTGCTCCCGGCAGAACGCACCCATCCCGGCCTCGTCCATCCCCGCGAGCAGGGCGTGGCTGGTATCGAAGGTCATCGCAGCGTCCGGGTAGCGGTCCAGCAACTCGGGGAACGTCGTGGCGTCGTAGTAACTGGACACCACGTTCTCCAGCGCCGGGACGAGGCCGCGGTCGCGGGCCGCCGGGACCAGGTCCTCCAGCGCCGCGTGGACGAACTCGCGGCGTTCGTCCGCCTCCCAGCCGAGGTCCCAGGCGTCCGAGGAGGGGTGGAACACCACCGTCTCCGCGCCGAGGTCGGCCGCCAGGTCCATCCCGGCGACGAACTCCTCGACGACGCCCCGCCGGATCGGCCCGTACGGGACCCCGGGGTCTGGGACGAACGGCAGGTGGACGACGACGCCCAGGCCCGCGCCGGCCAGCGTCTCCCGCATCGCTCCGGCCCGGCCCTCGATGCGTTCGCGGGCGTAGTGGCCGTCCAGCAGCAGTTCCACGAAGTCGAAGCCCTCCTCGGCCGCCCACGCGACGGCCCGCTCGAAGGACACGTTGAGGCCGAGCGTGAACCCCAGATCGAGCGTCGGAACGGCGTCGGCAGTCATGGATCCACGACCACGTGCCACCGCGACGTAGTGGTTGCGTTCCGGACCCGGAAACCGTTCACTCGAACCCGTAGACGACGCCACCACCGCTCCCGGCGACGAGGGGGCCGTCCCCGCCCGACTCGCCGACCACGACCGGGTCCTCAAGCGGTTGCTCGGTGGCGACGGTCCACCGATGGGACCCCCCGTCAGCGCCGAACCCCAGGAGGTGTCGGTTCCGGTCGTCCTCGGTGGCGGAGCCGTGCGCGTAGACTGTCCCGTCCAGGACGGCGACCGGATCCACGAGGTAGACGTCCGGTTCGGCCGTCCACCGGACGGTCCCGTCGCCTGTGGCGACCGCCGCGATCGACTGGCCGCCGCTGTACAGCGTCCCGTCGACCACGGGGGCGTCGTAGATGGACCCGCCGGCGGAGGACTCCCACCGGCGTTCCCCAGTCGCCGGGTTCAGCGCCGCGACGTGCTCGCCGCCGGCGTACAGGTCGCCGTCGACGGCGCGCAGGGAGGTGACGAACCAGTCGTCCAGGCGCCAGCGCTCGCTCCCGTCCGCGGTGGCCAGGCCAACGGCGGCGCGCTGGCCGTCGTCGGTGCGGATCACAAGTGCCACGGTGTCCCCGACGACGACCAGCGTCCGGTAGCCGTAGTCGATGCCTTCTCGATCCCACCTGCGGGTGTCGTCGTGGTCGTAGGCGTACAGGCGGTCGTAGGTAGGGACGTAGACTGCGCGGTCGGTGACGAGACCGCCACCGGGGTCGCCCACCTCCGCGGACCAGCGGACCTCGCCGCTGGCGCGGTCTAACGCGTACAGCGTCTCGCCCTCGGACCCGATGGCGTCGTCACCGGTGGCGACGTAGACCGTCTCCCCGTGGACGCCGACGACGGTCAACCACCACTCCCCCGGTGCGAACCGCCAGCGCTCGGTCCCGTCGGGGGCCAGCGCGAAGACTTCGTGGTCGTTTCCGAGTTCGTGGGTGCCGACGACCACGAGTACGAGGCCGTCGACCGCCGTCACGCTCCTGGTGGGGGCGTCGAATCCGGCAGACCAGCGCTCGGTGCCGTCGCCCCCCGACAGGGCGTGTAGCGTCCCCTCGTCCGTCCCGACGAACGCGGTTCCCCCCTGGACCGCGGGGACGACATCGACGGCGCCGTCGACCGGTCGCCGCCAGGCCACGTGTTCCGACGCGTGGTCCGTCGGTGTCTCGGACGACGTTTCGGTCGGCGTCTCCGTGCTCGTGTCGGGGGTCGCGCCCGGCGGCGTGCCGGTCGATTCCTCCGTAGGCGTCGTCCCGCGCCGGGCGACGCACCCGGCGGTCGCGGCTGCGAGCGCGCCCACGCGGAGGACCCGCCGTCGGGTCGGTCGGTCCATGGGCGTCCGGTCGGACGGCGTCCGTGAATACCTTCGGGAGGGTCAAACGGGCGTGTGGGTCACCGTGGAGCGGCGACGACCAGCAGGCCGGTCAGCGCGAGGGGGATCCAGAACGACCCCAGCACCGCGAGGCCGGTGAGCGACAGCGCCGAGTGCCCGAGGAAGAACAGCAACAGCGGCGACAGGAGACTCCACGTCCCGAAGACGATCAGCGAGGCGGCCGGCCGGAGTAGCGACGTCACCGCGACGCCGACCGTCGCCATCGCGGCTGCGACGGTGATCGCGAACGCGGGGGACGCGACGGCGAAGTACACGAACACGGGGTAGACGACCAGGAGGATCATCGAGGTGACCGCCGTGTCCCGCGACCGGAAGTCCAGGGCCGAGGGCCCACGCCGGGAGTCGGTGTCGACCGGTTGCTCCACCTCGGCGGACCAGAAGCTCTCGTCGCCCCCGCGGCCGGCCGCCTGCCACTCTTTCCGGTGGCGCTCGGCCGCGGCGGCCACGTCCGCCGCCCGTCCGGGCGGGGCGTCGTCGTCGCTGGGGGTGTAGCTCCGCCGGTCGGGGTCGACCGCCTGCCGCCAGTTCTCCTCGCCCGTCCCCGGTTCCCAGGCCTCGCGCCACCAGTCGTCGTCGCGGTCGGTCGGCGCGCCGCCGGATCGGTCGCCGGCCGCCGTATCTCCCGTCCTCGGATCACGGTCGGTCGACGCCCCGGCCGACGACGCCGACCGGTCCGTGCGCCTGGCGGACCGGTCACCCGGGGGGGACCCGGTACTCCGAGTGGACCTGCCGTGCCCCCGTGATCGACCACGGTCCGGGGTCCCGTCGCTCCGGCCGGACCGGTCGCCCCCGGCAGACGCCTCGCCAGCGGACGCGCCGTCCTCGTCACCGGCGACGGCATCGGCGTCGTCGGTCCGGACCTCGCGGTCGTCGCTCCGCGTCTCGTCGACGACGTCGTCGATGTCGACGGCCGGGCCGTCCACGACGCGGAGGTACGCCTCGTGGCCCAGGCGGTCGTAGCGAGCGCGCTCGTCGGGGTCGCCCAGGACCTCCTCGGCGCGGACGACCGCGCGGAACCGCGCTTCCGCGTCCGGGTGGTCGCTGACGTCCGGGTGGTAGCGCTTGGCCTGCTCGCGGTAGGCCGCCTGGATTTCGTCGGCGTTCGCGTCGGTGGGCACGTCCAGAACGTCGTAGAACGTCGCTGTCATCCGCCGGTCTCTTCCATCCGTTCTCCCGCCCCCATATTAGTTCACCCGGCCGACAGATGCTGGCGGCCCGTCCGTCGAACACGTGGACACGGGCTTAGAGTTTCTAAATACGTCTAGGTGATTTTTATTATTTTAACGCGTGAGGACTTCTCGGGTATCTGAAGCGGCCGCCAGGTCAGCAATCGGGCCGACGCCCCGCCAGTCTGGCCGGCCGGCCCGACGGCGACGGTGGTATTTTTGGTCCCCAGCGTCGAACCGCTTGGCGTGACCGACGACGACGGGACGCGACACGACCGGATCACGGGTCACCCGACCCCGGGGCCGCTGAACTCGCTCCAGCACTGGCCGGACGCTCGTCACCCGCTCCGGGTGGCGATCAACTACGTCGTCGTCTGGGTGATCCGCGTCTCCCCCAGCCTGAGGCTGAAGAACTGGTTGCTCCGGCGACTCGGCGCGACCGTCGGGAGCGGCGTCTCCTGGGGGCTGGAGGCGACCCCGGACGTGTTTTTTCCGGACCTCATCACCGTCGAGGACCACGCCATCGTGGGCTACGACGTCACCATCCTCTGTCACGAGTTCCTGCAGGAGGAGTACCGCACCGGCGAGGTGGTCGTCCGCGAACGCGCGATGATCGGGGCGGGCGCGATCATCTTGCCGGGTGTCGAGATCGGCGCGGGCGCCCAGGTCGCGGCCAACTCGCTGGTCACCGAAGACGTCCCGCCGGGCGCGACCGTCGCGGGCGTCCCGGCCACCGAGATGACGAGCGAGGAGATCGAGTGACGTCGACCGGAAACAAGGTATCGTTTACTTTCCTGACTCATTCTGTATTCCTTGACAAACTTTCCTGGAAAATTCTTTAAATCAAAATTCCATTGGTGGATTCATCCTTCGGCCCGCGAGCGAGGCGGTCCGGGGATTGAGATCCATGACAGAACGCGATACCGCAGACGCGGACGGTACGGAATCGAACGCCGACGGCGGGGTCAGGCGGCGCGACGCGCTCGTGGCGCTGGGAGGCCCGGGACTGCTAGGCGCGGGCAGTCAGTCTGCCGCCGGCGCCTCCGGCGACCACCTCGGAGAGGCCTGGAGCGGTGACGTCGACCCGGGCCTGAAAGTCCAGATCCAGCAGGGCAAGGCGCTGGTCGGCGGGACGACCTCCACCGCCGACAACTACGACTTCGGCGTCGTCGGGCGCACCAACGCGACACTCGGCCGTGGCGTGGCCGGCTACGCCGACAACGACACCGGCGGGTCGGTGGCGTTGCGCGGTCGCAACCAGTCTAGCGACGTGACCGGCATCAAGGGCCAGGCCGACGCTACCAGCGGCAACGTCTCGGGCATCTTCGGGACCGTCCAGTCCCCCAGCGGTAAGGGCATCTACGCGACCAACACCGCCACGTCCGGCACCGCCTACGGCGCCTGCTGCCAGTCCAACTCCCCCGACGGCTACGGGCTGTACACGCCCGGGGACGCGGAGGTCGACGGCACCGCCGACCTGGCGACAGCGGACGTGGACTCGCTGAGCGTCACCTCTGGCCGCATCTTCGAGGTGGGCGAAGCCGAATCCGACGCCGGAAACGTCGTCGCCGGCCACCCGGACAACTCCGTCTCGGGGAAGGCCTCTACGATCGCCGGGGGCCGAGGCAGTAACGCCCGCCAGATCATAGACGCCGACCGCAGTACTATCTGTGGTGGCTACGGGAACGAGATCAGGGACTTCCTCTGTTTCATCGGTGGGGGCGACAACAACCAGGCCGGTACCGCCGACACGAGGTCGTACGACGCCACCGTCGCCAGCGGGGACACGAACGAGGCGACTGCCCGGTTCGCGACCGTACCGGGCGGGATCGAGAACGTCGCGGACGGGTACGCCTCCTTCGCGGCCGGACGAAGGGCCGACACCAACGGCTACGACGGCGCGGTGGTGTTCGGGGACTCGACCTCGACGAGCGTGACGAACGCATCGAACGACTCGAAGATCGGCTGGCGACGCTGGAAGCGGAAGTCGGCGTCGAGGCCGACTGACCAGGACCGCTCATCCCGGCGGGCGGTCGGCGACGCTCGAGGTCACTCCGTGATCTGGAGCATCCCGTCGTTGACCGTGACCTCGGTCGCCTCGGAGGGTATCTCGAACTCGAACTGCCGGTCGCCGGCGACGACGATGGCGAGGTCGCCGACGACGTCCAGCGAGGCGTCGACGCCCTCTCCGAAGTCGCCGACGACGAGCTGCTCGTCGTCGTAGTCACGGCGAGTGATCGTGACGTCCTCGCGCTGGTCGGCGGCGGACTGGAGCGGGGCTGGTGCGTCCATGGGATCGGTTGGGCAGGCACGTACCTAAGAACTGCGCCGAACCGTCACGCCGTCGGCGTGCCGTCACCGGATCCGGGCGACGCCCTCCTCGAACACCTTCCGGTTGGGTATGACGTACTCGGTGCCGTTGTCCGTCTCGACGGTGGTGACGAAGACGTCCACCTCCTGGACGATGCCGTGACGGTTGCCGACCCGGATGCGGTCGCCGATGCCGTACGGCTGGTTCAACAAGAGGTACACGCCCGCGGCACCGGACGCGAGCATGTCGCGGAAGGCGACGGCCGCCAGGAACACGACGCCGAAGACGTAGACGCCCAGCAGGATGAGCAGGGCGGCGATGGCGATGCCGAGCTGGCCCAGCGCGATCAGCGCGGCGACGAAGACGACGGTGTACTTCGCCAGCACCGCCACGAAGCCGATCTGGGGCGCCTTGTACCCACGGAGACGCTCGCTGACGACCACCTCGACCTTGTCGCCGACGACGACGCCGACGACCAGCACCGTCACCGCGACGAACACCTGCGGCAGGTAGCCGAACAGGCCCTCCCAGAACAGGTTCGTGTCCCAGAGGTCCGCCAGCGTCAGCGCGACGATCAGCGCCAGCCCCCAGACCACGTACGTCGACAGTCGGGCGATGATCGACACCGTCGAGGTCCCGAAGTCCTGCATGGTCCGCTCGAAGGCCGTCCCCTCGACGGCGGACCCGATGCCGATCCGCGAGAGCAACTGCCGGTTGAGTTTCCCGACGAACAGGCCGACCAGCAGGCCCGCCAGCAGGACCCCGCCCGCGATCCAGTAGCGAATCGGGACTGCGTCTACGAGCGGCGCGAGCAAGCCGTCCCCGACCATGTCAGTAATCCTCCGGATCGAGTTCCAGTACCAGTTCGCCGCCCTTGAACGCCCTAACGAGGCCGTCGCTCTCGCTCAGCGCGATGGAGGTCGCGTTCGTGTCCCGGGTGATCGACGCCGCGGCCATGTGGCGCGCGCCCAGGCCCTTCGGGATGTCGACTCCCGAACTCCTTGAGCATCACGTTCACGATGGGGTCGCCGACGTGGACGTGGGACTTCTCGAAGGGGTTGTAGCTCAGCGGCCGGGACTTGTTCATCACCTTGCCGGCGTCGCCGACGACGAACAGCGCGCCGACGGGCTTGCCCTTCTGGCCCTTCTTGCCGAGGTCGATGGCCACCTCCAGGACGGCCCGGATGACGCCGGCGTCGGCCCGGGAGTTGACGAACAGGTCGTAGACGCCCGAGTGGACGTCCTCGTCGGCGCGGACGCGCGTGAGCGTGTCCACGTCGCCACCGAACACGCCCGTCAGGCAGGCCACCTCGTCGCCGTCGTCGATCAGGCCCTGTTGCAGGGCGCCCTCGATGCCGAACCTGATGCGGTCCCGGACGTTCTCGAGCTCCAGGGGTAACTCCACGAACGCGTTGGCCCCGACCGAGTTCTCCGGGGCCGCTACCAGCACGTCCACGTCGTCGAGGTCGGCCGCCAGCTCGTAGTACGACCCGCTGGGCGAGAACAACACCACGGCGTCGGTGCCGTCGGTCAGCCCCTCCGCCAGGACCTGCAACGCGCTCATTGGACTTATAAGAGAATCTCCCGCCGAAAAAGGTTTCCGGCCCGTCATTCGCGCGTCGGCGGGGCGTCGGACGCGTTGCCCGACTCCCGTGACGTTCGGACGTACCTGGCCACCGAGTCGGTGTGAGTCGGCAACGGACGGGACGGCATCGCGTCGCCGGTCGGCAGCGTATCGACACCCTACGATTCGTTACCGTCGCTTCAGAAAACGATTACCGCAGACTGGCCGTAATTACCCTCATTCCGCACTGTTCCCTCTGTAGTCCTGCTATGTCAGACCAGACCAGACGGCGAGTCCTGGCTGGCGTCGGCGGTGGCACTGCCGCGGCACTGCTCGGCGGAACGCCCGTCCTCGCCGGGAGCGAACGACGCCAGGGTGGCGGCGGCCTGGCGGCACTCCAGGTCGCGCACATGTCGCCGGACGCGCCGAACGTCGACGTCTACCTCGGGGGTCAGGCCGTCCTGACGGACGTCCCGTTCCAGACGGTCAGCAACTTCCTCCCGCTGGCCCCGGGGTCGTACCAGCTACAGGTGACGCCAGCGGGCGAATCGCCGGACCAGGCGGTCGTCGACACGATGATCGACCTCGCCGGGCGGGCCTACACGGCCATCGCCACCGGCGAAGTCGCCGACCAGAACCGGCCGTTCTACCCGCTGGTCCACCCCGTCCAGATGGCCCCGCTGGGGCAGGACATGGCCCGCATCCGGCTGTTCCACCTCGCACCCGACGCTCCGCGGGTCGACGTGGTCCCGCAGGGCGGCGACCCGCTGTTCACCGGCCTCGGGTACAGCCAGTACCGGACCGCGGAGGTTCCCGCTGGCGACTACACGCTGGACGTTCAGCCGGCAGGCGGCGGCGACCCCGTCACGTCGTTCGACATCTCGCTGAACGCCGGTTGGATCTACTCCGGGTACGTGATCGGCTACGTCGAACCCGGCAACGCCCCGGCCGACGTGAACCTGAACCTGGTCACGACGGTCGACGGCGGCACGCCGACGGGAATGAGCGGCGGCGGGGGTGGTGGAAGCTGACGGCAGGCCGGGGTTGGTACGGCGGTGCAACCTCGTTCCCGGAACGTCCGTACCGAAACAACCGGGGAAACTTTGATGTTATGGGCCGACGTTTCGGACGCGTAGCTGGCGCGTTCGGCACGGGAGGCGGGCGAGACCCCGTCGGCCGCGTGTTATCAGCGTGGCGTAACGTTCCCACGACCGGACTGAGCCACCCGGTGCCGGGGACAACCCGAATAACCGGGAGTTTCGGCGATACCAGCACGAGCCGAGGGGGCGAAACCCCAATAGCCGCCTCGTAATTCAGTTCGCGGGCTCCGGCCTGCGGGCGGTAGCGGGGAGGATGCCCCTGGATCCACGCGCCAACGCTCCTACCGCGTGCCACGGCAGCCACCTGGGAGTCGGCTACCGGGCAAAGAACCCTGCGGGCGCAAGCCTGCGGGGGGTAGTAGCCCGTTGGAACCAGGGACAGGTCGTCACGACTTCTCGATGAGGCCCGGGACTGGATTCGAACCGGAGGGAGACATTCCGGGCGTGCGGCGTTCCGCGCCGTTCCGGGCTGCGACTGGCAGAGTTCGATCCGTTGGCGATTTTCACGGCTCTCCCGTTCGGTCGAGCGGAGAAGTGCGCGGGACCGGATTCGAACCGGAGCCAGAGGGTCCGGGCCTGCGGCCTCACGTCCGTTCGGCCGTTCCGGGCTGCCTCTGGCAGGGTTCGAACCGGACGGCGCACTTCCCGCTCTCACGTCCGTTCGAGCGGAGAAGTGCGCGGGACCGGATTCGAACCGGCGGACCCCTACGGGACAGCGTCCTAAGCGCTGCGCCGTTGGCCTAGCTTGGCTACCCGCGCGCATCCGGTTATAATTCCTGTCGTCGATATCAACCTGTCGTTCTTTACGTACGTTGGCCTGTTCCTCTTACTAATGCCCGAATCGCGGCTAGGTAACCATCTTCATTGGTGGAATTGGAGTTGAATTCCCACTCGATTGACTCAATATGATCAAAATACCAATGAAAAGCAGGTACCGAACTTCGGCCGGCGAATACGTATAAGATAGCGCGTGGAATTGGGGCCAGTCAGTCGGTCCTGAATACGAGGCTGGAAGCACGACGAGCGGGAGATAGAGCCCGATGATGAGTCCGACAATGCCGAGAATATAAAGGATAATTGACAGCATTATTGGATCTATCCGACCGTGAATCTTCTGGAGGACCATAATTTGATGTCTGAAAAATAGAATAAAAGGCTTTCCCCGGAGTCGAGAGAATACAGGAATAGTCTTCACAGGAAACTCCTAGGGTGATTTCTCTTTCCACGAACGCTTTAACCACCCCTATCCCCAACCGACATCCATGTACAGCGCACGCGACCGGGTCGAGAACGAGGAGTGGCTGGCCGAACTCCAGCAGGCCGCCGACACTCTGGAACTGGACGCCGAGGCCCGCTCGGTCGCGGAGGACCTCTTTCTCTCGTCGGTCCCCGAGCAGGACCGCTCCAAACGGGCCGTCGTGGCCGCCAGCCTCTACGCGGCGTCGCTGGTCGCCGGCGACGGCCGCACCCAGACCGCCGTCGCCGACGCGGCCGGCGTCTCGCGGCTGACGATCCAGAACCGCTGGAAGGAGTTGCTGGAGGGTGCGGGTCTGGAACCTCCAGGCTGGTAGGTCCGATTCGGGCCCCGGGCAGTCGAAGCCAGCCTACACCGCGGGGTGGCCCGGTTCGCGGTCCGGCGTCAGGTTGCCGTGTTCGTCGACCTCGCCCTCGACGATGCGGGTGCTGGAGAGGATGCCGCCGTCCGCGGCGCGGACGTGCGGGACGACGTGGATGTTCAGCGGTGCCAGCCCCCGGTCGCGGCGAATCTCGTTGATCCGGTCGCCGCCCGGCTTGGTCTCGGGCGAGACGACGAGGTGGTCGAACGGCGGTTCGACTGCGATGCCGGTGGGTTCGTCAAGCAACCGGACCTCGAACTCGCGATCGAACTCCCCTGCGAGTTCGGCCAGCGTCGCTTCGAGGTCCTCGCGGCGGGCCGCGAACGGCCGCACGTGACGCTCCACGTGGCGCGTCCGGTCGGCTAACTCGTCGCTCGTCAGTCCCACAGTCACGTCGCCGAGGCCGAACGCCCGCCTGAAAAGTGCCCGGTGACCGTCGTGGATCGGGTCGAACGTCCCGCCGAGCGCCACGTCCATGTGGCGGACAAAGCCGTCCCCCGGTTTGAAACTGTCGAAGCGGCGTCCACGCGCCGAGAGCGGTGGTACTCCCTGACCGTCTCCGTCGAACCGACTACTCCCCGTCGGACTCGTCGTCGGGGACCGGCACTTCCTCGTCGCCCTCCTCGACGGTGATGCTGACCGGTTCGCTGTCGGTCTCGACGTCCTCGCCGCCGAGGTGCCGGTCGAGGTTGAAGACGGTGTTCAGTTCCTGCTGGACGTCCTGGACGACGTTGCCGACGAGTTCGCTCGGGGCGATGGCCTCGTACTCGTAGGGGTTGTTGCCGGCACCCTCGCTCTCGCGCTTGCCGCGGGTGACCTTCCCCTCCTCGGTCAACTCCGCGAGCGCCTCCCGGACCGTACTCGGGTACAGGCCGGTCCCTTCGGCGATCTCCTCGCTGGTGCTCGAGGGGTTCTGCCGGAGGTAGACGTAGATGCGGGCGCGGGTCTCGGTGTCCAGCACCCACGACAGCAGGTCCACGATGCCCTCGTCGAAGGAGTCGACCGCCCTGTCGGCCTCCTTCTCCAGGCGCTGGCGGCCCTTCTGGATGCTGTCCTGCACGTTCTCCTGGACGTCGGTCCCGTCGTCGTCCGCAGGTTCCGGCTCCCCGCTGTGGGTGTCTTCAGACATACGTCCTCTATGGAAGGACAAAAGATTCCGGAGAATAAAAATGTCGTGACTCGACTGTGGCCGTCGAACCGTGGATACGGGCCCGTTCGTGGGCGCCAGAAGTCGGTGGTCGGCGTCCTCACTCGTCGGCATCGGCTTCGAGTTCGTCCAGCACGGGCCGGAACTTCGGCTGGACTTCGGCCCACTCCTCGTCGGGGTCGCTGTCGGCGACGATGCCGTTGCCCGCGAACAGCGTCGCCCGCCGGCCGTCGGCGACGGCCGAACGGATGGCGACGGTGAACTCGCCGTCGCCGGCCGCGTCGAACCAGCCGACCGGCGAGGCGTACCAGCCACGCTCGAACGCCTCCGTCTCGCGGATCAGCGCCAGGGCCGTATCCCGGGGGAGGCCCCCGACCGCCGGCGTCGGGTGCAGCGCCTCGACCAGCGACAGGACGTGGGCGTCCCCCGACAGCGTCGCCGAGATGGGCGTCCGCAGGTGCTGGATGTTCGAGAGCTTCCGGACGGCACGGTCGCCGACGGTCACCTCCCCGAAGGGCGCCAGCCACTCGCGGATGGCGTCGACGACGATTTCGTGTTCCTCGCGGAGCTTCTCGCCGTCCCGCAGGGTGTCCGCCAGTGCGGCGTCCTCCTCGGGCGTCTCGCCGCGGGCGACCGACCCCGCCAGCGCCTCCGTCCCGACCTGCTGGCCGTCCAGGCGGACCAGTCGCTCCGGCGGGGCACCGAAGAAACCCGGCCCGTCGGTGGGCTGGATCAGGAACCGGTAGCAGTCGGGGTAGGTCCGGCGCAGCCGCTCGACGGCCTCCGGAATCGGCAGCGTCCGGGCCAGTTCCACCGACAGCGCCGTCGCCAGGGTGACCTTCCGTAGCCCTCCGGCCGCGATGCGCTCGGTGGCGTGCTCGATCATCCGGGTCCACTCCTCGCGGGGCGTCGTCCGCCGGGTCGCGTCGACCCCCGGCGGGTCGCCCGCGGCGCGCATCGACGGCAGGTCGGCCACGGCATCGCGTTCCTCCTCCAGGGCCGCCGGCGCGTCGCCCTCGAAGCTGGTGACCGTCAGCCACGTCTCGTCGGCGGTCCGGGTCAGTTGTACCCGGGGGAGGACGAACCGGGCCGCCGGGAACCCCTCCCAGGGCGGCGCCGGTTCGTGGTCGGCGTGGAACGCGAACCCGCCGAATAGTCGCGGCCGGGTCGCCGCCGGGCCGTCGACGTCGACGTCGGCCAGCAAGCGGTCCGCACGCTCGCGTACCGTCTCGAAGCGGTCCTGCCCATCCGCTGTGACGGTCGCGGTAGATCCTGCGGCGGCGATTTCCGTCCCGTCGGGTGCGGTCCAGCGGACCCGCGGCGCCTCCCTGTCGGCGAGAAACGCGGAGAAGGAGACGTCGGAGATCCGGCGGCTCCGGCTCACGAGGGTCCGACCCTGCCCGTCGACGGCCGCCCCTCCGTCGCGACGCGGTGTGTCCATCGCCGGAGGTTCCGGTCGGGGGACCCTTCAGCCTAACTAATCGGTCGTTGCGGGCGCGGGCCAGTCTGGACGGTCAATCGCGCAGGTCGAACGCCACGGCGACGGGGTGGTCGACGCCCCAGTAGACGAAGCGGTACCGGCCGGCGGGGAGACCTGGGCAGACCTCCATCTCCTCTTCGTGGACGTATCCGTCGAGGAGTTCCGTCTCGGTGAGCGTCAGCGCCCACTCGTAACTCTCGCCGGGTTCGTGGACGTTCCGTTCGCCGGGAAACGCCACCATCCGGTCTTCAGGGAGCACTCGCACCTCCTGCCACCCGTCCTCGGTGAAGACCTGGAAGTAGTACTTGGCCCGGTTCCCGGTCACCCGCTCTTCGTCGCGGACGTTGGTCAGGGTCACGCGAACCTCGTCGCCACGCTCGAACGCGAGATCGTTCACGCGCATGGCGAAGGCGGGCCGGCCGTCCTCCACGACGGCTCCCCAGCGGAGTTCGCCGTCGAACTCGGCGGCGCGCCGCTCCAGGGACTCGTCCTCGCAGGTCAACGGTTGTGGGACGATTTCCGGTTCTGCGCCGGGGCGAACGTAACCCGGTAGATCGGCGGGATCGATGGCGAGGGCAGGCGTAGGTGTTGGTGTCTCTGTTGAGGTCTTCATCGGGGTGCTGTTGGTCACTTCGGTCGGAGAGAGGTTATCATCATTTTGACCATCTTTACCAATGCAACCTGCAAATATCGTCCCGATTCCTAATCCGGTAACTCGGAGGAACTCTCTCCGATTTGCATCCCCCATATTTATACCACCATTCAATAAAGTAAATGCCTTCTGGTAAAATATCCTCAGCGGGACCATACCCTAATCAATAGGTTAGAGAACTTAGATTCGGAAGCAATACCCCTAATGTAGTTGTTCCGGGTTCTTTGATGGCACCCATCGAGCATTTTGAACTTTTTAATAACAAAATATAAATGTAGAAACCCTCACACAACCTATGGCGAAATTAGAGAACGCCAGAAGAAGAACTGTACTAAAAGCGATCGGAGCTTCAGGGACTAGTATTGGGATTCCCCATTAGAAGGAAATGCTGCAGGAGAAGATTCTACTACCATTGTGACAGATATGTCCAAAGGCGAAGCAATTGCTACAAAGGAGGTTCCAACTCAATGGTACAACCGGGTCAAGAAAACCCGCAGAGAACAAGAGAGCTTATATAATCGCTATTCAGATAAGCCGTGGTTGGTTAGTGTCAATAGGAAGTGCGGAAAAGAGATGATTGAAGGTAAGCCAGCACATGTCCTTGAAGTCGGGGTTACGGATAAATCCAACATCTCTGTTGAAATTCCTACCGAAGTAAATGGGATAGAAGTTTCAGTTCAAGAACAAACACCCCCAGAGCCCCAATCTTGCGACGATGCCTGTGACTGCAATACGTATACGTACTACGAAGGGGGTGGAATGGGCGATACTGAGGAGCAAGATGGGACTCTCCACGCTCATAGCGGCTGTATTATAGCTGAATATCCCAATTATAGCAACCCAGGTCTTTTGACATGTGCTCACGGAATGGGAAATTGTGGAGATTCAATTAAGAACCACGAGGTTAGAGCAGGTGCTGATTCCGGACTGCTCGTTGGATACGTTGACGAGGGGGCTGGGATTTAGATTGGTCATTTACTGTTTTATCTCAGGTTTCCGAAGTCAAAGGCCTTAATGACAAAGTTGTTCCCCGTACTGAACCCGTGGTAGGTCACGTTACAAAAGATGGCGTTGATGATATGATGAGTACAGGTGAACTTGCCCACAAATATGGCATATCCACTTGTCATACATCCGGGAAGGTTGAGAAAATCTCGAATTACGAGTATTGCGATTCCGTAGGAAAGGAAGAGTGGATTGTAACTCATGCTGAGTCCCAAGGTGGTGACTCAGGAGGCGTCCATTATAAATTCCATGATAGTTTAGGGGCAATCACAGTAATTGGGGTCCACCATGCATCAAATTACGTAGATAATCCAGTAGTCGGTTCGGCCTATCGCCTGAATAATAAATACGGGATTGAATTCGGGCACAGTGGAACCTGCTAGTCCCCCGCCCAAGTTATAAACCTATTAATCAATACTATACCCCTTATTTTTCCCATATAATTCATTCCATATGGTATAGAATCTATAGAGTCCTAAAACCACGTTCTATAAAATTCCCGATTACCTCAAGGCAATCCTTGCCCATAGATCACTTTCGCTAGCTGTACCGGTCTTCTTTCCAGGGGTCGGCCGTCCGGGAGTACCCGCGCTTCTCCCAGTACCCGCGCTGGGACTCGGTCAGGAACTCGACGCCGGTGACCCACTTCGCACCCTTGTAGGCGTACTTGTGCGGCGTCACGACACGCAGGGGGCCGCCGTGTTTCCGTGGGAGCGGTTCGCCGTCGTACTCCCAGGTGAACAGCACCTCCTCGCGCATGCAGTCCTCCAGCGGAAGGTCGGTCGTGTAGTCGTCCAAGGCGTAGAACATGACGTGTTCCGCCCGCGCGTGCACGCCCGCAAGATCGGCGAGTTCGGGGAACGTGACGCCCGTGAACTCCACGTCGAGTTTGCTCCACCCCGTGACGCAGTGGAAGTCCTGGCGCTGTGTGACCGTCGGCAACTCGCGGAACTCGTCCCAATCGAAGGTCAGCGCCTCGTCCACAGCACCGGTCACCCGGAACTCCCACTCGTCGGGGTCCCAGTCCGGCGTCCCACTCTTGGAGAGGACGGGGAACTTCTCCGTCTTCGTCTGGCTCGGCGGGAGCCGTTCGTCACCGAACTCCCGGTACAGGCCCGTGACGTCCGCCACGCCCTCGGTCGGATCGTCCGCGTCGCTCATACCCGTTGATGGGAACCCCAAACGGGTAGTCCTAACGGACCCCCGAAAAACGACCCCAGGTAGGAGGCCCCTACGGCACTTTATTGAGTGAATATTATATGAAAAAATGAATGTGTGGAAATTATGTTTCTCATAACCAAACTCCCGTTTCCGAAATTCGGGTGAAAAGTTGCTACGCTGGACCCTGCCCCGCCAGACTTATGACCCCCCCTATCAAACCAACGAACACTCAATGCCCAAGGTAGAGATTACGGTTCCGGAACACCTGGAGATGCAGATCGCGCAGCTCGTGGAGCAGGGGGAGTTCGTGAACCGGGAGGAGGCCGTCGAGGAGCTGCTCTCGACCGGGCTGAAGGCATACAAGACCAGCGGGCCCATGGAGGACGAGGAGCCCGGCCTGGAGAACGAAGGGATGATGGGTCACGAGGACGAGTACGTCTTCTGAAGCCTGTCTCGCCGGAAACCCTTTTACCGGGGGGAACCGAACGCCGGGGTATGCACAAGGACGAACTCCTGGAACTGCACGAGGAGATGGTAGCCATAAAAGAGGAGTTCGATAGCTACCACGACGTCGCCGACGACCTGTTCGAGCCCTACGAGCAACTGGACGTCGATCCTTCGCACGTCCACAAGTCCAAGAGCGAGCACAAACACGCCGTGTTCGTGCTGGGGAACGCGCTGGCCAGCGCCATGAGCGAGGACGAGTTCTCGAGCGCCGGCCGCATCGGCAAGCGGATGCAGGAGCTGGCCGACGACGCCGAGAAGAAACTCTAGCCGGTCCCTACTCCTGTCGACTTCCTTACAGGGCGGCCCGGAAGGTATTTGTCCCACATGCCGTATGCGTGAGTTATGGAAGAGCGCACGGTATCGCGAGTCGAAGACTGGGACGCGCGGTCGTTCCCCAGTGGGTACGACTCCCTCCACGAACTATCTGACGGAGGGTTCTCGGGGGCGGTCCGGACCCGGTCGGGCACGTGGGCCTTTCTGCTGAACGGCCGGGTGCTCGGCGTCTTCGAGGGGTCCATCGAAGACTTCGAGGACGAGGACGGTTCCATCCACGAGGCGCCCCACCCCTCCCTGCCACTCCTGTTCACGATGCTCGAACGCGGCGGCGAGCAGCAGGCGAAGTACTACACCAACGACACGCCCATCTCGGAAGCCCACCGGCAACTCTCGGACGCGAGTTTCACGGGGTTCATCGAACTCAGCGAGAACGTCCTCTCGGGCGACTACTACGTCGTGTACTACGGCGGCAGCTCGATGAGTTGCGCGTTCGTCGGCAACGCCGAACGCCTGGAAACAGGCGACGAGGCGTTCGAACTCGCCGACGACGAAGTGGGCATCTACGAGGTCCTGTCGGTAGACATCGACGTCGTCGAGATTCCGGAATCGTCGACCGGGACGAGCGACGGCCGGGCGGACGAACGACCGGACCAGGCTGCCGGCGGCCACGACGAGGCCGGCCAGCAGGACGACCCGGCCCAGCAACCCCAGGAAGACGCCGGCACGACGCGACAGGACCAGGCCGGCGAACAGCGACAGGACCCCGGGCACACCGGCGGCCAGGGCGCCGCCGCCGACCAGGGGACGCCGGATCAGCCCCCTGCCGACCGTCCCGCGGCCGGCCAGGAGCGAGGCCAGCAACCGTCGGCCGGCCAGGGCCCGACGGAGCAGACGGGCGACGCCACAGACGCTGCCCAGGCCGGCCGTGACCCGCCGGCTGAACCGCGGGACGCCAGCGACCCCGGACAGGCCGGGGCGGGCGAACCGGCGGCCGGTAAAGCCCGCGACGGGACCGGTCAGGGACCCGGCGGCCACGCCGACGAACCGGCCGGGGCCGCCGACGCGCGGAGCCAACCGGACCAGGGTGCCGGCAGGGACCAGCCCGCCGGCGGCCAGGCCGAACAGGGTGCTGGCGGTCGACCAGAACAGGGCGCCGGCGGCCGACCCGAACAGAACGCGGGCGGTCAGCACCAGGACCCCCAGGGCGGTCGCCACCAGGAACCGGCGGGTGGCGGCCAGCCTAAGGAGTCACCGGCAGGTGGACAGCCCCAGGACCCTGCTGGTAGCGGCCGACAGGAACCGGCCGGCGACCAGCACCAGGGATCGGCCAGCCAGCCCCAGGGGAACGCAGGGAGCCAGCCCCAGGAGACCACAGGAAACCAGCACCAGGGAGCGGCAGGAGGTCAGCCTCAGGGAACAGCGGGGAGCCAACCCCAGGGGACCGCAGGAAACCAACCCCAGGGAACCGCAGGAAACCAACCCCAGGGAACCGCAGGAAACCAACCCCCGGGGACCGCAGGAAACCAACCCCAGGAGACGGCCGACAGTCGGCCCCAGGAACCCGCCGGCGGGACACAGCGTCGTGAGCAGGGCGGCCACGGCGCTGGTGGCCACCAGCCAGCCGGCGGACAGACGGCCAGTGGCGACCGCAGCGGGGCCGAGAGCGCCGGCGCCCCCGCCGGGCCGACGCCGGTTTCCGTCGAGCGGTTCGACGCGACCCAGCAGGTCCCGTCGCTGGACCCCGACCGGACCGGCGTCGACGAGTCCGGCGACTCGGCCGCGGCGGCCGCCGGGTCGGCCGGCGGCCAGTCCGCAACCGAGTCGAGCGCCAGCAGTGCGACGACCAGTGGGTCGACGTCGGCGGCTGGCGACGCGACCGGGTCCACCGACGCAACCGGTGGGACGACCACGGGCTCCACCCAGGGGACGCCGACGGGCGGGTCCCGGAGTCCGGAGGAGGCGACCGGCGGCGCGGTCCGCTCGACGGACGCCGACCAGGCCAGCGGCGGCGAGGCCGTCGACGCGGCCGTCGCGGCGGAGGCCTCCGCCGGCGACCTCCGGGCGGAACTGGCCGAGCGCGAGGAGCGCATCGAGGACCTCGAGGCCCAGCTGGCGGATCTGCGGGTCCAGCGGGACGGCCTGCGGGACGAGCGCGACCGACTCCGCGAAGAGGTCGAGCAACTGGAGGCCGAAATCGCGGACCTCGAAGAGGAGGTCGAACACCTCCGGACGCAGTTGAACGACGGCATCGAGGGCAAGCGCCGCCTCGACCCGGAGGAGGCCCTCCGGGGGACCAACCTGTTCGTCCGCTACGGCTCCAAGAGCGGCGGGACCCTGGAGAAGGCCCACGCCGGCGACGTCGGCAAGGAGGAGGTCAGCAACAACCTGCGGCTGGAGCACCACACGCAGTTCGAGGCCGAGGAGGTAGCCGTCGACGGCGAACCGTTCGAGCAGTTCCTCGACCGGTCGCTGTACAAGGAGTTCGTCGACTGGCTGATCCACGACCTGCTGTACGAGATCCGCGGGACCGGCCACGTGAAGGGGCTGAAGGACCTCTACGACGCACTGCCGCAGGTCGACCGCGCCGAGTTGCTCGGACAGGTCTCCGTCGAGTACACCGAGGACGGCGAGCAGTACCGCGAGCAGCGAACCTTCGACGTGGTGTTGCGCGACCGGATGGGGAACCCGCTGGTGGTCGCGGACATCAACGACTCGCGCAACCCGGCGACCAGGGAGATGATGACCGGGGTCATCGAGAACGCCAGCGACGTCAAGGAGTCAAACGACTCGCTGGCGTCGGCGCTACTGGTCACGGCGAGTTTCTTCGAACCCGGCGCGCTGGAGGCGGCCGACGAGGCGGCCGGCGGCGGCATCCTGGGCAGCGGTTCCCGGGAGAGCTTCGTCCGCCTGTCCCGCAAGCGGGGGTATCACCTGCTACTGGTCGAGACTCGCGGCGGGGAGTTCCACGTCAACGTGCCCGAACTCTAGCCCTCGATCTCCTCGACTTCGCCCGGTTCCTCGATCTTCATCGCGTCCAACTTCCCCTTGATCTCCTCCAGTTTCTCGTCCAGTTCCGCGACGAACTCCTGGGTCCGGTCAGTCGTGATCGCACCCTGGCTGGACGGTTCGATGAGGTTCTCCTCCTCCAGGACCCGCAGCGAGTACCGGACCTTGTGGTGGGGGTAGGCTCGTTGGCGATTACCATCTTCAGGACCTGGAGATGGCGCTCCAGCATGTCGACTTCCTTCTCAAGCCGGTCTATCATGGCATTTGTTAACTTGTCGTTACGGCTTTTAAAGATTGCCCCCGAGAATCAGGTCGTTCGATGGGAAGCAGTGGGAGAGGTTAACACTTCTGGTCGCCGCAACCCCCGGCCGTCACGGGGTCGCCACGGATTGAAGTCGGCGGCGCCCGCGGGTGGACGTATGTCCATCGAGGCGTGGCGCTCGGCGTTCCCGGCCGTCAGACAGGGGCGCGTCCACCTGAACAACTGCTCGGCGGGGCCGGTTCCCGAACGGGGACTGGAGGCCCGCCGGGAGTTCGAACGCACCTGGATCGAGGCGGGTAATCCGTGGGAGGAGTGGCTCAAGCGGGTCGACGACGCGAAGGCGCTGTTCGCAGCCCTGATCGGGGCCGACCCCGACGAGGTGGCCGTCCTGTCGTGTGCGACCCAGGCGCTCGCCCAGGTGGCCAGCGCGTTCGACTACGACGGCCGCGACGAGGTGGTGGTCACCGACCTGGAGTTCCCCACCGTCCCGCAGTTCTGGCGGGCCCAGGGCCGACGCGGCGCCAGGGTCCGGGTCGCGGAATCCCCGGACGGCCGCCGGGTCCCGGCCGACGCCTACGCCGACGCGCTGAGCGAGGACACCCTGCTGGTCTGCTCGTCGCACGCCTACTCGTTCACCGGCGGCCTCATGGACGTGGGGGCGGTCGCCGACGCGGTCCACGACCGCGGCGGGTACCTCTTCCTGGACGCCTACCAGTCCGCGGGCGTCGTCCCCATCGACGTGGACGCGATGGGGGTCGACGTGCTCGTCTCGGGCGCCCTGAAGTTCCTGCTGGGCGGCCCCGGCATCGCGTTCCTGTACGTCGACCGCGAGGTGGCCGCCGAACTCGAACCGACGAACCTTGGGTGGTTCGGCGTCGACGACGTGTTCGGGGTCGAGACGCGGGACCCGGCGTACGCCCCCGGCGCCCGGCGGTTCGAACTCGGCACACCGCCGGCCCCGAACGCCTACACCGCCAGTGCTGGCATGGAGTTGCTCCGGGAGGTCGGCCTCGACACGATCCGCGAGCGGGTGGTTGAACACACCCGCCGCCTGATCGAGGGTGCCGACCGCGAGGGCTTCACGGTCCGGACGCCCCGCGCAGACGAGCACCGCGGCGGCGTCGTCAACGTCCAGGTCGCCGACCCCGAGGGTGCCGCCGACGCCATGCTCGACCGCGGGTTCAACCTCTCCACCCGGGCCGGCGGCGTCCGCCTCTCGCCGCACTTCTACAACACCGCCGAGGAGATCGACGCGGCCGTCGAGACCCTCGCCGAAGTCGCCGCTCCCGGGTAACTCGGCGGCCGAGTCAGTATATGAAAATATTTTCATATGTTCATATATGTCCTCACAGCCGGCGGTGGCGCGCGCTGGCTCGCGTGTCGCCCCCGGCGACCGCGGGCCGACACCGCGCGAGGGATGAGTAACGCAAGGAGCGCTCGAAGAGCGCGACTGAGTAACGCAGTCGGCTGGGGAGGCGTGTGGGTGCGGCTTGCGGGGTGGGACTGAAAGGGGCCGCGGGGGCGACGACGCACGGCGACGCAAGGACCGCAACGGAGTGAGGACCGCAGCGAGCCGCGCGAGTCGAGCGCGGGGGGCTTCTGGCTGTTGCCGACCAAGCTTCCGCCGACAGAAGCACACGCGGACTTTCTGGGCGGTAGTGACCAGAGAACCGTTCCCCGCGACTCGCTCACGCCCAGCCGACCGTCTCCGACCGGGCGAACACGGGGACGGTCCGGGAGAACTCGTCGCCTGCCATCGAGACGGACACGTCCACCGACCGCGGTGCGACGTCGGCAAGCCGTGCCAGCGGCACCGCAGGCGTGACCGTCTCGCCGTCGCGCTCGCTGTAGGTGGCGTGGACCCAGACGACCATCCCGTCGACGGGTGCGTCCTCGGGCGGTCGGCCCATCCCCGACCCGAACTCGCTGGTGCCGAGGCGGTCGGCGGTCACGCTCCTGACCCGCTCCAGGGCCACCTCGGTCGCCTCGATGGACATCCACTCCTCGAACGGCATCTCCTCGAAGGAAGCCGGGCCATCGGGACCCCGGGCCACGACGATGCGGACGGTCCGGTTCGCCGGGAAGTACTCCAGGTCGTCCTCGTAGCCGGGGTCGTCCGACAGCGCCCGCTCGACGGAGACGGGGTCGCCGCGACAGCGAACCGGCCCGGTGGGCGGGTCGACGTAGGTGTGCGTCGGGGTCGGGGTGTCCGGATCGCCCTCGGTGCGGGGATCGCTGGAACTGCCGAGACAGCCGGCGATTCCGGCGGCCAGGGCGACGCCGGAGGATTGGAGGTACGAACGGCGGGAGGGCATACCCGGGCCGTCGGTCACGTCCAACAAGTAGGTTGTGGGCGACGGCACGGGCCTACCCAGAGGAGCTATCGTGGCCGGCTCATCCGCGAACGAAGGTGGCCGGCACCACTGCACCAGAAGGTAGCCGGCACAACCGCCGCGGGTGGGACTGAAAGGGGCCGGGTGGCTTCGGGAAGCACGACGACGCTACACTGGACTGAACGAGCGAGCGGAGCGAGCGACTGAAGGAAGCGCGCAGCGAGGCGCGCGACCGAAGCCACCCGGGGGCTTTCTACGCGTTGTTGGTGGAGCATCTGGCCTCTCTAAACACGGTCGATGGAGTGTCGTGCGCCCTTGATCGTCGGAACAATCTGGACGCGACGAACATCGTCGGACCGGGCGGAATGGGACAGCCGGGCGACTAGGAGAAACCTCCCGCCTCCCCAACCGTGCGTTCGGCCCGGCGGCCGACCGCCGAGGCCGCCGGGCCTCACGCGGCCCTCGCGCGCGCGTTGCTCGCGCGCGCCCAGGGTCCGACGATAACCGGGCGAGAAATCTGCCGGATGCCTGCTTCAGCGAACCGCCTGGCCGAGATGGGTTCGACGCGAACCGCGCACACTCAAATCCCCCGGGGACCAACGGCCGCCATGAACGTCCGCGTCCGCGGCATCTACGCGACCGCGCTCACCCGCCGCTTCCTGGCGGCCGACCACGCGGTCGTGCAGGCCTCCGGCCCCATCGACCGCCGGTTCGACGCCTCGTTCCCGGTCGCGCCGGCGGACGTCGCCGCCGAGACGACCGACGACCGGCAGGGCGTCGGCCTCGTCGGCACCGAGGACGCCGTCGAAACGGCGACGGGCCTCCTGGCCGACGTGGCCGTCGACGCGATTCCCGTCCCGGACCCCACGCCCCTCGGGGCAGTGTTCGATAGCACCGTGACCGAGACCCTCGGCCGGGGCGCCGTCGTCGACCTGGGGGAGCGTGACGCCTACCTCCCGTACTCGAAGGTCGACGACCACGTCGAGGTGGGCGACGTGGTCCGCGTGCAGGTCCGGGAACCCGCCCCGCCGTGGGCCGACCAGCGTCCGGTCGTCGGGACGACCCGTCACGCCGGCCGCGGCCTGGCGACCCTGCGGGCAGCCCTCGACGGGACGCGCGTGAACGCCGACGACGAGGCGGCCCGGGAACTCGCCGGGATGACCGATCTACTGGACGTCGAGACCCCGCCTGGATGGGGAATCGAGTGGTCCCGGACTGCCGTCGACGCCGACCTCGACGCCCTGGAGGAGGCACTCCAGCGGGCCGTCGACCGCGCGACCGACCTCATCGGCCTGCCGGACGAGCGGGACCCGCCCGGGCGACTCGTCGCGCCGACGGCGACCGCCTGGTGCTGGTTCGGCCGCGAGTCCCGGTTCGCGCTGGACGAGACCCGCGCCGAGGTGACGACCACGATGCCCGGCCATCACCGCATCAAGGCCGGGAGCGAACACGCCAGCGCGGGCGTCGACTTCGTCGAGGCCGCCTGTGACGACCTCGACGGGAAGTTTCCCTTCGAGACGGTCGTCGACCAGTTCGGCCCGCGAGAGGGCGACCGCGTCGCGCTCCAGCACGGCAAGCCCGACGGGTCGCTGATCGTCCTCGGGCGTGGCGAGGTCACCGACGTCGATCCCTCCGGACAGGTCACTGTCCGCCGAACTGCGTCGGGGCGGGGCACCTACGACGCCCTCGGGACGCCCCGGGAACCCGGCGACGTGGCGATTACCCGCCTGAAGGAGGGCCGCTGGTGGTACGCGACCGCCTACCGCGGCGAGGACGGCGAGAAGAAGGGCACCTACGTCAACGTCTGCACGCCCGTCGAGGTGTTCCCCGGCGCGGTGCGGTACGTCGACCTCTACGTCGACGTGGTGCAGTACCCCGACGGCACCGTCGAACGCGTCGACGACGACGAACTCGACGAGGCCGTCGAGGCGGGCCACGTCGCCGAGGACCTGGCCGCGAAGGCCCGCGAGGTGGCCTCGACCGTCGAGGACGCGCTGGCCGACTGAGCGGGGGAACCAGGGGACGGATACCTGACAGTCGGGACCTGTACGTTAAGGAGCCCGCGGGCCTTGTGACGGTATGGACGCCACAGCGATTCCTGCAGCGGGCAGGGGCGAGGGACCGAGGGCGAAACCGTCGCAGGGACGCGTTTTCGCCACCGTGGGGGGAACCGAGGAATCCACCGAGTGGGGACGAGCGCCGACCAGGGCGCCCGGTCGAATGCACGACTACTGATGGAGTCCTCCGAGACGAACGCCGAACTCCGCGTCCGTCAGCAGGAGGTCGTCGCCGAACTCGGCCAGCGGGCGCTGGAGGAGAGCGACCTCGACCTGTTGATGCACGACGCGACGGTCGCCGTCGCGGAGACGCTGGACACCGACTACTGCGAGGTGCTCGAACTGTCGCCGGGCGGCGACGAGTTGTTGCTCCGCGAGGGCGTCGGCTGGGGGGACCAGGTCGTCGACGAGGCGACGGTCTCCACCGACCGGGACTCGCAGGCGGGGTACACCCTGCTCACCGACGAACCCGTCATCGTCGAGGACCTGCGCACCGAAGGGCGGTTCGCCGGGGCGGAGTTGCTCACCAGCCACGACGTCGTCAGCGGCATCAGCGTGATCGTCGGTTCCGTCGACGACCCGTGGGGCGTCCTGGGAACCCACACGACCGAGCGCCGGGAGTTCACCGAAGACGACGCCAACTTCGTCCGGAGCGTGGCGAACGTCCTCGCTTCCGCCATCGAGAACGAACGCCCCAACCGCAAACTCCGGACCATCCACGAACGGATCACGAACGGGATTCTCGCGGTTGACGAGCAGTGGGAGTTCACCCACGTCAACCAGCAGGCCGAGGAGATCCTCGGCCACGACGCGGACGAACTGCTGGGCCGGCGCCTCTGGGAGGTGTTCCCGGCGCTGGAAGACACCGAATTCGAAGAGCGCTACCGCGAGGCCATGGTGACCCAGGAACCAGTGTCGTTCGAATCGTACTATCCGCCGTTCGACGCGTGGTTCGAGGAACACGTCTACCCCTCGGAGACGGGCCTCTCGGTGTACTTCCGGGACGTGACCGAGCGGAAACAGCGGGAGAGCGAACTGGAGGAGATCTACGGCCGCATCTCCGAAGCCTTCTTGGCCCTCGACGAGAACTGGCGGTTCACCCACCTCAACGACCGCGCCCACGAACTCATCAATCCGGACGGCCGGACCCTCGTCGGGAATAACGTCTGGGAGGAGTTCCCCGAGGCGGTCGGCCGGAAGTTCAAGTCGAAGTACGAGCAGGCGATGTACGAGCAGGAGACCGTCTCCTTCGAGGAGTACTACCCCGAACCGCTGGACCGCTGGTTCGAGGTGCGGGCGTACCCCTCCGAGACCGGCCTCTCGGTGTACTTCCGGGACGTGACCGACCGCAAGGAGCACGAGCAGGACCTCGAACGGACGCGCCGCCGCTTCGAGGCGATCTTCGAGGACCCGAACATCCTCGTCGGCCTGCTCGAACCGGACGGGACGGTGGTGGACATCAACCGGACGGCGATGGAGTACGTCGACGCCGACCGGGAGGCGGTGACCGGCGAACCGTTCTGGGAGACGCCGTGGTGGGGCGAGGGCACCGACGTCCAGGACGAAGTCAGGGAGTGGGTCGAGCGGGCGGCGGCCGGCGAGTACGTCGACTTCGAGGCCAACCTCACGCGCCCGAACGGCGACTGGTACACCGTCGACGGCGTCTTCAGACCGGTGACGAACGACGACGGCGACGTCGTCTCGATCATCGTCTCCGACCGCGACGTCACCGAGCGCAAGCGCCGCGAATACGAACTCGAGCGCTCCGAGCAGCGCTACCGCACGCTCGTCGAGCACTTCCCCAACGGTGCGGTGGCGCTCGTCGACGGGGACCTGTGCTACCAGACCGTCGGCGGCGATCCCAAGGCCGTGGCCGGCGTGACGGTCGAAGAGGTCGAAGGAAGCCCGGTGGAGGAAGTCCTGCCGTCGAAACTCGCCGACGAACTCGTTCCCTACTACGAGGCCGCCCTGCAGGGCGAATCCGGGGCGTTCGAGATCGAACTCGACGGCCGCGTCTACCAGTTCCAGGTCGTTCCGGTCAGGGACGATTCGGGCGACATCTTCGGCGCCCTGGGGATGTCCCAGGACGTGACAGAGCGAATCGAGACACAGCGCAAACTCGAGGAGTCCGAGCAGCGGTACCGCACGCTCGCGGAGTACTTCCCGAACAGCATCGTCACCCTGTTCGACCACGACCTCGAGTACACGCTCGCGGCCGGACGGGGGTTCGAGATGATCCCCGTCGAGCCAGAAGAACTCGAAGGGCGGTCGGTCTACGACGTCTGGCCCGAGGAGACCGCCAACGCACTCGAACCCGCCTTCCGGGCCGCGCTCGCCGGCGAGGAGCGGTCGGTCGAACTTGCGTACGCCGGCCGGGAGTGGGTCGTCCACGCCGTCCCGATCACCGACGAGCGGGGCGAGGTGTTCGCCGGGATGACGATGGCCCAGGACATCACCGAGCGCAAGGAGCGCGAGCGCAGACTGGAGGAGTCCGAGCGCCGCTACCGGACGCTGGTAGAGCACTTCCCCAACGGCGCGGTCGGGCTGTTCGACGAGAACCTCGAATACGTGGTCGGCGGCGGCGAGGCGCTCGAGGACCTCGACATCCCGAAGGAGGACGTGATCGGGGCCTCGATCCACGACCGGTTCCCGCCGGCCCTGGTCGAGGAGATCGAGCAGTACTCCCGGGCCGCCCTCGACGGCGAGTCGAACACCTTCGAGTACCACGCCCACGGGCGGGACACCTGGGCCCACACCTTGCCCGTCCGGGACGACGACGGCGAGATATTCGCCGGGATGATCATGGCCCAGGACATCACCGAACGCAAGGAGGCCGAACGCGAACTCGAACGCGCGCTGGACCTGCTGGAGAAGACCGAGCGCATCGCCGACGTCGCCGGCTGGGAGGTCGACCCCGACACGGGTGAGCCGTACTGGTCCGACCACCTCTTCGAGATGCTGGACGTCGACTACGACGAGCAACCGACCCTGGACCAGGCGCTCGACGTCTACCACACGGAGGAGGACCGTGCGATCGTCGAAAACGCCGTCGAGGAGGCGCTGGAGACCGGCGAGTCCTTCGACGTGGTGGCGGAGTTCCCGCGCCCGGAAGGCGACGTGGGCAAGCTCCGCGTCCAGGGCGAACCGGAGGTTCGGGACGGCGAGACCGTCTCTCTGCGCGGAGCGGTCCAGGACGTTACCGAGCGCGTCGAGCGCGAACGACAACTCGAGGAACTGATCGAGAGACTGGAGGAGTCCAACGAGCGCCTGGAGCAGTTCGCGTACGCCGCCTCCCACGACCTCCAGGAACCCCTGCGGATGGTCTCCAGCTACCTCC
>PXRE01000032.1 GCA_003021085.1 Halobacteriales archaeon QS_1_68_20 | reverse complement strand
AGCGGCTGGTCCGAATGTTCTCGTTCGCCGGCGACACCGTGCTCGACCCGTTCGCGGGAACCGGCTCGACGGCAGTCGGTGCGTCCCGGGTGGGACGGAACTCGATTAGCGTCGAACTCGAACCGGAATACCTCGACATTGCCGAGGAACGGATCAAGGAGGAGCGTGGCACGCTGACCAACTACGAGAACCTCACTGTCGAGGTCACTCGCTAAACGATCCCGTTCCCTGTCGAGTGATCCGTGAGCCGAAACGTCTATTCCGTCGATAGGGCCGTGTTGAAACCCTCAACCAGTGATAGGTTTCATCAGTCGTGCTGAATACAGGGCGCGAATCTCGCATGTCGGCCCGTACTTCTATACGAGTTGTTGGCATATCGAGTGATATGTCGGGAGGAAAAGTGACAAATCGCGTGCGAGCGGTTTTGTGGGGAGCGGACGAGCAGCGGCTCCGGGCCACCTGGCGGTTCCTGCTGGCCTGGCCGCTTCTCCCGCTCGTCGGCGTGCTGGTCGGGCTGGTGATGCCGGTACTCGGCGTGTCGGGCATGATTCCCGGAGGGCCACTCCAGGGCGTTATCTTCCTCGGGTTGCTGGTGGTGTGGGCACGGCTCGTTGACCGGCGACCCGTCTCGGACTACGGGGTGTCGGCCACGCGCTCGTGGCTGGTGAACCTATTTATCGGGTTTACCGTTGTCCTCGCAGTCTGGAGTAGCTGGCACGCACTCGCTGCGTCGCTGGGCTGGACACGCATCGAACTCTCGCTGACGGCCCCTCGCGGGTCCATCCTGGTTGGCCTCGTTGGAACGATGGTGTCGCTGGCGATCAACTCGCTGGTTCAGGATCTGGTGTTTTTCGCCATCGTCCTCCAGAGTGCGGCCGAGGGTTTCCGGAGCCGCGGGCTGGACCCTCGCCGGGCAGTTATCGGGGGCTGGCTCGTCGGCATCCTGTTTTTCACGGTGATTCACGGAATGCCGGGCCCAGTGGACGTCCTGGCCCACGCCGTGGGTGGTGCCGTCTTCGGGGCGCTGTACGTCCACACCGACAACTTGGCGCTGACTGTCGGCGTTCACTGGGGAAGCAGCTGGGCGGCAGGGCATCTCTTCGCGGGATCGGCGATGGCAACGCAGTTCCCGTCGCTGTTCGAAGTGACAACGCTTCAGCAGGGGATCCGTGGGCTCTGGGTCTCGATTCCGCTGTACCTGGTGACCTATCTGGTGCTGGCGGGGTGGATCCGGTGGCGTCGAGGTGACCTGACCATCGAGACGGACGTTTCGGAGTGGGTCAAACGCGAAGGAGAGATGGTCGGAACCGACGGCAGGCCGGTGGAGAGCTGAACCGACGAGTTCCTGAATCGAACAGTCTGCTCTATCCACGCTTTGTACTGATCGTTAGAGGGCTCGGTCGATATTGTGGACGAGGCACGTAAGGACGAGTTCACGAAACTGCTTCCACCAGCGTCGTGATCGGACGAACGCACCGTATTTCCGCTTGAGCGTCGAGTTGACTGTCTCTGATTGACTCCGCTGTCCGTAGAGATTAGCGTCTAAGCGCGTGTTCCATGCCTCGTGAAGCGACGTGAACGCACGATGCTTGATTAACGAACCTCGTGTTCGCGGGCAAGTCGCCTGATTTTCTGACCGTCATATCCTTTGTCACCGAGAAGGATGTCAATGGTCTCTGGATTGTGCTTGATCAAAGACGGGGCGATCTGGCTATCGTGTTTTCGTGTCGTCGTCACATGTAAATCAAGGATTACGTTCTCCTTCGTATCGACCAGCAGTGTCACTTTGAGCTGCTGAATCGTGAGTTCGGCTCGTTTCGTGTCGTGTTTTGAGGCGTGACTGCGGCCGAACCCCGAGGCGTCGATTCCCGCAACACCGTTGGTCGGGAGCAATGAAACGGAGCGATTGAGAAGCACTCGCCAGACGGTCATGTCAAGTCTATCGAAGGCTTTGCACAGCGTTGATGGGGCAGGAAGTTCGGCGAGGTTGATTGTGTCGAATACGGGGCATCTCGATGAGTTCGTCGAGAAGTGTTCGATACGTCGTGTCTTTTTGAACGTTGAGACACAGGAGAACGATGTGCTGATGGAGCGTGTAGCGTTGTTTCGAGAACTTCGAGGAGTATCGAGCCACGGCACGTTGCGCTAACTGAAATGCTTCCTCGACAAACCGGAGCAATCGAGACTTTGGGAGGGTCTCCATCTACTCGAACTACCGACTGAATCTATAACTCACTACGGATTTCAACAGAGCCAGCTAAACTCTATGCGATCGACACCGTCGATGGAAAATCACGTGGAAACGGGAGATCCGTAGGATCAAAGGTACTGCTCCCGTCTTCGATAGCGGAACCGTGTACGTCGGTGGGGACGCGGTCCACGCTTTCGACGGTGCGTCTGGGGATCTCCAGTGGAAGTATCGACCCGACGAAGACGTCTCGTTCACGTCTCCGCCGGTAACAGCGGACGGAATAGCGGTCGTCGTCACGGACGACGATGGAACGACGTACGCCCTGGACACCGAGACGGGAGAACTCGACTGGGCGCGACGGATCGGGGAAGACGTCGTCAGTCGACCGGCCGTAACGACAGACGCTGTTTACGTCGGAACCGTTCCAGACAACCTGTTCGCCCTCGACAGAACGACCGGGAAAGTCGAGTGGACCACTGCAACCGGGGGCCAGATTACGGACGGGCCGACCGTCACGTCCGGCAGTATTTTCGTCCGTAGTACGGACACCGTATACAGTATCGACCGAAACGAGGGGAGCGTCGGTTGGGAAGTCGTGACCGACGGCAGGATAGACGCGTCGCCCGTCGCTGATGGCGACACTATCTTCGTCACCTCGTTAGACGGGAACGTGTACGCCCTCGAAGCATCGAACGGGGACGAGCGATGGACGTTCAGCACTGGAAGTAAAATATACGGGGCACCCGCGCTCAGTGACGGGACCGTGTACGTCAGCGACGATACTGGCGTCCGCTACGCACTACGCCGGGATCGGTAGATCGTATTGAACGAGCCACGACGCGAAGATCGCAGCAATCCCATTCAGTCGTGGACCAGCACGTCCAGCACGACCGGGCCGTCCGATTCCAGCGCCTCCGCGAGCGCGTCCTCGATCTCGTCGGGGCGCTCGACCAGTCGCCCCTCGGCGCCGTGGCTCTGGGCGTTGGCGGGGAGGTCCACCGGCGGGTCGAAGTCCATGCCGACGAACTCGTGGTCGTCCTCGTCGCCGCCGAAGATGTCCAGGGTGTTGTCCTTGAGGATGCGGTAGTTGCGGTTGTCCGGGATCACGGCCGTGAGGTCGACGTCGTGCCGGGCCGCCGAGTACATCGTCTGGGGGTAGTAGAGGTACGACCCGTCGCCGACGAAGCCCACGACGTCCCGCGGCTGTCGGTCCTCGCGGTCGGCCTCGGCCATCGCGGCCCCGACCGCGGCCGGGAGGCCGTAGCCCAGGCCACCGCCCTTGTTCGAGACGTACTGCTCGGGCGTAAAGTCCCAGCGGGTGAGCATCGCGTACTTCGAGGTGACCCCCTCGTCGACGACGTAGGCGTCCCCGGCGACGGCCTCCATCGCGTCGACGAGTTCGACCTTCGAAGCGCGGGGGTCGTCGGGTTTCTCGTCTTCACCCATCTCCTCGACTTGCTGGGCGGCCATCTGCTTGAACACGTCCACGTTCTCCAGGCGGCGCTGGACGGTCCCCTCGTCGATGCGGTCGCCCACCCGCTCGGCGAGTTCGGCCATGACGAGACCGGGGTCGCCCAGCACGGCGGCGTCCGCGGGCTGGTTCTTGCCGAGTTGCCAGGCGTCGTCCCCGAGGTGGACGCAGGTGGTGTCCTCGCTCACCAGGTCGCGCTCGTGGGCCGTCAGCGTCGTGCTCGTGGAGGTTCCGGCCAGCACCAGCACGTCGGTGCTCATGATGGTCGCCGCGAGGTCCTCGTCCGGCGGAATGTACGAGACCCACTGGTCGTGGCCGGTCGGGAAGTCCACCTCGCAGGCGAGAATCTCGCCGTGGACGCGCATGCCGACCGCCTCCGCGAGGTCGACGGCGGCCCCGACGGCGTCTTCGCCGGAGCGGGCGATTCCGTCGCCGACGACGAGGACCGCGCCCTCCGCATCCACCAGCAGGTCCGCGGCGCGTTCGATCTGTCCGGGGTCGCCCCGGCCGGCGTTCGGAATCTCCCCCAGGCGCTCGGGGTCGGCGTCGGTCTCGGCCATGGTCACGTCCATCGGCAGGCCGAGGAACACCGGCCCGGTCGGTGGGGACAGCGCCACGCGGAACGCCCGCCGGAGCATGGTCGGGAGCGCGTCCACGTCCAGCACCTCGGCGGACCACTTGCAGTACTGGTCGGTCATCTCCACGAGGTCGCCCGCGAGGATGGGTTCCTCGTGTCGGAAGTCGGTGCTGTGGTGGCCCGCGGTGACGACCAGCGGCGCGCCCGTGAACTTCGCGTTCAGCAGGTTCCCCAGGCCGTGTGCGGTCCCGGGCGCGGTGTGGAGGTTGGCGACGCCGACCGGGGTGACGTCGGCGTCGTGGTGGCCGTGGTACCGGCGGGTCTGGGCGTACCCCGCCGCCATCCCGACCGCGACGTCCTCGTGGAGGCCGAGGACGTACTCCAGGTCGCTGTCGGCCAGCGCCTCCATCACCGGCAACTCCGTGGTCCCGGGGTTGCCGAAGACGTACTCGACGCCGTACCGTTCGAGGGCGTCGACGAAGAGGTCCGCACCCGTGTCGCTCCCTGTCATGCCACCACCTGCGCGGGGGACTCACTTGCCTCTTTCCCGCGCGGCGAGAGGGGCGATCAGGCCAACGAGAGCGTCCGGGAGGGGAGCCTCAGACCCGCTCCAGCACGTTCACACACGAAACACTACCAGTCGCGTTCCGCCCGACGCCGATGTTGTGCTGCAACCCCACCTCCACGCCGTCGACCTGCACGTCGCCCGCCTGGCCGATCAACTGTTCGTAAATCTCCGCGACCTGCGCGACGCCCGTGGCCCCGATGGGATGGCCCTTCGCCAGCAGGCCGCCGCTGGGGTTGACGGCCACCTCGCCGTCCAGATCAGCGCGACCCTCCGCCACGAACCGGCCGCCATCGCCGACCTCGCAGAAACCGAGGTCCTCGTAGGTGACCAGTTCGGTGATGGAGAAGCAGTCGTGGACCTCCGCGACGTCGACGTCCTCGGGGCCGTAGCCGGACGCCTCGTAGGCGCGACTCGACGCGTCGCGGGTGGCGGGGAAGTGCGTCAGCGAGGCGTCGTTGCCGCGGACGAACGAGTCCGAGGAGAGGCCCGTGCCGGCCACCCGGACGAGTTCGGGGGCGTGCTCGCGGGCGAGGTCCTCGGTCCCGATCAGCACCGCCGCTGCGCCGTCGGTCACCGGACAGCAGTCGTAGAGGTTCAGCGGTTCGCTGATCGTGGTCGACGAGAGCACGTCGTCGACCGAGCACTCGAACTTGTAGTGGGCGTGGGGGTACATCGACCCGTGGCGGTGGTTCTTGACGCTGACCTCCGCGATCTGCTCGCGGGTGGTCCCGTACTCCTCCATGTGCCGGGTCGCCCGCATCCCGAAGAACGCGGGCATGGTCACGCCGCGGCCGCGCCAGACGCGCTTCTCGGCGGCCAGCGAGATCAGGCCCTCGGCGGTGTCCCGCATCTTCTCCGCGCCGATCACGAGCGCGCAGTCGACCTGCCCGGATTCGACCGCGAGGACGGCGTTCCGCACGGCGTCGCTCCCGGTCGCGCAGGCGTTGACGACCTGCGTGATCGGGGTCTCGAACAGGCCGGTCGCGTGCGCGACCGCGGCCCCGGACATGCCCTCGTCGGCCACGTCCAGCGTCCCGTACCAGGCCGCGTCGATTTCGTCGGAACCGACGTTCACGTCATCCAGCAGGGCGAGGTACGCCTCCTCCAGCAGGTCGTCGAAGGAGTCCTCGTAGCGCTCCCCGAAGTCGATCATCCCCCGGCCGAGGACGTAGGCGTCGCGGGTCATCGCTCCCCCTCCCCGCCGCGGTCGCCAGCACCGTCTCCGTCCGTACCGATACTCTCCGCGCGCGGGGGTGCGAACTTGAACGAGTGGACGGGCCGGTCGCCGGCGGTGAACAGTTCGCGGTACCTGGCGACCACCTCGCGGCCCACCTCCAGATCGTCGCCGTCCGTCTCCGTCAGGAGGCCGTACACCCGCGCCGGTTCGCCCTCGCCGTCGACCTGGGGCAGGTCCACGACGGCGACCGGCTGGGGCGTCTCGAACTCCTCGGGAAGGCGCGACTGGACGACGTACGTCTGCACTTCGCCGCGCTCGGCGAGTTGCACCTCTTCGAACTCGGCCGGGGCCGCCCCGCAGCGCTTGCAGGTCCGCCGCTGTTCGGGGTAGGACACCCACCCGCAGTCCTGGCACTCGAACGCG
Organism: Halobacteriales archaeon QS_1_68_20; assembly: GCA_003021085.1. GTDB lineage: Archaea > Halobacteriota > Halobacteria > Halobacteriales > PXRE01 > PXRE01. The sequence continues at coordinate 34,044 of PXRE01000032.1, read as the reverse complement.
ACCAGGCGGTCGTGTTGCCGCCGGTCCCGCGAGTAGCGAATTCCGCTCATTCGGCAGTCACCCCCTCGTACTCGGGGCGCTCGCGGTACCGCAGGTGCTCGGCGTAGGTGACGTACTCCGCTGACGCCAGTTGCTCGGCCACGGTCGTGACGTCCGCCGCCTCGTCGCGCCCAGGCGCCTCGTCTCGGACCGTCAGCGCGACGGCGTCAGCGCCGCCTGCGCCGTAGGCGACCGCGATTGCGGTCGTCCCTCCGGCGGCCGTCTCCAGCAGGTGCGCAAGGTCGAGGAAGAACGTCGCCGTCCCGGCGTACCCGACCCGGTCGAAGGTCGAGACGTGTTCGACCTCTCCGGGAATCTCCGAGACGGCACCCGCCGCCGTCCGCTGGTCGGGGGCGGCGACGACGGCCGCGTCGGGCGCGTCCGGCGCTTCGGCGAGGGCGCGTTCGGCGGCGTCCGGGACCACGCCCCCGAAGCCCATCTCGGCCGCGACGCGTCGGTCGCCCGCCTCCGCGGGTTCGCCGTGCTCGCGGTGGCGTTCGACGAAACCCGTGGTGTTGGCGGCGACGTCGTGAACCGCCGCCGCGGCGTCGTCGGCGTCGTCCAGGACGACGGCGCCCGCCGCGGCCCCCGAGTAGGGTTCGTCGTCGTGGCCCGGTTCGACCGGCATCTGGTCCGCGCCGACGACGAGGGCGGTCCCGCCGGTGGCGGCGACGAAGTGCCGACCGGCCGCGAACGCGTCCGTCGCGGCCCGGGGCGACCCACGGAAGTCACCCGTGCGAACGTCGCCCTCTGCGCCGTGACGGTAGGCGACGTGGGCGGCGATGCCGTGTTCCGCGAGCGGGTCCGTGACGCTGGCGGCGAAGACGGCGTCCAGTTCCGTCCCCCGGAGGTCCGCGCGGGCGAGCGCGGTCCCGGCGGCTTCGACGGCCATCGTCACCGGCGTCTCGTCGCGGGCGGCCACCGCCGTCTCGCCGCTGGCGGCGCCGCCGTGCTGGCGCGCTATCTCCTCGCGCTCGATTCGGTACCGGGGGACGTACCCACCGGCTCCGGCGATGGAAACCATGCGCGTCCCGACGGGCCGTCGAGCTATCAAGGTTCGGCAAACTCGGGACCACCGACGAGCAGTTTCGAGACTCACTGCCGACGTCGCCGGAGCAGGCGGACCAGCATGCCGCCGGCGAGGCCGGCCGCGGCGGTCCCCAGGCCGAACCCCGGAACGTCGATGCCAGTGCCGTCGGGGGTCGGCGTCCCGACGGTGACGGTCAGCGTCGTCGTTCCCGTCCGGCCGTGGTCGTCGACGACGCGCAAGGTGACCGCGTGGTCGCCGGACTCGTCGAACCGGTGTTCGACGAACCGCCCGGTCGCGTCGGTCGCGCCGTCGCCCGTGAGGTCCCACTCGTAGCGCGCGATTTCGCCGTCGGGGGCCGTGGACCCGCTCCCGTCCAGGAGCACCTGTTCGCCCGGGTCCGGCGACCACGGGGTGACGCTGACGTCCGGCACCGGGTCGCGGGCCGGCGGGAGCAGTTTCGCCAGGAAGCCGTCCTGGCCGTTCCGCCCGAGCAGGGTGTTGCCGGCCGCGACGACACCGTCGTCCGGCGTCGTCGCCATCGAGACGACCGACGAGAGCCACTCGGGACCGTAGGTGTGGCTCCAGCGGAGGTCCCCCGACGGTCCGACCGCCGCGACCCAGGCGGTCGCCGAGTCCGCCGGGTCGAGGCCGCCGACTAGGACGACGTCTCCCACGACAGACATCGTGCGCAGTCGCACGTCGGCGTCGCCCACGGACGTTCGCCAGCGTCGCTCGCCGGCCTCGTCAAGGGCCACTAGCCAGGGCCCGTCGTCGGCCGCGTTCCCGCCGATCACGTAGCCGCCCTCCGGGTGGCTGACGACCGCCTCGGCCCAGGCGTCCGCCGGGCCGTCGAGCGTCCGCCACCACCGCCGCCGTCCGCGCGGGTCGAGTGCCACCACGAGCGCCTCCTGGTCGCCGTCCGGCCCTGGACGGTGGTGACCGACTGCGAGACACCCGCCGTCCGCTGCCCGGGCACCGCCGGCGAAGGAGGTCCCGGCGGCGTCGAGGGCGTGGACGGTCCTGGCTACCGGCGACCCGTCCGGCCTGGCCACCAGCGACAGCGCGGCGACGTCGCCGTCGTCTTCGGCCTGGACGTACCCCAGGAGCGCGTAGTTGCCGGGCCGGACCGGGACGACCCTCGACGCCGCGCCGCGGTGGCCGACGTCGTAGGTCTCGTGGGCCGCCAGGTCGCCCTCGCCGGTGATCCGCATCATCAGCACGTCGCTCTCGGTCCCGTCGGTCCGGTACCACCCGCCGCCGATCAGGTCGCCCGAGAGGTCCTCCACGGCGTCGAACACGCGGGCCGTCGCGGACCGCAGGACGGCTGTGCTCCACTCGCTTCGCCCGTCTTCGGTCACCCGGACGATCCAGATGTCCTCGGAGATGGCGTGGACCGTGTGCCCGACGAAGGCGTACCCGCCGGTCCCCAGGGGTTCGACGGCGCTGAGGGTATCGATCTGGTTGCGGCCGTGACGCTGTAACCAGGCGAGGTCGAACGGCGCTCCCGGCTCGGCCTGCGGCCGGCCGACGGCGGCCTCGCGCCCGAACGGTTCCTGGCGGCCGCTGGCAGTCGCGGCCAACGGAACACCGGCCAGGCCCACGAGCACCGCACGCCGGGGGACGGTCATAGCTGAACGTTGGGGCGGACGGACCATAGCGATTGTGTGACCCAGTCCCACGGACAGGCGTTCGCCGGGTGCGCGTCAGTTCCGGTGGGTGGCGATACAGGGGAAGAAGCGTCAGTCTCGGCGTCGACGGAGTCGGTCCAGGGCCGCGCCGAGGGTCAACCCGGCGACGGCGCTCCCGAGGCCGAACCCAGGAACCCTCGTGCTCCCGTCGTCAGTCCCCCTTCGGTCGGCGGGTCGGTCGATTCCGGGGGCGTCACCGTCGGCGTGGGGGTCGGTGTCTCCGGGGCGTCGACGCGCAACGTCTTCGTGACCGACCCCGACTTGCCGAACTCGTCGACGATCTCCAGGGTCACCTCGTGTTCGCCGGGCGTCTCGAACGTGGGGTGGAGGTGCTCTTGCTCGCCCACGACCTCCCCCTGGTGGTACCAGGTGTAGTCGAGGTGGCCCCGGGGTTTGCCGTTGGCGTTCGTCGCTTTCAGCCAGGTGGACTCCCCGGCGACCAGGGGTCGCAACACCTCGACGTCCGGATCCGGCGCGGGGTTCCGGAACCGGAGGAGAGACACCTGCACACCCGCGTCGGAGTGCCAGCCGTGACCGACGGCGGTGAGGTCACCGCCCGTCTCGACGTGGAGGTCGGTGAGCCGTTTCAGGCCCTCTATCTCGAACCGTTCGAACCTGTGGTCCCGCTTCGGGCCGAGTCTGCCCAGGCCCGGCTTGTAGGTGCTCCCTCGCCACCGGTTCTCGGCGAACAGGATCGTCCCGTCCGGCCCGGCCTCCATCGCGGTCACCGTCCGGTCCATGCTACTCTGCCCCCGGGCGACGTCGCCGTCGGCAGTCAGGTGGGTGAACCGTCCGTCCCGCTGGTCCGTCGCGATCACGATGCCCCCGTCGGGGTGGCGACAGCCCTCGACCTCGCTCGGATAGACGTGGTCGAACCGGTAGGTCCACGTCCGGTCGAGGGCCGCGTCGAACCGGGTGGCGAAGTAGGCGTCGGTACCGTCGTAGGTCCTGCCGACGACGTAGGCGCCGCCGTCGTTCGCGGGGAGACAGATCTCGGCGACGGTGTCCTCGTCCTCGACCTGGAACGTCGTGGCGTCCCGCTGGGACCTGTCCGGCGAGAGCCGTTGCACCCACCCCTCGCGGTGGGCCGGGGCGCTCCCGCTGAACGACGTTCCGGACACCGCGTCGCCGCCGTCCTCGAACTCCGCGAAGGCCTCGACCTTGGCGTAAGCGCCGGTCGAGAGGTACTCCGGGTCGGACGTCTCGCCGCTCCCGTCGTCGGCGAGGACGAAGGGACCCTTCCCCTGGTCGTCCCGCGCGAAGTCGCCGAAGACGAGGACGCCGTCACCCTCCCTCGCCAGGCCGAAGATTCTCGTCCGGTAGCCCAGCTCGACTTCCGTCAGCCACCGGCGTTCCCCGTCGGCGTCCACCCTGGCGACCAGGCCGGTCCAGGCGGTGGATCGCTCCCCGTCGTCCCGGTTCGCGGAGGCGTAGTATCCCCCGTCGGGTGCCGGCACGACGCGCTGGGTCTAGTCGGTCCCCGCCACGTCGATCCGATCCAGCACGTCGACCTCGTCCCGGTGTGTATCGTCCGACCGCGACTCGGTCCGAACGCGACCGAGGCGGTGGCCGCCGTCCCGGCCCACGCGAGTCCGGCGAGGATCGTTCGCCTCGGAACGGTCATCCGGACCGTCGTTTCAGACATATCAAATAAAAATCTTCTCCACCGTGGGCCCGCGGGGCCGACCGCCCACCTATTTGTCGCAGTGACGGCTACGTTGGGACATGGAACGCGCAGGAGACGCCGGTGGGTGGCCCGCAACCGGACGGCGAACGGAGAGGGCGAGGTGACGATGACCGGGTCGGATCCAGAGGGGCCCGCCCTCTCGAACGACGACCTCGACGTGGCGGTGAGCGACGACGGGCAGGTGGTCAACGCGACCATCGACCGGCCGGACAAGCGCAACGCCCTGAACGAGGCCGTGATGACGGGACTGGTCGACGTCCTCCGGGCGGCCGACGAGGGGCCGACGAAGGTCGTGGTGGTCGAGAGTAGCGGCGACGTGTTCTGCGCGGGCGCGGACTTCGAGGAACTGCCACTCGGCGGGACCGCCCAGGAGTACCGCGAGGGGTTCTCGCGGCTCTCGCGGGTGATGCTCGCCCTCCGGGAGACCAGCGCCGTGACCGTGGCGGCGGTCGACGGTGACTGCCTGGCGGGCGGCCTCGGCCTCGCGGCCGTCTGTGACCTCGTGGTCGCCAGCGAGTCGGCCGCCTTCGCCACCCCCGAGGTGAACGTCGGGCTGTTCCCGGTGCAGGCGATGGTCCCGATCATGCGGACCGTCCCCGAGAAGCGCGGCCTGAAACTGCTGTTCACGGGCGAACGGATCGACGCCGGCGAAGCACACGAGATGGGCCTGGCCACGGACGTCCACGCCGACGAGGACTTCGAGGCGGGCGTGGACGAACTCGTCGCGGACCTCGCGTCGAGTAGCCCGGTCATGCTGGCGATGGGCAAGGAGGCCTACTACGAACAGCGCGACCGGGACTTCGCGTCGGCGCTGTCGTACGCGAAAGAGGTGGTCGCCCTGATGGCGATGAGCGAGGACACAGCCGAGGGCATCGAGGCCTTCATGGCGGACCGCGACCCGGAATGGGCCGGCCGGTAGCGCCCGGTCCGGCGTTCGAACTCCTGTGCCGGACCGACAACGGGTGATTTAAGCCGACGGACCGTGGCCCTTCGAGTATGGAACAGGAGTCGTTCGTCTTCGGGTCGCTGACGGTCGTAATGCTGCTCGGGGTCGTCGTCCTCCTGGCCGGCGTCGCCGAACTGGGCGACGTCTTCGTCGGGGCCGGGACCGTGGTAGCGATGGGTAGCGTCGTGGCGATGGGCCTGTACCTCATGAAACTGGACGGCCCCGAGGGCGCCGAGCACTAGCGCAGCCAACGGAGCGGGTCGACTGATTCTCCCCTAGCCTTCGGTATCTCCGCGTCGGCACCGACCCGCCAGGACGACCCTCGAGTCCATTTACAAGGTAGCTGAACTACTTAAAGGAGTTCGCGGAGATGCGGTCACGTCGTGCGGTTCTCCCGTTCGTACCGCCCGGCGGGAGCAGTGACAAAGTATTTTATTCGCGGCCCGGCGCTTGGGTACGATCCTCGATGCAGAGCCCCGCCCTCCACTCATCCCGCTCCCCGCCGAGTTCCAGTCGACCGGGTCGACGGTGCGGTCCCATCGTCGTCGCACTGCTCGTGGTCGCGTCGGTACTGTTCGCGTCGGTCGGGGGCGTCGCGAGTGCCAGGAGCGGCCTGGCCGCCCCCACGGACACCTCCGTCGCTCCGGCCGACGACGCCCGCGAACCGGAGGCGTCGTTCGACGCGAACGCGTTCGAGGAACACCGCGGCGACGTGGTGGACGTTCCGATCCGCCTCTACGGGGCGAACGCGGCCACCGTCCGGATAGCCGGAAACGACGGCGCTGGCGACGACGAGGCGACGGTGACCGTCCACGACGAGGACGGCGACGACCGCGTCACGCTGTCGTTCAACACGTACCTCGCCGGCAACGACGACTCGAGGGCATTCGAAGCTGCGGGCGACGACGAAGTGACCGTCCGGAACAGCACGTCTCTCGCGGCCCCGCCGGCCGCGGGAACTTACGACCTCTCGGTCGCGGCCGGCACCGACGCCGACCGTCCGGCCGACGACGCGGCGGCGCTGACCCTCTCGGAACCGTCGACGACCGAACTGACCACCTGGGCCGCCGTCGGGGTCGACCGCTCGGACCTGGCCGACAGCGACGCCATCGCGGAAGCGAAGCAGTCCGGGTCGCTCGCCCGGACCGACGACCTGTCCGAGCGTGACCTGCTCGTCGTCGAACTCCGGGCCTCCGGTCTTTCCGGTGTGCTGGCTGCCGAAGACGGCGCCACCGTCTCCGAGCGGTTCTTCGACCTGCTGGACCGTTCCGGCGTCGAACTCACCGCGGAAGAGTCCCCAGAGACGGTGAACCTCGAGGAGGATCCGATCCGCCTCGACCTCGCGTCACCGGAGGCGACCAGCGTCGTCACCGACCCGGACGAGGACACGTACTACCTCGTGGTCGACGTCGAAACGGCCCAGACCGACGAGGGGTATCACCCCGGAATACGCACGGGCGACGCTTTCGACGTGCAGTTCACCGTCGCCGAGAACGCCACGCTTCCGGCGGCCAGCGAGCGATCCGGAGAGACGCGCTTCCAGCTCGTCGAACGGTCGGCGTCCATCGAGGGCCTGGAACCGCTCTACGTCGACCTGGCCCCCAACCAGACGATAACCGGCCAGACGAACGTCCCCGCCGGGTCCGAGGTGACGGTCGTCGTGCGCGCACCGTTGGAGGATTTCACCGCGAAGCGGACCGCCACGGTCGATGCCGACGGCCGGTTCGCGGCGACGTTCGACTTCGACGGCGTCCCCGAGGGGACGACAATCCGGGTCCAGGTCCGCTTCGACGGCCGGGACCTGCTCGACTCGCCCGTCGAGGGCGAAGTCGACGACGTCCCGGCCGACGTCGAAGTCCTCGAAGCTACCCGGAGCGGCGTCGTCGAGGTCAGGGTGAACGCCACCCTGGGCGTCGGCGGGTTCGTCGTCCTGCGCGCGAACTCGACGGACGGACACCTCGTCGGCCGGTCGTCGTACCTCTCGCCCGGTACCCACGAGAACGTCACCGTCACCGGCGCGCGCTCGCAGGCCGGCGTCGAGGAGTTCGCCGTGGTGCTCTATCGGGACGCCGACGACGACTACGAGTTCGACCACGATTCGGGACCGTACCTCGAAAACGGCTCCACCGTCGCCACGACGACGGAGATTCCCCTCCGGACGGACGCCTCGACGCCGACGCCGGATTCGTCGACGCCAACGCCGGATCCGGCCACGCCCACGCCAGGCCCAGCGACCCCGACATCGGACAGCACGGCGACCGAGACGTCGACCGACTCGCCCGGGTTCGGCGTCCTCGGGGCTATCCTCGCCGTCGCGCTCGTCGCCGGATGGAGGCGTCACGGCCCCTGACGAGGCCTCCCCGCCGGGTCGAAGACGTTCGCCACCCGACTTAGGGGGCGACGGACCTTACGAGCAGCCGTGAGCGAGGCGACCGAAAAGACGGAGACGACCGCCACCGAAACGACCGTGAACGTGCGGGCACCCGTGGAGGACCCGCCCGGCACCTGGCGCTCGAACCCCGAGGGCGAACGGACCCGCGCCGACGCCCGGGTGCTCGTGAACGGCACCTTCAACGAGCACCTCGACGGGTTCGAGACCAGACTGGAGGACGGCGACCGCGTGGCCCTGGTCAACCCGTTCGTCTTCTGCGTGTAAAGTCGCTGTTTGACCTACCGGGGGGTTTTCGGTCCGTCACGCCCACGTCGGAACGTGAACCGATACAGTCGTCGCCGGGTCCTCGGGGGGACCGCCACCGGAGCGTTCGCTGGCCTCACAGGGTGTCTTGGTGACTCGGATCCAGGGGCGTCCGGCCCCCGCCCCGTTCCGTCGGACGACGAGCGCGTCGACTGGAAGGTCGTGTTCGACGCGCCCGTGACCCACCGGCCCGCGTTGGCCGACGGCACAGTCTACGTCGCCGCCGGAACGGTCGCATACGGACAGGACCGATCCGACCAGACGGGACCGCTCGTCGCCCTGGCCGCCGCCGACGGAGAAATCCAGTGGGAGACGTCGCTGTCGCAACCGCCGGCCGACTACCCCCGGACGCACGATGGCGACTGCTACCTCGTCACGGGCACGAGCAACGGCATCGCCGGCGTCGACCAGCACCTCCGCCGGTTCGGAGCCGGCGGGAGCGAGCAGTGGGACACCGACCCCGTGGACTCGTTCCTGCACCTGCTGGGGTTCGGCGACGGGACGGCCTACCTCGGGACCAGCGACGACGAAATTGGAGTCTCCGGGCAGTCGCTGTTCGGCACGGCGCTGGCAGACGGCTCCCGCGAGTGGGAAATCGACGCCGGCGACGCCACCCGTGGCTGGTTCCACGACGGCCAGTTGCTGGTCGAGTCCGGGATGCGGTCGCTGGCCGCCCACGATCCGGCCGACGGGACCGAGCGGTGGTTCTTCGAAGGGGAACCGCTGTACGACAGCCATCGGCGACTGGCGCGCGCCGACGGGACCGCCTTCGTGGAACCCCCCGGCGACGCCAGGGGCATCGCGTCGCTCGACCTCGCGGACGGGTCGACGGGGTGGTCAATCCTCCCCGAGGACGTCCCCACGTTCACGACCACCGGTGCAGCGACCGACGGGGACCACCTGGTCGTCACCGAGTACGGCGGCTACGTCCTCGGCGTCGACCCCGCAGACGGGACGGAACTGTGGCGGTTCCGGGCGGACGGAGAGACCCGAGACGAACCGGTCCTCGGTGACGGCGTGACGTACGTCGGCACCCACGGCGGGTCGGTTTACGCCCTCGACGCCGCCACCGGCGAGAAACAGTGGTCCCGGCCGGCCGGCGGCCGCTTGACGCGACTGTCCATCGACGGGGGTAACCTCGTCGCGTTCACCAGTCCGAAGGAGAGCGGGGGACTGGTCTCCTTCGACGCCAGCGACGGCACCGAGCGGTGGCGCTACGAGACGTCGGCGGACCTGACCCGCCCCGTCCTCGGCCCGGAACACGTCTACGTCGTCGACGAACGCGAGGGCGCAGTGCTCGCGCTCGCCCGCGAGCAGGCGTGAGCGGCCCGGAGCCGCCGGAACGTTCCGGCGACGACCGAGTAGCAACATACCCATGATTTATTATTTATCGGGTCGACGCTCCGGACGCCATGGCGGACGTAGACAAGGAAGATCTCAGAGAACAGTTCGTCGAAGCGTTCGAGGGCGCCGACTACCCCATCTCCAGTCCGATGGACCTGGTTCCGGCGCTGCCGAACGGGCCGAGCACCCGCTTCGAGTCCGGCGACTTCGAGATAACCGCGATGGAACTGAACACCAAACTCCCGGGCGGAGAGTTCCCCTACGAGGACGTCGACAGTTTCGTCGACGACGTGATGGACGGCCTCGAAGAAGAAGGCCACATCTAGGTGGCCGTTCTTACAGTTCTTTCACCGTAGGTTCGAGCGCCCCGTCCAGCCGCTCGCCGATCTCCTCTTTCAGTTTGTGTCGCTGGACCTTCCTGGTCGCCGAGCGCGGCATCTGGTCGACGGAGAACACCCGCCGCGGGTGGGCGTAGTTCGGGAGTCGCTCAAGCGCGAACGACCGGAGTTCGTCCTCGGAGACCTCGGCGTCCTCCTCCGGCACGACGAACGCGACCGGGGCTTCGCCTTTCACCTCGTGGGGGGCGCTGACGACCCCGACCTCCGCGACGTCGGGGTGTTCGTAGACGGCCCCCTCGACCTCGGCCGGGTAGACGTTCTCGCCGCCGACGACCATCATGTCGTCGGTCCGGTCGACGAACCAGAAGTAGCCGTCGCCGTCGACCCTGCCGACGTCGCCGGTGTAGAACCACCCGTCGTCGTCGAACGCCGCCGCCGTTTTCTCCGGGCGGTCGTGGTACCCGTCGAAGACCACGTCACCGCGGATGGCGATCTCGCCGGTCACTCGCTGTTCGCTGGCGTCTTCGAGGTCCGCACTCGGGATGGGTCGAATCTCGTCGACGGCCACCTTCGTCTCCCGGGTCTGGGGGTCGACCAGTTTCATCTCGACGCCGGACAGCGGCGGGCCGATGCACCCCGCCTCCTTCCGGACGCCTCGGGTCGGTTCGATCGACCCGGCCGCCGTCGTCTCGGTCATCCCCCAGATTTCGTACATCGGGACGTCCCAGGCGTCCTCGATGGTCTTTCGCACCTCCTCTTCCAGCGGTGCCGCGGCACAGAACGTCTCCGTCAGCGACGAGAGGTCGTACGCAGTCGGGTCCTCACGGTATGCCCGGAGCATCATCTTGTACATCGCCGGGACGCCGACGAACCGCGTGATCTCGCGCTCGTCGATGGCCCGGAGCATCCCGTCGCCCTCGGGTTTCTCGTGGAGGACCATCTCCGACCCCTCCTGTAGGTGGATACCCATCAGGGCGAGGCCGGAGAGGTGAAACAGCGGGAGCACCAGCAACAGCGACTCCTCGGGAGTCACCGGCATGCCGTCGTCGGTGTACGACTCGATCGTTCGCAGCAGGTTACGGTGACTCAGCAGGACGCCCTTCGGACGCCCGGTCGTCCCCGAGGTGTACGCCTGGCAGGCCACGTCATCGAAGTCACGATCGACGCGGTCGAACGTGACGGGGGCGGCGGACTTCTCGGCTACCAGGTCCACGGCGTCGCCGTCGTCGGCCCCGGGCAGGAACAGCGTCGGGATTTCCGCGACCGCCGCCAGGTCCTGCACCTGTTCAGCGAACGCGGGCGACCCGATGAGGTACTCCGCCCCGGAGTCACGCAACACGAACGCCAGCGTCCCGGGGTCCATCTTCAGGTTCAGCGACACCGGGACGCCGCCCGCCTTGACCACGCCGAAGAACGCCGACGGGAATAGCGGCGTGTTCGGGACGAACAGACTGACTCGATCCCCCGATTCGAGTCCGTGTTCGAGAAGAACGTTGGCTACCCGGTTGGCCTCCGCCTCGAGTTCCTGGTAACTCAACTCCTCCCCGCGGAACGAGAAGGCCGTCTCCTCGCCGTAGCGCTCCGCACCCATGGATGGTAGATCACCGACGTGCCTGACTGGCCCGCCCTGGTAGTATTCCATGATAACGGGTTACGTATCCCGCGCTAGAGTATTAAAATTATCCTCCAGATCAATTTCGCGGGGATGATCAGCACGCTTATATGTCTGGGTTTTGGATCGTCACCGGGACCGGTGCCAGCCTCGGCGGACTCCACCCCGCGCGAGGCGACGCTGGGAGCGAGGGCCGTTCGCGGTTATGACTCACGGTTCGAGTTTCGTGTTTTAAATATAGATGCCATCGAATAAACCGTCACTTATACTTATCGACCGTTAGACCTTCGACTGATCACATGACAAACGAGGGGGATTCGGCCATCTCGGTGCTCCTCGTCGACGACGAGCGGAACTTCGCCGTCGTGGTGGCCCAGCAACTGACGAGGGCGGGGGAGTCGCTGTCGGTCGACGTGGAGACCGATCCCGGAGCGGCCGTCGACCTGATCGACGCAGGGGCGTACGACTGCGTCGTCAGCGACTACGAGATGCCGGGGACAGACGGTCTGGAGTTGCTCGAGACCGTCCGGGAGGACTGGCCAGACTTGCCGTTCGTGCTGTTCACGGGGAAGGGGAGCGAGGAGATCGCCAGCGATGCCATCTCCGCGGGGGTCACCGAGTACATGCAGAAGACGACCAACCCCGACCAGTTCCGCGTGCTCGCCAACCGCATCCGGAACGCGGTCGAGAAGTACCGGACCGAGCAGGAACTCGAGCGCGCCGAGAACCGCTACCGCCGACTGGTCGAGCAGAATCTCACGGGGATCTACATCGTCCAGGGCGACGTCGTCGAGTACGCCAACCCGAAGGTGGCGGAGGTGTTCGGGTACCCCCAGGATGAGTTGCTGGGGATGTCGGTGTTCGACCTGGTGGCCGAGGAGGATCACGACCTCCTCCGGGAGAACATCGACAAGCGCGAGTCCGGTGAGGTCGAGGAGCTGAACTACACGGTGACGGGGGTCCGCAAGAACGGGAAGCGCTTCGAGCTGGAGGTCCACAGCGGCCGCATCGACTACGAGGGTGAATCGGCGCTGATCGGGACGCTGGTCGACGTCGACGAATACGAGGCCTACGAGCGCGAGCGCGAGGAGTACCGTGAACTGTTCGAGACAGTCGGGGACCCGATGTACGTCCTGGACGACGAGGGGTACGTCGAGAAGACCAACCGCGCGATGGCCGAGATGCTGGGCTACGAGACCGGAGAGTTGATCGGGAGCCACGCCAGCCGATTCCTCCCGGACGACGACGTCGAGGCCGGTGAGCGCCTCCTCCAGTCGTTCCTGGGCGGGGATTCGGAGCCACCCGAGACGGTCGAGGTGGACTTCGTCACGGCCGACGGCGAGCGCATCCCCTGCGAGGCGAACCTGACGATCCTGACCGACGACGGGTCGTTCCGCGGGAGCGTCGGCGTCGTGCGGGTCATCGCGGACCGGAAGGAACGCGAGCGCGAGCTGGAGGAGTACGAGACCATCGTCGAGACGGCTCCCGACGGCGTGTTCATCGTCGACGAGTCCGGCACCATCGTCAGCGGCAACCGGACCGGGGCCGCGTTCATGGGCTACGAGCGCGACGAACTCATCGGCGAGAGCTACGACCGCCTCGTCGAGGACGGCGTCATGCCCGAGCGGTTCGTCGACGAGTACGTCGAGACCGTCGACGAACTCGTCGCCGGGGAGACCGACCGCCGGAAGGCGAAACTGGAGACGACGGTGACGCCCCAGGCCGGTATCGAGCGCACCTGCGAGATCCACATCGCTCCCCTCACCGGGAAGGGCGGCGAGTTCAGGGGAACGGTGGGCGTGGTCCGGGACGTCACCGAGCGCACGACCGTGGAGGAGGCGCTCCGGACCGAGCGGGACCGGTTGTCGGCGCTGTTCGAGAACATCCCCGAACCGACCATCGTCTACGAGTACGACGACGGCGAACCGATCGTCGTCCAGACCAACGACACCTTCGAGGCGACGTTCGGTTACGACGAGGAGACCCTGGTCGGGGACTCCATCGACGAACACATCGTCCCCGAGGACGACGACAGCGCGGCCGACTTGAACGAACGGGTGCTGGAGGGCGAGCGCCTCGACGTCGAAATCGAGCGCGAGACGGCCGACGGCGAGCGCCGCAACTTCCTGCTCCGGAACGCGCCCATCTCGACGGACGGCGACCAGCCGAAAGGATACGCCATCTACACCGACATCACCGAGCGCAAGCAGTCCGAGGAGCGCGTCCAGGCGCTGTTCCGGCACTCGATGGATTGCATCGTCGAGACCCGCTACGCCGACGGCGAACCCATCGTCCGGCGCGTCAACGGTGCGTTCGAGGAGACGTTCGGTTACGACGCCGAGACGGTCGTCGGCGAACCCCTGGACGAGTTCATCGTCCCCGAGGGCGCCGAAGCCGAGGCTTCGGGGATCAACGACCGCATCGCCGAGGGCGAACCCGTCGAACGCGAGGTGACCCGGCGGACGGCCGACGGCGAACGCGACTTCCTGTTGCGAGCGATCCCGTTCGACGTGGGGGAAGGAGCGTGGACCTACGGCGTCTACACCGACATCACCGAGCGCAAGCAGCGCGAGTGCCGCCTCTCGGCGTTGCACGAGGCGACCCGGGAACTGATGGACGCCACCAGCAGGGCGGAAGTCGCCGAAACCTGCATCGAGGCAGCGAACTCTGTCCTCGGACTGGAAGTCGTCTCGCTGTACGAACTCACGGACGGTCGGTCGACCCTCAGTCCCATGGTCAGCACCGAAGGTGCCGAACGACTGTTCGGAAACCTACCGGAGTTCGAGCAGGGCGAGGGCCTCGCCTGGCGGGTCTTCGAGTCCGGCAAGCCGCTGATCACCGACGACGTCCGCTCGGAACCGGAGGTCTACAACGACGAGACGGCCGCCCGGAGCGAACTGATCCTGCCCATCGGCGAACGGTACCTGTTCATGGCGGCGTCAACGGAAGTTGGCGCGTTCGACGAGACCGACCGGACGCTGGCGAAGGTCCTGGCGTCCAACGTCGAGGCGGCGATGGAGCGGGCCGAGCGGGAGTCGCTACTCCGCGAGCGCGAGCAGGCCCTCCTGCGACAGAACGAGCGCCTTGAGGAGTTCGCGGGCGTCGTCTCACACGACCTCCGGAGTCCGCTCACCGTGGCGAAGGGCAACGCCTACCTGGTGCGGGAAACCGGCGAGGACGCCCACCTCGACGAACTTGAAGCGGCGCTGGACCGCATGGAGCAGTTGATCGACGACCTGCTGACGCTGGCCAGGCAGGGCGAGTCCGTCGACGAGACCGAACCCGTTCCCACCGCCGACATCGTCGAGGCAGCCTGGCGGTCGGTCGACACCGCCGATGCGACGCTGGACCTCGGGGGCGTGGACGACATCGAGGCCGACAGCGGCCGCCTCCAGCAACTGCTGGAGAACCTCTTTCGCAACGCGGTCGAACACGGCGGCGAGGACGTGACCGTCGGGGTCGGCCCGATGACCGGGGGCTTCTACGTCGAGGACGACGGCGTCGGCCTCCCCGACGGCGAGTACGACCGACTGTTCGAGACCGGGTTCACCACCGACCAGAACCACGGGACCGGGTTCGGTCTCTCCATCGTGGAGCAGATCGCCGAAGCCCACGGCTGGACGATCAGGGTCGCCGAGAGCGACGAGGGCGGTGCGCGCTTCGAGTTCACCGGCGTCGAGCAGACCAACGTCACCGCCGAACACTAGGCCTTTACCGGTCGGCGGCGTTGCGCGGGTATGCGGCTGACCGACGTGACAGTGCTGGACCTCACGCGTCTGTTGCCCGGGCCGTACGCGACCCAGCACCTCGCGGACCTCGGCGCCGACGTGATCAAGGTCCAGCGGCCCGCCACAGGCGACGAGGCGCGCGCGATGGCCGCGGGCGACGGGCCGGACGTGTTCTCGGCAGTCAACCGCGGCAAGCGGAGCGTCACCCTGAATCTCAGGGTCGCCCGCGCCCGCGAGGCGTTCCTCGAACTCGCGGCCGACGCCGACGTCGTGGTCGAGAGTTTCCGGCCCGGCGTGGCGGACCGCCTCGGGGTCGGCTACGAGGCCGTCCGCGAAGTCGCCCCCGACGTCGTCTACTGCTCGCTGTCGGGCTTTGGCGCGACCGGCCCGAACCGGGACCGCGCGGGCCACGACCTCAACTACGTCGGGATGGCCGGCCTCCTCGACATGACCCGGGCAGAGCGCGGTGGCCGGCCCGCAATCCCCGGGTTCCCCGTCGCGGACATGGCCGGCGGCCTGTTCGGGGCCTTCGCCATCGTGGCTGCCCTGCTGGACCGCGAACTGGGCGACGGTGGGGGCGAGTACGTCGACGTGGGTCTGACCGACGTGGTCCTGAACCTCTCGCAGGCCGTCGCCCCCCGGGCGTTCGCCGGCGAGGACCCCCACGGTCGTGAGACCACGCTGACCGGCACGTACCCCTGCTACGACGTCTACGAGACCGCCGACGGCCGGTACGTGACGCTCGCCGCCCTCGAACCGGAGTTCTGGGCGGCGTTCTGCGAGGCCGTCGACCGGCCGGACCTGCTGGACCGCCAGTACGCCGAGGACCCGACCGAGCGCGAGGCGGTCCGGGAGACGCTCGCGGAGACGTTCCGCGAGCGCACGCGCGACGAGGGGGAGGAGTTGCTCGGCGACGAGGACGCCATGGTCGCGCCCGTCTACTCGCTGGCGGAGGCCGCCGAGAGCGACCAGGCCCGCGAACGCGGCGTGGTAGTTGGCGAAGACGACCCCCGGGTCGGCTTCCCGGCAGTTCCCTCGGGGGGCCTCCCCGAGAGCGACGAAGGCCTCCCGGAACTGGGCGAACACACGGAAGCAGTGCTCCGGGAGCACGGCGTCGACGAACAGACGGTCGCTGCGCTCCGTGACGGTTAAAAGGAGAACAGGTCGACGCCGCCGGTGACGCCGATCACCTGTCCGGTGACGTAGCGTGCGTGCTCGCTGGCGAGGAAGGCCACCAGCGGAGCGACGTCCTCCTCGCGGCCGAGTTCCTTCATCGGCGTGGCCTGGCGGATGCGCTCCCACTGGGGGTTGGCAGCCTCCAGTTCGTCGGGGTCCAGGTCAGCGACGTCGCCGACGACGATGCTGGGTGCCAGCACGTTCGAGGTGACGCCGTGTTTCGCGCCCTCCAGCGCCAGGGTCTTCCCGAACCCGACCAGGCCCGCTTTCGTCGTCGAGTACGACAGCTGGCCGAACCCGCCGCCGGTCCCCGCGTACGAGGACATGGTGATCACCCGGCCCCAGCCACGGTCGCACATCGCGGGGAACACCTCGCGGGTGACGTTGTACGTGCCGGTGAGGTTCACCTCGACGTCGCGGTCCCAGAGGTCGTCCGGGAAGCCCTCGACCGTCGAGACGGCGTCGACCAGTCCCGCGTTGTTGACGAGCACGTCCACGCCGCCGGTCTCCTCGCGGACCGCCTCGACGGTCGCAGCCACGTCCTCGCGGTCGGTCAGGTCACACTCGACCGCGAGGGCCTCGCCACCGTCCTCGCGGATGCTCGTCGCGAGGCGTTCCGCCCCGTCGCCGTCCACGTCGAGGACGACGACCTCCGCACCCTCGTCGGCCAGTACCTCACAGTCGAGCGATCCGAGACGGCCGGCACCGCCGGTCACCAGCGCGGTCCGGCCGGAGAGCCCCAGGTCCATACCGGCACGTGCTAGCAAACCACCGTAACGGTTCCCCGGACTGGTCGTGGGAGCAGGGGGCCGCGAGGGTGTCTGGGCCGCCGTCACCGGGCGAGTTTCCAGACGTGCTCGTCGTAGAACTCGTCGGCGATGCGGGTCTCGTGGGTCTCCTCCTCGCGCTCGAAGCCGTGCGAGCGGTAGAACTCGTTGCCGGGGTCGTTGTCGGCCAGGACCATGGCGCGCACTTCCGCCACGTCGCGCTCGAACAGGGTCGCCACGGCCGACTCCAGCAGCGCGGACCCGACGCCCTGCCCGCGGTGGTCCGGGTCGACGTAGACGCGCATCACGTCGCCCTCGTCGCCCGACCAGGCGGCGTGGGTGAACCCGACGATTTCCCCGGCCCGTTCCGCGACCAGCACGGCGGCGTCGCCGCGGTCGATTTCGGCTTCGAGTCTGGCGTCGGAGTACCACTCGTGGACGCCCTCGGTCACGGATTCGCGGCTGGTGAAGTCGGGGTAGTCCACGGTCCAGGATCGCTCGGCCACCCGCTGTATGGCGTCGAGGTCCGACCGCGTCGCCTGACGGAGGTCCATGTGTGCTGGTTGTTCACGAACGACGATGACTGTTTGGGTGTGCCAGGGCGGACGGCGAGAGAGCCGTTCGGTAGCGGGTTGCCGACGGGGTTCCTGCGGGATCCCTGGGCATGGTCCGGTACGATGGCCACGTCGCTGTCGAACGGTTACGGGATCGTTCTCACTGCATACGAGGGCCTTACCGGGAATAAGGCCTATCTAGGCGGGATAGCACAAGGCTACTAACGAAGGCGACGTCCACCCACTGTTCTCGTGACCGGACGCAATGACCCGAGACCCAGCACGTGGAGTCGAACGGCCCAGCGATGCGGCGAACGCGACCGACGAATCGAGCGATAGAACCAGGCGCAGCCTCCTGCATGCGGGGGCCACCGGTCTCGCCGTACTCGGCGGCCTCGCCGGGTCGGCGTCGGCCCGGACGATACGGTGTCCCCGGTCGGTGGAGTACTGGCGGACACACCCAGGGGAGTGGCCGTCGTTCTCCGAAGAGGTCTGCCTGCTGTTGCTCGAGGAGGAGGGGGAACAACTGTTCGTCCACCCGGCGAAGAACAAGCAACGACTGGTCGCGGAACTGGAGAAGTCGCCCGGTGGTGACTGTTACCTCGAACTGGCCCACCGGTACCTCGCGGCCCGAGTGAACCGGCGGCACGTCCGGCCGTACCCGGAGGGGCACGCCGACTTCTGGGACTGGGTCGAACGGTACAATCGCTGGGTCGAGTGGGCCGACCGCCCCCAGGACGACTGGACCGCCGGGGGCGTCGACGGGTCGGCGGTCAAGCGGTACTTCGAGCGGTGGAACGAGGGCGTCGGCGGGCCCTGCGCGGCCCGGTCGCTGTCGGGGTCAGCCTTCGGCGTCGACCGGGTCTGAAAAGGATTAAGCGCGGCGGTGCCGGAGTCGGGGACATGGACCTCGGCACGGGACTGTTCACTTGCCAGCGCCGGCCGGACGACGACCGCGGGATGGACGAACGCTACGAGGAGATGCTGACGCTGGGCCGGGCCATCGACGACGCGGGCCTGGACAGCGCCTGGGTGTCCGAGCACCACTTCACCGACGACGGCTACCTCTCGGGGGTGACGCCGTCGTTGGGCGCGCTCGCGGCCGTCACCGAGGACGTGGAGATCGGGTCCTGCATCGCGCTGGCCCCGCTGTACGACCCCGTCAGGCTAGCGGAAGACGCCGCCACCGTGGACCTGCTGTCGGGCGGCCGCACGACCCTCGGACTCGCAATCGGGTCGAACCCCCGCGAGTTCGAGGCGTTCGGCGTGCCCCGGGACGAGCGGGTCGAGCGCCTGGAGGAGACGATGGCCGTCTGCCGCGGCGCGTGGTCCGAGGGGCCGTTAGACTACGACCCGGAGTTTCACGACGTCGACCCCGACGTGAACGTCACGCCGAAACCGACCGGCGACCTGCCCATCATGCTCGGCGGGGCCGCGAAACCGGCCGTCCGGCGGGCGGCCCGTGAGGCCGACGCCTGGTGTGCACCCTCCTCGCTGTCCGTCGAGGGCGTCCGCAAGCGCGTCGAGGACATACGGAACGTCCGCGAGAAGGAAGACGTCGACGGCGACTTCCAGGTGTACGTCCTCCAGCACGGGTGGGTCGGGGACTCCCGCGAGGGTGCCTGGGAGGCGATGCGCGACGGTTACCTCTACATCCAGCGCCGGTACGCCGAGATTTTCAGCGGCGAGGAGGTCGAGGAACTGGACGACGAGCGCGTCGAGGAACTCCGCGAGCAGGCCATCTTCGGCACGCCAGAACGGGTCATCGACGACCTGGCGCAGTACCGGGATGCGCTGGGCGACGACGTGCACTTCATCCTCCGGACGTACCACCCCGGCGTCGGCACCGACGCGATGGCGGAGACGATCCAGCGACTGGGCGAGGAAGTCGCGCCGTACTTCGAGTAGTTCTTTGTCGCTGGCCCGCCCAGTTTCCGGGGATGGCGTTTCACACCTACCCGCTGGAGCGGGCCGACGCCCTGGAGGACCCTTCACGGTACCGGTACTGCTCGCGCGAGGAACTGGTCGACGCGCTGGACCCGGACGGCGACGACGTCGTCGCGGATCTGGGGAGCGGGACGGGGTTTTACACCGACGACGTGGCGCCGTTCGTGGACCGCTGTTACGCGGTCGACGTCCAGTCAGGGATGCACGAGCGCTACCGCGAGAAGGGCCTGCCCGAGAACGTCACGACCGTCACGGCGGCCGTCGACGCGATGCCGTTCGACGACGGCGAACTGGACGCCGCCGTCACCACCATGACCTACCACGAGTTCGCCACACCCGACGCGCTCGCGGAGGTCCGGCGAGTGCTGGCGGACGGTGGCCGGTTCGTCGTCGTCGACTGGACCGCGAACGGGAGCGGCGAGGAGGGGCCGCCGCTGGACGAGCGGTTCGACCTCGCCCGGGCGCGCGAACAGGTCCGCGAAGCGGACTTCGGGGAGATCTACTCTGCGACCCGCCCGGAGACGTTCGTCCTCGTTGGGCGGGATTAGAAGTCCGGGAGGTCCTCGGGGGCCTCGTAGTCCGCCTCCCAGTCGATGTACTCCTCGGCCAGCACGTCGCAGACGGCCTGCCCGAACTCCGTGAGGCCGGCGTTGATGGAGGAGACAGCACCCCAGGAATCGAGGTCGGGGTGGTACTCTCGCTCCTTCCAGTCCTCGGGGATGCCCGGGGCGTGGTAGCCGACCCGGCCGGCGAAGTCGTCCCAGAAGAAGTCGAACTCCGCGAACAGGTCCAGGTCCTGGGCCACCTCGTACTCCGTCTCCGTCATCTCGGCGTCGCCCGCCCATCGCTCGAACGCCTGCTCCCAGGCACCCTCCCGGAGGAACGCCTCCAGTTCCTCGCGGCGGTAGTCAGTGTCGGCCACGACCTCCACGTCGTCGTACTCCGAGACGTCCACGCCGCCGAGTTCCGGCGGCGACGGCGGTTCCACGTCCAGGCCCATGCGCCCGCCTACGTGGGGTTGCAGGTTAAGCGTTCGTGCAGGATATATGAATATATGTGCATATATTCATATATGGATCGGGACCTCGAACTTCGCCCGGAGGGGCACCGTCCAGGTCGACCCCGCAAGTTGCCGGGAGGCGGAGGTTCGTGAACGGTTCTCGAACCACCGGCATCGTTATCCCGGTCTTGCCGGAATCGGTTCTATGCCCATCCCGAACTGTCCGGACAAGTTCGATTCGGGGGCGCTCACGACGCCAGCCGAGCGCCTGAAACCCCAGTTAGGTCACCTCCCGGACGTGCCGCCGGCGGTCGTCCTCGGCTACCAGCACGGTCTCACCGAGGCGGTCGCCGAGCGAGCGACGGACAGGACCGACATCTGCCACCGGTCGGACCTGTACTGGCTCGACGACGCCGTCGGATTCGTCGGCGACTTCGGGTTCGGGGCACCGATATCCGCCACGATCACCGAGGACCTCGTCGCCTGCGGTGCGGAGGCCGTCTGCATCCTCGGAGGCTGTGGCGTGCTCCAGCGAGAGATCACGCCGGACGACGCCATCCTGGCGACGTCCGCCATCCGTGACGAGGGGGCGTCCAACCACTACTTGCCGGCCGACCAGCGAGCGACCGCGTCGGCCGACCTGGTCGATGCCCTGGATTCCTCGCTCGCGGCGGCGGGCGTCACCACCCACCGTGGCCGGACGTGGACGACGAGCGCGTTCTACCGGGAGACGGCCGCCGAGGTCGAGGCGTACGCCGACGACGGCGTGCTGGGCGTCGACATGGAGGCGGCCGCGATGCTCGCAGTCGCGGCGTTCCGGGACGTGGACGCTGCCGCGGTCCACAGCGCCGGGGATTACCTCACCGTGGACGGGTGGAACCCTCGCGTCGGGGAGAAGACGCCCCCGGAGACGTTCCTGACGCCGACCCTGGACGCACTCCGGGAGTACGTGACGTAATCAGCCGATCAAACCACCTTCATCATCCGGCGCTCGAACCGGCCGACGCGCACCTTCGTCCACCCGCGGAGGTCCTCCTCGACCGCCTCGTCGTCGGTGTCCACCCGCAGCACGCCGACGTCGTCCAGTTTCTCCTTGGAGGCGACGACTTCGACATCCGACCGTCGGATCACCGCGGGCGATATCTGGTGGTTGCCCCGGCCGAAGACGAACCCCTGGCCGCCGATGGGCGAGACGACCACGACGTTGCGCTCGCCCAGGTGGTCGAGAATCTCGGACTCGCGGGCGTCGGCGACGAGCAGTTCGCCGCGCCAGCCAGTTTCCGTATCGGCGGGAACTGCCCGCCAGACGTCGACGCCCAGCGGCGACCCCTCGAAGCCGAGTTCCCGCTCGATGGTGCCGACGGTGCTGCCCGGGCCGAACACGTAGGTCGTCCCGGGTTCCACGTCGGCGGCGACCCCGGCGGCCAGCGTCTCGACGCTCCCGCCGGACAGTTGCTTGCTGGACTGGAGCGCCTCCGCGACCGGCACGCGGGCGATGCCCTTCAGTTCGGTCCGGACCTCCCCCTCCTCGCGGTAGGCCCGCTCGTCGATGTCGTTGACCTCCCGTCTCTCGGTCCACTCGAACTCCGCGGCGACCCGGCCGGCCTCCCGGGGCGTGACCGCGAACACCGACGAGTAAACCTTCACGCCCGCGGGCACGCCCAGCATCGGCACGTCGGCGTCCAGTTCCTCCAGGGTCTCGGTCACGTCGACCGCGGTGCCGTCCCCGCCGACGAACAGGACGAGGTCGACCCCCGCCTCGGCGAACGCCCGGACAGCCGCGCGCGTGTCGGCGGCGCGGGTCCGCTCGGGATTCTCGGAGTGGCCGACGACCTCGGGATCGAACCCGGCCTCGCGGGCGGCCTGCTCGCCCATCTCGCCGCCGTAGGTCAGCAGGTCCGTCTCCGGCGCCAGTTCGTGCAACCGCGCCAGCGCCTCGACGGCGCGCTCGGAGGCGCGCTGGTCGGCACCGAGTTCCCGGGCCTCCTCGACCTTCCCGTCGGTCCCCTTCAGTCCGACGCGGCCACCCATGCCCGCGATTGGGTTGACCACGCCCCCGATGCGTCGCATGGGCGGTCGTAGTCGGCCGTCACCGAAAAGCGAACCGGACGCGCCCGGCAACCCGAGGTATCAACCGTTAAGGTGGCCGACGGCGATGGGCCGCACATGAACGACGTCGCCGCAATCCCGCTCGCGGAGTCGGTCCCGGCCGACACCACCGGGACCGTCGTGCTGGTCACCAGCCTCCTGATCACCGCCGCCTGGCTGTACTACCTGTTCGAGTAAGCTCACCCGGGGGCGTCGACCCGCTCGCGCAACCAGTCGGCGGCCGCCTCGACTTCCCCGGCGTCCGTGCCGGCGAGCTTCAGGCTGACAGTCTCGCCGGGATAGCTCCCGACGGTCACGTCGAACCGCTCGCGGACGCCCTCGATGCGGTCCAGCAGGGCGCTCTCCGGTTCGTCGGCTTCGACCACGACCACGTGGTCCGGGTCGCCCACGAACTCGTCGGCGACCGCCCCGAACATCGACTTCATCTCGTCGGGAACCCCCGGCAGTACGTACACCGTCCCGACGACGCACCCGGGGGCGACGCCGGCCTCGTTGTGGAGCGGCCGGGCCCCCTCGGGAATCTCGGTGGTACCGTCCGCGAGGTCCGACGCCGCGTAGCCGCCTTCCCCCGTGAGGTGCCGGTGGACCGCGTCGTTCTCGGCCAGGTCGCGGCCGAACGCCGCGGCGACCCCTTCCATCGTCACGTCGTCGTGGGTCGGCCCGAGGCCGCCGGTGACGATCACGGCGTCGTACTCGGCGTGGTACTCGTTGACGACGCGGGCGACGTCGGCGACCCTGTCGGGGACGACGGTGACCCGTTCCACGTCGACGCCGCGCTCGGTCAACCGGGCACCGAGCCAGGCGGCGTTGGTGTTTACCGTGTCGCCGGCCAGAATTTCGTCACCGACGGTGACCACGGCGACTTCCATGGCCACGCGTTCGGGGGCGGACGGTTTAAACTCGCGGCTCTACCCCATCCCGGGCGGCGGGTCGCGGCGGTCGTCGTCGTCGACGTCCACGTCGAGGCCGGCCTCCTCCCTCCGGCGCTCCAGGCCGCGCACGAGGCGGTAGTAGTAGGCGATGCCGGCCAGCGCCGCGATGCCGGCGACGGTGACGATGCCGAAGAACAGCGGGATGTCGCGCTTCAGGTAGTACTGGACCGAGATTCGGCGGCCGTCGGCGTCGTCCCACCTGATGTGCACCTGGTCGCCGGGCCGCGAAACGTCGTACCCGGAGGGCTGGACGCTCCCGAAGATGGGGTTGGAGATTTCGCGGTCCGGGGGCAGGATCACCTCGTGGGAGCCGTCGACGAACCGCTGGGTGCCGAACCGCTTGGGCGGCGACTCGGCGGTGTAGGCGAACTGGCCGTTCTCCTCCGGGAACTCGACGATGGTCTCGTGACGGGTCGTCTCCACGTCGATGTCCTCACAGTCGTAGACGGTGCCGTCCTCGGCGCGGAACTTCACCGACGAGATCTCCAGGGGGTCGTCGTTGCCGAGTCCGTCCCGGGTGTGTAGCTCCATCGAGGAGGTGTTGTTCACCTCGTAGACCGCCTGGTAGGTGTTGTCGTCGGAGACCCTGTAGGTGGCGTTCGCCGTCTTGTTCCAGTCGTAGTCGGCCTCCTCACAGAGCCTCTCCTGGGAGACGCCGCCGAACGCGCCGAGACACCCCGAGGTGACGACCACCAGTACGACGCCCACCAGCGCCAGTCGTCTCCTGTTCATGGGATGACAGCGAGCAGTTCCGCCGGGAGGTACGACCCGATAGCTGCCAGCAGCCCCGGCGGGTCGGTTCCTTCCTCGCAGACGACGCTCTGCTCCAGCAACCCCAGTCGCTCGACGGTGACGATGTCCCGGGAGTGGCCCGCGCGATTGACCGTCGCCCGGACCTCCGCGCGGGTCGCGCTGTTGACGTTCACCCGTCCGGTGCCGCGGGTCCACTCGTACAGGCGGTCGCGCTCCGCGTCGGCGAGTCGCGGGGGGTCGCCGTACTCGAACCGTAGCGGGAGGTGCTGGACGAGGCCGAACCGCTCGCGGATCTGGGGTGGCGTCCCCTGTCCCAGGCCCAGTTCGCCCGCGGGCACCCGGATCGACTCCCCGGCGTCGAGAACGAACCCCTCGTCGTCCCACGATTCGAGGGTGCCGACGTAGGTCTCGCCGGCCTCGAACTCCGGCGTGATCTCGCCCCACTCCTCCCGGAGGACGTTCCGGGCGACGACGGCGTCGGGACCGTCGACCGTGACGCTGGGGAAGCCGTCGTGGCGGACGCCCACCTCGTACTCGACGTCCAGGTCCCCGATGGCGTTGCCGACCATCGAGGTCAGGCCGTCGAGCGCTCGCTGGCAGGCGTCGCCTTCCACGTAGACCTTCGTCGCCAGGACGACCATTATACTTCGACGTCGACTTCTTCGGGTTCGATGTTCAGTTCGTCGCGCAACTCCCCGATGCGGCGGTCCATGGCGTCGACCAGACGGTCGTTGTCCAGCGACTCCAGCGCGGAGCCACACTCCGGACACTCGAAGCCGAACTCCATGGCCTCGCCGAACTCGAACCGGATGGAGTCGACCTCACAGAGGTAGAACTCGTGGGTCGCCTCGTACTCGCGGCGCTCGACCAGCGAGTCGTGGAGACGGTACATCTCCTCCTCGAGGTTCTCCGGGATGTTGTCGTACTGGAACGTCCAGAGGTAGGTCAGCCACCCGGAGTCCTCGTCGCGGAGTCGGCGGTAACTGGCGAGGTCGTTCTCGTAGAGGATGAACAGCGCGCGCCGCACGTCGTTGAGTTCGAGGTCGAGTTCCTCGGCGAGTTCCTCGTCGGTCACCTCCCCGTCCGGGGGTGCCGCCGCGACCGGCATCCCTTTGGGGCCGACCAGCTCGTGGAGGTACTTCTGTATCACCGGGTCCTCGAGCAGGTCCTCAAAAGCCATTATCCCAATGGGCGGCCGTGACGCGTTTAAAGTTACCGTTCGTTGTCGACTGGGTCCCCGACGACCGAACGTTTGAAACTCGGCGCGCACCACCTTCCGAACGACCATGACCGCCGCCAACGCCCACGAACATGACGTCGACGCGGAGTACCTCTACCCCTCCGACGCCATCGTGACCGACATCTACCAGACGGACGGACAGCTCTACGTCACGGTGGCCGAAGAGGGAGAGGGAGAGGAAGAGGGAGAACAGTAGAACCAGACGGACGGACAGCTCTACGTCACGGTGGCCGTCCCGTGCCCGGAGTGCGACGAGGTGCTGGACCTGGACGCCGACGTCGAGACGATCTCGGAGTCCGAGCGGGACTTCGACCTCCCGCTGGAGGACGCAGACGACATCTACGACTGACCACTCCGCCCGACGACCAACGAGTTCGGCTCGGCGTCAGTCCCCCTCGTCGGCCGGTTCGACCCGTTTTCCCGTCTCCTTCGGCACGACCTCCCGTTCTGGGTCGACCCACTCCCGTCGCAGTTCCCGTCCCTCGAACAACTTGTCGAGGAACACCGCCAGCGCAGCCACTTCCGAGTGAGGCTGGTTGGTCACCCCGACGTTGTAGTCGGCGGCCTCGTACACGTCGAACGGCACCTTCTCGGCCCCGACAACGACGAGCAGGGGTTCGTCCGCGTGGGCCGCGCGGACCTCGTCTTCGACTTCCTGGACGGGGAGGCCGTACATCGTCAGGTGGACGACCGTGCCGTCCCAGTCGCGGACGACCCGCTCGCCGCCCTCGACGAGTTCGGCCTCGAACGGTCCGCCGAACCGGTCGGTGATGTCCGCGACGGTTTCCCGGGTCTGGCTGGCCTCGCCCGCGAGCAGCACCCGGTCGGCCCCGAGCGCCCGCGCAGTGAGGCCGACGTGGGTCGTCATACGGTCGTCGCGGCCGGGGCGGTGGCCGAGCCGCAACACTGCGACCTCCGGCTCGTCCTGCATACCCGACCCGTATCGGCGCGGACGGGAATCCGTTTCGGAACCGGTCGCAGGGGCGTTCGGCCTCGGGCCACTAGCCTCGCCGTGGCCTACGAACTCGACGACGTCGACCGGGGTATCCTCCACGCCCTCCAGCAGGACGCCCGGAACGCGACCATCGAGGAGATGGCCGACCGGGTAGGGGTGTCTCCCAGCACCGTCCGCGACCGCATCGGTGACATGGAAGACGCGGGAGTCATCGAAGGGTACCACCCCCAGGTGAACTACGGCGCCGCCGGCTTCGACCTCCACGTCCTCTACCTCTGCCGGGCACCGACCGGGGACCGTGGCGACCTCGCCGAACGGGTGCTGGACATCAGCGGCGTCGTCGAGATACTGGAGGTGCTCGACAGCGAGCAAAACGTCTTCGTGGAGGCGGTCGAGACCGACTCCGACCACATGGCGGCCACCCACGATGCCCTGGTCGATGCGGGACTGGACGTCATCCAGACGGAACACGTCCGCAGGACCTTCCGGCAACCGTTCGACCACTTCGGGGCCGACGTGACCGACGAGTGATCACCCCCGGCGCGTTCTCGACAGATCCCAGACAGCAGTGCAACAATCGCGGAAAAACACCTCCGGTTCCCGTAATTTTGCAGGCGGTAACTACAGAGAAAAAGCGCTTTAGCCGGCAGGGACGTCGATCCCGGTATGACGGAGCACGACCGGACGTCGGGGCAAGGGAAACGTCCCGGCCTGCTGTACGACGCACTTGCAAACCCGTGTCGCCGTCGAGTACTCTCGGCGCTCGTGGAGAGCGAGAGAGTCGGGCGGACCGGTACGGCTTCCGGAGGACGTGGACGTGACCGACGCCGGGAGCGACCCGTCGGTTCGCCTGTACCACGTCCACCTCCCGAAACTGGCGGACGCAGACCTCGTCCGCTGGAACTCCCACCTGAGCACCCAGCCGTAACTCGGCTGGCCCGAAACTGGCGGACGCAGACCTCGTCCGCTGGAACACGCGGTTGGTGAGCCGGACGGTCCCCTCCTCCTGGTCCCGAAACTGGCGGACGCAGACCTCGTCCGCTGGAACGGCGAGGATCTAGAGGTCGAACCCGGGCCGGCACTGGACGCCGTCCGCCCGCTACTCGACGGCCGCGAGCGGACCGAGTCCGAATCGACTGACGTAGAACCCACCGACGTGGAATCCACTGACGCGGAGCCGGGTGACGCGGACCCGTGCGACGCCGAAGGGTGACCCGAGCGAGTCGTCCCGGCGCACGCGTCAGGCTTCTTCTACCCTGACCGTCCCATTGCCGTCCAAGTCCGCGAGCGGCGAGATGTCCGCGATCTCGGCCAGCACGGCGACCGGCCCGGCGGCTCGTGGTTCGTCGTCCCGACTCGCCGGCGTCGGACCCCAGAACAGGCACAGCGCGTTCCCCGCGGGCCAGTAGGCGACGGCCCCTTCTGGAACGGCTTCACGGGTCTCGACGGGGGATTCGTCCACCGGTACGTCGAAGTACAGTTCGTCACCCCAGCGGGCGGCCTCGCCCTCGACGGGGAGCGCATCGCGGAGCGCCCGTCTGGTTTCGGGGTTGTCGTCGACCCAGGAGGCCTGGAGTTCGCGCCCGTCGACGGTGATCCGGAGGTCGACCATGGACGGCCGTTCTCGGCCGGGACACTACGTCGTTTCCGTTCCGGCAACGGTCCGCGCCCCGACCGGAAGGCACTTGCCCGTTCTGGCCGACCGACTCGGCATGGACCTGCAGGGAAAGCGCCTTCTCGTCACCGGTGGGGCGGGACTCATCGGTGCCCCACTGGCCAGTCGACTGGCCGAGGACAACCAGGTCGTCGTCGCAGACGACCTCTCGAACGCCGCCCCCGAGAACGTCCCCGACGGCTTGGAGTTCGTCGAGGCCGACCTCACCGACCCCGAGGCAGTCGCCGAGGTAATTACCCCGGACCTCGACGGGGTGTTCCACCTCGCGGCCGCCGAGAAGTACGTCGACACCGACGACCCCCGCCAGCAGTTCGAGGCCAACAGCAGCATGACCCACAACGTCCTCGAACGGATGCGGGAGGTCGACGTCACCGACCTCGCGTACACCTCTTCCTCGACCGTCTACGGCGAGGCGCCCCGGCCGACCCCCGAGGACTACGCGCCCCTGGAGCCGATCAGCGTCTACGGCGCCACGAAACTGGCCGAGGAGAGCCTCTGCTCGGTGTTCGCTCACTCCTACGGCTTCGACGTGAAGGTCTTCCGGTTCGCCAACATCGTCGGCCCGCGGTTCGGCGCGGGCGTCGTCCCGGACTTCGTCGAGAAGTTGCAGGACGACCCCACGTCGCTGACCATCCTGGGCAACGGCCGCCAGGAGAAGTCCTACATGCACGTCTCCGAGTGCGTCGACGCGATGTGCCACGTCGTCGAGCACGCCGAGGGACCGCTTTCGGTCTACAACCTCGGGACGCGGACGACCACCTCCGTCGACCGCATCGCGGACGTCGTCAGCGAGGAGATGGGCCTGGACCCGGACTACGAGTACACCGGCGGCGACCGGGGCTGGACCGGCGACGTGCCGAAGATGCGTCTGTCCATGGAGAAGCTCCGGGCGCTGGGCTGGCAGCCGTCGCTGACCAGCGACGAGTCGGTCAGGAAGGCCGCCCGCGAGCTCGTCGACCTCACACGCTGAAGGTCGCGCCCGCCTCTAGGTCCTGTCCGCGGGCTTCCAGGGTGGCGACCGCCTCGTAGTCGCCCGCGGGCGCGGACTCCCAGACGCGGGTTTCGGTCATCCCGTCACCCAGGTTGAACGTCTCCTGCTGGATCATCTGGGCGAACATGCGCCCCTCGCTCCAGCGCCAGACCTCCGCGTCGTCCTCGAAGACGGCGACGTCGACCGTGCAAGCGTTGGGAAACGTGACTTCGACGGGGTCGTCGCCGTCGTTGCGAACTTCGAACGTGAACTCGACTTCGTCACCGCTGACCGCGACGTCCAGGGAGCCGACCAAGACCATATCCCAACGTCACGCCACTGGACAATAATCCTTGTTACCTCGGAAAGAAACGGACGACGGTAGACGGACTAGCAGTTCGGCCCGTTGCCGGTCCCGTCGTCGCTGGAGTCCAGGCCAAGCGCCGCTGCCGTGTCCAGCAGGTCGCTCCCCTGCTCGTTGGAGCCGAGGCCGATGTTCTCTGCCGTGTCCTTCAGTCGCTGGCGGGCCTCCGCGTTGGTGTAGCCGTTGGCCATCAACTGGCCCCCGGAGCCGGAGACGTGCGGACACGCCATCGACGTGCCGCTGAAGGTGTCGCAGCTCCCGGGGATGGTCGAGTAGACGTCCTCGCCGGGCCGGCGAGTTCGACCTCCCGTCCCGTCGATGAGAAACCCGCCGGACTGTCGTCGCAGGAGGTCGCCGACACCGCGATGACCTCCTGGTAGGCCACCGGGTAGGAGACACAGTCACTGCAGGGACCGTCGTTGCCCGCTGCGGCGACCAGCAGCACGCCCTTGTCGCAGGCGTACTGGCAGGCGTCCTTGACGGTCGAGGAAGACGAACCGCCGAGGCTCATGCTACCGACGTCGTAGCCCTGGTCGGCGGTCCACCTGATACCGTCGGCAACGTCCGAGAACGATCCCGACCCCGACTTGTCGAGGACCTTCACGGCGTGGAGCGTTGCCTCCGTCGAGACGCCCACGACGCCCTCGGTGTTGTCGATGGCGTCGGCGATGCCCGCGCAGCGGGTGCCGTGGTCGTTGTCGTCGTCCCACTCCTTTCGACAGACGTTCGGGCTACCCCGGCAACTGACGAAGGCCTTGCCGACGTGGCCGAAGTCCGGTTTCTTGTACACCGACTCCGCACGGTCGCTGGCGACGCCGAAGTTCGCGTCAGCTCTAGCAAGAACAATAATCAAAGTAATTACTTCAAAGCGGAAGAATTGTTTGAAATCCTATCCCGGCGCTATTAGTTGAGGCCGAGCGCGGTCCCGACGTCGACGAGACCGTTGCCCTGTTCGTAGCTGGCCAGGCCGAGGTTCTCGGCCGTGTTGTTGAGCCGCGAGCGGGCGTCGGTGTTGTTGTACCCGACGGTCATCAGGTGGGCACCGGCACCGGCGACGTGCGGGCTCGCCATCGAGGTGCCGTCGAGCTGCCGGTAGTCGTCGCCGGGCCAGGTCGACCAGACGTCCTTGCCGGGGGCCGCCAGCTCGATCTCGGGGCCGTACGACGAGAAGCTGGCCAGCCGGTCGTTCTGGTTGATGGCGCTGACCGCGATGGCCTCGTCGTGGGCGGCCGGGTAGCCGACGCAGTCGTAGCAGCCGTCGTTGCCGGCGGCGGCGACGACGAGTGCGCCGCGGTTGTAGTAGGCGTGCCGGACGGCGTCCCGGACGGCGCTGGAGTAGCCACCACCGAGGCTCAGGTTGATGGCGTCGTGGCCCTGGTCGGCGGCCCAGCGGATGCCGTCCGCGATGTCGGAGTAGGAGCCACCGCCGTTGGAGTCCAGCACCTTGACGGCGTGGAGGGTGATCTCGTGGCCGACGCCGATGACGCCGGACCCGTTCTGGACGGCGCCGACGGTCCCGGCGACGTGGGTCCCGTGGCCGTTGTCGTCGTTCCAGGACCCGGAGCCGGTGAAGTCGGCGCCGTTGCCGAGGTTGGCCTGCAGGTCACCGTGGTAGGCGTCGATACCGGTGTCGACGACGGCCACGTCGCCGCCGCTTCCGGCGTAGCCGTAGTCGTGGGCGACGTCGGCGTCGACCCGGTTGATGCCCCACGGGTAGTAGTCGTTGTAGTGGCCCAGCGCCTGCATCTGGCCGTCGGTCTCGACGTACCGGACGTTGGGATTGTTCTCCAGGGCCTCCACCGCCTGGTCGGAGAACTTGCCGGCGACTGCCTTGCCGATCTCCCCGAAGTCGATCTCGCGGTGGACGTCGCGGGCGCCCCGACTGGCTACGCCGAATCCGGCGTCGGCAGTCAGCCCGATGATCTTCCGGTCGGGCGACTCCGCGACGGCTTGCCCCGCCGCGCCGGCGGCGACGGCCGCGAAGGACCCACCGGTCAGTTTCAGCACGTCACGCCGTGAAACCGTGCCATTAGTACGTGGCATACATCCGGATAGGGAAGCGCATCCAAATTAAATATTTTGGAATTTAATATTTAATTTTCTACCTTTGACACGAATCACAACTCTAGATGTACGAAAACAGTGGTATCGTTTCCGCACATTTGTCAAAGTTGTAATTAATCATCCAGCCGGATCCGCGTCCGGAGCACATAAGCGCCAGCGCCCGGTAGGGCGGTTCGTGCAGGTCGTCGGATACGACACGGGTGCGGACGGGTCGGACCCGGCCTTGCTGATCGGGACCGACGGTGCGGTCGAACGGGAACCGCTGGTTGCGGGCCGGGAACTCGCGTACTCGCTGGGCGACCGGCGATGCGCGGGGGTCGTCGACGGCGACGCCCACGTCCCCTGTGACCAATCGACGGCACCCTACTGTGACGCCCACCGGAGCAGGTGGCCGTGCGCTCGTTGCACCGGCGACTGTGACCTGCCGCTGGAGAGTTGCCGGGAAGAACACGCCATCTACCTCGCGGCGTTCGCCCCGGACACGTTCAAGGTGGGCGTTACCAAATCGTGGCGCGTGGAGACCCGCCTCCGCGAGCAGGGGGCCGACCGCGCCGCGCACGTCCGGACCGTCGCCGACGGGCGAATCGCCCGGAAGATCGAGGCCGAACACGCCACCGAGATTCCCGATCGCGTCCGGGTTCCGGAGAAGATCAGCGGCCTCCACCGCTCGGTCGACGAGTCGGCCTGGCAGGCCCTGCTCGCGGACTTCGAGGTCCGGGAGACGTACGCGTTCGACTACGGACTCGACCTGGGTGCGCGCCCGGTCGCGGAGACGCTGGCCACTGGGACCGTCCTCGGGACGAAGGGCCGGGTGCTCGTGCTAGAGTGCGACAGCGGCGTGTACGCGGTCGACGTCCGGGACCTCGTCGGTCACGAACTGGTCGACGGTGCGAGCGACCGCGACCTCCAGTCCAGCCTGGAGTCGTTCGGGGACGCGTGAGCGTCGACCCGACGCCGTCCCCGGTTCGGCGGGGTCCCACGCCCGTCGGCCGGACCCGTTGATCAGGCTTGAAAAGCCTTTTCGGGCCGGCGCGGAAATCCGGAGACATGGCCGAGGATCAAGACAACGGCGACGGAGCGGCCGACGACGGCGGCGACGAGGAGAAGAGTTTCCGCGAGCGCGTCGAGGAGATCCGAGAGCGCCGCGCCGAGGAAGGCGAGGGCGAGGAGGGCGACCGCCGCGAGCGCATGGAAGAGATGATGGGCGGCGGTGGCGGCCCCGGCGGCATGGGCGGCAACCCCTTCGCGCAGATGATGGGCGGCATGATGGGCGGCGGCCCCGGCGGCATGGGCGGCGGCCCGGGCGGCCCCCAGGGCGGCCAGCAGGTCGGCGACGAGGAACTGGTCCGCGAGGTCCGGCAACTCCGCGACGAGGTGCGGGACGTCAACCGGACGCTCGAGCGGATCGCCGAAGCGCTCGAGGACTAACGGAGCGACTCGTAGAGGTCGGCCAACCGCTGGACCGACCGGTCGACCGTCAACTCCTCCCTGCGGTCCAGGCACGTCTCCCGTAGCGACTCCGTTTCGGCGAGCGCGCGCCGGATCGCGTCACGGAACGCCTCGGGGTCACCGCTGGGGTAGTTGTACCCCGTCTCGCCGTGGTCGATGGTGTTCGCGAGTGCGCCCTCGTCACACCCGACGACCGGCGTCCCGCAGGCCACCGACTCCAGCGCGACGAGTCCCTGGGTCTCGATGGGACTCGGGAACGCGAACGTGTCCAGAGCGGAGTAGAACGCGGGCAGTTCCTCCCGGTCGAGAAAGCCCAGGAAGCGGACGTCGGCGTCGATCGACTGGGCCTGGTCCCTGAGGTCCTCGTGGGCCGGGCCGTCGCCGCCCATCAGGACCGTCACGTCCAGGCCGTCGACGGCTTCCAGCAACTCCGAGAGGTGCTTCTCGTAGCCCTGCCGACCCGTGTAGCCGACGACGGGGCGGTCGCGGTCGACGTCGTGCCGGCGGAGGAACCCCCCGGGGTCGACCGGTTCGAAGAAGTCCACGTCGACGCCGTTGGGGATGACCTCCACGCGCCCGTCGACGCCGACGACTTCCTCCAGGTGGCGCCTGGTGGTCTCGCTGGGCGCGACGATTGCCTCGGCCCGTTCGAGGAACCACCGCTCGTAGACGCTGGTCACCCGTTCGAGGCCCGAGGCGATCCGTTCGGTCGGCGCCAGGTACTCCGTGTACTCGCCGGTGGGCGTGTGGTACGAAGCGACGAAGGGGACCTTCAGATTGTTCGCCAGTCGCATCCCGGCGAGACCGATGCTGAACGGCGTGTGCGCGTGGACCAGGTCCACGTCGTTGACCGCCGCCGGGACGCTGGGAGTGCCGAGCCGGAACCCCTCGTAGAACGGAAAGGGGAGGCTACGGACGGGGTGTTCGCCGTCGTCGGGGTCGTAGCCGTCCGATCCGGGGTAGACCACGTCCATCCGCCCGC
>PXRE01000031.1 GCA_003021085.1 Halobacteriales archaeon QS_1_68_20 | reverse complement strand
GGGCCTTGTCGCCGCCGTCGAACCGCGTGCTGTCGCCCCCCGCCAGCACCGCGCCGGTGACGGCCCCGGGGTCGATCATCCGTCCACCCCGGTAGTGCCGCCTGACGCCTCGGCCGCTTCGAAGTCCGGCGAGTCGGTGTCGAGGGACTCGTAGTCGGCTGGATCCTCGCCGGCCGACAGCGCGACGGCTTCGATGCGGGCGACGCCTTTCACGAACCGGACGCCGTCGACGCCGGGTGCGACGAACCGGGTGACGTAGGGCGTCGCTTCCGCGAGCAGGCGGCCCTCGCGGGTCCAGGCGAGCAGGCCCGACAGCGCCGCCTCGACGCCCACGCAGGCGGCGTAGCCGTCGCCCGTCCCGACCACCAGGTGCGTCGTCGTCGGCGGGAGAGTGCCCAGCGACAGCAGGTCCGGGAGGGGCGCGCCGCCCCAGGTCGCGGCGTCGCGGCGCCCCGTCGAGCAGACCATCTCGACGGTCCGGCGCCGGACGGGCAGGGACGCGAGGTCGTCGGCGTCGACCCGGGTCCGTCGCTGGCCGACCAGGTCGAGTTCGGCCGCAGAGGGCGGGTCCGGATGGTCCGGTTCGGTCATGGCGAGGTCGGGCGCGGGCGTCAGGGCGACGGCGGTTCGGCGTCCTCCCTGATCGTCGGTTCGTGGCCCTCGCCCCTGGCGACTTTCCGGCGCCGGACTGCGCCGACCCGGTCCAGGGTGGCATCGGTCAGCGCGCCGAACGCCTCGCGGACCTCGGCGGAGGCGTCCGCCAGCGGCGGGTTCTGTTCGGGGTCGTCGGTCCGGACCGAGGGGTCCATGGGAATCGCCCCGAGCATGGGGACGTCGAACTCCCGGTTGAGGTCGTGACTGCCGCCCGCGTGCGCGAACACGTCGTGGCTGGCGTCGCACTCGGGGCAGACGAACCCGCTCATGTTCTCGACCAGGCCCAACACCGTCGAGTCGTGTTCCTCGAACATCCGGAGGCCCTTCCGGGCGTCGTCGACGGCGACGTCCTGGGGGGTCGTCACGACGACGCCGCCGGTCACCGGAATCTTCTGGAGGAGGGTCAACTGCGCGTCGCCCGTCCCCGGCGGGAGGTCCACGACGAGGTAGTCCAGTTCGCCCCAGGCGGTGTCCCGCCAGAGCTGCGTGAGCACCTTGTCGACCATGGGGCCGCGCCAGACGACGGGTTCGTCCTCGCCGACGAGCATGCCCATGCTCAGCACCTTCACGCCGTGGCGCTTGATCGGCAACAGCGTCTGCTCGTCTTTGGCGTGGGCCGGCTTGTCGTCGATGCCGAGCATCTGCGGGACGTTCGGCCCGTAGAGGTCCGCGTCGAACAGGCCGACGCGGGCGCCCCGGTCGGCCATGGCCGTCGCCAGGTTCACCGCGATGGTGGACTTGCCGACGCCGCCCTTCCCGGAGGCCACCGCGACGACGTTCTCGACGTTCGGGAGCAGCTCGACGGACTCGGCGTACTCGTCGGGAACTCGTCGGCCAGTGCGGACTCGGCCGGCGAGTACGGCGCGCCCAGCGCCAGCGAGACGTGGGCGGTGTCGTCCTCGACGACGGCGTCGTTCACGAACCCGAGCGAGACGAGGTCGTCGTCGAACTCGGGGTCGGTGACGGTGCTCAGCAGGTCGATGACGTCTTCGTTGGTCATGGTTCGTCCTCCGTGGCGTGTCCGCTGATCACGGTTCGTCCGCTCGAATCTCGTGCAGTGCGCGTCTGTGTGCCTGTAGCGTCTCGACGGTCAGGTCCAGTAGCGCCCGGTAGAACTCGGGCGGGTCGGCCTGTAGCACCTGGCCGCGGAGGCCGACGATCCAGGTCAGCAGGTGGTCGTCGAGGAACCACTCCTGGGCGTCGCGGGCGCGGCTCCGCGATAGCTCCCCGGCGTCGGGGTCTGCCGCGTACTCGCACAGCAACGCGAGGAACTGCAACTCGATGCCGAGGTGGTCCGGCGGTTCGTTGCTCTCGCCGTCGTCCACGTCGACCCCCGCGGCGAGGTACCCCCGCCGGACCTCGGTGGTCGTCGAGGAGTACAACTGGCCGTCGCGGTACAGCGACTCGTACGGCGGTGTTGGCGACTCTGCTCGTCGGCCGCGGCCAGCCAGTCCTCGGCCCAGGTCGCCAGCCGCTCCAGTCGCGCCGCGGTCGGCGGTTCGAGGTACTCCCGGGCCAGGACGCGCAGGACCCGTGCCGTCGCCGCCTCCGTCTCCAGGTCGGCGGGGTT
Source organism: Halobacteriales archaeon QS_1_68_20 (assembly GCA_003021085.1). Taxonomy (GTDB): domain Archaea; phylum Halobacteriota; class Halobacteria; order Halobacteriales; family PXRE01; genus PXRE01. The sequence continues at coordinate 25,564 of PXRE01000031.1, read as the reverse complement.
CGGCCCGTCGGTCGACTCCCCGGCGCTGCCCTCTTCGAGGGGTCCGGGGGCCGTACTCTCGGGCGGTCGGTCGTCCGTTCCGTCGACGGTCGATCGGTTGCCGGTCATGGTTCTGATTCCAGCACGTCGAGCGGGACGATCGGCATCGCTTTCACCGCGATCAGGAACACGAACGTGACCACGGCGACGGTTCCGAGGACGTTCGACAGCTCCGTCCAGGAGGGGACGTACTGCCCCGTCGTGTACATCAGTTCGGAGTACAACTGGCCGCCGACCACGGTCCAGAGTTCCGAGAGGAAGACGCCGACCAGCAACAGGGCGGCCGTCCCGGCGGTCGCGACGGCGTTCGCCCGCCCGCGGACGCGCTGGACGGTGAACGACGCCGTCGCTCCGAGGATCGAGAGCACGGCGATCCAGAACAGCGGGGCCAGCGCCCCCGTCATCGCCGCCGTCCCGGCGTCAGCGTCGGCGAAGATCGGACCGAACGTCCCGCTCTGGACGTTGAACAGGACCAGCAGCAGGTACCCGGCCGCGGCGGCCGCGGCGGCCGCACCGAGGCCGGCCAGCGTCGAATCGTCGAAGACGTCGGCCCAGCCGTACGCGTGCCGCAACGTCGCCGCGATCAACGCGACCGCCGCCGCGCCGGTCGCCAGGCCGCCCAGGACGAACGACGGCCCCTGGATGGCCCCGAACCAGTCAAACCTCCGGCCGGACGCCGACAGGAACAGGGGGACGGCGCCGCCGGCGGTCAGAGGGCCGTACACCAGGATCACGGCCGCGAGTCCAAGGGTGACCCGGTCTTCGACGCCGGACTCCGGATCGTACCTGAACAACACGGCGTCGTAGACCGGCCCCAGCACGGACGGGAGCGCGCCGCGTTCCCTGAGCGGGGCCAGGTCCTCGCGGACGTCGACGACCACGTACGCGGTCGCCAGCGTCCCCAGTCCGCCCAGGATCACGATGTCCCAGATGATGGGCGACGAGAGGGGGTGTTTCAGCACCGTGATGAACACCCGGTCGGGCCGGCCGAGGTCGAACAGGACGTGCAGAAAGCCCACCAGGAACGCGAAGGGCCCGAGCAACGCGCCGATGCGGGCGTAGGGCTCGTACTCCCCGGGCCGGAAGAGGGTGATCGCGGCGGCGACCGTGACCGCGCCGACGCCGAGGGCGGCCCACCAGTTGAACGCGGCGATGTCCAGTCCCCAGGGGACGCCGCCGCGGGTGCCCCAGTCTCCCAGGTTGGTGACGGCGTGGCCCTGCGTGACGAACGTCCAGACGACGAACAGGAACCACAGCAACGCCGCGGTAGTCACGCCGGCGAGCGCGTAGTAGCCCCTGCCGGTCGACTGTAGCTGCCCGACGATGCGGTCGACCGCGTCGCTGGATGGCGTACTCATTCAGAACCCCTCGAACTCCGTCTCGTAGTCCTCCGGCGGATCCCGCTCGACCTCGATGGCCTCCTCGGGAGCCTTCATGTACTCGTCGGCGGTCTGGATCGGCCGGGCCTCCTCGGAGGGTTCCTCGCCGACGTAGACGACGTTCGGCTCCGTGCCCCGCTCCTCCAGCAACTTGAACGTCGACGAGGACTGCTCTTTCTTCCGGAGGTGTTCGCGGGGTTCGCTCTCGGGGTCCTCCATGTCGCCGAACTTGATGGCGTCGACGGGGCAGGTCTGCTGGCAGGCCGCCGTGCCCTCAGTGTGTTCGTCGTCCTGGCGGTGGACGCAGAAGGTACACTTGCCCATCACGCCTTCTGGCTGGGGGCCGGAGACTTTCTTGCCGCCGTAGGTCTCGTCGTGGGCCGGGTCGTGCCACGGGGGCTTGCCGTCCCCGACGTCCACGGCGTCGTCGACGCTCCCTTCGCCGAACACGTCCGCGCCGTTCTCGACTTCACCGCCGTGGCCGTACTGGGCCTCGGCGGGGTCCTCGAACTGGAGGTAGTTGACCCCGTAGGGGCAGGCGACCTCGCAGTACCGGCAGCCGATGCAGGTGTCGTAGTCGGTGAGGACGATGCCGTCCTCTTCACGCTTGAACCGCGCTTCGGTGGGGCAGACGTACGAACACGTCGGCTCCGAACAGTGCTGGCACGGCCGTGGCATCGAGTGGGAGTCGACCTCGGGGTACTCGCCTTCCTCGTACCGGAAGACGTGCATCCAGAAGGCGCCCCGGGGCGTGCTGTTCTCGACCTTGCAGGCCTCCATGCACGCCCGGCAGCCGTAACACCGCTCCAGGTCGATCACCATGCCGATCTGGCTCATCCGTCGTCACCCTCCTTCGGCATGACCTTCACCCGGACGTGGAACGACTGGCCAGTGTCGGGGTTCATGTAGCCGGGGCCGTTGACGAACACCTCGTTGGCGTGGGCGCCCTCGTCCAGGCGGTCGCTCACCGGGTCCTTGCTGCCGCCGTGGGAGGCCGGGATGCCGACGGTCCCCTTCTTGAAGCCCTCCCGGACCATCGCGTGGCCTTCGAGGCGGTGGGTCTCGCCGGTCATCGCGTCGTGACTCTCGACGATCACGGGGTCGCCGTGCTCGATGCCGCGCTCGTGGGCCGTCTCGGTGTTCATCCGGATGCGGGCGGCGGGCGCGAGTTCGTTCAGCAACTTGTTGTTGTCCGTCCGGGTCTGCTTGTGCTCGATCTGGTGGCCGGTGTAGGCCGTGAGGTCGTACTCGTCGGGGGAGTCCCACATCGTCGGGTCGCGCCAGGTCGGGAAGGCGTTGAAGTCGTCGACGTGGGGGAACTCCTCGGGGTCGATGCCGAGTTCTTCGGCGCGCTGGCCCATCCGGTAAACCGTCTCGTTGTAGAACTCGTGTTTGATCGAGTAGGGGTTGTACTTCCCCCACTCGTCGCGGTCGCCCCAGAGGTAAGCGTAGCGGTTCCGACTGCCGACGCCGCCGACCTCCCACTCGCGGGTGAGGACGTTGCCCTGGCGGAACCAGTCGAGGCTCTTGCCCTTCTTCCTGGCCCAGCGGTCCAGGCCCTTCTCGAGGAACTCGTGGCCGTCCTCCGGGAGGCCCGCTTCGGGGTCCATCTCGTACTCGGCCCCGGTCAGGCCGAGTTCGTCGTTGAGCGCGGAAACGTACTCGGACTCGATGCCCAGGGCCTTCGCCAGTTCGATGTAGATCTCGCCGTCGGGTTTGGACTCCCACATCGGGTCCATCGCGGGGTTCCGGATCGTCTCGATGTCGCCGTACCCGGAGTAGTTGTACAGCGGCCCCTCCAGTTTGTCCGCGGTCGCCGCCGGGAGCACGTAGTCGGCGGCCAGGTCGGCCGTCTCGCTCACGAACGGGTCGACGACCACGACGGTGTCCAGGCTGGTGTACGCCTCGATGGTAGTGTCCATCTGGGGTTGGGACATCACCGGGTTGGCGAACTGGACGATCACGGCCATCTCGTCGGGGCCGTAGGGGATGTTGTACTTGTCAGGCTGGGTCAGGCTCAACGGCGTCTGCGGGAATCCGCCGGAATCGAACGGGAAGTAGGCCGTCTGGATCATCGCCGGACCCCGCGGCTCTTTGGTGAGGTTCTCCGGGTGGAACGCCCCTTTGCGCCACTCGTGGCGCTTCTCGTTCGGCCCGTCCTCGTGAGCCAGGCGGACACGCGTGGACCCGACCACGTCGATGGCGCCGACGAGCATGCTCGTCTGGAACTGCGCGGCCGCCGTCATGAACCCGAGTTCCATCTGGACGGCGTGGTAACTCGTCGTCGCCACCGGGCGGTAGGGAATCTCGTGACCGTTGATGACCTTGGTCGCGCCGATGTTGGCGGCCTCGCCCCACTCGATGGCGAGGCGCTCGATGGTCTCGGCGTCGATGCCGGTCTTCTCCTCGGCCCACTCCGGGGTGTACTGCTCGGCCTCCATGTGGTCGAGGTAGAGCTGGAACCCCGGCTTGGCCGTCACGCCGTCGACCTCGTAGGTGCCACGGAGCGCCGGTTGTTCGGCCGCTTCGTGGGGGACGACCTCGTCGTTTGCTTCGTCGTAGACGAGTTCGCCCCGGGGCCAGGTCCACTCCTCGGCGGGGTCGTCGGCGTCCTCGGTGCGGAGGATGTGGCCCTCCTCCGGCCCCTCCTGGGCCACGAGACAGGGGGCGTTCGTCGCCCGGACGAAGTACTCCTCGTCGACGTACCCCTCCCGGAGCAGGACGTGGTTCATCGCCAGGAAGAGGGCCAGGTCCGTCCCCGGTTCGATGGGGAGCCACTCGTCGGCGAAGTGGCCGGAACTGCGGCGCTGGGGGTCGACGGCGACGAGTTTCATGCCGCGCTCTTTGGCGTCGGCGATCTGGCGGGGCCAGGTGATCTGGCAGAGGTTGGCGCCGCCGCCGCCGACGACGTTGTACCCCCAGCCAAGCAGGAACTCGGTGTGCTCGAGGTCGGCCTCCGGGTTGGTCTCGGTGCCGAACATCGTCTCGCACATCCGCTGGCCCGTGTCCGAGCAGGCCGCACCGTGGCTGTAGACCTCCATCTCGTCGCCGAAGCCGTCCGCGACTGCGGCGGTCCAGCCGTCGTCGTGCCAGTGTTCGGCCTTCCCGCGACCCTTTTGGAAGAACACCCGCCGGGGGTCGTCCTCCAGTTTCTCCCGGAAGTCGGCCGCCACCTCGTCCAGCGCCTGCTCCCATGTGATCTGCTCCCACTCGCCGTGTTGGCCCTTCGCGTTCGTGCGCTTGAGGGGAGTCTTCACGCGGTAGGGGTCGTAGACCGACGCGATCTGGGCCTGCCCCTTCGGGCAGAGCGCACCGCCGGTGGTCGGGTCGTCGGGGTGGCCCTCGAACTTCACGACGCGGTCGCCCACCGTCTTTGCCTCCGCGCCGCAGTCCTGTTTGCCGATCCAGCAGGCGGTGTTGACGACGTCTCGCTCCAGTTGCCCGCCGGGCCCGTCGTCGGTCTCCGAGAGAAAGGAGAGACACCCGGACAGTCCGGCCGCCGTGACTGCGGCACCGCCCGCTTTGATCGCGTCGCGGCGGGTGAGACTTCCCACTACCTCCTCACTCATCGCCGAAGTCCTCCGGTTCCGTGGGGCGGTCGTCGACGCCGAACTCCGCGACCACCTCCTCGTGGTACTTCTCGTGGAACTCCTCCCGGGTCATCTCGCCCTGGGCCAGTCTGAACGCGTCCCGGCCCATCTCCTTGCCCAGTTCGGTGTCGTACTCGACGTCTTCGAGGATCGATTCCGCCGCCGCTTCCCAATCGGCCGAGTCCAGGTCGGCCCGCCGGAGTTCGTCTCGGTTCACGTCAACCGAGACGAAACTGACGTACCTATATTCTATTGAAAATAATGAAGTATTTTATAAGCAAACAGGGGATAGTAAGGGATCGGTTCTCGGTGGGGCGTCAGCCAGGAGGTTGGTGGGCGGCGCGGCTATTCCGCTCGCTCGCCTCCGTCCGCGTGGGTCGTCACTCAGCCACAGTCCGCGCCAAACGCCGCCTTGGCGAGTTTCGACTCGACGGCCGAGAGGCGCTGGGAGAAGGCGGATTTGGAGATGTCCATCTCCTCGGCGAGTTCGGACAGACTCGTCTGCCGGGGTCGCTCGTAGTACCCCGCCGCCATCGCCCGGACTGCGGCCGTCCGCTGTTTCTCGGTGAGTTCTTCCAGGTTGAGCACGACCGCGTCGACGTCGTCGGCGTCGGGTTCCGGGTCCATCTGGAGGCGGACGAGTTCGAGTTTCTCGACCCGCTCTTTCATCGTCTCCACGCAGGACCGGAGTACCTCGCGGTCGGGGATGTACACCTCCAGGACGAACCCGCCTTCGGTGACGTCGTCGACCTGTGGGATGCATCCGTGATCCCTGAAGACGGGACAGGGACACGCCTGTTCGACGGTGTCCTCGACGTGGAAGACATGCCGTCTGCCGTCGTCGGTCACGGTCGCGTCGACGTGACACGCACCGTCGACGCACTCCTGGCGGATCTCCCCGGTGGTCCCGATTTCGTCCCGTATCGGGCACGTATCGACGTCACCGAGAACGATCCTGAATACCACACAGAGGGGCGAGCCACGGCCATCCTCGGATGAGTTAGTGCATGGGGTCGTCATTCCGGGACTTTCTCCATGAATTTAACCCAGAATGGGAGTAGTTAAAGAGAGATATTATTTGTTTTGGGAATTATATTAATATAATATGATATCCTGATGTTGGCGCCCGGCCATCCCTGGTGGGTCCCGGGGGCCGGCTAGAGTTCCTCGTCCTGCAGTTCGAGGTCCGCCACGATGTCGAAGGGGTCGTTCCCCTTGCGGACGCTGTCGAGGATCAGGAACGCCTCGTCGGGCGACAGGAAGTGCCGCGTCACCGCCCGGCCGAGGTCGGTCGGTTCGAGGCCGTCGATGAACTCGTACTCCAGCAGTTTGCCGACGGCGTGTTTGGTCGGAATCTCGCCCAGCATCCGGTCGTTGAGCGCCTTCGCCCGCTTGCCGGCGACGGTGACGTTGGCCAGCGTCTCCTCGACGGCCGCCGCCTCGTCGTAGGGCACGTGGACCGACTCCATCTCGCCTTTCAGCAACTCGAAGGCCACCTCGTCCTCGGTGCGGTCCATGCTGGCGTGGTAGGCGCAGTCCGGTTCGACCAGGACGTACACCTTCCCCTTGTCGTGGTAGTCCGGCCGGCCGGCGCGGCCGAGCATCTGGTGGAACTCCTGGACCGACAGCCACTCGATGCCCATCGCCAGCGTGTCGAAGACGACCTGGCTGGCCGGGAAGTCCACCCCCGCCGCCAGCGCCGCCGTCGTGACCACCGCGGCGAGTTCCTGGTCGGCGAACATCTCCTCGACCTTCTTCCGGCGGCCGTAGTCCAGTCCGGCGTGGTACGGGGCGCTGGAGTACTCCAGTTTCCGGCTGATCTCGTGGCAGCGCCGCCGGGAGTTGGTGAAGATGATCGTCTGGCCGCGGTAGCCCTTCGAGGACCTGGTGTCGAACTCGCGGCGGACGAGTTCGTTCTCGATGCGGGGCTTCTCGCTGCCGTCCGCGAACGTGACGTGCCGTTCGATGGGGACCGGCCGCTCCTCGAACTCGACGGGAACGGCCTCCAGTTTCCGGGCGAGTTGGCCGACGTTGCCGACCGTCGCCGAGAGGTAGATCCACTGGGCGCCGTGGTAGTCGTCCCGGCGGGCCGCCCGCCGCTCGCAGAAGTCCTTCAGGCGGGCGATGAGGCCGTCCAGGCGGTGGCCGCGCTCGGGTTCCTTGAGCGTGTGGACCTCGTCGATGACGACGGTGCCGACGTCGCCGAGGTCCTTGCCGACCCGGAGCGCGTGGTCGATGCCCTCGTAGGTGCCGACGATCACGTCCGCGCCGGGGTCGAACCGGTTGCCCGAGTCGCGGATGCGGCCGCCGCCGACCCGGAGGGTCACGTCCACGAGGTGCCCGTACTCCTCCTCGAAGTCCCGGTGTTTCTGGTTCGCCAGCGCGACCAGCGGCACCAGGAACAGGACTTTGCCCTTGCCCGACAGCGCCCGGTGGAGGCCGGCCATCTCGCCCACGAGGGTCTTGCCGGTCGCCGTCGCGCTCACGACCAGTTGGTCCTGGCCGTCCAGCAGGTCGTTCTCGATGGCGAGGCTCTGGACGGGCAGCAACTCGTCGAAGCGGTCCTCCAGCAGGCCCTTGACGCCGGGGTGGAGGTCCAGGTTCGCCACCGCGATGGGGTCGATCTCGTCGACGGTGGCGCCCATCTCGTCGAACTTCGTCAGGTCGGGGTCCAGTTCCCCCTTCAGCAGGTCGACGATGCGGTCCAGTTCGCCCACGTCGAACAGCAACTCCTCCAGGCGGTCCTGGGCCGCGCTCGTGAGGTCTCCCCGGAAGGACAGTTCCCGCTCCAGTTCCCGCACCGCGCAGTCCTGGCAGATGTACTCGCCGTCGCCATCGATGGCGGTGTCGCTGGTCAGTGGGCTGTACCGCCCGTGGTTGGCGCAGTACCGGCAGGTGCGGACCGCCTTCGTCTTGTCGTCTAGCTGGTAGCCCGCCAGCATCTCCCGCAGGCGGTCCCGCTGGCGCGAGCGGGTCTGCTCGGAGATGCGGATCCGGGCCGCCCGCCTGGCGAGCTCGACGAACTCGTCGGGGCTACGGGGTTCCTCGTGGGACCCGTCCTTCAGCCGGAACTTCCCCGGCCGCGGTCCCGCGGAGGTTTCCTTGAGTTCCAGTTTCGCCCGGAGCAGTCGCTCGCCGTCCCGGCGGACGGTGACGAGGACGTGGTCGCCCGCCTCGTGGAGGAACAGCGCGTCGACCTGTCCGACCTGCTGAGACACGACCACTGGTATGGCGGTGGAGTATTTCAGTTGCCGGGTTCGCGGTCGATATTCGGTTCCGGACTCTGGCCGCTTTCTGCAATCAGTCACCAATTGCCAGAAAGCCCCCGGGCGCTCGACTTCCGTCAGAGACAAGCTCTGACGACTTCCCGCTCGTTACACTCGCGGGAACGGCCGGGCCTCGCTGCGCGCTTCCTTCAGTCGCTCACTCCGTTCGCTCCCTCAGTCCAGTGCTTGCGTCGTCCGGGCCGGGTCGAGCGCCCGGCCCCTTTCAGTCCCACCCTGGCGGGTGTGCCGGCTACCTTGGAGTCCGGATGTGCTGGCCACCTCAGAGTGCCGTAGTGCAGGGCACCTCGGAGTCCGGACGCGCCGGCCACCTTCGAATGCGGTCGTGCCGGCTACCTCCGCGTGCGGCGGTGCCGGCCACCTTCGCTGGCTGGTGCTAATTTCCTCTCAAAGCGCCTCTTTGTACGCTTCCAGGGTGTTCTCGACGTCTTCTTCCGTGTGCGCGTAGCTGAGGAACTGCGGCTCGAACTGGTTGGTCGTCAGCATGATCCCGCGGTCGCGCATCTCGTGGTAGAAGATGCGCTCCCAGCGCTCGGTGTTGGCGGCGGCCACGTCCGCGCCGTTCTTCGGACAGCGGTCGAACCGCGGGCACGCCTCCTGCTGGCGACACCCCGCTTCGCAGTGACCCTCGAAGGTGTCCGGCGCCTCCCGGGTGAAGATCACCTTGAACATACTGTCCCGGCCGACGACGGTGTACTCCGGCGCCTGGTCCTCGACGATATCCTGCAGTCCCGACCTGAGTTCGTCCCCGAGGCCCTGCAGGTAGTCGTACACGTCGTTCTCGGCGGCGTAGCGGAGCGTTTCGAGCCCGGCGGTCATCGTGACCGGGTGCCCCGAGAAGGTGCCGGCCTGGAACACGTCGCCGACGGGCGTGAACGACTCCATGACCGCCGCGGACCCGCCGATGGCGCCGACGGGGAACCCGCCGCCGATGACCTTGCCGAAGGTGGTGAGGTCGGGTTCGACGCCGAACGCACCCTGGGCACAGGAGAGGCCGCCGATTCGGAAGCCCGTCATCACCTCGTCGAACACGAGGAGGGCGCCGTGCTCCTCGGTCAACTCCCGCAGGCGTTCGAGGTAGCCGTCGACGGGGTGGACGATGCCCCTGTTGCCCAGCATCGGTTCCAGCATGACCGCGGCGATGTCCTCGCCGCGCTCCTCGAACACGCGCTCGACGGCCTCCACGTCGTTGAACGGGACGGGGATGGTGTGCTCGGCGAAGGCAGAGGGGATGCCCTCGCTCGAGGGGCCTCGCTCCTCGTCGTCGCCCTCGACGAGCGTGGACTCCTGGGCGCCGTGGTAGTTGCCCTGCATGACGACGATGTCGTCGCGCCCGGTGTACCCCCGCGCCAGGCGGACTGCGGAGGTGGTCGCCTCCGTCCCGCTGTTGACGAACCGGACTTGCTCGACGCTGGGGACGTGGCGGGCGATGAACTCCGCGAGTTCCACCTCCACCTCGGTGGGGACGCCGTACATCGGGCCGTCGGAGAGTTGCGACTGGATGGCGCCCTCCACCTCCTCGGGGAGCGTGTGGCCCAGGAGCAGGGGCCCGTAGGCCATCACGTAGTCGACGTAGCGGTTGCCGTCGACGTCGATCAGGTGCGCGCCCTCGCCGCGCCCCACGAAGTTCGGGTAGGGGTACGCCGCCCGGACCGGCGAGTTGACCCCGCCGGGGGTGACCGACAGCGCGCGGTCGTAGAGTTCTCGAGACTGATCGTACATGCGCGGGCGTTCGCCCTGGGGGTGAAAGTACTTGCCGGCTTGGGTGCGTGTGCCGGCTTCGGTGTGCGGCTTCAGGCGTCGAGACGGTGGATGGACCCCTCTATTCCGGAGAGATTCTAGAAAGACCTTGCACGGTCTCGGGACGGAGTTCGGAAATCGCTTATGAGTCGTTCGGGGCCACGTCGAGTCGCATGATTCCGAACCAACGGACGACGCTCGCACTGCTCGTAGCCACGCTGACGCTGGTCGGCGCCGCGGCCGCCGCGACGGCGGGCCCGCTCGACGCCACCGACGCGTCGACGCCCACGGAGACGCCGATGGACGACGGGATTGACGACGACGGCACGGGTGACGACGACGGAGACGCCGATGGACGACGACGGGATGACGGAGACGCCGATGGACGACGACATGACGGAGACGCCGATGGACGACGGGATGGACGACGACATGACGGAGACGCCCATGGACGACATGGAAGACGACATGGATGACGACGAGGGTGGCGTCCCGGTCGTCCCGCTGGCGTTCGCGGGACTGGCCCTGGTCGGCGTGGGCGCCTTCGTGGCCTACCGCCGGTGATCGCGGTGTCCGGACCCCTCCGTCGGATCGTCGCGCGCTGGGGGCCGCGGGCGCTCGTCGGCCTCGCCGCTGGCGTCGCGGCGGTCGCCGGCTCGTACGCCGCGGTCGGGTTCACCCCGGGATTCGTCGTCGCGCCCGTCGCCAAGTTCGTCACCGTGACGATGCCCGACGCGGTGGTCCGGTTCGCCATCACGACGCTGGGGGACCTCGGCGACCAGCTAGCGCTGGCGACCGCGGTCGGCCTCTCGGTCGGATTGCTCGGTGCGGCCGCCACGGCTGGCGCCGTGCTGGCTCGCCAGGCGGAGGTTCCGCGACTAGCCGGCCCCTTCGCTGCGCTGGGGACGGTCGCCGTCGCCGCACCGATCACGGGGTCCATCGAGTCCGGCGTCGCCGCGGGAATCGGTGCCGCCGTCGTGGTCAGGGTCGCAAGCATCGATCCGGGTCCAGAGACGGGATTCGCGGCCCGGCGACGGGTCCTCGCCAGCGGCGTCACGGCGCTCGGTGCGGGCCTGTTCGGGGTCGCCCTCGGCCACGGTCGGGGTCCCGGCCCCCCAGCGGACGTGGTCCCCTCGGACGGTCCAGACCCCGACCAGCGGGACCTGCTGTCTGTTGCGGACGAGCGGACCCTGGCCGTCGGCGGGGTCGAACCGCTGGTCAGCGAGGACTTCTACGAGGTCGACATCAACCAGGTCGACCCGGCGCCCTCGCCCGACGACTGGACGTTCGAGGTGACCGGCGAGGTGGCGGAGTCGGTGACCTACGACTACGACGACCTGACGGGGCGGCCGGCCGAACACCGGTTCGTGACGCTGCGGTGCGTCGGCGAGTCGCTAAACGGCGAGAAGATGGACACCGCGCTCTGGACGGGCGTCCCGGTGTCGGACCTGACCGACCCCGCGAGTCCAGACGCAGAGCGCGTCTTCGTGCGGGCCGCGGACGGCTACTACCAGGAGTTCCCCGCGGCGGCGCTCGACGACGCCCTGATCGCCTACGAGATGAACGGCGACCCGCTCCCCCGCGGACACGGCTTCCCGGCGCGACTCCTCGTGCCAGGCCACTGGGGCGAGATCAACGTCAAGTGGGTCACGGAAATCGAGTTCCGCCACGAGAACGCCGAGGGCTACTGGGAGGAGCGCGGCTGGCACGGCACCGGCCCGGTCGAGACGGTCGCCAAACTCTGGACCGTCGACCACCTGGACGACGGCCGCGTGGAAGTGGGCGGCCACGCCTACGCCGGCACCCGGGGCGTCGACCGCGTCGAGGTGTCGACCGACGGCGGCGACACCTGGACCGAGGCGACGTTGAGCGACCCGCTACCCGGCCGCGTGGTCGACGGCGAGCGGACGACCGAGCGGGCGACCGACGCCTGGCGGCAGTGGGTCCACCGCTACGACCCGCCCGACGGGTCCCACGACGTCGTCGTCCGGGCCGTCGACCGCGACGGGAACCTCCAGCCCAGGGACGAGACCGGTGCGTTCCCCTCCGGGGCGACCGGATGGGTGTCACGGACGGTGGAGCCGTGACGTGGAACCACAGGAGGGCCGTGACCCGGACCGACCGTCCCGCGGCTGGGGGCGACTGTGGTCCCGGGACCGGGAATGCTTAGTGACCGGCCCGTGAGGGAACGAGCGACGACGGATGGAGAAGGCGCTGTGGTACCTGCTGGCGGGCACGCGGGGCGGCGAGAACCGGGCGCGGCTCATCCATGCGCTCGACGAGCGGCCGCGCAACGCCAACCAGCTCGCCGAGGAACTGGACCTGGACTACAACACGGTCCGGCACCACCTCGACGTGCTGGAAGACCACGACGTCGTCGAGGCCGGCGGCGGGGAGTACGGCAAACTGTACTTCCTGACGGACCGCTTCGACTACCACCGCGAGGAGTTCGAACGCATCACGGACAGCATCGACTAACATGGCCGGAATGACCCCCTACCTGACGATTGCGAGCGCCCTCTCGGGCCTGAACGTGCTACTGCTGGCGGCGCTGGCGGTCGTGTGGATCGGCAACTACCGCGAGTTCCGCACGCCGCTGACCCTGGGCCTGATCGGCTTCAGCCTCGTCCTGCTGGTCGAGAACCTGGTCGCGCTCGGGTTCTTCTTCAGCATGGGCATGCTGTACGCCGGCTCGGAGCCCGCCCAGCTCGCGGTCCTGAGCATGCGGAGCCTGCAGTTCGTCGCGCTGGTCCTGCTGACCTACGTGACGATGCAGTGAGGACGGCTCCCTGCCGCGGGCCGCCGCCTCACGAGTCGTCCGGCCCCACTTTAACCGTCCTGGCGACGAAACTCGAGTACGATGGACCGACCCCGTCCCGAGACCGTGGCGAGGGCCGGTGACGAGGGGGCCGCCGACCAACAGATCGACGTGGGCGTGCTGGTCGCGCACTCCCCCGACGGCGACCGGGACCGCCTCCGCTCGTTCGGCGCCCGGATGGCTTCGGACGCCGCCGACGAACTCGGGGCCGCCACCGACGTCGTCTGGCAGTTCCACGCCGCGGACGCCGCCCCGCTGCCCGACGGCGCCGACCGCCGGCCGTCGGAGTTCCTCGACCGGGCCACCGACCGGATGGTCGAGGGGCCGTACGACGTGGTCGTCGTGGTGACCGACGTCCCGTTGCGCTCCAGCCGAGAACGGTTCGTCCCCGGACTCGCCTCGCCGCTGGGCCGCATCGCCGTCGTCTCCACCCGGACGCTCCTGCGGTCGCCCCGCGGCGAACCGCGATACGCGCTCGACGACCAACCGGCGCGCTGGAACGGCGCGACGCTCCTGTTGCACCTGCTCGGTCACGTCCTCGGCGCGAGCCACGGCGACGGCGACGTCATGGAACCGTTCCGGTTCGACCCGACCAGGCGGTCGATTCCCCGGTTCGACGTCGACGTCCGGCGGCACCTCGACCGGATCGCAGACGAAGTCCCCGCGGCGGAGGTGCGCGCCCGGTCGCGGCTCCGTCGACTGGCGTTCCACGCGACCAGCGCCGCGCGCAACCCCCGGCAGGTGCTGCAGGCGCTCGTCCGCAGCAGGGCGCCGCTGTTGCCGCTGTCGCTCCCCAAACTGGCGACCGCCGCGCTGACCCCGACGCTCGTCATCGTCTTCAGCGCCGAGGCCTGGGACGTCGGCTTCCACCTCTCGAACGCCACGGCCGCGGCGTTCGCCGTGGTCAGCGTCGTCGCCGCCGCCACGTACCTCCTGTTCGCCCAGAACCTGTCGTTCCCCCGCGACCGTCACCAGGTGGTCACCGAGCATACGGCGCTGGTGAACGTCACCGTCTTCGTCGTCCTGCTCGCGGCGATGGTCGGGCTGTTCGTCCTCGTCGGGGGGATCATCCTCACCATCGAACTGCTGGTGTTCCCGCCGAACCTGATGGCGAACTGGCCCAGCCTCGAAGACCCCGCGGTCACCATCGCCGACCTCGTCCGGACGGGGGCGTTCATCGCCACCATCGGCGTGCTCTCGGGGGCGCTTGCCGGCGGTCTGGAGAGCAGGACCATCGTCGGTCACCTCGCGCTGTTCCGTGACCGGCCCTGAACCGACCTTTAAGTTCGCCGCCCCGGTCCCGAGAAACCATGCCCGTCGAAGACGTGACCCTCGACGTCGACCACGGTCGTTCCCCCGGCCGACTGAACGCGCCTGCCGACCCGACCGACAGCGGCATTCTGGTGCTCCCGGGTGCGGGCCACGGCCCCTTCGAGGACGTGTTCGACCGCTTCGCCGAAGCGGCCGCCGATGCGGGCCACACGGTCGCACGCTTCGAGACCTGGTCCGACCACGACGAGCGCGACGAGAAGACGCCCGACGAGTTCGCCGCCGAAATCGAGGGCGGCGCCGAGTTCCTCCGGGAGCGGGGGTGCGAGACGCTCACCGTGGTCGCCAAGAGTTTCGGCGGCCGCCTGGCGCTGGAACACGCCACCGGCGTCGCCGACAGGATGGTCCTGTGGGCGCCCGCCGTCCTGTTCGGCGACCACGACGAGGCGCCGTCGATCACCGCCGACGAACTGGCCGGCATCGAGTTCCCGGTGGGGGTCCTGCAGGGCGACGAGGACGAGGTAGTCCCGCCGGAGAACTCCGCCGAGATCGCCGAGCACCTGCCCCGCGGCGAACTGGTCGAACTCCCCGGCGAGGGCCACTCCTTCCTGAACGACCAGGGCCGGATCGTCGAGGAGACGCTGGCGTTCCTGCCCGAGTGAGCAGCTTCCCTTATATACGCTCGCGGCGTATTTAAGACTCAGAAGTGGAAGCCGTGGCGGTCGTAGAGGTAGTAGGCGCCGGTCCCCCAGGTGAAGTCGCCACCGGGCCACCACGTCCGGGCGTTGTTGACGCTGGCGACGAGGAGTTTGCTCGGCCGGCGCGGGTCCGCGTGGAAACTCACCGACCCGCTGTCGCCGTCGGTCATCGCCTGGCGGGACCCCCAGCGTAACTGGCCGCGGCGGCACCGCCCGCCGTAGTAGCAGGTCACGCCGTCGATGCCGCTGATCTGCCCGCTGGAGTGGCCGCCGACGGCGCCGACCTTCTCCAGCGGTTCCCCCCGCGCGTGCAGGCCCGCGAGGCCGACCCTGGTGAAGTGGCCGACGACGCGGGACGGCGAGACGCTGTCGATGGTGCTCGTCGGCCTGTACGGCGGGACGGGATCGACCACTGCCACGTCCGCCTCGGGGAGTCCCTGCCGGACCCTTCCGACCTCCGATTGCCCGTCCTCGTGGAGGAGGTACAGGGAGTCGCCGAGGTGTTCGCCGTCGAGCGATCCCTCGGCCCCGAAGAGGTGGTTCGAGGTGGCGAAGTAGCGCTCGTCGTCGCGGAACAGCGCCGGGGCGAGCGTCCCGACGTGTTCCTCGGCGTAGCAGAGCGTCCCCGCAGGCACGCGGTCGTCGTCCAGTTCGATCCGGCGGCCCTGTTCGGGGATGGAGCCCTCGGGGCCGAACTCCGGTTCCGAGGGGCGGACGTAGTTGATCGTGTACTCGATGTCGGCCAGCAGTTCCTCCAGGTCGGCGAGACTGTCGACGTCCGGCGTCGCGTCGAGGTCGAGTCGCGGCGCCGGGTCGTCGAACGTCCCCGGGACCACGAAGGTCCCGACGATGCCGGGGATCCCGGCTTCGATGACGGCCTGCTGGACGTCGAACGCGCGGTGGAGCGCCTCGTGCCAGGCGCGCGGAACCTCCTTCCGCAGTCGCCGTGGCTGGCCTTCTCCCTGCCAGGTCAACCCGTAGACGATGGGGACCTCTGCGGCGAGCAGGCCGGTCCGGGTGACCAGGCTTGCCACGCCACCCCCGAATCCGACGTTGACGAGCGCCCGCAGGAGTCGGCGGCGACTACCCCGTGAGAGGACGGCACCCTCTGGATCGCCGTCCGTCATCCGGCTAGACGTACGGTTCGCACGCCCATAGGTATAGGCCCCGCCGTCGGGGGTGTCGCCCCCGCGAACGGCCGTCGTGGGACCGCTGGGCGCCCTTCCGGTCGCCGTCGCGGGTGGTCAGTCGGGGGTGTCGCCCCCACGAACGGCCGTCGTGGGACGGGTCGTCTCGGGGGGTTCGAATACGTTCGGTCCTTGCGCTGTCTGGCGATAGACGGCTTCGTAATGGATAAGTGTCCACGCCGTGGAACCATCAAGCAGAGAGACTCCGATGTCTGGGACAATAGCGACCCTCGTGACGGTGTTGCAGTCGGACGGGATCATCCCCAGGGGGAGCCGCGTGGAGGTCTTCGACGCGATTTACTGGGTGTTCCTCGTCCTGGGGGCCCTCGTCGGCATCGTCGTCATCGGGTACATGCTTTACAACGCCTACAAGTACCGCGACGTCGGCGAAACCGACGAGGATGCTGCGGAGTCGAAGAAGGTCGAGCGCCCGAAACTCGGGGAGTTGCCCCGGGGAGGCGGCGGCGGCCGGAAACTGTTCCTGTCGTTCACCCTGAGCGCGATCATCGTCATCTCGCTGATCGCCTGGGCGTACGGCATCCTCCTGTACGTGGAGGAGGGCGCCGCCGAGGAACCCCCGACCGAGCAGGCTGAAGCCCTAGAGGTCCAGGTCGAGGGGTACCAGTTCGGCTGGCGGTTCACCTACCCGAACGGACACACCGTCGACAGCGCCGTCGGCGACTCGTTCAAGGTTCCGGCCGACCGGATGGTCAGGTTGAACGTGACGTCGGCGGACGTGTTCCACAACTTCGGGATACCCGGTCTGCGGGTGAAGTCAGACGCCATCCCCGGCCAGTACACCCAGCAGTGGTTCATCGCGGAGGACCCCGGGACGAACTACACCGCTCGGTGTTACGAACTCTGCGGGGCCGGCCACTCCGACATGACGGCCACGGTCGAAGTGATGAGCCAGGAGGAGTGGCAGAACTGGTACGAGGGGACCGGCAACGAGACTGAGACCGGCGACGACGGCAACCAGAGCGACGGTGGCGACGACGACGGCCACGCCCTCGAGGACGTTCTGGAAGAGCCCGTCGATTACGGAATGGAGGTCCACGCCTGATGCCCGACGACAACAACGGGGACGACGGTAGCGTACCGAGCGGCGAGCGCGACGCCTCGCCGGAGTCACGCGCCGACGGAGGGGAGGTAACCGACGGCGGCCACGCCGTCCGGGAGGAACTCCCCGCCGGCGACGAGCACGGCCACGACTTCCCGTCGATGGGGACCGTCAAGCGCTGGCTCGTCACGACCAACCACAAGGACGTCGGCATCCTCTACACCGTCACGTCGCTGTTCTTCCTCGTGTTCGGTGGCCTGCTGGCGCTTCTGTTCCGTCTCGAACTGACCACGGCCAGCGGGAGCTTCCTCACCGGCACCGCCTACAACCAGGCGGTCACCGCCCACGGTCTGCTGATGGTCTTCTTCTTCCTCTCGCCGTTCGCGTTCGGCTTCGCGAACTACTTCGTCCCGCTCCAGCTCGGCGCGAAGGACCTGGCGTTCCCCCGGCTGAACGCCCTCTCGTACTGGCTGTACTTGCTGGCCGGCGGGCTGTTCGGCCTGTCGTTCCTGCAGGGCTCGACGTTCGCGGGCGGGTGGACGATGTACGCCCCGCTGAACCTCCCGATGTACCTGCCCGAAGGCGTCGGGTCGACGACGGCCGTCATGGCCATGATCATGTTCGTCATCTCGGTGACGGTGTCGTCGGTGAACTTCCTGACGACGATGCACCGGATGCGCGCGGAGGGGATGCGGATCCGGGACATGCCGCTGTTCAGCATGTCGATCCTGCTGACGGTGTGGATGATGCTGTTCGCGTTTGCCGCGCTCCTGGCGGCGCTGATCATCCTCGCGTCCGATCACATCCTCGGCACGACGTACTTCGCCGCCACCGAGGGCGGGTCGCTGCTGTGGGCGCACCTGTTCTGGTTCTTCGGCCACCCGGAGGTGTACATCGTCTTCTTCCCCGCGCTGGGGATGATGGCCGAGGTGTTCCAGACGTTCACGGGCCGGCGCATCGTCGGCCGCAAGTGGTTCATCGCGGCGATGACCCTCGTCGCGCTCCAGTCGTTCGTCGTCTGGATGCACCACATGTTCCTGACGTCGATCAACCTGGAGATCAAGACGCTCTTTATGGCGACCACCATCGGCATCTCCTTGCCGTTCGACCTGATGGTGTTCGCGCTCATCTACACGATGATCAAGGGCCGCATCCGGTTCACGACGCCGTTCCTGTTCGCGTTCGGCGCCCTGTTGCTGTTCATCGTCGGCGGCATCACCGGCGTGTTCCTGGGTGCGGTCGTGCTGGACTACGAGTTCCGGGGCACCTACTGGGTGGTCGCGCACTTCCACTACGTGATGGTCGGCGGCGCGATGGCGATGTTCGGCGCGCTGTACTACTGGTACCCCAAGATGACGGGGAAGATGTACGACGAGTTCCTCGGCAAGGCGCACTTCGCGCTGTCGTTCGTCGGGTTCAACCTGCTGTACTTCCCGCAGTTCGTCGCCTGGGAGACCCCGCGCCGGGTTTACAACTACCAGCCCGAGTTCGTCACCTGGCACCAGCTTTCGACGGTCGGGGCGTTCGTGTTCGGGCTGTCGTTCCTGCTGATGTTCTACAACTTCTACAAGAGCTACCACCACGGAGAGGACGCCGGCGACGCTCCCTGGAAGTACGCCTCCAGCGCGGAGTGGGCGATCCCGTCTCCACCGTCGCTGGAGAACTTCCCCGGCGTCCCCAGCTACAAGGGCGGGTCGCTGAGCTTCCTCTCCGAGGAGGAGGTCCACGGGGCGGCCGCCGCCGACGGCGGCCCGGCCCACGGTCACGCCACCGGCGACGCCCACGCGGGCGGCCACGACGACCACGCGAGCTACTGGCCGTTGCTGTCGAGCGTGGCGGTGTTCGTCCTGTTCGTCGGACTGGCCGGCACCAACGGCGGCGGCACGGTCTACACGGCGACGGCGGCGCTGGGCGGACTCGCCCTGCTGGGCACGGCCGCTGGATGGGTCGTCGAGTCGTTCCACGTCTCCGAACCGGAACTCGCCAGCCGCTGGCCGTTCGACGGCGTCGAGAACACCAAGCTCGGCGTCTGGATCTTCCTGGCGTCGGACGTGGTGGTGTTCGGCGCCTTCGTCGGGTCGTACATCTTCATCCGCGTGGCCGAGGGCTGGCAGAACTGGCACCACCTGTTGCCGGCGGACCACGTCGTCCTGCCGGGGCTGATCAACACCTACCTGCTGCTGGCCAGTTCGTTCTCGATCGTGCTGGCGATGGTCGCCGCCGAGAAGAAGAGCCGTGCGGGCGTCGTGGCCGGCCTGGTGACGACGCTGGTGCTGGGCATCGGCTTCCTGATCAACAAGGGGATCGAGTGGAGCCACTTCTTCCACATCCACAGCGAGCACTTCCCCGAGGGGTGGACGTTCGGGACGAACGTCGCGTCGTCGACGTTCTACCTGACGACGGGCATGCACGGCCTGCACGTCACCCTGGGGCTGCTGGTCCTGCTGTGGATGATCCCGCGCGCGTGGCGGGGCGCGTACACGAGCACCGAGGACGGGGACAAGCCCCTCGAGTACTTCGGGCTGTACTGGCACTTCGTCGACATCGTGTGGCTGTTCCTGTTCCCGCTGTTCTACATCCTGTGAGGTGACCGACATGGCATCAACCAAACTGTACACGATCATCTTCGTGGTCCTGGCAGCGTTGACGACCGTCCAGGCGTGGGTCGAGATCTCGGGATTCCTGGACCAGTCCTACTGGCTGGCGTTCGGGATCCTCGGGGTCGTCGCGTCCGTGAAGGCCCTGATGGTCGCCGGCTACTTCCAGCACCTCCGCTC
This sequence comes from Halobacteriales archaeon QS_1_68_20, assembly GCA_003021085.1. Classification (GTDB taxonomy): domain Archaea; phylum Halobacteriota; class Halobacteria; order Halobacteriales; family PXRE01; genus PXRE01. Next base: position 5,723 of record PXRE01000031.1, on the reverse strand, counting down.
GGAGCCCCGGTCGATCACCTACGTCTACGCGGCCGGCCTGATGGCCGCGCTCGCGCTGACCGTCGCGGCGGCGTACTCGATCACCTGATCGGCCGCCGACCGATCCACGTTCTTCGCAGTCTACCTGCAGAGCCGTCGCTCTCTTTCGGTTCCGTCCGACCGCTGGCGCGAGGCGGTCGCACGTACCCCCGGCGTCTGCTCACGTCCGGCCCGGACCGTCTCTGCGCCGACGTAGCCCGTCACGTTCACGACGGGAGCCTCGCAACGACGCCCGAAGTCGTCAGGTCGTCCTCCCGGCAGGCCAGGCGTTCCCGGTCTCGTCGTCCGGGAGACGCGGCTCCCGTTCACCGTTCGTCCGGCCGTCGTCTGCTGGCCGACCACGACCGCTGGCCGTCGCGGCTGCCGAGTAGCGGTCTCCACGGAGACGAACACTCCCTGCGTGTCCGCTTCTTGCTCCCGGGCGGTCCCTGACTCGGGTCTCGCTACCCGTTCGTCGACGTCTCGGCCCTGGCCGTGAGGTGGTCGACGAGGTGAGCAGGTTCTCTCTCGTAACTCCGGACGAGAAGCGAGGAAGGCCAGGGGAGCGTCGAGGTGAACCGGCGACCGCCGGGGGGACTGTCGACCGTCGGCGTGGCGGTGCGAGTACGACGAAGGGATCACCCGCCAGGGGTCAGATACCGAGCGTCGGGCGGTTTCAGCCCAGGACGAGGTTGGCCGTGATGGCCACGATGAACAGCGTCCCGAGGAGGAGGAGACTGACGACGGTCGCTTCGGCAGTGCTGCGTCGGCGCGACCGGAGCGCGCCGTAGGTCCCCAGTCCGACGAACAGCACGAGCATGAGCGCGAACGGCATCGCGAGCATGCCGAGACCGACGTCGACGGGGAACGAGATGGCGTCGACGGCGGCCAGCGCGGTCCCGACGGTCAGGAACACCAGGAGGAAGAAACCAAGTGCCCAGGCCGCCGGATGGTGCAACGCGGCGCCGAGGGAGTCCCAGGTCGACCGGTGCTCCCCGACCGGGACGAAGTCGTACTTGCGCCACTCCATCGCCCTGGCGACGTACAGGACGACCGCGAGCGTGAGCAGTCCCATCAGGACGGTCGCGACGAGTATCGATGCCATAGGTTCGTTGGCGGGACATACTCGTCCAACGGTTTAAACCCTGGCGAGTTGGATCCGCCAGGTGTCCCTGCCGTCCCGCGGACGTGCCGACGGGTCTTTCACGCCGGTGGTCCTACCGGCGGCCGTGTCGACGAACGACGGGGACGAGCGCCCCGGCGGTCTCGCCGCGGCGCTCTCGGTCAAACGCAACGTGACTATCGGCGCTGCCGCGGGGCTGGCGGTCGCCGCGCTGGCCTACCTCGTTCGCGTGCTGGAACTGTTCGGTCCGGCGCCGACCCGCGGGTCTCCTGTCCTGTTCTTCGGACTGGCGCTGGTGCTGGCGACCAGCGTCGCGGTGCTGGTCGCCGTCGCCCTGTCGGCCGTCAGCGCCGTGCGGGCGGCGAGGCGCCCGCCAGAGTGACGCGGCGATCCCTCACTCCAGCAGCGTCTGGAGGCGCTCTGCGCCGGTCCTGGTCCCCTTCGCGAGCAGGATGTCCCCGGCCCGGAGGTGCGTGTCGGCCCCGGGCGACACCACCCACTCGTCGCCGTCCCCCTCCTCGCCCGCGGGTGCCTCGTCCCCGGGGCGGTGGACGGCGATGATCCGGGTCCCCGTCTCGCCCTTCACGTCGCGCTGACCGATGGTGGCGTCGTCAAGCGCGCTCCCGCGGCCGACGGTCGCGCGGACGATCACCTCGTCGGACTCCCAGACCGCCTCGGCGACGACGGGGTGGGTGCCGATGCCGCGCAGGACGCCCTCGCTGATCTCGACGGCGGCGTCGCTGATCGTCTCGGTCGCCCGTGCGATCTGGACCAGTCCCCGGAGGTCGACCGGGTCGTCGAACCGGCCGGCCGCCCGGAGCGTCCAGGCCTCGAACCGTGACTGCAGGGCGTCGACCTCCGCTTCGAGGTCGACCACCTCGCGGGCCACGTCCTCGCTGTCGAACAGGACGGCACCGTAGGCCAGGTCGACGGCGAGTTCGGCCATGTCTTTCATCAGGACGATGGAGTGGACGGCGCGTTCGAGGTCGTCGATGTCCGGGGCCGGCGGCTCCGGCGGCCGGTACTGTTCGCCGGTCAGGTCGCGGTGGACCGTGGCGATGCCCTCCTGTGGTCCCCGCAGCAGCGCCACGTCGCCGGCGGTCAGCCGCGTCTCCCGGTCGGGGTTGCACAGCCAGCCCTCGTCCCGGCGGATGGCGATGACGCGCACGCCCGTCTCGGTTTCGAGGTTGACGTCGCCGAGCGTGCGGCCGGCCGGCGAGGAGTCCCGTTCGACAGTCGCGCGGACGAGGGTCTCGACTGCCTCCGGCAGGGCGGCCCGCATCGCGTCCGGGAGGCCGATCTCTTCGAGGACGACCTTGGCGATGTCGCCGGCGGCGTCGCTGATCTTCTCGGCGGCGCCGACGACCCCCAGCACCGGGGCCAGTTGCTCGGCGTCCTCGGGCGACCGGGCGGCCATCAGCAGGCTCATCCGGGCACGTAACTGGAGGACGTCCATCCGCTCCTCCAGGCGCAGGACCTCCTCGGCCACGTCCCCGCTCCCCAGCAGTACTGCCGAGTACGAGAGGTCGATGAGCAACTCCGCGGTGTCTTTCATCTCCGCCAGCAGCTCCTTGACGCTGACCGGCTCGTACTCGACCGCGTCGGTGGCCATGCGCGGGGCTTCGTAGCCCCGGAGCAAAAGCGTTCACCCCCTGGGATCCGACCGGAGGGCACTCTTCCCACGACGAAATACTCCTGGTGCTCGTGTCGCCAGGGGGCGGTTTCCAGGTACTCGCGGCTCGGTCCTCGACCCGAACTGCGCCGCCAGCGTTCACGGCCGAGATTGCTCGCCTCGACTGCGTAGGCGGTTCCGGATCGTTCGTATAGATCGTATAACGAAGGGGATGACCGTCGACTCCAGCCGTGAACTGGGGGACCCGTACGTGTACGATCTGGGGGCGAACGGCGACGGGTCGAACGAGCGCCGGGACGGCAGGGCGGACCGACGGGCAGGAACTATCGCGGCGGGCCGGGAGACCCGCCCGCACGACCGTCCTGCTACGTTCGAACGATAATCCTTTTCCCCGACGCCAGGGAAGCATTAGCACATGGCCGACGAGATACAGAAAGGGCTCGAGGGTGTCGTCGTGGCGGAGTCGAAGCTGAGTTACATCGACGGCGACGCCGGCCGTCTCGTCTACCGCGGGTACGCCATCGAGGCCCTTGCCCGCGAGGCGAGTTTCGAGGAAGTGCTGTACCTGCTGTGGCACGGTCAACTCCCGACCGACGCGGAACTGTCGGCGTTCACCGGGGAGATGGCCGCCGAGCGCACCGTCGACGACGCCGTCGTGGACCTGCTGGAGGACCTGGCGGCTGCCGACGAGCGCCCGATGGCCGCCCTCCGGACCGCGGTCTCGGCGCTGTCCGCCGACGACCCGGAACTGGACGCCGACGACCTGGACGCCGCACTGCGCAAGGGCCGCCGGATCACGGCCAAGATCCCGACCATCCTCGCGGCGTACGACCGCATCCGCAACGGCGAGGACCCGGTCGAGCCCCGCGAGGACCTCGGCCACGCCGCCAACTTCCTGTACATGCTGGACGGCGAGACTCCCTCCGACGTGGCCGCCGAGACGTTCGACCAGGCGCTGACGCTGCACGCCGACCACGGGCTGAACGCCTCCACGTTCACCTCGATGGTCGTCGCCTCCACGATGGCGGACGTGTACAACTCCGTCACGGCGGGCATCGGCGCGCTCTCCGGCCCGCTGCACGGCGGCGCCAACCAGGACGTCATCGAGATGCTGCTGGCCATCGACGAGGCCGGCGACGACCCCGTCGACTGGGTCGAGACGAAGATGCAGGAGGAGGACTGGCGCGTCCCCGGGTGGGGCCACCGCGTCTACAACGTCAAGGACCCGCGGGCGGTCATCCTCGGCGAGCGTTCCCGCGAACTCGGCGAGCAGTCCGGCGACAGCACCTGGTACGACTACGCCAGCGCCATCGAGGAACACCTCACCGACAAGGGCCTGCCGGAGAAGGGCATTGCTCCCAACGTGGACTTCTACTCCGGCACCGTCTACTACCAGCTCGGGATTCCGGTGGACATGTACACACCCATCTTCGCCCTGTCCCGGGTCGGCGGCTGGATCGCCCACGTCCTGGAATACCAGGCCGAAAACCGCCTGATCCGGCCCCGGGGCAAGTACACCGGTCCCGAGTCCGCCGAGTGGGTCCCCATCGACGAGCGGTAACGCGCAGGTGAACCGCCGGTCGTTTTCCGCGTTCGAACGGGGACTGTCCAGCGACGGGACCGTCATCGGAGCAGTAGATATTCACCTGAATATCTAATTATCTCCAATTTCCGGCGAGAACAGGTGAGAACCCTCTCTCAGAAAAATCCGCGTTCCCGCCCGTTCAGGCCTCGTCCAGTTCGACCAGGCCGCCCTCCAGCAGGTCCATCAGCACCTCGCGTGGGTGGCCGTCCGGGTCGACGTCCTCGTAGACCCGCTCGACTTCGCCGTCGACGAGGACGAACGTCGTCCGGGGCGCCACCCCTCGCCGGAGGTCCAGGTCGAACGCCTCGGCCACATCGCCGTCGGGGTCCGCGAGGAGGTCGAACCACACGTCCTGGTCGTCGGCGAACGCGCGGTGGGACTCGACGGAGTCCGTCGAGACGCCGTAGACGGCGACGCCGGCGTCCTCGTAGGAGTCGCGCTCGGCGACGAACTGCGCGGCCTCGGTCGTACACCCGGGGGTGTCGTCCTTCGGGTAGAAGTACAGGACCGTCGGTTCCTCGAAGTCGGGCGAGACCGTCTCGCCGTGCTGGTTGGGAGCGCTGACCGCGGGCGCCGGATCGCCTTGCTGACTGACCATGGTCGAGGGTCGGCCCGGGCGGGCAAGGGGGTTGCGGTACGCCGGCCGGCGGCCCGTCGGCCCGTCGTGGTCGGCGTTCGCGGTCGGGGTTCGTGGTCAGGCTCGCGGTCGTGACTCGCCGACTGCCTCAGTCGATGTCGATGTGCCGGGCGTCCTCCTCGGGCGAGAGCTTCCGCAGCGTCACCGTCAGGACGCCGTTGGCCAGCGTCGCCTCGACGGACTCGTCGTCGACCGGGTCGGGCAGTTCGACCGACCGGTTGACCGACTCGCGGCGGCGCTCCTTCCGGATGTAGGTGATTCCGGGTTCCTCCTCGCCCGTCCGGACTGTACCGCCGGGGACCTCTTCCTCCTCCTCGTCTTTGGCGCGCTCTTCGAGTTCCGTCTCGCGAACGGCGTCGACGTGGAGGGTCCGGTCGGTCAACCGGAGGTCGATGTCCTCCTTGCTGAAGCCCGGGAGGTCCACCGTCACCTCGTAGCGGTCCCCGTGGTCGGCGACGTCTATCGCCATCGAGCGCTGCATCTCGACCGGCAGGTCCGTCCCCCGGCCCATGCGCTCAAGGATGCGTTCGATCTCTTTGAAGGGACTGGAATCCATTGCCATTTGGTATCACCGACCTCACAATTGTATTGGTTCCCTGAGGTCAAAAAGCTTCGCCGGAGAGGAGCAGCGGTGTTCAGATAAGCACTGAAAGGTGAGGAACGGCATTTTCTGAGTGATTCATGCCCGAAAACGCCGTCCTCAACGGTTGTTTAGACGAGATCGAGT
>PXRE01000030.1 GCA_003021085.1 Halobacteriales archaeon QS_1_68_20 | reverse complement strand
GGGTTCGCCGCCGCCGCTGGGGTCCATGTTGTCCCAGAACAGCGTGTGGAGATAGTGGCCACAGCCGTTGTGGGTGACGTTGCCCAGCGCGCCGGCGGTGTCCGAGAAGTCGTCCGACTCGCGGGCATCCGCGAGCGTCTCCTCGGCCGAGGCGAGGCCGTTCACGTACCCCTGATGGTGCGTGTCGTGGTGCCAGGTCAGCACCTGCCCGGAGATGTGCGGCTCCAGAGCGTCGTAGTCGTACGGAAGCGGTGGCAATTCGGGGTCTGAATGTTCTGCCATAGATATCCCTCCGTTTGCGGGGTGGGGTGGAAACGTGTTAAAGTTTGAGGAAGGGGCCACGGCAACCCCCGTCCTCGAGGACCGAGCGAGCGCACCGCGCGAGGGAGCGAGCAGGGCGGGGTAGTTCACAGGAGCGCGGTCATACTGTCGGACACAAGTACGTGAACGTGCTCGTCGACGTTCGGAGACATGCATCTCGAAGACCCCGAAACAGTCACTGGAGCGGTGGCATCACTTGTGTCCGACAGTATCAGTCGATGCGGTAGCGCAGGAGCGCGGCGATGCCGCCGAGGTTGCGCAGTTGCTGGCCGGGGTCGAACTCGCCGGAGAAGACCGTCACCTCGCCGCCTTTCCGTTCGGTCGTCTCGACGATGCGGTCGACGTCGACCGCCCACTCGCTGTCGGGGCCGCGTTCGCTACGCAGGCGCTCGTCGAGGACCAGAAGGTGGTCGATGGCGCCGTAGTCGGCCGCCTCGGCAACCGCTTCCGGCCCGTAGCCGACTGCCTCCCCCGTCGCGATGCGTTCGGTGAGTTCGTCGACGAGTTCGGCCTCCTCGGCGATGCGGGTCCGGGTCTGGACCTCGTCGACGGCGCCGCGCTTGAGCACCTCGTGGACGCCGCGGTCGCCCACGCCCGACGTGTCCACGGTCGTGATGTCCGCCGCCAGGTCCGGGTTCTCCTCCTCGATGTACGAGAGGGCGTCCCCTTTCGTGAATCCCGGCCCGGCGAGGATGATGGCGTCGACGTCCATCCGTCCGATGACCTCGGCGAGTTCGTCGAACAGTTCGTCCCGGGGGCGGGCGCCGTCGCCCCACGCCGACTTGCCGGTCGGCCCCGATCTCGTCGCGCTGCTCGACGTTGAGCGTGTGGTGGAAATCGAGCTGGTCCTCCCGCGAGCAGTCGACGATGACCCCGCTCACCCGCAGGCGGTTGGCGAACTTGGCGAACTCGACGCCCTCGACTTCGAGTTCGACCCACATGTGTTCGCGCTCGCCCCCCGTATCACGGAGGTCGTCGTCGTTGCGCTGGATGCGGCGGGTGGTGTCGCCCGCCACGCGGTCGCCGGGCTCGACGACGTGCGAGAGATGCCACAGGTCGTCGAGGCTCTCGGGGACGAGCGTCACGCGCTCGCGCCCCTCCGCCCGCTGTTCCCGGCTCGTCACCTGCATACCCGAGGGTTCGCGCCCGGACACAAGTGCGTGACCATTCGGTCCCCGCGATGTCCGTCACGGACGATCAGGGAAGAATTATACGGGTGCTTTCCTTAAACGGGGCCGTGACAGAGACCGGACGGACGCGAGCGTGGGGGCCGGTGCCGCTCCCGTGGGGCTCGATATAAATGCGAGGAGCCCGGAGGAGACAGCAGTGAGCGTGCTGGCCGAACTCGTCGCGCTGCGACGCGACGCCGAGAACCCCGACCGTTACGCGGAGGTCGATACCGATGGCTGAGCGCGCGGCCTTCGACGACCTCACCGAGGACGACCTGCGTGCGGTGTTCGAGGACGCCGACTACGTGGCCGGCGACGAACTCACCACCACGGTCTATCTCTCGCTGAAGATGGGCAAACCCCTGCTCGTCGAGGGCGAACCCGGCAGCGGCAAGACCGAACTCGGGAAGGTGCTCGCCGAGGGGTTCGAGACCGACCTCGTCCGCCTGCAGTGTTACGAGGGGCTGGCCGCCGAGCACACCCTCTACGAGTGGAACTACACGAAACAGATGCTGGCGGTCCAGTCCGGCGAGGGCGCCGTCGAGGGCGCCGGCGGTGACGGCGAGGCCGGCGACGGGAGCGAGAGCGGGTCGGTCTTCTCCGAGGAGTACCTCTTCGAACGGCCGCTGCTGGCGGCGCTGACCCACGACGGCGAGACGCCGCCGGTGCTCCTCATCGACGAGGTCGACCGGGCCGACGAGGAGTTCGAGGCCTTCCTGCTGGAGGTGCTCTCGGACTTCCAGGCCTCCATCCCGGAGTACGGCACCGTCGCGGCCGAACAGCGGCCGGTCGTCGTCATCACCTCCAACCGGACGCGGGGGCTGAGCGACGCGCTGAAACGCCGGTGTCTCTACTGCTACGTCGAGCCGCCGGCCTTCGAGGAGGAACTGGAGATCGTCCGTCGCAAGGTGCCGGAACTCGACGCGGCGGTCGCCGCCGAAGTCTGTGGGATCGTCGGCGAACTCCGCGAGAAGGCCTTCCTCAAGCAACCGGGCGTCGCGGAGACGCTCGACTGGGCGCGGGCCGTGGCGACGCTCCGGACCGACGGCGACGCCTCGGGCCTGACCGCCGAGGAGATACAGCGCTCGGTCGGGACGCTGGTCAAGGAAGCGGAGGACGTCCAGCGGATCGACGCCGAACTGCTCGAACGCCTCGAAGCGGCCGCCCGCGAGGCCCGGACCGCGGTGGAGACCTGACGGGAATGCAGAGCGACCCGCCGGACTTCGCCGCTGCGCGCGACCGCGTCCGCCAGGAGGTGGTCCGCTTCGTCCGGAAGCTCCGGCGGGCAGGCGCCGCGGTGCCGGCCAACGCCGCGCTCCCGGCCGTCGGGGCGCTCGCGGAGGTCGGACTGGGCGACCGCGCCCACGTCCGCGCGGCGCTGCACGCCACGCTCGTCACCGGCCCGCGCGACAGCGAGGCCTTCGACGAGCACTTCCCCGAGTTCTGGTACCGCCTGCGCACCGGCCTGGAGGCGACGGCAGCCATTGACGATGACGGCCCGGACGCACGCGGCGGGGACCGGGACGGGATGACCGAGGTCGACGGCGCGCTCGACGACCCCTCGGCCGCCGGCGCGGCCGGCGACGGCCGCGACGGGCAGGAGGAGAGCCTCGACGGTGAGGGCGAGGTCCAGGCGCGCCGGATCGCCGACACCGCCGGCCCGCCGGACGAGGTCGCGGGCGACGACGAGCGCTCCGGCACGTTCAGCGCAGTCGGGGAATCCACGGCGGTCGAGGGCGAGGCCGCGGGGGAGAACCGACTCGATCCCAACGCGATCCGGCGGTTCGAGGCGGCGCTCGCGACGCTCGCGGGGCGGCGGTGGTCCCGCTCGCGGGACGGCGAGGCCGTCGACGTCCGCGGGGCGCTCCGCGACAGCCTCGCGACGGGCGGTGTCGCGGTGACGCTCCCCTCGCGCGAGCGCGACGAATCGGCGTTCAGCGCCTGTGTCCTCGTCGACGTGAGCCAGTCGGTGCTCGACGCGGTCGACCGGGGGTTTCTGCTTTCGGTCCTCGACGCGCTCGTCGCCGGCGGCCGGTCGGTTCGGGTGTTTTTCTTCGACACGGACATCAGGGAGGTGACGGAGGGGTTCGCCCGCCAGCGGGGCGACCCCGCGGCGGCGCTGGAGCGCTCGGAAGTGACCTGGGGCGGCGGCACGCAGATCGGCGACTCGCTTTCGACGCTCCGGCAGTGCTGGCCCTACGCGGTCGACCGCCAGACCGCGACGGTCGTCGTGAGCGACGGCCTCGACGTCGGCGAGGTCGACGAACTCGAAGACGGGATGGCGTGGCTCGCCCGCCGGTCCGGGGCGGTGGTCTGGCTCAACCCGCTGGCCGCCTCGCCGCGGTACGAGCCGACCTGTCGCGGAATGGCCGCCGCGCTCCCGTATGTCGACGCGCTGTTCGCCTTCGGCGGAAACGAGGACCTCGTCGATATCGCCCGGCAACTCGGCCGGTACGGCCCGCAGGGCCCCGTCGGGTACGAGCACGACTTCCGCGAGCGTCCGCCGCTCCGCGAGGGGACCAGCGACGAGGCGGGGGAAACCACAAGCCGACGGAACACGGAGATCAACCAATGACAGACACGGACTGGAGCGTCCCGGAGACGGAGGTACTGGCCGAGGTGCGGGACGTCCTGGAAAGCGACCTGCAGGGCGTTCTCGCGACGATAATCGACGTGGAGGGCAGCGCCTACCGGCGCCCCGGCGCGAAGATGGTGATCCCGGAGGACGGCGACGGCGTCGGCCACATCACCGCCGGCTGTCTGGAGGACGAGATCCGGAAGATCGCCGGCGACATCCTCGCCGAGGGGCAGCCACGGGTCGAGACCTACGACCTGCGACCCGACGGCGAGGCGGACGTCTGGGGCCTGGGCGTCGGCTGTAACGGCGTCATCACCATCCTGCTCGAACCACTGGACGAGTCCTACCGCCGGGTCGTCGACGCCCACGAGGCCGGCGAGGACACGGGCGTCGTGAGCGTCGTCGAGAGCGACGACCCCGGCCGGGTGGGCGCCCGCGCCTACTACGACCCCGCGACCGACGCGTTGAGGGCCGAGCGGATTCGTTCGAGGTCGACGGGCTGACCGTGTTCGTCGACGGCGTCGCCGCGCCGGACGACCTCGTGCTCGTCGGGACCGGCCACGACGTCGGCCCGATGGCCGAACTCGGCGCGCAGGCGGACTTCCGCGTGACGGTGATCGGCTTCCGCGGCGCGAACGCCGAGGCCGACCGCTTCCCCGACGCCGACGACGTCCGCTCGACCTCGCCCGCGCGGATCCGCGAGGCGTTCGAGTTCGACGAGGACACCTACGTCGTCGTGGCGACCCACAACTTCATCGACGACCGCCTCGCGGTCGACGAACTCCTCCGGACCGACGTCCCCTACGTCGGCCTGATGGGGCCACACGAGCGCTTCGAGGAGATGGTAGAGGAGTTCGAGCCCGAGGGTCGCACCTTCTCCGAGGCGGAACTCGACCGGCTCTACACCCCCGTGGGGCTGGACCTGGGCGGCGGCTCCCCCTACGAGATAGCGCTCAGCATCGTGAGCGAGGTCATGGCCGTCGCGAACGACCGCCAGCCCCGCCACCTGCGCGAGCGCGAGGGGCGGATCCACGACCGGGTCGAACTGTCGTCGAACCGGTGAGCGGCGGCCGAACCCGCGGTCGACTGGGGTAGATGCCCGACACGACAGGTGGCCGGTGCGTGCGACCGGCCGGACCGCCGCGGGCGCTACCGGTCCTCGGGGTCGTCGACGTGGACGTACCTGACTCTGAGGTCGAGATTCCGGTCGCTCGCCGCCGCTATCACGTCGGCCACGAGGTCAGTCAGTTGCGGGTAGTGCGCATCGGGCGGGATGCCGAGTTCGACGGCCACCGTCTCGGGCGGGTGGGTCACGTCCGAGGAGTCCTTCCGGACGGCCACGTTCCGCACCGAGACCTCTTCGTACCGCGGTCGGTCGATGGCGTCTCTCACCTCGGTCGTGAGGCGGTCCTCGAGCTGGGAGCCCTGTATCTTCGAGTCCGTGTTCACCAGCAGCGGTACCGACACCGCGAGGATCGCCAGGAGGAGCATTACCGAGCGTTTGAGCACCGTCTTCCGGCTGTGTCGGGCGCCGAGCCACGTGGGCGGGCGGTAGCCGAGGTACCAGAACACCGCCAGCCCGGCGAGGTTTATCGACAGCAGGTTCACGACCACGAGGATGCCCGCGTCTATCGCGACGACGGGGTAGCCCCAGGCGATGCCGAGTCCGGCGGTCGCCGCCGGGGGGATGAGCGCCGCCGCGATCATCACGCCGACGATCGCGCTTTTGGTCCGGGTCGCGAGGCTCAGGACGCCGGCGGCGCCCGCCGCGAGCGCGAGGATGAGCGAGAGGATGTCCGGCGACAGCCGCTCGGCGATCTGGGCCGTGTCGGCGACGGCCATCCCCGGTGGCGCGATCCACGCGTACCGGAGGGCCCACGCGAACGCCGCGGTGCTCGCCACTGCGACGGCCACGCCGGCAGCCTGGTAGCCGACGCCCTGCCAGAACAGGTCCTGGTCGTCGAGGACCGTGCCGACCGTCGAACTGAGCGCCGGCCCGAGGAGCGGCGCGATGACCATCGCGCCGATGATGACCGCCGCCGAATCCAGGATGAGGCCCACGGTCGCGACCAGCGCGCTGAGGACGGTCATCTGGACGAACGAGTAGGGGTCCATGATCTGGTTGTCCGCCTCCGCGCGGAGTTCGGCGTCGGCGATCCGGGCGTTGGGACCGCTCTTCGACTCGGACGCCTGGTTCCGCTCGACCTCCTCGAAGAGGTCGGTCTCGACGTCGACGATGACGCCGTGGTCCTCGCTGCTCAAGCCGCTCTCGTAGAGGCGGTCCAGCATCGGTTCGACCTCGTCGGGTTCGACGACGAAGTGGACGATGGTGTCGTACTTCTCGCGGTCCGCTTCGCCCGTGGTGTAGTAATCGAGCCCTTCGTCCACGAGCGTCCGCTCGATGTCCGGGAGGATGTCCCCGGGGATCGCGAGCTGGATGAGGCGCATATGGGCGGTCGGAGCCTCGGCCGGCGGCAATTTAGCAGTTCCGGCGAGAAGCCCCCGGCCTCAACGAGCGACCAGCGGGAGCGAGTAGGCCGGGGATGAACCGCCGTGCGTCACCCGAGCCAACACCCTTAATTTGGCCCGCCTCGACACTCCGCGTACAGTCTTGCAGTACAGTCCACGCTACCGCTTGCTGCCATCCGACGGCCAGCGAGAGGCGTTGGACTGGACCCGAGACACCACCCGGCAACTCTACAACCACGCCCTCCACGAATTCAACAAAATCCCCGAGGACACAGGTACGCTCCGCCAGCGCGTCTGGCAAATCCGCGACCGTCTCCCTGCAATGAAAGACTGGTGGACTGACTTACAGGACGTGTACTCGACGGTGTTGCAGAAAGCCGTCGAACGCATCCGCACCAACATCAACAATCTCGGGAAGCTGAAAGCCGCCGGGTACACTGTGGGGTCATTGAACTGGAAAAAGCCCCGCGAGTGCAAGAGTTTCACCTACCGCCAGTCAGGCTTCGAACTCGACACCAAGAGTGGCCCGACTGGCCGCGCGAAACTCACCCTGAAGAAACTCGCAGGTGACACCCACGAAATCTCCGTCCGCCTGCACCGTGATTTGCCCGACCACGACGCCATCAAAGAGGTCACCCTGAAGAAAGAGCCCACGGGCGCGTGGTACGTGTCGTTCACTATCGAGACCGAGACGCCTGAGAAACCCGCTGTTGACGCGCTCGACCCGGACGATTGCGTGGGCCTTGACCTTGGGGTGTTGAACTTTGTTCACGATTCGGACGGCGTGAGCGTCGGGCGACTCGACCTCTCGGACGAACGGGAACGCTTGGAGCGTGAGCAACGCTCGCTCTCCCGGAAACAGCACGGCTCGAACAACTGGCACGAGCAACGCCAGCGAGTGGCGGAAGTCCACGCTCGGATGGCGAACAAAAAGCGGGATTTCAAGCACAAGCTCGCAGCCTACTACACCAGCGCGTACGACGCGGTGTTCGTGGAGAACCTCAACGTGCGGCTGATGCTGGAAAGTGACGGGAACGCTCGGAATAAGGCTGAGGTTGGGTGGCGTGACTTCATCCAGACTCTCAAGCATCACGGGCGGAAGCGTGGGTGTCACGTCATCGAGGTCGAACCTGCAGGCACCACCAAAGAGTGCGCTCGGTGTAATGATGAGACTGATAAATCATTGTGGGTGCGCGAGCATTCCTGCCCTTCGTGTGGGTTCGAACTAGATAGGGACTGGAACGCCGCATTGAACGTCTTATCGCGTGGGCTGGCCAAACTAGGAGTGGTTCACTCCGAATCTACGCCTGTGGAGACTGCGCTCGCTGTGGACGCCACTACGGTGTCCGCAAAGCGCGTCACCGAAGCAGGAAGCCCCTGCCTCAAGGAACCGCCGAAGGCGGCGAGTAGACAGGGGTAGTTCACTATACACACGTAGTCTCCGCCCGGTCGCCGGATTTCTCTCCCTACTGGCCCGTATCTCGCATCTTCACAACGTCCAGACCGACACACAAAGCGCGTTTTCTCCAGCGCCCGCTCGGTGTAGACCGAGAGCAACTGCAGGCGGAACTCCGCGGAGGCCTGCTGGTCCTCCATGACCATGTACTCGTCCAGGTCGTCGCCGGCGGCCGCGCCGGCCGCCTCGACGGCATCGGCGTCGAGCGTCTCGCCTTCCAGCGCGTCCTCGGCCCCGCTCAGGCGGGTGCCGTGGTCCATGACGCCGTTGGCCGCGACGCGGGCGTCGGTGACGGTGTCGCCGTCGAGCGCGAGGCGGGCGGCGACGCCGACCATCGCGTAGCCCGAGGACGGACTGGGTTTCTTCACGTAGCCGCTGGCGGTGTCGTCGTCCTCGTGGGGCACCTCGACGCCGGTGACGACCTCCTCCTCGCCGGCCGCGGTGGCGTACATGCCCTGGAAGAAGTCGTCGATCTCTATCGCGCGTTCGCCGTCGGGACCGTGGACGTGAACGGTGGCGTCGGCGGCGAGCATCGCCCCGGGCAGGTCCGAGGCCGGGTCGGCGTGGGCGATGTTCCCGCCGACGGTGCCGCGGTTGCGCACTTGCCGGTCGCCGATCTCGCCCGCCGTCTCCGCGACGACGGTCGCGTCCTCCCAGAACTGGTCGTCGTCGGCGACCTCGGCGTAGGTCGTCATCGCGCCGATCTGTGTGCTGTCGCCGTCGCGCTCGACGCCGTCCAGCCCGTCGACGCCGCTGATGTCGACCAGCGCGTCGGGGCTCGCGAGGCCCGATTTCATCGTCGGCAGTAGGCTGTGCCCGCCGGCGATGAGTTCCGCGTCGGGGTTCTCCGCGAGCAGGCTGACTGCGCTCTCGACGCTGTCGGCGCTGTGATACTCGAACTCGTCGGGATACATCAGCTGTCACCTCCGTTTCCGCGGGCCGCTCGCCAGACCCGCTCGTTGGTCAGCGGCATGTCGATGCCCTCGACGC
>PXRE01000029.1 GCA_003021085.1 Halobacteriales archaeon QS_1_68_20 | reverse complement strand
GAAGGCCAACGAGAGCGACGCTCCGCCAGGCGCAGCCCGCGCAGCGAAGCGAGCAGGACCGTCTCGCCAGCCGCCACCACCGCGCGAGGTCCCCGCGAGGGAAACGAGCGGGGGCTCGGGAGCGCTTGCGCTCCCGGTGTCTCCGGCGAGCCGTGCGAGCCGGAGGCTCGGGAGAACTCGTTCTCCCGGTGGACGAGCACCGCAGCGAAGCGAGGAGCGCAATCGGCTGGGGAGGGTCGTGGCTGTGCGTGGCTGGGCGGGACTGAAAGAGGTCGGGCGCTCGACGACGGCGGGCGACGTAAGCACCGCAGGCCGAAGGCCGAGGCGCGCAGCGAGCCCCCCGAGTCGAGCGTGCGGGGGCGTTCTGGCTGTTCGCGTCCACGTTACCGACCGAAGAGAGCGCGCGCGGGCGTTCTGAGCGTTGCTGACCAAGCAACCGTCAAGAGAGAGCGCGAAGGGGCTTTCTGACCGGTTCCCTCCCCGACCTCTTCGACGACTACCACGACGACCAGCCACAGATACAACTACGTCCGCGTGCTACCCTGTAACATGGCAGTCTGTCCGAACTGCGAGACGGACCTCACCGAGTGGGCCGAACGGATCGAGGCGGCGACGGAACCGCCGAGCACGCCGAAGGTCTGGACCTGCCCGGACTGCGACGTGGTGCTGGGCATCTCCGACTGGGGGCCGACCCGGGAGTGAACGACCGCCGACGGTGACGACGGCGACGACTCCGCCCGACCGACCACCGAGTACCTACTCCTCGTCGTCCCCTGCTTCCTCCATCTGGTCGGCCGCTTCGTTGCCGGCTTCGGAGACGCGCTCGCCGACGTCCTCGCCGCCTTCCTCGACGCGGTCGGCGGCCTCCTCGCTCATCTCGCTGGCGGTCTCCCCGCCCGCCCGGATGCGGTCGGCGGCCTCCTCGCCCATCCGCTCGGTCCGCTGGCCGGTCTCGTCGGTGACCTGTTCGATCCGGTCGGACGCCTCCCCGACGACCTCCTCGACCGATTCCGGCCGCCGCCGCATCATGTAGGCCGCGGCCCCGACGACGAGGCCGAACAGCAACGACCGCGGGATGCGCCGCCGGGACCGCTTCTCCCGTTGCGGTTCCTCCGCGAGGGCCTCCTGGACCCCCTCCTTGACCGCTTCGCGGAGTTCCCGCTCGGTGACCGTGCTGGTGCGCTGGGTCTCGGACGACAGCGATGGAAGCTTCATCGTGATCCGTGTTCGAATACGTTCGCACGGGCAAAAACACGTTCGCCGCCACGAACCGGGACGTTCGCCGCCTATTCGGGGGGAGCGATGCGGTGAATCGCCCCCGTCTGGCCAGCGGGGGCGTGGGTTTCGCTGGAGAGCACGTACAGCTCGCCCTCGGGACCGCGACCGAACCCGAGGACGTTCCGGTTCGGCCGGCCGTTGTCCGTGTTGGCGACGGCCAGTTCCTCCACGGTCCAGTCGTCGTCCGAGCGGGAGTCGCCCCACCCGGTCGGCGGGTCCACGGCGAACAGGCGGCCGGAGGGCTTGTCCTGGCTGGTCGCCCACTCCCCGAAGACGTACGCGCCCTGGAGTTCCGGAACGGCCTCGCCCTCGTAGACGGCGCCGCCGACGATGGCGCTCCCGATCACCGTCTCGTCGTGGACGTGGGGGTACTCCAGGATCGGGTCCAGCAGGGGTTCGCCCCGGCGGCTCTGCTCGGGGCAGTCCGGGAGCGGGTCGCTGGGATTGTCGGGGTTCAGGCAGTGGTAGCCCTCGCGGATCGGCCAGCCGTAGTTGCCGCCCTTTTCGACGATGTTCACCTCCTCGTAGAGGTGCTGGCCGACGTCGGCGACGAACAGCCGTCCCTCCGAGTCGAAGGACATCCGCCAGGGGTTGCGCAGGCCCCAGGCGTACAGTTCGTCGACCCCGTTCTCGCCGACGCCGTGGAACCCGGAGTCGCCGACGAGCGGGTTGTCCCCGGGGACGCCGTAGGGTTCCTCGCCCCGGGGGTCGTCGCTCTCGTCACCGTTCCACTCGGGCGGTTCGTCCACGTCTGCGTCCACGTCGACCCGCATGATCGACCCGAGGACGTTCCGCGTCACGTCCTGGGCGTTGCCGCCGGGGACGTGGCCGAAGCCCGAATCCGCCTCGCCGCCGCCGTCGCCCATCGCCAAGCAGAGGTAGCCGTCAGGGCCGAACGCCACGGCGCCGGCGTTGTGGTTGAACTTCGGGTGAGGAATCTCCATGAGCGCGCGCTCGTCCCCGGGGTCGACCGGCGAGCGGTCGTCGTCGACGCGGAACTCCGCCAGCACCTCGGTGTGGTCGTAGTCCGCCGGCGTGCCCCCGCGGCGCGGGGCACTGTACCGGACGAACAGCCGGCCGTTCTCGGCGAAGTCGGGATGCAGCGCCATGCCGAGCACCCCGCGCTCGTCGTACTGGTTCCGCAGCTCGACGGTCCGCTCGCGGAGGTCCAGCAACGGCTCGTCCCGTAGGTCGCCGTCCCCGACGACGTGGACCAGGCCCGCCTGGTCCGCGACGAAGATGCGGTCGCCGACGGGGTCGAACGCCAGGTCGACGGGCGCGGCCATGCCCCCGGCGACCCGCTCCAGTCGGACGGTCCGGCCGGCGGGCGCGACGGCCGTCCCGACGTCCGGTTTGCCGGCGTGTCGCCGGTGCGCCTCGTCGGGTCGGCGGTGGGCGTCGTCGGGTCGGCGCCCGGCCGCACCACCCCCCACGTCGGTGATCGGAATCTCGACCCCGCGGCTCCGCGGAGCGTGGTACTCGCCGCGCACCAGGTCCGCGCCCGTCGGGTCCCGTTGCTCGCGGAGCCACTCGAACGCGGGTTCGCCGGCTGGCGGCATGAACAGCGCGCACCCGGCTTCCTCGTGGATCGACTCGCCGCCCCAGCCGTCGTCCTCGGTGCCGACGATCATGCACTGGCCGGCCTCACCCGGCCCCTCGTCGACCCAGAACCGGCAGTGGCCGCACTTGTGGCGCCACTCCAGCGGCGGGAGCGGCACGAACGGGACGTAGGCCGCCTGGCGCTTGGTGAACTTGCCCTCCGGCTGGGCGGCGGCCCGTGACCGCAGGTCCTCCTCTATCTCCGAGAGGCCGTCCTCGCCGCGCCGGAGGTACGCCGCCAGCATCCGCGGGTAGTGTTTCAGGATCGACGGTGGCTCCCGACGCCTACGCCTCGCCATCGTCGCCCTCTGTTCCGGTAGTACGGTCGTCGTCGGCCTCCGCCTGCATCCGGTCGTCGGCCTCCGCTTGCACCTGCCCGCCGTCGACTTCCTCGGCGTGGCCCTCGGCGGTGACCGGCACCTGTCGCTCGCGCTGGGGCGTAGATGGGATTCCGCGCTCGGCCAGCGGCGGGCGGTACTCCCCGCGGACCGTGGACGCCCCCGTCGGGTTCAGGCGCTCGCGGAACCACTCGAACGCCGGTTCCCCCTCCGCGGGCAGGTAGTAGGCGCACCACCCGCGGGGGTGGATGGCCTCGCCGCCCCAGCGGTCGCCCTCGCGGCCGACGATGTAACACGTCGCGGGTTCGCCGGGGGACCCGTCCTCGTAGAACCGGCAGCGCTCGCACTTCGGCCGCCACATAAGCGACGGGAACGGCGACTGCGGCAGGTACACCGCTTCCCCTTTGCCGAACTTGTCGCCCGGGCGGTCGTGGGCCGCCTCGTGGAGTCGGTCGGCGACCGCCGCGAGTCCGTCCTCGCCGGACAGCGCGTACCGGAGGAGGGCCATCGGCGCGTGGGTCAGTACGGAAGCCATGGACTCGAACGTACGACCGCCACGCGCATTGGGCTACTTGCGGGTTCGTGCGCGGACGGCTACCGGCTACGTTCCCGGCGTTTCAGTTTCTCGACCCGCGTCGAGAGGGCGAGGAACGTCGCCAGCACGGTCAGCGAGACGGCGCCCGCGGCCGCCAGTTCGTGTGGTCCGGCACCCAGCAGGACCGCCTCGCCCGCGCCGTGGAGCGGGGCCCCGTCGACGAACTCCTCCGCCGGGACGAACGTGTGGTGTGGCGTCCCGGTGACCGGCACGAAGTAGTCGACGAGGTCGTTCGTCCCGTGCCACAGCACGCCGACGGCGACGCCGGCCACCGAGAAGTCCGCGATGCGGTGTAACACGAGCGCCTGCAGTACCATCGCCAGGTGGCTCCAGAACAGGAAGTTGTACATCGCGGGGTGGAGGTACGAGAAGTCCGACTTGAACGCCAGCAGGACGTACGGCGTCCAGAAGCCGGTCTTGATGCACCCGAAGAACGCCAGCGCCGTCAACCACTCGCGCTGGTGGCCGCGCTTCCAGGCGGCCAGCGCCAGCGCGAAAAACAGCGTCGCCAGCGGACTGTCGGGGACGAACGACCAGGCGACGACGGGTTCGACGGCGAGCTGGCCGGTGATCGGTCCGCCGGCCTCGAACGGGTGCAGGCCGTAGTACCAGAACCCGAACGCCGTCCCGAGGAGGTTGACGACGACGACGACCCACGCGAACCGGAGGCCGAGGTTCTCCAGCCACGCCGGCATCGGCGCCACGTACCGCGGCAACCCCTCCCGCGGCGGCAGGCCGTCGCCGTCAGTGAGCCGCCCCAGCGTCGCGCTCATACCGGCCGCTCGAAGCGTGACGGCAAAACCGTGTCGGAAGTTCGTACTCGTTCGATACTCGTGGTTGGTGGGTGCTGGACGGTAACGGGGAGGACGGCTCCGCGCGCTCTTCGTAGACGGTCGTCTGGCCAGCAACACGGGGAAAGCCCGCGCGCGCTCTGTCGACGGCAGCTTGGCCGGCAACAGCCAAACGCCCCCGCGCGCTGGCCTCGGGGGACTCGCTGCGCTCCGCAGTCGCTTCGCGCCTTCCGGTGCTTACCGTGCGAGACGGTCCTGCTCGCTTCGCTGCGCGGGCTGCGCCTGGCGAGAGCGTCGCTCTCGCCGGCCTTCGCTCGGTACCTCGCGAAGAACCCGCTGGCCCCCGCTCGCGGTGCTCGCGGGGACGTCGCCCGCCGTCGTCCACCGCGCGGCCCCTTCCAGTCCCACCCCGCAAGCCGCACCCACACGCCTCCCCAGCCGATTGCGTTACTCGGTCGCGCTCTCCGAGCGCTCCTTCCGTGACTCGTCCCTCGCGAGTGAGCGCCCCTGACGCGAACGAACGAGTCGGCTGGGGAGGCAGGCGGTTGCGACGAGTGTCGGGCGGGACTGAAAGGGGCCCGACCGCTTCGGGAACCCGGACGACGTAAGCACCGCAGCAGCGACTGAGCGCAACGAAGGAGCGCACGAGGAGCGCAGCGAGGCCCGGGACCGAAGCGGTCCGGGGGCTGTCGACGTGTTGTGGCCCGTTGAGCCGTACCAGGGCGCGACCGAACTGACCGCCGACGATTCACCTCTCTTCGATAGCCATCCCCTCGACGATGTCGAACTCCTCGTCGCCGTCGAACCGGGTTGGATCGAACCCTTTGATTCCGTCGCCGCCCAGCATCTCCTCGGCTATGGCCTCGCCGAGCGCGGGCGAGCGCATGAACCCTTGGCCCTGCCACCCCGACGCGACGTAGAGGCCGTCGGCCAGTTCGCCGAGCAACGGGTCCCGGTCCGGCGTCGCCACGCAGAGGCCGGCCCAGGCGCGGTCGACGTCCACCTCGACCCCGGTGCGGTGGGCCACCGCGTCGCTGACCTCGCGGACGAACCAGCCGTCGCCCTGCCGGTCCCAGTCGTCGGGGTCGACCTCGACCGGTTCGGTTCCGTCGCCTGCCAGTACCCCGGCGGGGTGGGGCCGGAGGTAGAACCCGCCGGTCGCGTCGTAGCACATCGGCCCGTCGTAGGCGGGGCCGCCGGTCAGCGCCTGCACGCGGTAGGGTTTCAGCGGCACCTCGTGGCCGGCGTCTGCCAGCACCTCTGCGGTGTGGGCGCCCGCGGCGACCAGCACGGCGTCGTACTCGGTGACCGACGAACCGCCGTCCCCCGCGGCCCCCTCGTCTCTCGGCTGGTTATTTTCAAACGCGTGCGCGCTGGTCGCGATTACCATCGGCGGTCCCGTGCGAACCCGGGCGAGGACCCCGGTCCGGACATCAACGCCGGCCGCCCGGGCGCGCTCGGCCATCGCCCGGACGTAGCTCCCCGGGTCGGCGTGGCCGGCACCGGCCGCGACGCCGGCGACGGCGACGTCGTCGGTCCGGAGTGCGGGGAACCGCTCCCCGAGTCCGTCGCGGTCGACCAGTTCGGCGTCGACGCCGTGCCCGGCCATCCGGGGCACCTGCTCGCGGATGGCCGCGGCGCGCTTGTCGTCGCCCTCGCGGGCCACCCAGACGTACGGACACGGCGTGAACTCGAACCCGCCCTCGCCGGAGATCTCGCGGAAGCGCTCCAGCGCGCGGCGGCCGACGTCGGCGTCCCGGCGGTCGCCGTAGGCGTCGTAAAGCACGCCCGCGGCCCGGCCGCTCGCGCCGCCCGCCACCTCGTCGCGCTCGTAGAGGGTGACGTCGACCCCCTCGCGGGCCAGGTCGTGGGCCGCGGTGACGCCGACGGCACCGCCGCCGACGACGGCGACGTTCGTCGCTTCGCCGCTCATTCGTGCTCCGGCGGCAACAGCGTCTCGAACTCCCGGTCGGCCAGCCAGTCGACCAGCGCGTCCAGTTCCGCACTCGCCCGTTCGAAGAGGCGTTGGCCGGCCTCCGGGGACGCCTGGGTCGGGTCGCCGACGGCGCCGGATTCCGAGACGTCCAGCGTGTCGACCCCGACGCTGGCGCCGTGGACGCGCTTCCCCCAGGAATCACTGGCGCCGGCCGCGGCCTCCTCCAGTGCGTCCTCCCGGACCAGGTCCCCCGCGACGTGCCAGAGGACGCTGGTCTCGGCGGCGTCGGCGTGCCCGCCGCCCTCCTCGAACAACTCCTCGGTGAGGTCGTCGACGCTCTCCCACCAGTTCCAGGGGGCGGCGAAGGCGGTGCCGTCCTGCCGGAGCGACCGGGCGGCCCGGCGGATGGCCGCGTCGTTGCCGCCGTGGCCGTTGACGACGACGGCCTTGCGGACGCCGTGGCTGGCGACCGACGAGAGCGTCTCGCGGACGAACCGCTCGAACGTCCGGTCGGTCACCCACAGGGTGCCGTGGAACTGGCGGTGGTGCTCGGAGACGCCGACGGGGAGCGTCGGCAGGACGACGGCGTCCTCCCGGTCCACCGAGCGGGCCAGCGCCCGGGCGGCCACGTGGTCCATGCCCAGCGGGAGCGCCGGGCCGTGCTGTTCGGTGCTGCCGGTCGGGAAGAGCACGACCTCGGCGTCCGCGAGCGCGTCGGCCGCCGTGGTGGTCGTGTGTTCGGCCAGGTGCATGTCCGACTACTGCGGCGGCCGGCACGTCAAAACGGTGGTTCCGGCGAACGGCCCGGCGGTCAGTCCAGGAACTCCTCGACGCCGCGGGCGGGGTAGCCGACGACGTAGTCGGCGCCGGCGTCCTTCAGGGCGCGGACCCGCTCTCTGACGTCCGCGGCAGTGCCGACGAGCGCGTAGTCCGCGCTCGCCTTCAACAGGACCTCGCGGGCCCGACCCTCGGCGGTGGCGTCGGTGGCGGCGTCGTCCGGGAGCGCCCGCGCGACGCGACCGCGGCGGGCGACGTAGCCACCGACGGCGTCGAGGCGGGCGTCGTCGTCGGCCGTCAGCACCGTCGGTGCGTACACCGCCAGGTCGCCGTCGAACCCGGCGCCCCGGAGCGCCCGACACTCCTGTTCGGTCCCCGGCGACAGCAACTCGAACTGCGCGTTGCCCGTCGCCAGGGCGATTCGCTCGACGCTCTCGGACCCGACCCAGGCGTCGGGGTCCCGGCGGGCGGCCGCGCCCAGTCGCGGCGCGACGGCCCGGGACCGCTCCTGCTCGGTCAGGTAGGCGGGGTGACCCGCCACGACGACCTTGCCCACGTCGTCGGGAAGCCGTTCGAGGAGGCCCTCGTCACCCAGCGGGTCGAACCCGTCGGCCCGGACGGGCGTGGTGACTCGCACGTCGGCGGTGGCGGCCAGGTCAGCCAGCATCTCCTCGTCGGGCAGGTTCTCTGGGCCTTCCCAGTCGAGGACGAGTCGGTCGAACAGCAACTCCCGGGCGCGCGAGAGGTCACACTCCGTCGGCTTCAGCGCGGCGGCGTCCAGGCCTGTCTCCACGACGGCGCCGTCGCTGGTCAGCACCGTCGACCACCTCGGCGACGAACTGTACTCAGAATGGCGCTACGTCCGTTGCGGAACGCGATCCATCGTCTGTGCGACCATGCACCGTCCCGTACCCCATCGCGGCAAAAAAGGCTGTCGTTCCGGGCAACGCCTCGAAGCGGGTCCCCGCCGCCCGGTCCGGTGGCCGACTCCCGTCCGCTGGCGTCGGACCGACCTCACGGAACGGCCCGGCCGCCTTCTTGCGGTCGGGCGCCGTTCGTCCACGAACGACGCCGGGGCAAATTATCGCCAACTTTTTAATTACCCCTTCATAAGAGCCACACGATTCGCGGAGTCAACGCCGCGATCCGCACAGCCCATCGGGGGTTCCACCATGACCAAAGACAAGTTCGAGAAACTCACGGAGATCAACCGGCGGCGGTTGATGAAGGGTATCGCAGGCGTCAGCGCCGCGTCGATGGCCGGCTGTATCGACCAGTTCGGCGGAAGCGAAGGCGGCACGCTGAACTTTGCACAGGAGAAGAGTCCGATCGAGTTCGACCCCGTCGTCCTGAACGACGTCCCGTCGGCGGAGATCTGTCAGTACGTCTACCACGGCCTGTACGAGTACGACGACACCACGGGCCACGTCCCCGCGCTGGCGACGGACATGCCCGAGGTCAACGACGCCCAGGACGAGTACGTCGTCGAGATCGATGGCGACGCCGAGTTCCACAACGGCGAGCCCGTCACCGCCGAAGACGTCAAGCACTCGTTCATGGCGCCGCTCGAGGAGGAGACGGACAACGCCAACGAGGTGTCGATGATCAACTCCATCGACGTCGTCGACGAGCAGACGGTGCAGTTCAACCTCGAGTACGCGTACGCGCCGTTCACGTACACGCTGCACCGGAACATCGTCCCGAAGGCGGCCCGTACCGACGACAAGGAGGCGTTCAACACCGAGAACCCGATCGGCTCCGGGCCGTTCGAGTTCGTCGACTGGACCGAGGGCGAGTTCGTCGAGATCGAGCGCTGGGACGACTACTGGGGCGACACTCAGCCCAACCTGCAGACCGTCGAGTTCACGCCGGTCGAGGAGGGTACTACCCGGATCACCACCCTCCAGAACGGCGACAACGACGTCATCAAGGGCATCCCGCCGGACCTCTGGAGCGAGGTCGAGGGCATGGACGACGCCTCGATCCAGCAGGTCGCTGGCGTCGGGTACTTCTACCTCGCGTTCAACTGCAACGACGGGCCGACGACGGACCCGACGGTCCGGCAGGCCATCGACCACGTCTTCGACATGGACCAGGCGGTCTCGAACTTCGTCGAGCCGACCGGCGTCCGCCAGTACAGCCCGTACCCGCAGGTCCTCATCGACGAGTGGGACTTCCCCATCGACGAGTGGAAGTCCCACCACAACGAGAAGGACATCGACAAGGCCAAGCAGCTGTTCGACGAGGCCGGCGTCTCGATGGACTACGACTGGCGGATCATCGTCCCGCCGGACGACAAGCGCGAACAGATCGGCGTGACCGTCTCCAACGGTCTCCAGGAAGCCGGCTTCTCCAACACGGAGGTCCAGCGCCTGGACTGGGGTGCCTTCCTCAGCCAGTACATCACTGGTAACGCCGACGACTACAACATGTACACGCTAGGCTGGTCCGGCGTGCCGGACCCCGACTCGTTCGCGTACTTCCTGCTGTCCCGCGCCGAGGACACGCTGGCCATCACCAACGGTACCTACTGGGGCGAGAACAGCGACAAGGGCGTCCAGGCCTCCGAGAAGTTTATCGAGGCCCGGTCGAGCGACGACTTCGACGAACGGCGCCAGCTGTACATCGAGGGCACCAACCTCGTGATGGAGGGCAAGCCGCACATCCCGGCCTATAGCCTCAAGAACAGCTTCGGCGTCCGGAGCAACGTCAGCGACTTCGCCGCGCACCCGACGGACCAGTTCCACCTGGTCAGCGACCACAACAACGTCTCGCTCGACGAGTAAGTCGCGTCCCCGTTTTCACGTTTTTTACCCGGCCAGCGGCGGCACAGGCGTTCCCTCCGTGTGACCGAACCGCATCGCTTATCATCAACGAACACTCATCGCCAGTAACTGCGCTTCCGTAGTCGGTTCCACCGGGAGGCACGACTCATGGGAATCGGTCGATACACCATCAGACGCATTCTCCAGACGATACCGGTACTGGTCGGTATCGTGACGATAACGTTCTTCCTGACCGACGCGATTCCGGGGGATCCCGTCCAGATCATGCTCGGCCCGTCGCCGAGCGCACGGGACATCGAACTCGTCAGGGCGAAATACGGCCTCGACAAGCCGCTGTGGGTCCGGTACATCAACTACCTGGCCGACGTGTCGCCGATCTGGCTGTGGCCGAAGGCGACGTTCCCGTTCGTCGAACTCCAGACCGGCGTCGACCTGGGCAAGAGCATCTACTACAGCGTGCCGGTCACCCAGAAGATCATGGAGCGACTGCCGGTGACCCTGCTGCTGGTCGCCTCGGCGTTCGTCTTCGCCATCGTGACGGCCATCCCGCTGGGCGTCCTGTCGGCGAAGCGGCGCAACAAGCCCACTGACCACGTCGCCAGGGTCGTCTCGCTGATCGGCGTCTCGACCCCAAGCTTTTGGATCGGGTTGATGCTGATCATCGTGTTCGCCTACCACCTCGACGTACTGCCGGCAACGGGGCTGATACTCCCCTGGGCGAACCCGGCCGAGGTGTCGGGTGCGGAGAACCGCATCCACATCCTCATGCTGTCGTTCATCCACCTCATCATGCCGACGATCACGCTGGGGACCCTCCAGATGGCGGCGATCACCCGGATCGAACGGTCGTCGATGCTGGAGAACCTCTCGGAGGAGTACGTCCGCCTGGCGCGGGCCTACGGCGTCCGAGAGCGGACGATCCTCCGCAAGCACGCGTTCCGCCCGGCCCAGCTGCCGATCATCACGATCATCGGATTGAACCTGACGGCGGCGCTGGGCGGGTCGGTGCTAACCGAGGTGGTCTTCAACATCAACGGCATGGGACGGCTGATCATCACGGCGATCAACAACCAGGACTACCCGCTGGTGATGGGCACGACCATCTACTACGGGATGGTGTTCGTGATCGGCGTCATCGTCACGGACATCTCCTACGCCTACATCGACCCGCGGGTGTCCTACGGGGAGGCTGAAGCATAATGGCACAGCGAGACACCGAACAGAGCTTCGACGAGAGCGGCGGTGGCGTCGCCGAGGAAGAGATCGAGAGCCGGGTCGGGCTCAGGTACACCCTCTCGCAGGTCCGGCGCGACCCGACGGCGATGTTCGGGCTGTACGTGGTCGGGTTCATGACGGCCATCGCCATCTTCGCGGCGTTCGACCACTACGTGCTGGACTACTGGTTCGCGGAGACGTTCTGGATGCACCCTCACCGGGACCCGTCGAACATCCAGCGGTTGCTCCCGCCGGCCTGGTCGGAGAACGTCTTCGGCGAGGGTATCTGGAAGTACCCGCTGGGCACCGACCATCGGGGCCGGGACGTCCTCGTCCGGCTGTTCTACGGCACCCGGATCGCCATCTCCGTCGGGTTCCTGTCGACTGCCATCGGCATGGTCGGCGGGACCATCGTCGGCGCGGTCTCGGGGTACTACGGCGAGTGGATCGACGACGTGCTGATGCGCGCCGTCGAGACGCTGTACGCCATCCCGTTCCTCGTGCTGGTCATCGCGTTCATGGCGGCGTTCGGCCGCGAACTCGTGTACGCGATGATCGGCGTCGGCATCGTCCAGATCCCGACGTTCGCACGCCTGATCCGCTCGCGGGTGGTCAGCGTCCGCGAGGAAGACTACATCGAGGCCGCACGGGCCGCCGGCGTGCGCGACAGCAGGATCATCCTGCGGCACGTCATCCCCAACAGTTTCGCGCCGGTGCTCGTCCAGGCGACCCTGCAGGTCGGGGTCGCCATCCTGATCGTCGCGGGGCTGTCGTTCCTCGGGTTCGGCGCCCAGCCGCCGACCGCCTCCTGGGGCCAGATGATCAACCAGTCGCGGGACTCGATGATCGTCAACCCGTGGTTCAGCATCTGGCCCGGCATGGCCATCCTGATCACGGTGATGGCGTTCAACATGTTCGGCGACGGCCTGCGAGACGCACTCGACCCACGACTACAGAACTAACATGAGTTCGGAACCACTCCTGCAGGTACGCAACCTGACGACGCAGTTCTTCACCGAGGAGGGCACAGTCCGTGCCGTCGACGGCATCTCCTTCGACGTCTACGAGGGCGAGATCGCCGGCATCGTCGGCGAGTCCGGCGCCGGGAAGTCGGTCGCCGCCCAGAGCATCGTGCGGCTGGTCGAAGAGCCCGGCGAGATCGTCGACGGCGAGGTCTACTTCAAGGGCGAACCGATCGTCGAGTTCGAGGAGGACGACGACGGCGACCTGGCGCCGACCGACGCGATGTTGACCAACGAGGAGATGCGCCGGAACATCCGGGGCCGGGAGATCGCGATCATCTTCCAGGACCCCATGGAGTCGCTGAACCCGGTGTACACCGTCGGCGGCCAGCTCCGGGAGTTCATCGAGATCAACCGCGAGGTCGGCACGAGCGAGGCCAAAGCGATCGCCGTCGACATGCTCCGGGAGGTCGGCATCCCCGATCCCGAGAGCCGGTACGACGAGTACCCCCACCAGTTCTCCGGCGGGATGCGCCAGCGCGTGCTGATCGCCATGGCGCTGGCCTGCGAGCCGAGCCTCATCATCGCCGACGAGCCGACGACCGCGCTGGACGTGACCGTCGAGGCCCAGATCCTCGAACTGGTCGACGAACTCCAGGAGAAGTACGGCACGAGCTTCATCTGGGTCACCCACGACATGGGCGTCGTCGCGGAGATCTGCGACCGGGTGAACGTGATGTACCTCGGGGAGGTCGTCGAGCAGGCGGAGGTGGACGACCTCTTCCACGATTCGCATCACCCGTACACGGAGGCGCTGTTGGCCTCCTTGCCCCGCCCGGACCAGACCGTCGAGGAACTGAACCCCATCGAGGGGGTGATGCCCGAGGCGATCAACCCGCCGTCGGGCTGTCGGTTCCACCCGCGGTGCCCGGAGGCCCGCGAGGTCTGTGCCCGGATCCACCCGGACAACCGCGACGTCTCCGAGGCGGGCGAGCGCACCCACCGGGCGGCCTGCTTCCGGAACGACGCCTTCGACGTGGGCTACGACGAGAGTCCGCCGCTGGAGATGACGGCCGGGAGCGGGTTCAGCGCCGGCCTGACCGGCGAAACAGACGCCGAGGCCGAGAGCGGGGGTGAGGCCGAATGAGCGAGTCGGTCCTCGGCGAGGAGGTGTCCGCCGACACCGTCAGCGCCGACGAGGTGGCCTTCGGCGAGACGCTGGTCGAACTGGACGGGTTGACCAAGCACTTCAAGAGCGAGCGGGGCTACCTGGCCGGCCTGAGGTTCAAGCGTGACGGGACCACGTTGCCCCGGCCGACATACGAGCGGACGGACGTCCAGGCGGTCGACGACGTCTCCTTCGAGATCGAGAAGGGCGAGACCCTGGGGCTGGTCGGTGAATCCGGCTGTGGCAAGTCCACGCTGGCCCGGACCATCCTGCAACTGGTCGAGCCCAGCGAGGGCGCCGTCTACTTCAAGGGTGAGAACCTGGCCGAACTCTCCGGCGAGGAGTTGCGCTCGAAGCGCAAGGACATGCAGATGATCTTCCAGGACCCGCAGTCAAGCCTCAACCCCCGGATGAAGGTGGGTCCCATCGTCGAGGAACCGATGAAGGCCCACGGCATGTTCGAGGAGGAGGCCAAAGAAACCGACAAGTCCGCCGCCGAACTCCGTGAGGAGCGCGCCCGGGAACTGCTGGAGAAGGTCGGGCTGGACCCCCAGCATTACAACCGCTACCCGCACGCGTTCTCCGGCGGGCAGCGTCAGCGGGTCAACCTGGCCCGGGCGCTGTCGGTCAACCCGGACTTCATCGTCTGTGACGAACCGACCAGCGCGCTGGACGCCTCCATCCAGGCGCAGGTGCTCAACACGATGCGGGACCTCCAGGAGGAGTTCGGGCTGACCTACCTGTTCATCAGCCACGACCTCTCGGTGATCCGGCACATCTCCGACCGGGTCGCGGTGATGTACCTGGGTCACATCGTCGAACTGGCGAACAAGGAGGAACTGTTCGAGAACCCCCAGCACCCCTACACGGAGTCGCTTTTGGGCGCCATCCCCGTGCCGGACCCCCGGAAGGCCGGCCAGCGACAGATCCTGCGGGGTGACGTCCCGAGCCCCATCGATCCGCCCTCTGGCTGTCGGTTCCACACCCGGTGTCCGCACCTCATCGCGCCCGAGGAGTACGACCTCACCGACGAGGAGTGGAACGCCGTCCGGGAGTTCGTCCGCGCGGTCATGCGGCGGACGTTCGAGGCCAACAGCGAGGAACAGGTCCGCGAGCGGTTCTTCGACGGGACCCACCCCGGCGGCGATGCCGGGGACGTCGTCGACGAGGCCATCTCGCGGATCGTCCTCGACGAGTGGGAGACGGCAAACGAACTCCTCCAGGAGTCGTTCGTCCAGCCGAGCATCTGCGCCAGCGAGCGACCCGCCTACTTCGTCGAACCGGAACACGGCACCGGCGAGCACTTCGCGGCCTGTCACCTCCACCGCGACGAACCCCAGACGTACTGATCCTAGCGCGGGTCTCGCGACCCGCTTTTGACCTCGTTCGCTTTCCCGCCGAGCCACTGGACCAGCGGGCCGACCACAAGGCCTTCGATGCCGTACAGCGGGACCAACATCACGGCCATGGCGAAACTGGTGAACAGGAAGACGTCGACGGCGAACAGCGGCCCCAGGAACGACGCCATCCTGGCGGCGACTCCCAGGCCGGTCAGCGTGACGAACAGGACGCCACCGAGTGCGCCGGCCTTTCCGCCGCGGACGACGGCGTCGGCGTAAGACGGACTGCCGACTGCGGCCAGTCCGGCGAGGAACCCGGCCGGGACCAGCGCAGTCTGCGCCGGGTGGAGGCCGGCCAGTGCGGCACCGACACAGACCAGGGCGGCGGCGGCGAGCTCGGACCTGTCGAACATCGTGTTGGCGCGAGTTCGTGTGGTGGTCGAAAAAGCGTTGGGTATGCGGTCCAGTCGCGTTGCTCACGTGTGGTTTCCGAGACACTGACCTGGGCGGTCGGCGCGCGCGGGAGGTTCCCCCGAACGGACCTGAGCGGGTACTCGGCAGGGCTTGCGCTCCCGGTGGTCCGGGGTCGACACGGGGGTCGATCCCACGGCTGGGGAGGCGCGGGGTTGACCTGGGGATGGCCACACCCTCCCCAGCCGACTCCGGTGCTCACTGCGCTGCGCTCCTCGTCGCTCGCGCGCGTTGCTCGCGCGCGCCGGAGGCAGACGTGGAGGCTATATGAAAATATGCACTTATATTCATACAACCCGTCGCGTCACCCGATCCGGATGGTGGTGCGGTCCTCCGGGCGGTCGGGGCCGTCCAGCGCGAGGAACGCGGCGAGTTCGTACTCGCCCGGGGAGGGGTCGACCCAGCGGGTCCGGCCGTCGGTGCGCTTGAACCGGCCGTTCCAGCGGTGGACGACCCGCTTGCGTTCCCCGCCACGGAAGTCGATCACCGCGGGCGTGTCGCTCATGTACCGCCGCTCGTCGCTGGCGCCGACCATCCCGTCGACCGACCACCCCCACAGGCGCTTGGTCGGCGTCGTCACCGAGACCGGAACCGGCAGGCGGTTGTGGAACCCGACGGTGATCTCCACGGGGTCGCCCACCTCGTAGACCTCCCGGTCCGTGTCGACGGTGACCGTCACCGCCCGCCGCGCCACCACCTGCGGGATCAACCGCCCGACGGTCGACCCGACGACGTCGCTGGTGTCGTCGAACCCGAAGCGATCCTCCTCGTCGGTCGGCATCGTCCGGTCGTCGGTGCGTGGATTCCTTCGGTCTGTCGGTCGGTCCGTGGGATTGTGCCCAACCAGGTCGGATCGGGGGCGTAGAGCACCTCGAAAGCCCCCGCGCGCTCTGCGAACCACCGTTACGTCACTAACCGAAAAGCCCCCGCGCGGCCCCTTTCAGTCCCAACCCGGGTCGGACGTGCCGGACACCATCGCTTTGCCGGACGTGCCGGCTACCTTCGGGTGCGGTCGTGCCGGCCACCACCGCTGAACTGTACTCCCTGGTTCTCAGGCGAACGGTGAGTCGTCGCCCTGGGCCGCCGGCGGGACCGTCCAGTCGGTCGCCAGTTCGAGGAACTGCACGAGGATTCGGGCGGTCGCACCCCAGACCGTGTACCCCCCGACGTGGAAGTAGTGGACGACGACCTCGCCGTACTCGGGGTGGTTTCGCCGCTCGTAGTCGTGGTTGTCCGTGTCGACCAGCCCCGACAGCGGGAGGACGGCGATCTCCGCCACCTCCCCGTCGTTGGGTTCGTACTCGCGGTCGGGGACGGTGGCGACGAACGGCCGGACGGCGTAGTCGGTGACCGTCAGGATGTCGTCCAGGCGGCCGACGACCGCCGGATCGGGGGGGTCCAGGCCGACCTCCTCGTCGGCCTCCCGGAGCGCGGTCGCCAGCAGGTCCTCGTCCTCCGGTTCGCGGCCGCCGCCGGGGAAACTCATCTGGCCCGCGTGCTCGCCCAGGTGGTCGGCCCGCTTGATGAACAGCAGGTGCGGGCCGCTCGCGCGGTCGACCACCGGCACGAGCACGGCGGCCTCGCGGGCCTCGTGGTCGACCGGCCGTGGATCGTGGTCCGCCACCGCACCCAGGTCCATGGTCGCGTTGTCGTCGCCGCGGGGCTTAAGCGACCCGGACGCCACCAGCGCGAGGAGCGGGCGTTCCTCCGTCGAGGCGTCGAACTCGACGCCGCCGGCTTAAGCGACCCGGACGCCACCAGCGCGAGGAGCGGGAGGGGGGACCCGGCCGGCGCTACGCGGCGCCGGGGGACGCGCCGGCGGCCGCCAGCACGTCGTCCGGCGTCAGCGACGTCTCCGTCCAGGCCGGCAGTGGCGGATCGTCGCCTCGCGGCGCCACGGCGTCGGCGTACACCTCGACCTGCCGGCGCTCGGCGTCGCGGTCGAACGAGAGGCCGTTGAACGCGGCGTCGGCGGCGTACTGGTCGACCAGCACCCGGGCGGTCTGGCGGTAGCGGTCCGGGAGCGTCTCGTAGTCCGGGTGGACCCCGTGGCGCTCGACGGCCCCCAGCAGCGCCGCACCGACGCCCTCGCTCATGCCCGCGAGGCCGCCCGGCCCACCGACCGAGCGGTGGTCGTGTTCGTGGGTCCCGAGGTCGACCTGCGCGGTCCCGTCGAACCCGGCGTGCTCGAAGGCGTCGCCGAGCGTGGCGACCTCCAGGCCCCACCCGCGGGGGACCGACAGGCGCTTGGCCAGCGACGCGGTGACGGCGAACTCCCCGGCGAGCGCGTACCGGAAGGCGTCGAGGTACGACAGGACCGGCGCGTCGTGGGCGTCCGCCAGCGCCCGCACCAGCGGGACGTAGAACAGGCGGAACAGCCGGCCGTACAGGCGGTCGTTCTCGACGCGTGCGTAGTAGCCCTTCGAGAAGTCGAACCCGCGGTCCAGGGGCCAGGTGAGTCGCCGGAGTTGTGCGGCGTCGTATCCCCGGGCGTCGGCGTCGTGGACGGCGACGTAGTCCGCCGCCTCGGCGGCCGGCCCGAGCGCCAGCCAGACGTCCCGGCCCTTGCCGGCCTCGCCGTCGAGTCCCGCGGCGGCGAGGCGGTCTTCCACGGCGGGTGCGTTGCACCACAGCAACGTCAGCGGCAGGTCGAACCCCCTCAGCCAGGTCCGGATCGAGTCGACGCGGTCGGCCGGGGCCCGGAGCGGCACCACGACGGCAGCAACCGGCAGGTCCGACAGCACCTCGAACACGCGCTCGGCGGCCAGACTCGCGTGTTCGCGCTCGGTCATCGGGACGACGACGGCCGTCCGGTCCAGCGGTGCAGACCGGGACGGCTCCGTCAGGTCGTGCAGCGTGGCGACCCGCTCCTGGACGTACTCCATCGCCGCGGGTTTGCACCCGGCCCCCCAAAACATCCCCGACTCGGCGCGGCCGGTCCCCTGGACTCACCCCGCGCTGGCCGGGCGCCCGCGCTCGGCACCGGGGAACCGTCCGACCGCCCACAGCAGGCCCAGCCCCGCGACCAGCACGGCCAGGCCGACTGCGAACCCTCCGAACACGACGTCGTAGGGGACGCCACGCTCGACGAGTTGCCCCACGGCCGAACTGCCCGACGCCTGGGTGAGCATCATGGCGCCGCTGTAGACGGCGTAGGCGCCGCCGCGGTGTTCGTCGGGGAGGGTCCCCAGCAGGAACGTGTCGATGGCGGGAAAGAGGCTGTGGATGACGAAGCCCAGGACCGCCGTGACGGCGACCAGCGCCAGTCCCTCCACCACGGTCAACACGAGGACGGTCCCGACGAAGGCGACGAGGATGCCGAGGATGTACGGGACCGAGGGGAAGCGGTCGACGAGTCGGCCGCTGACGAGGAAACCGGGCAACCCGGCCAGGAACACGACGGTCAGGAGGTTGCGACCCGCCGCCTCCGTCAGCCCCTTCATCGCCACGGCGTAGGAGACGTAGAAGTTGAAGATGCCCTGCCAGACGAACCCGGTGACTCCCAGCACGAGGACGCCCGCGGCGACGAGTCGCCACTGCGCGCGGACGGCACCGAGCAGGTCCCGGTCGGCACCGCTGGCCTCGGGGAGGGTCGTCCGTCGCGCGACCACGAACAGGACCAGCGTGACCGCCGCGGCGAGGACGGCGATGCCCGCGAAGATGGTCCGCCAGGTCCCGACCAGCAACGCAACGGTGACGATGGGCGCCGCCACCACGGCGGCCACCTGGGAGGCACCGCCGTGGAGTCCCATGGCCCGTCCCACCCGGTCCGGGTAGAGCTCGCTTACCAGCGGGTTCGCGGAGACGAAGTAGGCGCCGCTGGCCAGTCCCATCAGCAGTGCACCGACGGCGAGCGTCGGCACCGAGTTCGCCGTCGTGGCGAACGTCGCCGCCAGCGTCAGGACTACCCCCGACCCGAGGACGACGTGGTGTCGGGGCACTCTGGTGAGGAGATAGCCCGTCGGGACCCGTGGGAGGGCGCTCCCGATCCACACCAGGGTCACGACGGTCCCGACGGTCCCCGGGTCGGCGTCGAAGGCGGCACGTAACGGCTCGACCAGCGGTGCGTAGATTACCCTCGACAGGTTGACGAGGAAGACCAGCGACGTCAGCGACGCGAACAGGCGGCCCCGTGTCACGCCGCGGTCTATGGACGAGGGGCCGTCAAACCTTCCGGTCGCGGCCGGTCCGGCCGGGTAGGATGGCCTTTTTTAACGTCAGGGGGCGTACCCCGGCGCATGAAGACCGTGCGGAAGGGGCTCCGGGACGGCGACATCGAGAAGGACACCTACGAGCGGTTGCACTGTGCGGACTGCGAGAAGCCGCTGAAGACCAAGAACGAACCGGGGGAGGTCGGGTCGGTCCGTGTCTGTCCGGAGTGCGGTGCCGAGTGGAAGGAGTTGCACTGATCACTCGAAGGTCGCGTCGAAGGCGTCCGCGCCCATCGGTGGGACTCGCCCGGCCCCCAGGTTCTCCTCGACGTGCTCGGGCGACCCCATCCCGACCAGCGCCGCCGTCACGCCGGGGGCGCTCCGCGCGAAGTTGATCGCCCGCTGGACCGGCGTCTCGCCTTCCAGGCGCTCGGCGACGTCCCCGGGCAGCCCCGCCGCGAGGTCTCCCTGTCCGATGCTGGCGCTCGTGAACACGTTCAGCCCCGCCCCTCGCGCGAACGCCAGCGCGCTCTGTGGCCCTTCGGCGCCATCGTGGGCGGCCACCGTGAACGCGTCGGCCATGTGGACGTTGAAGGGCAACTGGATCGTCCGGAAGTGGGTCGCCCCGGTGCCGGCCTCGCGGGCGGCCGACCGCGCACGTCCAACGACCTCCGGCAGCGACAGGTACTGCTCGTGGTCCGGCAGCACCCGGAACGCCTGCCAGGTGGCGAGGCCGTAGTGCCGGAGGTCGCCCGCGGCCGCTCGCTCCTCCAGGCGGACGAACGCCGCTTCCAGGGCGTCGTAGACGTCCCCGCGTGACTGCGCCGAGAGCTGGAACTCGGGGTTGTGGACGTAGTAGAGGTCGACCGTATCCAGTCCGAGGTTCGACAGCGACCGGTCTAGCTGGTCGTCCAGGAAGTCCGGGGCGATGCAGTGCATCCCGCGGACCAGTTCCGAGGGGTCGACGAGGCCCGAGTCGACGTACTCCTCGCGGACGTACTGCCCGGGGTCGTCGGGTCGCTCGCCGTCGAAGGGGACGAACCCGCCTTTCGTCGCCACGAGGACGGCATCGCGGTCGACGTCGGCGTCCGCCAGCGCCCGGCCGACGGTCCGCTCGCTGCGCTGGTTGCGGTAGTTGATCGCCGAGTCGACGACGTTGATCCCGCCCTCCAGGGCCCGGACGATGGCGTCGTGGTAGGCCTCGTCGGCGTCGTCGGTCGGGTCCCCGAGGTACGTGCCGACGCCGATGCTGGACACCACCGAATCGCCGAACTTCCGGAAGTACGCCCGGGCGAAGTCGTCGAAGCGGTCCCGGTACGCCCAGGTGGCCTCTTTGGTCACCATGTCGGCGCCTGGTGGCGGCCCGGCAAAAGGATTCCCCGCTTCAGTCGGCGTCGACGGGTTCCGCGCCGTCGATCTCCTCGCCGCCCATCGCGGTGAACAGCCGTTCGGTGAGCTGGGACCGGTCGATGCCGTTGCCGGCCAGCCCCTCCATGTGGACGATGTCGATCTGGCCGCCGCCCATCCGCGCGTGGCCGCCCGCCGAGGCCATCGGGATGTCGTCGGTGACCTCTTCCAGGGCCTTGCCCATGTGGACGCGGTCGTCCCGGGAGCGGCCCGACATGTGGATGGTCTCGCCGTCGTCGCCGTACACGACCACGGCGGTGACCGTCTCAAGGTTGACGAGTTCACTGGCCGCTTGCGGAATCGCGTCGACGTTGGACACCTCGCCGACGTCGCTGACCGCGTACGGCGCCCGGACGTCGCGGTCCGTGATGGCCCGGGCTTTCACCTCCAGGGACTCGGCGTCGACCCGCGGGTTGGCGATGCGTTTGAGCGCGTCCTGGTCGACCCCCGCGTAGAGGAAGGAACTGGCGTCGAACTCGGCCGGGGAGGCACCGTTGGTCAGGTTGTCGGTGTCCGAGAGGATACCGTACACGAGGCCGGTGACTACCTGCGCCGGGACCGTCACGTCGCCGTCGTCGTCCCCCGGTACGAAGTCGTCCTGGTCGACGAACCCGGCGTCCAGTTCCCGGAGGTACTCGGCGACGATGCTCGCGCAGGCGCCGTAGTCCGGCCGGACGTCGGTGAACACCTCGCCGGTCCCGTTGCCGGGATGGTGGTCGACGACCGCGACCGGTTCGAGGTTCCGCGCCCCCTGGAACCCCCGCGGGCGGTTGTGGTCGACGAGGACCACCGATTCGGACGCCATGTCCGCGGTCCGCCTGACCCGGTCCATGTCCAGGTCCAGCACCGTCCGGAAGGCACGGTTCTGGTGGTGTCGGATCTCGCCGGGGTACTGGATGGTCGCGTCGGTGCCGACTCGCTCCGCGAGGTGCGCGACGGCAGCCGCCGTACCCATCGCGTCCGGGTCGGGGTTCGGGTGTGTCAGTACCGTGACCGCGTCTTCGTCCCGGAGGGCGGCGAGAAACCTCGCCCCGTCCGGTCGTCGGAACCGCTGGAGAGCCCTGGTCGCCCCCCACGCGGCCACTGCGACCACGAGGATCAGTACCGCCGCGAGTTCCGGGTTGGACTCCAACCACGACGTCACCTCCACCGTGGCGTCCCCGAGGGCGGCCTGCGGGACCGCTGCCCCACTCATAGTATCGTTCTTTGGGCGAACGGCAATGAACTTTCCCCTAAATAGGGACTCCGTTACGGTCGAAATCGTACGCTTTACTGGTCGGTTCGGCCGACTTCACGGCTTCCGCTCCTCGATCAGGGCGTGGACGTGTGCGTATTCAACCAGGGACATCTCCGCACGACCCTCGATGCGTTGCTGGACGCCCGTCGGGGAGATGTCCAGCGCCAGGTTCGCCGCGATGGTTTCCACGTCGAGGACGGCGTTGGTCATCCCCAGTAGCAGGTGGTCCAGCGACTCCTGGCGGATCGTCTCGGCGTCGGGGCGGCACTCCTCCAGCGCGAGCAGGCGCGACGCGTCGGTCACCGTCAGGTCGACCGGTTCGCCGGCCGCAACCGCCTCGACCGTCTCCGCGTCGACGTCGGCGTCGACGGCGCCGTCGTGGCCGACCTGCTCGACGACCGCCGCCAGTCCCGAGCGGTAGGCGTCCTCGAACGCCCCGGGGTCGCCGGGCGGCGCCTCCTCAGCCAGTTCGTAGAGCATGTGTCGGCCTACCGGGCGAGGGTATAAGGGGTTGTCACTCTCGCCGCCGGTCGCCCGGTCGGCCCCGGATCCGGCCATCCCCCCGACCGTTCGTCTGCGGGGCCGTGAACGTCGCCCACGCCACGGCCGCCCGGCGGGACGACGACGACCACCGGGACGGTCGCCTCGAAGGACACTCGCGTCGCGTTCCCGAGGACCGCCGGGTCGCCGTCGCCGAAGACGTCGAGTTCGACCGCACTGCCGTCCCGGACGTAGGTCGTGGTCGTCGCCCCGTCGGGGGTCCCGGTCCGCGCGCCGACCGCGAACCGGGCGTACGTGCCCCGGGTGCTCACGTTCCAGGCGTTGGCGGTGACGTACCAGAACCCCGGAACCGGCGCGATGGGCAACCCCGCCGGGACGCTGACGAGGTGGTCGCCCGTCCACTTCTCGTAGAGCTGGCCGACGGTCCGGTTCACCTCTGTGCCGATCAGGTCCGCCGTCACGTTGGCGGCGACGTTTCGCGTGATCGAGGCCGCCTCGTCGACCTGCCCACGGTCGACGCGGACCTGTTCGTCCTCGACCAGTGAATCGAGTTCGACCCGGAGCGTCACGTTGAGAAGGTCGACCTGCCGGTCGGTGAGGTTCGTCCGTCGGCCGACCTCGTCGACGACGTCACCCGCGACCGACCTGTTCACGATCGCCAGCGCGCGCGTGTGGACTGTATCCCACCTCCCGAGCGCCTCGTGCACTGCCAGGCGGCGCTCGGTAGAGTCCAGGTCCGTCCGATCGCCCAGGACCTCGACCAGGCGCTCTTCGGCGGCGTCTAGGGACGTTCGGATTTCACCTGCGAGGTCGTCGCGCCGGGCCGCCAACTCCCCGTCGTCGGCTTCCCGGATCGTCCGGTTGGCCGACTGGAGCGCGAGCGCCGCCGGTTCGAGTCCGACGGTGTCGGTGCTCTCGCCCAGCACCGCGTCGACCACGTCGCTCGCCAGGTCGCCGTACGGCGCCGCGAGCAAGTTGTGGTTCCGGGTCACCAGCGGCCGGAACTCGCCGTCGACCGCGGGGACCCGGTCCGGCGAGACGGACTCCACCGTCAGGTACGCCGGGGACGCGGTGACGGCGCCCTCGACCGGACCCTCCTGGCCGACGTACAGCGGCGACCGCTCGGCGCCGGCCGGGTCCAGCGCCATGATCTCGGCCGCGGCGTCGACGTCGAACCCGAAGTCCCCGAGTTCGTCGTCGACGGCGTCGACCCGGTCGTCGGTCCGGCCGGCACGGTCGCGGACTGCCTGGACGACGGCGTCGACGTACGCCGCCCGCGCCGCGACCCTGGCCTTGTCGGCGACGCTGTCGTAGGTTTCGGGGACGCCGATCAGGTCGGACCGACGACGCTCCAGTTCCCCGGCGAGCGCGGACGCGGCGTTGGTCACCCCGACGGCCGCGTTGCCACGCTGGACGGACACGTTCACCGCCCGGATCCGCTCGCGGAGCGTGGCGAGGTCGCCGTAGAGCCACGAGACCAGGCCCGCCGGTCGTTCGCCGTCGATCCTGACGACGGATTCGTCGAGTTCCTCGCGGACTGCGCGTCTCGCCAGTCCGTCGGGGCCGCCGCGGTCGTCGACCAGTCGGTCGACCGCCGTCGCCTCGACGTCGGCCAGGTTCGGCCCGTCGAGCGGGCCGCCCGGTTCGTACACCGACTCGATTCCCCGCCGCGGGACGCGATCCGTGGGGGAATGCTGGGCGTGGAGACCGATCCCGACGCGGGTGACGTTCGTCCACGTCGCGGTCGTCTCCCGCTGGCGGGACTCGTTCTCGGCGGACCAGGTCCAGGTTACGGTGTTGTGCCGTTCGACCCGACGGGTGTACGACCGGAGTCGGTCCCATCCGTCCGCGAGAGGGGGGATCGGCCCGCTCGCGTTCGAGACGGTCGTGTCCGTCTCGACTGTCTCGTCGACGAGGGTCCAGTTGCCCGCCGGGGGTTCGGGATCGGGCGGCGGACTCGTCCGGACGGCACTCGTCTCGGCCCTGCGTCTGACGTCGGCACCGTACACCGCGTCGAGCGTCGCGTTCAGCGACGGCGAGGACCGGTCGTCCAGCAGGTCCGCGAACGCGGCGTCGGCGGTCTCGTCGACCCCGACGGTGAGGTTCGCCTCCGGACCCGGGGAGTCGAAGGACGGCGCACGCGGTGTCGGGACCGAACTCGCGGGCCCTGGAACGCCGGGGCCCGGTTTCAGCACTCGATCCAGCCAGGCGT
Source organism: Halobacteriales archaeon QS_1_68_20 (assembly GCA_003021085.1). GTDB lineage: Archaea > Halobacteriota > Halobacteria > Halobacteriales > PXRE01 > PXRE01. The sequence continues at coordinate 40,884 of PXRE01000029.1, read as the reverse complement.
CCCCCTGGAAACCACCGATCATCACGAGATCCTGGATGCCCGCGTGGACCAGCGCGTCGCTCGTGGCGTCCCGGCCGGCCGGATCGCTCCGGCCGAACACCGACCGCTGGGTGGCCAGCAGTGCGCTGTTGGTCAGGGCCTCCACGTGGCGGGTCGCGATCACGTTCCGGACCGGGACGCCCGCGTACTGGAGGTACCCCCGGATCCAGGCCATCGAGTACAGGCGGGCAGCGAGGTACCGCCCGAAGCCGGTGCCCTCCAGCGGCCCGCGGTTCAGTCGATCCTCGTAGGTCTCGACCCGGTCGTGCAGGACCAGCACCGGCGACGTGACCGTCTTCGTGATCGTTCGCCGCTCCTCACGGACGGTCGTCCCCTCGCGGACCAGCCGGGTCGTCACGTTCTCGATACGGGCCGTCAGCGTCCCCGGCCGTTCACCACGGTCGATTTCGACCCGACGCTTCGCCGTCCGGAGCGCCCCGGCGTCCGGCGTGGGCGGTAGCGACGCCTCCCCGGAGACGGTCCCCGTCGAGACGCGGAGGTCCCCCAGCGTCTCGCGGACCTCGTGGTAGATCCGGATGCGGAGGTAATCACGGAACGGCGTCGACTCGTCGAGGACGCGGCCGGCGGGCGTGTCGGCCGGGTCGACCACCGGGTTCCGGGCGGCCGCCTCGGCGGCCCGCTGGATCGCACCGCGCACTTCGACGTCGAGGGCGGCGTCCAGTCGCTCTCGCGCGAGTTCGGCATCCGGCCGCCCCGCCGGTGGGCCTCGCTCCTGCATCGTCGTGACGTAGGTCGCGCTCCCGACCAGGAGCACGACGCCGACGAGTGCGAACGCCATCCGCGCGCGGTCGTCGACTGCCAGCCTCACGGTGACCACGTCCGGACGGTGAGGGTGACCGTCCCGAGGCGGACGGCGTTTGCCGCGGCCGCTGGCGTCTCGAAGACCGCCTGGAGGTCGGTCACCACCCTGTCGGCGATGGCAGACCGGAGTCGGTCGTTCGCCCGTTCGACGTCGCGGTCGTCGAGCGCGCCGGTCGGCGAAACGCCGTAGCGGGAGGCGAATTCGCCGTATCGAAGCCTCGCCAGGCGTCCCTCGGGGTAGGGCCCCTGGAGCTGTGCCCGGATCCGTTCCGGCGGGAACAGTCCGGCGACGACGCCGTCGGCCACGGTGGCGGCGACGGCGGCGAAGCCACCGTCGCGGGCAGTCGCCGTGGCTTCGTCGCCGACGGCCGGGAACCCGGTCGAAACCGGGAGTCGAGCCGTGTACACGTCCACGTCCGACGGCGGTGCGGGGCCGACGACGACCCGGCCCGAGAGGTGGGAGCCACGATACGGTTCCCACGTGGCGATCACCTGCCCGCGCCAGTCCGGTCCCGAGACGAGCGGCCGGGTGGCGTTGCGAACCGCGGCCCTGAAGCCGGCGCCGACATGGGAGAGACGGACTCCGTCGGCAGTCAGGTTCCCGACCGCCGCGGCGGCCAGCAGTCCCGCGAGCGTCCCGTTCGCCGACCGGGATAGCGCGGGACCGTCGGTCACCGGGAACGTGACGTCGCCGTCCGCCCGGCGGAGGTCCGGACCAAGCGAGTACTCGACGGTCGCAGTGGTCGACCCGAGGACGCTCGCCGTCTCGGCCGCGGTCCCAGCCGCGGGATCTGCCGACGGCGTCGGCGCTCCGGCCAGGGTCACGACGGCGGCCGAGACCACCAGCAGACAGACGGCGACGTCGACGACCGTGCTCACGGCGCGGTCGGTCACGACCAGATCACCACCCTGAGTCGACCCGGGCGAACGTTCCCCGGCCCCAGGCGGACGCTCACCCGCCGGGAGGCGCTCTCGGCGGACGCCGGTGGGGTCGATCCGGCCTGCCAGGTCTCCCCCGCGGCCGTCAGCGTGACGTTCGCGTCGTATCCCGGCGGTGGGACCCCGGGCGCTCCTCGAATCGCGGCGGGGTCGACGACGTTGCCGTCGCTGACGTTCCGGTGGACCCGGTCCAGGGTCGTCTCGGCGCTCCCGTCTGCTCCGGTGCCGGGGGCCACGTCGGACAGTGCGGTCGCGTACAGCGAGACGGCGATTCCGACCGCGAGGACCGCCGCCAGTGCGACGACGGGTTCGACCTGCCCGCGGGACGGGGCCCCCCGGTCGTCGGAACCGTACGCGGACCGCCGCCCGGTCCCGTCAGACGCCGACGAGCGTGACACGGACATCACCCCAGACGATCGTCCTGGCGCGGATTCGGTCGGCCGACTGCCACCGGTGGGGCGGATTCCGGGCCTCGCTGGCCGCCTCGGCCAGCGCCGCCGGCGAGTCGAAGACGCGACCCGGCGCCGTTCCGTCGAGCACGTCCTCCAGGCGGTCGTCCCCGACGACCGGCGTGACCGGCCCGTAGGCGAGTCGTGCGTGGGCGAGGCCCGCCTCGGTCCGGACGCTCACGCTGTGGGGCGCGAACCTGACCGCGGCCGCCGAGACGGGGTGGTCTACCGTGGACCCGTTGCCCGCCCCGGCGACCGCGTCGACGGCCTCGGCCGCCGCGTCTGCGTCCGGCGGCGGTGCCGTCGGGAACGCTACCGCGACGCCGAGGACGGCGGCGGAGACGGTCGTCAGTCCGATCCAGACGTACCAGGCGTCGACCGGTACCTCCAGCATGGCCCGGGGTGGTCGCCCCCTCCGATTTAAACCTTCAGACGACCACCCCCGCCACGACGAACGCGGCGAGGTAGACGACCGTGGCGCTAACGAGCGCCAGTCCACACCGGTACCCGACGAGTGCGCGGTCCAGCCCCCGCGAGAGCCCCACCGAGAGGGTCGAGAGGATCACGGCGAGCAACAGGACGTACGATCCGACCGCGAGGCCGAGTCCCGCCGTCGAGAGGGGTGGCGGGCCGTCGCCGACCGCCGACAGCCCCTCGGCCAGCGCAACCGTGACGCCGCCGACCATCGGCGCGAACGTGGTCGCTGTACTCGCGAGCGTGCCGGTCACCCGCGAGAGGGCGGCCCGGGCATCGGCTTCGACGTCCCGTAGCTCTTCCAGGTGGTCGGCCATCGCGACGGCGGCGGTCCCGGCCGGCCGACCCTCGCTGGCAGCGAGGCCGAGCATCGACGCGGTACTCCGGCCGCGTGCGCTCGGCAGGTCCGCCAGCGGGCCGTACTCCCCGACCAGTGCCTCCTCGACGCCGACGCGGAGCTGGCGCTGACGACGGGCCGCGTCGGCGAGCACGTCGCCGGTCGCGCCGGCCACCTCGGCGGCGGCGCGGGCTACCGCCGCCTCCACCGCGGTCCCCTCGTCGACGCGCCGACCGACGACGTACAGCGCGTCCGGCAGGTGTCGCTCGACCCGGCGGGTCCGGTCGCGGACGGCCTTCTCGTGGCGGTACCAGGCGACCAGCACGACGCCGGTCCCCGACCCGACTCCTGCCAGGGGGCCGGCCCACTCGGCCACGAACCGGCCAGCGACGAACCAGGCGGCGACGCCGACGGCGCCGCCGGCCGCCAGCGACGGCCAGCGCCCGTCCGGCAGGTCGGGGTGGTCGTGCGGGATCGATGGGGGACGGAACGCGACTGGCCGGCGGGAGAGCAACCAGACCGACGCCGCGACCAGGCCGAGCGGCAGGAGGACGTCGTAGGCGGCGACGACTACGGGCAACGAAACCGGGAGTCCGGCGACGCCGGCGGCGGGGAGGACGCTCGCCAGCGCGAGCGGGAGCAGGACGCCGAAGCCGTAGAGCCCGGTCGCCGGGCCGCGAACGTCGCCGGCGAACTCGGCCACGTGGTCGCGGGTCCCGTCCAGCACGGCTGACAGCGCGCGGTCGAGCGTCCGACCACGTTCGGTCGGCGGGGCGTCGCCCGCGGCTTCGACCAGCAGGACCGCGCGCCGGAGCGACGGGAACCAGTCGGCCCACTCGTCGGCGAAACTCCCGAACCCGGTGGTTGGCGTCCCCGCGGCCCGCCGGACGTGCTCGGCGAGGCTCTCGGCCAGCGGGCCGTCCCCGGTCTCGGCCGCGAACGCCGCGGCGCCCTCTGGCGTCGGTGCGATCCGCATCCGGAGGACGGCCCGTCCGACGAGGTCCGGGGCCTCGCCGAGCGCGCTCGTCCGCCGTAGCCGCGCCACGGTGACGGGGGCAACGTGGACGGCGTGAGCGGCCCCCATCCCGGAGGCCAGCGCGACCGACCCGACGACCAGCGGCGGGAGTCCGGACAGCGCGGCCAAGGGCACCGCGAGCGCCACGGCTACCAGCGCGGCCCCGTAGCCCGCCCTGACGACGGTCTCGGGGCCGACCGCCCACCCGAGGAACGCCAGCGACCGGCGGAGTCGTTCGCTCGTCGAGACGGGCCACGGGTAGGCCCGTGCGAGCAGTTCCACTACGCGCGCGGCGACCATGCGTCGCCACTGCCGTCGGTTCACCGCCATCCATCACGACCCCCGCACGGGCGGATTCACATCGGCCAGATCCGCCGGAGCGGTCAGGTCCGCGCGGGCCAACCGCTCCATCTCGTCGCGCCGCCGTTCGAGCGCGTCGCGAACGTCGGCGTAGGACTCCCGCGGTTTCGAGAGCGCGTCGATCAGGTGGCTCTCGCCGCGGTCGACGCGGCCGGTCGGGGTCAACGTTCCGTCCTCGTAGGCGAACAGCGGGGCGAACGCGACGCCGTCGTCCGCCTCGAGGACTTCTTCCACGGCGACGACCCGGCGAGCAGGTCCCTCGGCCGTCTCCACGCGCTGGAGAGTCACGACCAGGTCGGTCACCGCGAACGAGGAGGCGGGGACCCCGAGGTCGGTCACGACACGCTCGCGGACTGCGGCGGCGCCGTCGCCGTGGACCGTCCCGAGGACGGCGTTGGCGGTGGCGCCGACCCGCATCGCCTCGTAGAGCACCTGTGCCTCCTCCCCGCGGACCTCGCCCAGGACGAGCGCACCCTCGCCCAGTCGGAGGGCCGCGCGCAACGCACCGACGGCGTCGAGGCCTGCCTCTTCGCCGGTGGTCGTCCGGACGGCCTGGACGTCGCGGCCGTGTGTCTGGAGCGCCTCGACGGGGAGTTCCGGCGTGTCCTCGATGCAGACGACCCGGGTCCCGGCGTCGAGTTCCCACAACAGCGCCGCCAGCGTGGTCGTCTTGCCCGCGCCGCGCGGCCCCGCGACGAGGGTCGCGGCGCCGCGCTCGACGGCCAGCGACAGCAACCCCGCGGCCGCCGGTGGGACGGTCCCGTTGGCGACCAGCGCCGGGAGCGTCCAGGTCCCGGCGTCGTCGACGCGGAACGCGAACGCGACGCCGTCGCTGGCCGGGGCGGTCAGGCCAGCGACCCTGACGGTCCGGTGGTCGCCCGCGGTGGCGACCGCGTCCAGCGTCGGACTGGCCCGCGAGAACGCACGGCCGCTCTCCCGGCGGAACCGCGAGGCGAGGGTCTCGGCCCCGTCGGCGGTGAGTCGGACGTTCGAGCGCATCGCCTCGCCGTCGACGACGACCCGGAGCGGGTTCTCGGCCACCGGGGCGGTCGCGTACACGTCGGAGACGCGGTCGTCGGCGAACAGGTCCGCCAGGACGCCCAGCCCCCGGGTGTGCTTGCGGAGGACGGCCGACAGGCGCTCGACGGGCGCGTCCTCGCTGGCGACCTGGCGGACGGCCCCCGCGGGCGCGCGGTCGCCGCCCTCCACGCCGCCGGTCGCCAGTCGCTCGTGGGCACGCGCCAGCGTTCGCGTCGCCTCCCTGTCCAGCGCCGATTCGACGGGGTCGAGGAAGTACGTCCGGAGGTCCCGACCGTCCACCTCGTAGATGCGAGCGGCCGCGCCCGTCGGGAGGTCACGCCTGGAGACCAGGCGGGTGTCCGGCGGCGGCCTGGCGGCCACCCGCGAGCGGGTCAGGGTCGGCGCGACGAACGGTCGCAGGGCGTCCTCGTAGTCCGCCACGTCAGAGGCACACTCCGCGAGGCCGGTCTTGGCGGCGATTTCTGCGACGACGCCGGCGCGACCGACGGCGTCCCGGGCGGCCGTGAGGGGGTCCCGGCGGCATCGGTCGGCCAGCGTGGCGTCGTGGAACGTCGCCCGGTCGACGAACCGCCCGGCCGCGACCAGCAGCGCGGCCGCCCGCCCCTCGTAGGCCCGTTCGAGGCCGTCTGCCCTGGTACGGACGGTCTCGGCGTCCCGCGTTTCGAGCGCCTCGACGACGGTGGCCCGGCAGGCGGGTTCGCGCGAGAGGACGCCCCGTCCCGGGCAGTCGTCGGCGTCGACGACGAGGTCATCGCCCTCGAACGCGGGGTCGCAGGCGCAGTCCGGGTCAGCCGACGACCGGAACCGGTCGAGTCCGGGGAGCGCGGACTCACCCAGCATCCGGATCACCGTCCGTGACGGCGACGACGGGGTCCCCGCCGCGTTCCAGCAACAGGAGCGTGACCCGGGTCGTCCCGCGCACGACGAGCGGTTCTCCGGCCGGCCCGAGGTCACCGTCCGGTTCGAGGACCCGGACCGGGACGGGGAGTCGTCGGGTGTAGGTGGTACCCTGGAGTTGGTAGGCGATCACGGTCCCTGCGACCGGTTCGATGGTCCGGTCGGGGAGTCCGCCCAGGGCCACGAACGCCACGCGCGCGGTGGTGAACGTACGGGTGGGAACGTCGAGGGTCAGCGTCCGCCTGGCGGCACGCTCCGCGTCGGGTGCGGGGTCCTCGGTCGCCACGAGGTCCTGCACGGCGGTCTCGAACGCGGCGAGTTCGCCCTCCGCGATGGTCGCCGACCGCTCGACCCGGGCGTCCTCGACCGCCGGGACGGTGACGCCGAGCAGCGCGACGGCCAGCAGGACGGCGAGTACCACCCTGAGCACTCACGACGCCTCCCGGAGTCGCTCGAGCACCGCCCTGAGGCCACCCGGACGGTCGGACTCGTCGGCCCGGTCGGTCGACGGGCCGTCGTCGCCGGTCGCTCCGATGTCGTCCGGGTCGATCTTTGCGGCGGCGTCGCGCCACCCCTCGCCAGCGGATGGATCGACCGGTTGCGCGGCGGTGCCGTCGGCCAGTGACGCGTCGGTGCTCTCCGCCAGATGTGAGTCGTCGGTCCGGAACGGTTCGCCGATACCGTCCGCTTCGAGGAGCCGTTCGAGTTCCGCTTCGAGGAGCCGTTCGAGTGTTTCTCCGCGCGCGAGCGCGAGGTCCGCGCGGCGTTCGACCTCGTCGTTGACGGCCTTGACGTTGCCGACGTACCCCCGGAGCGCCTGGGTCGCGGCCTCTAGATCCGCGACCTGGCGCTCGACGGCGGCGATCCGTTCCTCCAGTGCGTCGAGTCGGTCGGCCACGTCGGCCGCGTCCTCGACGGCAGCGAGGTCGGTCTCACCGTCGGTCAGGACGCGCTCGACGGCGTCGAGGCGGTCGGCCAGCGTCTCGGGGTCGGGCATGGCCCGGCGTGGGCGCGCCCTCCGATTTAAACGTTAGCTACCGGGGAATCGGCGGGCGTTAGGTTCTTCATTCGGGACGAACAGTGAATGGATATGAAGGTCGCCCTGATCGGCGTCGGGCAAGCGGGTGGGAAGATCGCCCAGCGGATCGCGGAATTCGATCATCGTATGGACTTCGGAGCGGTACAAGGCGGACTGGCGATCAACACGGCGAAGCCGGACCTGCAGTCGCTGGACCTCGATACGGTCCTGATCGGCCAGGACCGCGTGAAAGGCCACGGCGTCGGGGGGGACAACGAACTCGGTGCCGAGATCATGGAGGAGGACGCCGAGCAGGTGATGGACGCCCTGGACGATCGCATCACCGCGAAGGCGGAAGCCATCCTGGTCGTCGCGGGCCTGGGCGGAGGCACCGGTAGCGGCGGCGCGCCGGTGCTGGCGCGCGAACTGCGGCGCATCTACGACGTGCCGGTGTACGTCCTCGGCATCCTCCCCGGTCGCAACGAGGGGAGCCTCTACCAGGTCAACGCCGGGCGGTCGCTGAAGACCCTGACGAAGGTGAGCGACTCCCTGTTGTTGATCGACAACGACGCCTGGCACGAGTCCGGCGAGAGCGTCAGCGGGGCGTTCGAGGCGATCAACGACGCCATCGCGCGCCGCCTGGGCCTGTTGCTGGCGGCCGGGGAGGTGGACGCCGGTGCGGACGTCGCCGAGAGCGTGGTCGACTCCAGCGAGATCATCAACACCCTCCGGAAGGGCGGCATCGCGGCGCTGGGATACGGGACCGCCGAGGCCGGCGAGGACGGTGCCGAGAACGTCAACGCCGTCACCAGCGTCGTCCGCCGGGCGCTGTTGACGAACACGAGTCTGCCCAACGCCACCACCGCCGACGCCGCGCTGGTCGTCGTCGCCGGCCGGCCCGACGCCATCCCGCGCAAGGGCGTCGAGCGCGCCCGCAAGTGGGTGGAAGACGAGACGGGGAGCCTGGAGGTCCGCGGTGGCGACTACCCGGTCGACAGCGACCAGCTCGCGGCCATCGTCCTGCTCGGCGGCGTCGAACGATCCCAGCGGGTCCAGGACTTCCTCGAACGTGCCTCGGAGGCCCAGGAGGAACTCCCGGCCCGGGATCCCGACCCCACCGAGACGTTCCAGAACGAGGAACTGGAAGACCTGTTCTGACGGCGGGCCGCGTCGTTCGGTGTCGTCGTTTCTCCCGTCGTTCGATCCCTTATCAGGCGTCCAGACCTACTTGCGGGCCGGACAGCGTCGACCGCTATCCCGGATGACCGAAGGTAGCCGGCACCTCCGCCGAGTCGATGGTGGCCGGCACCTCCGGCAGGTCATCGGTGACCGGCACCTCCGCCGAATCGATGGTGGCCGGCACGCCCCCGCCGGGCGGGACTGAAAGGGGCCGCGCGCTCGTCGGCGCCCCGACGACGCAAGCACCGCAGCGAAGCGAGGAGCGCAGCGAGGCGCGGCGTCACGAGCGCGCGGGGGCTTTCTGGCTGTTGCTGACGGAGACTCCGCATGAAAAGAGCGGCGCGGTATCCTCCCGCTTCGAGCACAGCCTCGGCGTCTTCCACCGCGCCAGGCGGGTGTTCCGGAACCTCCGGAGCCAGGACCGGTTCGCCGGGGACGCCCCGGCGTCGAAGTTAGACCGGGTCGAGGACACGCTGACTATCGACGTCGACCGCCTGGACTACATCATCCGGGACAGCCAGATGACCGGCGCGGAGGTACTCAGCGTCGACACCGACCGGATGATCGACGCTTACACGACGGTCCCCGAGGAGGGCCTGGCGCTGCGGGACAAGGCGCTGTAGACGGTCGGCAACTACCTGGGGGGCCGGGTCGCGCTGTACATGTGGGTGACCCAGCACCACAAGTCCGTGTTCGCCAACGTCCTGCTCCGGGCGATGCTCGACGAGTTCGTTGCCCTGGCCGAGGAGCGGCCGATCACCACCCGGAAGGTCCTGACCGAGTACGTCGACGACTCCTACGCGATGGAGCGCATCCGCGCGGCGGCCCGCGAACACCCCGACTCGACGCTGGCGGCCCTGCACGACCGGTTCCGTACGCGGCAGTTCCCCGAGTCCTGCTGGAAGCACCCGGTCGGGTACGCGGAGGCGGTGGAGGTCACCGACGACCTCGACGCCTTCTCGGCGTGGTTGCTTGACAACGCCGACGCGCTGGAAGGTGAACTGGCGGCTGCGCTGGGGCTACCCGATCACGAGGTGTGGATCGCACAGTCGACGTGCCGGAGTACGAACCCGCGGAACTGATGGACATCCCCATCGCCCACCGGGAGTCGACGCGGTCGGTCGCCGAGACGGGCCTGTACGGCGACCGGGCGTTCGAGGACGCAATCCCGTACGTGTTCGTCCCGGCGGGCCACCGGTGGGAGGCGGTCGAGCACCTGAACGCCGCGTTCGGGCGGGCGCGGGCGGCCGGCCCCCGCTAGACGAGGCTCGTGCCGTCGAACTCGGCGCGCTCGTACTCGACCTCCATCAGGTCGAGGATGGTCGGCGCGACGTCGAAGAGGTCGGCCTCGCCGATGGTGGCCTCGGGGTCGTCGACGAACAGCGTGGCGTTGTCGAAACTGTGCATCCCGTTGCGGGGGCCGGTGTCGAACACCTCGTCGTGGCCCTTGAACCCGGCCTTGAGGTCGAACCCGTGGTTGGGGACCACCACGAGGTCCGGCGCGATGTCGTCGTGGCTGCCGCGGAACGCTTCTTCCTTCTCGACGACGCGGTCCGCGACGGGCTTGCCGTCCGGCCCCTCCAGGTCCTGGAGCATCTCCGTCAGTTCCTGGCGGGTCTCCTCGTACTCGTCCTGGGGGACGCTCCCCCGGGGTTCGCGGCCCTCCAGGTTCACGTAGAACCGCCCGGGGATCAGCGAGTACGCGCGCGTGTCATCGCTGATGTCGCCCAGTTCCTCGTGGTCGTCGTCCCGGTAGTCGAGCCACCCCTCGCGGCGGAGCCACTCGTTGAAGTGGACCTCGTAGTTCAGCGTGGTGAACCCGTGGTCGGAGGCGACGATCATGGTCACGTCGTCGGCCAGCATCTCGCGCAGGCGCCCGAGGTACTCGTCCAGCGTGCGGTAGAACTCCATGAACTCCTCGTAGTACTCGCCGTCCTGCTCGTAGTCCCGGAACAGGAAGTGGTTGACCCGGTCGGGCGTCATGAAGACGCCGAAAAAGAGGTCCCAGTCGTCGGCCTCGACGTAGTGGGAGAAGGCCTCGAAGCGCGCCTCCATCGTCTCGTGGGCGTCCTCGAGGAACTCGCTCTTGTCGTCGTCGTGGCCGAGTTTGGCGTCCGTGTCGATGCGGTAGTCGATGGACTGGAGGTAGTCCCGCAGTTCGTCGGGGTAGGCCGCTTTCTCGACCCCGGGCGAGAGAAAGCCCGAGACCATCCGCTGGACGTTCCGCTGGGGCGGGAACGTCACGGGCACGTTCATCACGGTGGCGTCCCGGCCCTCCGCCTGGACGCGGTCCCACACCCGGTCGGCCTGGACGTCCCGGCCCATCGGGACGTAGGTGTCGGAGGAGCCGACTTCGCGGTCCTGGAACCCGTAGACCCCAGTCTCGCCGGGATTCTTGCCGCAGGTCAGCGCCGGCCAGCACGCCGAGGACTCCGGCGGCACGATGCTGTCGATGGGGCCGGCGGCCCCTGACTCGGCCAGGGCGGCCAGGTTCGGAAACTCCTCGAAGTGCTCCGAGAGCAGACTGTACGGCACACCGTCGATGCCGAAGAACGCGACCCGCGGCGCGTCGTCGCCGCGCAATCGGTCGAACAGACCCATAGAACCACGTTCTCCTTTCGAATACAAGAACCTTCTTCACTCGCAAGTTCGCCTCGGCCGCGCTCGGTACCCTCGCCGTGGCGCGCAGTCGCCGTCGAACCCGGTCGACTCGTGTCGACGTTACCGCCGGTCGTGATCCGCGACGGGGTGACCGCACTCGGGACACCGCGGCCCCGCCGAGGCGTCGCCGTCCGCCTCGTCGTCGGTCCGTTCGTCGGTCGGGACGACCGTCGGGTGGGACAGGCCCACGCCGCCGTGTCGGTCGGTGGTCATCACGTTCCTAGGTGAGAACGCCACCGGCAAAAGATTACTCATAATCATAACTCATGGACGAGGGCGGGGTGATTACCGGGGGCTATTCCGCGGCGCACGGCGCGAGACGAAGACTTATGCCGCGGTGTTCCGAACCGCCGGCCATGTCGACGGAGACGGTCCACCCGGACTTCCGCATCGGGGGCGGGTCGCTACTGGTGTTCGCCGGCGTGGTCCTGGGAATGCTCCTGGGGTTCCCGCTGGTCGGGGCGGCGGCCCTGGTCGCGGGCGCCGCCTTGCTGGTCACGGGTGCGACGCAGTCGCCGCTGTCGGAGTTGCTGTCTGCAGAAACGTGAACCGGCCAGCGGGGCCGGGTGGGCCGACCGGGGGATTACGCGAACTCTTCCTCGTAGAGGTCCAGCGCGTGTTCGATGGCGTCTTTCGCCGCCTGCTTGTCCTCCCAGCCCAGCGTCTCGACTTCCTTGCCCTCCTCGAGGTTCTTGTAGGTCGCGAAGAACTCGTCGATCTCGTCGAGGGTCTGCTGGGTGACGTCCTCGATGTCCTGGATGTGGTCGTAGCGGGGGTCCTCGCTGGGGACGGCGATGACCTTGTCGTCCTGCTCGCCGTCGTCGTCCATCTTCATGAGCGCGACCGGGCGCGCCTCGATGACGCAGCCGGGGAACGTCTGGTCTTCGACCAGCACGAGGACGTCGAAGGGGTCCTCGTCGTCGTAGTACGACTGCGGGATGAACCCGTAGTCGCTGGGGTAGTGGACGTTGCTGTGGAGGACCCGGTCGAGCATCACGCCGGGGATGTCCTTGTCGTACTCGTACTTGTTACGCTCGCCTTTCAGGCACTCGACGACAGCGTAGATTTCCTCCGGCGGGTTCGGTCCGGGTTCGAGGTCTTCCCAGAGGTTCGCCATGACACCACCAACTGGGGCAGGACCGGGCAAATCCCTTTCGTAATCGGCCCAACCCGACGCCTGATTGCGATTTGGCCCCCGGAACACTATTGTTCAAATAGGGGACACTAATTATTTGGATGAAAGAGTTATGTGTCTCGATGACATGAGGCTAAATAATGTCAGAGGCACAAGCTGCCCTCGACGACAGAAGTATCGCTCGCGACCTCACGGCCTTCCAGCAAAACATCTTGGTCATTCTGAGCGAGGAGCCCATGTACGGGCTAGCCATCAAGCGTGAACTGGAGGAGTACTACGGGACCGAAGTCAACCACGGGCGCCTCTACCCCAACCTGGACGACCTCGTCGAGATGGGGCTGGTCGAGAAGAGCCAGCTCGACAAGCGCACCAACCAGTACGCCCTCTCGGAGGAGGGCCGCCGCGCGGTCCTCGACCAGCTCGCCTGGCAGCTCTCGAAGTTCGTCACCGAGGACGACCGGGCCGACGAGGTCCGCGAGCTCGCCGAAGCGCAGCTGTAACCGGGCCGTCGTCCCCGACTGAACCGAACTAAACCGGGCACCCGCCCACCCCGGTGGTGGGCACTTCCTACCGGGCATCGAACCATCCAGCACCTGCTGTCTCCAGTAAACCGGGCAGCACACCCAGCCGGACCCACGCGGTCGACGGTCAGTTCCCCGAGTTCTCCTCGCCTGCCGTCCGCACGAGGTCCACCGACTCCTCGATTACCTCGCGCTGTCGCTCGCCGGGCCAGGCGTTCCGGGGGAAGTACTCCGCCAGGAACTCCCCGACCTCTCCGGGGGTGGCCTCCTCGACGCGTTTCGCGTAGTGGTTGCCCATGAAGTCCGCGAACGCGGCGGCGTTGTCCCCGTGGACGTCGCCGTGGCGGTCCCGCACGCGGGCGACGACGTCGCGGTTGTGCGCCTCCACGTCGTCCCAGTCCTCGGGGTTACCCGGTCCCGACAGCGGAATCTCGGCCGCGCGGTCGGTGTCCTCGATGCGGTCGGTCCGCACGGTGCCGTCCTCGACCCAGTCGTCGGGGTACAGCACCAGCACCTCCCGGGCGTCCTCCTGGCGGACGCGCGCCCGGTAGCCGTACTCCGCGAGCAACTCGTCCCGGCGGGCGCGGTGGGCAGACGCCGTCCCCTCGTCGCCGGCGCGGCGCGCCCGGTGGGTGAGCCGTTCGACCTTCGCGCGCACGTCGTCCGGTAGCTCAGCCATCTTCGAACGCCTCGTTGGCTAGCTCGTCGGCGCGTTCGTTTACCCCCCTCGGGACGTGCCGGATGGCCCAGTCGTCGAACGCCGACAGCAGCTCCACCGCGCGGACGCGCTTCTCCCGCAGGTCGGGGTCGTTGACGTCGTAGGTCCCCTTGATCTGCCTGACGATCAACTGGGAGTCGCCGTTCACGTCCACCGCGTCGAAGCCGAACTGCCGGGCCGTCTCCAGCACCTTGATCAGCGCCTCGTACTCGGCCTGGTTGTTCGTCGCGCGCCCGATTCGCTCGCCCCCCTCGGTGACGACGCGGCCGTCCTCGGTGATCACCCACCCGATGGCCGCGGGACCTGGGTTCCCGCGGCTCGCCCCGTCGAAGTAGCACTCTGCTTCGGCCGGCGCGTCCGCGTCCTCCGACTCCCCGTGGAGTTCCCGCCGCAACAGCGCCTCGACGTCCGCCGGGCGTTTGCCCTGCAGAACCACCTTGTCGTCGTAGGCGACCGCGACGGCGTCGTCGAGTTCCGCGCGCCACAGTTCGTACTCCGTGTTGCCGTCCTCGACGGACGCGCCTGCGCGCTCGAGCACCTCGCGGGCGGCCGCCACGTCGCACTCGATGACCGGCATTGACGTTAGGTGACCGGTACTCGCACAAACCTGTTCCGGTACCGTTCGCCGGTCAGATCTGCGTCGATCCGTCGCAGCCTAGTGATTTTCCGCTATCTCCGGGCGATTTTGTTTTCGCCGAAGCCATAAATTACCTACCAAGGGTTTAAGTTCCTCGGTCCTGCTACTATAAAAGTGCGATGACACGGTCTACCCGCCAGCGGGAGCGCGAGTCGGAACGATCCGAGGAGGAGAAGGAGGGAGTACGGGACTGTCCCGAGTGTGGGTCCGACAACCTCGTGAAGAGTTCGGACCGCGGCGAACTTGTCTGTGACGACTGTGGCCTGGTCGTCGAGGACGAGAAGATCGACCCAGGGCCCGAGTGGCGTGCCTTCAACCACGAGGAACGCCAGGAGAAGTCCAGGGTCGGTGCCCCGACCACGCAGACGATGCACGACAAGGGGCTGACGACGACCATCGACTGGAAGGACAAGGACGCCTACGGGCGTTCGATCTCCAGCAAGAAGCGCAGTCAGATGCACCGACTGCGCAAGTGGCAGGAGCGAATCCGCACCAAAGACGCCGGGGAACGCAACCTGCAGTTCGCCTTGAGCGAGATCGACCGCATGGCCTCGGCGCTCGGGGTCCCGCGCTCGGTACGGGAGGTCGCCTCGGTCATCTACCGACGTGCGCTCAAGGAGGACCTGATCCGGGGTCGGTCAATCGAGGGGGTGGCCACCTCAGCGCTGTACGCGGCCTGTCGAAAGGAGGGGATTCCGCGGAGCCTCGAAGAGATCTCGGAAGTCTCCCGCGTCGACCGCAAGGAGATCGGACGGACGTACCGGTACATCTCCCAGGAGCTGGGCCTGGAGATGAAACCGGTCGACCCCAAGAAGTACGTCCCACGGTTCTGCTCGGAACTGGACCTCAGCGAGGAGGTCCAGGCGAAGGCCAACGAGATCATCGAGAAGACCGCCGAAGAGGGCCTGCTCTCGGGCAAGTCCCCCACCGGCTACGCCGCCGCGGCCATCTACGCCGCCTCGTTGCTCTGTAACGAGAAGAAGACCCAGCGGGAAGTCGCGGACGTCGCCCAGGTCACCGAGGTCACCATCCGGAACCGCTACCAGGAACAGATCGAAGCGATGGGCATCCACAGCTAGTCCCGTCGCCTCGCTTCTCCGCGTGCCGGCCGACCAGCCACCGGCGCGTCGACCGTCACCTCGCCTGTACCGATTCCGCCGTCCGCTAGCGCTCCGGCCGACCCCTGGACCGTCCACGTTCGAACCCGAAGACGGCAGTTACGGCCCGCTGACGGCAGTTTTCCACCGATTTCGCTCACTCGACACCCTGGCCGACACTCGGATACTACATGGTTAGCATCCCACGGCAGGATGGTGATCGGTGGATTCGAAATTTGTCACCGAATCACAACCATGTGGTTGTTTCACAACCGGGAACTCAATAGTTAGTGTACCTGGGCTACAGGTTTTGATCGCCGAACTTACAGATTTATACAGCGAAAACAGGGCGTGCAAAACCACGTCGGCGGTGATCCGGCCCGCGCTGTGGCCGGTTCGGTGCAAGATTCAAGCCCCCGGACGGCCAACCCGGTGATAGATGCGCCTCGACGACTACATCGAGGGGCTGCAGCGGGACGCCGACGCCGAGCGGCGGCGCCTGGCGAAAGCGAAGTCCTACGAGATCACCGACTACTTGGAGGACGTCGAACGGGAGTTCCAGCAGTCGGTCCAGGGCGACGCCCTGTTCGGCTCGACGGCCCCCTCGATCTTCGTCGGGCGCTCGAACTACCCGCAGGTGAACACCGGCATCCTCTCGCCGGTCGGCAACGAGGACAGCGCCGACGAGTTCGTCACCGACGGCGAGTGGTACCGCCGCGGCCTGGGCATCGACGACGTGCTCCAGCGCCGCACCGGCCTGCTGAACTCCACGCGCTCCTCGCAGGTGAACGTCGAAGACGTCTGGGACGGCTTCGTCGGCGTCCAGCGCGAGGTGGCCGTCGCGGACCGCCCGGTCGACGTGGAGATCGGCCTGGACGACCGCCCGGACCTCGACTTGGACCTCGGCCCGGAGGACGTCCGCACTCCCACGGGGCCGCGTGCCCGCGCTCACGACGCCACGCTCGCTGAGAACCCCCACGTCCCCCGTCCGGTCAAGAAGACCCTGGAGGACGACGACTGGCGCGCGGAGGGGGCGATGACCTACCTCTACCGCCGGGGGTTCGACGTCTACGAGATCAACAAGATCCTCTCGGCGGGCGCGCTCGGCCGCGGGGAGGACCGCCGCCTGGTCCCGACGCGCTGGTCGATCACCGCCGTCGACGACACCGTCGGCAACTACCTCCGGGGGAAGATCCGCAACAACCCCTCCGTCGACGAGGTGCAGGTCCACGAGAGCGAGTACGTCGGCAACCGTTACTGGGTGATCCTCGCGCCCGGCCAGTGGGAGTTCGAACTCGTCGAGATGAAGTCCCCGGGGAGCATCTGGAACCCCGACCCCGAGGGCGAGGTCTGGATGGGCGCCGCCTCCGAGGGTTACGAGGGCCGGACCGGATACGTCGACGAGACCGCCGGCGCCTACTACGCGAGTCGCCTGGGCGTGCTGGAGTACCTGGACGAAATCGGCCGGCAGGCGAAGTGTCTGGTCCTCCGGGAGGTCAGCGACGACTACTGGGCGCCCGTCGGCGTCTGGCAGATCAGGGAGTCGGTGCGAAACGCCTTCGAGGGCGAGCACGGGACCGCCGAGACGTTCCACGAGGCCGTCCAGGGCGTCTCGTCGCTGTTGCCCGTGTCGCTGGGGCGGCTCCGCCGGAAGTCCGAGATGGTGTCGGGGCTGCAGGCGAACCTCGCTGACTTCGGTGACTGACTGCGTGGGGAGGCGCCGTGGGTTCTCCGTAGACGGTAACTTCGTCGGCAACAGCCAGAAAGCTCCCGCGTTCTCTTCTCTTGCGGTAGCTTGGTCAGCACCACCCAGAAAGCCCCCGCGCTCGACCTCCGGGCACTCCTTGCGTTACTCGTCCACCGTCAGAGCGAGCTCTGACGAGCCCCCGCTCGCACGCTCGCGGGGACCTCGCGCGGCTATGGTTCGCGGCCTCGCGGGGCTCGGCACGCTCGCCGCCAGAGCAAGCGCTGGCGAGCCCCCGTTCGCAGGCTCACGGGGACACCAGCGCGCGCCACGGCCCAAGTTAGGCTTCGGGCGCGCGCGAGCTACGCGCGCGAGGGCCGGGCGAGGCGCGGCGGCCCGGTTCGTCGGCGGCCGCGTGGCGAACTACTCCGAGGATCCCGAGTCGCTCGCGCCGGGCGAGGCCGACGTCTTCGATTCGGACGACGGCCCCGTCGCCGCCTACCGCGACGACGACGGGGACCTGCACGTCGCTTCTGCGGTGTGCACCCAATATGGACTGCGTCGTGCGGTGGAACGACGCCGAGCGGTCCTGGGACTGCCCCTGCCACGGGTCGCGGTACGCCCCCGACGGCGAGGTGCTGGACGGCCCCGCGAACGAGGATCTGGAACGGATCGACTGATCAGAGGTTCGCCCAGGCCTCCTCGACCATCTCGCCGGTCTCAGCGACGACGTCCGCCCAGGCGTCGTCGTCCGGCGCCATCCCGACCAGGCGAGCGATCTTCATGATCGAGACGTGGTAGACGTGCTGGACGCCGGGTTCGTCCTCCCAGACGATCACGTTACAGGGGAACAGGCCGCCGATCCGCAGTTCGCTGGCATCGAGCGCCCGGTCGGCCATCTCCGGGTTACGGGCCCCTAGCACGTAGTAGGGGTTCCGGTCGGCGTCGACTTTCTCGTTGAGCAGTTCGGACGGCGAGAACTCTACGGGTACGCCGAAGCCGGCGTCCGTGAAGACCTCGCGGACGTGTTCGACGGCCTCCTCGTGGTCCATTTCCAGGGTCGCGTGTCTCTCGCCGCGGTGTTCGGGGTGGATCGTGGACGGGTCGATGGGAAGGGTCACGTCCGGCCTAGGTGGCGAGCGAATATACCGGCGTCGGGGAGTCGCTACCGTCGCGCGTGGCGGCGGAACCCGGTGGCCGTTACACCGGAATCGGGAGCCACGACAGCCAGTCGACGATCCGCTCGGGCGGCAAGAGCGGATCGTGGAGCACCAGCCAGTCCAGCAGGATCAGGCCGCCGCCGTGGGCCACCACCGACGGGAGGATGGAGTCGCTTCGGTAGTCGACCGCGCCGAACAGCACGTCCGTCGGCCCGGACAGCCAGAACTCGATGGCCGGCTTGCCCGCGTGCATCAACTGGTAGACGATGGGGCTGACGAAGACCGCCTTGAACCCGATGTGCTTGATGCCGACGCAGAGCAGACCCCGGTAGTAGGTCTCGGTCGCCAGCGCGAGCACGAACAGGCCCGCGGCGTGGGGCAAAAACTCCGTCGGCGTCAGCGTCGTCCGCCATATCGGATAGTAGGACCTGATCGTCGGCAGTGACGACCCGACGACGTAGAACGGCAGGACGAACAGCGCGAGCGCGACGGTGTGTTTGACCGCCCGGCGGTCGACCCGCCAGCCGAGTTGCCGGCCGTGGGTCAGCCCCAGGGCCAGCGGCCCGACGACGTACAGCATCGTCTCGACGACGGCCCGCTCCGGGAGGTCGCCGACCGTCAGTTGACGGCGGATCAGCAACACGGCGGCGCCGAGCAGGGCGGTCCGGACCAGCCAGGTCCGCCGGTCGACCCGGAGCGGGAACTGTGCGACGACGGCGTCGACGCGGCCCTGGAGTCGAGAACTCACGACCGTCGATCAGTTCGTGGGGACCGGACCGGTCCCGACGACGTCCCGGACCGCTTGCACGAACTCCTGGCGCTTCTCGAAGTAGGTGATCCCGACGTCGTCGAGCACGGCGTCCAGTTCCTGCGGGCCGTCCGGCGTCCGGATCACCGTCTCGCCCTCCTTGCGACGGATCTCGCTACGCTCCTGGGGCCAGGTGAGCCGCGAGGCGACCCGCGCCAGCGGCGGCCCCTCGACGGACTCCCCCTCGCCCAGTTCGACGGCGGGTTCTTCCTCCTCGTCGTTGTCCTCGGCCATGCGCGGGTCTTCGACTTGGCGACGATTAGGGTTTTCGGGTTCGAGCGGAGAGGTGTTCTGATAGTGACGCCAAATGGTCGTGGAAAAGCCGTTTCTTCGGGCTCAGATAGGTCGAGACGAATTCAATCCGGGGGTCTTGTCAATACCATCGTCGCTGGGCGGAACCACTTCCGTCCGCGCTAATATCTGGATAACTTGGTTTCGGGTTGTTGCTATGATTTCACCACTCCCCGACTCTAGTTTTCGAGACGAAGATTCATACAGTAAAATTGACCGTTTGTCTTTTTATCTTACCAATGTCGTTGTGACATATCACCAATCAATGCCATCGATGGTGGTGTTTTCCGAGCTTTCCGAATAGGTGTCGTCTTCCCGGGTAACAGTGACGTACCAGGGTCCCGACATTGAATGGGAAACTGTTGCTCGTTCGACTCCGTCAATCAAGAGAGTCGCTTCCGATTCCCTAACCTCAATCACAATGTCGTGATCTTGATTCCAGTCGATGGTCCCAATCGATGTATTCCTCCCATCGACGACGAACGTATCAACTGGTTCATTCGAGCTATCGTCTTCACGAATTGCAAAGGAGATGTCCCCACTCCCAGATGGTCTAGCTCCTTCACTGCTGGAGAGCCCTATGAAGAGATCATTATAGTTATCATTTC
Source organism: Halobacteriales archaeon QS_1_68_20 (assembly GCA_003021085.1). Taxonomy (GTDB): domain Archaea; phylum Halobacteriota; class Halobacteria; order Halobacteriales; family PXRE01; genus PXRE01. Next base: position 20,994 of record PXRE01000029.1, on the reverse strand, counting down.
GGGTTGCTGATACTCCGTTGAAAGCGACGTTGGCCTGGGAGAAAATTTCATTCGTGGCATAGACATTTGCGTAATCGCCACGGCCAGTACCCTCTAATTCAATTTTTACAAGTGGGTTTTCCGCGACTTCAACAGTGAACGGATCGGAACTTCCATCGTAAGAGACGTTCCAATCGACGGTATATTTTCCTTCCCATGGGAAAAGGGGAGTCTCAAATTCGTTCATCACTTCCTGTGAGTCAAGCGTTTCCCCATCACTCATTCCAACCATAACTGGATGGGCCTGGGGAGTTCCAGCCAATTGTGCATTGGCATCCCAATCCAACTCATATTGACGCGGTACATGTGGCTTGAATGGAGTGACAGTGGTGAAATGAATTTGTTTCCACCACTGAGCAAACCGTTCCCTATTAACATCCTGGTTCCGAATCCATTCACCGTTTTGGACTTTCCCTATTTCGAACTTTTTCCCCGTACCTTTATCGAAGCCATTGTTTGCCTGTCTATCCCCATTGTGGTACAGGTAATGCATAGGGTACGGACTCGAATCCCAGACCCGGGAAACGGACGTGCCATCAGCCATGACGATTAAATCAAGGAAGGTGTACATCGTTGGCGGTGTTTGTATCCAACTCGGAATCTGACCCAGATTGGTAAAAGTATCATCAGGGAACTCATCAATGAATTCCCTCTGATGTTTGTTAAATCGAATTTCATTGAGTTTTGTGATGTACGTGTCATCGCCTCCCATTATGACCGAAACACGAACTCCCTGAATCCCTGTGATGCCTTCGAACCTAACTAAGTTCACAGCAGGGCTTCTTGGGGACCACCTGAATTCCTCGTCGTTTTCACCAGATTCGACGACGGAATCGAATCGCGTTACGATTGCCCTCGCCTTTTCTCGTCCCTCAAACCAGCTCCAGTCCTCATTGGGTGGGCTGTTTATAAGAGTCCGTATTGGATTATCCTCACCATTCTGTTCACCTTCACCTTCGACTAATACGTAGGGAGGGTCCTCATCTGTCAACTTGACCTCTACCTCGTCCCAATTGTCGATAGTTTCGGAATCACTTGACGGAAATTTAATTTCAATGTGATTTTTCATCCGATATGCCTGAAACTCTTCTCCATCATACTCCACAGGCCTCCGTTTAACATCCTCAGCATAGCTAAGTTCATTCGGGAGGTCTTCGCGCATATCACCGATGAACCAAGCATCAAGCGACTTACCCCAATAATCTGGCATGGAATTGTCGAGGTCGTCGCCACCGTCGTTGCAGTCGTCCTTGTGATCTCGACATTGAGAGGCTCCGCCATCTTGGCTGTTTTCGCTTCCCCCAGGCAGAAGCGTCATCGTCGTTGCAGATTGTGAGACGATATTTTCCTCGCTGTCGCCTTCGGGATTGGCACGGATGTTGTCGGCGTATGCTCTGACTGATGAGCCGAAATTCCCTGCACGGATACCGATTCCGCCTTCTCCGATGTCTGTACCACCAGATAGTGACGCTACAGTCGTCCCATCCCGTTTCGCGACCGTCACCTCAAGCTGGTAATTCCAATCGGAAGTTGCATCATTTTCACTCCAATCGATAGTGAGGTTAAAGTCATTCACGGACGATGAGTAATCGGCTTCGTCAATTTTGGGTTCCGCTCGGTTGGTAGACCTCTCTGCTAGTTTGAACCTACCATTGTACGGACTTATCTTGACCGTTAGTCCCCCATCTACTTTTCCCCCGTCTACGGATTCTATACCAAAGAGGAACAACAGATTATCTATTTGCTCGAACCCAAGAGAAACGTGTATCGTGTCGCCAGGCCCAGGATAGTATCCGAGGCCTTCACCGGGCATCGAGATAATGTTGTGATAGCCACTATCGTTCAGTCGGAGGTAGGAGTCACCCTGTGGGGCATCTGACGATTCCGTCACCTGCCAATCACCAGAATACTGATAGTTATTGAGGCTCTGCTCTTCAAAGTTGTCAATAACGATCATATCATCTGAAAGGTTATTTGCGGATGTCGTCATTCCCATCCCTCCCCTATTTGGTAAGTGTTGTTTCCGATGGTTATCTCAAACCGACCACTGTCGAGTTCCTCGAATGCGTACTTTACCTTGGCTCCACTGGCGAATACAAACTTTCCTGATTCGTAGGTTTCATCTCGAAATGTTATATCAGTATCCTGATACTGGCCATGCTCGAACTGCAGATCCTGGAAATCTCTTGCCAACTTTACGGATGATAACTGGGTACGACTGTCGCTGAGATGGATGTCATCGAAAACCACATCACCTCGGTAATCAAGATCTTTTCCGTGTCCACGAGAGGACCCAGAGGGAGGGAAATCAGTCGGATACCATATAATCTCCAAACGTTTGGCCTTTTTCAATTTGGCGTTGTCTATCTCGCTGAGGTCCCAAGTGAGTAAACTCCGCGACAGAGGCCGGACCTCCGTCGGTTCAGACTCAACAACGTTTGCTGACTTTGATCTAGTGTTCCCCTGTGAGCCGGAACCGCCCGAGTTAGTCGTCCCAGTTGAATGGTTAAGCCGAAACTTGAACGAAACCTTTGAGTCCGTATCGGAAACGTCACTAGGAGTGACACTGGCGAAGAGATACGGGTGCGTCACTATGTCAGCCTGCAAGACCCGTTTTTTGTTCTCGATCATAGGATACGAATCCCCGTTCACGATTGTCATCAGACCATGCGATCCTTCAACGACCGCAGCTGGGCGTTCGCGCTTCTCAATCCGTTCTAGTTCGTTCCTTCCGTTCGTCTGCCACCCGTCTTTTCCGGATTCAAATGAACCGAGTACGGTGATATTCCGTTCTTCGTTTGCAGTGGCGGTTTGGGGCAGAAGTCCCGTGATGATGGCTGCTGCTCCTGTTCCCGAGATGCTTGCCAGTAGATTCCTACGAGTTTGTTGTCTCAATGAATTGCTCATTGATGGTGAGGTAAATGGATAACATGAAAATATAAATATTTTGCTTTCATAGAGACAAATCAGATCCGAAAACAAATATATTTGATAATATTTGAAATAAACAATTATTTTTCTAATAAAAATAAATTAGGGTTAATGAAGAGGATTGAGTAGGCCTTACACAAACCGGAACGTCTCGAGGTTCTTCGGGGCGAACGTCCGCATGTTGTACTCGTGGTACAGCGCGGACGAGAGGTCCTGGGCGGAGGACTCGTCGCCGTGGACACACAGCACCTTCTCCGGGCGGGGGTTCATCGTGCGAACGAAGTTCTCCAGGCCCTGGCGGTCGGCGTGCCCGGAGAACCCGTCGACCGTCTCGACGTCCATCCGGAGTTTGAGGGTGTCCCGCCGGCCCGTGCCGCTGCCTTCCAGCGGAATCTCGTCCCAGCCGTTCTGGATGCGACGGCCCAGCGTCCCCTGGGCCTGGTACCCGACGAACGTGAGGGTGTTGTCGGGGTCGTCGCCCAGCAGTTCCAGCCAGGACATGATCGGGCCGCCGGTGACCATCCCGGAGGTCGACAGGATGATGCACTCGTCGCCGTCGCGGATCTCCTGGCGCTCCTCGTCGCCGCCGTCGACGTGGTTGAACTGGTCGGCCAGGAACGGGTTCTCGTCCTCGTGGAAGATGCGGTCCCGGAGTTCGTCACGGAGGTACTCGGGGTAGGTCGTGTGGATGGCGGTGGCCTCCCAGATCATGCCGTCGAGGTGGACGGGCATGGTGGGGATGTCGCCCTCGCGCATGGCCTCCTCCAGCACGAGCATGATCTCCTGGGAGCGGCCGACCGCGAACGCCGGGATGACGACCTTGCCGCCCTGGTCGTAGGTGTTCTGGATGACGTGTTTGAGTTTGCGCTCGGAGTCCTCCTGGTCGGTCTGGTAGTCGTTGCGGTCGCCGTAGGTGGACTCCAGCACGAGCGTCTCCACCCGCGGGAAGTCGTTGACCGCGCCGTTGAACAGGCGGGTGTCCTCGTAGTGGATGTCACCCGAGAAGGCGACGTTGTATAGGCCCTCGCCGATGTGGAAGTGACAGATGGCAGAACCGAGGATGTGGCCGGCGTTGTGGAGGGTGAGTTTCACGTCCGGCGCGATGTCGGTCACGTCGCCGTAGTCCAGGGTGACGGTGTGCTTGATGGCCTCCCGGACCATCTCGGAGTCGTACGGCGGGGTGCGGCCCTCTTTAGCCGCGACGTCGAGGTAGTCCAGCGTGAGCAGGCCCATCAGGTCCCGGGTCGGTTCCGTCGTGTAGATGGGGCCGTCGTAGCCGTACTTGAACAGGAGCGGAATGAACGCCGAGTGGTCGAGGTGCGCGTGGGTGAGCACGACGGCGTCCAGGGAGTTGGCACCCGACCCCAGCGCCTCGGGCATCTGGAGGTAGGGGACCTCGCCCTCGGCGCCGGGCTTGTCGCCGCAGTCGACGAGGATGCGCGTCTCCGGCGTCGAGAGGATGAACGCCGCGCGGCCGACCTCCCGGCAGCACCCGAGGGTGGTGATCCGGACGTACTCGTCGTCGGCCATCTTCTCGCGGTGGATCTGCCGGCCGATCCGTTCGAGGACGTCCCGGCGGTCGTCGCGTTCTTGCTTGAGGAAGTTCCGGACGTTCTTGACCGTCGAGGACTCGATGGGCGGCGTCCGGACGACTTCGGGCGTCCAGCCGACCTCCTTGGTAATCTCCCGCAGGGTCGACCCGCGGCGGCCGATCACCATCCCCGGTTTCTCGGCCTCGATGACCACTTCGCCGGTGTCCTCGTGGAAGTCCAGGTCGGTGACGCCGGCGTCGTCCGGGATGACCTCGAAGATGCTGTCGCGGGCCTCGGAGGGCGGGGCGAGCACGTCCGGGTCCGGGCGGACGGTGATCCGCTTGCGGAGTTTGCTCGCCAGTTGCCGGACGAGGTCGCCCTTCCGCGCGAACTCCTTCGGGTCGCGCGTGTACAGGACCAGTTCCGGCCCCTCGTAGGTCACGTCGGTCACCGACACGTGTGAGGGGAGTTCGCTCGTTATCTCTGCTTTCAGTTCCTCGAGTCGTTGATCTACCGTGCTCATAGTGAGAAGCGAGTCGTTGTTCCGTCAGGCGTCCCGGCACGTCCGACCGGTCGTCCCGCCGGGGGGACGCCCCCACGGGCACCAGGTTGCGGGGCGGCGGGCCGTCCATCGCGGTCCGGACGGCCCCGGCCCCGGGTGGCTGCCGCCGGGAGGGCGACGCCACGCTGGGGGACCGACTGCGAGCGTCGGTCCACGTCGGGTGTCCAACTCGACCCCGTTGGCGGGGCGCCTCGGAGTTGAGTATACATACGACGTTCGGCGGCGGTGACGCCACCTCTGGTCCCGACTGTACGTCGGGTACCGGTGCGGGAGATGCCGGGAAAACCCGCTCGTCCCGACGTAGAGGTCCCCTATTATAAAAGCCTTCGCAAACTGTGGAACCATCGGCTGCGGACTGCCGGTATCAAGGGCCATGGGCGCGTGCTGTCGGTATGAACGTCACGCCAGCGACCGTCCGCGACCAACGCGAGTGGATCCACGAACGGGCCGACGTGATCGTCCCGCTGATCAACCGGGTGCGCGACGACCTCGGCGACCAGTTCGGCACGGAGGTCGACCACGTCACCGTCGACGCCTACCGCCGCGAGGTAGACGCCGTCTTCGCGGACGGCGACCTGGCGGTCAACGTCGCCGCGCTGGTCGGCCTCCTGCGCTCGCTGGACGTAACTGCCGACTACCCCGGGTTCGTCGTGGACGAACTGCTGGGCCGCGAACTGGCGGCGACCATCGCCGGCGACCAGCCGCTCCGGGTGCTCGGGGAGGCGACGTTCCACTTCGCGGACGCCACGACCCACGATGGGCCCGCTGGCGGTGGGGACGACGGCGACGACGCAGCGACCGGCGACGGTGCAGGCGCCGACGACCTCGACGCGGCGCTGGCGGCGGGGTTCCAGACCCGGTTGCCGGGGTGGGAGTGGCGCGAGCGGGAGAGTCCCTTCGGCGTCGCCCCGGGAGACTGCGGCCAGGGGTGACGCCCGCGCTCCCTCCGCGGCCGTTTCCGTCGTGCGTTTTCGGTGAAACACCGAGGACGGAGATACGCCGCGTTTAATACACCGCTCGCGCACGTTTTGGGTATGAGTAACGAGCAGGAACTGGGCATCACCGAGTCCAAGGAGTACGCCACCGGCGACTGGTACGCCGAGGTGGTCCAGAAGGCGGGACTGGCCGACTACGCCCCCATGGGCGGGTTCATCGTCACTCGTCCGCGCGGGTACGCGCTGTGGGAGGGGATCCGGGAGCACCTCGACGCCTGGTTCAAGGAGACGGGCGTGGACAACGCCTACTTCCCGCTGTTCATCCCGGAGTCCTACCTGGAGAAGGAGAAGGACATCGTCGAGGGGTTCGACCCCGAGGTGGCGTGGGTCACCCAGGGCGGGTACGACGAACTGGAGGAGCGCCTGGCCGTCAGGCCGACCAGCGAGAGCATCATCACCCCGTTCATGTCCCAGTGGGTCCGCTCGTACCGTGACCTGCCCCTGCGACTGAACCAGTGGTGTTCGGTGGTGCGCTGGGAGGCCACGGAGACGAAGCCGTTCTTCCGGACGAAGGAGTTCCTCTGGCAGGAGGGCCACACCGCCCACGCGACGACCGAGGACGCCTGGGCGGAGACGGCCACGCGCCTGGAGCAGTACGCCCGTCTCTACGAGGAGGTGCTGGCCATCCCGGTCCTGAAGGGTCGCAAGCCCGAACACGACAAGTTCCCCGGGGCCGATACCACCACGACCGTCGAGGCGCTGATGCCCGACGGCAAGTCGGTCCAGGGCGGGACCTCCCACTACCTCGGTACCTCCTTCGCTGAGGCCTACGACGTCACCTACACCGACGAAGACGAGGACGACAAGATCGCACACACGACCTCCTGGGGGCTGTCGTGGCGGGCGTTGGGCGCGCTGATCATGACCCACAGCGACGACCAGGGCCTCGTGTTGCCGCCGACCATCGCGCCGACCCAGGTCGCCATCGTCCCCATCTGGGGCGAGGACGACCGCGAGGAGGTGCTTCAGTACTCCAGCGGCATCGCGGCGGAACTGGAGGACGCCGGCTTCGACGTGGAACTGGACGACCGCGAGGAGCGCAACCCCGGCTTCAAGTTCAACGAGCACGAGTTGAACGGCGTCCCCCTCCGGATCGAGATCGGGTCCAACGAAGTGGCCGACGAGACGGTCACGCTGGTCCACCGGCCCGACGGCGAACAGGTCGAGGCCGACCGCGCGGACGTGGTCGGGGCGGTCGACGAGCAACTCGACGAAGTCTTCGACGAACTCTACGCGGCCGCCGAGGAGAACCTGGAGGAGAACGTCCGGGAGGCAGACAGCGTCGAGAACATCCTCGGCACCATCGGCCAGCACGGCGGCTACGTCCGGGCGCCGTGGTGCGGCGACGAGGCCTGCGAGACCGTCGTGAAAGACGAGATCGCCGCCGAGATCGTCATGGTGCCCCTGGACACGGACGCGGACTCGCCGGACGCCGCACGCGAGGGCGCGGACAAGCCCGATTCCGACGAGTGCGCCGTCTGCGGTGACGACGCGGAACACGTCGCGTACTTCGCGAAGACGTACTGAGAACGGAGTCGTCGAAATCTCACCAGTCCGGGGGTGTGGGGACGAATCGGATCGACTGCCTGACTTCTCACGGCACCTCCACCATCCGCACCCCTACTACCTCGAATCCGCGTTCGATCTCCCGGACGCGCTCGCGGTGGTCCGCGGCCATCTCGGCCAGCAGGTCCCGGCGGCGCGGCGCGGGGACGTCGTCCTCCCGGAGTCGTTGTTCGTACTCTCGCCGTCGTTCGCGCTGGGCCGTCGATACCCGGCGGACGGTCCGCCGGCGTGCGTCCCAGAGCGTCGCATTCGTAGACGTCACGTTTTCACCTCGGTACCCCACGGCCCGGTCCAGAGCGGGGACAGCCGTCATGAAGGGGTCACGTATCGGGGTACGGCCCGGTAAGTTCAAAGGGTTCGCGTAGCGCGGTGAAAGTGAAACTGAACGGCGCGAGGGACGCTCGTCGACGAATCAGGAACCTGACTCGACCCGGCCGACCGCGGCGTCTCAGAGGTAGGAGGCGTCCCAGCGGTCGGCCTTGTGGACGTTCTCGCAGACGTTGCAGACGATCCTGCCCATCGTGTCTTCGGAGTTGTCGACCGTCTCGCAGTTGCTACAGAACCACCCGTAGCGGTGCGACCCGTCCTCGCTCCGGTAGACGGGGTAGAACGGGCCTTCCTTCCCGCGGGTGGGGTTGCTCCTGTCGACGTACATCTCGCGGTCGGGCGTCTCGACGGGTTCGAGTTCGGTCTCCGCGCCGATGCACTCGTAGTAGACGTTCTCGGCGACCATCTCGCCGCCGAGGTCGATGGTGCGCTGGTCGCCGATGGAGAAGCCGTGGGTCCGGTAGAACTCGTTGCCGCCCTCGTGGTCCGCGAGGACGGCGCCGCTGATCTGCTCGACGCCGCGGGTGGCCAGCGCGTCCCGCGTGGCGTCGAGCAGTTGGGACCCCACGCCTTCGCCCCGGTGGTCGGGGTCGACGTGGAGCCACTGGATGCGCCCCTCCTGACCGAAGCGGTGGCTCTGGGAGAACCCGGCCACCTCGCCGTCGCGCTCGGCGACCAGGAACAGCACGTCCTCGTCCGAGAGGCGGTCGTCCATCTCCTCGTCGCCGTACCAGGCGTCGACCGCCCGGTCGACGACCTCCTCGTCGAGGAAGTCGTAGGAGGCGTTCAGCGAGGCGTCGGCGACGTCCCTGATGGTCTCGACGTCGTCGCGGGCGACTTCGCGGACGTTCATACACTACTGGTAGGGCCGAAGCGTCAATAAGCGTTGACCCGGTTGATCCGTTGGATTTCGGACGTTTCCGGTGGGTTCTTTCGGTGGTCCTCTTTGGCGGGATGTCTCCTGCGCTCTCGGTCGACGGGAACTTGGTCGCCAACCGCCAGAAAGCCCGCGCGCTCTCGGTCGACGGTGCCCTGGACAGCAACACGCAGAACGCCCCCGCGCGCTCGACTCCCGGGGCGGGCGAGAGGCAAGCTCTCACAGCGTCCCGCTCGCAGGCTCGCGGGACCCTCGCTGCGGTCCTCGGCCTTCGGCCTGCGGTCCTTACGTCGGCCGCCCGGCCGAGCCCGCGGCTGGGGAGGCGTGAGGGTGACCCCCAGGCCTTGCATGCCGCTAGTCTACCCGAGAAACGTCCGAACGCCCACTCCTCAGATTCGTACTCCTCCGAAACGTCGCGCATATATGAAAATATGCACATATGTTCATATATGCGCGAAAACCGACACCCCAAACACCCTACCCGCTGGCCCAGTCGACCATCCGGGCGTACAGGTCCTCCGAACGCAACGCCGTCTCGTCGCCGACCAGCACGAGCGACTTCTTCGCGCGGGTCAGCGCGACGTTCACCCGGCGGTAGTCCTCGAAAATGGGGCCCTCCAGCGACCCGGTGGCGACGAACGAGACGACGATCACCTCCTCGCTGGACCCCTGGAACCGGTCGACGGTGTCGACCGTCACGCCCTCGGGCACCCGCCGGGAGAGTTCGGCCACCTGCGCGCGGAACGGCGCGATGACGCCCACGTCGCCCGGGTCCACGCCCGCGTCGAGGAACTGCCCGACCACCTCGGCCACGCGGTCGGCCTCGACCGGGTTCGTGTTGCCGGTCCGGGTCCCATCCGGGTCGACGAAGGCGACCGGGTCGCGCAGCTCCGGGGGCAGGACCTCGGGGTCGACCCCCGACAGGTCCCCGATGCCCTGGGCGGCCACCTCGCCAGTCGCCGGGCGCAGTCGGCCGTCGTAGAACTCCCGCGAGGGGAACGCCTGGATGCGCTGGGCCATCCGGTACTGGCGGTCGAGGGTGACCGCGGCGTCCGGGTTGGCATCGACCAGGCGCTCGAACAGCGATGTGGAGAGTGCGTCCGGCCCCGGCCCTTCGTCCAGCCGCTCCTCGCTGCGGACCACGGGCGGCAACTGGTGGTGGTCGCCGACGAGGACGAACCGGTCCGCGAGGTTGACGGCGGCGAGGGTTCCAGGCTCCGTCAACTGGGACGCCTCGTCGACCACCGCCACGTCGAACGCCTGTTCGCGCATCACCCGCGACCCGCAGGTGGCGGTCGTGGCCGCGACCACCGGCGCGTCCTGCAGGGCCGCGGCCCGTTCGCCGGGGTCGCCCCGCGTCGACAGGCGGACGTCCTGCATGTCCGCCCGCACGCCCGTCTCGGTCCCGACGCGGACCACTCCGGCGGCGAAACCGCCTCCGTCTCGTTGCGTCTCCGACGCAACGCCCTCCTCGAACCCCTGCTCCCGGAGCGCCTCCAGGGCGTTGTCCACCGCGCGGTTGGTGAACGCCGACAGCAACACCCTGTCGCCACGTTCGACCATCTCCCGGATCAGCCGGGCGATGGTGAACGTCTTGCCCGTCCCAGGGGGACCGTGGACGAGCGCGAAGTCCTCGCCGCCGACGGCCGTCCGGACCGCCCGGTCCTGGGCGTCGTTGTTGTCGACGGACGTCTCCGCGGGGAGATCGAACTCGGGGTCACGCCGACCGAACAGCACGTCCTTGCGGTCGGGGTCGCCCTTCAACAGGGCGTCGTGGAGCGCGGTCAGCAGCCGGTCGGCCGAGCGTTCGGAGGGGTAGACGTCCAGGCGCCGGAGTTCGAGTGGTTCGTCGCTGACCACCTCCACGGTCGACCCCAGGCGCTCGACGCGGGCGAGTTCCGACTCCCCCTCGATGGGGTCGCCGTCGCTCGCCAGCACCACGTCGCCCACGCGAATCTTCGAGACGGCCGCCGCGGGGGCCGTCGCCGTCAGGCGCCAGCGGCCGTCGGCCAGTTGCTCGCGGCCCCCGGGTTCCAGGCCGACGATTGCGCGGTCGTCGTCGGCCCGTTCGTCGGCCGACTGCTCCCAGAGTTTCGCGTACTCGCGGTGGACCGACCGGCGCTCGGCCTCCACGAGTCGACAGAGGCGGTCGAAGTACTCCCGCTCCTCCGCGGGAATCGCCCGCCCGACCTGCCCGGCTTTGGACTCCTGGTCGAGGCGACCCGACACGACCATGCAGGTGTCCTGCTCGAAGCAGTACTCGCACTTCGCGTCGGCCTCGTAGCCCGTGGGCACCTCGTCGCCGGTCGCCATCGCCGCCAGTTCGTTGCGCGCCCGGATCACGAAGTCAAGCAGGCCCGTGCCGATTGAGAACTCCTTGGCCGGCGAGAGGTCACCGGTCTCCTCGGCGCGGTCGAGTTTGGCGTTTTTCGTGTACAGCAGCGTCCCGGTGTCGACGTCGACGCCGCGCTCGCCCAACAGGAGCGCGTAACAGACCGCCTGCACCTTGTCCTGGAACCGCGGGTCACGCTTGGTGTTCTTGCCGGTCTTCAGTTCGACCGGCACGTTCCGTCGAATCGCGTCCGCCCGCCCCTTGATGCCGTACCAGGGACTGACCAGTAGTTGCTCGCTCCGCCAGTCGTCTTCCTCCGGTCCCAGCGTCCCCTGCTGGAGCCATCCCTCGATGGCGCGGGCGTGCTGGCGGACGTCGCCCTCGACCTCCTCGCGAGTCCGCCCGAGCAGGCCGAGTTCGAGGCCGACCTCCGCGACTCGATCCTCGACGGCCTCGTCCAGGGCCCGGCCCCGTAGCAGGTCCCCGAACACTTCGTGGACGACCGTCCCCATCACGACGGGGTAGTTCAGCGGGACCCCACCGAGTTTGTTGAGGTAGTACATCCGCGGGCACTGGACCCACGAGCGCACGTCGGTCACGTCCACGAGGAAGGAGGGTTCGATGACGACCGTGGCGTCGCCGCCGGTCGCGTACCCCGTCTCGCCCCGGTACTCGTCGCGTTCGAGGTCGTAGGCCGCCAGTTCCGTCCCGGTCTCGACGTACTCGGCGGTCTCGGCCCAGTCGCCCCACAGCGTGACCCGGACGGCGTCGTCGCCGGCCGACTCGACGGGGTCGCCGTCCCCGACCGGTGACCCACCCTCGTCGGGCCGGACCTGCAACTCCGCGAGGTCGCGCTCGCCGTACTTGGTGTTGACAGTCTTGACCTCCCCCACGTCGACGACCGTCCCGCGCAGGTTCACAGCCACCTCCTGTTCGGCCGTCGGAAAAACGGTGTCGGTCGCGGCGCTGGTCGAGTCGGCCCCCGGTTTCTCGGCCGTCGGCCGCTTACGGGTACGCATGACGGCCGTCACGACGGCTCTTGATCGGGCCGACGCCTGGATCGGCCGGTACGCCCACCACGCGAGGGCCGCCCTCCGGTTCGCGCTCGGCGTCGTGATCCTGCTAGCCGGCGCGCACAAACTCGTCGCGCCCGCGGCCTGGCACGGCTACCTGGCCCCGCTGTTGGCGGACCTGTGGCCGACTGCCCTGCTCCCGCTGGACCCGACGTTCGTGCTGTTCGGCGTCAGCGAGGTGCTGTTCGGGGTACTGCTGCTCGCCGACTGGCACACCCCGACCGTCGCGGCGCTGACTGCGCTCTCGTTGCTCGGCGTCGTCGCCAACCTCGTCGTCGGCGTCGTGCAGGGACAACCACACGCCGACGTACTGGTTCGTGACGTCGGGTTGCCCCCGTTTGCCTTCGGGGTCGCGCTCGACGCGGCCCGCGCGGGGGACTGACCACGCTCGCCGCCTCCAGCGAGGCGGATCGGGGACACCTCAGTCGATGGAGAACCGCAGGATCGCGGCCACGCCGAACGTCTCCGCGAAGCGCTCGCCGTCGCCGGTGTTCGGGGGGACGACGACCACCTCGTCGTCTTTCTCCTCGGTGCGCTCCTCGTACTCGTGGACGGCCGCCACTGGCCGGTCGCCGGAGACCAGGAGGGTCTCCACGGCGCCGTACTCCAGCGCCCGCCCGACGTCGTCCTCGCCGTATTCGACCGCCCCGGCGTCCTCGTCCCGGAGCGCCTCCCGGAACCGTGCCAGCGCCTCCCGGACCGCTTCCCGCTCGGCGTCCTCGGTCGCCTCGCTACCCTTCTCGGCGAGCTGACGTAACCCTTGCTCGGAGGCGTACTCGACGGAGAACGTGCCGACGACGGCGTCTCGCAGGCGGTGGTCGAGGTACTCGCCGCCCGTGAACTCGTCGACGGTGACGGTGGTGGCGCCGACGAACAGTCCGTCGACCGCGAGGTCGTCGCCGTCGATGAAGGCTCGCTCGGCCTCCTCGGCCACCTCCCCGAAGAACTCCTCCTTCTGGCGCTGGCGGTCGCGCGCGAACCGCTGGGCCGACTGGCCTCCGGGCCGCGTCTTGCCCATCACGTCACTGTCGACGGTTTCGACGGTCTCGACCCGGTCGCCCGCCAGTTCGCCCAGGGCGGCGCCGCCACGCTCGACCACCAGGAGGCCGTAGGTCGCCGACGAGTCGGCGGCCTCGATCACGTCCACGTCGAACTCGTTGTCCCACTCGTGGACCGGTTCGTCGACCGGTCCCGGGAGGTCGTCGAAGACGTACTCGGCGATGTCGTGTTCCTCCTCGACCCGTTCGAGGGACTCGCCGATGGGCTGGTCGGGCGTGACCGCGACCGTCAGCAGGTCGTTGCTACCGCCGGAGGCGTTCGATACGGCCTCGATCCGCTCGCGGAGTTCGTAGTTCGTGGGGACCTCGGCGGCGCCGTCCCGCCCGTCGCGGGCCGACGGCCGCACTCGACCGGGATACGCGGGCCGGACGGTCGAACCTCTCGCCGGGAGAGTCGGCCGGGACGGCCACGACGCCGCCGGGTTCCGTCGAACCGACAACTTGAACCTGGCTCCGCGCGAACGGCCCCCCATGCGGGTTCGAGACTGGCAGGACATCGTGACCGACGTGGTCGACGAGAACGCCGACCCCGAGGACTGGCGGGCCGTCGCTGGCGACCGCCGGGGCGGACTCGGCGAGGACCTCTACCTCGGTCACCCCAGCGTCGGGGTCTTCCAGTTGAAGACCTACGCCAAGAACCCATTCGAGGTGAACGGCGTCGGCACCCAGGTCGCTCGCCGGGTCGACGAGGACCTCGATCCGCTGTTCCCGGGCGAGGACGCCGACGCCCGCTTCGCCGTCCAGCAACCCCCCGAGGACGAGGACGACGCCGAGACGAAGGCCGACCGCCTGGAGGAGGTCCTGAAGGCCCACGCCGAGGCGCCGACGGCGCCGGACGACCTCTTCGACGACGTGATGGAGGTGCTGGACAGCCCCGCGTTCGGCCCGATGGAGTACGAGCAGACCGACCGGCCGGAGGCGCTCGACGAACTGGCGACTACCTTCGAGGACGCCGAGGACGTGCTGGACGCCGAACTGGACGAACTCGTCGACGACGACGGGGTCGGGCGCGGATTCCAGTAACGTCAAGCCGACCCCGGGTCTAGGGTCTCCATGAACGTCGTCACCGCGATGCGTGCTGTCGATTCCGGTCGGAGCCGTGGGGCGGTGCCGTGGTAGACCGCGGCACCATCACCGACGAGGAGCGAAACTCCTGGAACCTCCGCCTGAAGGTCGGGTTCGTCTCCCTGGTCACCGTCTCCGCCGTCCTCATCGGCGTCCAGGGCGGCGTGGACCTGGCCGTGATCGGTGGGCTCGCGGTTGTCGGTGCGCTGGCCGGGGCCGGTTTCCTCTGGTACCTCGTGCGCCTGGACTTCTAGGAATTTCTCGCAGTCGAGATTGGGTCGTCGCGCTCGCGCCGGGAGCTAGATCGAATCCGACACGCGATCTCAACGGCCACACCGAATACGACGAGAAGACGCGTCTATCAGCGCGACCGACATGCTTACGTCCGCTCGGCGGCCACCCGGAAGCGTGCCCGAACCCGTCGAGACCACCGACCCGGAGGGCGTCGACTACACCTGGGTCATGCAGGTGACCTTCGTGACCACCGTGGTCGTCGGTGCCCCCCTGGTCGCGCTGCTGTCGGTACCGGCCGACTTGCCGACCTGGGAGGCGAAAGCCGGGTTCGCGGTCCGGATCGGCGCGCTCGTCTGGTTGCTCACCTCGGTCGCCGCTTACACCTACGCACGCCGGCAGGAATGAGCCGGGCGTTCAGTTCGGCGCTCACCCCGCCTCGTCGACCCACCGGAACGCCGTCCCCGCGCGCTCGGCGGTCACGGCGTCGCGCTCGGAGTCACCGACGAACACCGCCTCGTCGGGGTCGGCGTCGAGCGCCCGGACTGCCGCGAGCAGCGGTTCGGGGTCGGGTTTGCGCGTCTCGACGGAGTCCCGGCCGACCACCGCGTCGACCGCCGGAGCCAGGTCGTGGGTCTCCAGCGCGATGTGGCACGCTGCCTCACAGTTGAGCGAGCAGACGGCGACCGGGCGGTCGACCGTCGGCACCTCGTCGGCCAGGGGCCTGCGCTCGGAGCGGCGGGCACCGCCCCGCTCCCGTTCGGCGATCATGGCGTCCAGTTCCTCGCCGATGCCGGCTTCCTCGCCGGCGGTCAGGAGGTCCCAGGCCCGCAACCGGTCCGGGTCGACCCCCACCTCCCGGAGGCGCGCGGACAGGTCCGCCGCCAGGGTCTCCCAGTCGACGATCAGGTCCACCAGCGTCCCGTCGAGGTCGTAGACGACCGCCTCGTAGTCGTCGTAGGGCACGATCCCGCGGTAGGGCCGGCGCCGGCAAGTGCCTACCGGACGCCTCTCGCGTCGACGCTCGCGATGATGTAATTGTATATAAATTAAATATAAGTTTAAGGAGGTGAATTTTACAACGTATGGTGCGCGAAAACCCGAAGACCGGCGAAACGTCGCGGCGGCGGGTGCTGGCGGCGATCACGACGGGGGCGGTCGGCATCGGGGTCGGAACGGCGTCGGC
This sequence comes from Halobacteriales archaeon QS_1_68_20, assembly GCA_003021085.1. Classification (GTDB taxonomy): domain Archaea; phylum Halobacteriota; class Halobacteria; order Halobacteriales; family PXRE01; genus PXRE01. The sequence goes on along the minus strand of PXRE01000029.1, from coordinate 5,220 downwards.
GGCGACGGACCGCCACGTCGTGGGGGTCGACCCCGGGACGGACCTCGGGCCGGTGCGGGAGGCGGCCACGTCGGTCGCTCACGAGTTCGACTTCGGCAGTGTCGGCCGGGCGGTCGCGGGGTCGTTCCCGGTTGACGCGCTGGACTCGCTCCGCGAGGCCCCGTTCGTGCGGTACGTGGAGACAGACGGGGACGTCGGGACGTTGGGCCACGGCCGAGACGAACCCCTCTGTGATCCCCACGAACAGCAATGCATGCCCTGGGGCGTCGACCGCATCGACGCGGACGATGCCCACCACGACGGCGACACCGGGAGCGATTCCAGCGTCGCCGTCGTCGACACCGGCATCGATCCCACCCACGAGGACCTCGACGTGACAGGGGGGAAGGCCATCGTGACCTGTTCGGGCGCGTGTCCTGCGCCCTGGGCCGACGACAACGGTCACGGCACGCACGTCGCCGGCGTCGCGGGCGCCACGAACAACGACGTCGGGGTCGTCGGCGTCGCCCCGGACGCGGACCTCTCTGCCGTCAAGGTGCTGGAATCGGACGGGTCCGGTAGCGCGTCGGACGTCGCCGCAGGCATCGAGTGGGCCGCCGACCAGGACATCGACGCCATCAACCTGAGCATCCGGACCGACCAGGACAGCCAGGTCCTGCGGGACGCCTGCGCGTACGCCGACGCCAGCGGGAGCCTGGTGGTCGCCGCCGCCGGTGACAACTACGGGGGTCCAGTCGGTTATCCGGGGGCGTACGACACGACGGTCGCCGTCTCGGCGACCGACCGCAACGACTGGCTGATGGCCTGTTCGTCGACGGGTCCCGAGGTCGACCTGGCCGCCCCGGGCGAGGAAATCCTCTCGACGGTCCCGCGCGACGAGTACCGGCGAGACGACTGCACGTCGCCCGCCACGCCGCACGTCACCGGCGCGGCCGCCCTGACGACGAGTTACGGACTCTCGAACGACGAGGCCAGGTCGGTCCTGTTCGAGACGGCAGAGGATATCGGCCTCTGGGAGGAAGAACAGGGCGAGGGGCTGGTGGACGCCTACGCCGCCGTCCGGGCGGCCCGGCAGTACTAGTCGAGGACGTTCCGGGCGATGATCTTCTTTTGAATCTCGGAGGTGCCCTCGTAGATGGTCGTGATCTTCGAGTCCCGGTAGAGGCGCTCGACGTCGAACTCGCGGACGTAGCCGTAGCCGCCGTGGATCTGGACCGCCTCGTTGGTCACGTCGACGGCCATCTCGCTGGCGAAGTACTTCGCCATGCTCGCCCACACCTCGACCGGTTCGCCCGCGTCGCTGCGGCGGGCCGCCTCCCGGGTCAGCAGGCGCGCGGCCTCCAGGTTCGTCTTCATGTCCGCGAGTTTGTGCCGGATCGTCTGGATCTCCGAGATCGGCCGGTCGAACTGCTCGCGGTCCTGGGAGTACGCCACCGCCTCGTCGAGGGCGGCCTGCGCGAGGCCGACCGCCTGGCTTGCGATGCCGATGCGGCCGCCCTGGAGGATCGAGAACGCCGCCGACAGCCCCTCACCGACGGGCGTGAGGCGCTTCTCCGCGGGGATGCGCGCGCCGTCGAACAGCAGGGTGGTGGTGTCGGAGGCCCGCAGGCCGAGTTTGTCCTCCTTCTTGCCGACCTCCAGGCCGTCGACCTCCTTCGGGACGACGAACTGCGTGATCGACCGGGGGTCCTCGGGGTCGGTCTTGGCGAACAGGATCACGACGCCGGACCGCTGGCCGTTGGTGATCCACTGCTTCTTGCCGTCGATGACGTACTCGTCGCCCTCTTTCCGGGCGACCGTCTCCATCTGGGCCGGGTTGGACCCGGCGCCGGGTTCCGACAGCGCGAACGCGCCGACCGGCCGGCCCTCGACCATCTCGGGGAGCCACCGCTCCTTCTGGTCGTCGCTGCCGAACTCGGCGATGCAGGAGGTCGCCAGGCAGTGGACCGACAGCGCCGTCGCGACCGACAGCTGGCCGTAGGCGACCTCCTCGTTGACGAGGCTGTAGGTGACCCGGTCGGCGTCGTAGCCGCCGTACTCCTCGGGCACCGTCAGCCCCGTCAGGTCCAGTTCCGCGAGGCCGTCCCAGACGTCCTCGGGGAACTGCTGGTCCCGGTCGGCTTCCTCGGCCGTCGGGCGAATCTCCTCGACCGCGAACTCCCGCACGACGTCCCGGACCGCCCGCTGCTCCTCGCTCAGTTGCATGCCCGAATCCTCGGCGGGCGTGCCGAAAAAATGCCCGTTTCCCCGGAGCGACCGACCGCCTCTCCCCGCCGAGCCGACGTCGACAGGCCGGTCGCCGACCTCACTCCCGCAGGAACGTCACGACTTCGCCGGGGTCGGCGCCGATGCCGCCGCCCTGGGCGGCGTCTGGGCTGCCGCCGCCCCCGCCGCCGAACTCGTCGGTGACCTCCTCGACGACCGCCGACGCGTCGAAGCCGTCGGCGGCCGCCGTGGCGACGAACGTCCGGCCGTCCTGCCCCAGCAGGGCGACCACGTCGGCGTCCTCGCCCGCGAGTTCCTTCGCGTGCTCCTGGAGGTCGTTCGGACCGAGGCCGTCCACGGCGCCGACCAGCCAGGTGCCGCCGTCGCGCTCGACGGTCTCCTCGCGGAGTTCGGCGACCCTGGCCGCCGCGACCCGCCCCTGGAGGTCGGCTACCTCGTCTTCCAGGCTGGCCACCTCCTCCTGGAGGCGTTCGACCTCGCCGGGGAGGTCGTCGAGGTTCGTCCCGATCTCGGCGGCGGCGTCGTAAGCGGCCGTCTTCTCGGTCGTGCGGCGCTGGATCGCGGACGGGCCGACGGCGAACTCGACGCGGGTCAACCCTTCGCCGGGGTTGGATCGCTCCAGCACGGTGACGGGGCCGATCTCGCGGGTGTTCTCGACGTGGGTGCCGCCGCAGGCCGCCACGTCCCAGGGTTCGCCTTCGTCGCCCTCGTCGCCGCCGATGGTGACGACCCGGACCGTCTCGCCGCCGATGCCCTCCTCGGTCTTGGTGTTGAACGCGATCCGGTCCATCTCCAGGGCCTCGTCCTTCGGGTAGGTCTCCCAGGTGACCGGGCGAGACTCCCAGATGACGCGGTTGGTGAGGCGTTCGAGTTCCACCAGCATCTCGTCGTCGATCTCGGTGGGCGTGGTGAAGTCGACCCGGATCTTCTCCTCGCCGATGTCGAACCCGCCGTAGCCCAGGTCCTCCAGCAGTCGCCGGCCGGCGCCGTAGAGGGCGTGACTGGCGGTGTGCGCCCGCATGCAGTAGGTGCGGAACTGTTCGTCGACCTGGCCGGCGACGGTTTCGCCCGCCTCGAACGCGGGTGAGTCGGCCAGCACGTGGACGACCTCGCCGTCGTGGTGCTGGACGTCCACGACCTGCTGGTCGCCGAGGACGCCACGGTCGGCCGGTTGGCCGCCGCTCTCGGCGTAGAAGTACGTGCGGTCCAGCACCACCTCGCGGTCGTCGACGCGTTCGACGGTGGCCTCGAAACTCGTCGTGTACGGCTCCGCTGGCGCGCGCTCGTCGGTCATCACCGCGTTTCCAGCGGGGGAGCGCGCTTAAGCGTCACGCTCCTGCAGGGTACGAAGCCGGGTCACGCCGGGCAGGTCGACCGCTACCGCTCCGTGAGGGTGACGTCCAGCGCTTCCTCGATGGCCTCGACGACGCTGCCGCCGACGCCGGCGCGGGCGCCCCGGCCCTGCTCGACGGCCAGGAGGTCCTCCTCGGGGACGCCGAGCTGGTCGGCGAGTTCCTCGCGCTGGAGGCCAGCCTCCTGGCGGGCCTCCACGAGGCGGTCGCCGTAGTTCGTGACGAGGTACGGCAGGGGATCGGACTCGTAGTCGGTGCCTTCCTCCTCCCAGTGGGAGGAGTCGCGGTCCCACAGTTCGCTGGATCCCATCTTCGGGCCGCCGTCGCCGCCGTTGTCGGCCCCCGAGGCGGTCCCGGTCGACCGTTGCTCGCGCTGGGGTTCCGGGTCGGCGTGGGGAGCACAGGACGAGCAGACGAGCAGTTCGGCCCCTTCGACGCTGGCCCTCCGGAGGGAGTCCGTCGAGGCGCCACAGAGTTCACAGGCGTCGCCGTCGTCGCCCCCTGAGGCGCCCCCCGTCGAGTACTTCGGCATAGGTTCCCCTAGGCGCAACCGCCTAATGAATGCCTTGGCCTCGGACGGCGGCGTCCGCCGTCGAGGGGGGTCGTCCCCGCCGCAAGCGACGACGATCCACGCGGGGTTCCGCCACTGCGGACGACAAATGAAAGGGCTTTTATTCGGGGCAGGGATACGTTCGGACGCATCTGACACGCAGTGCGTGGGTAGCCAAGCCAGGCCAACGGCGCAGCGTTGAGGGCGCTGTCCCGTAGGGGTCCGCCGGTTCGAATCCGGTCCCACGCATTCTCTGCGGGCGTGTTACGCCCGCTACGGTCCATTTTCGTCGAGGCAGGAGACTCACAATGACCGACCTGCCAATCATGCTCTCGCGCTGTCCCATTTCGACCATCGACACGATCGACCGTGAACGACCCGTCCCCATCGTCCCGAAATCGCATGACTGCGTGCTGTCCGACAAACAACTCGTGGACTATCGAACCGCCGCGTGGACGTCCTGTCATGGCTGTTGAAGATCGGGAAGAACCCTGACAAGGCCGAAGGGTACTCGCCGTACACTGTGTACAGCACGGCTTACCGGACCGCGGCATTCGACTGCTGGCTCTGGGACCAGCGAGGTGCGTACAAGCACCCACCGGACGATGAGGACGCGGCGGCCTACATGGACTACCTCGCCGTCTCGGACACGAGCCAAACAGCGAAAGGGAAAGCCCAGGAGGGGTTAGAGCACTTTTCGAAACGGCTGTACCACGAACGCGGCTTCGATGAATGGGCGTTCGAGTACTCGTTCGACGGCTCCGGCGGGAATCACCAGCCCCAGGATTTCCTCACCCGTGAGGAACGGCGAGCCATCCGGCAGGCGGCGCTCAACAAAGGGGCTATCCCGGCCTATGACACGCTCCCGGGGCCTCGTCAACGACTCCCTGTTTGTGTCGCGCGGAGGCATCGTTCAAGAATGCAGGCGTCCAGGAAACGCCGTCCCGAGCACTCGGCTTAGACCTTTCCCGCTGGAAACCAACGGTTCGGACAATGGCTACCGAAGCGACGTTCACGGTTCCGTCCGCCCAGTTCCCGCTGGGGACGGTGTTCACCCAACTGCCGGACGTGACGGTCACACTCGAGCGGATT
>PXRE01000028.1:19794-67876 GCA_003021085.1 Halobacteriales archaeon QS_1_68_20 | reverse complement strand
CGAGTTCGAGCGTCGCGTCCGGGATCTCGGCGCGAATCCGGGGGAACACCTCCTCGGTGAACCAGACTGCGGCGTCCTCGTTGGGGTGGTAGTCCATGCTCCCGAAGAAGGTGATCTGCCGGGGCTCCGGGTCGCGCTCGGAGGCGTCGTACTGCGAGAGGTCCACCCCCGCCGGGAGGACCTCGATCCGTCCGTCGGCACCGTACTGTCGGAGCCGATCGCGGTCCTCGTCGGTGATCGCCAGCGTGAGGTCGCTCCGCCCCGGAATCGTCCCCTCGTAGCGTCTGGTCTTGACGTGCTGGAGGGACGCGTACGCTGCCTCGGCGGGGTTTTTCGTGTACCGTGCGTACTGCCGATAGATGTCGGACTTGACGTTGTTGAAGCGGATGACAGCCGGCACGTCGTCGAGTCGGGACGCCAGGAACGTCGTCTGGAGCGCGTGCAGGTGGACGACGTCCGCCGTCGGGTCGCTTTAGTGACCGCCGACCCCCAGAACCTACATGGACCGCACGGACCTGGCGACCGAGGAGTTGCTCCTGCTGTGGGCCGCCCGCGAGACGGGGGCGCTCGCCGCGCTGACCGACGACGCCGACGACCCCGCGGCGGTCGCCGCCGCGGCCGGCATCACCGAGCACGCGGCCGAACTGGTCGTCGACGTGCTGGCCGCGCGCGGATTCCTCGCGCAGGTCGACGGCGCCTACGAACCGACCAACCGGCTCCTGGGCTTTCTCGCGTCCGCGGACCTCCGGTCGGTCGGCACCCTCCCCGACGCGCTGGACGCCGTCGACGCGCTCACCTCGCTCCCGGAGACGATGACGACCGGCGAACCGCCCGAGAGCGGCGACCTCGTCCACCGCCTGGGCGCCCGCGTCGCCACCCCGGCGGCGACCGTTCGCGCGGTCGTGACCGCGGCCGTCCGCGAAGCGTCGGACGCCGAGCGGGTCCTGACGGTCGGCAACGCGCCGGGCACCGTCGCCGAGGAGTTCGTCGCCCGGGGCTACGCCGTGACCCTGGCCGACGAAGCCGACGCTATCGAGGCCGCGACGCCGCTCCTTGCGACGACGCCCGTGGAAACAGTGGCCCTGGACGCCGAGCCGGCCTCCGATGAGCTGACCGACGCCCTTCCCGGCGGTTTCGACCTCGTCTTCGCGGCTGACACCACCCGCCGGAACGACCCGGCGGCGAACCGCCGACTCGTTTCGCGCCTGGCGGACGCGCTCGCCCCCGGCGGGACCGTCGTGCTGGTCGACCTGCTGGCCGACCGCTCGGAGCGTGCCACTCCGGCCGCCGTCGAGGCGCTGGCCCGTTACGGTGGCGGGGTCTACGACGAAGCCGAGGTGACCGACTTGTTCACTGCCGCGGGACTGGACGCGACGGTCCGCGAGATCCCGGGTGAGGACCGCGTGGCCGTGGTGGGTCGGCGCTGAGGCGGGGCTTCGCTCGATTCCGGAAAGACGATCAGGACTGCGGCGCCGCCGCCCGTTCGACTCGCTCCTCGACGTACGCCAGCTGATTCGTCAGTTCCTGCCTGCGCTGGCGCTCGATCACGGTCGCGTCCAGCACGCGCCGACGACGGGCACGTCCAGGGCGAACTCCGTCGTCGCCGTGACGGTCGACCCGCCGTCGGCCGCCTCGACGGCGTAGGTGGTCCGCATCGCCGGGAAGACGCCCTCGCGTTGCTCGTGGACGACCGCGGCGTCCGGATCCGCCACCGCCTCCAGCGTCAGCGAGAGTTCCGCCAGGCCGACCCGCTTTCGTACCTCGACGGTCGATCCGTCGACGGTCACCTCGTCGAACCCGGCCGCCCGCACGGACGGTCCGGTCTCGGCCAGCACGTCACGGACCGCGGCCGGCGGCGCGTCGACAGACCGCGAGACGCTGGCGGTCTGCATCCCTCATTCCCTGGGGAGTTCGGCCCGGTACTCCTCCGGGCCGACCTGCACGACGCTGTAGCGCTCGGGGTCGACGGAGTCCACCTCCGTCTTCATCTCGTAGAACAGCGGCCGCGGTTCGTGGTCGTTGACCAGGGTCAGCGACTCGCCGCCGTCCAGTTCCCCGAAGGCGTCGAAGATCTTCGGGTGCCGGCCGGCCGGCGGGACGTCCCGCAGGTCCAGCGTTCGCTCATACGTCCGGATGGTGGCGGCCGCCGCGAGTGGCTCTCGTCCCGAACGTGTTCCTCTCCACTCGCATCGGCCAGCGGAACGCCGGCCCGCGACTCCGTTCGAGTGGGCCGAACCTGTTCGGACACAGCTACTGGTTGCCGTCCGGCGTACCTCCGGTCCGGTTCTCGCCACCAATGACGACCTCTGTCGACCCCGCTGACTCCCCCGACCCGGCCGAGTCCGCCGACCCAACCGTCGACGACGTGCTCGGCGCGCTCGCCAGCGAAACTGCCCGACGGATCGTGGGTGCCCTGGACCGCCCGAAGTCTGCGCGGGAACTCGCCGAGGAACTGGACCTCCCCGAGACCACCGTCTACCGGGCGCTGGAACGACTGTCGACGGCGTCGCTGCTCCGTGAGCGAACCGCCGTCCGCCTCGACGGCCACCACACGACCGAGTACGCGCCTGCCTTCGAGGGCGTGCGGATCACCCTCCGGGAGGACCGGTCGCTGGCCCTGGCGGTCGAACGAACCGGCGACGCCACCGAGAATTCTTCGTCGTAGTCCGTCCGGGTCCGGCGTTCAGTTTCGGGTCGTGGGTTCGCCGGCCCCGGGGTCGAGGCTGGTCCATCCAGGAGGCGTCGACCGCACCGACGGACGTCCGGTGGCCCTGGCCGGAACTCGCCGTAGTAGTCGAAGAGGTCCGTGGCGTCGTCGACGAACAGCCCGGTCATGGACGTGTGTCGGTACTCCGACACCCTGTCGGTGTTCCCGAAGACGTTCGAACGGGGAAACCAGCCCTCGTCGGTCCCACCCCCCGGCGAACGTGTTCGGGGAAGGGAGTGTTCGCCCGGGCGCCACCGGTCGAACACGGAGCGAGCGACCGAGTACGTCTCTGAGACGGCGGCCCCCGAGGACCGCCCGTGGGAGACACTGGACGCCCGTGAGTTGCCGCCGCCGGAACCCCTGGCGACCACCCTGAAGCGCCTCGCGGCCCTCGAGGACGACGTGGTGTTCGTGCAGTACAACGACAGGGCACCACGGCACCTCTCCCCGAAACCGGACGACCGCGGCTACGAGTACGAGACGATGGAGACGGATTCGACGGTCGTCACGGTGATCTGGAAGTCCTGACGGCGGGAATTCCCCGGGTCGTTCCTGCGTCCGCGGGCGGTCACGCCGGGGCGATCACGTGATGGCGGACTCCTTGTCCTCGGCGGCCGTGAGGTTCTCCTTGCCCCAGTCGCGCATGGCGTCGATGACCGGTTCCAGGGACCTGCCGTACTCGGTCAGCGAGTACTTCACCCGGAACGGCTTGTCGCTGACGACCGTCCGGTCGACGAGTTGCTTCTCCTCGAGGTCCTCGAGGCTGTCCGACAGCACCTTGCTCGAGATGCCGTCGACCTCTTCCTTGAGGTCGTTGAACCCCTGTGGCCCCTCCTCCAGCAGGCGGTGGATGATGACCGGGTGCCACTTCTTGCTGATTAGTCTCGCCGTGGTCGTGATGGGGCACCACTTCTCACCCGCACACCAGACCTCTAGCCGCTTCGGATCTTCCATGTCCGGTGATTCGGACTCCCGACGTAAAAAGTCACCCATTACTACTTGATCACTGATGGTAACTCCTCACCGGTGGGGTGACTGGCGGTCCGAACGGCGGCCAGCCCACGGCTAACGACTGGTAACTACGCTTTTTCGCCTGGGCGCGCATCCTCCCGCCATGGCGATCGAGTTCTGCCTGGGCAACGTGGACCCGGAGACCCGCCGCCGACTCCGCTCGTTACCGGACGCCAGGGAGGCGACTTGCCTGGAGCACTGCGGGCACTGTGACGCCGGTCCGTTCCTCGTCGTGGACGGGAACGTCAGCGTCGGCGGGAGCCACGGGGCCGTACTGGACGGGGCCGGCGAGCGATGAACGTCCTCCTGCTGTCGGTCGACAGCCTCCGCCGGGACTTCCTGGGCGCCTACCGCGACCGGCCACGGACCCTCGACTACGCCGTCGACACGCCGAACTTCGACCGGTTCGCCGACCGTGCGGCCACCTTCGAGACGCACTACGCCGGGAGCCTGCCCTGCATGCCCGCCCGCCGGGAGTGGCTGGCCGGCGTCCAGGAGTTCCTCTGGCGACCCTGGGGGCCGATGGAGGCGTTCGACCGGCCGATTGCGGCCGAGGCGCGCCGCGAGGACGTCCTCACGCAACTGGTGACCGACCACTACCACTACTTCCAGCACGGCAGTCACGGCTACTACGAGGACTTCGCGGGCTTCGAGTTCGTCCGCGGCCACGAGTACGACGCCTGGGAGACCGCACCACGGGACCCCGACGAACGGCTGTACGAGCGGTCGGCCGACCGGACCGCCGACCCGCCGCACGACCCGGGCTACCTCAACCGGACGGCGTACGCCCGCAACGCCGCCAGACTCGGCCTGGACGACCCCGAAGCGGACGAAGCGGACTTCTTCGCGCCGCGGGTGTTCTCGCGGACCGCCGACTGGCTGGACGAGAACCGGGAGTGGGACCAGTGGTTCTGCTACGTCGACAGCTTCGACGTCCACGAGCCGTTCCACTGCCCGGAGCCGTACGCCTCGATGTACACCGAGCAGGATCCGACCGACGAGGACCTGACGTTCTGGCCGTACTACGGCCCGGTCGACGAGGGCCAGAGCGCGCTGGACGACCGGGACCTGGACTTCGTCCGCTCGCAGTTCGCGGGCAAGGTCACCATGGCCGACCGCTGGTTCGGCGAGGTGCTGGACGCGCTGGACCGCGGGGACCTGTGGGACGAGACGGCCGTCGTCGTCACCAGCGACCACGGGTTCTTCCTCGGGGAGCACGGCTGGGTCGGCAAGAACGAACCGCCGGTGTACGACGTGCTCGCGCGGACGCCGCTGTTCGTCTGGCACCCCGAGGGCGACCGGATGGGCGAGTCCGTCGACGCGCTCACCTCGGCCGTCGACCTCCATCCGACGATCCTCGAATTGCTCGGCGTCGACGTACCCGAGGGCACCCACGGCCGGAGCCTCGTGCCCCTACTGGCGGGTGCCGACGATCACCGCGACTGGGCGCTGTACGGCTACTGGGGGTCGTCGGTCAACGTCACCGACGGGCGGTACACCTATCTCCGGCCCACCGATCCCGAGGCGCCGTCGTACTGCTACTCCACCACGATGATGAACCCCCGGCGGCACTTCACGCCGCTCACCCCAAAGACCGACGCCGACGCCGGGTCATTCCTGCCGTACACCGACGCGCCGGTCTGGCGCTACAGGGCCCACTCCTACGAGCAGAACGGCGCGCCCCTGCTGTTCGACACCGAGGACGATCCCGGCCAGGCGACCAACCTCGCGGAGACGGAGGGCGAGCGCCACGACGCCATGCGGAGTCTGCTGGTGGAGGCGCTGGACGCGTTGGACGCTCCGAACTGGCAGTACGAACGGCTGGAACTGCGGACCCGACCAAAACGGAATGGCTGAGTATGGGAGTCCCCAACCGCCTGCGTTACTCACTTCGTTGCGTTACTCGCCCACCGTCAGAGCAAGCGCTGACGAGCCCCCGCTCGCAGGGCTCGCGGGGACCTCGCGCGCGCCACGATCTAATTTGGCCCATGGCGCGCGCTGGCGCGGCCTCCGTGCCGCGCCGACGGCGCGCGAGGGATGCGTAACGCACGGAACGCCCGCAGGGCGTGACTGAGTAACGCAATCGGTTGGGGAGGTGTGTGGATGCGAGCGGCTGGCGGGACTGAAAGGAGCCGCGCGGTCGACGACGGCCGACGACGTAAGCACCGGACGGAGCGAAGCGACTGAGGCGCGCAGCGAGTCGCCCGAGTCGAGCGCGCGGGGGCTTTCTGGGTGTTGCCGACCGAGAAGCCCCCCGAGTCGAGCGTGCGGGCTTTCTACGTGGCGCTGACCAAGTTGCCGTCGGCAGAGACACACGGAAGAACCCCACGAACACGTCCCGAATTATCCGACGCCGTTTTGACCCGCCACCACCCACGTCCAGCCATGCTCACCCTGGCGGTCGCAACGCGCGCGGAGACGTACGAGCGCATCCGCGACCCGCTGGCCGAGCGCGACGTCCAGGTCCGGCACCTCCGGACCCGCGAACGCTCGCTCCCGCTGACGGACCCGCGCCGGGACCCCGACGAGTTCGACGTCGGCCTCGTGTACCCGCCCCGCGAGATCGAGGGCGGGGCCGCCGACGCGCTCGTCTCCATCCCGTGGGTCAACGACCGCGAGGCCGTGCTCACCTCCCGGAACAAGGCGGAGGTGCTGGCCCGCCTTGACCGCGCCGGCCTGCCCGTCCCCGAGACCGTGCTGGTCTCGAACCCGGTGGACGACGAGGAACTCGTGGCGGTCTTCGACCGGTTCGACCCACCGGTGGTCGTCAAGCCGACCTCGACCACGCGGGGGGTCGGCGTCGCCAGGGTCGACGATCTGGACTCCTTTTTGGGCGTCGTCGACTACCTCGACCTGGTCCACGACTACCGCGCGACCGGCGACAAGTCCTTCCTCCTCCAGGAGTACGTCCCCGGCGCCACCGACTACCGGGCGATGGTGCTCGACGGCGAGTACGCCGGTGCGGTCGAGCGCAGACTGCCCGAGGAGGCGCTGTCGGCGGGCCGCTGGAAGCACAACGTCCACCGCGGCGCCGAGGCCAGCGGCGTCGAACTCGACGCGGACCTCCGAGAACTCGCCGAGCGGGTCGCCGACGAACTCGGGATCCCGTACCTGGGCGTGGACCTGCTCGTCTCCGCGGACCGGGCGGTCGTCAGCGAGACGAACGCCCGGCCGACCGTCGACGCGGCGACGAAGTACGAACCCGGCTTCTACGACCGACTCGCGGACCTGATCCGGCGGACGGCGAACGAGGCCGAGTCCGGGTGAGCGGTGGCTGTGGAGCGACTTCGACGGTGCCGGTGGGACGGTCGCATCGACGTTTAAGTCCCTGCCTCTCGTATCATCAGCGACAGAGGATGCACTCTGCCCACGAGGAGGCCGGTCGGGAGTTCGCGGCGCGTCTGAAGCGCGCCTTTCCAGAGGGCGTCGAGCACGTGTTCCTCTTCGGGAGTGTCGCCCGGGGCGAAACTCGTGGACGGGATTCGGACGTGGACGTCCTCGTGACGGTTGCGTCCGGTGGAAGCGTCAGTCGGGAACAGGTACACGAAATCGCGTTCGAGGTGACGATGGAACACGGCGTCGCCGTGACGCCGCACGTCGTTTCCCAGCGCGAGTACGCCGACCGATCGTCACCCCTGTTCGAAACGGTGGCCCGCGAGGGCGTCGCACTATGACGACCGTCGAGTACGAACTCGAAAAGGCCCGCGAGGCGCTGGAAGACGCCAGAACGCTCGTCCGCGAGGGGTCCGACGCGGGTGCTATCAACCGTCTGTACTACGCCTGTTACCACGCCGCCGTCGCTGCCGTGCTGGACGAAACCGGGGAGATGCCGAACACCCACGCCGCCGCGGTTTCGGCGTTCGGCGAGTTCGTCGTGGCGAACTACGAGACCGTGACGACGGCCCACGGAAGTCTGTTCAGTCAACTGAAAGAGGAACACGAGAAGGCGGACTACGGGTACCAGGGATTCCGGAAGACGCCGGAGGAGTACGAACCGGGCGTCGAGGCGTTTCTGGAAACGATCGAGTCGGCTATCGCGGAGTGAGTTCGACCGCTACGACACTTATATACTCTCGAGAGACTAATAAGGGCCTCTCGCTCCGGGTCTACTCCGGCGCGTAGTAGTACTCGCCTTCGCGCTTCTGCTGTTTGTCCTTCTGGCTACCGGGCTTGTTGATCCGCGGGCGGCCGGTGCGTTCGTCCCGGCGGAAGGTGACGTCCAGGTTCGCCAGGAAGTCGTTCATCCCCGAGCGCATGTCCTGGGGCTGGCTGGCGTGGCCCTCCACGGCGGGTTCGCCGTCGAACACCAGCAGTCGGTCGCTCAGCAGGTCGATCATGTAGATGTCGTGGTCGATGACGACCACCGTAGTGTCGTTGCGCTCGGCGTACCGGCGGATGGCGCGGGTGGCGCGGACCCGCTGTTCGACGTCGAGGTGCGCGGAGGGTTCGTCCAGCAGGTACATGTCGGCCTCCCGGGAGAGACAGGCCGCGATGGCGACCCGCTGGCGCTCGCCGCCCGACAGGTCGGTGAGCTGCTGTTCCATGATCCGCTCCAGTTGCAGCGGCTGTGCGATCTCGGTGTTCCAGTAGGAGGTGCCGAAGTCGTCGGTGATCGACGAGAGGAAGGCGTCGACCCGCATCGGCTGGTCGGCCTCGACGTACTGGGGTTTGTAGGAGATGTTCACGTCGAGTTCGAACTCGCCGCCGGGGCCGCCGCCGCCCTCGCCCACCGTCGTGGGTTCGATGCGGCCCGCCAGCAACTTGGCGAACGTCGACTTCCCGATGCCGTTCGGGCCGACGATGCCCAGCACCTCGTCGCGGCGGAACTCCCCGGCATCGACCTCGAGGTCGAACTCGCCCTCGCCGAAGGACTTCGTCATCGCGGGGTACTCCAGCAGCACGTCGTGGTCGACGGCCGGACGCGGCGCGTGTTCCTCGAACTCGATGGGTTCGGGCCGGACCCGCATGTTCTCGTTCTCCAGGTAGCCCGAGAGGTACTCGTTGATCCCGCTCTTGACGGACTTGGGGTCGGTGATGACGCCGAACGTGCCGGGTTCGCCGTAGCCGACGTGCAGGGAGTCCGCCAGCAGGTCCAGCACGGCCAGGTCGTGCTCGACGACCAGCATCGAGCGGTCCTCGGTCTCCGCGAGTTCCTGGATCAACCGGGCGGCCCGCACGCGCTGGCCGATGTCGAGGTACGGCGTGATCTCGTCGAGGAAGTAGAAGTCCGCTTCCCGCGCCAGCGTCGCCGCGATGGCGGTCCGCTGGAGTTCGCCCCCGGAGAGGTCGCCGATGGCCTGGTCCAGCACCGGCGACAGCGAGAGCCGTTCGACCAGTTCGTCCAGCGCGCCGCGCTCGTCTGCGGATTCGAGCAGGTCGCGGGTGTTGCCCTCGAACTGGTCGGGGATGTGGTCGACGTACTGTGGCTTGCGCGCGACCGTGATGGCGTCCTCGCGGACCGCCGCCACGTAGTCCTGGAGTTCGGTCCCGCGGTAGGCCTCCTGCACGGCGTCCCACCCCGGCGGGTCGCCGTGCCGGCCGAGGTTCGGCGTCATCTCGCCCGCGAGGATCCGGACGGCCGTCGTCTTCCCGATGCCGTTCGGACCGAGGATGCCGGTCACCTTCCCGTCGCCGGGGACGGGCAGGCCGTACAGCGCGAAGGCGTTCTCGCCGTAGCGGTGGGTGGGGTCTTCCTCCAGTTCCTGGGGCAGGTTGATGATCGAGATGGCGTCGAACGGGCACTTCTCGACGCAGATGCCGCAGGTCTCTCCCAGACAGATCTCCTCGCTGATGCGAACCTGGTCGGGGTCGCCCTGCTCGGCGTCCTCGCCCCGGAGCGTGATGCACTCTTTACCCGTCCGGTTGGGGGGGCAGTAGTTCTTGCACTCGTAGTTGCACCGGTCGGGCTGGCACCGGTCGAGGTGGACGACCGCGATGCTGTCGTCGGCCATTATAGACTCACGCTGCTCGTGAGGAGGATCGTCCAGACGACGAACCACATCGAGAACGTCATGAAGACGACGTACAGGTGGTCCTTCGTCGAGAAGTCCCCGATGTCTATGCCGAGCACGTGGTACAGCGGGAACTGCAGGAAGACGAAGGCCAGCATGACGTAGACGCCGGTGTTGGACGTGGGATCGCTCACCACGGCCGAGGACACCAGCGCCGCCGCGATCCCCGACAGCGCCGTCAGCGTCGTCACCGTGACGGACCGGAAGTGGTCGTCCGGGACGTCGAACACGTTGGTGGCCATGTCCTCACGTCCGACACCGGGCGACAAAAGGAGTTCGCTTGGCGGCCGGCCCCACGGTGCTCCTACGTCCCGGGTTCGCTCGTTTCGGCGTCGGCACCCCGCCGGCGGGGGTCCCTCGACGGACGCCCGCTCTCTCCGAACGACAGACGAGGTAAATTATAATCGAATTGGAAAGGGAATTTTTTCACGGGTGACTTGTATCCCCTCCTTAGAAGGGTCTAACAGATGCGTGATCTGCTCTCGAACACTACGTTCGCCCGCCTGTTCTCGGGCCGTCTGATCAGCAACGCTGGCGATAGCCTGTACACCATCGCCGCGATGTGGCTCGTCTACGAGTGGACGGGCTCTGCGGTCTACACGGGCGTCGCCGGGGTTCTCCTGCAGTTGCCGAGGGCCTTCCAGTTTCTCGTCGGCCCGCTGGTCGACCGCTGGAGCCTCCGGAGCGTGCTGGTGCGGACGCAGGTCGTCCAGGCGCTCTTCGTCATCTCCGTCCCGGCGGCGACGCTCGTCGATCCGGAACCGGTCTGGCTGTTGCTGACGCTGTTGCCGACGCTGGCGTTCATCAACCAGTCATGTACCCGGCACAGAACGCCGCCCTCCCTCAGATCGTCGACGACGAGCAACTCGTCCGGGCGAACTCGCTGTTCTCCGTCGCGTTCCAGTCCGCGAACGTCGTGTTCAACGCCGCGAGCGGTCTCCTCATCGCGGTGGTCGGTGCCGTCTCGTTGTTCCTCGTCAACTCGGCGACGTTCGCCGTCGCCGCGGTTCTGTTCATGGGGATCACCGTGGCGTCGTCCGCGCAGGGTGGCGACGCCGGGGACAGTCCGGACGAGACCGCTCCCGGCGACGCCGAAGACGATTCCACGGGAGCCGTCCCGGACGACGGTCCGGCCGACTCCCCCGACGCCGAACCTGGCGACGCCCCGGACGAACCCGCCGGGGCCGACGCCCAGGACGACGAACCGAGCGGCCTCCGGGACCACGTGGACCAGTACCTCGACGAACTCCGCGACGGGTTCAGCTACGTCGCAGGTTCGGTCCTCGTGTTCCTGCTCCTGGGGGCCATGTTCGCCAACGTCTCGCTGGGAGCGATGTTCGCGGTCCTGCCGGTCTTCGCCGACCTGTTCGGCGAGGCCGACGCCTACGGCGTCCTGATGGCCGCGTTCGCCGGCGGGTCCCTCCTGGGGTCTATCGGCGCCACCATGATCGAGGAGAAGCCGTTCGGGAAAGCGAGCATCGCCAGCTTCGGTTTCTCCGGCGTCGCCATCCTCCTGGCGCTGGCGGTCCCGGGATTCGCACTGACCGCTGCGTTGCTGTTCATCGCGGTCGTCCCCGTCGGGGCGTTCAACGTGATGTTCTTCTCGCTCCTCCAGTCGGCCGTCGAAGAGGATACCTGGGCCGCGTCTCCTCGGTCGCGTCGAGCGTCAGTAGCGCGACGTTGCCCGTCGGCTCGCTGTTCGGCGGGTTCCTGGCCGAATTCGTCGGCGTCGAGGCCGTCTTCACCGGGTTCGGGGCCACGTTCTTCCTGCTGGGTGCCTACTTCCTGGTCGTCTCCGACCTCCGGACCCTGCCGGCTATCGCCGGCTCCGACGAGGAGACGCTGGGACTCCCGGCGAACGCCTGAGGTTCGGGGACCGCTCCTCGCCAGTCTCGTCGTGACTTCTCGACTCCGGTCCCGATGACGGTGTCCACCGTGTCCTGCCGAACGCCGTAGCGAGGACGGTCAATGGCTCCCCGGACCGCTACGGACTGACGGCAGCCAGAAGCTCCCGGAACTGCTCGCAGATCTCCCGTCGGTCGGCGGTGGTGACGACGGTTTCGAGTCGGTCCGCCGGGTCCGCGTCGCCGGCATCTACCTCCACCGCGAGGCCGTCGGGGCCCTGCCGGCAGAACAGTTCCAGCGAGTCGAAGGACTCGACGGACTCCTCGACGGGTCGATACGCCAGTTTCGTGGCGTAGGGGTGGTCGTCGAAGTGTTCGCTGGCGACGCAGTCGAGGTCCGCCGCGCCGAAGCCGAGGTCGAACATCGCGTAGAAGGTCGCGTACAGGTACGGCGTCGGCTGCACGCTCAGGTACGTCTCGGTCTCGTACTTCTGCGCTACGTGTAATCTTTGATCTTATCATATATATGGACGCGATTTTGTTTAAATTATATATGTCGTCTTGTGGGTGGGCGACCGGGGTTTTCGAACGTGACATCTCGATGCCAAAACCCGGTCGTCCACGGTCCCGGGCCCTGGGGCGCGACCGACGACCGTTCGCGCGCGCCAGCTCGTACCCTCGTCAACGGCCAGCACCTCCACGGCCTGGGTCGGCGACGCTCCTGGTCGCGGCTGGTTCCCCGTGCTGGTCGAAGTGGTGGTCACTGAGCGCGACGACGTCGGCCCGTAGGTGTCCGGCAATCGGGCCGGGTGTCCCTGATCGCCGGACGGAGAGGCGGATCGGGTTCTAATCGAGTCGGGAGGGTCGGGCACCGGAACGGACGGCCATCAAGTTTTATGCCTCCGCAGGTATTTCGATTCGCAACGATGAGTCAAGCAACGCGCGAGGAACTCGAAGACCTGCCCCCGAGTGCCAAGCTCGTCCTGAAGGTGCTCGAGTACAAGGGTTCGCTCACCCAGAAGGAGATCATCGAGGAGTCGATGCTCTCGGCCAGGACGGTCCGGTACGCCCTCGAACGCCTGGAGGAGATCGGCGTCGTCGACGAGGACATCTACTTCGCCGACGCCCGCCAGAACCTCTACGAGGTGACGGAGGTCCCGTCCCCCCACGGCGCCGAGACCGACGGCGGCGAGGAACCCTGCTGTTCGGACTGATTCCGCCACTCGCTCTGTCTTCCCCGCACGGCGCGTAACTGCCGCTCCCCCGTGGTCGTCTCCTCGCTAGTCGCCGCTCCCACCGGCATCCGCGTTCTCCTGGTAGTTTCCGTCGATCCTCGCCGGAAACGTAAAGGTAGATATGTCTCCGCCCCGACGATTCGGGGAACGAGCGAGCGGACAGAGCATGTCACGGGATCCTATCGGTGCGTTCGTCGGTTTCGTCACCAGGCACAACCGCATCGTCCTCGTCGTGATGCTGTTGCTGACGGCCGGCGTCGTCAGCGGTATCGGCCAGTTGCAACTGGAGAGCGACGTCGAGGGGGACAGCGACGCCTTCGGGGACACGACGGTCGCCCAGAAGGCCGACTACGTCGCCGAGCACTACGGCGAGGACGACGACGCGTCGTCGACGGTCACCTCGGCAGTGTACGTCAGAGACGAGGGCGGCAACGTCCTCTCGAAGGACGCGTTGCTGGCGGCGCTACGGTACCAGCAGTCGGTGCTCGACGATCCGACTGCCGCGGACGCACTCGCGGGCGCGGACGGGGTCCGCGGCGTGCCGAACCTGGTCGCCAGACGCGCGGCCGGTGATCCGGACGCCGACCTGGCGGCCCAGGTCGACGCGCTGGCGTCCCTGAACGAGTCGGAGGTCCGTGCCCTCGTCTCCGAGACGCTGACCGCGGATTCGGAGGCCCTGGACCTCCTGCCGAGCGATTACGAACCCGGTACCGCCACCGCCGAGAGCATGCGCATGGAGTTCGCCTTCGAGGCGACGGGGGACGACGCCACCGGCGGAACGCCTGCAGACGTCCAGCGGGTCCTCTACGAGACCGCCAACGAGCGCGACGACCCCGACTTCTTCACTACGGGCCAGCACGCCCGGCAACCGTTCGTCCAGCAGAGCAACCAGGACACCATCTGGCTGATCCTCCCGCCGGCGTTGCTGTTGATCCTGGCGGTGCTGGCGTTCGCCTACCGTGACGTCGTCGACGTGGTCGTCGGGTTCGTCGGCGTCCTCGTCTCGGTCCTCTGGATGTTCGGCATCCTGGGGTGGCTCCGCATTCCCGCCGGGATGACCCTCATCGTCGGCCCGGTGCTGATCACTGGGCTGAGCATCGACTACGGGTTGCACGTGTTCATGCGCTACCGGGAGGAGCGCGGCCCCGACGAAGGCATCCGCGAACCGATGCGGCGCTCGACCACGTCGGTCGCCGTCGCGTTCCTGCTGGTCACCGTCACCGCCGCCGTCGGGTTCCTCGCCAACCTGGCGAACCCCCTGAACATCGTCCGGGACCTCGGCGTGGGCATCACGCTGGGCGTCGTCTCGGCGTTCGTCGTCTTCGTCACGCTGGTGCCGGCCCTGAAGATCAGCGTCGACGGCCTGCTGGAACGGATCGGCCTCGACCGCCGGAAGGCGCCGCTCGGCGAAGGTGCGGTCCTCCGGCCGTTCCTGCGCTCCGGCGTCGTGCTCGCGCGGAAGGCCGCCCCGGCCGTCGTCCTCGTCACGGTCCTGCTGGCGGCGGCCGGCGCGGTCACTTACGCCGACGTCGACCGGCAGGCCTACCAGACCTCCACCGAGGTCGCGGAGTGGAAAGAGGACCTGCCCGGCCCGATGGCCTGGGAGGCGACCGACACCGAGTACTACCGAAACTCCCAGTACGTCCAGCAACACTACCGTTCGGGCGACGACCGGCGAGGCATCACCCAGGTGCTCGTCCAGGGCGACGTGACCGATCCCGCCACGTTCCAGCACCTTCAGGACGGCATCGCGGCCGCCGAGGAGAGTCGGGCGGTCTTCGAGCAGGGCGGCGTCGTCCCGGTTCGCTCGCCCATCTCGGTGATCCGGTCGGTCGCAGCGACCGACGAGGAGTTCGCGGCCGTCGTCCGCGAGACCGACGAGGACGGCGACACCGTCCCGGACCGCGACCTCGAACGGGTGTACGACGCCTTGTTCGAGACGGCACCGGACCGCGCGGCGACCGTGATCGAGCGGACCGACGGCGAGTACCGCTCGGTGCGGATGCTCGTGCCGGTGAAGCAGGGGCTGGACGTCGACGTGCGCGGCGAGGAGATGCGTGCCGTCGCGGCCGCCGTCGAGGGCGACGGGCCGCTGACCGCGACCGCGGTCGGCCCGGCGACGATCCAGAACGCCGAACTCGGGCAACTGGCCGACGGCATCGTGAAGACGATGGTGCTCGCGCTCGGCGTGATCCTCGTCGTACTCACGATCATCTACCGGGTGACCGAGGGCAGCGCCCTGCTGGGCGCGCTCACCGTCGTCCCCATCGCGCTCGTGCTGGGGTTCGTCCTCGGCGGGATGTACCTCACCGACACGCCGATCACCTTCGTCACCGCCCTCCTGATTAGTCTCGCCGTCGGCCTCGGGATCGACTACAACATCCACGTCAGCGACCGCTTCGCCCAGGAACTCGACGGCGGGAAGGCGCCCGTCGACGCGCTCTCGACCGCCGTCGTCGGGACCGGCGGCGCGTTGCTCGGGAGTGCTCTCACCTCCGGTGGCGCGTTCGCCACGCTACTGTTGCACCCGAGTCCGCAGCTCCGGGGCTTCGGGATGCTCGTCGTGCTGGCGCTGTCGCTGTCGTTCCTCGTGAGCGTGTTCGTCCTGCCGAGTCTGCTGGTGCTGTGGGCGCAGTACGCCTACGACGGGCCGGTGGAGGCGGAATCGGAGGGCTCGGATACTGCCGCTGTTGGGAGCTAATCGGTGAGCGATTCCCGGGCGGTCGACGTCGAATGGATCGACGTCGGGGTGTCGCGCCGACCGAGTCCGGATTTGCGGTCGGCGCGCGCTGGTGAGCGTGCCGAGCCGTGCGAGGCCGCGAACCATAGCCGCGCGAGACACGAGTAACGCAGGTGGCGCGAACGGACGTGAGCGCCCCGAGTAACGCAGTCGGCTGGGGAGGGGGTGGCCATCCCCGGGTCCAGTCGTCGCTGGGGTTGATCCTGGCGTTCCAGCGAGACTAACCGCATGCAAGACCTGGGGGGCACCCTCACGCCGCCCCAACCGCGGGGGTCGGCCGCCGGGCCGACCCGCTGGGCCGCCGTCAGAGCCAAGCGCTGACGAGCCTCCCGCCCGCACGGCTCGCCGGAAACGCCGCGCCTCCCCCGGGCCACCGCCAGAGCAAGCTCTCCCGGGCCACCGTTCGCACGGCTCACGGGACCCGCGCGCGCGTTGCTCGCGTGCGCCCAGAGCCTAAATCGAATGGGCGAACGGGAACAGAACCGGACCGGCGACCGAGAACGTCGACGCGCCGTCTACGCCGGGACGACGGTGATCTGCTGGCGGCGGTCGATGGCGCGCTCCAGTTCCTCGGCGATGGCGCTCCCCCGGGAGACCCGCACCTCGCCGCCGCGACCGACCGTCGCGGTGAACAGGTACTCGCCGTCGGCCTGCACTTCGACCGTCTCGCCGGCGTGGCCGTCGACGGGGACGATCACGTGCCGGGAGGAAACTTCGGGCTGGACGACCTGGCCGTCGGGTTCCGGGGTCGCCCCACCTCCTACTCCACCGCCGGCGTTCGGGCGCTCGTCGAAGGTGCGGACGTCGATGTCGATGCCCAGGCGGTTCTCGACGTCCTGGATGCGGCCGCCGCCCTTGCCGATGACCGAGGAGATGTCCCCCTGCTCGACGTAGACGACCGCGCTGTTTTTGCCCTGCAACTCCACGTCGACGTGGCCGCGGGCGATGGACCTGATCTCGCGTTCGATCTCCTGGCGGGCGATCCGGTCGACGCCGGTGTCCTGGCCGCTCTCCTCGGTCAGCGGGACGGTCACGACCTGCCGGTTGAACGTGTAGATCTCGTACTCCGGGCGGCCGGTCTCGAAGTCCTCGATGGTGATGACCGGGCGGGCGAGGTCCTCCTCGGTCAGGCCCTCGGGCACCTTGACCTGCGTCTGGACGTCGTAGACCTTGGCGATCTCGCCGGCCTCGATGTAGACGACGGTGTCGACGACCTGCGGGATCATCCCGAGTTCGACCCGGCCGACGAGGCGCTGGAGGGCGTCGATGGCGCGGGTCGCGTGGACGACGCCGATCATGCCGACGCCCGCCAGGCGCATGTCCGCGAACACCTCGAAGTCCTCGGTCTTTCGCACCTCGTCGTAGATGGTGTAGTCCGGCCGCACCATCAACAGCGAGTCGGCGGTCAGCGCCATGTCGCCGCCCAGTTCCGTGTACTGGGTCACGTCGGGGCCGACCTGGAGGTCCCGCGGCTTCTCCATGGTCTTGACCGCGAAGTCGTTGTCGATCAGGAACTCGGCGACCGCCTGCGCGAACGTGGACTTGCCGGCCCCGGGCGACCCGGAGATGAGCACGCCCCGCTGGCGCTCCAGCAGGCGCTGGCGGAGTTCGTCGGCGAACTCGTAGTCGTCGAGGTCGGTCTTGGCGACCGGCCGGACGGCGGTGACCTCGTAGCCGTCGCTGAACGGCGGTTCGGCGAGCGCGATCCGGTAGTCCCGGAACTGGACGATGGTCATGCCCGGTTCCGACAGTTCGACGAACCCCTCGTTGGACTGCTTTGCGGCCTCGACGATCTCCTGGATCTGCTCTTTGACCTCCTCGTCCGTCGAGGGGTCGTCGCCGATGGCCTCGTAGTGCATGTCGCCGATCTCGCCCCGCTTGGCCTTCGGGACGGCGCCGGCCCGCAGGTGGACGCTCATCGTCGAGTCGTCGAACAACCGTTGGATGGCGAGTTCGCCCACGTCCTGTCCGTCGCGGGGCTCGGGGTTGACGTAGTCGACGTCGATGCCCTTCGCCTCGGCGACCTCGCTCTGGACGACGTCGCTGGTGAAGAACGTGGCGTCGAGGTCGGCCGCGATTGCGCGGATGAGCGCGTCGATCTCGCCCTCGGTGGCGGTGCCGCGCTGGACGGCGTCCGGCCGCTCGCCGACGTACGCGAGTTCGATCTCGCCGTCGTCGGCGAGGCCCGCGAGTCGCTGGAGTTCCTCGAGCCCGTCCCAGCCGGTCTCGCGGCCCCCGTTGGCCTGCGCCTCGAGTTCGGCCACGACGGGTTCCGGAACGGAGATGGTCGCGCCGGCGAACTCGCCGGACTCGACCCGGGCGGACACGCGACCGTCGACGACGACGCTGGTGTCCGGTACGACGTTCATACGTACCGTTGGCGCCGGGCTGTTGAAAAGGGTTTCAACCGCATCCGCCCGCTAGCTCCGTCACGAACGCCAGAATTATGTTAGATGATCTAAAATTTGGGATGCTTCACATATGTCCGAGTCACTCACGGAGCAACTCGTCACGGCGAATCGCATCCTCGCGGACCTGGGCATCCTCCGCGGGTTCGGCCACGTCAGCGTCCGCGAACCCGGCAGCGACGAGATGTTGATCTCGCGCTCGCGGAGTCCGGGACTGGTGACCGAAGACGACGTCATCCGGATGGCGCTCGACGGGACCGTCCTCGACGACGAGGACGCCCGGCCGTACAAGGAGACCGTCGTCCACCGCGCCATCTACCGCCACCGCGACGACGTCAACGCGGTCGTCCACCACCACGCCCACGAGATCATGCCGTTCACGGTCAGCGACGTCGACATCGTCCCGGCGTACCAGAACGGGGCGCTGTTCGCCGACGGCGTGCCGACGTTCTCGGACTACGACGACCGGTACGGACAGCTCGTCGTCGGCGAGGCCGAGGGCGACCGGATGGCAGAGAACCTGGGCGACTGCCGCGCGCAGTTGCTGGAAGGTCACGGATCCAACGTCGTCGGGTCGAACGTCAAGGAGGCGGTCATCGCCACCCGGTGTTTCGTGATGAACGCCCGCTACCAGTTCCAGGCCGAGCAACTGGGCGGCCTCTCGTACGGCGAGCGGACCGACGAGTCCATGCGCTCGCAGGTCGAGGACATCCTGTTGGCGGATATCGCGGTCGACCGACTGTGGGAGTACCTCTCGACGAGCGCGTGGGGGAGTTGAGCGGCGGTTTGGCGGGTGCGGCGGCGTGGCGAGGGTGCGAGCAGGCGGACGAACGGGCGCGGACGAACGCGGGCGGACGAACGCGGGCGGACGAACGGGCGCGTTGGCGGCGGCCATGGTCGCTTTCAGGGACGCGGATCCCGGCTGCGAACTCGTCTTCGCCTCCTTCGTCGGCGAAGAGGTCGGGGGCGTCGGCTCCCAGTACGCCGTCGAGCACGGGTTCACTCCCGACTACGCCGTCGTCGGGGAGGGGTCCACCGGGTACTCGTCACCTGGCGTCACCGACGTGGCCGTGGTCCACCGCGGGCGGCGCGCGAGCACGGTCGTCGCCCACGGGGAGTCGGCACACGCCAGCGAGGCGGACGCGGGCGTCAACGCCATCTACCGGGCCTGCGACGCGGTCGAGGCCATCCGCGGAATGGAACCACCCGGGGCGTACGTCCCCGAGGCCGACGCGACCGTCGAGGGGAGCATGGCGGTCACGATGGTCGACGGCGGAACGGCGTGGAACGTGATCACGGACCGCTGTGATGTGACCGTCGACGAACGGACCGTTCCCGGCGAGGACGGCGGCATCGTCGGTGCGACGCTGGACCGCGTCGAGGGCGAGGGCGTCGAGGTGCGGACCGACCAGGACTGGCCGACGATGCGCTGCGACGACGAGCGGTTCGTCACGGCCGTCCAGGACGCTGCCGCGGCCGCACAGGAGATCCCCGGAGCGAGTCGTCAAACCCCACGCCACCGACGCGGGGTGGCTGGACCGGGCGGGCACCCAGTGCGTCGTCTGTGGCCCCTCCGAACTCGGCGAGGCCCACACCGCCGACGAGAGCGTCTCGCTGGACGCGCTGGCGCGGTGCTACGAGATCTATCGCGGGCTCGCGGAGTCCCCGGACGGGGAGAAGTTCTGAGGCTCGGCCGAGGGGGTCCGGAAACACGGGATTGATAGGTGCCCGGCCTTTCGGTTCGAAACGACATGGCAACCGATCCAACGGCCGAATCAGCGCCGGACACCTACGAGGAGTTCATCGAGACCGTACAGCGACTCGGGAACATCGAGGCCGCCGAGGGCGTCCTCAAATGGGACCAGGAAGTGATGATGCCGGAGGGCGGGACGCCCGCCCGCGCCCAGCAGATGTCCACCCTCAACGGCATCGCCCACGAGACGCTCACGAGCGACGAGATGGCGTCGTACATCGACGAACTCTCCGAGGCGGACCTGAGCGACGACCAGCAGGCGGTCCTGCGGGAGGTACGCCGCCAGTACGAGCGCGCCGACGCCGTCCCGACGGAACTGGTCGAGGAGATCTCGAAGACGACCAGCGAGGCCCACCCCGTCTGGAAGGAGGCCAAGGAGAACGACGACTTCGACCAGTTCGCGCCCACCCTGGAGAACCTGCTCGATCTCAAGCGCCAGGAGGCCGAGTACGTCGACCCCGACCGGGACCCCTACGAGGTGCTGTTCGAGGACTACGAACCGTACCTCGGACTCGACACGGCCGAGGAAATCCTCCAGACGCTGCGTGACGAACTCGTCCCGTTCGTGGACGAACTGCAGGACGCCGACGCCGACCTGGCGGACCCCTTCGAGGGCACCTACCCCGTCGGGGACCAGCGCGGTCTCGTCCGCGAGGTGCTCGACACGCTGGGCTACGACTGGGAGCACGGCCGACTGGACGACGCGCCCCATCCGTTTTCGATGGGCAACACCTTCGACGCCCGCGTGACGACGCGCTTCGACGAGGAGGACCCCCTCGGCGCCCTGGCGAGCACGATCCACGAGTTCGGCCACGCGTTCTACACGCTGGGACTGCCCGAGGAGCACTACGGGACGCCGCTGGGCCAGCCGCGGGACCTGTCGGTCCACGAATCGCAGTCGCGGCTCTGGGAGAACCACGTCGGCCGTTCGCGGGCGTTCTGGGACTATTTCGCGCCGACCCTCAACGACCACCTCGGCACCGACTTCGGCGTCGGGGAACTGTACGAGGCGGCCAACCAGATCTACCCGGACAACCTCATCCGCGTGGAGGCCGACGAACTCACCTACCACATGCACATCGTCCTGCGGTTCGAGATCGAGCGGGACCTGATCTCCGGCGACCTCGACGTCGAGGAGGTGCCGAAGGTCTGGAACGACAGGATGGAGGAGTACCTCGGCGTGCGCCCCGACACCGACGCCGAGGGCGCCCTGCAGGACATCCACTGGAGCCACGGCACCTTCGGGTACTTCCCCACGTACTCGCTGGGATCGGTGATGGCCGCGCAACTGTACGCCGCCGCCGAGGACGACATCACCGACCTGGAGGGCAAGATCCGCGAGGGCGACTTCGAACCGCTGGCGAACTGGCTCCGCGAGAACGTCCACAGCCAGGGCAAGCGCTACACCACCGACGAACTCGTCCGGGAGGCGACCGGCGAGTCGTTCACCGCCGACTACTTCGTCGAGTACGTCGAGGACAAGTTCGGCGACCTCTACGGCATCTGAGGCCGGACTCCCCTGTATGAATGTATGCACATATTTTCATACAGGGCTCGAATTTATCACGGGTGGGGCGGCCAACCGTCGACATGTCCAGGCAGTCGCCGCACCGTCCGCCGGGTCGCCCACGGACCGCTGGGGGGTCGTGAGGATGGGCCACCGTGCGCTCGTCGCCCGCCAGGGACCCGACGGCCGGTACGCCCTCTACTACGCCCACTGGGGCGGCGCCGACCTGTCGCTGGCCCGGCGACTGGCGGATTCCCCCGATCCAGGGGGGTCACCGACCCAACCTGCCGACCCCGGGATCAGCGACGACCCGCTGGCGGTCGGGGTCGACAGGGACGAACTGTTCGCGGACCATCTGGACCCGTTGGTCCACGAAGCGCTGTTCGTGGTCGAAGACGACGTCACGGCGTACCGGCCGCTGTGGTTCGGCCCGGTCGACGGCGGTGCAGTCGTCGGGGTCGACCCCTGGGCGGCCTGCGACGACGAACGCGTCCGTGCCTGGTTCGAGGGCACCCGCGACGCCGTCGCCGACCTGCTCGCGACGGGGGCCGTCACCGAGGACGCCGCGGCCAGGTGTCTGCGGCGGCGCGTCCGGTCGTGGGCCGCCGACCGGGAGGTACTGTTCCCCTGACGCGGGGCTTTTGTGCCGTCGCCGTCTACGGGTCGGCAGTGACCGGAACCGACGCGGACGACGCGACCCGGCCGGACTCGGACGACGCGACCCGGCGGGACTCGGACGACGCGACCCGGCCGGACTCGGACGACGCGACCCCGCCGGACGCGGAGCCACCACAGGACGACCCAGCGCCCCAGGACGCCGACGGCGAGGCGGCCGGCCGCGTCCGGACCGTGACCCACCCGAGCCACGAGGCCGCCGTCGAGGTGATCACCGCGGCCCTCGACCGGGGCGACCTCGTGACCGTCGCTGGGCTGTGCACCGTCGACTACTCGGGCCGGGCGTCGAGCACCCTCGGCCCGGGCGAGCGCCACGTGATGCTCAAGCCCGACGGGACGGCGATGGTCCACACCGTCGAGGGACGGCAGCCGGTCAACTGGCAGCCGCCGGGGTGCGAGCACGAGGTCGACCTCGCGGACGGCCGCCTCCGCATCGTCAGCACGCGCTCGACGCCCGAGGAGCGTCTCGTCGTGGAGTTCGAGCGACTCCTGCAGGCGTCGGCGTTCGGCCTCGCCGACGAGGAGGACCTGTCGCTGTCGGGCACCCACGAGGACCTCAAGGACCGGGTCCTCGAGGACCCTGGGCGGATCGAACCGGGGTTCACACCGCTGGCGACCGAGCGGGAGACGCCCGCGGGCGCGGTCGACGTCTACGGCGAGGACGCCGACGGCCGGACGGTGGTGCTCGAACTGAAACGGAGCCGCGCCGGCCCGGACGGCGTCGGGCAACTGGAGCGGTACGTCGACGCACTCCGGCGGGACCTCCACGCCGACGCCGAGGTCCGCGGCGTGCTGGTGGCGCCGTCGGCGACCGACCGCGCCCGGCGCCTGCTCGCCGAACGTGGCCTGGAGTTCGTCTCGCTCGCCCCCGACACCGACGACGACGCGTGAATCGACTGCCAGGTCTCCGCGCCGTCGGGCCGAGATATAAACTCTCTTTACTGGCACCACCATCGTTTCCGGTGTTCGAGTCGTATGGACGGCGACCAGCTCTCTTTGGACACCGTGTTCGACCTGCTCAGCCACAGCCGCCGCAGGCACGCCCTGGCGGTGCTGGGCAACTACGACGAGCCGATGACGTTGGCCGACCTGGCCGACGAGGTCGCCGTCCGACAGCACGAGGCGTCCCTGGACGAGATCTCGGCGGAGGAGGTCGCGGACATCTACTTCCGGCTGTACCACAAGGACGTCCCGAAACTGACCGCCGCCGACGTGGTCGCCTACGACCAGGAGCGGGACCTGGTCGCCGCGGACGACAACCTCGACCAGTGCCTGGAACACTTCCCGGCACGGGACGAGTAGTCCGGCCTGCGAATCGGACCCGCCTGCGGTCCCCCGTCGTCCGGCTGATTGAACGCCGTTCCCGTTTCCCGGTTCTCGAAAACGCTGACGTTGCTGCCGTCCCTGCTCTCCGAGCATGGCGTCCAACGGAACCCCCGCAGTGGGCGACACCAGGACCTACTCGCGCACGTTCACCACGGAGGCGGTCCGGCAGTTCGCCGACCTCTCGAAGGACCAGGGCTACCACCACGTCGTCGAGAACGACGAGGGGCAGTTCGTCCTCCACGGCCTGCTCACGGCGACGCTGCCGACGAAACTCGGCGGCGACGTGAACTACGTCGCGCGGACCATGGAGTTCGAGTTCCCCCGTCCCGCCTACACCGGGGTCGAGATCACCTGCGAGATGACGGTCGAGCGCGTCGACGAGCGCGACGGCGGCCGGACCGAACTGGCGGCGTCGTTCGTCTGCGAAGCGGAATCCGGCGAGGTCGTCATGCGCGGCCGTAGCGAGGGCGTGTTGATGGGCTGAGCTGCTCTTCGAACTCCGCTTTCAGTTCCGCGAGCAAGTTCAGCAGTTGGGAGGAAGAACTCACTGAGGGCACGGGGTTGATTAGTTTCCAACAGAAAACTAATAACTGATCTGTGGAATCTTCGGCCTCGAATTTCGCGGATGAATGTAGAGTATTCAATGACTTCATTCGCCGAACTAAATCACTCCACTCGACCTTCTAGGTCATCGGAAGTGGGGAAGTCCACCCCGCTCGACGCTCTAATAGAGTCCCTCAATCGGAGAATCACGCAGCTACCGTCCGGACGCTCGTCGGCCATCCGACCGAAGTATTCGTGGTTAGCTCGCATCCCCCACCTGATCCTGCAGTTCCGCGAGCAGGTTCAGCGCCTCCAGCGGCGTCGTGTCCGCGAGGTCGACCCCCTTCAGGCGGTCGACCACCGCGGCGAGGTCCCCGACGCCGTCGGCCGCCCGGGCGCCACGGTCGGCCACGGTGTCGGTCCGCGCCGTCGCGCTGTCGTTGCGGTCGGTGGATGCGTTCGCGGCCGCCGACCGGTCGACTCCCCGCGGGCGGTCGTCCGACGCCGCCTCTCCGTCCCCGTCGATCAGTTCCCGGGCGCGCTCTACCACGGTGTCGGGGACGCCCGCCTCGCTGGCCACCTCGACGCCGTAGGACGCGGTGCCGGCGCCCTCCTGGATCTCGTGGTCGAAGACCACCTCGCCGTCGACCTGCTCGGCCGAGAAGTGGACGTTGCGCGCCCGCGGCAGGTCGGCGGCCGTCTCGGTCAGTTCGTGGTGGTGGGTGGCGAAGAGGGTGGTCGCCCCCACCTCGTCGTGGACGTACTCGGTGACCGCGCGGGCCAGGGCCAGGCCGTCCGTCGTCGAGGTGCCCCGGCCGACCTCGTCCAGCAGAACCAGCGAGTCCGCGGTGGCCGACCGGAGGATCTCGGCGAGTTCGGTCATCTCGACCATGAAGGTGGACTGCCCACCGGCGATGTCGTCGCTGGCGCCGACCCGGGTGAACACCCGGTCGACCACGGGCAGGCGGGCATCGACGGCGGGGACGAAACTCCCCGCCTGTGCCAGGATAGCGATCAGCGCGACCTGGCGCATGTACGTGGACTTGCCGCTCATGTTCGGCCCGGTGAGGACGGTCACCTCGCCGCGGTCGAACCCCGCGTCGTTGGGGACGAACGACTCCTGGGTGCGTTCCACGACGGGGTGCCGGCCCGCCTCGATGTCGAAGCCGTCCGCACCGACCTCGGGGCGGACGTAGTCG
Source organism: Halobacteriales archaeon QS_1_68_20 (assembly GCA_003021085.1). Classification (GTDB taxonomy): domain Archaea; phylum Halobacteriota; class Halobacteria; order Halobacteriales; family PXRE01; genus PXRE01. The sequence goes on along the minus strand of PXRE01000028.1, from coordinate 42,917 downwards.
TACCGGGCGGCGACCTCCGCGAGCGAGACGAGGGCGTCCAGCGAGGCCAGCGCGGCCGCCACGTCCTGCACGCGCTCGGTCTCGGCGGCGACGGCGTCCCGGACCTCCCGGAACAGTCGGTACTCCAGGTCGTCCGCACGGCCCTCCGCGCGGAGAATCTCGTCCTCGCGGGCCTTCAGTTCGGGCGTGTAGTACCGCTCGGCGTTCTTCAGCGTCTGCCGGCGGCGGTAGTCCTCGGGGACCTTATCGACGTTGGCGTCGGTGACCTCGATGTAGTAGCCGTGGACGGCGTTGTGGCCGACCCGGAGGTTGTCGATGCCGGTGCGCTCGCGCTCGCGCGCCTGCAGGTCCTCGATCCACGCCTTGCCCGCGCGCTCGGTCTCCCGGAGGCCGTCGAGTTCGTCGCTGTAGCCCTCGGCGACGACGCCGCCCTCGGTCAACTCTACCGGCGGGTCCTCCACGATGGCGTTCCCGATGCGTTCGCGGACGTCCGCCAGTTCGTCCAGGGCCGCCCGGAGGTCGACCAGCGGGTCGGCGTCGGCGTCCGCGAGGTCGGCCTTCACCTCGGGCACGAGGTCCAGCGTCGCCATCAGCGACCGGAGGTCACGGGCGTTCGCCCGGCCGCGGGAGACCCGCGAGATGAGTCGCTCCAGGTCGTAGACGTCCGCCAGGCGCTCGTGGAGGCGCTCGCGGGTCCGGACGTCGCCCACCAGTTCCTCGACGGCGTCGTGGCGCGCCTCGATCCGGTCGGTGTCCAGCAGGGGTCGCCGGAGCCAGTCGGTCAGTTCCCGGCGGCCCAGCGCGGACGCCGTCTCGTCGAGGACGTCGACCAGGGCGGCGCCTTCGACGCCCCTGACGGCCCGGCGCTCGAACAGTTCGAGGCTCCGCAGGGCCACCGCGTCCAGCAGGACGTACTCCCGGGGGTCGTAGCGGGTGAGGTGGTTGATGTACCCGAGGCGGGCGCCGGTCCCGTCGTCGGCGTCGTCTCCGTCGCGGGCGTGCTCGACGGCGCCGCCCCGGGCGTACTCCGCGTACGCCAGCAAGGCGCCGCAAGCCCGGCCCTCGGCGTCGGTCGCCAGGTCGGCGCCCGAGGACCCGAAGTAGGCCCGCATTCGCTGGCTGGCGGCCGGGCGGTCGAACGTCGCGGGATCGTGGGCCGTCACCGGGCAGTCCGGGCCGAACGCCTCCGGGGCAAGGTCCTCGTCCACGCCTGGGCCGACGACGGCCTCGGCCGGCGCGAACCGCCCGGCCTCATCGCGGACGGCCCCGACGCCCTCGACCGCGGTGACGTAGCAGTCGCCGGTCGAGACGTCCAGCAGGGCGAGGCCGTAGCGGTCCGCCCGGCGGTCGTCGCTCCCCTCACGCGCCAGGCAGGCGACGAAGTTGTGGCCGTCGCCGTCCAGCAGTTCGTCCTCGGTGAGCGTCCCCGGGGTGACGACGCGGGTGACCCGGCGGTCCGCGACGCCGGAGACCTCCCCGGGGTCCTCGACCTGTTCGGCGATGGCGACCCTGAAGCCGGCGTCCAGTAGCGTCTCGACGTAGGGCTCGGCGTTGTCGACCGGGATGCCGGTCATGTCGTACTCGCCGGTGGAGTCCTCGCGGGTGGTGAGCGTGAGTTCGCAACAGCGGGAGACGGTCCGGGCGGCCTCGCAGAACACCTTGTAGAAGTCGCCGAGTGAAACAGGACCAGGCAGTCGTCGTAGCGCTCGCAGGCCTCCACGTACTGGCGCACCATCGGCGTCAGTTCGTCCCGGCGTTCGGCCATCTTCTCGGGCGGCCCCAGCGCGGCGTCCATACCCGACCGGCGGCGCTCCGGCGGGAAATATCCCTCGCTGCGCTGGCGGACCCTGGCGGGACGCCGGGCGCGGTCGGCCCAAATTCATCACGATACCAAGGGTTGATAATAAAAGTCAAAAGAATTGAACTATGAACGACGCCTACGAAAGGTTGCTCGAACGGTACCAGACGATCACCGACCTGGAGCAGGCGAGGATGGTACTCGGGTGGGACCAACAGGTGACGATGCCCGACGGCGGTACGCCCGCCCGTGCCCAGCAGATGTCGACGGTGTCGGCGCTCCAGCACGAGCGCCGGACCGACCCCGAACTGGGGGAGTTACTGGACGCGGTCGAGGCGAACGATCCGGACGAGCGACAGCAGGCCGTCGTCCAGGAGATCCGCCACGACTACGAGCGCGAGGCGGAGGTGCCCGCCGACCTGGTCGAGGAGATCTCCCGGACGAGTTCGGAGGCCCAGCAGGTCTGGGAGCGAGCCAGGGAGGAGGACGACTTCGAGCAGTTCGCGCCGACGCTGGAGCGAATCCGCGACCTCCAGGTCGAGCGCGCCGGGCACGTCGACCCCGACGCCGACCCCTTCGCGGTCATGCACGAGGACGACGAACCCGACCTCTCCATCGAGACGGTCGAGCGCATCTTCGACCGCATCAAGTCCGACCTCGTGCCGCTGATCGAGGAGATCCGCGAGCGCGGCGACGCCCCGGCGTCGCCGTTCGAGGCGCAGGGCCCCTACGACGAGGACGAGCAGTTCGAGTTCAGCAAGGAGGTGCTGGAGACGCTGGGCTTCGACCCCGAGCGGACCCGCCTCGACCGCTCGGCGCACCCGTTCACCGTCGGCAACCAGTACGACTGCCGGATCACCACCCGGTTCAACGAGGACGACGTGGTCGACGGCCTGCTCGGGACCGTCCACGAGTTCGGGCACGGCCTCTACCAGCTCGGACTCCCCGACGAGGAGTACGGCAGTCCGCTCGGCGAGGCCCAGTCGCTGGGCGTCCACGAGTCCCAGGCCCGGTTCTGGGAGAACCACGTCGGCCGGTCGCGCCCGTTCTGGGAACTGATCCTGCCCGAGATGCGAGACCGGTTCCCGCAACTGTCGGACGTGAGCGTCGACGAGGCCTACGAGGCGGTCAACCGCATCTACCCGGAGAACCTGATCCGCGTCGAGGCGGACGAACTCACCTACCACCTCCACGTCCTCGTCCGGTTCGAGGTCGGCCGGGAGTTCGTGGCGGGCAACCTGGCGGTCGACGAAATTCCCCGGGCCTGGAACGACAGGATGGAGTGGTACCTGGGGGTGAGCCCGGAGACGGATGCCGAAGGGTGCCTGCAGGACGTCCACTGGACCGAGGGATTCGCCGCCTTCCAGGCGTACACCATCGGGTCGGTGCTGGCCGCGCAACTTGACGCGGCGATGCGCGAAGACCTCGACGTGGACGCCCTGATCCGCGAGGGCGAGTTCGAACCGATCCGGGAGTGGTTGCGCGAGCACGTCCACCGCCACGGCCGGCGGTACCCGGCCGACGAACTGATCGAGGTGGCCACGGGCGAACCGCTCACTGCGGACTACTTCGTCGAGTACGCCAAAGAGAAGTACACCGACCTGTACGGGCTCTAATCTATTCGTCCGCCCATACCTCGCCGAGCCGGGAATCTACTTCTTCCAGCACGACCGACAGCACGTCGAAGCAGTCGTCGGGGCACTCGCGGTCGACGGCCATCGCTCAGGCCGGTGCCTCGCCAGAGTCCCGGTCACGTCGTGCGCGGTCGAGTTCGCGGAGTCGCCGCCGGACGGTCCGCCACTCGTCGAGGTCGTCCCAGACGGCTTCGACGTCCGCGTAGTCCGCGTGTTCGACCGCGTCGACCGCGTCCGGGCCGTCGGCGTCGTAGGTCTCGCGGAACTCGCGCTCGCGTTCCGTCAGGTGCTCGACCCGCTCGCGGCGTTCCTCGGGGGACAGTTCCCGCAGTTTCTGGACCCGCCGCCAGCGGAAGTACGACTCGTTGCGGACGAAGGTGTCGGGCGACTCCGCCACCTGGTCGACCATCCCGACGTCCGCGAACCACCGGAGGTAGTCCCGGGCGGTCTCCTTGGAGACATCGGCCCGCTCGGCCACCGCACGGACCCGCGTCGGTTCGTACAGTTGCACGGCCACGCCGTACACCCGGTCGCGGGTCGACTGCCCCGCGAGGACGTCCTCCCACTCCGACGCGAGGTCAGTGAGGTCGGTCGGCGGACCGTCGTCGTCCGGGTCCACCGGTGGGTCGTCGCTGGTCACACTTGCCTGTACGGCCCATTGCGGAATATATTTTGCCGTCGCTCGAACTATTCTGCGTCAGACCGAGACCGTCACCTGCTCGTCGAGGAACTCCGCCAGCGCGCCGTTGAACGCGGCGGGGTTGTCCCGGTTGGCGAGGTGGGCCGCGTCCGGGACGACCGTCCGGGGTGCGTCCAGGCGGTCGGCCAGCGCGTCGCAGTGGCGGACGACGGGACCGGCCTCGCCGTCGCCGTGGACGACCGCCGCCGGGACCTCGGGGAGGTCGGGCGCCTCGAACTCGTAGAGGGCGTCGAGCACCTGCAGGAAGCCGTCGGCGCCGAACCCGCCGACGGCGTCGAGGGCGTACTCGCGGGCCTCGGGCGTCTCCGCGAGCCAGCGCCCCTCCAGTGACTCCACCCAGTTCAACAGCATCCGGAAGTACGCCCGCGGCCCCATCGTCCGGACGGCGGCGTGGTAGCCCGGTTTCGGGACGAGCAGGTGCTTCTGGAGGTCCGTCATCGGAATCGGCGGCACCGAGGTCACGGTGCTGGCCAGCACCAGTCCGGCGACGCGGTCGGGGTGGTCGGCGGCGAACTGCTGGGCGACGAGGCCGCCCATCGAGAGGCCGACGACCACGGGGTTGGCCAGGCCCAGGCCGTCCAGCAGGGCTTCGAGGTCGTCGGCCAGCACGTCGATTCCGTACTCGTCGCCGTCGCCGGACTCGCCATGGCCGCGGCAGTCGACCGTCACGACGCGGAAGTCGTCGGCGAAGTGCTCCAGTTGCGGGCGCCACAGGTCGCCGTCCAGCCAGCCGCCGTGGAGGAAGACCAGCGGCCAGCCGTTCCCGCGGCTCCGGTAGTGGATAGTGACCTCGCCGGTGTCGAGGGTAGGCATTGCCCGGTTTCAGGGCCCGGGACGCCGTGAACCTGTCGACCGCGGCCCGACAGCGTTCCCGGTCGAGGGGGAGACGGGGGGTCCGACACTACCGTTCGGGTAGTGCGTCCGGCCGCCCGACACTACCGTTCGGGTAGTGCGTCCGGCCGCCCGGCTACGGGTCGAACTCCGTGAGTTCCGATGCGGGGTCGCGGTCGCCGCGACGGCCACGCACGGCCCTGAAGGCCTCGCCGTACCGGCGGAGTTTCCGGTAGAGGTAGTACGCGAAGACGCCGTCGTAGACGAGTATGAAGACGACGAACGCGGCGAACGTCCCGACGCCGGGGACGAGCGCGGCGAGGGCGCCGGGGGCGACCCCCGAGAGGACGTTGTAGCCGGCGTGGACCAGCACCGCGATCAGCAGGCCCTTGACGACGATGGGGCCGCGGTTGCGGCGGTTGAACTTCGCCAGTCCGAGGTAGTAGCCCGCGATGGCCGAGTAGATGACGTGGCCCGGCCCGGCCAGCGCCCGGACCGTGGCGATGCCCCCGCCCGCGCCGACGATGGCGAGTTCGCCCGACTGGCCGACGATGCGGGTGATGTAGATGAAGTTCTCGATGGTGGCGAACCCCAGGCCCGCGAACGCGCCGTACACCGCGCCGTCGACGACGGCGTCGAACCGACTGCTCCGGAAGGCGTACAGCCGGACCGCCAGCAACTTGACCGTCTCCTCCACTGGCCCGACCACGAGCAGGAAAAACAGCGGTAGCGCCAGCGCGCCGAGGCCGGCGAACAGCGGCATCACCAGGGTGTTCAGCACCGCGGCGAACGTGGCGAACAGCACGCCAAGCAGGAACGTCGCCACCAGCAACCACAGCGGTTCCGCCCGGGTCGCGTCCGCGCGCCGGACGTACCACGCCAGCGCCAGCGCCGGCAGGGCCGAGAAGGCGACGAGGACGAGGATCAGGGGGTCCTCGAGCACCAGGGCGAGGCCGCCCTGGACGATGATCGCCAGGAAGATGGCGAGCGCGAGGCCCACCACCGCCGCCCGCGTGAGAAAGCCGACGAGGCCGTAGACGAACACCGCGATGGCGTCGACTGCCGTCCGGCGCTCCCAGGTCGCCACGTCGTAGAGGTCCCGTGAATCGTCGGCCCCACGCTCGACCGGGTCCCGTCTCTCTGACATCGTTTGCCATGGGGTTGGACGGGCCGGCGGGTAATGCTTTCCCCGAGAGCGTGTCGCTCGCGGGGATAGGCCCGGCCTCAGGCACGCGCCGGGAACAACGGTCAGTCGTCCACGCTCTCGCCGTCGACGCTACCCGACGGGACTTCGGGACCTGCCTCGTCCGGGTCTTCGTCGACGATGGCCTCCTTCCAGGTGCCACGCGTGAACCACAGCGTGGCGGCGATCGCGCCGACGACGTTGCCCAGCGCCATGCCGACCCAGACGCCCATCTGGCCCCACCCGGCGACGAACGCCAGGTAGTAGACGACGGGGACGCGACCGATCCACAGCGCGACGAACGAGAAGCCCATCGCGGTCTTGGTGTTGCCGGCGCCCCGGAACGCGCCAAGCACCACCTGCAGGACGCCGATGAACGCGAACTCGACGGAGCGGACCCGGAGGTACTCCGCACCGTAGCGGATAGTCTCGGCGGCTTCCGGCGTTCCCGTCGCCATGAAGACGCCGACGATGGGATCCGGGAACACCGCGGCGATTACGGCGACGGCGAGCATCACGCCCGCGCCGACCGTCGCCGCCAGCCAGACGGCCCGCTCTGCCCGTTCCTCCTTGCGGGCGCCGAGGTTCTGGCCGACCATCGTGTTGGTGGCCCGACCCAGGCCCATCGCGGGCAGGAACACCAGCGAGATGAGGCGGTTCCCGAGGCCGTAGGCGCTGACCACCGGCGGCGCGAACGTGACGACCATCGCGGTGAGGGTGAGCATCGCCAGCGCGCTCATCGACTGCTCGGTCGCCGTCGGGACGCCCAGGCGGACGATGTCACGGACGGTGTCAAGTTCCGGCCAGAGGTGTCCGAGGTCCACGTTCGGGCCGGTCGACGTCCGGAACAGCACGTAGAACCCCAGGACGCTGGCGACCCCCCGCGAGAGGACCGTGGCCGCCGCCGCGCCCTCGATGCCCATCGCGGGAACCGGTCCCCACCCGAAGATGAAGATGGGGTCGACGACGACGTTGATGGCGACGCTGACGACCATGACCCGCATGGGCGTCTGGGTGTCGCCGTAGCCGCGCATCAGCGCCGAGAACACGAAGAAGCCGAACAGGGCGGGCAACCCGAGGAAGAACACCTCGAGGTAGTCCGCCGCCAGCGGCACGACCTGCTCGCCGGTGTCGGCCTGACTGGGCAACAGTGCCAGCGCCTCGCCGGTCCCGAAGTACCCCAGGATCGACAGGCCCACCGCGAGCATCGCCACGAACGACAGCGTCTGGCCGGCGACCTTGCCGGCCGACCGCTCGCTGTCCGCCCCCGTGTACTGCGCGACGAGGATGGACCCGGCCGACGTGAACCCGGCCGCCAGGGAGATCAACAGCAGGATCAGGGGGAACGCGACGCTGATCGCGCCCACCGCGTCCGCGGAGAGGCGGCCCAGCCAGAACGTGTCCGCCAGGTTGTACGCCACCTGGAGCAACTGGATGACGACGATGGGCCACGCCAGCGCGAACATGGGGCGGAGGAGCTTCCCCTCGGTGATCGAATCGCCGGGCGCTTCGGTGTCCACGATACTTCGAAACGAAACTACGAATTTCAACGTTTTGGATCGAGAGCGTCCTGCGGCGGCGTATCACGCCGGGGAAAGCCTGAAGCGGCGGTTTCTCTTCGCCGCCAACGACCTGGAACGACCACCTCACCCGGGGTCGACCGGGCGCGACCACCCGGGACCGAGATTGGGGGAGCCGAGCCGGTGGGAGCCGAGCCGGTGAGGACCGAGATTGGGAGAGCCGAGCCGGTGGGAGCAGAGCGGCGGAACGAGCGAACGGACCGACCGGTCGGCGGCCGATAGAAACGAAAACAGTGCGGAAGACGCCGCCGGACCGTGGGTCCTCGACCGGGCCGAACTCACTCGGAGTTGCACTCGACCGCGCGCGAGCGGTCGTCGTCCTCTCGACCCTCGGAGAGGGCCTCCCAGATCTCCGTACAGCCACCACAGTCGACGGCGTCGTTCAGTTCCTCCTGGAACTGTTCGACGTCTTCGTCCTCGGTATCCATCGTACTAGTCTTCAAACTTCAGGTGGACATATATTTGTTGGTAAGACGCTCGTTCAAGAATCCGGCGAGCGAGCCGACAGTGCCGGCACCGGGCCGGTCCCTGGAGCGACGGTGATTCAGGTCGACTGCCCGTCACTCGTAGGGGTCGGTTCCCCACCGCCGCAGGAACTCCTCGTGGTCGATGTAGGTCCCGGTTCGCTGGTTCCACAGAGACTCGAAGCGCCCGTCGGTCGCGTACCCGTTCTCGGGACACCCCTCGCAGTAGAACGACTCCTCGCGTACCTCCCAGCGGGTGTGCCCGTTCGGACACTTCAGCGCCCGCCGGGACGGCAGTTTGCTCTCTTCGGATCCGGTCATCGCTACGCGCCGAGGGACCGACGGGTTAAGACCGCTAGCCATGCGCGGTGAAAGTGGTCCAGGTCCCGCTCCACCCGGCGCCCTGGGCGGCCGAAGGACGAACGCTTATACTTCGGGATGTGGTACCGAAAAATAGGATGGTCCCCACCGGTCGACGGCGACTGCTCGTCGCGGGCAGTGCCGCCCTCCTCGCAGGCTGCGTCAGCGAACCGCCGGGTAGCACGACCGACGACGGCCCCGACGATACGGCGGGCCCGACCGCCACCGACGGCCCACCGGCGGCGGCGTCGACGTTGCCCGACGACGTCCGCGCCGCCCTGGCGCCGATGCCCGCCAGCGTCGACGGACAGTCGATCGACGGCATCCAGCTGCACCGGCCGGTGCAGGACTCCCACGAGGACCGTGACGTCCTCGGCAATACGTTCGGACTCGACGGCGAGGCGGTCGACCGGTTCGGCGTGGCCGTCGGGGAAGACGGTAACAGCGTCGTCACGATCGTCGGTTCGTTCGACGCCACCGATCCGGACGACCCGGCGGGGTTCGCCACCCACACCGAGGACGGCCTGTTCGTCGGTGCCATCGGCGCGAACGACGAACCGTGGCAGGCGGGCCTCGCCGCCGCGCGAGGTGCGCGGGACTCTGGAACGGGCGTGGTCGACGCTCACCCCGTGGCCCGGCTGTTCGGGCCCATCGCCGACGCCCAGCACGTCCGGAGCGTGTTCGATCTCTCCGGTGAGGATACCCCGGACGGCGTCGATCCGGCGACCGTCGACGCCTTCGCCGTCGGGACCACCAGGGTCGACGAGCGGACCAGCGACGTGACGTTCGTGGCCGTCTTCGAGGACGAGGCGGCCGCCTCCGAGGAGGCGTTCCGGACGCTGGTCGAGGGCGACTGGCTGGACGTGGACGTCCGGGAGGTGACCGTCGAGGGTCGCCGCGCCGTCGCGTCCGGTGTCTACGCGGCCGAGCCGCGACCGGACCCCGACGCGTCTCCGGACGCCAGGTTCGTGATCACCTACGACGACGAGACGGGGACGGCCACCGTCGAGCACGCCGGCGACGAGTCGATCCCGGCGGCGGCGCTGGACCTCCACGTGGACGGCGACCCCGCCCCCGTCTCGTGGGCCGACGAGTACGAGACGGTCGCGGACGGCGACGCCGTCTCGTTCGCCGCGGAGCCGTTCTCCTTCGTCGAAGTCCGCTGGGCGGACTCCGACGACGAGGAGACCTTCGACGTCCTGACGCGGTCCGTGCTGGCCAGTCGGGACGCCTTCGACGCCGTCTACGACCCCGTCGCCGAGGAACTGACGATCACCTACCGCGGCGAGCAACCCGCCGACGGGTCGCGGCTCAACCTCCGCCACCGCGAGGCTGGAGAGGAATGGCCACGGAGTGACGACGAGACGGCCCGGCCGCTCGTCGACGGTCCGGACGCGACGCTGACGACCGGCGACCAGGTCGTCCTCGAGGGCGTGGCGGTCGGCGACAGCGTGGCGATCATGCGGCGCGTCGAGCGCGAGCGGATGGTCTACGCGTCGAGCGTGTTCACGTTCACGGCCCGCGCGCCCGGGCGGTTCCACCTCGTCCGTGAGGACGGGACGACCTACCTGGCGTACGTCGGTACCCGGCACCAGTTCGCCGACGGCGTCGACCCGGCCGACCCCTCGGCGTACCGCGTCCTCGTCGGGGGCGACCCGGCGGCGAACCAGTGGGCCGACGAGTACGGTCGGCTCTCGCCGGACGACCGGATCGCCGTCGACGCCGACCCTGGCGAGACGGTAACCGTGACCTGGACGGGTGGCGACGGCGCCGTCGAGACGTTCTCGTCGCTGGTCGTGCCCGAGGTGTCCATAGACATCGACGTGGGTGCGGACGAAGTCACGTTCACCCACGCCGGCGGCGAACCGGTCGACGCGGGCCGCCTCCGGATCGGGTTCGGGCCCCACCGCGACGAGGAGGGGCCGAGAATGTGGGGCGAGGCCGGTGACACCGTCGAAGCGGGCGACTCGATCACCGTGGATCGGCCCGACGACGCGAAGGGCGTCGGCGTCAGTTACGAGGGCTACCAGCTCGCGAGCGAGTACTTCGGGGACTAGGGGTCTTCGGAGCCGACTCCGATCGAGGCCGTCCTCGCGGTGCGTCGCTACGCCGACGAGAATCACAGTTGGTAGCCGTGACCGGGTTTGGAACGCCGCGGTCAGAAGTTTTAGTTAGCGCGTCGGAGACGGTAGGAAGTGATGACCGACGGGGAGATCAAGCGGGCGTCGCTGGCGCACGCGATTCAGGCCGTCTCCGATAGCGGGAAGTACGGTTTTTGATCGGTGCCGGCTGTTCACGTCCAGACCCTGCCGGAATCCCGACGAGCGGGGAACTGGTCCAGCGGTGGCGACAGGAGCACTACGTCGATCCGGAGATGGAGTTCGACGACTGGGTCGAGAAGAAGGAGAACGAGGAGATGGACGAGTCCAGGGAGAGCGAATACGGGTTCTGGTCCGAACAGCGCCACCGGACCAGCGGCGAACGGCGGGAGTGCATTCAGGAGCTGGTCGAGGGTGCGAACCCCACGCTCGGGCACATCATCCTCGCGCGGTTGATGAGCGAGGACTACGTGCCGCTCACGCTGACGCCGAACTTCGACGACCCGCTGTACCAGTTCATGGAGGTCAGGCCCCACCTGGTGAACCACGGGGCCGTCACACCCTGGTTCAAACTGATGCACGACCGGCCGGCGATCGTGAAACTGCACGGGGACTACCTGTACGACAACCTCCGGAACACCGATCCCGAGACGAGTACGCTGAGCCCGGGAAGGGAGGAAGCCCTTCGCCGGACGGTCACCGAGTACGGACTCGTCGTCGTGGGATACGGCGGGGCCGACGACTCGATCATGGACCCGCTCATCGAGACCGAACTCTCCGAGTACGGCGTCTACTGGTGTTCGCGGAATCCCGACGATATCGACGGGAAGCCTGCGGAACTGCTCCGGACGGACGACGCCTATCTGGTGGAGATCGACGGCTTCGTGAGCATGATGACGCAGTTCGAGGAGCACATCGACGACGTCGGGCTTCCGACTCGGGAGGAACTGGTGGAGCGGGCGGACCAGTTCAACGAGATCGTCGAGGAATCGATGGAATCGGCCGCCGACGAGGAAGCGGAGTACGTGGAGAAACAGCAGTTGTACGAGGCGGGACGCGAGGCCTACAATGACGGGGGTTTCGAAGAGGTGATAGAATTAATGAACGAGGTCATCGACTTCGATTCCGAGGCCGCAACTGCGTACAACAATCGCGGCAATGCGAAGCGAGACCTCGGCGAGTACGAGGCGGCCATCGAGGACTACGACCGGGCTATCGACCTTGATCCCGAAACTTCGCTACCCGTTCGAAACCGTGCAGAGGCACGCAAGAGTACAGGGAACTCTGCGACGAGGAGTTCACAACCACTTGGAGTTTCGACGAACTCGATTCCTGGCCCGAAACGGCCGACCTCGACCCCGACAAACGCGACCGAATCGAGGAACTGATCGACCTGCTCCGCGAGCACAGGGAGTAACCGACCGATCACCCGTACTCTTCCAGTTCGCTCGCGTCGAGTTCCCCGGCGAGGTATGCCCGGCCCGTCTCGGTGATCCGGTACATCCCGGAATCCGGCCGCTCAACTAACCCCGCTTCGGTCAGCGTGCTCAGACGCCCAGTCACGTAGTTGCGGGTGTAGTCGATGTTGTACGCGACGACGGCGGGCGAGAGAACGAGGTCGCTGTCCGCGAGCAGTTCCAGGATGTAATCGTCCGCTTTCGTCATCCAGGAGACGGACGGGCGACGCACAACGCCTCGTTCTCTGGCATCGTAGAAGTATATTTCCGACCAATGACATTTTCGTAGTGTTTGCTACGATTTTTTATATCGTTCGCTATGATATTCCTAAGTGTCCGGTACGAGACCGGGGCGTTCACGACCATGGCTACAGGTAGGGAAGCGAATGATCGAGTCCAGAGAGCCGGTGTCAAATCGGGGAACCACTACAATAGCCAGAGGAACTGACAGTGACCGATCTGACCTGTCCGGCCTGTGGTCGACAGATCGACGACGCCCAGCGAGTCGGCCCAGTGACGGTCGTCCTCGAACCGTGCGGCCACCAGGTGGACGAACTGCTGTATCGGGACCTCCTCGACGGCGAATCACCGTAAGTGTCGCTGGACGTCAGGGTGGCCGGGGTCGCTTCCGTCTGAGGGTTTCCGGGAGCATGATTCGGCGAAACTTCGCTGGCTCTTATATACCGCTCCGGGGTACATAAGTGACGTAAAGAAACGGGGGTTCGAGCGGTCGCGCCGACTCACGAGGAATCGGAGCGTTCGCCCGGTTCACAACAGTTTTACCGTGGTCCCCTCTAGGGTGCAGTGAGGGCCCGTAGCTCAGTGGACAGAGTCCCTGGTTCCGGACCAGGATGTCGCGGGTTCAAATCCCGTCGGGTCCGCTTCTTCGATTCCGTCCCGTGAGCGACCGCCGCAGGCGTGTCGCGAATACTTCGAAATCGAAGAGCGACCCACGAGGGATTTGAACCCTGCCAGTCGCAGCCCGGACCCGTCCGTCGGAGACGCAACGGAAGCCCGGACCGTCTGGCTCCGGGTCAAATCCCGTCGGGTCCGCTTCTCGTGCGAACTACTGGCCAGCGAGGCCGTTCGTAACTCGCTCAGGTGAAGCAATCCCGAAGCGTCCACCTGCGTCCGTTCGTCCCCGGGCCGCTGCTCCTCGTCGACCGGTTTCTCCGGTTGATCGGCGAGCACGAACAGTTCCTCGAACTCCTCGGGAAGTTGCGTCCGGACGTCGTCCAGTTCGCCCGCGCTCGTCGCCGCCTCGACGACGTCGATCACCGACCGGGCGTGGTGGATGGCGCCGGCCGTATCGTGGGAGTCGTAGCCGCCGGCCACGACGAGCCGGTCGACGAACGTCTCCCAGTCGAACCGGGCGACGTCGTCGACCTTCGTGAGGTGGTGACCGATCTCCTCGGGGAGTTGCGCGGCCAGGTTGGTCGCCTCGCCGGGGTCCAGTCGCTCGCTCAGGGTCTCCAGCGTGATGCGAGTGACGCGGACGGCGTCCTCGCGGGTGGGCAACTGGGCGCGGTTCTGGACCTCGCCGACGAACGTGTCGTAGTCCATACGGCGGGCGGATTCTCGTGGAGGTCATTAGACGTGCAGGACCGTCCGCAGGCGGAGACGGCAGGGTCGTCGCCGGTAAGGTCGGCCACCCCGGAGTACGGTCGGCCTGTCGGCGGGCGTCCGTCTGCGGGGCCGTTCTGCTCGTCCGCGGGACGGTCTCACCGACCGCTCGCGCGTCGAGTCGCGCCGAGGCTTCGAAGGGTTTATTCGCGCGGTCGGCCTCAGATTCGGGTAATCAGCCATGTCCGACAAACCTGCCTCGATGTACCGGGACATCGACAAGCCCGCGTACACTCGTCGAGAGTACATCACGGGCATCCCGGGCTCGAAGATCGCACAGCACAAGATGGGCGACATCGGCGGCGACCCGGACGATTACCCCGTCCAGATCAGCCTGGCGGTCGAGGAGGACGTCCAGATCCGCCACGGCTCGCTGGAGGCCGCGCGCCTGACCGCCAACCGGCACCTGATCAAGGAACTCGGCGAGGGCAACTACAAGATGATCCTCCGGAAGTTCCCCCACCAGGTCCTCCGGGAGAACAAGCAGGCGACCGGCGCAGGGGCCGACCGCGTCTCCGACGGCATGCGCCAGGCGTTCGGCAAGATCGTCGGCACCGCCGCCCGCGTCTACAAGGGCGAACGGCTGTTCACCATCTGGTGTGACGTCGACCAAGCGCCCGTCGCCAAGGACGCCCTCCGGCGCGCCTACAACAAGATCTCGCCGCCCTGCCGCATCAACGTCGAGCGCGGCCAGGAACTGCTGGTCGCCCAGGACTGACGGCGATACTGGCTTTTCCGTTTCTCTTGCTCGGTTACTGTTTCTCCCGTCCAGTCAGTGGTCCGTGGCGCGCGCGTTGCTCGCGTGCGCCGACAACCTAATCGAATCCACGAACTGCGCAACCCCAGACGCCCTACACGGTACCTGATTCCCGCAGTTCCTCGGCCAGATACGTCGCCGCGGGCAACGACTCCTCCTCTACGAACCGGGCGAGTTCCTCGCCGCCGCGCTCGACGACGATGCAGGGGATGCGCTCGACGCCGTACTCGTCGGTGCGCTCGCCCTCGTTGTCGTCGTCGACAGGGTACACCCGCAGGCGGTCCTCGGGGAACGCCGCGGCTTCCAGCGCCGCGGCGAAGTCCGGCAGTTCCCGCCTGCAGTCCGGGCAGTTGTCCCGACACCACAGCGAGACGGTCGCGCCCGTCTCCGCCAGTTCCTCGAAGACCTCTACGGTCGACTCGTGGGCGTCGGCGTCCCAGGTCGGCGTCGGTTGCAACGTCCTGAGCGTCATCGCCCGGCCGTTGGACGGCCCGCGGGATAAGCGACCCGCACCGCCACCGCGCCCAAACTGGACGACAGACCAGCTGGACGGCGAACCAACTGGACGAGCCACGGTTCGACACCCGGCACGACCTGCCGGTGGCCCCTAGTGTTTACGGCCGTCGCCTCCTAGGGGGACCAATGAGAGATACGATCCTGGACGCCCTGGGGTCGCCGCTGGTCCGCGTCGGCTCACCCGAGGGAGCGACGATAGCGGCGAAACTCGAGGCGTTCAACCCTGGGGGGTCCGCAAAGGACCGGCCCGCCCTCGCCATGATCGAGGCGGCCGAGCGCGGCGGGGAGCTAGAACCGGGCGACAGCGTGGTCGAGGCGACCAGCGGGAACACGGGCATCGGACTGGCGATGGTGTGTGCGGCGCGGGGCTACAACCTCACCCTGGTCATGCCCGACCGGATGTCCCGTGAGCGCCGCCGCCTGTTGGGGGCCTACGGCGCCGACCTCGAACTCGTCGACGGCGACATGACCACGGCACGCGAGCGGGCCGACGAACTGGCCGCCGACGGCGGCGTGCGCCCGCGGCAGTTCGAGAACGAGGCCAACCCCGACGCCCACTACCGCACGACCGCAGAGGAGATTCTCGACGGGGTGGGCGACCGCGAAATCGACGCCTTCGTCGCCGCCGTGGGCACCGGCGGAACGATCACCGGGACGGCGACCCGCCTGCGGGAGGAGTGCCCGGAGATGGAGGTGGTCGGCGTCGAACCGGCGCGCAACGCCGTGCTCTCGACCGGCGAGGCCGGCGACGACGAGTACCAGGGCATGGGACCGGGGTTCGTCAGCGACCTGCTGGACCGCGACCTGGTCGACGACGTGGAGACGGTCGCGATCGAGGACGCCGAGGCCGAGTGTCGCCGACTCGCCCGCGAAGAGGGCATCCTCGTCGGCCAGTCCTCCGGCGCGGCCAGCCTCGCGGCCACCCGCGTCGCCGAGCGCCTCGCCGATCCCGCACTGGATTGCCCGCCGGCGCCGGCCGCACTCTCCGACGACGAAGTTCTCGGGGCGGGCACCCGCCCGTCCCCGCTGACCTCCGACGGCGGCGAGGCAGTCGAGTACGACGACTGCCCGCTGGTGGTGACGGTGTTCCCAGACAGCGGCGAGCGGTACCTCTCGGCCGGGACCTTCGACTGACCGGACCGCCCTGGATCAGTCGTGGTCGCCCGCGGTCGAGTCGTCGTCGGCCACGGCATTCACCGTCCGGAGGCGGCGGCCGGCCAGGTAGACGGTGAGGGCCGCCAGGGCGATGCCGAGAAACAGCACCCACGACGGCGACGAACCCTCGAGGATCGTCGTCACCACGACGATGCTCCCGGGAATCAGGACCGACAGCCCGGCGACCGTGAGCAGGCGACCGACCGAGCGCGACGGGACGCCGGTCCGCGCGATCGCGACCCCGGACAACAGGGTGCCGAACCCGAACCCGGCGGACATCACGACCATGACCGACCGGAAGAAGGCCGTCGGCGGCGGCGGGTCGATCTCGAGCCCGTAGATCGAGACGACGGCGACGGCGACGAGCGCGAGGAGGGTGAGCGCCGCGAACCCGCCGACGGTCGCGCTCAGCGCACCTGCGACCGAAACGCGGGGGGCCGCCCTCCGAAGTCGCGGGAACAGCGCCAGCACCCCGAGGACGGTGGCCAGGACCCCGAGTCCGATGAGCGCCAGTCCGACGATCCAGGTCCGGTCGACGACGACCGAGAGCAGCGGCGGCACGACCGAACTCCCGACGATGGCGGGGCCGGCGAAGGTGAACGCGGCGTCGCCCCTGCCCTCTATCCAGTCCCGCGGAACGAGACCCAGGACGAACTCGTGCTCGACGACTGCCGCCGTCGTTGCGTCCTCCAAGTATGTCACCCGTCCATAACAACGGCGGCACCCTCATCGGCGTGACCCCCGATTTGCTGGGCTAGTTTATACTCCCTCCGTCGATACCGGTGTCGGTGCCCCGCCGCGACGGAACCGTCGCGGTCGTGCCGGTGGCTTGGGGCAACATTATTGCTTTGAGGGTCGAAAACGATACACATGCGATTCGTGATCGTCGGCGCGGGTCGAGTCGGACTCCGGACGGCCCGCGTCCTGGGGGAGGAGGGACACGAGGTCACGCTCGTCGAGCGTGACCCGGACGTCGCCGACCGCGCCCGCAACGAGGGGTTCGAAGTCGTCGAGGGCGACGCCTCCCGCGAGGAGGTACTCGTCGAGGCCGGCGTCGAGGAGGCCGACGCCCTCGGGGGTCTGACGGGTGACCTCAACACCAACTTCGTCGCGTGTACGGTAGCCAAACACCGCGGTTGCCGGACGGTCATGCGCATCGACGAGGACTACCGCGAGGAGATCTACCGGAAGTACGCCGGCGAGGTCGACGAGGTCGTCTACCCCGAGCGACTCGGGGCGCTCGTGGCGAAAAACGCCCTGCTCGGCGGGACCATCCGGGCCATCGCCGACGTGGCCCAGCACCTCCAGGTCGTCGAACTCACCGTCACCGAGCAAGCGCCCGTCCGGGGGTACTCGATGGGCGAACTCCAGTTGCCCGCGAACGCGCGCGTGCTGGCGTTCGGGAAGGCCGAGGGGCCGCTGTCGATCCCCCGGTCGGACGAGTCCATCGAGGCCGGCGACCGGGTGATCGTGCTCGCGGACTTCGACGTGCTGTCGGACGTCCGCCAGATCGTCGTGGGCGACGCCGTCGAACACGCGACCGCAGGAGGATAACATGGTCAGAGCATACGTCATGGTCAAGGCCAACACCGGCGAGGCGGACCGACTGAAGAGCAGCATCGAGGACATCACTGGCGTCCAGAGCGCCCACATCGTCGCGGGTGACGTCGACCTCATCGCCACGGTCGACGTCGACGAACCGGCTGACGTCAAGAAGATCGCCGCAACCGGGATCCAGGGCATCCAGGGCGTCGAGGGTACCCGGACCTACATCGCGATGGACTGAGGCCTGGACCGTTCGTGCTCGCGGAACGGCCCCCAGACCGGAAGGATTACGGGACGTATTACCGTCCGTGAGCAAGTCCACCCGCGTCACCGAAAAAGGGCAGGCGACCATCCCGAAGGACCTGCGCGAGAAGTACGACCTGGAACCGGGCGACGAAGTGGTCTGGATGGACACGGAGGACGGCATCGTCGTGCGCAAGCGGACCCGGACCGCAGGACGGGGACTACTCGTTCCCGACGACGTCTCCGACGTCCAGCGCGAGGAAGTCGCCGAGGAGCTCAGTCGACGGGTCCGGGACCGGCGTGACCGCAACTACGAGGAGGACTGACGTGGCGTCGTACACGGTCGACGCGGTCGCGCTGTTGGTCTACCTCGTCGACGCACTGCCGGAACGGGCCGACGCGATCTTCGCCGAGGCGGAGGCCGGGGAGACGGTCATCTCGACGCCGAGCACGGCGCTCGCCGAGGTCCTGTACTCCGTCTCCCGGGACAAGAACGTCGGGGGGATCACCCTCACCGGGACCCCGGAGGACGCCCGTCGGGCGCTAACCACGGATGGGCCCGTTTCGGTCGCCCCGGTTGGCGAAGCGGAACTCGCCGAGTACGCGCACTTGGTGGAGGAGTTCAGCATTCACGACACGTTCGTCGTGGCGAGTCACGTCGCCCAGGAGACGGAAGCCATCGTGACGACCGAGGGTGTTCTCGGTGACGCCGGATTCGAGACGGTCTGGAAGTGACTGGTGAAGTTTGGTCTTTGGGATCACAGTCGACCGCCCGGTCGAGCGATCGCCGTAACCGGGATCACTGGCGTCGAGGGCACCCGGACCTACGTCACGATGGACTGATCGGGGAACGTGGGGCTGCGACCGACCGTTTTCCGCGTCCAAGGCACGACCAGGCGTCGGTCCGTCCCGACCCCAGTGGTCGCGGCACCGAGTGGCCCCGACGCCGAATGTTCACGACACCGGTGGCTATCGGATCGTCGTCGCCAAATAAACGAGAGGAGTAACGGGGGAATTAGCTGAAGTCGTAGTCGTTCTGCTGCAGAACGATGGTGTTACCCTCGTAGGTCGCACGGACGACGACCGTGCCGGAACCACCGCCGTTGATACCGTTACCGGTACCGCACGTGAAACTATCTCCAGCTGAGGTCCCGACCGACTGCCAGGTACCGCTCCCACAGTCGACCTCGATGGAGTCGGCGCGCTGGACGGAGTCGACCTGCACAGTGATCTCGTCGTTAGCCGCGTCTTCCGAGAACGACACGGCGGCTTGCGGGTTCTGGTCAACGCTGTCGCCCAAGTCCAGGACGAACGTCCCGATGACCGCCGCGAGGATGACGGTGATGGCGACCATCAGGATGACGCCGATGACCGGCGACACCGCACGGTCGTCCTCGAAGAGTTCGTCGATGCTTCGTTTGGCTCCTGTCATGGTTTCACTCACGCACCCGTTTGGCGCGTGCTACTTACCGACTCATACTCTATCCACTTTGTATAGCGGCCGTATACTCACTTCAAGGAGGGCTTGTAGACCGTTTCGGCCACAAGTGGTTTCTATCCGAATAGTCGGTCGAAGTCCCGCCCCCTAACAGGTTAGTCGGGAGCATTCCAGCCGCCCGCCACGTTCGTGGTCGGTCCCCACGCGTCCGGCCGGCCGACTGGCGGACGCACGTCGATTCACGTCGGCAGTTTTCGAACACCGCGGGTCGCTGCGGCTACCTGGGTCGTTCGGCGCGCAGGAAAACGGTGCGGTAGCGAGTGTGATCACGACGTGGACGGGGTCGGCGCTCAGAACAGCGACGAACGCCGGTCCTCGTCGTCGGTTTCCTCTTTGGCCCACTGGATGGCTTCCATCCTGTCCTCCGTGGTCAAGGTCTCGAGGCTCCCGACGTCGACCTTGCCCCGGAGCGACAGGGACTTGATACCCTCTGCGACGACGGCCCACCGGTCGATACCCGCTTTGTCGGCCCGGAGCGCCGCCTGCTCCCAGAGTTCGAAGACGTCCCGCGTGAACGGGTCCTCCAGCAGCACGACGGTCACCATCCCGTTGAAGTCGTGACGTTCCAGCAGGTCCTCGTACACCGGGTACGCCTCCTCCTGGAAGTCCGACAACTTCATCCCTGGGAGGAACTCCCAGACCATCACGTCTTCCTCCACGTCGACTGTCCAGCCGGTTCCTTTGTTAGCCACGGCCATGAGTCAAATATAACGGCCAGCAAATATAAATGTTCTCCCAATAACACAAGGCATCGAATATTATTCACAGAAGTAATTCCGACGCTTCGGAACCTCTATTCCGGATTTTCCGTCGTTTCGGTCGTTGAGTCGAAGATCGGCCGGGGCGGCCGTCCGGTGCTAACCAGTTTGTATTCCGCCTGGCAGTGATCGGTCGGGTACCCGTCGTCGACACGACCAGCCGTCCGCGTCCGGTCGAGGAGGAGTATCCGCCCGACCTGAAAACCCCCTGCGACACCGACACGGGCGGTCCTGGGCGTCAGTGATCTCGTTGCACGCGTCCGCCCCAAACGGACAGTCCACCGACGACGAGGGGACGCCGAAGGTAGATGAGAACATCGACGGGAGCCCTGGACGGTACGGCCGGTCCCAGGGTCGGACGTCACGTGAACGCTTTGACCGACGGTGTCGATATACAGGGTTCGTGGACGACGCTACTCCGAAACGGGGCGTCCGGGTCAAACGGACCGCCGAGCGAGACCTCCGCTCGAACGTATTTCTCCCGTCCGAGGACCGCAGACGGACAGTCGTCGTCTACGTCCACGGCGGCGTCTGGAATCGCGGCGACCGGTCGTTCTTCGACGACCGGTGCCGTGCCCTCGCCGAACGAGGGTTCCCTGCCCTGACGGTCGACTATCGGCTTTCAGGCGAGGCCACGTACCCGGCTGCGTTGAAAGACGTCGAGAGCGCAGTTCGCTGGGTCCGGTCGGCGGAGCCGTTCGGCGTCACACCGGAGCGTATCGTCCTCTGTGGGCACTCGGCCGGTGCACACCTCGCCGCGTTGACCGCGACGACTGCGACGAGCGGGCCGACGCCAGACGACGAATACGGGGATACGTCGACGGTGGTCGACGGACTCGTCTGCTTCGACGGCCCCTACGACCTGCTCGGTGCGGAAGAAGACGGTGAGACGGCGGACTGCATCGGTGGGTCGCCCACGGAGATTCCCGAGCGATACAGGGAAGCGTCACCGCGAGAGCAGGTCACGCCCGCGCACCCACCGACGCTCCTGTACCAGGCCGACGACGACGAGTGGCTCACGCGCCGTGAGACGCGGGCGTACCGCGACGTCCTCAACATCGCGGGCGTCGACGTCGAACTCCGGACGCCGCCGGGCGACCACTTCTTCTTCACCGAGGAACCGTGGTTCGAGCGAACGCTGGATCACGCCGTGGACTTCATAGAGCGTATTCGGTCCTGATCGAGTTGCAACGAGAGAAGGTAGTGGACTCGCCGGGATTTGAACCCGGGGCCTCTTCCTTGCGAAGGAAGCGATCTGCCACTGATCTACGAGCCCGCGTCGCACCTCAACCTACTCCGCCCGGATTATTAGAGCCTTGCGTTCCTGATCGATGGGACCCCCATTACGCCGTCGCGGGGGCCTCCGTCGACCGCGGTTCGGCGTGCAGCAGCCGGAGTCGGCCCGCGATAAGGCCGAGGACGAGACCGACGAAGTGGCCGACGACCGCGACCTGTGGCCCCGTCGTGACGAACGTAATGGCGACGGCGATGGCGCCGAACACGACGATCTGTTCGCGCACGCCCAGTTCCAGTCGGCCGACGGTCCGGTCGGCGATGGCGTTGCCAGCGACTACGTACCCCAGCAACCCCAGCACCCCACCGCTGGCCCCGACGACGCCGGCACCGCTGCCGACGACCCCCTGCCAGGTGATCTCGGCGACCCCCGACAGCGCACCGACGGTCAGGAAGAACAGGTGGAACCGACCCCGCGTCGTCACTCGCTCGACGATCAGCCCGAACAGCACCAGTCCGGCGGCGTTCGACAGCAGGTGCGAGATGCTGCCGTGCGCGTAGACGCTGGTCACCAGCGCCCAGGGCTCGGTGGACAGCGGGGCCGAGAGGACGAACAGCGACGCGACCAGGGGCGCACCGAGGATCGACAGCAGCCACTGGAAGGCGTAGACGGCGACGAAGACGACGAGCAGGTCGACTGTAGGCCGGCCTGCGGGCCGGACGTCCATACGCGACAATGGACCGGACAGAACAAAACTGTGGCGCCGAGGCGGTTCAGTCCTCGAGCACGATCTCGATGGAGACGTCGTTCGGAACCTGGATCCGCATCAGCTGGCGCAGCGCCCGCTCGTCGGCGTCCAGTTCGATCAGCCGCTTGTGG
Organism: Halobacteriales archaeon QS_1_68_20; assembly: GCA_003021085.1. GTDB lineage: Archaea > Halobacteriota > Halobacteria > Halobacteriales > PXRE01 > PXRE01. Next base: position 20,603 of record PXRE01000028.1, on the reverse strand, counting down.
ACGCGCATCTCCCAGTGCTCCCAGGTGGCGGTCCCCTCGCCGTCGGGGGACTTCCGGGTGGGCACCTCGAGGTGCTTGGTCGGCAGCGGGACGGGGCCGCTGAGGCTGACCCCCGTCTTCTCCGCGATGTCGCGGACATCGTCGCAGATGTCGTCGAGGTCTTCGGGGCTCGTGCCGGCCAGCCGGACGCGTGCCTGCTGCATGCGTTAGCTTACCGCTCCTCGACGCTGAGCACCTTACCGGCGGCGACGGTCTGGCCCATGTCGCGGATGGCGAAGCTACCCAGCTCCGGGATCTCGCTGGACGGCTCGATGCTGAGTGGCTTCTGCGGACGGACGGTGACGACCGCCGCGTCGCCCGACTGGATGAAGTCGGGGTTCTCCTCGGCGACCTCGCCGGAGGAGGGGTCCATCTTCTTGTCGATGGACTCGATGGTGCAGGCCACCTGCGCGGTGTGGGCGTGGAAGACCGGCGTGTAGCCCGAGGTGATGACGCTCGGGTGTTGCATCACGACGATCTGGGCCTGGAAGGTCTCGGCGACCGTCGGCGGGTCGTCGGCGGGACCGACGACGTCACCGCGACGGATGTCGTCCTTGCCGATGCCGCGGACGTTGAACCCGACGTTGTCACCGGGGCCGGCCTTCGGAACCTCCTCCTGGTGCATCTCGATGGACTTGACCTCGCCGCCGACGTCGCTGGGCTGGAAGGACACGTCGTCACCGGGGTGCATCTCGCCAGTCTCGAGGCGGCCGACCGGGACCGTCCCGATCCCCGAGATCGTGTAGACGTCCTGGATCGGCAGGCGGAGC
>PXRE01000028.1:0-19768 GCA_003021085.1 Halobacteriales archaeon QS_1_68_20 | reverse complement strand
GCCTCGAGGATCGTCGGCCCGTCGTACCACGAGGTCTCGTCCGACGACTCGGCGATGTTGTCGCCCTCGAACGCCGAGATCGGGATGAAGCTGGCGTCCTCGACGTTGAACTGGACCTGCTGTAGCAGCTGCTTGACTTCCTCGACGACGGCGTTGTAGTCGCCCTCGTCGTAGTCGACGAGGTCCATCTTGTTGACGCCGACGATCAGTTCGTCGATCCCCAGGGTGCGGGCCAGGAAGACGTGCTCCTGGGTCTGGGGCTGGACGCCGTCGTCCGCCGCGACGACCAGGACCGCGTTGTCGGCCTGGCTCGCGCCGGTGATCATGTTCTTGACGAAGTCGCGGTGGCCCGGACAGTCGACGATCGTGAAGTAGTACTCGTCGGTGTCGAACTCCTGGTGGGCGATGTCGATGGTTACCCCGCGCTCTCGCTCCTCGGCGAGGTTGTCCATCACGTAGGCGAACTCGAAGCCGCCCTTGCCCTTCTCCTCGGCTTCTTCCTTGTGCTGTTCGATGACGTGCTCGGGGACGCTTCCCGTCTCGTACAGGAGGCGACCGACGAGCGTGCTCTTGCCGTGGTCGACGTGGCCGATGATGGCCAGGTTCTGGTGTGGTTTGTCGCTCATGGGTGTCTCACGCCTGGAGGCGCTGTGTCGGGAACCTTCGCCTGTGGCCCCTAAAACGATTTCGAAACGCCCCGTAGACCACCTCCGCGCCGTCTTGCGGTTTGCGTGTCAATCGTTGCCAGATGACGACCGGATCGACCCATCAGGCCGGAAGTCGCCCCACGTCCGCCAGCACCGCACTGGCCGTCTCTGGACCGCCAGCGCCCCGGCCGGAGACGTTCAGCCGGCCGGCGTCACGGGTCTCGACCTGGACGATGTTCCGGGTGCCGGTCACCGCCAGCGTCCCGTTCTCGGGGACGAGTCGCGGACCGACGCGGACGCCCTCGCGGGTCGCCTCCCCGACCAGGCGGACGGTCCGGCCGTCCTCGGCGGCCAGGTCGAGGGCACTGCCCGGCAGGTCCCGGATGCCGGCTACCTCGGCGTCGTCCAGGGTGTACCCCCCGTCCGAGAGGACGTTCGCCAGGATGACGCACTTCAGGGCCGCGTCCGTGCCCTCGACGTCGAAGGAGGGGTCGGCCTCCGCGACGCCGAGGTCCTGGGCCTCCGCGAGGACGTGCTCGAAGCCCAGGCCCTCTGCGGCCATGCGCGAGAGGACGAAGTTGGCCGTCCCGTTGAGCACGCCCCGGACCGCGGTCACCCGCTCCGGGCCGAGGTCCTCGACGGTCGACAGCACCGGGATGGCGCCGCCCACCGTCGCCTCGAACCGCACGTCGCCCTCGCTCCGGTCGGGCAGGGCCATCAACTCCTCGTACCGCTCGGCCACGGGGCCCTTGTTGGCGAGGACGACGTGGCGGTCCCGCTCCAGGGCCGTCCGGGCGTGGCCGAAGCCGGGTTGGGCGTCGCCCAGGGTGGTCGGCGTCGCCTCGACCAGCGCGTCGTAGTCGGCCGACAGCGCTCGCTCTGGGTCATCGTGGCCGACCCGGCCCGTCTCGTCCTTGCGGGCGAGCGCCGCCGAGACGTCGAGTCCGTCGGGGTCGACGGCGGCGCTCGTGGAGTCGGCCAGCGCCGTCACCACGTGACCGTGTGACGTCGCGAGGTCCGCGACGGCCCGACCGACGGCGCCAGCACCGACGATAGCGAGCCTCATCGGCCCTCACCACCCTCGGGCGCCAGCGGTTCGATCACACGGAGGTCTTTCTCGTCGGCCACGGCCCGGACCGTGGCCAGCGCGTCCGCGATGCTCCCCGACTCGGCCGCCAGGCGCAGGCGCGCGCTGGCCACGTCGTCGGTCCCCTCGGGCGCGGACAGCGAGAGGTCGACCACCGACGCGCCGGCGCAGTTCCGTACCCGGTCGAGGGTGTCCGAGAGGTCCGTGTCGACGACGTGGCCCGTCAGCAGGACCGTCACCTCCTCGCCGTAGCGCTGCTGGCCGGCACGGACGACGTTGATGTCGTTGGCCCGCAAGGCGGCGACGACGTCCTCGAACCTGTCCGGGTGGCACTCGACATCGACCTCGACGGGGATGTGTCCCCGGGGCGTGAGGTTGCCCCGCTCGTGGAAGACGGACAGCAGGTTGCCGCCGTGGTCGGCGATGGGATCCAGCGCACGGAGCAACTCGCCGGGTTCGTCCTCCAGTTCCAGGCGGACGGTATAGGATTCGGTCCGCGACCGTTGCTCGCTCACGGTCGATCCACCCCCGGACGCGGCCCGGACCGCAGGGTCGACGGCGCCGCCGCCCCTGTCGAGGATGTCGTCGTCCGCGACGAAGTCGGGAAGGTCGGCTCGATCCTGGTGCGACCGCCGGGAATCGCGTCCGTCGGCATGACTGCCCCGTATCCGCCAGGTGGGTAAAAGCCTTCCCGGTCCGACAGTGTTTGCCGGTCTCGCCGACGGACGACCGGAACGTGCGGCGCGGGATTAGGAGTCGACGGCGGGACGCTCTTCGACGATCCGGACGACGAGTTGCCCGCAGTCCGAACACTCCGCCCGCCACTCGTCGTAGGACATCTCGCAGTAGATGCACCTGTAAACGTCGGTCGGTTCCGCGGTCCCCTGGCCCGGGGGACCCATCACCGAGTCGAGCCAGTGACCCATCAGTTCGCCCGCCCGGTCCCCATCTCGCCGGACGGTTCGAGGGTCACTCTCGTCGTCCACCCGCCGGTCTCGATCAACGCGAACTCGTCGTGGACGACGAGCGCGTACGTCTCTCGACAGTCCGGACAGGCGGCCGTCCCGTCCGGGTCGACGACGATCCGTTCGTTCCCACAGGCTTCGCAGTTGAGGTCGGTTTCTTCCGAGTCGAGTTCGTGTTCGGCTAGCATTGTCTCTACCGGTCGTGAACGATGGCGCATAGAGTCGGTCCACACCCGCCTCGGACGGAAACCCTCTATGCCACCTAGTGCCAAGTCGAACGAGAGGTTATAGCTTGTGGCTAGTATCCGATACGTGACATCATCGACGAGTCCCGGCCTAGCTGTCGAATCCCCTACAAACACGGCGGTTCGCGGGGTCGTCCAGCCGACAGACTGCCCTGCATGTCAAAATAAAGTAAATAGCAATAGGAATATAGAAGGGCGTTTTCGGCCACCGAAATCAGGGGTCGAACGCCCGGGCGTCGCCGTCGCTGTGCAATCGACCGGACGAAGAAGACGGCGTGCAGTCCCGGACGTCCCCGGGAGAAGCAGGTCGCCGACTTACAGGTAGTCGACGTTCTCGGGCAGTTCCAGCTTCATGCCCTTGCGCTCGCGGATCTCCATGATCTTCTCGCGCTGGAGGTTGTCGGCCATGATCTCGAAGCCGGCGTTCTCCGTGTTCCACGACGCGCGACCCTCGGTGGCCGAGCGGATGTCGCTGGAGAAGCCAATCATCTCGTCGACCGGGGCGATGCCCTCCACGACCATGAGGTCACCCTCCTGGTACATGTCGTCGACGCGGCCACGGCGACCCTGGACCTCGCCGGAGGCGGCGCCCATGTGCTCGTTGGGGACGTCGATGCGGACGTCCTGCATCGGCTCCATCAGACGGATCTCGCCGTCGATGAGGGAGTTGTGGACCGCGTGGCGCACTGCGGGGATGACCTGCGCGGGGCCGCGGTGGATGGTGTCCTCGTGCAGGCGGGCGTCGTGCAGGCGCAGGAGGGCGCCCTGGACGGGTTCGGCGGCCAGCGGACCGTCCTCCATGGCCTCGTCGAACCCTTCGACGACCAGTTCCATCGTCTCGTTGAGGTGCTGGATACCCTTCGTGTCGTCGATCAGGACGTTCGTCCCGTAGATGTGCTCGACGTTCTGGGAGGTGTCCTTGTCGATGCCGGCCTCCTGCAGGGCCTCGCGGCGCTCCTGCTCGGGCATGTCCATGGAGATGTCGCCCAGGCGGATGCCCTCGACGACCTCCTCCGGCAGGGGTTCCGCGGTGATGTAGAAGCGGTTGTGCCGGTTCGGGGAGATGCCCTCGACCTCGCGGGACTCCTCGGTGATGGCCTCGCGGTAGACGACGATCGGTTCACCGGTGTTGACCGGGATGCCCTGGTTGCGCTCGATGCGCTGGGTGATCACTTCGAGGTGGAGTTCGCCCTGCCCGGAGATGAGGTGCTCGCCGGTGTCCTCGTTGATCTCCACCTGGATGGTCGGGTCCTCCTTGGAGACCTGCCGCAGCGTCTCGATGAGTTTCGGCAGGTCGTCCATGTTCTGGGCCTCGACGCTCTTGGTGATCACCGGCTCGGAGATGTGCTCGACGGACTCGAACGGCGTCATCTCGACGCTCGAAACGGTAGAACCGGCGATGGCGTCCTTCAGGCCCGTGACCGCGGCGATGTTACCCGCCGGGACTTCGTCGACCTCCTCGCGTTCGCCGCCCATGAAGATGCCGACGCTCTGCAGGCGGTTCTTGCCCGCAGTGCCGGAGACGTACAGCTCCTGGCCCTTCTCGAGGGTCCCGGAGAACACGCGCCCGGTGGCGATCTCGCCGGCGTGGGGGTCCATCGAGATGTCCGTGACCATGAACACGACTTCACCGTCCTCGTCGACCAGCCGCATCTCCTCGGCCAGGTCGGACTCGGAGTCGCCACGCCAGGTGCGCGGGATGCGCCGGGGCTGGGCGTCGATGGGGTTGGGGAAGTGCTCACAGACCATGTCGAGCACGACGTCGGACAGCGGCGTCCGCTCGTGGAGTTCCTGGCGCTTGTCCGCTCGCTCGAGGTCGATGATGTCGCCGAAGTCCATCCCGGTCCGCTGCATCGACGGCATCGAGACGCCCCACTTGTACAGCGCGGACCCGAAGCCGACGGTCCCGTCCTCGACGGAGACCGTCCAGTCCTCGACGTCGTCCATCTCCTCGGTCATCCCGCGGATGAGTTCGTTGACGTCGCGGATGACGCCGAGCAGGCGCTCCTGCATCTCCTCGGGACCTTCCTGTAGTTCGGAGATCAGGCGGTCGACCTTGTTGATGAACAGCGCCGGCTTGACGCCCTCGCGCAGGGCCTGCCGGAGGACCGTCTCCGTCTGGGGCATCGCGCCCTCGACGGCGTCGACGACCACCAGCGCGCCGTCGACGGCGCGCATCGCGCGGGTGACGTCGCCACCGAAGTCGACGTGGCCCGGCGTGTCGATGAGGTTGATGAGGTGCTCGTCGTCCTCGTACTCGTGGGTCATCGAGACGTTCGCGGCGTCGATGGTGATGCCGCGCTCCTGCTCGTCCTCCTCGGTGTCCATCGCGAGCTGTTCGCCCGCGGTCTCCTCGGAGATCATGCCGGCGCCGGCCAGCAGGTTGTCGGTCAGGGTCGTCTTCCCGTGGTCGACGTGTGCGGCGATGGCGATGTTCCGGATCTGCTCCGGTTGGTCCATCAACCGTACACACTGGTCGACAATCTTCTTGCGTCTGCCCATGATACCCGTTCGTACCGGAAGCAGGCTCAAAAGGATGCTGTTTTGCGGCCGGCGAACCGTGTGAGACGGCCGCAAAGCTCGCTGGATCGAAGATCCAGCGATGTTTTGCCGGCGATGGGGCGAGGGAAGCGCTCGCAAAGCCGTCGGCGGATCAGTCACGTCGGCGGCCTCCCCAGCCGCCTCGAAGGCCGCCGGCCGCCTGGTCGTCCGCGGGAGTTCCACGGCGAAGACGCTCCCCCCGGGGCCGGTCTCGACCAGTTCGAGCGACCCGTCGTAGCGGTCCACCAGGGCGTCCACCAGCGAGAGGCCGAGGCCGTGATCCGGACTGCCGCTACTCTCTCGCTCGAAGAGGGTGTCCCGTTCCTCCCCGGGGACGCCCGGGCCGTTGTCCGCGACCAGGACGGTCACGGTGGCCGCGGACTCGGTCACGCAGACGGACACCCGGGGCCGGGGGCTGTCGTTGTGCTCGACTGCGTTGGTGAACAGGTTGGAGAACACCCGCGGGAGCAGTGCGTCGGCCAGTACGTACACGTCCCCGGGAATCGACGTCTCGGTCTCGACCGACGGGTAGCGGTCCCGGAGCTTCGTCAGTTCGTCCTCCAGCACCGTGGCGAGGTCGACGGGTTCGTGGTCGGTGTCCTGGCGGGTCGCGTCGACCAGCACCCTGACGTCCCGGACGACCTGCTCCATCTCGCGGGTCTGGCGCCGGATGACGGCCGCCCGCTCGCGGGTCAGGTCGTCCTCGTGGTCCTCGACCAGCGTCGACGCGTAGCCGTCGATGACGTTCGCGGTGTTGAGGACTTCGTGCCGGAGTACGCTGTTGAGGTAATCGAGCAGTTCCCGCCGGTCCTCGGCCTCCTCGGCGCGCACGGCGGCCCGCTGGGCGGCGGCTTCCCGCTCGACGGCGCGGGCGTCGAAGAGGCCGACCAGCAGACCGAGTCCGGCCCCGACGCTGGCGGCCCACCGGAGCCACCCGATGACGCCCGACAGGTCCGGCGGTGGCGAGGTAGCTATCAGCCCTGCGTTGAACAGCAGGATGGCCGTCATCCCGCCGAGGCACCAGCCCCAGATGCGGCCGTACCGCTCGACTGCCACGTCGCTTCGCTCCAGCCAGAGCGCGGCGGTCGCCAAGCCGACGAGGAACGGGAACGCCGTGGCGACCCCGACGACGAACAGCGTGCGGAACCGCTCCGGGTGAGCGGTCAGCAGGAGTACCTCGGCGACGAGGACGCCACCGAGCAGGGCCCCGAGCGAACTCAGGTAGCGTGGAACCCGCTCGTTAACGACGGCGATATTTACTCACCTCCTGCCTAGTTAAATTACCCAGACACCATCAGTGTTTTGATGTTTGGGCGGGGGTCGGCGGTCTTGGGGCTGTCTGCTGCGGGGGTAAGAATCAACTGCCGGCGGAGACCGTCGGTTAAACGGTCGTTTGATCCTCCCCGAAATTAATCCCTGACCGGGACCGGCCTCCGAACATGGATCGCCGCACGTTCCTCGCCGGGGCGGCAGCCGGAGCGGGCTTGCTCGCCGGCTGTACCGCCAGCGGTGACGACGACGGGACGCCGGAAGGAACACCGACCGATGAGACCGGAGAGCCGACCGCTGATCCGTCCGATTCGGGCGGATCGATGGACGACGCGACGGTCGTCGAGTTCGAGACGGCTCCCCTGACGGCGACCGTCTCCCGGGGATGGTTCCGCGGCGGCGGCCGCATCAACGGCACGTTCGAGTTCGTCGAGCCAGCGACGGCAGACTCGCCCGCGAAACTCGGGGTAAATCTGGAAAACGCCGAGGAGTTCGAACAGACGCTCCGACCCCGTCGGTTACCCGGGTTCGACGACCCCGCGCTGGGGTACACCGAAGGGAACGACGCCGTCTACCTCGCGCCGACCGAGAACCACGGCGTGGCCGAGTACGTCCCCGAGTACGAGCGCGACGACGACGGCCGGTGGCGACTCCGGCAACTGGCGCTCGGGTCCGACTGGTTCCCCGAGACGCTCACGCTCGGCCCGGGCGAGGTAATCGTCGGGGAGTACCACCTGCTCGGCCACTACGATCAGGAGGAACCCCCGGTGACGACCGGTCGGTACCGTGTCAGCGGGCAGGACGGGGAGTTCACCGTCGTCGTCTGGCCGACCGACGAACCGGGGCCGGCCGGCGACTCCCGGTTCGCCGGCACGGCCCTCCCGGAGCTGCCAACCGAGGGGCCGACGGCGTGGTACCACGAGGCCGATCCGACGACCGGGCAGTACCTCCAGCCGTCGATACAAGCTCGTCGACGGGTCGTGGCTGCCGGTCGCCCCCTGGGCGTGGCCCGTGCCAGCCAGCGGCGTGCCCCCCGGTGGAGTCGACGAGTCGACGCTCCACCTGTACCACGGGGAACCGGTCAGCTGCCAGGGGAGCCGGGTCATCGGACACCTCGGCGGCGGACGGTACGCCTACACCGTCGGGTACAGCGCGGATTCGGAGGACCACGCCGCCGCGTTCGATCTCGAAGCGCCCGAGGTGACGGTCGCCCCGGAGGAGGACCTGGACGTCGTCGAATCGGGCGAGACGGTCGTCGTCCGCCTGCCGAACCACGAGGAGGCCCCACGTCCAGCGACGTTCACCGTCCGCCGGGCCGAGTCGGCCGACAGACGGCTCATCCCCGAACAGCTCCCCTACAGACGCTTCCGCCCGATTCGGAACACGGTCCCGCTGTTCGAACCTGGCGTCGAGGCCGTCCGGCTGGAGACTGACCGGAGTACCGCACTCCGGGTGCTCGACTACGAGGACGGCGGAACCATGCGGTTCGAGTACGAGAGCGAGGCGTTCGAGGCCGTCAGCGAACTGGTCGAAGAGTGAGACCGACCGCCGCCTGTGAGACCGCCTGTCGCGGGGGCAAGAGTCAAAGGCCGGCAGGCCTAGTACGAATAGCATGGACGTTCGCGTGCGTGGGTCGGTTCCGCCGACGCCGTTTCTCTCGGCCCGGGACCTCGTCGAGACGGAGTACGACCTCTCGTTGCCCGTCGAGGTCAGGGTCAGGACGGACCCCGACGAGCGGACCTGGGCCGCCCACTACGACGACCGGCACGTGCTGAACATCTCCCGGCAGGCCGCCACCAGCGCCATGGCGCGCGAACTCGCGCTCCACGAGTTCGCCCACATGGTCCGCCACGAGGAGGCCCACCCCAGTCACACGCAGTCGACCGACGAGGCGCTGTTCCTCGCGCTCTCGGGCCGCAGCGTCGAGCGGCGGAAACTCGCGCACTGCTACCAGATCGCCAACCACATGAAGGACATCTACGCCGACGACATCACCCTCACCGTCGGCCCGACGCGGAAACTCGTCTCCTTCCTGGAGTCGAAACTCGCCGCGGCCGTGGCCGACCGTCCGGGGGAACCGCCGAGCGGCGCGATGACGGCCGTCCGCGACGGCGGGTTCAGCAGGCGCTCGCCCGCCGCCGACCCGGAGATCACCGCAGTCAACGCCGCGTTCGCGCTGGCGCTGGTCGAGCGTCACGACCTGGTCGGTGCGGACCACCGCATCTACGACCTCGCGCACGCGGCCGCCCGCGACGCCGAGGAGATCGACCTCTCGACGTTCAAGCGACGCTTCGAGACGCTATCGCAGGACACCGACGAGAGCACCTACCGGAAGGCGCTGGTGGACGTGACCCGCGACTACGTCGTCGGCCCGGCCCAGGCGGCGGACTGACGGGACGCCGGCGGTGGAACGGCGTCGGCGGAGTGACGAGAACGGCCGCGTGAACCGTTCAAAACCGCGTGAACGAGGGTGAATCGCTCGAACGACCGTGCGGGTTAACACCTCGCCGGTCCTGGGGTCGGACGCATGCGAGAGCAGGATACCGACGAGAGACTGGATAGGCGCGACTACGTGCGAGCGACCGCCGGACTCGCCGCCGCGACCACGTTTGGACTTGCCGGTTGCATGGGCGGCGCCGACGCGAAGGGCACCCTGGCGACGCAGGTGACCGATCAGCCGGGTGACATCTCCGACTTCGAGTCCTGCGTCGTGACCGTCGAGGGCATCTGGCTCGGCCCCGCCGGCGAGGGGACGCCGGCCGACGCCGGCGGCAACGAGAGCGGCGGATCGGCCGACGGCGGCGACGGTCGGACCTACTACGAGTTCGACGACCCCCAGGAGGCCGACCTGGTCGACCTCCGGGACGGGACCACGAAACTGATCGACGACCGCGAGGTACCGGCCGAGGCGTACGGCTTCCTCCAGCTATCGGTCTCGGGCGTGGAGGGCGTGCTCGAGGACGGCGGCAGTGCCGAGGTGGACACGCCAGGTAACGCTCCGCTGAAGTTCGACGAGCAGTTCGAGGTCCGCGAGGGCGAGCGAACCGTGTTCGTCGCGGACTTCACTCCGGTCAAGCGCGGGGGGACGGGGACGTACGTCCTCAAGCCCGTCGCCTCCGGCACGGAAGTCCGCTACGAAGACGCCGAGTCGGAGTGAACGCGGCGGGGAATTTTTACCCCTTCGGTCGCTGGATGGCCGACGGAGCGATCCAGATGAAGGGCCAGGAGGTCGAGGTGCTGGGCGGGTACTGCACCGTCGAAGACGGCGAACTGGTCGTCTCCCGGTCCGCCTTCCGGGCGGTCCACCCGCTGATGCTGTTGCTGGTCGGGGCGCTCGTCCTGTTGACCGTCGTCGAGGTCCTGACGCCGTCGCAGGTGATCGACTCGCGGGTCCAGAGCGACGCCTCGGCACTGGTTCTCGGCTTCGGCACGCTCGGACTCCTGCTGGTCGACCTCTACCTGAAGGGACTCCTGGGCGGCGACCTGCGGGTACCCGTGAGGGCCGTCCGTGACGTCAGCATCGAGACGGAGCGCCGCCTGTGGTACTTCAAGACTCGGCGGAAGCTCCCGATGGTCGTCCTGACCGTCGACCGCGAGGGCGGAACGACCGAGCACGCCGTCCGGTTGCACGCCGACGACGCGGAGCAGGAGGGCCAGGCGCTCGTGGACCTGCTGGAGCGCCACGGTGCGCCAGTCGGTGGCGCCGCCACGACGGCGCAGCGACTCGATGCAGGCTGACGAGGCGTGGGACCCGTATCGCGCCAGTCGGTGGCGCCGCCACGACGGCGCAGCGACAGGGGTAAGAGCGTCGCGCTGGAGGTGTCGGTATGGACGCACGCGCGGTCTTCTTCGACCTGGACGACACGCTGTACCCGTACCCGCCGTGCAACGAAGCGGGCAAGCGCGCCGCCCTGGAGACCGCCCGGGACCTGGGCTACGAGTTCGACCGCGAGGAGTTCGACGCGTTCTACCGGGCGGGCCGCCGGGCGACCAAGCACGAACTCTCCGGCACGGCGTCGTCCCACGAGCGGTTCCTCTACTTCAAACGCGCCGTCGATGAGCACGCCGGTACCCACCGCGCCGGCGACGCCCGGGCGCTGGGCGAGGCCTACTGGTCGGCGTTCGTGGACGCGATGGAACCGTTCGACGGCGTCGACGAGACGCTGGCGGGACTCCGAGAGGCCGACCTGACGGTCGCCGTCGTGAGCAACCTGACGACCCGGGTGCAACTGACCAAACTGGACGCCCTGGAAATCGGGGAGTACCTCGACCACGTCCTCACCTCCCAGGAACTCGTCCGCGAGAAACCCAGCGCGGGGATGTTCACCAACCCGATGGCCCGCCTGGACCTGCGGCCGGGCGAGGTCCTGATGGTCGGCAACGACCCCGTGAACGACGTGGAGGGCGCCAACGCCGTCGGCATGGAGACGGCGCTGTTCAACTGCGACCAGACTGACCTGGAGGACCACCGTCAACCCGACCACCGACTCGACTCGCTGTCCGACGTGCTGGAGGTGGTGGCCTGATGCTCGACGAAGAGCGCGAGGCGGTCGTGGAGCACGCCCCGGACCTGGCCGCGCTGACCCCCGGCCGGACGGGCAACCTCAGCGTTCGCCGCGGCGACCGGTTCGCCGCCACGCCGACGGGCGTCCCCTACGACACCTTCGACGCCGAGGACGTGCCGGTGCTGGACCTGGAGGGCGAACGACTGGCCGGGGAGATGGCTCCCACGAGCGAGGTGCCGATGCACACGCACATCTACCGCCGGAAACGCCCCGGCGCCATCGTCCACACGCACTCGCCGTGGGCGACGACGCTGTCGATCCTCGGCGAACCCCTGCCGCCGATCCACTACATGATCGTCGCGGTCGGCAAGCGCGTCCCGGTCGCGGAGTACGCACCCTACGGGACGGAGGCGCTCGCGGAGAACGTCGTCGCGGCGATGGACGAGGCCGACGCCAGCGCCGCAATCATCGCCAACCACGGCCTCGTCGTCACCGGCGAGGACCTCCAGTCGGCCGTCGAGAACACCGTCAACGTCGAGAACCTGGCACGGGTGTACTGCCAGGCACGGGCCTTCGGGGAGCCGAACGCCCTGCCCGAGGAGGAACTGGAGACCGCCATCGAGCAGTTCGATAGCTACGGGCAACAGCCAGAGGACGGCCACTGACGCGGTCTGCGGTCGACGACCACTGACGGCGACGACGAACGGCGACAGACGGCGACTGACGGCGACTGGAGACGACTCCCGGCTACCTGCTCGTGGTCGGGGTCGACCTGCTCGAAGCCACGTTCGGGGGCGCCGGGGCGGCCTACCCGGTGCTGTTCGCGGCGTACCTCGTCGGCCTGGGCGTGGTTGGCGCTGGCGTCGCGGCGGCCGTCCGGAAGCGCGACGGCGGGTCCGCCCGCAGACTGGGCGCCGCGGGCGCGTTCGCGCTCGTCGGCGCTGGCTCCCTCCTGTTCGCGCTGGCGGTGCTGGTCGGGACCGACCAGTTGGAACCCGTCGGGATCACCGCCGCGGCGGGACTGCTCATGCTCGCGCTGGCGGCGTGGCTCGCCGGATAGCGCCACCGCTAGTCCGCCGGCGTCGTGCCGGCGTCCTCTCCACGTCCGACCGGCCTCCCGAAGACGACGAGCAGGCCCGCGACCGCCAGGAAGCCCAGGGCGAGGGTGGCGACCGCGGGAATCTCGCCGGTCGCGTCCGCGAGCAGGCCGGCGCCGACCTTCAGCGGCGTCCGGACCAGGGCGTACACCATCGAGGCGGCGCTCAGGACGGTCGCGCGCCCGGCCGACCCGGTGTGGTCGTTGACGTACCGGTTAGCGATGGGCCGGAACACCGTGCCAGAGGCCCGCATCACGAAGAACGCGGGGATGGCGAACGCAGGGACCACCAGCGGGACGACCAGCGCGGCCGCGGTGCCGAACGGGAGCGCCAGTGCGGCCCCGCGGAGGCCGAGCAGGTCCTCGACGGCGCCGGCGTAGTAACTGGCGACGGCCGCGACGGCGGTGAACCCGGCGTACATCAGCCCCAGCGTGGCCGCTACCGGCACCTCGCCGACGACCGGTAGCGTCGAGAGCCGTCCGTCCAGCACGCCGACGGTGATGGGCTGGACGTAGACGTTGGCGACGCTGATCAGGCCGAACGACAGCGCGACGTACGCGACGAACGCCCGCAGTGGCGGGGCGGTCAGGTCCGCCCGGAGCACCCCCATCGCCTCGCGGACCGCCAGGGTGTCGCCCTCGAGGGACTGGCGGTTCCGCGGCAACGACAGCAACACGACCGCGCCGGTGGCGTTCAACACGGCGGCCGCGACGAACGGCACGACCGGGTCGAAGACGAACAGCACGCTCCCGGCGATCATGGTGACGACCGACGTCCACCGCTGGACCGCCCCGGCCCGTCCGCGGATGCGGGTGAACTTCTCCTCGGCGAGTCGCTCGGACAGAGCGTCGTACAGCCAGGCGTCGTTACTGCCGGAGGCGAACGCCAGCCCCAGCGCCCAGGGGACGTACACGACGACGAACCCGGCGAACGTCTCGACGAACACGAACCCCGCCAGCGACGTCGACGACAGCAGCGAGGCCAGCAACATGCTGTCCCGGCGGCCGACGCGGTCGCCGACGTATCCGGTCGGCACCTCGCCGACGAGGACCAGCACGGCGCTCAGCGCGCCGAGGACGCCGATCTGGGTGTAGGTGAGGTCCTTGAACAGCAAAAACAGCGTGTAGACGGGGGTGACGAACCCGACCGAGGTGGTCGCCCGGTAGAGGTAGAACCGGCGGACGACGGTCGAGGTGTCGGGGGACGTCACGGTCGGACCCGGCTTCGACCGGCCCCGGCAAAAGGGTTCGCTGAAACTCGCTTTGGCGTGGCACCGGTCGCGATAACTCGTTTCGGGAGGACGGCTATTCCGCCGCCTGTCGGATAATATTTATAATCTTAGTTAGAAATATATTATCCGTCGACCCCTCGTTTCGCTATTCGATGCCACGCGATCCACCGAACGATAGTGGTGCTGGTTCTGACAGGTTGGGCGGACGGGCGGGAGCCTCGTCGAACGCACTGGATAGAGCGGGGAGCGGGGAGCGGGGAGCGGGGGGGTAAACCGGCGGTCGTACCTGAAACCCGTCGGCGCCGGCACGGGCGGGTCGGCGCTCGCGGCGGCCAGCGTCAGGCGTGGCGAGGCCGCGAGTTACACGACGGTGACGGTCCCGTCGAACTCGACGCGGACCTACTCCCTGGGGAGCGGCGACACCCTGGAGAACTACCTGTTCGACGTGACCGCCGACGGCGCCGACCTCCACATCAGCGCCAGCGGCGACGACTGGACGATCCGGAACATCGGCGTCCGCGGGTCGTTCGACATCGGGGACGACTCGACGGCGAACGACCCCGGGTGTACCGGCGGGCAGAGCCAGGTCATCTTCGCCCAGGGCAACGGGACCATCGAGAACGTCTACCTCGGGGACGGCGTCGTCGACTGCGTGGACAAGACGGCGATGAACGTCGACGAGAGCCACGAGGACCCATCGAGGTCCGGGACAGCTACGTCGCGGAGTGGTCCACCAACGCCATCTACGCCGCGGGCTTCGGTCGCATCCGCGAACCGGGCAAGACCGACGGCGGCGGCACCGTCGGGTTCAGGAACTGCTACTTCCGGGACAACAACGTCGCTCACCTCCGTCTCGCCGCCGACGGCACCGTGGTCGAGGGCTGTACGTTCCACAACACGAACGACGTACCCCCGGTCCCCGAGACCAACGGCGGAGCGACGAACGTCGTCAACTCCCGGGGCATCTACACCGGGTACGGCGACCCACAGCAGCACATCCACGTCCGTGACTCGGACTTCCGGCTGACCGACTCGAGCACCTGCTCCTCCCCGAACGACTACAACTACCTCCATGTCGTTCACCAGACCGACGCCGGAGGAGACACTCGAACACCTGCTCCTCCCCGAACGACTACAACTACTGCACGGCCTCCGTGGCCGTCTCCGACGACCACGACACCTACGGCGAGTTGACGGAGGTACACTTCCACGACTCCTGTGAGATCGTCGGCCGGACCATCGGCGACTACGTCATCGTGGACTCCGGCGTCGGCAACGACCCCGACACCAGCGTTCCGGACGGCGTCCCGACCACGCCCGAGGAAGCCGCCAGCGGCGGCGGTGGCGGGACCGACCCCGTCCAGGTCCAGGAGGACTTCAGCCACGCGGACGTGCCGGGTACCTACGACCTCGATACGGGATCGTTCACAACGACGACGACCCGCTCGACCAGCGACGAGTACGCGCTCCGGGCCGACGATAGCGCCGACGGCGTGTCGCTCGTCCTCCGGGACGACGTGGAGGCGACCGCGGGCAACACCTACACCCTCGACGCCTACTTCCCGTCGGGGAGCGACAACGACGCTGGCGTCCTCTTCGGCGCCCGGAGCGGCGCCACGTCCTGGAGCGACTACACGGGCTACATGGCCTTCTTCGACTCCAACGACGATCAGATCCGCGTGGACTACTGGGAGAACGGGAGCCCGGTGTCGCTGTCCTCCACCGCGATGTCCTGGCCGACCGGCGAGTGGCTGACGGCGGAACTGGACTACCGCGACAGCGACGGGAGCACGATCACGCTGACCGTGGCCGACGCCAGCGGCAACCGACTCGGCAACGCATCGCTCGAACACACGAGTTTCGACAGCGGCGCAGTCGGGTGGTACAACTACCACACCGCCTCGGACTGGCACGTAGACTCGCTGTTCGAGTTGTAGGTCGTCGCCCTCCTCGGACGGTGATCCGGGCCGGAACGACGACGGAACTTTCGACGTCGCTGTCGCTGGACGGTGGCGAGAACGAGAGGAGACGAGAGATTACCGCGCGGCGGCGGCGACGCGCTCTTTCTCTTCTTTCTGGTTGACGGCGTAGGTAGAGACGTCGTCGTTGGCGGCGCCGACCAGCTGGTTGGCCAGCGCCTCGTGGGCGGGAGTCGGGGACTTGTGGGAGTCCTGGAAGGTGCCCTCCGCAAGGAACATCAGCGCCTGGTCAACCCGGCGCTGGGGTGCGACGTCGACGGCCTTCGGGACGGAGATGCCACCGTACTTCAGGCGGACGGTCTCCTCGCGCGGGGCGCTGTTCTCGACGGCGCGGACGAGCACCTGCACCGGGTTCTCCTCGGTGCGGGACTCGACGAGTTCGAGGGCGTCCCGGACGACGTTGGTCGTCTGCTGTTTCTTGCCGGTGTTCTGTTCCTCCTGCATCAGCCGGTTGATCAGGCGCTCGACGATGCTGATCTCGGACTTCTGGAACTGCTTGCCGGCGTGGCGACCCATCGTGTGCGCGATGGGCGTGACGGTGATGTACCGCGCCGTGCTAGGGTCGTTGAACTCGATCTCGGAGACGTCCCAGCGGCCGAACAGCAAGGCGCCGGTCGATCCGTCGTCGGTGGATTCCTCTTCGGCGGACATGGTTAGCGGACCGGCTTCTCGGCGTTCCCGCGGACCAGTTCGATCAGCGACACGCCGTTGACTTTCTCGACCTTGTAGTTGACGCCGCCCAGGTCACCCATCGCGCGACCCTTCGCCCCGCCGATGCCGGCGATGGTGACCTCGTCGTGCTCGTCGATGAACGAGATGGCGCCGTCGCCCGGACAGAACGCCGTGACCTGCTTGCCGTTCTTGATCAGCTGGACCTTGACGCACTTCCTGATGGCCGAGTTGGGCTGTTTGGCCTCGACGCCTACTTTCTCCAGGACGATGCCTCGTGCCTGCGGGGCGCCCTCCAGCGGGTCGGACTTCTCGCGGAGGCCCCGCTCGCGGCGCGCGTACTCGGAGTCGGACCACCGGCGCTGCTGGCGGTCCTTCTTGAGCTTGCGCGCGGCGTACTTGCCGTTCGCCATAGTACCCGTCGGTACTCCATGGAGTTACTTAAGGCCACCCTTTCGGACTCGCCTGAGACGCGCTGACGGCGGGCGAGCCATCCCGTTGCCGCCGTCTCGTTCCGTATCGGCGCGCCCGAGCGGCGCCGGGCCGAACCCGGCCGTCGTCACCGCCACAACAGTACGCACGGGAGTTCGTCGGGGGCGGTCAGCCGCAACAGCGTGTAGGCGATTCCCGACAGCCCCCAGAAGAAGGTCGGGTTGACGACTTCCGGGGAGTGGCCCATCGCACCGAAGTGGCCGGCGTCCGCTTTCCGGGCCAGGACACGGGCAGCGAGGTCGGACGCCTGATCCACCTCAAGGAGTCGCGACGCCGCCAGCAGGAACTCGATCCGGCCCGCGTTGCCACAGCAGAGGTGGTCCTTCGGGGCCAGGCGGTCGGTCCGCATACCGGTCACGGCGCGCTCGGCGTCCTTGCGGACGAGGTCCGGCGCCCCGTAGTCGAGCATCCCGACCCGCGCGAGGCCGATTCCGCTACGGCCGTGGCACCACCGGTCGTGGTACGGGTCGGTCACCCGCTGCCGGAAGTCCGGCCAGTTGCGCTCGTCGTCGTCGTAGACGGCGCGCTCGTACCGGACGGCTTCGATGGCGGCGTCGACGAACCGCTGCTCGCCGGCCACCCGCCCGAGACGGTGGAGGGCGTACGCGATTCCGGCCGCGCCGTGGGCGAAGCCGGTCTGGGGCCGCGACGTGCGGTCGGCCGGCCAGGCCCGCGGGCCGGCCGATGTCTCGACCCGGGCGTCGAGGAGGTGGTCGCCGCACTGGACCGCCGTCGAGACGAGGTCCGCCTCCCCTGTCCGGTCGTGGAGGCCAAGCAGGGCGAGGACCGTTCCCGCGGCGCCGCCGATCACGTCGTACTCGTCGTCGTCGGCGATCCAGTCCCCTTCCAGCATGGCCGCGACCGCCAGGGCCCGTTCGACCAGGTCCTCGGCGTCCAGCAGGTCGCCGAGGACCCCAAGCGAGTACGCGACCGAGCCGGGGCCGACGGCACCACCGAGTTCCGCGTCGGTCCGGTCCGCCGACGGAGGGCCATCCAGCAGGGGCGCTACCGCGTCGAGGGCCCGCAACCGGGAGGTTTCGTCGCCGGTCAGTCGGTAGTGCCCGGCCGCCGGGAGCGCGATGCCACATCGGCCCTGGAACAGCGACGCGTCGGTCGCCAGTAGCCGCAGTCCCGGCTCCGGGTCCGGTCCCAGCGACACCCAGTGGGGTCGTCCGTCGACCGCGAACCCGGTAGCCCACACGCGGTCCAGCAGGGCGGCCGCTTCGTGGCGGAACCGGTCTTCGTCCGGACGGCCGGCCGGGTCCCGGGCGGTGGCGGTCGTCGCCCCGGTCGGCCGCCCACCCCCGGCGTGGGGGTCGTCGTCGGACAGTGTCTCGTAACCCCCACGGAGCAGCCGGACCTGCCGTCGGCGGTCGTGCTCGCCCACGCGGTCGAGTCGGCGGCGGACGGCGGCTAGCCCGGACTCCTCCGGGCGGGGGCCGGGCTCGCCCGTGGCGAGTCGGAGGCCGGCGTCGTCCGGGCCGGTCGTAAGCCGCGGCGGATCCAGCCGCTTTAGCGCGGTCCGCTCCAGTTCGTACAGGTCCCAGAGCCCGTCGTCGGTGACCGTCCCGTCGAAAAACGGTGCCGCGAGCGATTCGAGTTCGATCGTGAACCACGCCCCGTCCTGAAGGCACCGCCGCGACTGCAGCGCGGAGATGACGGTCCCGTACCGCCGGGTGGCCCGGAACACGAACCGGTGTTCCGCGGGCTCGAACGCCGACAGGAGGTCGGACGGATCGTCCGCGACGGCGTCGTATGTCGCACCGAACCCCTCGACCAGCGCGTCGACGTGATCCTGTGGCAGTCGCGGCTCCCCGTCGAGCGACGGCGTCGAGTCGGTCGTGTCGACCGTCGGGTGGGCGTACTCGACGGTCATCAGGTCCGTGTTGACAGCGGCCACACGGGGACGCTCGTACGCCTCGAGTTCGAGTTCCGTGGCGTCGGTGCCCAGCCCCGACCGGTCCACCGCCCCCGGGTCGTCCCGGTCCCGGCCGGCCGCGTCGGCCGCCCACGGTACCAGCCCGGTGAGCAACACCGACTCGTCGACGAACCCGCCGAGGGCGGTGTCCAACGGTTTCCGTTCTGGCGGGACCACCGGGTGGAGCACGGTCTCCAGGTCGACAAGCGTCGGGTGGCTGCCGCGGGCGATCAGGTTCTCGTGGTGGCAGTCGGTCACTCCGAGCAGGTACGCCAGACAGAGGACGGCCCCGGCTCGGCGGTAGTATGCATCGACCGTTGCCTCGTCCGGACAGGGTCGGTGGTCGACGCGCTCCATCCAGCCGTACCCGTCAGCCGGGAGGACGGCCGGGGTCTCGATCGGGTCGGCCGGCAGGCGGTCGCCGAAGCGATCGAGGACCTCGTAGAACGCCACGGCGGCGTCGACGGGCCGGGGCTTGTAAACGACCGACGCGCCCGACTCGAACCGGACCCCCAGGACCGCCCTGCCGTCGCCGTGGGTGTCGTCCGCGAGCGGTTCCACGCCGACCACGTCGCCGAGCTTGCCGCCGAACTGCTCGCGGAGCCGCCACTGGTCGTCGTCGAGTCGACGGGCGAACTCCGTCGTCGCTTCGACCCACTGGCGGACCCGCGTGGCCAGCAACCGGCCGAACACCGGGTAGTCCACACAGAGGTCGGCCAGGCGGCCCTCGAACAGCTCGGTGACGAACCGCTCGTAGTACGTCGTCGGGGGTCGACCGTCGAACTCGTCTGGATCGGCGAACGCGCGGTCCTCGTCCCGGAGCGCGACGAAGGTCTTGAACTCGACGTACAGGACCCTTGTGAAGGCGGTTACGAGGCGCTCGGACAGCCATGCCTCGAGGTCGTCGATCGCCGCGGGTGACAGCACCGCCTCGACCGCAGTCGCGTCGAGTCGGTCGCGGGCCACGGCAGCGACGGCGTCGAAGACGTGGGCGAAAGGGTCGTCGGCGGTCCCGTCGAACGGCCCCGGATCACGGTCCTGGACGGCGCCCACGATCACTTCGAGGCGCTCGAGCCAGTCCGGTAGCGGTTCGTCGGCGGGCCACGTCGGGTGTCTGATCGCC
>PXRE01000027.1 GCA_003021085.1 Halobacteriales archaeon QS_1_68_20 | reverse complement strand
GACTGGACGCGGCCGACGGAGATGAAGTCCTCGCCCCGTTGACGCGCCGACAGCGAGAGAAAGCGGGTGAGCGCCGCGCCCCAGACGAGGTCGATGGTCTGGCGCGCCTCCCCGGCAGCCGCCAGGTCGAAGTCGATGTCGTCGGGGTCGGCGAAGGCCTCCCGGACCTCGCGGTCGGTGATAGAGGAGAAGCGGACGCGGCTCACGGGGACGTCCGTCTCCTCGCGGACGAGTTCGTAGGCCTCCTTGCCGATGAGTTCGCCCTCGCGGTCGTAGTCGGTGGCGATGACGGCCTCGTCGGCCTCGCGGGCCAGCTCCCTGAGGGTCCGGACGATGTTCTCCTGGGTGGGCGACTTGACGATGTCGGCGTCGATCAGCTCGACCGGTTCGACGTCGCGCCAGTCGCTGTACTCCTCCGGGAAGTCCACGCCGACGACGTGGCCCGACAGGCCCATACACCGGGTGTTGCCCCACCGGTAGACGGCGACGCCGTTGGGCCGGTCGACGCTGGCGGCCCCGTCGCTCAGGATCTCGGCGATCCGGCGGGCGGCGTTCTCCTTTTCGGTGATTATCAGCTTCACGCGGGCTCACCCCGGCGTACCCGGTGCGCTCTTCCGACGGGAACTGTCGGACGAGGACGGTCGGTCATCGCTCCCGCCTATGCGAGTACCCGCCCTAAAGGTTTCGGGAAACCGACAGGCAGCGCGGGTGTGCGTGCCCACTCGCGGCGTGCGGGTGCCCACCCGCGGCACGCGGGTGCCCGCTCGCGGCGCGCACAGTTCGCGCGCACGGAGGCGCACACGGAGGTGTTCGGAAGCCCCGCTGATAACCGCCCGTCGCGACGAGACTCCCGACAGCGGCCGCCTGCCGTAACGTTGAAACGGACGCGAACTAACGGGTGAGTCAGTGTCCGGAACCGAGGGTCGCGTCGACATGACGACGGGGGCGGTGACGCCGCGCCTGTTCAAACTCGCTTGGCCGCTGGTGGCGGGTAACCTCCTCCAGACGGTGTACAACCTCGCCGATATGTTCTGGGTGGGGCGGGTCAACGCGGAGGCGGTCGCGGCCGTCTCGCTGATGTTCCCGACCGCCTACCTGTTCGTCTCGGTGGCGATGGGGCTGACCGCGGGCGCCAACGCCGTGGTCTCCCAGCACATCGGCGCCGGCAACGAGCGCGAGGCCCAGAACGCCGTCGCCCAGTCGGTGCTGCTCGCCTTGGTCGTCCCCTTCACCTTCCTCTTTTTCGTCTTCCGGGCGTCGCTGCGGGCGGCCGGCGACACCCGGACGGCGATGTGGCTGGTCGCGGCGAGCGCCGGCCTCAACATCGTCATCGACCCCGTGTTCATCCTCGACTGGGGGCCGTTCCTCGGCCTCGGGGCGCAGGGGGCGGCCATCGCGACGTTCATCTCCCGGGGGTTCGCGGCCGCCGCCGGCCTGTACATCCTCGTCGACGGCGGGTGGGGGATCTGCCTGCGGGTCGGCGACCTCCGGCCGGACTGGCCCGTCCTGCGGCGATTGGTCGACGTGGGCTACCCGGCGACGTTCGACGGGCTAACCCGCTCGCTCGCGGCGGTCACGTTCGCCGCACTGGTCGCCCGCTTCGGTGCGGTCGCCACCGCCGCCTACGGGATCGGCATCCGCCTGATGTCCGTCTCCTGGACCGTCTCCGGCGCCGTCGGCCAGGCGGCCGCGACCGGCGTCGGGCAGAACCTCGGCGCCCGCAAGCCGGAGCGGGCGGCGGAGGTCACCTACAAGGGGACCGGCGGCGCGATGGCCGTCCTCTTCGCCGCCGGTGGCCTCGCCTGGGCGTTCCCCGCGGCGGCGATGCGCGTGTTCATCGCCGACCCCGAAGTCGTCGACGCAGGCGTCGTCTTCCTGCGGATCATCGCCCCCTTCTGGGCGTTCATGGGCGGGCTGATGGTCGTCCAGGGAGGCCTTCGTGGCGCCGGCCAGACCCGCGTCGCGTTTCTCCTCTCGCTGCTCTCGCGGTGGGTCTTCCGCATCCCCGTCGCCCTCCTGCTGGCCTACGACCTGGCGCTGAACCCCGTCTCGGTCACCGGCCTCTGGTGGTCGCTTCCCGTTTCGAGCGTCGTCGCCTTCGTCGTCGGGGTCGCCTGGTTCCGCCGCGGCGGCTGGCAGGAGGCCATCGTCGAGGACGCGACCGACGGCGCGTCGCCCCCGGGAGCGGGCGACCCCGACGCCACGCCCGGCGAGGCGGCCGATCCGGCCGACGCGAGCGAGGACCCCGCGACCGACTGACCGGGTCCGCGCCCGAAACATCAGCAGACGAATAGAAAATCCGTTCGCGGAACGGTTATCAGCACGCCGGGACACTCGTCTGCCGATGGAACGAGCAGTATCACGTCGCGGGTTCCTGGCGGGGGTCGGCGCGGTCTGTGCCGGGTCTGCCGCCGCGGGGAGAGTCGGGGGGTCGGACGGGACCAGCGGGGACGACACGGGAATCGACGCAGTCACACCCGCTGCGGCCCCGACCGGTCAGTCGGACGGCGCGGATCTCGCAGAGACCGTCGCGGACCTGGTGGAGACGAGTCTCGACGAGTACGATCTCCCGGGGGCGTCGGTCGCGGTCGTCGCCGACGGCGAGATCGCCCTGGCCGAGGGTTTCGGCGTCGCCGACCGCGCGAGCGGGCGGGAGGCCGACGCGGACACGCCGTTCCGCATCGGGTCGGTCTCGAAGGCGGTGACCGCGACCGCGCTCATGCGGCGGGTTCGGACGGGCGATATCGACCCCGCTGCCGACGTCACCGAGTACGTCGACGTGCCGGTCCCCGACGCGAAGGGGACGGTCACGCTGGCCGACCTCGTTACCCACCGCGCGGGCTTCGAGGACGGCAACAGCCAGCTCTGGATCTCGAACCCGGACGCGGTGGCGCCGACCCCGACCCACCTCCGGCGGGCGACCATCTCGCAGGTCCGGCCGCCCGGCGAGGTGGGGCTGTACTCGAACTACGGCGCGGCGCTGGCCGGGCAGGTGCTGGCCGCCGTCCGCGGCGAGGCCTTCGAGACGGCCGTCGGGGACGAACTCCTCGGGCCCGCCGGAATGGAGCGGAGCAGTTTCCGCCAGCCCCTCCCCGGTTCGCTGGCCGAGGCACACGCAACCGGGTACGCGGGGCCGACCACCTACGCCTCGGGAGAGTTCCCGTTCGTGGGCCTTCGCCCCGCAGGGGCGATGTCGACGACGGCCGGCGACATGGCGCGGTTCCTCCAGCTCCACGCGAACGACGGGGTCGTCGGCGGCGAACGCGTCCTCGCGAGCGAGACAGTCGCGGCGGTCCACCGTCAGTGGGCCACCCACCACGAGGCGCTGGACGGGTCGGCGTTCGGCCTCGTCGAGTCCCGCCACGGCGACGCCCGGGTACTCCGCCACAACGGCGGGACGATCGCGTTTCTCAGCGACATGGTCATCGTTCCCGAGCGGGGACTGGGGCTGTTCGTCGCCTACAACAGCAACGCCGCTGGCGAGGCGCTGGGTGACGTCGTCGACGGCTTCCTCGAACGGTTCGTCGAGACGACCGACGCCGACTCCGGCGACGGCCCGGGATCGGGACGGCTCACGCCCGACGGGCAACCGACGCGGGCGGAGGCGCTGGCCGGCACCTACCGGTCGCTGCGGCTCTCGAAGACCGGTCACGACCGGATCACGACGACGCTCCAGGCGCCGACGCTGGGCGTCAGCGTCGCCGACGACGGTGCGCTCGTCACCGAGCGCGGCGGGTCCGCCCAGCGGTGGGTCGAGGTCGAACCGCTCGTATTCGAACACGAGACCGAAGACCGGCCTACGCCCCCGTCGAGGGGGTCGACAGCCTGTCGCTCCAGGCCGCGCTGGTCGGCGCCGCGCTCCTGGTGATGGCCTCGGCGGTGGTTGGCTGGCCGACGGCGGCGCTCGTCCGCTGGTACCGGGCCGACGACGGGGGAACGCCGCTCCCCTCCCGAGAGCGCCTGCGGACGGACCCGAGCGCCCAGGCGCGGTGGGTCGCCGCCGGTGCGATGGTCGCGTTCGCTGCGTTCCTCGCGCTCGCAGTCCTGCAGCTCGCCGTCGCGCAACTGGCGGTGCTCTCGACGCCGCCGCTGACGTTCACGGCGCTGTTCGCGCTATCCGTCCTCGGCGCGCTCGGCGCGCTCGCGGCTGTCGGCTACGCCGTCCACGGCCTCGCCCGGGGCTCGTGGTCGCTCGTCGGGCGCGCCCACTACGCGCTCGTGGCCGCGTCGCTGGTCGTGTTCGCGTGGGTGCTCGCCTACTGGAACCTGCTCGTCCCGCCCTGAGCGGGACGCCCGCGGAGGTCGCCGAGTGGGTCGCGGGGTTCGGCGAGGCTGGCGCCGACACGTACATCCTGATGCCGCCGGCGAACGACCGCCGGACGGTCGAGTTGTTCGTCGACGAGGTGATGGACAGCGTGGCGTAGTTTAGGCCGATCAGTGAACAAATCTCAGAGCAGTCACGATCGGGATCATCACAGGAAGTTGTCTACCGATATAACGGCCTATCTCTGTCAGCTATGTGGGCTCCAGGGTGCTACATATTATATGGCTCAACGATATCCAGTACTTCTGGTGCTTCGTAGCGGCGATTTCGCTGCTGGCCGGTCGTCTCCTCGATGACGCCGTCATCCCAGAGCTGTCGAATTGCACTGTTTACAGCAGGTTGCGACCGATTCAATGTGTCCACTGCCTGTGGCTCTGTGCAGTATGGTTGTTCGATGATGAAATCGAGTACTTCGCGGATCACGACGCCATCGTGCTGATACTGTTCCCGGTACCGCTCTCTGAGTGTGAGAAGGTCTTGTGTGACTGCATACGCTTCACGCCCTTGTTCAGCCATTGCCGTAAGAAAGAAGTTAATCCACTGTTCCCACGCTCCATCACGACTGACGGCAAATAACTTGTCCAGATAGGCGTCCCGGTTTGCATTAAAATATGCCGACGGGTAGAGGTACGGCCCCGGGATCACTTCCCAGTCGTACAGAACGAGCATAACGAGGAGTCTCCCCAGTCGGCCATTCCCATCCCAGAAGGGATGGATCGTTTCAAACTGGTAGTGGATCAGGGCGATATCTATGAGTGGCGCATATGTCGGTCCGGATCGGATATACTGAAGAAGACTCCGAAGCGCATACGGGACACTTGCAGGCGGTGTTGGGACGAATCGAGCGTCCTGGAGTGATTCTCCGGGCTCACCGATCCCGACGAGACCGTCACGAAATTCGCCAGGCCGACGTTGTTCCCCACGGACGCCACGGAGGAGGATTTCATGGAGGTCACAGAGCAGATCTCGGTCAATATCCGCTCCACTCTCTACACGCTCGATCCCGGTCGTAATTGCTTCCACGTAATTCGCTGCTTCTCCAATATCTGCCCGTTCGGTCTCAGTTTCGCTTGGATCTACTCCGGATTCACGTCGATAGAGGTCTGATAGTGTAACTCGGGTTATCGTCTCAATACTCGTTGAATCAGCCGCTTCTCGATGAATGAGCGGACTAAGCACAATCTCGGGAGAGTCGAGCCATGATTCGAGCACAGATAGCTGACCGATCGCATGCATTGCGTCGCCGTTCAATTCGACGTACTCGTGAGTGGCAGTGAGCTGTGGCGGCAATGGATCCGGGCTATATGCGAAGACTCCGTCTACCATCTCCACTTCGCCTGGAGCGTCGTCAACAAAGGCATCTGGATCCATTGTTATCTAATGTACGGAGGAATACTGATATAGATAACGAAGTAGTTCAAACGTTATCCAAAGAAACCGAAAAAGAAGCTTAGATAAGAATATCGAGTCAATTTATCTAAGTCACCGATCAATGCTCGTGCTACATAGTTTGGCGAAGCCGTACTGATACTCTCCCAAGAAATATAGCTGAAGCTATGATTATCCCTCGAAGAACTCCGAGAGGAGTCGGTTCTCGGCTTTCCGGAGGTGGGAGTGCAGGGTCGGCGAGGCGATGTCGAGCGACTCGGCGACCTCCTCGGCGGTCGAGTCGCGCGGCCAGTCGAAATAGCCCGCCCGGAACGCGGCCTCCAGCGCCTCGCGCTGGCGGTCGGTCATGTCGGTCTCGTCGAGGAGCGGTTCCCCGTCCGTGGGTTCGACCTCGCGTTTCGCCCGGAGATCGGTCCCGGGAAACGACCCGCGCACCCGGTTGACGACGGCGCGGACGGCCGTGTCCGACGAGAGTTCGACGGTCAGTTCACAGCGCCCGTCCGACGCGGTGGCGCCGACGACGTTCGCGCCACACTCCAGCAGCGGATTGGCGAGCATCCCGCCGCCCGCGCGCACCTCCAGCGTCGTTCCGCCGCCGGTCGCGACGGTGCGGACGTCCGAGACGCCGGCGTGTCCCCGCGCCGCGTCGACGCCCGCGCCCTCGGCGTCGGTACTGAGGTAGGCCAGGAGTTCGCCCTCGGTGGCGGGGACGAGGCCGTCGAGGGTCCACTCGGTACCGGTCGCCTCCGAGAGCGCGACCAGTAGCGCGCCCTCGTCGGCCGAGGACAGGTCGACCTCGACGCGGGAGTCCGAGAGCAGCAGGTGGGTGCGTTCGATCGCCGTGAGCGCGTGGCCGATCGTCTCGCCGAGTTCGTCCAGCACTTCGAGTTCGCGCTCGTCGAAGCCCGCCTCGCGGTCGGTGTGGAGCGCCATCGCGCCGTAGACCGTCCGCCCGTAGACGAGCGCGACGGTCGCCCGGTCGCCCGCCGTGGTCGGGCCGCGGTCCCCATCGGTAGCCAGGTCGAGGTCGCGCTCCCCCAGCGAACTCGGGCTCTCCGGTGCTTCGGGCGAGGCGGGAAGGCCCTCCTCGGCGGGTTCCGGGCCGCTCTCGTCCGCGGTCATCCGCACGGGCGGCCCTCGCTGGCGGTCACGCTGAGCCAGACGTCGTCGTAGAGGTCGGGCGTGGCGAGCGTCTCGACGACCTACCCCTCGAGTTCCTCGCGCAGGCGCTGGTTCACGTCGCCGGGGTCGGCCGACCCCCCGGTCTTCTGCATGACTTGGCCGACGAGGAAGTTGATGGCGCCGTCCTCGCCGTCGTGGTAGTCGGAGACGGCGTCGGGGTTCTCGTCGATGGCTGCCTCGACGGCGTCCCGGACCGCGTCGCCGCTGGTCTTGCCCAGTCCCTCGCGTTCGACGATCTCGTCGGGAGTGTCGCCGTCGTCGAGCATTCCCCGGAGGACGGTTTCGCGGGCGTTCTTGGTGGTGATCTCGTCGGTGGCGACGAGTTCGACGAGCCGTTCGATCGCGTCGAAGCGGTCGGCGACATCCGTGATCTGCATGTCCCGGTAGTTCAGCTCGCCCAGCAGTTCGTCGGCGACCCACGTCGCCGCGAGGTCGGCATCGAACTCGCTGGCGACGTTCTCGAAGAAGTCCGCGACCTCCTTCGTGCTCGTGAGTTTCGAGGCGGCCTCGGCGCTGAGACCGTACTCCTCGCGGAAGCGCTTGCGGCGGGCGTCGGGGAGTTCCGGGATCTCCAGGCGCTCCTTCCAGTCGGCGACCCGCAGGGGCGGGAGGTCGGCCTCCCGGAAGTAGCGGTAGTCCTTCTCCTCCTCTTTCGAGCGCATCGAGAGGGTGACGCCCTTGGACTCGTCCCAGTGGCGGGTCTCCTGTTCGACCGCGCGGCCGCGCTTGATGGCGTTCTTCTGGCGGGTCTCCTCGTAGGCCAGGGCCTTCTCGGCGCCCCGGTGACTGGAGATGTTCTTGACCTCGGTGCGGTTCGGGTCGGCGTCGTCCAGGGTCGACTCGTCTATCTCGTCGGCGGCGAGGAACGCCCGCACCTCGCCGGGCGAGCGGAAGTCCGGTTCGGTGACGACCTCCATCAGGGGCGTGCCGGCGCGGTTGTAATCGACCAGCGTGTAGTCGGCGGTGTCGATGCCGCCGCCGACGTGCTGGAGGCTCCCGGGGTCCTCTTCGAGGTGGGCCCGCCGGATCTCGACCGAGCGGCGCTCGCCCTCGACGGAGAACGCGAGTTCGCCGTCCTGGCAGATGGGGTCGTCGTACTGGGTGATCTGGAAGTTCTTCGGGAGGTCGGGGTAGTAGTAGTTCTTCCGGTGGAACGTGGTCTCCTCGGGGATCGTGGCGTCGATGGCCTTCCCCACCTTGACGGCGGCCTCGACGGCGGCCTCGTTGACGACGGGCAACGCGCCGGGCAGGCCGAGACAGACCGGGCAGGTGTTGGTGTTGGGGTCGTCGCTGGGGTCGGTCGAACAGCCACAGAAGATCTTCGTCTCCGTCTCCAGCTGGACGTGGACCTCCAGCCCGATGACGGTCGCGAGATCCTCCGTCTCGACGGTTTGTGCGGTCATTACCCGCGATTCGGTACCGCGGGGTTAAAGGCTGACGACGCGGGTCGCGCGGATACGCCTATCCGGCGGTGGGTCGGAGTGGCGCGTAGCCCTCATGCAGACGATGGACGAGGTCCACATCGCACCGCTGGGCTACGAGTACGACCGGGTCGTCGAACCGGTCCGGAAACACGACGCCGACGTCGTCTACCTGCTGACCGCCGACCGCGCGCGCCTGACGGCCTATCAGGAAGCGCTGGTCGAGGAACTCGAAGCCGACGGCCGGGAGACGCGCTTCCGGGAAGTCGACCTGGGGGACCTGTACGACGTGCTGGCGGTCGTCACGACGGTCACCGACGAACACGCCGAAGACATCGTCCCCCTTACTACGTCCACGCCGCCGAGCGCGTCCACGACGTTCACGAGCGGCCGCGGCCCCGCGGGATGGTCGAGGCCGAGGTGCTCCCTTCCTACCCCATCGAGGCCGTCTCCCGCGGCCAGGTGGCCGTCCTCGATTACCTCGACCGGACGAACACCGACGCCTACACTGCCAAGAAGTCCGACCTCATCGCGTTCGCCGAGGAGGCCGGCCTCTCGCTGTTCCGACAGACAGGCCACAGTATCCGTCACAGCGGCGGCGTCACCGGAGCACACACGGGCGCCGATACTATCAGATCCAGTGTGAATGTCTGACGTACTCTTATGTCCGGGGAGGACAGGAATGAGGGTATGTGCGGCAACCGAGTCGAGGAACTGGAAGCGCGCGTCAACGAACTCGAGGCGTCGGTGGAGGGCCTGACGGACGAACTCGTCGAGTGCAAGGTCCGCCTGCGGGAACTGGAGGGGGCTGTCGACGGGGACCTGGGGTTCGCG
Source organism: Halobacteriales archaeon QS_1_68_20 (assembly GCA_003021085.1). Taxonomy (GTDB): domain Archaea; phylum Halobacteriota; class Halobacteria; order Halobacteriales; family PXRE01; genus PXRE01. The sequence continues at coordinate 423 of PXRE01000027.1, read as the reverse complement.
CCGGAGGACCCGGGGCCACAGCCCGACCCCCAGTCGAACCAGTCGGAATCTCCAGAGGAAGCGGAGGCCGACAGTTCTAACACGGAGGAGGGCGAGGAATCGGATAGCACGGAGACCGGGTCGAACGACATCATCATCGCGTAGGGCACCCGGCTCCTCCGGGAACAATGCACATCAAGGAACTCGTCCTCGACAGTTTCAAGAGCTTCGGGCGCAAGACCCGGATCCCCTTCTACGAGGACTTCACCACCGTCAGCGGCCCGAACGGCTCCGGCAAGTCCAACATCATCGACGCCGTCCTCTTCGCGCTTGGACTCGCCCGGACCTCGGGTATCCGCGCCGAGAAGCTGACCGACCTCATCTACAATCCCGGCCACCAGGACGAGGCCGCCGACGTCTCCGGCGAACGCGAGGCCAGCGTCG
>PXRE01000026.1:275421-278119 GCA_003021085.1 Halobacteriales archaeon QS_1_68_20 | reverse complement strand
TAATAGTCAGCGTCCGCGTGGGACCAGTGCTGGATCGTGCCCCGGCGTCTCTCGACGCCGAACCACTCACACCGATCTCGACACGCTGCCAACGCTGCTACAGCGTGGGCAGAGCACGCTAGCCTGAGCAGCCAGGCTGGCGTGCTCGTCCGGCTACTATCCAAAACCCCCCACAGCAGAGCAGTTCGGTACGTCAACGTGGCGTTCTTTGACGAGCAGCTTCCACCTCTATCGGAGAACTCCATCTGATTCACTCTCGATCTAGCAGTGCCGTTAGATATAAATTTACATCCGTTTTGAAGCAACTGCAACATGGTTCGACGAAGGAGTCTTCCCAAACGAATTGGGGCAGCAGGTGTGGCAATTTCTTTCCTCGGAGTTGCACCCGACGTCGTGAGTGCCGAGAGCGATAGCGTCTGGATTGAGGCAGATTCTGGTATAAACACCAGCGATTCGGAAAACGATGGAGGTGCTAGGATCGACACGACTGGCGACGACTTGGACCACGATTACTACATCGAAGCCCGCGCCGACGAAGAGCAAGAACACGATAGTGGCTGTAAGGGAGAGAACTGTACCACGGTACGCTACCAAGAGCGGTACGACTGCATCGACGACTTCACGTACTACGCAGGAGTCAAAAGGTGTCCGTAAGCGTAGAGGAAGGGTACGACGAGGCTTGGTCGAACGGGACGGTGTCAACGAACGGTGATGACTGGAAAGCGACGGGCAAGTACAAAGTGACGGTCGAAGCCTGCGAATTCGACGAAGGGAACTGCTACGACTGGCAGCAGGTCTGCAGCCAGGGGGAATGATACATGAACGTGAGCCACGACCTTGGGCACTGTGGTGCGGGGACCTGCGGCGACAAAGACAAATGTTGACATGGAGAGCGATACCCACCGACGTAGAATCCTCTCCGGCGTCGCTTCGGCGGGACTAGTTTCGCTCACCGGGTGTAGTCTCCTCCGGTCGGACGAAGCACTCGACATCCGCGTGAAGAACGACACGTCCCTCGACCACGACGCACAACTAAACATCCTGGCCAAAACCAAACCGTTCAGAAAAAAGACCTCGGTCCCGTCCGGCGAGGAGACGACGTTCGAGGACGCGATTCCCTATCCCGAGCACCCAGAGGCTGTCGAGTACAGCGTCCACGTCGACGGTATGGGCCTTCACAAGGAGGGGGCGTTCGCGCTGAGCGACGAACTCGCCCGGTTCGGGTTCCGCATCGTCGAGTCCGACCTCGGCGAGGAGTCGATGTCGATACTGACCGTGAAAAGCTACCACGACTGAAGGTCGGCGTCCGCATCGCCCGGATGAACCCACAGCGCGGACCGCCCGACCCAACCCGGGATATTTATGGCCGCGGTGACCGGCGAAGGAAATATGAAGGCGACCGCCAGGGCACACCCCATCCAGGGACTCGTCAAGTACCACGGGATGGTCGACCACGACCTGCGACTGCCCTACCACGACAGCATCAGCGTCTGCACGGCGCCCAGCAGCACCACGACCACCGTCGAGTTCGACCCCGACCTCGACGGCGACAAGTACGTCGTCGACGGCGAGCGTCTGGACGGCCACGCCGCCGACCGGGTACGTAGTGTCGTATCGCACGTGCGCGAGCTCGCCGACGCCGACCACGCCACCTCCCCCGTCCGCCTGGAGAGCGAGAACGACTTCCCGACGAACGTCGGGCTGGGCTCGTCCTCGTCGGGATTCGCGGCCGCGGCGACGGCGCTAGCGGCCGCGGCGGATCTGGACCTCAGCCACCCCGAACTGTCGACGATCGCCCGTCGCGGGTCGGCCTCGGCCGCCCGGGCGGTCACCGGCGGGTTCTCGGACCTCGAGGCCGGACTGAACGACGAGGACTGCCGCTCGTACCGGATCGACACCCCGCTGGAAGACGAGTTGCGTATCGTCGCTGCGCTGGTCCCGGCCTACAAGGAGACCGAGCAAGCCCACGAGGAGGCCGCCGACAGCCACATGTTCGAGGCCCGTCTGTCACACGTCCACTCCCAGCTGGCGACGATGCGGGACGCCCTGGGGACGGGCGAGTTCGAGCGGGCGTTCGAACTCGCGGAACACGACTCGCTGTCGCTGGCCGCGACGACGATGACCGGCCCCGCCGGGTGGGTCTACTGGCAACCGGAGACGCTGGAGGTGTTCGATACGGTCCGGCGACTCCGGAACGAAGAGGGCGTCCCGGTCTACTTCTCGACGGACACCGGCGCCAGCGTCTACGTTAACACGACGGAGTCCCACGTCGACGAGGTCGAGGAGGCAGTCGCGGCCTGCGGCGTCGAGACCAGCGTCTGGGAGGTCGGCGGTCCAGCACGAGTGCTGGACGAGAGCGAAGCACTGTTCTGAGTCCGCCGGTGCGGGCCGGCGGCAGTACCGTTCTCCCCGCCGTGTGCCGGGGACGCCCCCGTCGCCCGGCGGTAGTTCGGTGGCTTTAAGCGAACACGGTTCGGATCCATCGCGTATGAAGAGGCGGGAGTTTTTGACGGCAGCGAGCGGCGCCGGGGCCGCCACCGCGGCGACGGTAGCCGCGTCCAAGCCGTCTGCCGCGCAGGAAGGAGAAGGTGAAGACGGCGGCGGCGACGAGCGGCCGGACTGGGGCGGCTACCTGGACGGCGTCGACGGCGGGTACCAGGACGCCCGCGGCGAGGACTCGGTGACCGTCACCGTGGGC
>PXRE01000026.1:62967-275355 GCA_003021085.1 Halobacteriales archaeon QS_1_68_20 | reverse complement strand
CGAGGTCGAGGTCACCGAAGACGAAGCGGGCATCACCAAATACCAGTGTGACCCCCACTCCAGCCTCGGGATGCTCGGCGCCGTCGCCGTCGGCGAGGATGTCCCGACCGTGACCACGGGCGGCGAAGCCGGCGGCCCGGTGAGCGTCGAGGAGATGGGCATCCCGTTCCACCCCCACTTCGTCGGGATCGGAGCGCTGTTGATGATGGTCGTCTCGCTGGTGTTCACGTTCTTCGTCCTGAAGTACGGCACTTCACCGAACGCGAAAGGAGGGAACGACTGACATGGCGACTTCGGGTAGCAACTACGGCGACATCCACCGGTACGAACCCGCCAGAGAGAGTACCGCCGCGATGATCGCGATCGTCCTGCTGACGGCCATCGAGGTCGTGTTCGTCGGCCTGTTCACCTACGGGCTGGTCGTCGGCTGGGGCCGCACGCCGACCGGGAACATGTTCCTGGGCGGCCTGCTCGGCGCGACGTTCGTCACGCTGGCGTTCATCCTCGTCCTGTACCGCAAGGAGTTCCTGCCGGACGTGATGATCGTCAAGAAGCGCCGCCGCAAGTGGGAGGACCTCTACATCCGCGAAGAACAGGCCGAGGGCGTCTCGATGGAAGGTGGCGCCTGGGAGAAACTGAAGCAATCCGTGTACCCCTACTACAGGAGATAGACAATGTCATCGGACAAGTACCCCGAGGAGACGGACCGTCGCCGCTTCGTAAAGGGCGTGGTCGGCGGATCGGCGCTGGCCGGCGCCGGCGCGGCCGGCGTGACCACGGTCAACAGCCTGACCAACCCGACGGGCGTCGGTGGGGGCGTCACGCAGTTCTACGGCATCGAACTGCTGTCTGGCCCCGCACCACGCGGAATGCCCCAGATTCCCATCGAGATCGACGACAAGGGATACCTGAAGGGGGTGTTCCCCGACGAAGGCGAGATGGACATCGGGGGGATCACGTACAAGCCAGAGTGGTTCCAGTACTGTGGCGTCCAGACGTATCCCGGCGTCCAACCCGGTGCGGACTTCGATAACTACTTCCGTTATCCCTCTAACCTGAGCGATCCGACTTACGAATGGATGTCGGAAGTAGAACCTGGAAGCCGGTTCCACGTCGACCACTTCTCGGACTACAAGACGTGGGGCAACGAGGTCGGCGACGAGGGGATCGGCAAACCGGCCCGCGGGAGCTGGCGGTCCCAGGGCCTGTCGCCCCAGGAAACGATGCCCATCGAGGTGATCCGGAGCGAACGCGTCGAGGAGATGTCCTCCGAGAGCGACTGGCTGGCCGAGAGCACCGAACAGGGCTTCATCGCGTACCTCGACAAGTGTACGCACTTCTGCTGTGTGCCGGGGTTCAAACACACCGGCCAGAGCGAACAGTACGACGCGGGAAACAACGTCTTCTGCCCGTGCCACCAGTCGATCTACGACCCGTTCTCGGTGCTCCGGCAGTCGTTCGTCGCGCTGCCCCGGCCCGAAGGTGGTGCCGGCGGGGGCGGCGGTGGCGGCGGCAACGGAGGTGGTGGCGGTGGCCATTGAGCCGTCCGACGAGTTCGACCAAGTCGGCTGGATGGAGGAGAAAGAGCTCACGCCGGTAGAGAAGGGCTACCTGTTCGTCCTCATCTGGATGGACAAGCGGTTCCGCATCGTCGACTACCTGGAGCAGCTGGAGACGATGTACTACCGCATCAACCTCCAGATGCCCAAGAGCCACACCGAGCAGTACAACCTCGACAACAAGTTCTGGTACTGGTATCCCCTGTACGCGCTCGGGTCGTTCTCGGCCATCGCGTACCTCGTAGCCGCGCTGTCGGGGGCGTTGCTCGGGTTCTACTACTCCCCGTCGACCGCCGCGGGCGCGTGTAACGTCTCGAACGCGTCGGTCGCGTACTGTACCATCGCGGGGATCATGACCGACGTGAACTTCGGGTTCATGCTCCGGTCGATCCACTTCTGGTCGGCCCAGGTCATGACCGCGGCCGTGTTCCTGCACATGCTCCGTGTGTACTTCACGGGCGCGTACAAGGAGCCCCGGGAGCTGAACTGGCTGATCGGCGTCGTCCTGATCAGCCTCACCATGGGCTTCGGGTACACCGGGTACCTGCTCCCCTGGGACCAGCTCTCGTTCTGGGCCGGCCAGATCGGCCTGGAGATGGCACTGTCGATCCCGCTGGCGGGCGAGTGGGTCGCCCAGCTGATGTTCGGCGGCTTCCGGCTGACCCAGTCGACGCTCCAGCGGATGTACATCCTGCACGTGTTCCTACTCCCGTTCATCGTGACCGCGCTCATCGCCATCCACATCGCGATCGTGTGGGTGCAGGGAATCGCCGAACCCCACTAACAATGTCAGAGGACAACGAACCACGGACCGACGGCAGCGGCACAGGCATCGTCCCGCCGGACGACGAGACGCCGTCGTGGCGCGAGCGCAAGGAGCGCCGGCAGGGACTCGCACGACTCACCTACGAGTACTTCGAGCGCGCCCGCTACGAGGACCAGACGCTGCGTGAGGATTCCAGCTACGTCGAACGCGACGTGCTCGGGTTCCCCGCCTGGCCACACGAGACCATCCGGAACCTCGCGCTGACGAGTTTCCTCGTCGGGATGTTGATCATCCTCGCGGCGACGATGCCGCGCCACATCGAACCGGCCGCGGACTCCAGTACCACGCCGGCGATCATCCTGCCGGACTGGTACCTCTACTGGTCGTTCGGCCTGCTCAAGCTCGAGGCGCTGAACCCGGAACTGTCGATACTCGGCGGCCAGAAACTGATGCAGGACCGGACCTACGGCGTCCTGGCGAACCTGGTCGTCGTCGGGGCCATCGCAATCGTGCCGTTCCTCAACAAGGGGAGCGCCCGCCGGCCGGTCGAGGAGCCGCTCTGGGCGGCCGTGGGCGTGTTCGGCGCCGTGTTCGCGTTCACCATCTCGGCGTACTCCGTCAACAACCTGATCCCGGTCGAGCGGAACCTCCTGCTGGACCTGACCTTCCTGCTCCCGGTGGTCTGTGGGATCATCGCCTACGCCGTGCTGAAGGCGATGCGGGAAGGCTACATGTTCGAGTTGAACCGCCGGTACTACCGCCTGCGGCCACCACGGTAGGATGGTCGACGCCGCCGACCGGGGGACGGAGTCGGACGCCCCCGAGGACCTGCCCGGCGGCCCGACCACCGACGACGACTCCCGCCGGGAAGTCGTCGTCCCGGACCGACTCTACAAGACCGTCGCCGTCTTCTCGACGCTCGTCGCGATCGTCAGCGTCGTGCTCGGCTTCTGGTTCCTGTCCGCCGCGGGGAGCGTACTCAGGAACCCGACCGGATCGTTCTTCGTCGGCCTGCTCCAGGCGGTCGGCCTCTCGTTCTCGACCATCGAACCGCACCTGTCGGCGCTCGCACTGGCCGTCGGCCTGGTCGGACTGGTGCTGGTCGCCGGCGGCGGGTGGGTGTTCGCCATGGGATCGCGGTTCCGGACCGGGGGAATGGCAAAGCCTAAAGACGAGGCCGACGAAGAATCGAGCGATGGCTGACGAGTTCGTCAAGGGACTGGGCATCGCGGTCACCGCCGGCCTCGGTTGGATGATCCTCTCGGCGTGGTACAACACGCCGACGTTCAACAGCAACCGGCAGATGCTCCACCCCCCACCGGAGAACCTGGACATTTACGGGCAGATGGCGATGGTCCTCCGGGACGCGCTGCTGGTGTTTCTCGTCCTGGGCGTACTGACCTTCTGGATCCTCATCCCGGCGGTCCGCGAGGCCCGCGCCGCGCGGAACTGACGCGGGCGCCGTTTGTCCCACACGCTGATCGGCACCGCCGATAGCTTCCCCTACGTTCCCATGTCCGTCGCCTCGTCGGGGACCGGCAGGTTCCCCGGGGAGACGCCGAGTAACTCCGCGGCGTGGTCGAGTGCCATCTCGAAGCCGTAGTATCGCTCCAGTTCGTCGCCCTCGGCCGACCGTCGGACCTTGAGCATGGCGTACCCCTCGCGATTCTGGACTACGACGGCAGTGCGGCCCTCGCGTTCGAAGGTGAGGCGGCGCTCGGATTCGGTCACGGCGTAGCGGGCGGTGATTCCCCCGTCTTCCACCTGCACGTCCGTCATGGTCGGCCCTCCGGTGCGGACCCGCTCGTAACTACCGGTTTCCCCGCGATCGAACGTGATTGGAACCGGCGTCCCCTCCCAGCCCATCTTTGTTGTGGCCGAAACGGAGCCGATAATTTATGCACTGCCGGGTCCACCACCGTGGACGTCGAACAGGAGGCCGACTCAGGTGACTCCCCCATCCACGGACTCGACGGGCCCGGACGGCATCGGCGACGCTGTCGCCCGCCGGGGTCGGGCGGCGATGGAACGAGCACGGCAGTTCTCCCGGTCGCTGGTCGACCGGGCGTCCGAATCCGGGCACGTCGGCGAGCGGGTAGCTGACGTCGCACCGTCGTCACCGGAATCGCTCCCGGCGTCCCCGAGCGAACTCGACGTGCCGGCGCTCCCGTCCGACCGCCTCCGCGAGACGGACTTGCCCGGAGACCTCCCGGAAATACCCACGGACGGACCGTCCCGTCGGACGCTACTGGCCGGGGTCGGTGGTGCCGCACTCGGGGCCGTCGCGGCGTCCCCGGACCTGCTGGACGGTGCGCTCAACAACCTGGAGGCCCTGGACGTGGACCTGCCGGTCGATCCCGGGGCGACGGCCGGCCCGGGCCACGAAGCGGCGCTGGCACTGGTTCCCCGCGAGGGGGCCACCCACCGCGCGACTGCCAGCGGGGAGTGGTCCAGTCCCGGGACCTGGGCCGACGGCGAGGTCCCCGGCGACGGCGCCCGGGTCCTGATCGAGGACGGCGTCAGCGTCACCGTGGCGAGTCGCCTCTCGGCGCGTCTCCGGACCGTCCGTGTGGACGGGGCACTGCGGTTCGACCGGTCGACGGACACCCACCTCGTTGCGGGGACGCTCGTGACCACGCCCGGCAGTTTGCTGTACCTGGGCCACCCCGACGCACCGGTCGGTCCGGACGCCGAGGCGCGGATCACGTTCGCGGACTTCGGCCCCATCGACGACGCCCGGGACCCGGCGCGGGTGAGCAGGGGTCTGGTGGCGATGGGCGCGGTGAGCGTCCACGGCGCGGAGAAGACGACCTGGACCGCGCTGGCGAGTGCACCGACGCAGGGTGACCGCCGGATCGAACTGCCCGAAGCGCCGACCAACTGGCAGGTCGGCGACCGGGTCGTCGTCGCCGGCAACCATCCCGTCGAGAACCAGGACGAGGAAGTGGTCGTCACCGGCGTCGATGGGGCCACGGTCGAACTCGACCGGACGCTGAACCACGACCACGTCCCGCCGGCCGACGCCCTCGACGCCTACGTCCTGAACCGCACTCGCAACGTCAGGTTCGACTCCGAGAACCCGGAGACGCCCCGGCGGGGGCACGTCATGTTCGGCAGTGACGAGGTCGACGTCCGCTACGCCGGGTTCTACAAACTCGGCCGGACGGACAAGTCCTACCCGTTCACGAACCCGGTCCACGGGGAACCACCGGAAGACGTCCCGCCGAACCCCCGGGCGCGATACGCGCTCCACTTCCACGAGACGGGCATCGAGGGCGAGGACCCCGCGCGCATCCAGGGGGTCGCGGTCGACGGGAGTCCCGGGTGGGGCGTCGTCAACCACCACAGCCACGTCGACGTGGTCGACTCGGTGACCTACGACGTGTTCGGGAGCGGGTTCGTCGCGGAGGCGGGCAACGAGCGGGGGTCGTTCCGCCGGAACTTCGCCCTCCGGTCGGAGGGCAGCGGCGAGACGGTCGACTCGCGGAAGTTCCACGAGGGCGGCGACCCCGGCGAGGTCGACGACTTCGGCCACGGCGGCCACGGCTTCTGGTTGCAGGGACCGGCCGTCACCGTCGAGGACAACGTCGCCGCCGGCCACCGCCACTACGGCTTCGTCTTCTGGAACCGACCGCTGGTCGACCGCGAACTCCGGCCCGGCGAGGAGATTCACAACGCCCGCGGGTCGGTGCCGAACTTCCCCCTGGAGTACCTCGACGGCCACGAGCGCCTGAAAGAGTCCGACCGCGCCACCGAGGACCGCATCTCGTCGGCGTACGTCCCGCTCCAGTCCGTCCGCGACAACACCACGTTCGCCTCCGGCGGCGGCCTGGAGGTCTCCCGGCACATGTTCGGCTACGACCACCCCCGCTTCGAGGACTACGGCGTGATCGAGGGGTTTACGGCCTACGACGTCGGGCCGCTGATCAGCCACTGGGACGAGGTGATCCAGCCGGACCGGTGGAACGCCCAGGGGGGGGGACCAGCCCCAGCCACTCGACCTGGTCGGCGAGACGAGGTGATCCAGCCGGACCGGTGGAACGCCCAGGGCGGCAACAACGCCCTCACGATCAGGTACAGCCACAACCTCCGGGTCAGCAACGCCAGACTGCTGGCCGGCAAGGACTCCGACCGGGACGGTACCACCGGCGGCGTCGGGATCAACCGCAACACGCCGTACCCGTTCAACGTGGTCGTGGAAGATTCGGTGATCGAGGGGTTCGACCGCGGCGTCTCCGCGATGACCCGTGGCATCACCGTCGTCCGGGACGTCGAACTCGACAACGCGACCAACGTCCGCGTCCGGGGCCACGACGGCGGCCCGCCGCGGCGGGTCGCCCTCTCGGATGTGTCGGCGGACGGCGCCGCCGTCTCGGTGGACCTCGAATCGCTGGAGCACGTCGATCCGGAGGAGCTGTTCGGCCGCGGCGGCGGCGTCGAACTCGACGGCCGCCACGTCTACCTCGACGCCCAGCACCCGGACGCGGTCCCGGTCCCGACGACGGGGGACCTGGACCAGCTCGGCCGCGAGAAACTCGCGGAACTGATCGACGACCCCGAATCCGTCGTCGGAAAGACCAACCAGCAGTTGCAAGGAGCGTTCGGCCTCGCGGTCCACGGGGCAATCGCGCCCCCGGACGTCGAACGTGATCCCCGCCTGGAGGGCGGACTGCTCGGTCCCGCCGGCGACGCCGACCCGCCGCGGGAGCACTGGTTCGAGGCCGAGGCGGGCGACCTGGCGGCGCCGTTCCGGGTCGAGTCTGACCCTGCCGCGTCGGGCGGCGAGTACGTCGTCGCCCGCGGCGTGGACAGCCACCACGAACCGCCCGCTAGCGGGTACGCGACCTACGAGTTCGACGCGGCCGGCGGCGAGTACCGTGTCTACGGCCGCGTCCACGCGCCCGGGTGGGGCGACGACTCCTTCTGGGTCCGGATGGACGGCGGCACCTGGTACCGTTGGGACGGCATCGACGCCCGCCGAGGTTGGGACTGGGTGCCGGTCTGGGACTCCGAGACCGACGACGGCCCGCTCACCTTCGACCTCGACCGCGGGCGACACCGCCTGGAGGTAGCGGTCCGCGAGGACGGCACGAAACTGGACGAGTTGCTGGTGACGGCGCTGGACACCACACCGGTGTGGATGGGCGAACCGGTTGCGGGCGGCGGGGAGGGCTGACGGAGTTTCTCCCGGTCGGGGCGGCCGACCGCCGACCCGAAACGGTGTTACCGGGTGGCCGCGTGGGGCCGCCCATGGGCAAGTGGCTCCAGAGCGGCGTCCGACGGGACGTCTGCGTCACGCTGTACGGTGCCGGGGAGTTGCGGCTCAAGGAACTGGAGACGAGGGTGGAAGATCACTACGGCGAGCGGTTCGAGCCGGAGCGATTCAGGCGCAAGGTCGAGAAACTGGTGAAAGCCGGCCACCTCGAACGCCGGACCGAGGGCATCCACGACGTGTACGCGCTGACCGACGCGGGCCGCGAGGCGCTGGAGGCCCACGTCGAGTGGGTACGCGAAGAGACGGGACTGTGACGCGTTTCGTTCACTCGTCCAATAACAGAACGTCGAGGTCGTCGACGGCGATGACGTCACGGTCTCGGGTGACCAGCGTTCCCCCTGTGGCGCGAACGACTCCGGCGATCATCACGTCTGGAGTGGGAATCATCGATCCGTCTGGCCGTAACTCGTCTCTGATCCTCGTGGCCTCCCTGGCGGCCCCTTCGTCGAACGGGAGGACTTCCCCACTCCAGGGACTCGTACACCGTCGCGAGCGTCTGCTCGGGCGGCGGATGTTTGAGCGCCCCGTATCCCAACTCGAAGGTTACGACGCTGGGTGCGAACTGCGGGACGTCACCGTGTTCGTCGAGGCACTGACGGGGTACTCCTCGCCCCGTCGGTAGTCAGCCAGGAAGCTACTGTCCAAGAGGTTCATCGGTCCGATCCTCGAAGTCCTCGTCCAGTTGCTCCCGTGCCTCGCCGACCGCGTCCGCGAAACCTTCGCCGGCAAGTGCGCCGAACCCTGCCATGACGTCTTCCTCCGCGTTCGTCAGTCGGAGGAGAGGATCGCTGAAACTCTCGTCGTCTCGTTTCATCGCCTGCAGCCGCTCGTAGGCCTCCTCGCGGACGGTGATCGTCTTCGTCGCCATGCTACATGTGGTACGTTTGCGCGTACACGTATACGCGTACACGTATTTAGGGATGAGGTGGATCAGTCCAGCAACTTAGGGATGAGGTGGATCAGTCCAGCAACTGGTCGGCGATGGTGTTCCGGAGCACCTCGCTGGTGCCCTCGTAGATCTCGTTGAGTTTGGCGTCGCGGTAGAACCGCTCGGCGGGGAATTCCTTCGTGTAACCGTACCCGCCGTGGATCTGGATGCCCTCGTTGGCGACCTCGCGGGAGACCTCGGAGGCGTATAGCTTTGCCTGGGCGGCCTCCTTGACGTAGCGCTCGCCACGGATCTTCTTGTCCGCCGCCTTGTGCATCAGCATCTTCGCGGCCTGGATCTTGGTGTCCATGTCCGCGAGTTTGTGCTGGATGGTCTGGAAGTCGCTGATGGGCCGGTCGAACTGCTCGCGCTGCTGGGCGTACTCCCGTGCTGCCTCGAAGGCGGCGCAGGCGATGCCGACCCCGCGGGCCGCGATGGTGATGCGGCCGCCGTTGAGCGTCTTCAGCGCCTGGACGAACCCGTCGCCCTCCTCGCCGATGAGACGGTCCTCGGGGATCCGGCAGTCGTCCAGGCGCAGTTCCGCGGTCGGACAGCCCTTGTCGCCGAGTTTCTCCTCGGTGTTCTCGACGTGGAAGCCCGGGTCCTGCTCGGGCCGGACGACGAACGAGGAGATGCCCGTCCGGCCGGCGTCGGGGTCGGTCTTGGCGAAGACGGTGATCGTATCGGCCACCGACCCGTTGGAGGTCCAGAGCTTCGACCCGTTCAGGACGTACTCGTCGCCGTCTTTCTCGGCCGTGGCCTCCATGGAGGGGACGTCGCTACCCGCGCCGGCCTCAGAGAGCGCGAACGCACCGACCTCCCGCCCCTCCGCCAGCGTCGTGAGGTACTCCTCCTTCTGGGTCTCGTCGCCGAACTCGTAGAGCATGTTGCCCGCCAGGGAGGTGTGGGCGGCGACGACGGTGCCCAGGCCGCCGCTGCCGCGGGAGATCTCCTCCAGGCCGATGGCGTAACTGTGGTAGTCCAGGCCGGCGCCGCCGTACTCCTCGGGGAACGGCATCCCCATCAGCCCCAGTTCGCCCATCTCCGCGACGAGGTCGGCCGGGAACTCGTCGGTCTCGGCTATCTCCTTCGCGCGCGGGACGACCTCCTCGTCGACGAACTCCGCGACCATGTCGCGGATCTGCGATTGCTCCTGCGAGAGGCTGAAGTCCATACGCGAACCTCGCCGCCTCGGCCCTTTACTTTTCCTCTCCGGGCGTCGGCAGCGTTCTGATAAGCCAGATTCATCGTCGAGCCCACCGCGAAAGCCCACGGGGCGCTTCTGTCGCGCGCCTCGCTGCGCTCCTCGCTTCGCTGCGGTGCTTGTCCGGCGAGACGGTCCTGCTCGCTTCCCTGCGCAGGCTGCGTCTCGCTGACTCCCGCTCACGGTGCTCGCGGGAGCGTCGTCGGGCTTTCCGAACCGCCCCGGCCCCGTTCATTCCCACCCGGCGTGAATCGCGCCGGCCACCACCATCCGTTGGTGGTGCTGGCCACCGCTGTCCTGGGATTGTGCCGACCACCACTGCTTATCTGAACAGTCCCCCAGACATCCTGTGGCCAGTGTTGGTCTCCGTCGCCAACTGACAGAACGCCCCTCCACTCACGGTCACTCCCCCCGGAGCGCACCACCGATCGCGCCCGCGATGGCGCTGTCCAGCGCGAACAGGGCCGCGAGGAACAGCGCGACGAAGAACAGGCTCGCACCGCCGATGAGGCCGGCGACGGACTGGTTGATGGCGAACCCCAGCGCCGTCGTCGCCACGCCGACGAAGATGGCGAGCAGGATACCGCCCAGTGCCCCGGCCAGCATGCCGTGCCAGGCGCCGTTGCCCAGGCCGCCGCCGGCGAGGTACCCGGCGACGAACCCGCCGATCAGACCGCCGCCGATCTGTCCGATGACCGGCAACGCAAGCCCGACGACGCTGATGACCAGTCCGACGGCGAACCCGATGGTGACAGCACGCCAGTCGACCATACCCGAACTAGGGTCCGGAGACGGATAAGTAGGTACGCGTTACGATGGCCCCGGCCGCCGCCCGGCCACCGGCGGTTCCTCCCGTCGAGGCCCGCGGCGACCGCCGCGCCGGAGGAACCACAGGACCCCCTCCGCGAGGAAGCCGAGCGTCGTCGACTTGCTGGCGAGGGCGGCGGCGCCGAGCAGTCCGACACCGACCCGGTACTCCCCCCGGAGGAAGGCCCGTCCGGACTTGAACAGGAGCCTTGCGACCGACAGCTGCTTCAGGCGTCGGGACCGGAAGAGGCGGCTGAGTGCCATGGCGGACGTTGCGTCCGGAGGAAGATAAGACACCCGCCGACGCCGGTCAGTCGTACTCGTAGAAGCCCTGGCCGCTCTTCTTGCCGAGGTGGCCCGCCTCGACCTTCCGCTTGAGGAGGTAGGCGGGCTTGTAGCGGTCGCCCAGTTCCTCGTGGAGCGTCTCGGAGGCGTGCAGGCAGACGTCCAGTCCGATGTGGTCGGCCAGTTCCAGCGGCCCCATCGGGACGTTGGTGCCGAGTTTCATCCCCTGGTCGATGTCCTCCTTCGTGCCGACGCCCTCGTCGAACGCGCGGATGCCCTCGTTGATCCAGGGCATCAGGATGCGGTTGACGACGAACCCGGGCTTGTCGTCGGACTCCCAGGTCGTCTTGCCCAGGGCCTCCGCGACGTCGTAGGCGGCCTGGCGGGTCCCCACGCTGGTCCGCTCGCCGATCACGACCTCGACGCCCTCCATGACCGGCACGGGGTTCATGAAGTGCAGGCCGACGACGCGGTCGGGGGCGTCCGTCGCGCTGGCGATGGAGGTCACCGAGAGCGTGCTGGTGTTGGTCGCCAGCATCACGTCCTCGTCGGTCAGGTCGTCCAGGTCCGCGAAGACGTCCTGCTTGATCTCCATGTTCTCGACGGCCGCCTCCACGACGATGTCGCAGTCCGCGAGGTCCTCCAGTTCGAGGGTGCCCGTGATCCGGTCGCGGGTCGCCTCCGCCTCGGACTCGGAGATGGCGTCACGGTCGACCAACCGGTCGAGACTCTCCTCGATGCGCTCGAACCCGTCGTCGAGGAACGCCTGCTCGACGTCCCGCATCACGACCTCGAACCCTTCCATCGCCGCGACCTGGGCGATGCCCGCGCCCATCCTCCCGGCACCGACGACGCCGAACCGCTCGATGTCTGCTGGTCCACGCATACCCGTGGGTTGTCCCGACCGGAAAGTAAGGGTGCCGGAGTACGGCCGTCGGTCGTCGATTCTTCGTATAGGGAATGAATGTTTATGTTAGTAATTATATTTCATACTATGAGGAGAAGAAACATCCTTCGGGCGGCGGCGGTCGGGACACTGGGCGGCATCGGTAGTATGGTCGGTGCCGCAGGGAGCTACTGTTACTTCGGGTCGAACCCGGCAGTGGATCCGGACGTCTACCCCGGCGACGTGGGCATCGTCGGGTCGCGTGATCACTTCGTCTGTTACGACGGCTGTGGCCGCCACCCCGACTACGGAAAGTGGGAGTACAACGCGTCGGACGTGCCGTGCACCGGCAACGAACTGATCGTGTTCGTCTCCGACGGAGTCATCCCCGAGGACGCGGCCGACCAGGTGCAGTACTTCCGGGACGCCCTCGACGAGCACGCCCAGGGTGACACCTACCCAGGGCGGTCGGCGTCGGGACCCCACGACCTGGTCGTCTACACCTGGGACGCGGGTGGACCGAGCCCGTCCGACGAACGCGACCTGGCGACGATGAACGGCTTCAAACTGGCGCAGTTCATCATGGACTACAAGGCGTCCAACGGTGGCGTCCCCGTCCGGGTCGTGTCCCTCGGGACGGCCGACCACGTCGGGGCCAACGCCGTGCGAAAACTCTACCAGAACGGCTACTCGGTCGAGAGCCTCGACTTCCTCGCCTCGGTCATCCACCGGGGCTACGTCGAGAAACCGGACCCGTGGAACCGTGACATCCCGATGCTCGATTTCCCCTACGGCGAGAGCAAAGACACCTACGGAAACGCCATCG
This sequence comes from Halobacteriales archaeon QS_1_68_20, assembly GCA_003021085.1. Lineage (GTDB taxonomy): Archaea > Halobacteriota > Halobacteria > Halobacteriales > PXRE01 > PXRE01. The sequence continues at coordinate 262,819 of PXRE01000026.1, read as the reverse complement.
AGGGCGGGTGCTTCGAGAGCGACGTCTATTACCGGACAGACCAGGACGACGGTGACGGCGTGTTCGGGTCGAGCGTCCAGCTCGGTGCCCACGGGTACGACGACACCGACGACGTGCCCGAGAACATCCAGCAACACGACGTCACCGGACTCCAGTTCGACACGATCTACGGACTGATGACCGCCGAGTGGGACGACGACGAGTGTGGGGCCACGAGCAGCTTCAGGTATGGCAGCGTCGACTTCCCGTATTACCGCGACAGCATCGAGTACACCCACTACCCCGGGACCGACAAGCCGTGTCACATCACCTTCGAGGTCGAGAACGGTGACGGCATCGAGTTGTACGCGACCAAGGATGGACGGACGCCGACGACCTCCGACTACGACAAGAAGGTCTCTCACTACATGTACAACAAGCGACTGACGGTCTACCACGACGGGGATTACGACATCCCGGCGCTGAAGGTCCTGATCAAGCGGTACGAGCCCGAGTTCTCCGGATCCAGGACGCTCTCGACGTCGGTCGAGGAGTACGGCTGGGGCGACGGCGACGGAATCAGGGGATACGACATTCCGAACTGACGACGAGCGGCGCCCGGACCGCGATGTGCCGCGACCGATCGCCGGGTAGTCGATCCGTCTCGACACCACCGTTCCCGGGCTTCGAGGACCGTCCTGTTCGCGGCCGAAAATTTAAGACGGGCGGGTAGCTTTGGTACGAACAGTGGAGTCGGGACATGACGGGCCACAATCCGGACCGAGGCGACGACCTGACCGACCTCAAGTACGTCGGACCGGCGACGGAGGAGGACCTCACCGAGTCCGACGTCGACGCCGAGGACTTCCGCAACAAGCGGGTCTCCTACCGGATGCTCGTCGACGCCGGCGTGAACCCGGGAGTGGCCACGAAGATCCGCAGGGAGCACTCCCTGCCGTGGTCGATTACGGGGTCCAACAACGAAGACCTCGACAAGCGCTCCGACCAGGTCCGGGGACTGCAGGACGACGAGCGGGCCTGGGTCGCGGCCAGCACCGGCGACTGGAAGTCCGGCGAGGGCGAGGAGTCCTCCGACTCCGATTCGAGTGACGACGGCGGGCGGCCGTCGCTGTCGAGTTCGCCGGACCTCTCGGCCGACCTCGGTGACGGGCCCGAGGACGCCGAGGCCGACGGGAGCGGCGAACTCGAAGCCGCCGAGGCCGCCTGGCGCGAGCGGAGCAAGCCGGACCCGGTCACGGACGTCGAAGGGATCACCGAAGACGTGGCCGACCGCCTGGCCAGCGCCGGCATCAACTCGGTCCGGAGCCTGGCGACCGCGGACCCGGAGAGCGTCGGCGACGTCCTCGGGTTCGACCAGGAGCAGGTCGCCGAGTGGGTCGACGCGGCCAAACGGCTGGCCTAGGCGTCCTCGACCCACCTGATCCAGCGGCCGTGCTGTTCGTACGCCAGCAACTGCTCGGGCACCAGGCGACCGTCCGTCGCCGTCGCCCACTGCAACCGGATTTCCGGCTCGTCGGACTCGACGCCGTGTTCGCCCGACAGCCAGTGGAGTTCCCGCCCGGTCCCGTTCTCGGCCAGTAGCGTGCGGAACTGCTCGCGCTCGTCCTCGGTAAACTGGTACAGCGTCTGGGTGTTGAACACGACCACCGGATCGGCCGTCGCGTCGAGGAGGTCCGGGAGCACCGCCAGGGCGTCGCCAGCGCGAATCTCCGGCGGGTTCGCCCGTGCCCGTTCCAGGGCGGCGTCCAGCAGTCGCCGTCGCGACTCGTGTTCCGGCCACGTCAGCGCGCGCAACCACCGCGCGTCCGACTCGTCGGTCACGTCCAGCGGGTTCAGGTCGATTCCCTGGCGCGAAGCGACCTCCGGCGGATTCACGGGGAGCGGCGGGTCGCCGTCGCGGAGCGACGACTCCACGACGACTGTGGCGTCGTCGGGACCGACCCTGATCGGGTCGCCGGGGCCCTCGTCTCCGTCGGTGGCCGCCCGTTCGTCGGCGTACTCGTAGGCGTACCGGTCCCACAGCAGGTTCAGGCCGGCGCTGGACCCGACCTCGATCAGCGAGAGCGGTTGCCCGTCGACCGCCGCCGAGACGCGAGCGAACGCGGGGTACAGGGCGGCACACCGCCGGACGGAGTTCGTCTGGGTCCGCCACGTCGTCAGGAGTTCCCGCAGGGCCGACTCGTGTTCCAGGCAGAACTCCCTGAAGGCCGCCACGGGGTCGTCCACCGTCGGGTCGGCGGGATCCCCCGTCACGCTGGCGTAGTAGTCAGCGAGGGGGTGCTCGCACCCGTCCAGCAACAGGTAGTGGACGCCCGCGAGCAGGACGTGCGGCGGTGACCGCCCCTCGGGGACCGCCGCCGCCAGGTCCAGCAGGTCGGGATCGTCGGCGACGCCACGGGCCAGTCGTTCGTACAGCGGCGAGGTCCCCTCGCACCAGGTGGCGAACCCCTGGAAGCGCTCGGACAGCGTCACGATGCCCCCCGGTCGCTCCACTCGGCACCGTCACGAGGGTCGTACCCGACGACCTCGCGTGCGTGCTCGATGTCCAGCCAGCGGTGCTCGTTGGCGCTGACGCCGTAGAACACCTCGAAGGCGGCCGAGTCGTCCCGGAGACAACAGTCGACGAGGTGTGCGAGGTCCCGCCGGGACTGCCAGAGCGCGTGCATCCGGGCGGCCACCTCCTCGTACGCCCGCGAGTCCGAGTCGGCCTCGCCGTCGTCGACCAGTCGTTCGGCGTCGCCGTAGGGGTGGTCGTACTCGGGGTCCCGCACGGACCCGATGCGGAGCGCGTAGAACCGGTCGGGCGATGCCTCGCGCTCGACGTACTGACGACCGAACGCCTCCCCGCAGGCTTTCGACGCGCCGTAGTGCGAGTCCGGCCGGATCGGGTCGGTGTGATCGACCGTCAGGTCCACGTCGCCGTAGTACAGGTCGGGGGCGAACTCCTGCTCGTACCCCCCGACGACGTGGTTCGAGGATGCGAACACGACCGACTCGACGCCGGCGTCCGCGGCCGCCTCCAGCACGTTGTGCGTGCCGACGACGTTGTGCGTCAGCGCCTCCGACCAGGAGGCGTCGGTCGCCGGATAGCCCGCGAGGTGGACGACGGCGTCCTGTCCGTCGAACGCCGGGCGGATGGCCGGGTAATCCGCCACGTCCGCGACGACGTGGCCGCCCTCCCGGCGGTCCAGCAGGGTGAACTCGTGGTCGAGGTGGTCCGTGACGGCCGTCCCGACGGTTCCCAGTGCGCCGGTGAGCAGGACGTCCATGCGTTTCCGTGGGGGCCGACGCGAGTTGGGTTTTGCCCTGCCCGCGGTGTGGTCTGCGGGGACCGAAAGGACTGTCAGTCACCGTGGCTTCCGGTCCCGCTTGCTCGCCGCGCGGTTCGCGTACATGCTCGCGTTGCTGGCCGTCGGCGGGGCCGCGAGGAGCGCTGGCGTCCTCGCAGCCGAGCGCCGCGACCGGTTGAACGCCCTCGCCTACTACGTCGCGCTCCCGGCGCTGGTGTTCCACTCGACCCACCACCGGCCGCTCGGGGAGGTGTTCACGCCGACGCTGATCGTCGGCCTGTGGGCGGTCTTGCTGGCGATGGTCGGCCTGAGCCTCGTCGTCCACCGCGACGCCTCCTCCGGCGCGACCTGGAGCGTGGCCACGATCCAGTCGTACCACTGCAACCTGGGGTACCTGGGTCTACCCATGGTCGCGGCGACGTTCGGCGGCCTCGCGGCCGCACGGGGGAGCCTCCTGCTCGGCGTCGGCGCGCTGACCCAGATCCCACTGACCATCTTCCTGCTGGTGACGCCGAACGACGCGGCCGTCGAGGTCCGGGCGTTCATCGGGAACCCGATCGTCCTGTCGCTACCGGTCGGCCTGGCCGTCGCCGGGTTCGGCGTGCCCGTCCCCGGTTCGGTGACCGCGGCGACCGGTCTGGTCTCGGAACTCGCGCTACCGGTCGCGCTCGTCTGCGTCGGTGCCTCGCTGGATCCCCGGCGGGCCTCCATCCGGAGCGAGGGGACGCCGTCGGTCGCCGCGCTGAAACTGCTGGTCATGCCGGCGCTGGCGTTGGTGGCGTTCGCGGGCATGGGGGCCGACCAGGCTACCCTCCGTGCAGGAGTCTTGATGCTCGGGATGCCCACGGCCGTCTCGACGTTCGTCTACGCGACCGAACACGGCGACGACGAGCGCCTGGCCCCGGTGAACGTCCCGACGACGACCGTCCTCTCGGCAGGGACGCTGTACGTGCTCGTTCGACTGCTCGCCTGACGCGGGGCGAAGGGAAATCCATTTGGGCGTTCTGGTCGGACTCGAACGCATGAAAGTTCGGATCGGTGACGGGGCCACCGAGGAGGAGGCGTCGGCCATCGCGACCGCGATGGCCCGCCGGTTCAAAGACGACGTCGAGGTGTACGTCGGCGACGGCGACGAGCCGGCGGTCTCCAGGGCACCGACTGGCCAGGCGGCGGCACCGCTGCCCGGCGACGACGGCCTGGGACCGACCGACCGGGAACTACAACTCTGGAAGGAGATCGAGGACATCCTGGGTGGCGGTCCCGAGAAGTACAAGGAGCGACTCCCAGAGCAGGGCAAGCGGTTCGTCCGCGACCGCATCGACCTGTGGTTCAACGCCGAGCAGAGCTCGGCGAGCAGCCGGACGGAGTCCGGCGACGGCGACGACGGGATACTGTTCGAGGACGGCAAGTTCGCGGAGTTCGACGCCGACGATCAACTGCCGGCGGACGGCCTCATCACCGGCGCCGCCGACTTCGAGGGCCGGAAGGTCCACTTCATGGCCAACGACTTCACCGTCAAGGCGGGGTCGATGGCCGAGAAGGGCGTCGAGAAGTTCCTCCGGATGCAACAGCGGGCGCTGAAGACCGGCCGCCCCGTCCTCTACCTGATGGACTCCTCCGGCGGCCGCATTGACCAGCAGACCGGCTTCTTCGCCAACCGCGAGGGGATCGGCAAGTACTACTACAACCACTCGATGCTGTCCGGGGCGGTGCCGCAGATCTGCGTCCTCTACGGGCCCTGTATCGCCGGGGCGGCCTACACCCCCGTCTTCGCGGACTTCACCATCATGGTCCGGGAGATGTCCGCGATGGCCATCGCCTCCCCGCGGATGGTCGAGATGGTCACCGGCGAGGAGATCGACATGCAGGATCTGGGCGGCCCGGACGTCCACAACACGAGACGGAACTAGTCTCCGAGGACCCGCCACGGGCCGAACCGAAAGCGCCCGCGAAGTCACCGGCGGGAATCGACTCCATCGTCCCCCAGGACCCCAACCGCGGGTACGACATGATGGACGTGATCGAGCGCGTCGTGGACGCCGACTCGTTCTTCGAGTTGCGCCCTGGGTTCGGCAAGGAGATCGTCACCGGCTACGCTCACATCGACGGTCGGCCGGTCGGCATCGTCGCCAACCAGCCACGGCAGCGCGCGGGCGCCATCTTCCCGGACGCCGCCGAGAAGGCGGCGGAGTTCATCTGGAAGTCCGACGCGTTCAACATCCCGCTTCTGTACCTCTGTGACACCCCCGGCTTCATGGCCGGATCCAGCGTCGAGAAGGAGGGCATCCTCGAGAAGGGCAAGAAGTTCATCTACGCCACCTCCTCGGCGACGGTGCCCAAACAGTCGGTGATCGTCCGGAAGGCCTACGGCGCCGGCGTCTACGCGATGTCCGGTCCCGCCTACGACCCCGAGAGCACCATCGCCCTGCCGTCCGGCGAGATCGCCATCATGGGGCCGGAGGCGGCGATCAACGCCGTCTACGCCAACAAACTCGCGGACATCGACGACCCCGAGGAGCGCGCCGAGGTCGAGCAGGAACTCCGCCAGGAGTACCGCGAGGACATCGACGTCCACCGGATGGCCAGCGAGGTCGTCATCGACGAGATCGTGCCGCCGAGCACGCTCCGGGAGGAGCTAGAGCGTCGCTTCGAGTTCTACGAGACCGTCGAGAAGGACCTCCCCGACAAGAAACACGGGACCATCCTGTAGACGGCCGGTAGACGGTCGACGTTCGACCGGTCCCGTGGCCGTCGAACTACTCACCCCGGTTCAGCAGGTGCACTCGTTCTCGCCGGGGCACTCACACCAGCAGTTGCACGCGCAACACCCGTCCGAACAGGAGCACTCGTTGCAACAGTAGGTGACACAGTGGCACTCCGGACCGACGAGTTCCTCGTCCTCGTCCAGTTCGAGTTCCACCTCGCGGACCGTCTCCCAACTCGGGTCATCGATGGTCCGGACGGTCTCGTCGCCCCGGACGACCTTCAGGTGGTCGTACGCCGAGATGTCGGTCGGCTGGCCGATCTGGTTCCCGGCGGCAAGCCCCGCCGTCGATCCAATCGCACCGGTCGCTGCGATACCACGGATGACGCGTCTGCGCTTCATGCGCGTTCCGACAGTGTGATTCACCGGAAATATGTATATTTGAATATTTCTAAACAACAGTTTTATCGAACGTAGATATGTAATTACGGTGTCGTTCCCGGGACGGACGGGTCGTCCGATCAACAGCAGTCCGGACAGTCCAAACTGCAGCTACAGTCCCAGTAACAACAGTCGCAACTGTACCGGGGGTCGCAGTCGCTGGCGCAGTACTCGAAACAGCACCCGGACGCCGAGACCAGACGCTCGTCGTCGTCGGTCTCGGACAGCAACTGCCTGATCTCGTCGGTCGACGGGTCGGTCACCGTCTCGACAACTCCTCCGTCCCGCACCACCCGGAGTTCGTCCGGATCGGCCGTCGAGAGGTGCGCAGACGGAACGCGGCGGTCGGCGGCGACGACGCCGACTCCAGCGACGCTCGACGTGGCGATGCTCGCGAGGACCTGTCTTCGACGCATACGCATTCCTTGGTCAGTACTCCCGTATCATAGTCCTGTTTGAATATTTCTAGACCAGAAATAAAACGAGGAAAGATACGTCAACCGGGTGGCCGCTTCGGTCAGGGGTCTCGGGCCGTCACTCACCGTGACCGGAGTCACCGGACGACTCGGCACCCGGACCCGTCGACGCCGGCCCGGCCGCAGACTGGCGGTACTCCCACTCGGCTCCATTCGACTCTTCGACCCCCGGCAGACGCTCGAACGCCGGACGCACGCAGTCGGTCCACCACTCCGATTCGGACTCGTACCCGGCAGGGTAGTCGGAGGACACCTCGCGCTGGAACGTCGACTCGCTCGCTGTCCCCGCCGCGAGGAGGTGGTCGAACGCCGCACGAACGGCAGACCGCTCGTCACCGTCCAGGTCCAACCCGTCGAGCGCGAACCTGGCGCTGGTCTCCGGGGGCGTCGGATCGTCCGGTGCGGTTCGCCCGTCCTCGTCGTCCCCGTCAGGCGTCTCCGTATCCCGCCACGGACTGCCCTCTGCCGACGGCGAGTCGACCGACGGGAGGTCGGCCAGGCGGTCACGGACCAGTTTCGCCCACCACTCCCGTCCGGACTCGTAGCCCGCGGGGTGTTCGCTGTAGACGCCGTCGACGACCTCGCCCCGGGTGGCGTCGCCCCAGAACTTCAGGAACGCGAACGCGGCCCGGACGGCGTCCGCCCGGTCCGGCCGCAAGTCGAACGAGTCGATTCGCCCCGCCACGTCGGATGGCGTGTCGATCCGGTCGTCGAGCGATCCGACCGGGGACGAGGCGACGGCCCGCTCTCCGTCGGCAGTAATCGTGTAGGCGTCCGCTTCCACGGGCCGGACCGGACCCTCGTCGGCCAGCTCCGGGAGGCGGTCACGGAGGTAGTCGACGGTGCAGTCCGTACTCCCGGCCAGCGTCTCGACGTCCGCGTCCCCCGCACGGAGTCGTTCGAGGACCGCCCTGTCGCGGTCGTCGAGCGTGAGTCCCAGCGTCCGATACGCCGTCGGGCGCCTTTACGGTGACCCCGGCCCCGCCGAATGGCGTTCAGTGCCCCGGAATCAGTCGAGCAGGCGGGCGCCATCCGGCGTGATCCTCGTCCGCCGGTCCAGGGCGTCGGGGGCAGAGGCGACGACCGTCTCCCCGACCATCGCCATCGTCGCGGCACCGTCGGCGTCCTGGACGCGCTCGACGGCCTCCCGAACCCGGTCGGTGACGAGGTCGGTCTCACGAGCGAACTCCCAGGAGAGGTCGAACAGCTCCGCCAGGGAGGCGTCCGGGTCGAACCGGGGAAACGCCTCGTCGGCGGCCGTAGCGGCCCGCTGGAGCGCCGCGTCGTCGGCCAGTACCTCCGCCGTGGCGACGTCGCCGTAGGAGATGTAGGACAGTTCGTCGGTCCGTTCGCGGCGCTGGCGACCCTCGCCGACGTTCCAGAGGAGGCCGCCGGACTCCTGGACGTACACGTCACCCAGGCCCGTCCCGGCCTCGATATCCGCGCGGGCGGCGACCTCGACCAGTTCCTCGCGCTCGTGACCGAGGTCCCACTCGGCGTCGGCCGCGAGGACCGTCGCCAGCGTGGCCGCACCGCTGGCCCCGAATCCCCGGCCCACGGGGACCTCGGCGGTCAGGCCCACGCGGGCGTCGACGTCCAGCGCCTCGCAGGCGAGTTCGACCGGTTCGAAGGAGGTCGGATCGCCGTCGAGGGTGACCGTCGTCGACGTCGCTCGCCGGACGTCCGCGACGACCCCGTCGGCGGTGGCGAAACTCACCCCGTGGGACCCGTCCTCGGCGGGCGCGAACATCGACGTGACGCTCCCCGGTGCGTACGCTCGCATCGACGGGTCGTCGGCGCCAGGCGACAAGACCGTTCTGGTCGGGAAACGACGGGGCCGGTCACCCCCCGTGGACCTCCTCAGCCTTCGCTCTCGCCTTCCTGACGGTCGCCGGCCTCGCGGTGAAGTCGACGGTCGCGTCCTCCGTCCCGTACTCGACGTCCGCATGGACGGCCCGGTCGTGGATCCAAGAGACCAGCGACATCGCGTCGTCGGTCAGCGGCAGTCGCAACCGCTCGCGCCGGAGGTCAGGGAGCGCCCCGTCGATCCGGCGGCGCAGTTCGTCGAGGTCACCCTCCAGCGCGCTGACCGGGACCGGGTCGTCGACCAGATCACCGAGCGCCTCCCGCTTTCTCGCCAGTTTCCGCTCGTCCAGGCGGTCGACCTTGTTCAGCGCGGTGACGACCGGCACCTCCCCGGGAATCGTCTCCCTGGACGTCTCCAGTTTGCGGCGCATCTCCGGGACGGATTGGTCGGCGTCGACCACCAGCAGGACGGCGTCGGCTTCCCGGACTTCCCGGAGCGTCCCCCGGAAAGACTCCACGAGCCAGTGCGGCAGGTCGTCGAGGAACCCGACGGTGTCGGTCAACAGCACGTCCCGGCCCACGACGGTCGCCCGGCGGGTCGTCGTCTCCAGGGTCTCGAACAGTCGGTCCTCGACGCCGACCGTCTCCCCGAGGTCCGGATGCCGGTCGTCCTCGAGCGCCATCTCGTCCGCCAGACGGCGCAACAGCGTCGACTTCCCGGCGTTCGTGTAGCCCGCGATGGCGACGAGGTCGAACCCCTCCTCGCGGCGGCGTTCCCGCTGGTGTTCGTCGACCGCGGGCAGGTCGTCCAGTTTCCGCTCCAGCGCGTCGATGCGGTCCCGGACGTCGTACAGTTGCGTCCCGCTCTCGGTCCAGCGGTTCATCAGCCCCTCGTCCGAGGCCTCCCGGAGTCGCGGGAGCCGGTACTTCAGGCGGGCGAGTTCGACCTGCAACTGCGCGCGGCGGGGCCGCGCCCGCTGGGCGAATATCTCCAGCACGACCCGGTGGCGGTCGACCACCGTCGCGCCCGTCGCGTCGGTGAGGTTCACCGACTGCTGTGGCGTCAGTTCGCCGTCCACGACGACCGTGTCCGCGCCGGTTTCCGCGACCAGGTCGGCCAGTTCCTCGACTTTCCCGGCCCCGAACTCCAGGCCAGGGTCCGCCGGACGGGTCTGGGTGACCTCCCCGACGACGCGGGCGCCGGCGGCCTCCGCCAGGCCACGGATCTCCTCGGTGTCGGGCGTTCCCTCGTCGGTTCGCTTCGCTACGATTGCCGTCTGTAACATGGGTGATGAGGACTGCGGATGGTCCGAAGACGATGCGAGCCCAGCCGCGAACGTCGACCGTGCGACGACGACGAGACGGCCGGCACCGATCGATGGCGACCGACCGTCAGGAGCGACCGACAGCGGCCGGACGACCGGATCGGTCGACGGTAACGGGTGGGCGGAGAGCGAACGACCGGGGGTCGCCTGGCTGGTCGGTCCCGCAGTCACCGACCGACCGGCGGCGCGGCCCCGGTCAGAACGAGGAGAGGGTCTCCATCTCGTCTCAATCGTCTCGGGCGACCGACAAAAGCGTTTTCCGGCACTGTGAACCTCTCACAGGCAGGACGTTCAAGCCCCCGGTGGTCGTTCGTCCGGCACGTGGACGACGTGGGGGTCGGCGACGTCGACTCGGGGAACGGATCGTTGCGCGTCACCGTGGAGACACAACTCACCTTCCACGTCCCGCCGGACGGGAGAGTCGACGCGGAGACGGCGCGGGACCGACTCTCGGATTCCGTCGTCGCAGTGCGGTGGTTCGAGGCCGCCGCCGGGCCGTAGGAGGTCGAACGCTGGTGATCCCACATTGGGGCGTGGTCGAGGAGCGCAACCAATAAGCGGCCGGAGCGCCGAGTCGGGGACGAGATGTCCGCTCCCACCGGTCGCTGGCGCTGGCAGTCACGGGGAGCGGACAGTGTCGCGGCCGTCGCCGGCCGGGCCTAACCCGCCGGGCGCGGCCGCGGCGCTCCCTTCGCTTCTCCGGGCACAGCCGACCGATCGTCGACGCCAGCGATCAGACACGCATCCATGCCAGCGACCGACGACGCGAAAGACGAACCGACAGACGGAGCAACCGACGAATCGACAGACGAACCGGAAGAGAATCCGACCGACGAACAGTCCGGGGACTTCACGGTCACCCCCTACGCGGTCGAGGGAGAGGTCGACTACGACGAACTGCTCGACCGCTTCGGGGCCGACCGCCTCACCGACGACCAGCGCGGGGGCCTCCCCGACCACCCGCTGGTCCGCCGGGACGTGTTCTACGCCCAGCGGAACCTCGACCCGTTCCTCGCGGCCGCGAAGGCGGGCGAACCCCACTCCATCGTCACCGGACGAGGACCCTCGGGGCCGATGCACGTCGGCCACGTCTTCCCCTTCTACTTCGCCAAACGTCTCCAGGACGAGACCGGCGCGACGGTGCTGATCCCGCTGTCCGACGACGAGAAGTACATCACCAAAGACCGCTCGCTGGAAGAGATCGGCGACGCGACCCGGGACAACCTGCGTGACGTCCTCGCGGTCGGCTTCGATCCCGAGAACACCTACGTCGTGATCGACACCGCCGACGCCGACGCGGTCTACCCGATCGCGGCGACGTTCGCCAAGGACCTCACGCAGTCGACCATCGAGGCGGTCTACGGCGACCCGCCCAACGCCGGGGTTTCGTTCTACCCGGCGGTCCAGGCGACCCACCTCCTGCTCCCGCAGTTGATCGAGGGGCGGCACCCGACGCTGGTGCCCATCGCGGTCGACCAGGACCCCCACGTCCGGGTGACCCGCGACGTCGCGGCGAAGGAGCGCTACCCCGTCGACAAGCCCGGGGCGTTGCTTTCGAAGTTCCTGCCCAGTCTCACCGGGCCGGGCAAGATGAGCGCCGCCGGCGAAGAACCGAGCCTGGACCTCGATTCCAGCCGCGAGGAGGTGTTCGAGACGGTTCGCACGCACGCGTACTCAGGCGGGCGCACGAGCGTCGACGAGCACCGCGAGCACGGCGGCGACCCCGAGCTCGACGTCGCCTACCAGTACCTCTACTACTTCTTCGAGGACGACGACAAGCGGGTCCGCGAACTCGCCCGGCGGTACCGCGAGGGCGAGTTGCTGAGCGGCGAGGGGCCGCTGGCGGAGGAGTTGCCGGCGTACCGACTCACCCGCGAGGAGCGCGAACGGGCGCTACAGCGGGCGGGGTACCCCGACGACGCGCTGGCGCTGACGGCACCGGGCGCACCCCAGTAACCCGCGGTCGTCCACTACCCTCGGTCGGTCACAGCGAGGAGTGGACGCGGTCGCTCCCGCAGTCCGGGCAGAACGTGTCGTTCGGGTTTGCGACGGTCGATTCGAACTCCCCGTTGCAGGCGTCACACCGATAGCTGTACGTCTCGTCCTCCCCACCGCCCACCAGTGATTTGACTTTCTCGAGGACCATGTATGTCAATATGTACCGAACCAGTTCAACTGTTGGGCTCAAAATTTTGGTACCTGGCACGTGGGCGGCCGACGACGCCCTCGCGCCGACGTCGCCGGTCGGGTCAGGAACCGTCGAGTAATTCACTCCCCCGGCGAATGCGGGGGAGGGACCTGAACTATCGTCGTGTCGTACCCCACCGCCGGACCCGAGACGGGATCGTCGGTCGGCTACTCCTGGTCGTCCCTGGGCATCACCTCGGGGTCGTCCGGCGGGGCACTTCCGTCGAAGGCGGGTGGGCGCTTCTCACCCCGGTCGTCGCGCAAGACGGTGATCCCGCCAGCGGTGTCGGACTCGCTCCCGTAGACGCCGCCGACCGTGAACGCCCGGGAGCGAACGGCCGTCCAGAACGCGTAGCCGTCCGGGTCGTGGCCGGCCCGCCGGACCGGATTCGCGGGATCGGTGACGTCGTAGACGTGGACGCCGCCGTGGTACAGGACGTGTACAGCCGGTTCGACGAGACGTCGAAGTTGTGTGAGGTGAACAGCTTCCCGGTGTCGTCGTCGATCACCGGCGGGTCGATGCGAGTGACCTCGGTCGGGTTCGCCAGGTCGGACGTGTCGTACACGGTGATACCACCGTAATCGTCCACGCCGGGGTCGGGGACACCGACGTCTTTGGGGACGGTCTCTGCGCCGACGTAGACGTGATCGCCGTCGGGCGACGGCTGGACGTAGTGGGCGTTGCCTGGCGCCGTGAGGTACTCGAAGATGTCCCAGTACTGATCGAGGTAGGCCCCGAAGCCGGTCGTGACGTCCCAGCCCCGGACGGCGTCGGATTTGTCGAGCACCGACCCGAACCTGGAGATCAGGGTCGGATCCGTGGGATCGCTCACGTCCAGCGCGGCCGTCCCGGCGTCCCACAGCGCCGCATAACAGACGTCGTCCTGGACGTAGACGTCGTGACACGGGGCGCGGATCGCCTTCGCCTCCGCCGGTGCGACGTCTTTCGGGAACCACCTACCGGCGCTGGTGGGGTTCGCCGGATCGCTGACGTCGTACAGCGAGATACCCCCGGATTCGCCGAGCCGTCGTTCGCCAGTGCGGCCACGTCGCCGTCGACCTTCACGTCGAGGATCTCGACGGTCGGATCCTCGATCCCCGGGTTCTCGGGTATGCTAACCGTACGTCCCACGGACTTCGTCTGTCCCCAGACCCGCCGAATATTGGCCAACATATTCGGGACCGAATTGCGAGTACCTGCATTTGATTAATTATCCGTTACCAGGCCCATCGACGGATCGACGGGCGAGATCGTCCCTGGAAGATGAATTTATCGAGCTGTCATCACGATCCCAGCTTCGTCGGAACCCGTAGCGGCCGTGGATCGAAGAGGCCACGGCTCGGGGTCGAGCAGACGGAGCCCTGGGAACCGTGGTGGGTCCCAGTTCACTCCCCGGCGTGTTCTTTCTTGAGCGACAGCACCGTGCGGTCGAACTCACAGACCAGCGTCTCGCCGTCGCGTCCGCCCTCCCCGTCGCGGTCGGCGACGAACGCCTCGACGTGCATCGTCACGACGCCGCGCTCGCCATCGCTGGTCTCCCGCTTGTCGGTCACGGTCGACTGCGCGCGGATGGTGTCGCCGTGGAAGACGGGCGCGGGGTGCTCGACGTCGTCGTAGCTGAGGTTGGCGACGATTGTCCCGTCGGTGGTGTCCGGGATGGTCACCCCGACGGCCAGCGACATCGTGAGCAGGCCGTTGACGATGCGCTCGCCGAACTGGGTGTCGGCGGCGAACTCCTCGTCGAGGTGCAACGGCTGCTGGTTCATGGTCATGTCACAGAACACCTGGTTGTCGCGCTCGCTGACCGTCCGGCGCTTGTCGTGCTCGTAGGTCGCCCCGACCTCGAACTCCTCGTAGTACAGACCCGTCATGGTCGGGCGCTCGCCCGCCGGCGACTAAACGGTTGCTGGTCCGGCCGGCAGCCGTGTCTAGAGAAGGGGGAATCCGTATCTGGAACACCTCGTAACCCCCGCGCGCTCTCAGCGGACGGTTCCTCGGTCAGCAACGGCCAGAAAGCCCCCGCGCGCTTGACTCGGGGGACTCGCTACGCTCCTCGGCCTCCGGTGCTTACCGCGCGAGACGGTCCTGCTCGCTTCGCTGCGCGGGCTGCGCCTGGCGAGAGCGTCGCTCTCGCTGGCCTTCGCTCGGTACCTCGCGAAGAACTCGCCGCGTCCCGCTCGCACCGCTCGCGGTTCTGAGGCGACGGGCCGAAGGGCACGGGGTGCTGAAGTCGACCCATGGACGCGGACGGATCGAAACCTGTCCGGGTGCGGGGTGGCGAGGAACTGCGGGACCTGGTCGAGCGCGACTCCCCGGTACTCGCGGAGTTCTACTCCCGGGGGTGCCCGAAGTGCGACGCCCAGGAACCGGTCCTCGGACTGGTGGCCCGGGAGTTCGACGGCGTCGTCGCCATGGTGGACCCCGGCGAGGACCTGTCGTTGTTGCGGGACTACGGGGTCGCCAGCACGCCGGGGTTCGTGCCGTTCAGGGACGGCGAGGCGGTGGCGACGCTGGCAGACGGCGTCGTGGGCGCCGAGGACCTGCTGGCGTTCGCCCGCGGCGAGTGAGACCGAACGCGGGACACTTACGGCCCGGGGCTTCGATGGGCCGAACATGGTCAGGCGAAGTGTCCTGTTCACGCCCGGTGACAAGCCGGGCATGCTCCGGAAGGCACCCCGCGCGGGCGCCGACGTGATCGTGTTCGACCTCGAAGACGCGGTCGCCCCCGGCCGGAAACAGGAGGCGCGGGAGGCGGTCAACGAGGTGCTGGCCGACCCCGGGTTCGACCCCGACGCGGAAGTGGTCGTCAGGGTGAACCCCACGGGCATCGCGGGCGACGACGACCTCCACGCGGTGCTTTCGGACCTCGACGAGGGGGACCTCGACGCGGTCATGCTCCCGAAGGTCGAGTCGGCCGACGCCGTCGAGACGCTCGGCCGGTTGCTCGACGAACACGACTACCGCGTCCCCGTGTTCGCGCTCGTGGAGTCCGCCGCCGGCGTCCTGCACGCCGAGGAGATCGCAGCCGCGGCCCCGACGGCCGCCCTCGTCTTCGGGGCCGAGGACCTCACCGCGGACGTGGGCGCGACCCGCACCGACCAGGGGACCGAGGTGCTGTACGCCCGCCAGCACGTCGTCCTGGCGGCCAGTGCCGCCGGCGTCGACGCCATCGACACCGTCTACACCGACTTCGGCGACGAACGGGGCCTCCGCCAGGACGCCGCCTACGCCGTGCAACTCGGGTACGACGGCAAACTCGCCATCCACCCGACGCAGGTCGACCCGATCAACAGCGCGTTCACGCCGGAGGCCGAACGGATCGAGTGGGCCCAGAAGGTCCTCGAGGCCGAACGCAAGGCAGACGAACAAGACCGGGGCGTCTTCGAGGTCGACGGCGAGATGGTCGATGCGCCGCTGATCGCCCAGGCCGAGCGCATCGTCGACCGGGCCCGGGCCGCCGGCGCCATCGAAGAATGACCCGCAGGCGGGGCGGTCGACAGGGTCATATAACCACCTTAAATGGACATTAATTATTCCAGTGATACGTATTCCGCCACGCTTAACCCCGGGCTAGCCGATTCGATTGATACGATGGCCGAGGAAGCCAACCCCTTCGAGACGTTACAGGAGCAGATCGACGACGCGGCGGCCTACCTCGACGTACGTCCCGACGTCATCGAACGCCTGAAACGTCCCGAGCGGGTGCTGGAGACGACCCTCTCGGTGGAGATGGACGACGGCTCCGTCGAGACGATCAAGGGGTACAGGTCGCAGTTCAACGGCGACCGCGGCCCCTACAAGGGCGGCATCCGGTACCACCCCGGCGTCGACCGCGACGAGGTCACGGCCCTCTCCGGGTGGATGGTCTTCAAGTGCGCCACCGTCGGCATCCCGTTCGGCGGCGGCAAGGGCGGCATCGAGATCGACCCCGCCGACTACTCCGAGAGCGAACTGGAGCGCATCACCCGCTCGTTCGCCAGGGAACTCCGGCCGCTGATCGGCGAGGACAAGGACATCCCCGCGCCGGACGTCAACACCGGCCAGCGGGAGATGAACTGGATCAAGGACACCTACGAGACCCTCGAGAACACCACCGCGCCGGGCGTCATCACCGGGAAAGCGCCCGACAGCGGCGGGTCCGCGGGCCGCGTCGAGGCGACAGGCCGCTCGACGGTCCTCACGGCCCGCGAGGCGTTCGACTACCTCGACACGGACATCGAGGGCGCCAGCGTCGCCGTCCAGGGGTACGGCAACGCCGGGTGGATCGCGGCGAAACTCGTCGACGAACTCGGCGCGAACGTCGTCGCCGTCAGCGACTCCTCCGGCGGCATCTACCGCGAGGGCGGCTTCGACCCCGTCGCCGTCAAGGAGCACAAGCGCGAGACGGGAAGCGTCGTCGACTACCACAACGCCGGCCGTGAGATCACCAACGACGAACTGCTGACCCTGGACGTCGACCTGCTGATCCCCGCCGCCCTGGAGAACGCCATCGACGGCGACCTGGCGAAGGACGTCCAGGCCGACGTCATCGTCTCGGCCGCCAACGGCCCGCTCACCCCGGAGGCCGACGACGTGCTCACCGAGCGTGGCATCCACGTCTTCCCGGACATCCTGGCCAACTCCGGCGGCGTCACCGTCTCGTACTTCGAGTGGGTCCAGAACCGCCAGCGCTACTACTGGAACGAGGAGACCGTCAACGAGCGCCTCGAAGAGCTGATCGTCGACGCCTTCGACGACCTCACGACTGCCTACGAGGAACACGACCTCCCGAACTTCCGCACCGCGGCCTACGTCGTCGCCATCGAGCGCGTCCTCGACGCCTACGAGCAGGGCGGCAACTGGCCCTGAACCGTAACGACTCGACCGGACGGTCGACCCGAACCCTGGTTCTCCAAACAACGTTGAAGGATTAGGCGGTAGGTCGATCCGTTATGGGGAACAGAGCTCGGGACTTCACTGCGGTTGGGCCGACGACGACGAAGAAGAAAACGGACAGATCCGTCTCGGCGATCTACTCGCTGGTCGGTTTGCGGACGTCGAGGTCGACTCGGTGGCGGCCGTCCGTCGTCTACGAGAAGATCGATGACCGTTTTCGTCGATACGAACGTCTTCGTCGCCAATCTCACCGACGAACCGGAACGCGGTAAGGTCGAGACTGAGCTACTGAACCGTGATTTCGACGTCCAGACGTCCCTGCCCAACCTCATGGAGCTGCGAACAGTGTTGACGAAAAAGAAACAAATCGAAAAGGACGAGGTTAGATCGACGATCGAGGACATCGAAGATCGAGTCGATCCCGTATTCCACGACACGTCAGATTTACTCGCGGCGAATCGGATCCAGCAAGACGAACTTCTCTATCCGATGGATTGTTTGATTCTCGCTCGTGACCAAAACGCACGACTCGTGACGTTCGATACCGAGCTGATCGACGCAGGGGCGTCGACACCCGAAACGATTCTGAGTGAAGAGGCCTGACACTACCTCGATAACCTTCTCAATTGCCTGTCCAGGCCTACGAGTAGGGCAACAACTGGCCCTGAGACGACCGCGTCGATCACTCGACTGAATCGCATCGTTTCGGTGGGACTCACCTTCTGGCCGAACGTCCTCGTTCTGACCAGCGACGGCCGCCGTCGCCGGGGATCCGGGCGGCCCCCTATCCCAGGCGGTCCTCGAAGGCGTCCCGTGGGAGTTCCGCAACGGTCGACCCGCCGCCGACGGGTTCGACGTCGAAGGGGACCAGCGCCGCCATTCCCGGCCCGAGGTCCACAGCGCCCGAGGCACCGCGGTAGTCCACGTCGGTCCCCTCCGCGAGCAGTGACCTGGCCGTCCCGAACTCCTCGACGCCCACCGTGTCGCCCGGGGGCCGCGAGACCGTCCGGACGTGCTCCGCGACGGCGGGCCCGGTGGCCGTGCCGGTGCGCTCCACCGCCAGCGCGAGGAGCATCACGGCGTCGTAGGTCCGGTACCAGCGCCCGGTAGCTTCCTCCGGCCAAGGGTCGAGGGCGGACGTACCCCGGGTGACGTCGGAATTCGCGTGGACGCCGTAGACGCTCCCCGGCAGGTCCCGGGCGATGTCGGCGACGCCCTCCCCGTCGACGCCCGTCGTGACCCAGTCGGCGTCGAATCCCCGGCGGACAGCGGTCCGGAACACCCGCTCGGTCGCGGCCCACCGGTGGCCGAGGAAGACGGCCGCCTCCGGGTCCGCGTCGGTCAGCTGGTCGAGGACTGCCTCGCCGTCGACGGGTTCGCCGAACGGCGCGTACTCGACTTCCGTCGCGATCGATCCGGAGAAGCCGCGGGTGGCGAGGTCCGCGAGCGACCGGTGGACACGCGGGTACACGAGTGCCGCGTCGTCCGCGTGGAGTGCCCGGTCGAGCGCGAGGCCGAGCGCCAACCCGTCCTGGCGGCCGTCGCGGCCGGTCGCGGCGACGTAGGACCGCCCGCCCGTGTCGCCGGCACCGACCAGGAAGTCCGGCAGTAGCCCGTTGTGGACGTGCATCACCTCCCGGCTTGCCGCTTCGGCCGCCCAGTCGTGGGCACCGCTGGCCGCGTGATGGACGACGCCCACGGCACCTGCCTCGGCCAGCGATCCGAGTTCGTCGACGAGTTCGCCCGTCCGTTTCCCGTCGTGCTCTCTCACGACGAGTTCGACCTCCCGACCGAGGACGCCGCCGGCGTCGTTCAGGTGGGCCACCGCCGCGTCGGCCGCGTCCCGCTCTGCCCGTCCCTGGTAAGTGTCGGACTCGGTGACCAGGCCGAGGGTGACGGGGCCGTCGGTGGTGGCCGACTCCGGCGTCGCAGTTGGCGTGGTCGATTCGTTCTCCGCTGGCCCGTCGCCGTCGGGCCCTTCATCGTCGGATCCGCCGGTACAGCCAGCGATTCCGACCGCCGTTCCGAGTGCCGCGACGAACGCGCGTCGTCCGGTCCGCTCTCGCATGGTTCGGGGCGGGTTGGTCCCGGCCTCGTACATAAAACTCAGCACAGGGCGTCGCTCCGGTGGTGCCGTCGGGGAATTACCTCGAGGTTAGCACAGTTTTATTTGTGGGTGTCCGCTACGAGGTTACACAACGTAACTATGACCGGAACCGACTCCTACGATGTCGCCGTCGTCGGCGGCGGCCCCGGCGGCCTCAGCGCCGCACTCTACACTGCTCGACTGGGCCACGACACCGTCGTGATCGACCGCGGCGGCGGCCGGGCCGCGATGATGGCCGACACCCACAACGTGATCGGCGTCCCCGAGACGGTCTCGGGCAACGAGTTCCTCTCGACCGCCCGCGAACAGATCGAGGACTCCGGGGCGGACGTCGCCCGCGGGTACGTGACCGAACTGGAACGCGACGACGACGGCTTCACCCTCCGGACGGCCAGCGACGAGTCCTACCGCGCCGAACGCGTCGTCCTCGCAACCGGGTTCAACGACGTCCGCCCGGACCCGCCGCTCCCGCGGACAGCGCGGGGACTGCACTACTGCCTCCACTGTGACGCCGCAGTCTTCGAGGACGAGTCAGTGTACGTGATGGGCCACGGCGACAGCGCCGCGATGGTGGCGATGATCATGCTGAACTTCACCGACGAGGTGGACCTGCTGTTGAACGGCGACGAACCGACCTGGAGCGGCGACACCGAACGGCAGCTGCGCGCCCACCCCATCGAGGTGATCCCGGAGGACGTCGTGGGCGTCACCAACGACGAGGACGGGTGGCTGGAGAGCATGGAGTTCTCCGACGGGTCCGTCCGGGAGTACCGCGGCGGGTTCGCCATGTACGGCGCGGAGTACAACAACGAACTCGCGGACGCGGTGGGCGCCGAGTTGAACGACGGGGCCGTCGTCGTGGACGACCACGGCCGTACCTCCGTCGACGGCCTGTACGCCGTCGGGGACCTCACGCCGGACCACAGCCAGATTCCGGTCGCCATGGGCCACGGCGCCAAGGCCGGCATCTCCATCCACTACGACCTCCGGGAGTTCCCGAAACCGGTCGAGGAGTTCGAGGCCGACGGCGACGCGCCCGCGGCGGCCGACGATTGATCGCTCGCCGGTGACGCCAGCGCGACCCGAATCCGGCCAACCCCTCCGGCGTCAGAACGGTTTTCTGCAACGCTCGCGGGGGCACCTACATGGTCAGCGTCACCGTCTGTGAACTCCCCGACTTCGAGGACGAGACCTTCGATTCGCGGTTCGACGCGCTGGTGGACCACGCCGACGCGAACGACACCGACCTCGTCGTGTTGCCCGAGATGCCGTTCTCCCCGTGGCTGTCGGCGCGTGACCCGGCGGCGTCGGCCGTCGACGACGAGTGGAAGCGGGCAGTCGACGCCCACGAGTCCTGGCTATCGCGGCTGGAGGCCTTCGCCCCGGCGACGGTCGTCGGGTCCCGGCCCGTCTTCCGGGACGGCGCCCGGTACAACGAGGGGTTCGTCCACGCGGACGGCGAGACCCGCGGCGTCCACGTCAAGAGCTACCTCCCCGACGAGCCCGGGTTCGAGGAGGCGTCGTGGTACGACGCCGGGGACGGATCGTTCGACAGCGTGACTACCGCTGGCCTCGACGTCGGGCCGCTGGTCTGCACGGACCTGTGGGCGAGCAACGAGGTCCGGCGGTACGGCCGCGCGGGCGTGGACCTGCTGGTCAACCCCCGCGTGACCGAGCGGCGGACGACCGAGAAGTGGCTGGCCGGCGCCCGGACGATGGGGGTGCTGGCGGGCGCGTACCTCGCGTCCTCGAACCGCTCGGGGTCGGCCGAGGGCGTCACCTTCGGCGGTGCGGGCTGGGTGACCAGCCCCGACGGGACGGTGCTGGCCCGGACGGACGAGGATCACCCCTTCGCCACTGTCGACGTCGATCCGGCCGTCGCCGAGCGAGCGAAGTCGACGTACCCGCGGGACGCGCTCGACCGGGCGGGGCAGTGACGAACGCGACGGTCAGTCGAGCGAAGCGCAGGCGGACGCCGGTCCGTCCGGGATCCGGCGGACAGAAGAGAGAGTGCTACCTCAGAGCCCGAGTTCGCGGCCGATGACCATCTGCTGGATCTCGCTGGTCCCCTCGCCGATCTCCATGAGTTTGGCGTCGCGGTAGTACCGCTGGGGGGCGAAGTCCTCGGTGTAGCCGTAGCCGCCGAGCACCTGGACGGCGTCCTCGGCCACCTCGCGGGCGGCCTCGCTCGCGTCCCACTTCGCCAGCGCGGACTCCTCGACGACCTCCTCGCCCTGGTCGTACTGCCAGGCCGCCTTGTGGGTGAGCAGGCGGGCGCGCTCGGTCTTGCGGCGCATCTCGACGATCTTGTTCCGGATGGCGTCGAACTTCGAGATGGGCTTGCCGAACTGCTCGCGCTCGACGGCGTACTCCTTCGCGTGTTCGTAGGCACCCTGGGCCAGTCCCACCGAGAGGGCGGCGATGGAGATGCGACCGCCCTGGAGGGTTTTCATGGTCTGCTTCCAGCCCTCGCCCTCCTCGCCGAGCAGGCGGTCCTCGGGGATGCGGACGTCGTCGAGTTGAATCTCGCAGGTCGGGGAGGCGTTCAGGCCCATCTTGTCCCAGACGGTGGTGACCTCGAAGCCGTCGTCGTTGCGGGGGTCGACGATGAACGTCGAGATGCCGTCGTAGCCCGCCTCGGGGTCGGTGACGGCCTTCACGAGAACGGACCCGGCCTCACTGGCGTTGGTGATGAACTGCTTGGTGCCGTTGAGCACCCACTCGTCGCCGTCTTGCTCCGCGATGGTGTCCATGTCGCTGGCGTCCGAGCCGCTACCGGGTTCGGTCAGGGCCCACCCGCCGACGTACTCGCCCTCCGCCAGGGGGCGGAGCCACTCCGCTTTCTGCTCGTCGGTGCCGAACAGTTCGATGGGTTTCGACGCCAGCGAGACGTGGGCGGCGTACGAGAGGCCGACCGACCCCGAGACGCGGCCGATCTCCTCGGTGACGAGCGCGTACATCAACTGGTCGCCGCCGAGGCCGCCGTACTCCTCGGCGACGGGGACGCCCATCACGTCGAGTTCGCCGAGTTGCTCGAATATCTCCGCGGGGAAGCGGTGTTCGTCCTCGATCTCCTGGGCGAGCGGCTCGATCTCCTCCTCGCAGAAGCGCCGGACCTCCTCGCGCATCATCCGGTGCTCGGCCGGCAACTCGAAGTCCATGTGCGAACGTTGCCTGCTGCCGGAATAAAGACTGCGAAGGGGACCGACCGACGCAGTTGGCCCGCACGCCTATAAGCCAGGGGAGCGGAGTAGCACCTGAATGGGCATTCGCCGGCTCGTACGGGGCACGATCGACTGGCCCAGGCTGGAGCTGGTCGCCCGCGAAATCGCCCGGCGGTACGGCCGGGACGAACTGCGGGTAGAGTTCCTGGAAGCCGACAACTGGCTGTCGACGCCACTGGTCGTCGACGACGAGTGGTTCGTCAAGGTCGTCTCCGTCCAGAACTCCTGGGTCCACGCGGTGTTCACCGGCGCCCGGAACCTGGGCGCGGTCAGTGCCGGCACGGAGTGGTTCTTCGAGACCTTCGACACGCCGCTGGCGATGGCCGAACACGAGTTCGAGGCGACCCAGCGGATGCGCGAACTCGGGGTGAACGCTCCGGAACCGGTCGACGCCTTCGACGTCGACGGCCTGGCCGTGGTCGTGATGGAGTACCTCCCGGAGTTCCGGACGCTGGACGAACTGGCCGACGAGGAGGTGGCCAAGACGGCCGGGGAACTGTTCGGCGCGCTCCGGCGGGTCCACAGCGTGGGACTGGCCCACGGCGACCTCAGGGCCGAGAACGTCCTCCTCCAGGGTGGGGACCTGTACTTCATCGACGCCACCAACGTCCGGGAGGGCCGACTGCAGGCCGCACGGTCGTACGACCTGGCCTCGGCGCTGTCGGCACTCGCGCCGCGGATCGGCACCCGGCCGGCCGTCGCCGCCGCGAGCGAGCACTACTCCGGCGAGGAACTAGTCGGCGCCTGCGACTTCCTGCACGTCGTCTCGTTGCGGCCAGACCACGACGTGGATACGACGGCCCTGCGGGGAGAGATCGAACGGGTGGCCGCCCGGGCGACGTGACCGGAAGGGAAGCCGTTCGGTCGACGTACCCGGACCGCCGGACGGCCCGACGAAATCCGGCCTGGCCGACGCCTCAGCAGAGTAGTAGTCTTTTTCATTGCTCCCGTCCAACTTCGTCCTGACTATGAGCGAACAAACGGCCGAGCAGGTACACGGGCACTACATCGGCGGGGAATGGGTCGACAGCAGCGGCGACGAGACCTTCGAGAGCGTCAATCCCGCGACCGGCGAGACCCTGGCTCGCTTCCACCGGGCCACCGAATCGGACGTCGAGCAGGCCGTGACCGAGGCGGAGGCGGCCCAGGAGGAGTGGCAGTCGATGTCCTACATTGACCGGGCGGAGGTGCTGTGGGACGTCTACCACGAACTGCGCGAGCGCACCGACGAACTGGGCGAGATCGTCACCAAGGAGTGCGGCAAGGAGATCAGCGAGGGCCGGGCGGACGTCGTCGAGGCCTACCACATGGTCGAGTGGGCCGCGGGCAACGCCCGCCACCCGAAAGGCGACGTGGTTCCCTCCGAGATCGCCGGCAAAGACGCCTACATGCGACGCCAGCCCCGGGGCGTCGTCGGGTGTATCACGCCCTGGAACTTCCCGGTCGCCATCCCGTTCTGGCACATGGCGATCACCCTGGTCGAGGGGAACACGGTGGTCTGGAAGCCCGCCGAGCAGACGCCGTGGTGTGGCCAGATCGTCGCCGAAATGATGGTCGACGCCGGCGTCCCGGACGGCGTGTTCAACATGGTCCAGGGCTTCGGCGACGCGGGCAACGCCATCGTCGAGGACGGTCGCGTCGACACCGTCCTGTTCACCGGGTCCGCCGAGGTCGGCCACATGATCGGCGACAAACTCGGCGGCGAACCGGGCCGGGAGTTCAGCCTCGAGATGGGCGGCAAGAACGCCATCGTCGTCACCGAGGAGGCCGACCTCGACATCGCCCTGCACTCCGCAGTGATGTCCTCGTTCAAGACGACCGGTCAGCGCTGTGTCTCCTCCGAGCGCCTGATCGTCCACGAGGACGTCTACGACGAGTTCAAAGAGCGGTTCGTCGAACTGGCCGAGGAGGTGTCCGTGGGGGACCCGCTGGACGAGAACACGTTCATGGGGCCGGTCATCGACGAGAGCCAGGTCGAGAAGTTCCACAAGTACAACGACCTGGCCCGCGAGGAGGGCGCGAACGTCCTGGTCGACCGCGCGGAACTGGACGACGAGGAGATTCCCGACGGCCACGAGGACGGGGCGGCCGCTGCCGCCGATGGTGAGCGTAGCGGCAGCTACGCGAACGGCCACTGGGTCGGGCCGTTCGTCTACGAGATCGACTACGACCCGGACCTCCGGTGCATCCACGAAGAGGTGTTCGGCCCACACGTCGCGCTGATGAGCTACTCCGGGGACATCGAGGACGCCATGGAGATCCACAACGACGTGCCCTACGGCCTGGCCGGCGCGATCATCTCCGAGGACTACCGCCAGATCAACTACTACCGCGACCACCGGAAGGCGGGGCTGGCGTACGCCAACCTGCCGTGCATCGGTGCCGAGGTCCAGTTGCCGTTCGGCGGCGTCGGCAAGTCCGGCAAGGGTGCACCCAGCGCCCGCGAGGCCATCGAGGCGGTCACCGAGCGCACCGCCTGGACGCTCAACAACCAGAAGGACATCCAGATGGCCCAGGGCCTGTCCGCGGACATCAAGACCGAATCCGACGACTGATCGACGGTCCCGCGAGCCCGCGATCCAGTTACCGGGGTTCGGTCTTCCAGATCAGACCGGTCGTCCTCGCGTCGACGACGACGTCGCCGCTGTCGTCGCGGTAGACCACGTCGTTCTCCAGGAGGTAGCGGTCGTCCCGCTCCGTCTTCGATTCGACCGTCCACTCGCAGGTGACCGTTTCGCCGGTGTAGACCGGTTCCCGAAACTCGTAGTCCATCGTCCGGGCGACGTAACCCAGGTCGCCGCCGATCTTCGTCATGAGCGATCCGGTGAGCAACCCCTGGACGATCAACCGCCCGTCTTCGTCGGGATCGGTGGGGATCGACTGCTGGTCGCCGGTAATCTCGCCGAACTCGCGGACGTGTTCGGTCGTGACGGTCCGTTCGGAGGTGACGACCTCGCCCTCCCCGGGGACGTTCGGTCGCTCGTCTGACCCATCCGTCATGGCCGTGTGTTCGCCGTGCAACCGCAAAACCTCGATCCGGTTGACGTCGAAACGCGAGGGGAGCCAGCGGCCAGTCGACGTTCGAATCGGAAGCGGGGCGAGGACGACGTCGTAGTCCGAAACCCGGGAGTAGAGAGCCAGCGGCTAGTCGACGTTCGAATCGGAAGCGGGAGGAGGGGGCGGGACGGGGGACCCGGTCGGCCGAGGAGTGGCGGATCGCCTCGCGACGCGGCAGGCTCCCTGCCGGCTCCTGACGAGAAAAGCGTCAGTAGCCGGCGACTGCGGTTAGTCCGCCACCACGTAAAAACTTCGTGGTAGTCGGGGGTCGTAATCGCGTCCGACGGCCCACGGACGGCCCTCACGCCGGTCCGTCCAATGCTTCGACTTCGAAACAATTCCGCTTTGGAACGTGAAGTATTGGGCAGGCGACGAGAGTCGACCGTGAGAATCGCATACCGGGAGCCGTCACCGCCGCCGGTCGTGCCAGGCGGGGAACTCCTCGCGGACCGCCGCGACCCGGTCGGGATCGACCGAGGCGGTGACCAGCGCGGGGTCGTCGTCCGAACTGGCGAGCAACGTCCCCCAGGGGTCGTATGCCGTCGACCGGCCCAGCAGGGTGGCGTCGTCGAACTCGCCGAAACCGTTGATCGTGGCGACGTACAGCTGGTTCTCGACGGCCCTGGCTCTGGGGAGCAGTTGCCAGTGTTCGACCCGTGGGTACGGCCACGCGCTTGGGACCAGGACCAGCGTGGCGCCCGCCTCCGCCAGGTCGCGGTACAGTTCCGGGAAGCGGAGGTCGTAACAGGTCGTCGTGGCGACGGTGAACCCCTCGAACTCCGCGAGGCCCAGCGACTCGCCGGGGACCAGCATCTGGGCCTCGGCGGACTCGTAGCCGAACAGGTGGTGCTTGCGGTAGACCGCCCGCCGGGTGCCGTCGCGGTCGAAGAAGGCGCTGGTGTTGGCCAGCCCCTCGTCGGCCGGGACCGCGACGTCGGTCTCGGCGGCCGTCGCCGCGAGGTCCTCGACGATGCTCCCCGCGAGGACGCCGACGCCGTGGGTCGCGGCGGCGTCCGCGATGCGTCGGTGGGTCTGGCCGCCGACCGGTTCGGCGTTGCGCTCGTAGACGTCGAACGCGAAGTAGCCGACGTTGAAGATCTCCGGCAGGGCGACGAGGTCCGCGCCGTCGGCCGCCGCCGTCTCGATGGCCTCGACCGCCCGGTCGACGTTACCGTCGACGTCGCCGGCCTCGATCCGGATCTGTGCGAGCGTGAGGTTCACGGGGTACCCCTCCCCGGGTCGATTGCGTCGTGGCTCATGAGTGCCGGTTCGGGCCCGCCCCTCTTAGCTTCGAGGCGTCGCTGGCGGACGACGCTGGAAACGGAGAACTCCGTCGGCGGCAGTCTGCGCGTCCGTCGGCGGCGATCAACTAGGCGTGACCTTCCAGGTGGTCGACTTCGCCCGGCCCCATTTCTCGATCTCGACCTCCTCGCTCTTGTCGGCGAGTTCCGGCAGGCGGACGCCGACCTGCTTCGAGGAGAGGCCGATGGACTCGGCGATGTTCTTCGCCCGGAAGTACCGCTCACCTCGGGACACGCTCTCGCGCAGGTACGCGAGGATGCGCCGCTCCTCTTCGGTGTACTCGCTCATCAGGCCTACCCTAGTGCGGGCGAGACCTTAACGATTGTCCGTCGTTGCGCTACCAGTACACGTGGATCGCCGCCACGAGCAGGATGCCGAACAGGGTCGCCGCCGCGAACCCCCAGGCCGAGGTCACGGTCCCGGCCGTCGCCAGCGACGCACCGGCGCTCGCAACCGCGAGCGCCCCCAGCACGACCGCGATCCCGATGCCCTTGTCCGACTCCACCGCGTCGTTCGCCATGTTCACCGCTTCCGGGGGCGGGAACTTAGTTGTGCCCATCCCGGTCGAACCGTCCACGTCCGGATCCGACAGGCGCGACTGTCAGATTCGACGCGGGCGGTAACGTTATACTACTGGAGAAGTGAGGTGCGGTCGCATGACGCGGAGTACCCAGTCTCCTGATCGCGTTCTTCCACGGTGACGAGACCGACGTCGACGTGACGAGCGACGGGGAATCGATCGTCCTGACCGTCGACGGGTACTCCTGCACGCTGTCCCGTTCGGAGGCCCGACAGCTGCAGGAGTCCGTCGGCGACGCCCTGACCGAACGACGCGAGTTCTTCCGGACCGTCGGCCAGCACCGCGAGGACGGCGCCTACGTCGTCGCGCGCCGCGGCGCCGACTCGGCGGGCAACGAGAAGGTGTTCGAGCGCTTCGACGCCTGCCGACGCCTGTTCCGGCGGCTGCCCGAGGAGTTCACCGCCGACGACGTCGGGAGCACCGGAATCACCGGCTCCCGCCGGCACATGCTGGTCCGGCACTTCGCCGAGCACCCGGCGTTCGACTGCACCATCTCGCGGCGCAACCCCCTGACCGCCGAGAAGACCGGTGATCGGCAGGTGGACGAAGAACGAGCAGACGAGACTACCGAGCCCGATCTTACTGACGCCCCGGAGGTGCCCGCCGGCTGAGTATCCGCCGGTCCTAACGAATCACCCCTTCAATCCAGTCCGAGCGCCCGCCGCCAGTCGAGCGCGACGACGAAGTCGTCGTGTTCGGCTTCGAGCTTCTCGGCCACTTCGTCGGCGAGTCGATCCGCTCGTTCCCGGTCGACGCCGCGTGCGTCTTCCAGCAGCGAAACGGCCGCCTCGAACGATTCGCTCTGTGGACCCGCCTTACGCCAGACCAGGGAGACGACCGTCGCAGTGATCCCAACGATCAGGTCGTCGTCATCTTGGTCCGATTCGAGGAGGTGGTCGTCGGCGTAGACCGTTCGGTTCAGGAGGTCCGAGAGGAGCCAAAGGCACCATTCGACCGTTTCGTGTGGACCCCGCTTGAGCCAGTCCGGATAGGCGAGGTAGAATTCGCGGACGGTGCCGGGCGAGTCAGCCGTTGCCCGCTCCATCACGTATTCGTGCCAGTGACCACGTCGAGTCGGAGTGTCGTCCTCGGAGACTCTCGCGGCGGTATATGCCCGGTAGCTCCCGAGGAATCCGTCGACATCGGGTAGTTTCCCTCTTTTGGTGGCAGTATTCCGAGCTAGTTGGTCGATGCGGTCGACCCAGGCCTCGATCCGCTCGTCCCCCGGATGGAAGTCCGCGGCGAGCTTCTTGACGGCCATGCTGTAGACGTTTTCGAGAAACTCCGCCGGATCGGCGTGGGGCGTCGTCGCGTACTCGAAACTGACGCTGGCCGCGCTACTGTCCCCGGTTCGCACGTTGTTGGCGAGCAGGGCGCCGAGCAGGTCCTGCGTCAACAACGCCGCATCCGCTTCCATCTCTAACTCTCCAGCGAACGCTTGCGCCCCTTCGATGACCTTCTCCCGTTCCGCTTTGAGAACCGTCGTTTCGACGGGGACGCCGCTGGCCAAGACGAGGAATAGGATCGACTCGATCAGCGGTTCCGGCTCCGCGTCGTCGACGAATTCCAGGAACCAGTTGCTCCGCTCCCGTGCGGTTTCCCTGAGGTCCGGGACGTCCCACCGGTCGCCGTCCTCGTAGGCGCCCCCGAGCGCCCTGGCGACGCCCTCGTACCGGTGGTCGGGGTCGAACCAGTCGAGCTTCTGGACGGTGGATTTGACGGTGGTATGGCTTTGTCCCGACGCTCCGCGACCTAGCGCTTCGTACTCGAAAATCGCACGCCGGTAGATACTCGGCGAGATCGTCCAGGTGGTCTCGGGGTTGAACTTCCCGTCTCCTTCGAGGACCCGACGGACCTCGGCGCCCAGGTACCCCCGAATCCGTTTTGCCTTTTTGAACAAACTCGGTTCCGGAGAGTCCAGAACGTCCGCGAGTTCGCTCGTCGTCGTCGTCCCGGTCGCGCTGAGGACGCTGACCAGATGCCTGACTTCCTCGTCCTCGCCGACCAGCGACCGAACGTCCTCCCAGACGATTTGGATCGGTGACTCTTTATCCGCTATCGTCAGGTCCTCCTCGGCCATCATCCTGGTGGTGAGCTTCGCTATCTCCGGGTTCCCATCGGCCCACTCCCTGACGTCGTCGATCACGTCCTCGTCTAGCTCCGCCCCTATCGCCGCCAGCGTCCATTCGATGACCTCCACCAGGGATCGGTCGCCGTCGCTCCATCGGTCGAATTCGACTTTCGGACACCGACTGAGCAGGTTCGACCGTGAACCCCCACCGACGCGAGTGTTATTCAGTTGCGCCTTGAGCTGGTCGAACTGCTCCGTGCGAATCTCGACCAGCGCCATCTCGACGGTCCCGTCATCAGCCCATTCGAAGAGATGTTCGAGTGCTTCCGGCGAGTGGAACGACCCCGGATCGGTGTTGTAACTCGCGTACGCGACGTTCCGCCCGGCCGTCGTGTTCAGGGCGTGCTCTATGTAATCGACGTCCTTGTTCCTGCCGAACGTCGGGATACGAACCTCGTAGCCGCGGGCTTCCAACCGCTGACAGACGCGGTAGGCCGTCGTCGTCTTCCCGGTCCCGTGGGACCCCGTCAGGAAGACGACGTTCGCTTCGTCGAGTTTTCGCTCGACCTCCTCGTCTTTCTCCCCGAGGTACTCGATTTCGTCCAGCGCGACATCCTCGCCGAGCAGCACCGCTTCGTCGTCCCGGAGCTTGGCCGCGAGCCGGTCCAGTCCCTGCGTCGCGTTCTCGACGCTCGCTGAGAGAACGGGCGCGACGTCCCCGATGGGTTCGACCGCCTCGTCCAGTTCTGCCAGGACTCCTTCGAACTCCCGTAACTCCTCGTCGTACCGCCTCCATGTCGGTTTCGAGGTCGTCGACCCGGCGGGGTTCCACCTCGCGGAGTCGCTGGAGGACGCCCTCCCGTCCCAGCGCGTCGAGGTTTTCGAAAGTCAGCGGGGGCAGGCCCAGTCCCCGTTCGAGGTGTTCTTTCGTCGTCGGGAGCAGTCTGCCCTCGCCAAACGCGTTCAGTATCTCCTCGGGAGCCTGGTCGTCGTCCCGGAGCAAGGCCCACCCGGCCAGCCAGGCCGCGGTTGCACCAGCAGCGCCGGCCGGTCCCAGCCCCCCAGCTGCGGCGACTCCGCCGATTCCGGCCGCTTCGACGAGTTCCGCACCGGTCTCTTTGGCGCTGTTGACGACCCCGGACATCGTGAACCCGCTCGCAATTTCTGATGCCGCCGCCCACGTCCCACCCGTCGTCCGGGGCAATCACGCTCCCGCCCTCACCGATTCGGTCGGAGAGGTACGTCACCAGCTGCGGCACGTAGGTCGCTCCGTACTCCCCGCACTCGTCGGCCAGTTCGTCACTCCGGAAGTCGTAACCGTCGTAGCGGAGTTCCTCGATCAAGTCCTCGGCCTCGCCTTCCTCGCACGCCGCCAGTTCGGCGCAGGTTTCGACTGCCGACGTCTCGTGATCCTCGTCCTCCGGATCGTACCGGACGAAAACGACCCGGTCGAAGCGGTCGACGAATCCCTCATCGAGACCTGTGTCCGGTTCCGTCACCAACCAGTCGATGCACCACGGTCGCGTCACGAGACACGCGGTCCGCTGATCGGAATAGATCGCGGAGTAATTCGGGTGCATTTCCACGCGCACCCTGGAAAACCGGTAGAAGTTATCGATCACGACGGGCGATCCGTCCGTCTCGTCGGGAGCAGGAAGCTCACGTCGGTAGTAGTCAACGTCATCGAGTGAGGAAAGCTGCTCGGATTTCCCGACGTACGGGGCTCCGAGCACGAGCGTAGTCCCCCTGCAGATATCGTCCCGCTGTAGCGTTTCGGGACGTCGTTCTATGACCTCCATCGTTCCACCTCTTCGGATCGAGACGAATATTTCGGTCCGGCTGGAATAAATCTATTTGCTTGAGGAGATTCGTTCACTCCATGGTAACGTGCTCGGACTCCCGGTCCAGCGCGAGGTTGGCGGCGATCTCCGCGTTTCGCATCCCGTACTGGGCGGTCTGCTGGAGGCTCACGAGGACCTCCCGCACGCGCAGGAGGTCCTCGTTTTCCATCTCCGGCAGGTCCGCGAGGATCTCGCTCTCGCGGTCGCCGATCTCGTTGAACAGCGTCCGCACCTCCACCGTCAGGTCGTAGTCGCGCTCGACGGCCGCCTGGACCGCCAGTTCCGTGACCTGGTCGACCTGCTCGGTGAACTCCCGGATGCGCCGCATCGTCGACCCGTCGACGTTGAGCGTGTTGTCCGGCGCGTCCAGCACGATCTCGGCGATGTCCTCGGCGTTGTCGGCGGTCAGTTCCAGATTCTTGGCGATGGAGCGGTAGCCGATCAGCGGGAAGCCGTCCTCCAGGCCGACCGCGCGGGCGAGGTTGGGGTTCTGGTAGGCGGTGAACGTCAGGCGCAACAGCAGGACGAAGATCTTGTTCGCCTGTCGCTCGCGGTTCAGCGCCCGCTGGGCGAGGTCCGGGTTGCCGCGGGCCAGGGCCTTGATCGCCTCGCCGCGCATGGTCGACCCGGTGTTCTCCAGGCGCATCAGCAGGTTGTCCAGCGTGAAGTCCTCGGGGTCGACCGAACAGCGGATGGAGATGCTGTCGGGGGTCTCCTCGACGACGCCCAGGCCCATCAACTGCGTCTCGGCGCTGTAGACCGCGTTGATCTGCTCGCTGGCGAGCACGCCGTCGTCCTGCTCGACGTGGATGACCCGCCGGCCGAGGACGTACTGCGCCAGGATGGCGCGTTCGAGCGCCGTCGCGTCCAGGCCGTCCGCGTGGACGGTCACCTCGGTCTCCTCGCCGGTCGCGGACTCCGCCAGCACCGTCAACGTGCCCTTTCCACCACGCCGGAGCGACACCTCGTCGCCCTTCTCGACGCTGTGCTCGCTCGCCCAGTCCGCCGGAAGCGTCATGGCGAGCGTCGACGGCCCGAGTCGTTGCACCTTTCGCGTGTCCATGTCTGCCCCGTCGGCTTCGTAGCACCTTAACCTTCCCTATACATTTGCCGCGATGATAATACGTCCTGAGGTATCAGGTGACGGATACGACGACTGACCTTGGGCGGGTCGACCGGCACGAGACGCCGTCGAACGGCCGCAGTGTGGTGGTTCCGATTACCTCATTTTTAAATAGCGGAAGATTGTGGTATCGTGATGGTATGTCGGGTGAGGAAAACGGTTCAAACGAAGAAGAACGGACCCCGCCGGCTGACCAGCCGCAAGGTCAGCCGTCGGGACAAGGCGGGACGCAACCGGCGGGACAGGCCGGGAGGCAACCGGCGGGACAGGGACCTCCGGAGCAACCACAGCAACCAGCGAGACAGGGACCGTCGCTGGTAGACGAACTCCAGAAGCCGGCGTCGATGCACTGGATCAAGTTCAACGTCGCCCTGTTCGCCGTCTTCGGGGTCGGCTACTCCATCGCGTTCTTCCTGTTCGACGCGCTCATGTCGGGAGGAGGGCAGACGTTCTCCGGACTACTGGCCGTGCTCGCGTTCTTCGGCGGGTTCTTCGTCGCGCCAGTCCTGGCGACGTTCATGGGGGTCAGGATCGGCAACGAGTTCCGCGAGGGACGGAACCTGACCCTGGCCAACAGCTTCGTCGGCTCGGCGGCCGGGTTCGTAGTGATGTTCTTCGTGCTGTTCGTCTTCGTGTGGTCACAGGTCAGCGGTAGCGGTGGCGGCGGGACCGGCTTCGGCGACCTGCTGGCACCGGTCATCGGGTTCGCCATCGGCGTCGGCCTGACCGGCCTGCTGGCGACCTACGTCGTCCGCTGGGTCGACGGCCGCTGACGTTCCACGGTCGCCGACCGATCACGCGCCGATCTTTTGCTGGACCTGCCGCAACTGCTCCAGCCGTTGCTCTCGCGCCGCGTCCCTGAGTTCCGCTTCGCTCTCGGTGGGACACTCCAGCCGCGGGACCGTCGTCGGGGTGCCGTCCTCGTCCAGGGCGACGTAGGTGAAAAACGACGTCGTGGTAGTGCGACGCTCTTCCTCCCGGGGGTCCCCGGCCCGGACCTCCATGCTGGAGGACCCCACGTCGAAGACGTACCACTCGATCACCGCGATTTCAGCCGGTTCGGTCGGGCCGACGAAGTCGGCGTTGTCCATGGCGGCGGTGACGCAGTGCCGGGTCGAGAACCGCATCGCCGCGACCGCCCCGCAGAGGTCCATCCAGTGCAGTACCACCCCGCCGAGCGCACGCCCGAGGTCGTTGGTGTCGTTGGGCAACAGGATCTCGGTCATCTCGGTGAAGGAGTCCATCAGCGTCGCCCTCTCGCCCATGGCGGGAGTTGCCGGCGTCCGGACTGAAAGGTGACGATGTCCGTCTGCCGTGGCGCTCCTGCCGTAATCCTCACTCGACCCGCAACCGTGCGATCCGGCGGCGCAACCAGGCGCGGGCGCTCAACCGGTCCAGCGGCGCGGGTGCCCGGGACGCGGTCGTCGACCGTTCGAGTGACCTGAGCGCCCGCAACGTCGCGTCCCGGCCCGTCCGCTCGGCAGCGAACCGGTCGGCCGCGTACTCGTGGCGGACGCCGAGCGCGAGCACGACCGCCAGCAGACACCCCGCGAACCCGACCGTCGCCACGAGGGGTCCGACGGCCGAGACGCTCCCGGCGACGACGGCCCAGGTCACGCCGGCCAGTCCCGCCGCCGCGCAGCGCCGCCGGAGGTGGCCCAGGCGGAGGTGGCCGGCCTCGTGGGCCAGCACCGCAGCGCTCTCCTCGGCGTCGAACGACGCCAGCAACCCCTCGGTAACGTAGACGTACTCCGCGCCAGGGAAGACACCGACGGCGAACGCGTCCACCGCCTCGCCACGCCCGCCCGTCACGACCCGGACGCGAGCGGGCGCGGGCGATCCCGGGAGTGATTCCAGTTGCTCGCGAAGTTCGGTTCCCGGGCGTCTCGTGGGCGCGAACAGGGAGACGACCCACGGCGCGACTGCGAATCCGGCGACGACCGCGGCCGCGATTCCGAGCGGAACCAGCGGATCGCCGCCGTCGAAGACCCGACCGGTGTGTAGCCCCATCAGCAGTCCAACCCCGGTCCTCGCGGGTCATAAACGCTCGCCTGCGGTCGAGTAAGTGTCTCATTCCTCGAACTACGTGGTAACTACCGCCGGGTATCGGGTCGTTACTCGCGGCGAAAGCGTCGACGATTTAACGGATACCGGCCGTCTGGACCGCCGCTGGTCGCTCCGGAAACGGTAAAAGCCGTGCGCGTATAGCGAGGACGATGACCGAGCGACCGGAGTCGGCCACGGACCCCCCGGCGGGGTCCAGCGGGGACGGCGAGATACGCGTCGTCGGGACGGCACACGTCTCCCACGACAGCGTCGAGGAGGTGGAGCGGACCATCGAGTCCGAGCGACCGGACGTCGTCGCCGTCGAACTCGACGAGGGACGCTACCGACAGTTGCAGGGCGAGACGCCCGACGACCTCGACCCGTCGGACCTGCTACGTGGCAACACGGTCTTCCAGTTGCTGGCCTACTGGCTACTCTCCTACGTGCAGACGCGACTCGGCGAACGGTTCGACATCAAGCCCGGTGCGGACATGCTCGCGGCTGTCGAGACTGCCGAGGAACTGGACATCGACGTTGCCCTGGTCGACCGCGACATCCAGATGACCATCCAGCGGTTCTGGGCCAGGCTGTCGTTCCTCCAGAAACTGAAGATGGTCGCCGCGCTGTTCGGCGCCATGTTCGGGTTCGGCGTCGACGAAGAGGAAGAGGAAATCGACATGGAGGACCTCACGGACGGCGACGTGGTGACGGCGATGCTGGAGGAGTTCAGGCGGTTCTCCCCGGGTGGGGCCGAGGCGCTGATCGACGAACGTGACGCCTACATCGCCCACAACCTCGTCTCGCTCCGGGCACAGGGCAAGGACGTCGTCGCCGTCGTCGGTGCGGGCCACAAGGCCGGCATCGAGCACTACCTCGAACACCCCGGGGAGTTGCCGCCGATGGACTCGCTGGTCGGGTCGGCCTCCAAACGGGGCATCCCGTGGTTCAAGCTCTTCGGGTACCTGTTCTCCGTGGGGTTCCTGCTGTTTTTCGTCCTGCTTGCGATGGCCGGGGTCCGCAACGCCTTCCTCCTGCAGCTGTTCGGCGCGTGGTTCGTCGTCAACGCGCTGTTCGCGTTCACGCTGGCGAAGCTAGCGGGCGCCCGGTGGACGAGCGCGGGCGTCGGCGGCGCGGTGGCGTGGCTGACCAGCGTCAACCCGCTGCTGGCGCCCGGGTGGTTCGCAGGGTACGTCGAACTGCGGTACACCTCCGTCAACGTCGGCGACATCGCCACGCTCAACGAGATCATGTCCGACGAGGAGACGCCCATCCGGGAACTGCTCTCGCAGATGTTCGACGTCCCGCTGTTCCGGTTGATCATGATCGTCGCCATGACGAACATCGGCAGTTTCGTCGCCAGCGTCCTGTTCGGGTTCGTCGTGCTCCCGTGGCTGGGCGCGGAAATCGGCGGCGTCGGGCAGATTCCGGACCTGATGCTCGACGGCGCCCGCGAGAGCGCCCGCCTGATCGTGGACGTGGTAACGTGACGACGCGACCATTCGCGGAGCGACCATGAGCCGGCGGGGTACCCACTCCGGACGGGGACTGGAGTTCGGCACGGAGGAACTCCGGGACCTGCTGATCGCGTGGGTGGTGTTGAGCCTGGCGTTCGCCGTCTTCTTCGCCGGCGGCGGCAGGCGGTTCCTGCTGTCGGACCCGCTGGGCCTGTTCGGCGCGAGTCTCCTGTCGGCCGGGGTGGCGTTCCTGTTGCACGAACTCGCCCACAAGGTGGTCGCGGTCCGGTTCGGCCAGGTCGCGGCGTTCCGCGCGGACTACGGCATGCTGTTTCTCGCGTTGATGTCCGCGTTCGCCGGGTTCATCTTCGCGGCGCCCGGCGCAGTCCACCACCGCGGCCGCCTGACCCCCCGCCAGCGTGGGCTGATCGCGCTCGCCGGGCCGGTGACGAACCTCGCGCTCGCGGCGGTGTTCCTGCCGTTCGCGCTGTGGGGCGGCCCCTTCGTGGGGCTGGTGGGCGTCTACGGCGTGTTCATCAACCTGCTCCTGGGCGCGTTCAACATGCTCCCGTTCGGCCCGCTGGACGGCCGGAAAGTGCTGGACTGGAGCGTCGTGGCGTTCACAGTCGTGTTCGTCCCCAGCCTGTTGCTGGCGCTGGGGATCCTGTTCCCTGGGTCCGTTCCGATCTAGAGCCGTACAGAGGAGTCCCGATGAGGGATACAAGCCATATATGGAAATGAACCTGCTATCAAATACAGTTATTTATATACCTCACAGTCACCATACCAGTGATCCTACTCTTCTGTAGAGTTTGAAGAACACGTTTCGTTACAGTTGTTTGACTCCCCTGCACCGCAACCCATTGGGGTCGCATACGTCGTTCCAGTATCATCATATCGAAGACCGTCGTCGTGACCTATGCCGAGATCGTGACCTTTACCTCAAATACTGCTTTATCCATTTCTAATTCCGGCATTGGTATCGGGGATATCTCGATTTACCGTTCCAAATGGCGTCCGAACCACCAGCAACATCAATCGAGAACGCGCCCTTGTGATTGTCTCGCCTTTCTCCGAGATTAAATCGGAACACACCAGACTGCTATACTTGTTGGTTACCCTCATATTCACTTGGAATGTCTGACCATATTCAATCGTTTCTGGGAGTTCTAATGATTTGACCGAGAGATCTACATCAGTAGCTAGGTCACGCTGCACCTCCTGAGGTGATTTCCAACTGACCCCAATCGATTTGTCCTCGTTGACGATCCCGATTCGCAAGTCCTGTTGTTCAATTTTCGACGGGAGAGGAATACCAACCGTGAACACTGGATTCTTGTAACGTTCGGGAAGTCGCTCAGCTCCGGCCGGTTCTTCTAATGGTTCTGCTCGATACTGCCATCCCATCTGGTTATCGTAGGACGAATCAGATAGCGGAAAAACAAGCACCGCCGACTACACGTAGAGGAGGTCCGTTCGGGGGACGTGACGGACGTGACGATCGCCGTGTTGCACTGGGAAACGGTGGACGCCCTGAACGAAGCGATGGTTGAAGGGAGTACCGAACTCTCGGCGGGGTTCGAGTCCGGACCACCTGCAATCGCCAGGGCCGATGCGATCGAGATTGTAGGCAAGGAGCCGCCCGGGGAAGACGACACCGTCGTGCCGTTCGAGGACCTCCGGCCCGAACAGCGTGAAATCGCGAAAGCGGCCATCGATGACGAGTACTACGTCGACTGGGACGAATCTCGTTCGGAGGCGTGCAAGGAGGTTTCGGACGTCGAGTACATCGAGTACCAGGGGACCGTCTACGCGAGGTTACTGAGCCACGCCGACCGGCAGGACCCGCCGATACTCGAACTCCAGCCAGTTTCCCCGTCCGAGAGCGACCGGCGGTTCCACCTCGAACTGGAATCACTTCGGGCCGACGCCGAAGATTGGTTCGACCGGATGGCGCCGACGAGCAACCCGGTCCCCCTCGATCAAGTGCCGGAGGAGGTTCGGGCGGCCGCTCGCGAATACGACTACTGTTCGTTCACGACCGACCTGTTCGCACTGACTATCTCGGAGTCCTGACGGGCATCGAAGCCGATCTCCGTTTCTGGGCGGGCGGTCGTCACCGGGGTAGCGGCCTGTCGACCGGGGTGGAAAACAGCACCCTTTTGCTCGCAGCGAGTCGGAGTTCCGGTATGGGGAAGGACGAGGATCCAGAGGATGGACTAACCTACGCCGACGCAGGGGTGGACGTGGAAGCCAGCGAGACGGCCACGGCCGCGCTGGTGTCGGCCGTCGAGGGGGTGGCGGGCGACTACGCGGGCCTGCTGGACATCGGCGACCGGTACCTGGCGCTGACGACCGACGGCGTCGGGACGAAACTGCTCGTCGCCGAGGCAATGGAGGAGTTCTCGACGGTCGGCGTCGACTGCGTGGCGATGAACGTCAACGACCTCGTCGCCGCGGGCGTCGAACCCGTCGCCTTCGTCGATTACCTGGCGGTCGACGAACCCGCCGAGGGGTTCGCGGAGGCCGTCGGGGAAGGCCTGGCCCGCGGGTGCGAGCAGGCCGGCGTCGAACTGGTCGCCGGCGAGACGGCCGTGATGCCCGAGGTGATCGAGGGGTTCGACCTCGCCGGCGCCTGCGCTGGCCTGGCGTCGAAGGACGCGCCGTTTCCCGGCGAGGCCGAACCCGGCGACTCGCTGGTCGCCTGGCCCGCCAGCGGCATCCACTCCAACGGCCTCACCCTCGCGCGCGAGGCCGTCACCCGCGAACACGACTACGGCGACCCGTTCCCGCCGGACCCAGAGCGAACTATCGGCGAGGTCCTGCTGGAGCCGACCCGCATCTACGCCGACTTGCTCGGGCCGTTACGGGAACACGGCGTCCGCGCGGCGGCCCACGTTACCGGGGGCGGGTGGACGAACCTCGAGCGGATGGGCGAGCACCGCTACGAGGTGACCGACCCCTTCCCGGCCCAGCCGGTGTTCGAGTTCGTGCAGGACGCCGGCGACGTCGCCGACGAGGAGATGTACCGCACCTTCAACATGGGGATGGGGTTCGTCGCCGCGGTCCCCCCGGAGCGAGCGGTCGACCTGGCCGGCGCGGGCGACGGTCGGATCGTCGGTCGCGTCGGAGACGGCGACGGCGTCTCGGTCCGAGGACTGGAACTGTAACGAACGCGGTCGTCGGGACCGAGAACGAACGCCCCCGCGACTGTTACTCGTCGCCCGTCCCGCCGGGGATGTCCTCGGGGTCGACCGTCCGGCCGTCGACGACGACCGTGACGTCCCGACTGGCTCGGAAGTCCGTTATCTCGCCGCTGAAGCGGTAACTGTCCATCACGCCCCAGACGCGTCCGGTCGCGGTCGACCCGTCCACGACGTCGCCGCTTTCCGTGAACTGGTACTCGGCGGGTTCGTGACTCGGGGGTCGTGGACGGAGAGGGTACGACACGCTAGGACACCTGGGCGGCGATGTCGGCCTCGGTGACGATGCCGACGACTTCGCCGCCCGAGACCACGAGCACGGTCCGGTGGTGATTCAGCAGGGCGTCGACCTCCTCCAGCGGCGTGTCCGGCTCGACGGTGCTGACGCTCTCGTGCATCACCTCGGCTACCGGTAACTGCCCGACCGGTTCGTCGCGGCGCTCGCTGGCCTGCCGGATGTCGGTGTTGCTGATGATGCCCTGGGGGCTCCCGTCGCGGACGACGGGCAGTTGCGAGTACCCCTCGGTGAGCATCACGTCGCGGGCCGACTCCACGGCGTCGTCGGGTGCGACGCTGACGACGTTCTGGTGCATCAGGTCCTCGGCACGGACGACGTCCCCGCGGGCCTCCTCCAGCGCGTTGACGATGCGCCGTAGCGTCGAGAGCCGCGGGTCGACGTCACCCCCCTCGACGCGGGCGATCAGGGGCTGGGAGACGTCCGCCCGCTCGGCGAGCTCGCTCTGGGTGAGGTCGAGCTCGGTCCGGCGCTCCTTGAGGTCCTGCGGCGTCGGCAGCTCCATACCTGGAATAACCGATAGTTATCACAAAAAAGTTCGGAACCGCACTCGCGCCGCGTCAGACGCTCTCCTCGGGATCCGGGGCTTCCTCCCCCTCGAACGCCATCGTCTCGACGACCGACAGCGGGACGTCCTGGAGAGCGCCGCCGACCTCGCTCTTCGCGATACGGGCGGCGTGTTCCTCGCTCTCGGCGTTGAACACCTTCATCTCCAGGAGGAGTCCCACCAGCGCGGTGCCGGCGGCGATGAACGCGGAGTCGAACGGCTCCCCACAGGCCGGGCACGGCGTCGCCCCCACCTCGACCTCCACGTAGTCCATGTCCCGCTGGTTCAACCGCTTGCCGGCCTCGCTGACCGCGACACCGATGGCGTCGTCGATATCCTCGACGTCGCGTACCAACCAGGCCGCCTCCATGGCAACGAGGTAGTTGCTCATGCTTTCCGTTGCGTTCCGGAGGGTTTCGTGCTTTGCGGTTCCGGACCCGCGGGCGAACGGAACTGCTCGACCCCGGACTATAGCGAGGGCAGGTAGACGCAGGAAACGCTCGTTATTCGCATAAGTTACGAGAATTTGGCGCGTAAGCCAACGCTGGTTGACGGCCCCGGCGCCCCCGACCGCACCGTCGGTTGACGTGAGTTCAACCGCAGTTGAATCGCAAGACTGAAGTACGATAGATAGCACAATAAAGATCATTATATTCTGTTCTTTGCAACAACCTTTACATAGGGTGACGGCCGAGGAGGGAACCGTCCGATGATCACCCGGGCATACCGTGCAACCGTGTTCGCGCTGTACCAGTTGAGCATCGCGGCCGGCATCCTGCTGCTGCCGCTGGCGCTCACCGTCCGCCGGTTGGGGGTCTCGATCCCCGCCCACAGGGTCGTAAAGTCCCTGGAGTCGGCGTACGAAGGAACAGCGCAGACGGGGCACTGACCGAAGGAGGATCCGAACTTCTCGCCGCTGACTGACCACCGGCGAGCCGCTGCTCCGGCCGGCGACGTCGCTCGCCAGCGCCTGACGGTCGAGGCGCGACCCGCAGGGACGGGCCGACGACCGGGGCGAACGTCGAGGCTTTAAGGGCGTCGGGCAAATACAGGACACCGATGATCGATCCGACAGAGAGGCCCGGATTCTCCCGGTCGCTGGACAGGACGAGAGACGCCGCAGACCCGCTCGAACCCGAACTCGGCTCGCTCCCCGACACCGGGTTCTCCGACGAGGAGATGAAGAACGTCACCAAGACCGGGACGACCACCGTCGGCGTCACGACCGCCGACGGCGTCATCGTCGCCACCGACATGCGGGCGTCGCTCGGCGGCCGGTTCGTCGCCAACAAGAACGTCCAGAAGGTCGAGCAGATCCACCCGACCGGCGCCCTGACGATGGCCGGCTCCGTCGGTGGCGCCCAGTCGTTCATCCGGTCGCTACGCGTCGAGGCCAACCTCTACGAGGCCCGCCGCGGCGAACACATGAGCATGGAAGCGCTGTCGACGCTCGCGGGCAACTTCATCCGCGGCGGCCCTTTCTTCGCCGTCAACCCCCTCCTGGGCGGCGTCGACGACGAGGGCCATCACGTCTACTCTATCGACCCCGCCGGCGGCGTGATGCGTGACGACTACAC
This sequence comes from Halobacteriales archaeon QS_1_68_20, assembly GCA_003021085.1. Lineage (GTDB taxonomy): Archaea > Halobacteriota > Halobacteria > Halobacteriales > PXRE01 > PXRE01. The sequence continues at coordinate 221,287 of PXRE01000026.1, read as the reverse complement.
GGTCACCGGGTCGGGAATGCAACTGGCCTACGGCGTCCTCGAACGGGAGTACGAGGAGGATCTCTCGAACGAGGAAGGCATGCAGGTCGTCGCGCGTGCGGTCAAATCCGCCGTCGAGCGCGACGCTGCCTCCGGCGACGGCATCTTCCTCGCCGAGATCACCGAGGAAGGCGTCGACATCGAGGGCCACAAGGAGTTCGACGAGGTCCTGTAACCGGCCGTCGAACCGCCGCCCTGTTCCGTCGAACTGCTCCGGTTCCCACTTGTTCCAGGGAATCAACCTGTAACCGGCCGTCGAACCGCCGCCCTGTTCCGTCCCCGCGGGGTTCGTCGGCGGTGGTTACGTTCCGACTCCGCCCGAGCGATTAGCCAGCGCGGTAGCGCTCTTCCTCGATCCAGGCACCGAAGTCGGAATCGAACAGCGTCTCCGCCTGCCGTTCGACGTAGCGGCGCTGCATGGCCCTGCTCGCGCCGGCGAGGTCGGTGTCGCCGTCCAGTTGTTCGCGGACCCGGGTGACTTTCCACCGGGCGGGGGTGATGCCGTAGCGGACACGACGCCGCAAGGGACCGAGGTATCGGCCGATCTCCTCCTCCGAGAGACCGGTTACCCGCAAGCCGTCGGCCGCGTGGGCCAGCAGGTCGGCGTAGATGGTCTCGGCGTCGACGGTCTCGGCGCCGTCGTTTGCGATCCAGCAAAGGTCCGCTTCCAGACCGTCCCGGGCCGCCGCGTAGAAGTTCTCCCTGGCGGTCTCCCAGTCGAGGTCGGCCACGGGGTGTTCGACCCGCGGCAGACTCTCCATCAGGCCGGCGAACGCCGCGAGGAAAGCGACCGTGTCCCGGACCGTCGGCTGGGCGGGTAGCGGCCGGAACTCGATCCTGGCGTTGGCTCCCGACCGCGAGGCGCCACCGAACACCGGGCGGACCCACCGCCAGAAGGTGCCGTGTTTCACCCGGAACGTGGCGAACTCGTCGTCGAACCGGGACCCGTCCGCCGGCGCGAGCGGAACGAGTACCTGGTCGTCGGCGACCTGTCCGACGGCTTCCTCGACGGAATCGACGTCCTCCGGGAACCGGACCTTCCCGGGGCCGTCCGCCGGGTTCAGGACGGACTCGAAGACGTTCACGCGGTTCTCCATCCAGGCGTCCGCGAGGACCTCCTCGGCCGGGACGTCGTCGTAGAGGTCCGGTGGGAACAGCGGGGAGTTGACGCCCAGCGCGAGCAGTGCGCCCGCGATCCGGACGGCGTACCTGAAGTACTCCGGGAGGTCCCTGGCCTGGGGAACCTGGTAGTGCGGCTGGATCGAGGTGATCAGGCTCTCGGGCATCACCGTGTCCGCCTCCAGGTGGACGTGCGGGGCGTCGATCTCCATGCCGGGTCGGACGGCCGCGTCGGCGTTGGCCATCGCGTGGTACCGCGGGACCGCGCTCATGTTCGAGGCGATGCGGACGCCGTCGTCGACGACGCTGTCGGTGAGGTACTCCCGGGCGGACTCGCCGGCCGGCGGGACGGTCCAGATCCCGTCGCTGACCAGGCGAATGCCTTCGGTGCCCACGTAGTCCAGCGCGGTCCGCAACTGCGCGCGGACCTCCCGCTCCTGGGCGCGGATGCCGTCGGCGTTCAGCGGCAGCGGACTCGTCGACAGTTCGGCGTTGTGCAGGCCCAGTTCCTTCTCGAAGCCGATGAACTCCAGCAGTCGGCGGGGGACCCGCGTCAGCGCGACGGTCTCGGCGTCGACGTCGTCGGACGCAGTCCGACGGGCAGCCGAACGCGGTTCGGCGACGGCGTAGAACTCGTACTCCAGGCCCACGATGGCCTGTGGGTTGTCGAAGACGCCGTCGCCGACCGCGTCCAGGATGACGTCGGCGTCTTCCCGGGCGCGTCGCTGGAACTCCTCCCTGTCGACCGCCAGCGCCTCCTGTACCTGCGCAGTGAGGTCGGCGTCCGCCATACCGGGGCGAGGTCGCCCGCGCCCTTCAATCCAGGGTCGGGCCGCTTCGGGCGATTTATCCGCCACGCATGGCTACCCCGGGCCATGGAGTTCGAGGAGTTCGCCGCACGCGCCGCCGAGATCGAGGCCGCCAGCGCCGACACCGAGATCGTCGACCTGGTGACCGACCTCCTGGCGGCGGCCGGCGAGGACCTGCCGGTGATCGCGCGGTTCGTCCAGGGCCGGGTGTTCCCGGCGTGGTCCTCGACGAAACTCGACGTTGGGCCGAACCTCTGTTACGAGGCCATCGCCCGCGCGGCCGGCCAGAACGTCTCCGCAGACGACGTGGAGGCCAGGGTCGCGGAGGTCGGCGAGATCGGTGAAGTGGCCGCCGGCTACGAGTTCGGCGGCCAGCAGGGACTGTCAGCGTTCGGCGGCGGCGGCCGGGACGGCCTGACCGTCGCGGAAGTGTACGACGAACTCGGGCGACTCGCGGCCTCGGAGGGAGAGGGTAGCGAGGGGACGAAACTGGACGTGCTGTTCGGCCTGTTCAACCGCTGTGACCCCGGGGAGGCACGCTACCTGGCGCGACTCGTCCTCTCGGAGATGCGCATCGGCGTCGGCGGCGGGTCGGTGCGGGACGCCGTCGCCGCGGCGTTCGACGTGCCGGTCGAGACCGTCGAGCGGGCGCTACAGGTCTCCAACGACTACGGCGAGGGGGCCCGGACGGCCCGCGACGAGGGCGAGGCCGGCCTGGACGCCATGGAACTGGAACTCGGCCGGCCGGTTCGCGCCATGCTGGCCCAGACCGGGACCGTCACCGAGGCGCTGGCGGAATGGGACGAGGTGGCCTGTGAGGTCAAGTACGACGGCGCGCGGGTACAGGTCCACTACGATCCCGAGGGCCTGAACGCGCAGAAGTCGGCCGTCGGGACTGCGGACGACGCCCGGACCGTCGGCGTCTACTCCCGGAACATGGAGGACGTGACCGACGCGCTGCCGGAGGTCGTCGAGTTCGTCGAGGACGACTGCGACGGCCCAGCAATACTCGACGGCGAGGTCGTCGCGGTCCGCGACGGCGAACCGCTGCCGTTCCAGGAGGTCCTGCGGCGGTTCCGCCGCAAGCACGAGGTCGAACGCGCCCGCGAGGAGGTGGCCGTAGAGTTGCACGCCTTCGACTGCCTGCACGCCGACGGGACGGACCTGCTTGACGCGGCCCTGGTCGACCGCCGCGAGCACCTCGAAGACGTACTCCCGGAGGCGACCTCGGAGTTCCTCGTGAGCGACGACGCCGAGGAGGTGGAGGAGATGGACGCCGACGCCCTGGAGGCGGGCCACGAGGGGATCATGCTCAAGAATCCCCGGTCGGCGTACACCCCGGGTCGGCGGGGCAAGAACTGGCTGAAGCGCAAGCCCGACGTCGAGACGCTGGACCTGGTTGTGACCGGCGCGGAGTGGGGCGAGGGTCGCCGGGCGCAGTTCCTGGGGACGTTCCTGCTGTCCGCGCGGGCCGAGGGAGAGTTCGAGACCATCGGCAAGGTGGCGACCGGCATCACCGACGAGAAACTCGCGGACCTGACCGGGTTGCTGGAACCGTACGTCGAGGCCGAGCGCGGCAAGGAGGTGGACCTCGAACCGGCCGTCGTCTTCGAGGTCGGGTACGAGGAGATACAGGAGTCGCCCACTTACTCCTCCGGATACGCGCTCCGGTTCCCGCGGTTCGTCGCCGTCAGGGACGACAAGGAACCCGGAGACGCGGACACCCTGGAACGGGTCGAGCGCCTGGCCGACGGACGATGACCGGGTTCGACGCCGCACTGATCGACCTGGACGGCACGGTCGTCCACGGCGGGTCGCTGCTGGCAGGCGCGGGGGCGGGCGTCGAGGCCCTGCGGGAAGCGGGTCTGGAGGTCCTCTTTCTCACCAACAACCCGACGCGGTCGCCCGCCGGGTGGGCCGACCACCTCTCGGAGTTGGGCCTGCCGGGCGACGCAGACGAAGTCCTGACCTCCGCGGAGGCCACCGTCAGGTACCTCGACGCCCACCACGCCGGAGCCAGGGCGCTCCCCGTCGCCGGTCCGGCGGTGGTCGAACAGCTAGAGACCGCGGACGTCACCTTCGTCGAGGACCCCACGGCCGCCGAGGTGGTCGTCGCGGGCTACCACGCGGGCTTCGACGACGAGGAGATGACGAGGGGCCTGCGGGCGTTGCTGGACGGGGCGACCCTCGTCGGGACCAACCGGGACCGCTGGGTGCCGACCGACGCCGGGCCGATTCCGGGGTCCGGCGCAGTGATCAACGCCGTCGCCGGGGCCGCGGAGGTCGACCCCGAAGCGGTGCTTGGCAAGCCGTCGCAGGAGACGGTCGACCTGGCGATGGACCGGGTCGGGGCTGCTCCCGGGGATTGCCTGCTCGTCGGTGACCGCCTGGACACCGACATAGCGATGGGCGAGCGAGCGGGCGCGACGACCGCGCTGGTGCTGACGGGGGCGGCCACGGGGTCCGACCTGGAGCAGACCGACGTCCGGCCCGACTACGTGCTGGAATCGCTGGCCGAGGTGGAGCGGGTTCTCGACGGTGACGCCGTCGACGGGGCGTAGCCGCCACCGGAACGCAATCAACCGACGCCGTCCGTATTCACGTGGCGAAGGGGGCCGGCACCGCTGGCGCGTCGGAGGTAGCCGGCACTTCCGGCCGAGAGGTGACCGGCACGATCACTGCGTCGAAGGTGGCCAGCAAAACCACCGCGGGCGGGACTGAAAGGGGCCGGGCGCTCGACCCCGCCCGGACGACGTAAGCACTGGACTGAGCGAGCGAGCGAAGCGAGTGACTGAGGGAAGCGCGCAACGAGGGTCACGGGAGCGTGCGAGCGGGACGCAGCGAGAGCTTGCCTCTCGCCAGCCCCGGCGGTTCCCGCGAGTGCAGCGAGCGGGAAGTCCTCAGCGCTTGCCTCTGACGGAAGTCGAGCGCCCGGGGGCTTTCTGGGCGGTGGTGCCGATGTGTCAGTCGGAGGGGCAGGGAGTTTTCCGGCTGTTGTCGGCCGAACTATCGTCGTCCGAGAGCCGAACCTTTTTCTCCGACCTGGGGAGTAGTTCGGCCGATGACAGTGCGATACGGCGGGGTGACGATAGACTGGCTGGGGTACGCCACGACCCGCATCGAGTGGCCCGACGGCACCGTCGCCTACACGGACCCCGGGCGGTACGGCGTCCTCACCGGGGAGTGGGAACCGAACGATCCGGACCTCACCGACGGCCACCCTGCGCCGACCGACTACCGCGCGCAGGACGGCGACGTGGTGGTCGTCACCCACGACCACCACTACGACTCCGACTGCATCCGCCGGGTAGCCAGCGAGGACGCCACCGTCGTCGTCTACGACGCCGTCTACCCGCCCGGCATCGGCCGGGACGTCGGGCCGCTCGACGACCTGCCCTACGAGGTCGTCCGGGTGGACGACGAGGCGGACCTGATGTTCGACGACCTGATCGTCCGCTCGGTCGCCGCGTACACCCGGCCGGACGAACCCGGCGCGGAACCTTCCCATCCCGAGGGGTTCGGCTGCGGGTGCCTGCTGACGGTCGGCGACACGACGGTCTTCTGGCCGGGCGACACCGACGTGCTGGAGGGCCACGCCGAACTGGACGTGGACGTCTTCCTGCCGCCGCTGGACCGCCGGATCACAATGGCCCCCGAGGAGGCGGCCGACCTCGGCGAAGCGATGGACCCGGGCCTCGTCGTTCCGATCCACTACAACACGTTCGAGCGCCTGGCCACCGACTCCGGGGCCTTCGCCGCGGACGTGGCCGGGCGGGGCATCCCGGTGGCGCTGGACGAGCAGTAATCGCACAGACGCAACGCTTTACTGTCGAACATCTGAATTCCGTAGTATGAGCGACGGGGACTCGCCGCAGTGTCCGGACTGCGGAGCCGACATCGACCCGACCGACGTCTACTGCTCGGAGTGTGGCGCGCAGTGCCGGATCACGGAGTCCGGCGACCGGGCCGACCCCGAGACGGACGACGATGACGACCGCGGCGAGTCCCGGGCCGCGTTTCGCCGGCGGGTCCACCGGAAGGTCGCCAAAGGATGGGAAATCGAGCACGAGGGCGACGACAGCGTCGTGCTGATCGACCGGTCGCTCGGCCGGCCGGGGGTTCACATCCTGCTGTTCTTCCTGACCGGCGGGGTCGGCAACGCCGTCTACGCCGGCTACAAGTACTTCTCGGACACCGAGAAGCAAATCCTCCGCCGCGGCGAACTCGGGGCGCCCGAACGCCCGACGGACGACGACGGTCCGTCGTTCAAGCGGACCGCCGGCGGCCTCGGGCTGGTGTTGCTCGGCGCGCTGTTCGCGTTCGGCGGCGACTTCGACCTCGGATCGCTTCTGTTCGGGTGGTACCTGATCGTGATCGGGGCGTACCTGCTCCCGCAGGTGCGCGAACGGTTCGCTGACCGCCACTCGGTGACGTCGTTCGGGACCGTCCGGTCGACCGAGGAGTCGGTCGTCCACGACGTCGACGCCCCCTGCTCGGCCTGCATGGGGCCCATCGACCAGGGCGTCGAACGGACCTACAGGCGCGAGAAGGTGTTCGCCGGCGTTCCGCTGTACACCGTCGACTCCGGGAGCAACTACTACTGCCGGGACTGTGCCATGGGTGAAGTTCCGGGCGTGGGTGAGGAGTCGAAGGACGCGGAAACGGAGACGGAATCCGTCGAACCCGAGACGGAGTGAGGATTACAGGATTCCCATCTCGGTGGGTCGTTCCGGTATCATCTCCCCGAACCCCGGTTCGATGCGCTACAGGATGCCCATCTCACTGAGGCGTTCGGGAAGATAGGTCTCTGTCACGAAGTCCAGGCCGTGGCTCGCCAGTGCCTGCTGTTCGGACTTCTTCCCGAGGTCCAGTTGCAGTTCGATCTGCTCCTCCCAGTAGTCGGTCTGGAACCGCGGGTCCTCGAGTTCGCTCTCCAGGGCGTTGGTATCGGAGTCGCTGAGCGGGTCCGTCGGGAGGTCGTACTCCACGATGTCCGCCGGCTGGACCCCGATGAACCGGGCTTGCGGCGTGGCGAGGTACTCCGAGAGGTGCGCGGACTTGATCGATCCGTAGGCCACCGAGCCGTAGATGCGGTACGACCACGGGTCACCGTCTGTGAACACCGTGACCGGCAGGTCCAGTTCGTCTTGCAGGCGCTTGGTGATCCGGCGGGTCGCGCGTGCGGGCTGGCCCTTCAGGTGGACGACCAGCGCACCGTGTTCCTCGTCGAAGCCGTTCTCGACCAGTCGGTCCCGCATACCGCCGGTCTCCACGCAGAGGACGAACTCGGCGTCATTGTCGAGGAACTCGATGGTGTCGGGGTTGTTCGGGATCTGGTAGCCGCCCTCGCCGACGTCCTCCTGGCAGTGGATGACGCGCTCGCCGCGGCGGGTCTGCTCGCGCAGTTCCAGCGGCCCCATGATCGTCGCGCCGGACTCCTCGGGCCGCATGTGGAAGTCCTCGCGCTTGACGCCGGAAACGATCTCGAGGTCCTCGACCAGTTTGTCTGACTCGTCCTGCCCGCTGAACTGTGCCTCGTCCAGGTCCCAGGACTCCGAGAGGTAGTACAGTTCCCGGAGCGTCGACGAGCGGTCCTCGTCCAGTTGCTGGGCGAGGAACTCGATGGTGTAGACGGCCTTCAGCAGTTTGCGCGCCCCGCGGACGGAGTTGGCGCTCCGCGTCGAGGTGCGGTCGCCGTAGACCCACACGTCCTCGTCCTCGTCGTACTCGATGTTGCTCTTCGAGCGCGTCGGCAGGGTCATCCGGGGAATCTCCCCGTCCTCGAACTGGTCGTAGAACTCCGCCGCGAGGTCGATCAACTGCTCGCGGGCCTCCTCGTCGTCGGGTGTCTTCGTGCTCATTCGTCGGTCACCGTGAGTTTCGCGTCCTCGACGCCGTCGACCGTCAGGTCGAACGCGGCGTCACCGTCGGTCCGGTAGGTCAGTTCGGCCTCCTCGCCGCTCGATACCTCCGTCTCCCACTTGACGAAGTACTCGCCGTCCATCTCGACGACGTTGGCGCCGTCCGAGAGGTTCGTCGGTTCGTCGGTGACGATGTCGGTCAACTCGACCGTCTCCTTGCGGTCGGTGTGGTTCTCGACGGTGATCAGCACCTCGCCGTCGTCGACCTCCCGCTCGACGAGCACGTTGTTCATGATCCGTGCGAGGGCGTCGTCGACGTCCGGCGGGTCCTCGCCGACGACCTCCCCCAGTTTCTCGGCCATCCGCGGCAGGATGGTCGCGACCACGTCCTGCTTCTTGCGGCGTTTCGCCAGTGAGCGCCGCTCCTTCAGGTAGGCCTTCAGGTCGCGGGCGGCCTCCCTGATCGCCAGTTCGACCTCGTCCTCTATTTCCGGGACGTTGGCGACGGCGTCCTTGGACTCGCTGGTGAACGGGACGTTCGTCGACGCGACGTGGACCATGATCACCGCGGGGCCGTTCGGCAGGCCGCTCCCGCCCGGCTGGTCGAGGTTGTAGTTGCGCCAGCCGATGGACTTCACCACGTCGGTCGTCGCACACGCACCGCGCTGGTAGACCAGCGGGACGCGGTTGGCGAACCGCATCAGGTCGACCGCTCCTTCCTCGGCCAGTTCGCCGCCGTAGGCGATGCCGGCTTCGACGATGAACGGGTCGCCGGCGTGGACCTCGGCGTCGCGGGTCGCCGCGGCGTAGAAGTCAGCGTCGAACTCCTTCCGGAGACCGGCCTCAACGAGGCTCGAAGAGATGGGCGACAGGCAGTTCGTCGGCGGCGCCATGATGTCGACCGCGCGCATCGCCTCCAGCAGGTCCGATGCAGCGTCGCGGTCGGTCGCCAGGGAACTCACGTTCGGTGGATCGTCGGGGACCGTGGCCATCCGGTCCCAGAGCGCCTCGACGACGTTCTCGCGGGCGGTCTCCCCGAAGGTGGCGTCCTCGTACTCGATCAGGCGCTCGGCGGCGCTGTCGACGAATCCGCGTACCTCGGAGCGCGTGGCGCGCTCGCGCGGCCCGGACTCGTCGGCGAACTTCGTCGCCACCCGCTCGGCGATGCCCTGGACGGTGGCGTCGTCCTTGCGCTTGCTCGTCACGTCGTCGACCACGCGATAGAGGTCGGCGGTCCGGCGGCCGGCGTCGCGGCCACCCTCGTCGGCTTCGCCGTTGAAGGGGTCGCCGGTGACCGCCGCCCAGGCCGCCTCGACGGCGTTCTCACGGACCGTCGTGCCGAACACCTCGGCGTACTCGTCCTCGACGGCCTCGGCCGCCTCCGTGACGGCCACCTCGAGTTCGTGGAAGGTGACCCGGTCGGACTCGGCCAGGCGCTCAGCGACGCCATCCCCGAACGCCTCGGTGGCCGCCGCGGTCTTGTTCGCGGTCGCCTCCTCGACCGCCCCGGCGACGTCGGCGTCTTCGTGCGAGCCGGGTACCGACCAGGCCATCTCGCGGCCGAAGTAGTGGTCGCGGAAGGCGTCCACGATGGAGTCGGCGGTCTTCTTGCCGACCCTGGTGAACTCCGACTGGAGGAACCCCGACACCGAGTGGGACCCGGTCACCTCCAGCATGTTCAGCAGGGTCCCCAGTTCGACGCCGTGGGGGTGGGGTCGGATCTCCTCGGTCTCGGCCGGCATCTCGTAGTCGTCGGCCCGCTCGAACTGCCAGGGTTCGTCCAGGCCCGGTTCGTCGAACGTGATGCGGGCGTGCGGGTTGACGACCGCGGTGTGCTTGATGTACCGTTCGAGTTGCTGGCGGGCCCGCATGTTCGCCTCCATCTCCAGTTCGATGCGGGTGCCGTGGGTCCGGTCCCAGGAGACCGACTCCTCCTCGCGGATCTCGGGTTCGTTCTCCTCGGTGTCGATCACGAGTTCGAAGTAGTTGGCTTCGGCGGCACCTTTCGGCCGACTGGTGATCTTCGCGGGCTTGCCGGAGGTCAACTGGGAGTACATCACCGCCGCGGAGATGCCGATCCCCTGCTGGCCCCGGTTCTGCTCCCGCTTGTGGAACCGCGAGCCGTAGAGCAGTTTCCCGAAGACGTTCGGGATCTGCTCCCTGGTGATCCCCGGCCCGTTGTCCTCCACCACCAGTTTGTAGTAGTCGCCGGACTCCGAAATTTCGACGTAGATGTCGGGCGGGATACCCGCCTCCTCGGTGCGGGCCTCGCTGTCGAACCCGAGCATCTGCTTGTTCTTCTCGAAGAACTCGGCGATGGAGATCTGCCGCTGGCTCTCGGCCAGCTCCTCGGCGATCCCCTCTTCCTCGCCGAGCGTCGACTGGAGCGAGGTCATCGTGAGGACACGTATCCGTGGCTGGGTTAAAACGTAACCGGTAGCGTGGTGGAAGTGAAATCGATTCGGACAGTCGGCTGGCCGATATCGTGAACCCCGGGGTGACGGCTGTCCGGCGGTACCGTCCCGGGACGAAGGTGACGTTTCAAAGTCCCAGGTTGCGTGGACCGAAGCAAGATGGACGCGCAGGACCTGTTCGTCGGGGTCGCGGGGACCGACCCGCTGGTCCAGGCGCTCGGCGGCGGCCTGATCATCGCCGGGATGAACACCCTCGGGGCCGTGCTGGTGTTCGTCTGGCGCAACCCCAAGGAGCGGCGGCTGGACGGGGCCCTCGGGTTCGCCGCGGGCGCGATACTACCGTACTCGATGGGCTTCGCGGCCGGCGGGATGCTGTTCGTGATCAGCGACGAGATCGTGCCGGAGACCCACGCCCGTGGCCACGAGCGGATAGCCACCGTCGGCACCATGGCGGGCGTCGTCGTGATGCTGTTTCTCGACGTCGCGCTGGCGGGGTAGGACGCTCTTTCGCGGTCGTCGAGCGCCGATCTGCCGGTGATCGCAGGCGGGTAACGACCGGCAATCCCGGGCAAGTAACGTCAGCTTTCCCTCACGTGCGCGCACTCGCGCGCGCACGTCGTGGGGTTTAAGGTTCGGCACGGCTTACCGGTAGACAAGTTTTCCATGTCTCAGGAGAGTGAGTACGGGGCCGGCCAGATCGAAGTGCTGGAAGGGCTCGAAGCGGTCCGGAAACGCCCCGCGATGTACGTCGGGTCGACGGACGCGAGGGGCCTCCACCACCTCGTCTACGAAGTGGTCGACAACGCCATCGACGAGGCGCTGGCGGGGTACTGCGACGCCATCGAGGTCACCATCCACGAGGACGGATCGGTGACGGTGGCCGACGACGGCCGCGGCATCCCCGTCGACACCCACGAGGAGCACGACCGGCCGGCGGTCGAAGTCATCATGACCGTGTTGCACGCCGGGGGGAAGTTCGACAGCAAGTCCTACCAGGTGTCGGGGGGCCTCCACGGCGTCGGCGTCTCGGTCGTCAACGCCCTCAGCGAGCGCCTCGTCGTCGAGGTCAACCGCGAGGGGGCCGTCTGGCGGCAGTCCTTCGTGGAAGGCGAACCCGAGGGCGGCCTGGAACGGGTCCGGGACCTCCAGCCCGAGGAGGGCACGGGGACGACCGTCCGGTTCTGGCCGGACCAGGGCATCTTCGAGACGACCGACTTCACCTACTCCACGCTGGCCAACCGCCTGCGGGAACTCGCCTTCCTGAACTCCGGGGTGGGGATCACCCTCGCCGACGAGCGCGACGGCGAGTCCGAGACGTACCTCTACGACGGCGGCATCCGGGAGTTCGTCGAGTACCTCAACGAGACGAAAGAACCGCTGCACGAGGACGTCATCTACTTCGAGGACGAGGCCCCGGCGAACGACCGCGACGGCGACGACGCCGCCATCCACGTCGAGGTGGCGATGCAGGCCACCGACGAGTTGCAGGGGTCGATCCACGCCTTCGCCAACAACATCAACACCCGTGAGGGCGGTACCCACCTCACGGGCGTCAAGACCGCGCTCACGCGTGTCGTCAACGACTACGCTAACGACAACGACCTGCTGAGCGACCTCGACGAGAACCTCAAGGGCGAGGACATCCGCGAGGGTCTGACGGCGGTCATCTCGATCAAGCACCCCGACCCGCAGTTCGAGGGCCAGACGAAGACCAAACTCGGCAACAGCGAGGTCCGGGGCATCACCGAGTCCGCGGTCCACGACGGCCTGGGGACCTACTTCGAGGAACACCCCGACACTGCCGAAGCCATCGTCGCCAAGGCCGTCGAGGCCGCCAAGGCCCGCAAGGCCGCGAAGAAGGCCAAGGAACTGACCCGCCGGAAGAGCGCTCTCGAATCGACCAGCCTCCCCGGCAAACTGGCGGACTGCCAGACCCGCGACCCGAGCGAGGCCGAGTTGTTCGTCGTGGAGGGCGACTCCGCTGGCGGATCCGCGAAGCAGGCCCGCAACCCCGAGAACCAGGCGGTCCTGCCGATCAAGGGGAAGATCCTCAACGTCGAGAAACACCGGCTGGACCGCATCCTCGAGAACGACGAGATCCGGGCGATGATCACGGCCATCGGCACGGGCATCGGCGACGAGTTCGACGTCGAGGACATCCGCTACGAGAAGATCGTCATGATGAGCGTCGATGGTGAGGAGCACGCGTTCGTCCGTGACGGCGACGGTCGGACGCGGTTCGTCGAGATCGGCCCGTTCATCGACGAAGTCCTTGAGGCAGACGGCCAGGGATTCGAAGAGTACGAGGTCCTCTGTTTCGGCCGCGACGACGAGCGGACGAAGTTCCGCCCGATCGATCAGGTCATCCGCCACGAGATCGACGAACCGCTGTACGAGATCGAAACCGCTTACGGCAGGAACCTGAAGGTGACCGCATCCCACAGCGTGTTCGTCCACGAAAACGGCGAGATTCAGTTGGCCGCTGGAAGCGAAATCGAATCCGGCGACGAGATCGTCGCACCTCGATCCGTCCCGCTGTCCGGCGACAGGGACGACGACGATATCGATCTCTTGGCCGAACTGGTCGATCGCGCCGACGAATTCGATTGTGAGGTGTACGCGCGCGGTGACGGCATTGAGGGGATGTTCAAGTCAAAGGTCGGAGAGGCATACGCCGACGGGGGTGCTGCCGATACGGTGAACCGCACCGAACGCCGGGTCGAAGCCCCCGAGTCAGTCTGGCAATACCTCGGAAAGCTTCGAAACGAGGCTGAGCTCACTCGACAGGACATCTGTGACAACGTCGGAGTGTCCCAACCGATCACGGTTTCCCAGTGGGAGCGCGGCGAGTCCCGTCCCACGGTGTCGAACTTCCGGGCATACTGCGAAACCGTCGGTGCGGATCCCTCCGAGATCGAGGAAGAAGTCGCGGTAACGGACTCGCTGCTCGATCAGCGGTGGAACCAGCAGTACGAGGGCGCTCCCGCTAACGAAGTACGCGAGTACGTGCCGGTGAGCGAACTCTCTGCGGAGGACCTGGAGCTGATCCCGGACGACGCCGAGGTCGAGCTCGCGCCCGAACATTACGCCGATCACGGCATCGATCGGTACGTGAGCATCGACGAGACGCTCCTGGACCTGTTCGGGTTCTGCACTGCGGACGGGTCCAGTTCACCGCGGAACGGAATTCGGCTTGCGATCGGCACGAACAACGAGGACGTCGCCGAGAAGTACTGCGAAGCGTTCGATCACGTCTTCGGTATCCCCGGCAAGCGGAGCAGGTACGACCACCGGGTCGACGAAGTCAAACTCGTCGACCGGGCGGCGGCCCTCGTCTGGGAGCACGTCTTCGGGTTCGACGATTCGGAAGCGTCCGAGAAGTCGATCCCCGACCTCGTCTTCGACGTGTCCCGGGAACTTCAACGCGCGTTCCTTCGAGGCTACTTCGTCGGCGACGGGACTGCAACCGAGAGTCGGATCAGTTGGACGACCGTGTCACGGGATCTCGCCAGCGGATTGATGTACTTGCTCTCGTCCCAGGGAGTCGTCGCGTCACACTCGGTCGATGCCGCCAGTGGGCCGACGGCTGATTCCGGATGCGGGATACCGACGAGAGACGATAGTCACACCGTAACGGTAAGTTCGCGTTCGGACCTGGAACGTCTCCGCGACGTTTGGGAATCCCATCCCCACGGGGACCGACTCGTCGAGAAAGTCGAAGACGGTCACGACAACGAGGGAGCGCGTCGCTACCGTGAACTCTCGGACGATCTCGTTGCACTCCCCGTCGAAAGCGTCGAAGCGGTCGAACCCACCTCGGAGTACGTCTACGACTTCTCGGTCGAAGACGACGAGAACTTCGTGGCCGGGATGGGTGGATTGTGCGCGCACAATACCGACGCCGACGTCGACGGCGCCCACATCCGGACGCTGTTGCTGACGTTCTTCTACCGGCACATGCGGCCGTTGCTGGAGGCGGGCTACGTCTACGCCGCCCAACCGCCGCTGTACCGGATCCGCTACCGCGGGGACACCTACGACGCGATGACGGAAGCCGAGCGCGAGCGGATCATCGAGGAGGAGTGCGACGGCAACCCCACGCAGGTCCAGCGGTTCAAGGGCCTGGGGGAGATGAACCCCGAACAGCTCTGGGACACGACGATGAAGCCCGAGAACCGGCGGCTCAAGCGGATCACCGTCGAGGACGCCGCCGCGGCGGACAAGATGTTCTCGGTGCTGATGGGCGACGCCGTCGAACCGCGCAAGCAGTTCATCAAGGAGAACGCGCCCGAGGCAGACTGGGTGGACATCTAACATGAGTTCGGACGTACCCGACCCGACGGACGTGGACGCCGCGCACGTCGAGAACGTCCGCGTCGAGGACGAGATGGAGCAGAGCTACATCGACTACGCGATGAGCGTCATCGCCGGCCGCGCCCTGCCGGACGTGCGGGACGGCCTCAAACCCGTCCACCGGCGCATCCTCTACGCGATGAACGAGATGGGCGTCACGAGCGGCTCGTCCCACCGCAAGTCCTCGTCCATCGTGGGCGAGGTGATGGGTGACTACCACCCCCACGGTGACTCGGCCATCTACGACACGCTGGTCAAGATGGCCCAGGAGTTCACGATGCGGTACCCCCTGGTGGACGGCCAGGGTAACTTCGGGTCGATGGACGGGGACCCACCGGCGGCGATGCGGTACACGGAGGCCCGGATGGGCCCCATCGCCGAGGAACTGTTGGCCGACATCGACCAGGACACCGTCGACTTCCAGCCCAACTACGACGACCGCCTGGAGGAACCCGAGGTCCTGCCCGCCGCGTTCCCCAACCTGCTGGTCAACGGGTCGACCGGCATCGCCGTCGGCATGTCGACGAAGATTCCGCCGCACAACCTCGGGGAGGTGATCGACGCGACGATCGAAGTGATCGAGAACCCCGAGGTGGGCGTCGAGGACCTCGTCGACCTCGGTGACGGCGACGGTCCGATCAAGGGCCCGGACTTCCCGACCGGCGCGAGCATCGTCGGCCGGCAGGGCATCCAGAAGGCCTACGCGACCGGCCGGGGGCGCATCCGCGTCCGTGCCGACTACGAGATCGAGCGGGCCGACAGCGGCCGTGACCGCATCATCGTCACCGAGATTCCCTACCAGCAGAACAAGGCGACGCTGGTCGAGCGCATCGCCGAGGACGTCAACGACGGCCGGATCGAGGGCATCGCGGACCTCCGGGACGAGTCCGACCGCAACGGCGTCCGCATCGTGATCGAGGTCAGGCGCGGCGCCAACACCGACGTCGTCGAGAACCAGTTGATCGAGCACCACCTCGAACGCACGTTCGGCGTCATCAACCTGGCGCTGGTCGACGGCAAGCCCGAGGTGCTGACGCTGAAGGAGACCATCCAGCACTACGTCGACCACCGCCGGGAGGTCGTCCGCCGGCGCTCCGAATACGACCTCGCGGAGGCCGAGGACCGGGCGCACATCCTCGAAGGCCGACTGCGTGCCCTGGAGAACGTCGACGCCGTGGTCGACCTCGTGCGGAACAGCGAGAACCGCGACGAGGCCCGCGAGGGACTGCAGGAGCAGTTCGACTTCTCCGAGCGGCAGGCCGAGCACATCGTCCGGATGCAACTCGGCAGTCTCACGTCGATGGAGCGGACGGAGATCGAGCAGGAGTACGAGTCCGTCCAGGCCGAGATCGAGCGCCTCGATGCCATCCTCGAGAGCAAAGAGAAACTGGACGAAGTGGTCAAAGACGAACTGCGCGAGATCAACGCGGAGTACGACGACGAGCGCCGGACCACCATCGTCGAGGACCAGGGCACCGTCACACACGAGGACCTGATCCCCGAGGAGGACGTGTTCGTGGTCGTCACCGAGGACGACTATATCAAGCGGATGCCCGTCGAGAACTTCGATCCCCAGGGCCGTGGCGGCAAGGGGATCATCGGCGCGGACCCCAAGGAGGGCGACCGCGTCTCGAAGGTGTTCCGCGCGAACACCCACGACTACTGTCTGTGTTTCACCAACCACGGGCAGGTCTACCGCCTGAAGACCTACGAGATTCCCGAGATGGGTCGCACCGCCCGCGGGAAGTCCGCGGTCAACGTGATCGACCTGGACGACGGCGAGGAGATCACCGCCGTCGTCACGACCGACGAGTTCGAGGAGAGCGAGGTGATCACGGTGGTCACCCGCGACGGATACGTCAAGCGGACCGCGGCCACGGAGTTCGAGAACATCCTCTCGACGGGGATCATCGCCGCGGACCTCGAAGAGGGCGACGAACTGGTCGACGTGGAGGTCACCGACGGGAGCGAGGACATCGTCATCGCCACCGCCGAAGGGATGACCATCCGGTTCGACGAGAACGAGGTCCGGTCGATGGGTCGCAACGCCCGCGGCGTCGGCGGCATCAAACTCGAAGGTGACGACCACGTGGTCGGCCTCGTCGCGACCGACGCCGAGGACGGGGGCGACCTCCTGACGGTCACCGAAGGGGGATACGGCAAGCGGACGCCCCTCTCGGAGTACCGGACCCAGTCGCGATACGGCAAGGGCCTGGTCGACATCAAGACCGAGGAACGCAACGGCCAGGTCACCTCCGTCAAGGCGGTCGACGCCGACGATCACCTCGTCGTGATGAGCGACGACGGCCAGATCATGCGGACGCGCGTGGCCGAGATCTCCGAACAGGGCCGCAACACGATGGGCGTCATCGTCATGCGCCCGGCCGAGGGCGACCGCGTCGCCAGCGTCGACGTGTTGCCAGGTGCAGACGCCGCCGCCGAAGAGGCGGAAGCGTCCGCGGCACCCGCCGAAGAGTAGCGCCTCCAGCCCGACCACCCCGGGTGAAGGTGGTGCCCTCGACTCGCTATTCTCGTTCGACCACGTCCCCGAGCGCCCCGGCTAGCGCCTCCGGTCGGCGCGAACTCAGGAAGACGTCGGGGGCGTCGGCCCTGATGATCCGGACGCCGCCGTCGAAGTCCGATCCGACGACCCGCTCGCCGTCCGGTCCGCGGAACACCCCCGACCGACCCATCAGGGAGGATGCGTTCTCGTCGGTCGGTTCGACCCCCGTCACGGCCGTCACCGCGACCAGTCGACGCCAGACCGGGAGGAAAGGCACGACCCGGTAGTAGATGCCCTCGTCCCTGACCTCGAACTCCCAGCGGGCCAGCAGGAACACGCCGAGGACGACGGCGTACCCGAGGACGCCGAGTCCTGCGGCGAGACGCCCCCAGTACCGCCACGACAACACGGCGAGCGGCAGGAACGAGAGGGCGAAGACGACCGCGAGCGTGGTGCCCGTGGACCGCTGCATCCGCAACGTCTCCTCGTAGTGGACGTGCTCCCCCATCGGGTCCAGGGTGAGCGGCCGACCGGGAAGTGATTTTCGACCGACGTGAACGGCCGGGGGAGCCACTGCGGCGAGTGACTTACCTCCGACCGAGACGTATTCGTCCCATGTCCGCAGACGGGATTCTCGTCCTCGGCGACGTCCACGCCAGCGACCCCGACAACTGGGAGGCCTTGCTGGCCGCCTTCGAGGCCGCAGACGCCGACGCCGCCATCCAGGTCGGCGACCTCGAACGGTACGACCTGCCCGTCCCCACGTGGTTCGTCGCCGGCAACAACGAGGACCACGACGTGATCGATTCGATGCGTAGCAACGAGACGCTGGCCGAGGCGACGACCGGCGGTGACGCGGCCGGAAACGCCCACCTGCTGGCCAGCACCGCCGCGGACGTGGCGGGCCTGCGCGTGGCGGGACTGTCGGGCAACTTCGCGCCCACGCAGTTCGAGAAACCGCGGGCGGACCTGTCCGGTGGCCGCAGACGGCACTTCGTCCGCGAGGACGTGGCGGCCGCGAAATCCCTGGCGAACGTGGACGTCTTGCTGACCCACGAACCGCCGCGGGGATTCATGGGGAGCGGGAGCGAACACGTCGACGAACTGCTGGACGCGCTGGCCCCGGACCTCTGCCTGGTGGGCCACCACCACCGCCACGCCGAGCGCGGACGGGACGGGACCAGACTCGTCGGCCTGGCCCCGGTCTGGGAGTCGTACTACCTGCTGGATCCGGAGACGCTGTCGCTCGAACGACACGAAACGCCTTGAGGTCGCGCGCCCTGGAGTCGGCAAGTCTTCTCAACCGCTTTACTTTCGCCGGGAGGGGTATTATTTACGTTATTCCGATATTCGAATGAACGAGGCGAGCGCGACCGGACGGTCGCCCGGGCCTCGGAGTCAACGATGTACGACAACCCACGGTTCCCGGATTCGGGAACGGAATACACACGGAACGCGGCCGACGACGGCGATTCGCCCATCAGTCGCCGGTCGGTCCTGAAGATGACCGGTTCGACGGCTGCGCTCGCCGCCGCCGGTGCCACGGCGGTCTCCGGCGAGAGTTACGACACCATCACGGTCCCCGCGGACGCCAAGGAGACCATCTACGTCGGCGGGGGGGAGACCTACGAGAACGTCCTGATCGACATGACCGCCAGCGGGGCGTCCGCCCAGATCATCACCACCGGGTCGAACTGGACCGTCCGCGACGTCGGGTTCGAGGGCATCCACCCCGGCGGCCACTACCTGCTGACCCCGGGCGTCGAGAGTTCCAGCGGCACCGGCCTGATCGAGAACGTCTACCTGGGCGACGGCCAGGTAGAGGGCAGCGGGTCCGGCGGCATCTGGATCAACGCCAACCTCCCCCACCGCGGCACCATCACCTTCCGGAACGTCCACGTCGCCGGGATGGTGGACAACGGCCTCTACGGGTCCGGCGTCGGCGCCCAGGGCTACTGTGGCAACCACCACGTCGAGGAGTCGTACTTCTACAACAACACCATCTCCAACAACCGCACGAACGCGAAGTGCCGGCGCTGTGAGGTCTACGACACGGTCGTCCACGTCGACGGCGACAACCCCGACTGCGGCGAGGGGTGTTCGAGTCCCGGGTCGAACCACACCCGCGGCTTCTGGTCGTGGTACGGCGAGACCTACCTGGAGAACGTGGACGTGCGGGTGATCGACGGCAACACGTTCGCCACCAAGGACGGCGGGTACTTCACGACCAACGACGTTCGCACGGGCAGCGACGCCGACGTGACGCCGCCCGCCTGCGTCCCCTCCACCGCGGAGGACGCCGCCGACGGTAGCGATTGCGACGACGGCGGTGGCGGCGACGGCGACTTCGACGAGGTCGCCGAGGACTTCAGTCACGACGACGTCCCGGGGAGGTACTCCATCGACACGGGGGCGTTCACGACGACCTCGGCCCGGTCGACCACCGACTCCTACTCCCTGCAGGTCGACGACGACTCCGACGGCGGGACGCTCATCGTCCGCGACGACATGGGTGTAACGGCGGGTAACAAGTACGAACTCGACGTCTACCACCAGTCGGCCAGCGGTGCGGACGTTGGGTTCCTGTTCGGCGCCCAGGACGGCGCGACCGGGTGGAACGACTACACGGGCTACTTCGGCTTCTTCGAGTCCGACGACGACGAGATTCGCGTCGACCGCTGGGAGGACGGGAGCCAGGTCGCGGCCTCGGCCACCGCCACGACCTGGCCGCTGGACGAGTGGCTGACGGTCGAACTGGACTACCGCGACGCCGACGACAGCACGATCACCATGACCGTCTTCGACGCCAGCGGCGCGGAGGTCGCCAGCGTCTCGCTGGCCGACACCACCTACGACGGCGGGACCGTGGGCTGGTACAACTACCACGCCACCTCGGACTGGTTCGCTGACGCTTGGTTCCAGGCGAGCGACGACGGTGGGTCGACCACCGTGCTCGACGACTTCGAGGACGGCGACATCTCGGAGTACGTCGGCGGGACCTCGGGCTACCAGGTCCAGGGATCGACGGTGCTAGAGGGGTCCTACTCCCTGGAAGCGACGAACACCTACTACAAGATCGCCCACGCCGACGAGTCGACGCCGCGGGGGTACGAGTACCGCTTCCGGACCAGAGCGGCCGGCGGCAGCGGCGCGGAACCGAGTCCGCTGGTCTGCGTGCAGGACCCGTACAATCCGCTGGACGACTGCTACTGGGTGCATCCCGACGCCAGCGCTGGCGATTTCAACCTCTACCGCCGGGACGGCGGGTCGTCGGTGCTGCTGGACTCGGTGGCCTTCACCCCGCAGGAGGACACCACCTACGAGGTCACGGTCGAACTCGGGGCTGATACGGTGAAGGCGGTCCTGTACGACGACGCTGGAAGCGTGGTCGCTGAGACCGCGGCCGTCTCCGACGCGACCTACGACGGTGGGACCTTCGGGTTCTACACCGGCGGCGGGTCCCCCGGGTACTACGACTACGTGACCAGAGAGTCGCTATAAGTGCCCTATCGTTTTGATTTATTAAGTTATTTTATTTTTATTTATAATAATATTATAAATAGATGCCCCCTAAGATGTAATACATAACCTTATATTTGAATATTAGTAGGGTGAATGTTCTTATGGTTACAGCACTCGCTTGCCGACCGCGCTGGCCGTGAGTTCGGTGGCCAGTTCCGCGGTCTCGTTGTGGGAGTCCAGGATCGGGTTGACCTCGACGACCTCGAAGGAGTGGAGGTCGCCCGTCGCGCGGTCCCAGTCAGCGACGGTCTCCATGGCGGAGTGAGCCTCCCGATAGGTGACGCCGCCACGGACGGGCGTGCCCACGCCCGGCGCGATGCGGGGGTCGAGCCAGTCCAGGTCCAGGCTGACGTGGAGGCCGTCGACGCCGCTGGTGGCGACCTCCAGCGCCTCCTCGACCAGGTCGTTGATCCCGCGCTCGTCGATGTCGGCCATGGTGTACGCGGTCGCGTCGCCCTCGCGGATGGCCTCCCGCTCGGCGTCGTCCAACGAGCGGAGGCCGACCCAGACGACGTTCTTCTCGCGCAGGCCGTCCGCACGGGCCCAGTCCATGTCCGCGAACGCCCCCCTGCCCAAGGAGGCGGCCAGCGGCATCCCGTGGACGTTGCCGCTCGGAGAGGTCTCGGGGGTGTTGTAGTCGCCGTGGGCGTCGAACCACAGGAGGCCGAGGTCCGCATCGCGGGCGGCACCGGCCACCGTCCCGATGGCCAGCGAGTGGTCCCCGCCGACCACGATCGGGAGCGCACCCTCCTCCCGGGCGTCGGCGACCTCGTCCGCGATGCGGGTGCTCACCTCGGCGATCTGGTCGAGGTGTTTGGCGTTGGGGACGGGATCCTCGCGGTCGCCGCCGTGCCGGCGGACGTGCGGTACCCGGACGTCCCCGACGTCGGTGCAGTCCGCCCCGGTGGACTCGATCCCCTCGATCAACCCCGCGTACCGGATGGCAGACGGCCCCATGTCCACGCCCCTACGGTTCGATCCGAAGTCGGTCGGCGCGCCGATGATGCGAACGGCTCGGCCCATGGTTACGACCAGGGCGGAAAACGGTAAAGAACGTCCGGATTACTGCTCGACGGTCCGGCCGGACCCGCCGTACTTGACGAACAGGTACGCGAGCGCGAGCGTCGAGGCCAGCGCCCCGGCGCTGGCGACGCCGAGCGCCTTGGCGCTGTCGGGCAGTTGCGGCCCGACGGCACCGCCGCCGCCCTGTCCCGGACTGACGGTGGGGACGTCCTCGCCGACGGCGACGGCGCCGAGCATCCCGAGGCTGGAGTGGGGGTCACACTGGTATTTGGTGATGCCCGCTTCGTCTTCGGTGACCTCGACCTCGNNNNGCCCACGGTGACGGTCACCGAGTCCTCGCCGCGGGCGTCCTGGTACCCGCCGTCGACGCCGTCCAGGTAGCCGCCCCAGTCCGGCCGCTCGTCGCCGCCCTCTTCGCCTTCTTCCTGCGCGGCAGCAGCCGGCTGGCTCGCGATCGCCGCACTCCCCGCACCTGCGCCGGCGGCGCCCTTGAGAAACCGGCGCCGCGACACGTCCGCGTCGGAGTCACCTTTCATGGCCGGGGGTAGTTCCTGCCCCGTACTGAATACTTTGGTTCGCGTCCAGCGAGCGGGGCAACGGCGGGGTCCGTACGGTCGGTCGTGCCAGACGTTCGGACCTACAGCGAGTAGTCGTGCTCGCCGGTCTCGCTGTCGAGGAACGCGACCAGCAGGTCGATCGCCGTGGCGATGTCGTCGGTGTGGGCGCTCTCGGTGACGGTGTGGAGATACCGGGTCGGGATCGACAGCGCTCCCACCGGCCTCGCGCCGGCGGTCCGCTGGAACCTCGCCGTGTCGGTCCCGCCACTGGGTAGCACTTCGAGCTGGAAGGGGATGCCCTCGTTCTCGGCGACGTCACGCATCCGCCGGTGGACGCCCGGCGTCGTGACGACGCTCCCGTCCTTGAGCTTGATCGCCGCTCCGTCCCCGAGTTCGGTGACGTACTCCTCCTCGTCGAACTCCGGGATGTCGTTGGCGACGGTCACGTCCAGCGCGATTCCCAGGTCCGGGTCGAGGTCGAACCCGACCGCCTCGGCGCCACGCAACCCGACCTCCTCCTGGACGGTCGCGACGAAGTGGACCGTCACCTCGGGATCGGACAGTCGGCCAGCCGCCTCCAGCATCGCGAACACGCAGATTCGGTCGTCCAGCGCTTTCCCGGTGACGTTCTCTCCGACCTGCGTGGTCGACTGGCTCATCGTCACCGGGTCGCCAACGCGGACCTGCTCGGCGACGTCTCCGGGCGGCAACCCCACGTCGACGTGGAGGTCGTCGATCTCCGGGGGTTCCTCGCGGTCCTCCTCGTCCTGGGTGTGCGGCGGCGGCGACCCGATCACGCCCGGCAGGTCTCCGTCCTCGGCGTGGACGGTCACACGCTGGGCGCGCATCACCCGGGGGTCCCAGCCGCCCAGCGGATCGAGTTCGAGAAAGCCGTCGTCGCGGACGTGCCGGACCATGAAGCCGATCTCGTCGACGTGGGCCGCGACCGCCACCGCGTACTCGGAGTCGCCCTCGACGGTGCCGACGACGTTGCCCATCGCGTCGGTGCGAACCTCGTCGGCCGAGTCGGCGAGTTCGGTCCGGACGATCTCCCGGACCCGGTCCTCGTACCCCGGTACCCCGGAGGTCTCGGTCAGTTCGGCCAGCAGGTCGAAGTCGAACGGCAGGTCTGCCATACCCCAACCTGGCCGCGTCCCTCGTAAAGTCCTGTGGTCGCGACACCCTCGACTCGTTTCCGGCCCCGACACGATCCGGACGCCGGACGGCGAGGAGTGCTTCCGCCCAGAAAGCACTTGACTGGATTTGTCGAACCCACGCGGCCGTGACCGTCGACGAGAACGACGCCAGGGGAGACGATGGGACGTACAGACGACGGGTCCTTCGGGCGACGGGTGCCGTCGGCGCGGCGTGCCTCTCGACGCTCGCGCTACTCGACCGGCGAGAATCCGAAGGTGCCGCGGCCCGAAACGCCGACGTGGCGCCCGAAGAACCCTCCGAGATCGGCGAGCGAGCGGACCAGACCGGCGGCAGCGCCATCCCCGTCCTCGCGCCAGACGTCGGCGGCCTGTCCTACTGGGAACATCTCACGTTCTGCTGTCTCCAGGGACTGGCCAACCGCGACGACCCGCAGGTGTTCTTCTACTACCCCGAGAAGAGCGACGAAGGGTGGTACGGCCGCCACCCGGTCCCCGACGAGCGCGTGTTCTACGAGTGGTACGACGAGTACGACGACACGGACTCCGTGGAGTTCGACGACCCCTACGAACTGTTCGACCGCCTCGACACGCTCCCGTTCGAGGGGTACGTGATCGTCGACCGGAAGGCGCCGGTCACCGCCAACGTCGCGGCCAACTACGCCGGGAGCGAGAACCTCCTGCCGGTCGTCCCCCGAATGCTCGACCGCGAGGAGTTGCCCGACAGGCCCGTCGAGCACGACCTGCGGGAGCGACACCGGGGGATCCGGTTCCGCGAGGCCGACCGCGTCGAAACCTACGAGTGGGCCTTCAACCACCAGTGGCCGGACAGCAACCACGCCCGCCTGGCGAACCTGGGGACCCCAGAGACGAAACCGGGACTGGACATTTCGGAGTACACCGACGACGGGACCGTCTACCTCCGGTTCGCGGACGCCGGCCCCGAGGACGGCGGCGGGACGCAACTTCACGAACTGCGCGTGCTCCGGGACGGCGAGGTTCTCACCGAAATCGTCCCGGCGACCGACCGGGAGCAGGAGGTGCTGGTCGACGCCGAACGGGCCTCGACGGGCGCGGACCGACAGATTCGCTGGACCAGCGAGGACGGCTACTGGATCTACGAACTCGACGGGATCGAGGGCGCGGACGAACTCGAACTCGTCGTCAGGAACCAGTGGCACGTCTCCATCTCGACGGCGCAGGACGGCCCCTACGACCTGCTGACCGAGAGCGAGGCCAAGGACTTCGGGGAACCGGTCACGCGCTTCGGGCAGGCCCCGCCGGTCAACGACTTCTACACCTCCAACCGGGCGCGAGACTTCACCGTCGCCGAGAACGGCTTCTTCGTGGACCTGGCCAGCGGCGGCAACGAGCGCGAGCGGGACCTCAAGGACCGCATCCTCGCGGAGATGGACGACCAGGGCATCGTCTTCGGGTGGCACACCGGCCGGGGCGGCGACTCCGAGGGCAACCACATCGGCCACCTCTCCGAGCACGGCCAGCTGGCCATCGGCGCCTCCACGTACGCCGCGAACATGTCCTTCCACTCGCGGTTCGACCCGCCGGGCGACGCCGTCGCGCGCTTCCGCGAGCGCGCTGGCGAGCACCGCGAGACGCCACCGCTCGAGGACAAGATCTACCTCACGTTCGTCCTGTCGGACGGCGACTCGCTGAACTTCCTGTTGCGGCGCGCACAGGGTGGTCAGTGGCTGTTGCCCGAGCGCGGCGACGTCCCCTTCGGCTGGGAGATGCCGCCGCTGTTGGCGGACCTCGGACCTGGCATCCTCGATTACTTCCAGGCGACGGCCACGGAGAACGACCACTTCGTCGGCGGCCCCTCGGGGGTGGCGTACTTCTACCCCGGACGGATGGGCGAGCACGGCCCCGACCTCGACGAGGTGCTGGCGTCGACGAAGGAGGCGTTCGCCCGGGTCGGTTTGACCGAGACGACCGTGATGAAACCGGACGGCCGGAGCGCACGGAAGTACCGCGAACACGTCGGCGGGCAACTCGACGGCGTGATGGAGGGGTACGTCCGGGGCACGACGAAACCGCAGACGTTCGACCGCGGCACGGACCGCGAACTGTGCTGGCTCCCGACGGCACTACCGCTCGGCCACCACGCACGCGGGTCCGTCTCGGACCTGCTGAAGCCCCTGGAGGGCCTCGCCGACCGCTGGGACGACAGACCGCTGTTCGTCCCGGTCCACGTTACCGCCCACTCGTTGACCATCGCCGACGTGGTGGAACTGGTCGAGAAACTGGACGACGAGTTCGAGGTCGTCGGGCCGAACCAGTTTTTCACCCTCGCTGCTGAGGCGGGCGACGCCGGCGTCCGGGACGTACGGAACGCGCTGTCGCTGTAATCAGACTTCGCGTTCGACGACGAACCGGGCGAACGCCTCCAGGCGCTCCCGGGGTTCCGGATCCAGGTCCAGGCCCTCGAGGCTCTGGCGGGCCTCCTCGGCCAGGTCGAACGCCCGCTCGCGGGCTTGCTCGATGGCGCCGCTCTCGTCGATGATCCGGATGGCCTCGGATATCTCCTCGTCGGTGTTCTCGTCGGCCGCCAGGATGTCCAGCAGTTTCTCGGCGTCCTCCCCGGAGGAGTTCTCGACGGCGTGGATGACCAAAAGCGTGGTCTTGCCCTCGCGGACGTCGTTGCCGAACGCCTTGCCGAAGTCCCCTGCCCGGTCGAGGGAGTGCTCGACGTCGAGAATGTCGTCGTTGATCTGGAACGCGAGGCTCATGAGTTCGGCGTAGTCGGCCACCCGTTGCTGGGTCTCGCGGGACTGCCCGGTGACGATGGCCGCCAGTTGCGCCGCCAGTCGGGCCAGACACCCCGTCTTGCAGGCGCACATCTCGAGGTACTCCACCTCGGCGACCGACCGGCCGGGGTCGTTGTGCCAGTCGATGTCGACTCCCTGGCCGAGGTGGGTGCGGTTCATCTCGTGCATCAACATGTCGTACGCCCGGAGACGGTCCTCGTCGTCGATGCCCACGGGGTCTTTCGAGAGGATCTTCAACGGGACGAAGTACAGGGCGTTACCGGCGTTCAGCGCGACGTCGACGCCGTAGATGTGGTGCAGTGCGGGTTCGCCCCGGCGCATCTCGGCACCGTCCTCGATGTCGTCGACGATGATGGTGCCGTTGTGTATCAACTCGGGGATCGTCGCGTACGGGAGGTACTCCTCGGGGTCCTCCCCGAACGCGTCGACGAACAGGAGGAAGATGACGGGCCGCCAGCGCTTGCCGCCGCGGTCCAGCAGATCCCAGACCGGGTCGACGATCGAAGCCTGGATGGATTCGACGTCGTACCCGTACCGTGCTTCACCGAAGTACGATTCGAGATGCTCCCGGGACACGTCCCGGGGAAAAACGTCCTCTATGGTCCCGTCGACGACCGGCTTCCACTCTTCGAGCACGTCCCGCATGTATTGCGGAAAAAGCGCCTAATCGTAAAAAAAGTTTCACTCCGCATCCGATCAGCGGACGAGGTCGGGGTCGTCGACGATGGCGCCGCGTTGCCGGGAGAGTCGCCGGTGGTCGCGGGCGTAGACGTACGAGAACATCGCCTCCGGGTCGGGGTCGGGCGTGTCCTCGACCGCCTCGACGGCAGTCGCGATCAGCTCGTCGGCCCACCCCCGGACGCGCTCCTCGTCGTCGTCGTCCCAGCCGTGGTGCTCGGTCAGGTACTCGCGGGTGACCTCGACCGGGTCCTCCCATTGCTCGCCCTCCTCGTCCTCACGGTATCGCCCGGGGTCGTCGGTCGTGGTGTGGGCTCCCCGGCGGTAGGTGACTGCTTCGATCAGCGTCGGGCCCTCGCCCGCCTTCGCGTCCGCCAGCGCCTCTGATACGACGTCGTAGACGGCCAGCACGTCGGTGCCGTCGACGCGGACGCCGTCGAAGCCGTATGCCTGGGCCTTCTGGGCGATGGTCGCGCTGGCGGTCTGCCGTTCGACGGGGACGCTGATCGCGTACTGGTTGTTCTGGCAGAGGAAGACGACGGGCGCCTCGAACACGCCCGCGAAGTTCATGCCCTCGTGGAAGTCGCCCTCGCTGGTGGCACCGTCGCCGAAACTGACCAGCGCCGCGGCGTCGGCGCCGAGGTAGTCGGCGGCCATCCCGATGCCGGCCGCGTGGGGGACCTGGGTAGCGACCGGGATGGCCGGCGGGAACGTCCGGACGTCGCCGTCGGCCCGGTCGACGTAGTTTCCTCGCCCGTTGAGGTGTTCGAGGACGTCCTCGACGCCGAACCCGCGGGTCAGGTACATCGCGTGGTCGCGGTAGGTCGGGAGACACCAGTCGTCCGCCGACAGCGCCGCCGCGGCACCGACCTGGATGGCCTCGTGGCCGGCCAGCGGCGCGTACGTCCCGAGTCGCCCCTGGCGGTTGAGTTTTACCGCCTTGCGGTCGAGCGTCCGGGCGAGTACCTGCTGGCGGTACAGTCGCTCGACCAGTTCGAACGGTCGCGGGCCGGAACCCGCGCCGTCCGGGGCGTCCATGACGGTCGTCACGTCTGGGGCGTCGGTGGACATCGAGTATCGACCCTTCGTAGATAGATGGGCCTATCCATCCATAAAACATCGGACGCTATCTGAATTTCCGACTACCCTTCACCGTATTTAAATACTCCATCGAAGGTACGTCAGCATTACGGGCCCTGACGGCGGCCCAATCGACGACCCGTCGGCGGTCGTCCGTCGAGAAGCAGTGCCGGAGACGGGGCGGCCGCGAATCGGCAGTCGTGTGAGGATTCCACAACCGTTAGGGGCCACGCGGTTGGACTGCCAGGAGTGACCGACTGGATCGGCGACGTCTTCACGAGTACAGCGGGTTGGGATCACCTCGAAGACCTGGTCGACGTCGGCAACCGCATGGCCGGCAGCGACGGCGAGCGAGAGGCGGCAGAACTGACCCGGGACGCACTCGCGGAGGCGGGCGCCCGCGACGCCCGCCTGTCGGAGTTCGACATCCAGGGCTGGACCCGGGGCGACAGCGAGATCGTCGCGGGCGACACCGTGCAGGACTGCATCGCGCTCCCGCGAAGTCCGCCGGGCACCGTCGAGGCGGAACTGGTCGACCTCGGGTACGGCCTCCCCGAGGACTTCGAGGAGGCCGACCTGGAGGGCAAGGTCGTCATGGCCGACAGTTTCGTCCCGGACTGGTACGACCGCTACATCCACCGGACCGAGAAGTACTACCGCGCGGTCGACGGCGGCGCTGTCGCGTTCATTTACCGCAACCACGTCGAGGGGTGTCTCCCGCCGACCGGCAGCGTCGGGACCGACGACGACCCCATCGGCGAGGTCCCGGCCGTCGGCGTCAGTAAGGAGGTCGGGTCCCGCCTGGCCCGCCGGTTCGACGGCGAGCAGGTCGAGGTGTCCGTGGACGCCGACGTCCACGATGCAACGAGCCAGAACGTTCACGCCGAACTCGGCCCGGATACCGACGAACAGGTGCTGGTGACCAGCCACGTCGACGCCCACGACATCGCCGAGGGCGCGATGGACAACGGCGCGGGCACCGCGATGGTCGTCGAGATGGCCAGCGCCCTGGCGGCCCGCGAGGACGAACTCGACACCAGGGTGCACTTCGTCGCCTACGGTGCCGAGGAGGTCGGCCTCGTCGGGTCCAGCGTCCACGCCGAGGAGGCCGACCTGGACTCCATCGGGGCCATCGTCAACAACGACGGCGTGGTCCGCGGGCGGACCCTCTCGTTCACGACCCACGGGTTCGAGGACCTGGCCGAGGCGGCCGAGACGGTGGCAGACCGGTTCGACCACCCCGTGAAGGCGATTCCCCAGCAGGGACCCCACAGCGACCACTGGCCGTTCGTCAGGTGGGGCGTCCCGGGGTACCACGTCATGAGCGAGGCGGGAAGCGAGGGCCGCGGGTGGGGCCACACCTACGCGGACACGCTCGACAAACTCGAATCGAGGGACCTCCGCGAGCAGGCCATCCTGCTGACCGAGTTGACCGTCCACCTCGCCGAGGAGTCCTTCGACGTCGACCGCAAGGACCCCGAGGAGATCGCGGCCGCCCTGGAAGACGAGGACAAAGACGCCGCGATGAAGTTGATGGACGAGTGGCCCTACGACGAGTGAACGGTCCCGAGGCGGTGACGCCCCCGGAACCGTCCACCGTGAGTTTATGACCGGCCGGGCGGTTCCTGGCGTATGGCCGAATCTGCGGACGTCGACGCCGGCGCCCTCGAATCGTTCCTCGCGGCGGAACTGGACGCGGCCGTGACCGGGATCGAGGTCCTCCACGACGGCCTCAACCTGTCGGTCGCCGTCGAGACGGACGACGACCGGTACGTCCTGCGGCGGCCCACCGAGTTGCGGGACACCGAACGGTTCAACGACCTGCGACGGGAGTACGAACTGCTCGAACGACTGGACGACACCGCGGTCCCGGCGCCGTCGCCCGTGCTGTTCTGCGAGGACGAGTCGGTCCTCGATGCTCCCTTCTTCCTCACGACGTACCTCGACGGGAGTTCGGTGCCCCTGGGATCGCCGCTCCCCGAACGGTTCCGGGATCCGGAGTCGCGGGGGGCGATTGCCGACCGCCTGATCGAGACGCTGGCCGAGATTCACACCCTCGACGTCGAACAGTTCGAGGGCGTCTGTGACTACGAGAGCCCGCTGGACGAACTCGAGCACGCGTTCGACCGCCTCGAGGAGGTAAAGCGGACGACCGGCCCGGAGTATCCGAAGCTCAGGTCGGTCGGGGACTGGCTCCGCCGGAACGCGCCGGCCGACCACGAGACGGCCCTCGTCCACGGGGACTACCGCCCGAGCAACCTCCTGTTCGTGGGGACGGACCGGCCCGAAGTCGGCGGCGTCCTCGACTGGGAGACGGCGATGCTAGCGGATCCGCTGACGGAACTCGGGTACCTGTTGTTGCGCTGGCGGGACGACGGCGACCCGTCACCGCCGCTGGACGAACTCGAGCGGAAGTACGACGACGACGTGATCGAGCCACTTCGGGACGCGAACGCACACGGCCTCGCGCCGTTCACGAACGAACCCGGCAGTCCCACCCGACAGGAGATGTTCGCGCGCTACGAGGCGGAGACCGGCATCACCGTCGACGACGGGTCGTTCTACCTGGCGCACGCGGCGTTCATGCTCGGGACGGTCTGGGCGGACCTCCACCGCCACAGGACGGAGGCGGGGCTGGAGTCCGACCTGCCGGCACACGCCGAGTACGCGGCGATGCTCGCTGAGCGTCATCACCGCGGAGAGTTCTCGCCGTAAGGCCCCCGTCCCGGACTCCGGCAACGACCGGCCCCCCACCGACCCGGCTAAATTATATTTTAGCTAATACTTATCCCCACGTGGGCCCGAGGACAATCCATGCCGTCGAGAGATACCCCCGCTGGGTACGGCGAGTTCACCGCCGGAGCCCTCGGGCCGACGGACGCACAGGAACTATCGACTAACGAACAGTTTGCGGCCGGCGGCGAACTCCCGGCCGGCGCGGTGGAGACGGGCACGACCGTCGTCGGATTGACGACCGACGACGCGGTCGTGCTCGGTGCCGACCGCCGTGCCAGTCTGGGTGGCCGGTTCGT
Source organism: Halobacteriales archaeon QS_1_68_20 (assembly GCA_003021085.1). Classification (GTDB taxonomy): domain Archaea; phylum Halobacteriota; class Halobacteria; order Halobacteriales; family PXRE01; genus PXRE01. The sequence continues at coordinate 190,357 of PXRE01000026.1, read as the reverse complement.
CTCGAACAAGGGGATGCTGAAGATCGAGCAGGTCCACCCGACCGCCGCGATGGCGCTGTCCGGTGCCGTGGGGCACATCCAGTCGTTCACCCGTAACCTGCGGGCGGAGACCGACCTCTACGAGGCCCGCAGGGACGAACGGATGAGCATCGACGCGCTGTCGACGCTGGCGGGTAACCTCCTGCGGAGCGCCCCCCTCCACGTCTCCCCGGTCCTCGGTGGCCTGGACGAGGAGGGGTCCGCGGTGTTCTCGCTGGACGCCGGCGGCGGCGTCATGGCCGACGACTACGCGGCCACCGGGAGCGGCATGCAACTGGCCTACGGCGTTCTCGAACGCGAGTACGACCCCGACGCGACGGTCGGTGAAGCGACTCGCAGTGCCGCCCGGGCCATCGAGAGCGCGAACGAGCGCGACGCCGCCAGCGGGAATGGCCTGTCGGTGGCGACCATAACGGGCGAGGGCGTCGAAATCGAGGAGTTCGACGACCCGTCGGCGCTCGCGGACGGGGAGGTGGCAGCATGAACGGCGGCAACCAGCAGCAGGCCTACGACCGCGGGATCACCATCTTCTCGCCGGACGGCCGCCTCTACCAGGTCGAGTACGCCCGCGAGGCCGTCGAGCGCGGGTCGCCCAGCGTCGGCCTGACGACCGACGACGGTGTGGTGCTCCTCGCTCGCACCCGCCAGCGGTCGCCGCTGGTCGTCCAGGACAGCGTCGAGAAACTCCACCGGGTCGACGACCACCTCGCGGTTGCGAGCGCGGGCCACGCCGCCGACGCCCGGAAACTGGTCGACCTGGCCAGGCGCGTCGCCCAGCGCGAGCGCCTGCGCTACGGTGAACCGATGGGGGTCGAACCCCTGGCGAAGGCCATCACCGACCACGTCCAGGAGTACACCCAGACCGGCGGCGCCCGGCCGTACGGCACCGCCCTGCTCGTCGGCGGCATCGACCCCGACACCGGCGAGGCCCGCCTCTACGAGACCGACCCCTCGGGGACCCCCTACGAGTGGCACGCGACCGCCATCGGGGCCGACGGTGCCGAAATCGTCTCGCACCTGGAGGAGGAGTACACCGAGGAACTGACGGTGGACGACGGCCTCGACCTCGGCCTGCGGGCGCTGGCCGGGACGACCGAGGACGACCTCGGCCCCGAGACGGTCGCCGGGGCCGTGGTGACGGCTGACCGCGTCGAGACCCTCGGGGGCGACCGCCTGTCGGACGTGCTGGCCGAGTTGTAACTGCCCCAGGAATCGTCGAGGGACGGCGAGGTTACTCGACCGTCGACCGTCGCGTCGCGACCACGGTCCCCTCCTGATCCAGGAAGAGGTCCAGCACGTCTTCGTCCAGTCGCGTCGAGACGAGCACGCACCAGGGCTCCGTGGAGACGACCGTCTCGCGCCACTCCGCGCCGACGTTCCACAGCGGACGCTCGCGGACGTCCTCGTCGTGGTCGCGGTAGAACGACACCACCGCCGGGTGGCCCAGCACCGAGAGCGTGACCGGACACCGGAGGCGGTGGCCACACGACTCGCAGGTCATCGCCAGCCAGACGCGCTCGGCGTCCTCGGGCAGTCGCTCCCGGAGATTCTCGGGCGGGCGCTCGACCGATCCCTCGACGGCTGCACCGCACTCCGGGCAGACGCCGTCGGCCATCAGCGCGATGCGGTGGCGGTGGTGGCGGTCGAACGCTCGCGGGAGGTCGGCGTCGTCGTGCGAGCGGTGGCCCCCTGGCGGGAACGGTAACGTAAGCAGGCGGCGCTCGCAGTCCCGGCACGCGACCGAGGTGTAGTTGTCGGCGGAGCGCAGTTCAAGCGCCTCGGTCTCGCAGAAGGGGCAGGGGTCCTCGACCGGGACCGCGTCCCGCGTGACGCTGTCGGTGAACGTCCCCCCGGCGATGGCCCTGGCGACCTTCCGGCCCGCGTAGGTGAGTTCGTACCACGCCTCGTCGTCTTCGACCTTCCGGACGTAGTGGCCGTCCAGTTGCCGGAGGTGGTAGGCGAACCCCGCGGAGGTGTCCGCGTCGGAGGCCTCGAAGAGGTCCGAGAACGTCCGCAGGCCGCTGGTCTCGTCGTCGCCGACGTCGTCGTCGCCGACCTCGCGCTCGGCGGCCGCGAGTTCCCGGAGGACGCCCATCCGGACCTCGTTGCCCAGCGCGCCGAAGGCGTCGCTCGGCGCTGGACCGGCTGGCTCGTTCGTACCCGACTCCTCGCCGTCTACGCCCTCGGCGGCCGTGGATCCGTCGGGTTCGGCGACCGCCCCCTCGGCGGCCCCGGTAGTCGTGTCGCGGTCGTCGGTCCCGGTGACCGACGAGGAGTCGTCGCTCTCGGCGGACGCGGGGTCGGCGGACCCGGCGGTCGGTGAGGGTTCGGCTGGCGCGCTCCCGGTGGTGGGCGGCGCCTCCGTCCCGGGTCCGTCGGTCGGATCGGCCGTTTCCGTCTCGGAGTCGGTCATCCCGTCGACCCGCCTTGAGGGTGCGACCGACTTAAACCGTCCGGCCGGGGCAAACCGACAACCCCGGGCCTTATGGCCTCCGGCCTCCCAACGGCGGGACGATGGCCCAGGAGGGTACGGACGGTCCGACGGTCGGCGTGGTCGGAACGGGCGTCGGGGACGTGGCGGCGGTTCTGGACGGCGACGCCGTCACGGGGTCCGTGTCCGACGTGCTGGCCGCCGACCCGGCGTGGTTCGTGGCGGGTGGGGAGTCCGCACTGCTGGAACTCGTCCGGGCGGGCGTCGACGGGCCCGTCCTGCCGGTGGCCGCCGGTCGCGGCGTCGCCTCCGTCTCGCCTGCGGAGGCGACCGACGCCGTCCAGTCCGTCCTGGCCGGCGATGCCGTCGAAGCGACCCGGCGGATGGCGTCGGTTCGCGTGGACGGCGAGGAGACGGCCGCGCTGTTCGACGTCGCACTCGTCACGGCCGAGGCGGCCCAGATCTCCGAGTACGAGGTGCTGGCCGACGACCGGCGGGTCGCACGCTTCCGGGCGGACGGCGTCGTCGTCGCCACGCCGGCGGGGAGTTACGGCTACGCGAACGACGTCGGCGGCCCGGTCGTCGAACCCGGGACGGACGTGGGCGCGGTCGTCCCCGTGGCGCCGTTCGTCACCGACGCCGACCACTGGGTGCTGGACCTCGCGTCCGTCTCAGTGAACGTCCACCGGGACGAACCGGTGTCGGTGGTCGTCGACGACCGCGAGTGGAAATCCGTCACCCCCGGCGAGACGGTCCACCTGGGACTGGGCGAGCACCTCCGGTTGTTCCGGGTTCCCGGGAGCGACGGGTTCGCGGCGGCGTCGGGATTGGAAAAACTCTAATGGGCGAACGCCGCAGTTGCGGGTATGGAACCACTGCAGTTGCTCGGCCCGCTCGACGCGCTGGGGCCGTACGTCGAGTACATAATCCTCGTGCTCGTACTCGTCAACTTCGTCACGAGACGGGTCGCCCACGGGAGACACGTCAGGCAGGCCGATGCGTCCGAAGACGCCGAAGAGGTCACCCGAAGCACGTTCCACGAGGTGACGAACGTGCTGTTGCTGCTGAGTTCGTTCTACTACGCCAGCGTCGAACCCCACGGCGGGACCGTCATGTCCGTGCTGGTGATCGGCCTGGTCATCACCGACTTCTTCGAGTTCGAGGCCCGCAAGGTCGAGGCCCGCAAGGGCGACCCCCTGGACGCGCCGAATGGGGCCATCACCGCCGCGGTGCTGGTGCTACTGTACGCGGCCTACCAGGCCCTGTTCCACCTGATCGAGGGGCCGTTCAGCGCCATCGTCTGAATCGCGCGCTGACGACCTTCTTCTGCCGTTCCGCGACTCTCCACCCGGGGCGAGGCCACGCTTTACCTGCGTCGCGCCCTACGGCCTAGTATGCCGCCCGATACCTTCTGGCAGGACCTCAGGAAGGTCGTCGAACGCCTCCAGCCGGGGTCCGAACTCGTCACGCCCGTCTCCGAGCGATCGTTCAGGGTCGTCGCGGCGTTCGGCGACCGCTTCGTCGTGCGGTTCGCCGACAGCGACGAGGAGCGGTCGCTGTGGCGCGAACAGTTCGAGGTCGTCGCCGACCGCCTGGACGACGAGACCATCGGCCTGGCGGACCTGGCCCCAGGCGTCGAACCGTACGCCGCCGTGCTGAGTCTCTCGCCCGACTACGAAGCCGACGAGGGATCGCTCGCGCGGTCGGAGGACGCCAGCGAGGGCGAGTCCCCGTTTCGCCGCTCGCCCTCCGAAGCCCGGACGCGCCCCGAGCGGATCCACGACGACGCGATGCTGCTGGCCGACGTCCTCGGGAAGGTCGACGCCACCGGCCCCGAATCGCTGTCCACCGAGCGGTTGACCGACCTCTACGTGCTCCTGTCGGACGTCCAGCGCGGTGCCGGCCGGTTGCGCCGGGACGTGGGGGACCCGCTGCTGCAACGGATGGGGCCGGGCCAGCGACTCCACGGCCGGTTCGGGACCGTCACCCGGACAACCCGCGAGCGGCGGCGGCCGAAGGACGACGAGGCGGTCCTGGACGCGCTGGACGACCACGGCGTCCCCCACGAGTGGGTGCTGGGCGTCGACCCGGACAAGCTGGACGTGGTGGTCGCGGTGACCGACGTGGACGAGTCCGAGGTCTTCGAGGTGGACGAACAGGTGTACCCCCAGAAGACCGGCGTCGACGAGGACGAGAAGTACTCCCGCCTGCAGGGATTGGTCGACCGCCTGGAGGAACTGGACGAGGAGAAGGGCCGGCGGATCCGCGAGGAGGTCGAGGACGTCGAACGACGCCTGGAGGAGTTGCTCTCGGCGGGCTGAGCCGCCGCGGGCACCTGGTTCGCTCGACTCGCGGTAAGGTCACCGATCCCGCGACGTTAATCGCTTAACGGACGCCTTTTATCTGCTGGAGTACCTAGGCTATGGTATGACAGACGTACGCATTGCCGGCGTGGGCCTCACCCACTTCGGGAACCATCCCGAACGGACGGGCCGGGACATGTTCGCCGAGGCCGCCGGGATGGCCGTCTCGGACGCCGGCGTCCAGCGGGCGGACGTCGAAGCGTTGCACTACGGCAACTTCATGGGGTCGCTCGCCGAGCACCAGTCCCACCAGGGGCCGCTGATGGCCGAGGCGGCGGGCCTGGACTGCCAGGCGACCCGCTACGAGACCGCGTGCGCCTCGAGCGGCGCGGCCGCCCGCGAGGCCGTCCGCGCCATCGAACACGGCGACGCCGACGTCATCGTCGCCGGCGGGATGGAGCGGATGAACAACATGGGCACTGCGGGGGCCACCGAGGGCCTGGCGATCGCCGCCGACGAACTCCACGAGGTCCGGGCCGGCGTCACCTTCCCGGGCGCGTACGCCCTGATGGCGCGGGCGTACTTCCAGGAGTTCGGCGGCGACCGCGAGGACCTCGCGCACGTCGCCGTCAAGAACCACGAAAACGCGCTGGGCAACGAGACGGCGCAGTACCAGCGGGCCATCACCGTCGAGGACGTGCTGGAGGCGCCGATGGTCTCCTCGCCGCTGGGCCTGTACGACTCGTGTCCGATCAGCGACGGGGCGAGCGCGACCGTGTTGACCAGCGAGGAGTACGCCGAGGAACACGACCTGGACGCCCCCGTCGCCGTGACCGGGACTGGACAGGCCGGCGACCGCATGGCCCTCCACGATAGGGAATCCTACGTCCGCACGCCCGCGGCGGAGGAGGCCGCCGAGCAGGCCTACACCGACGCGGGCGTCGTGCCGGGCGACGTGGACCTCGCGGAGGTCCACGACTGCTTCACCATCGCGGAGGTGCTGGCGCTGGAGTCGCTGGGCTTCTACGGCCCCGGCGAGGGAATCGGCGCGGCCCGGCGCGGCGAGACGACCGCGGACGGCGACCGGCCCGTCAACCTCTCGGGCGGCCTGAAGGCGAAGGGCCACCCGGTCGGTGCGACGGGTGCGAGCCAGCTCGCGGAACTGACCAAGCTCCTCCGGGGCGACCACGTCAACAGCGACGCCGTGCCGGACGCCGAGGTGGGCGTCGCCCACAACGCCGGCGGGACCGTGGCCAGTTGCGTCGTCCACGTGCTGGAGGTGGTCGCATGAGCTTGCGAATGCGAGGACGCCGGAGCTCCGCTCCGGAGGTGGCAGAATGACGGACCCGAGCGAGTACCCCAACCAGGGATACGACGAGTGGATCGACGCCATCGCGGCGGGCGAGGGCTACCACCTGGTCTGCCCCGAGGGCCACGGGTCGCTACCGCCGCGGCGCATCTGCCCGGAGTGTGGCGCCGGCGGACTGGCGGAAGAACCGCTCCCGGCGTCCGGCGAGATCGAGACCTACAGCGTGACCCACGTCGCGTCGCCGCGGTTCGAAGACGACGCGCCCTACGCCATCGCCATCGCCACGTTCGGTGACGTGGCCATCACCGGCCAGGTCCGCGACGTATCGCCGGAGAACGTCGACGCCGGGATGGTCGTCACCGTCGACGTCGACGAGAGCGCGACCGACGACGAACCGGTCGTCGTCTTCCGCCCGCGCTGAGGCGGGTTTTCGACTTCTGACTCGTAGTGAGCAGCAGGAGTCCTCGGATTGGTGCGATGGTCGGGGGTCGGCCGCCGGTGCCGGCCGCACGGTTGGGGAGGCGTGAGGCTTCCCCTAGTGCCCGGTTGTTGCTAGCGCGTCCGAGTCAACCCCCTGGCCGACCTGACCGAGTGACCCCGTCCGAGGACCAAAGACGAACTCCCCTACTATTGACCTCCTCCTCCGCGTGAACGCGGAGGAATCCCGCCACGGGATTTCAGGCCCAGCGTTGCGGCCTGTTGGTTTCAAGACGCATACGTTCCAAGCGTCGTCTGCTGGGTTTCAGCATCGGCTTGGCTGTCTTGTGGCCCGGTCAAAGAGGCCCCATCCGTAGCCGAGTTCTTGGAAATCGAAGAGTTCCAATGGTCGAAAAACCTTCGATGTTTCTCGACATCGTCACCGGCCTTCTGCCGGGAAGCCCGCGCGCTTTGGCGGTGACTCTCTCCACTACGGTAGCGGTCTGCAATGTGTATCGCCCCATTTACCTCGGCTTGATACTCACCGACCCAACAGCCGTCGTTCGAGCATCTGAACGTCGCCTGTCGTGGTCGGTACCCGTGTTCACCGCAGGCGTGGCACGCCTTTCGACGTGTTGCGGGGATTCACCGTCTCGACGGGAATCCCCTTCTCGGCGGCTTTGTAGCGAATCTGTGCGTGGAGCCTGGCAAAGCCCCAGCCGTGCAACCGCCGGTTCATGTACTCGTCGTAGTCCATGGTCTCGCGGATGTACGTCACGTCTTCCAGCACCAACACCGGGTTCTCGACGGACTCGGCGTAGTCCACGACCTCGCGGGTTACACGGTGGAACACGTCGTCAATTCGGTCTCACAGTGCGTCACCGTAGGACTCCGCGATCCGTTCACTGCCGCGCTTCTGCAGCCGTCTCTTGGCGGTGACGTAGGTCTTGCCGGCAGTGCAATAGAACGGTGGAGTGTCACACTATGCTGTCCGCTCAACCCCCGTCTGTTCGTTCCTCGGTTCCGACAGTGCGTCGGAACACTCGTCACTCACGGGAAGACGGGGGTATGTGCTCGTATCTCTATCACTCCCCGACGACCGCGGGCAGTTCGTCCGCCAGCGCGTCGATGAACACGTCGGGGTGTTCGTGGTGCGGCAGCAGTTTCGCCTCGTCGATCACCACGAGGCGCACGTCGGCGTACCTGGCGAGTTCCCGCCCGGCCGACAGCGGCGGGAACGGCGACTCCCGGCCCCAGACGAGGGTGACCGGCACGTCCACGTCCGCAAGGAGGTCGCCCAGGTCCCGTTCCACGTCGAGATAGCCGCTGACGAACGACGCGGGTGCAAACCGCACGCCCTGCTGGTGGGCCGTCCGCCAGTAGTAGTCGACGTCCTCGGCGGTGATCGTCGCGGTGTCGACGACGGACTCGCGGTCGCTGAAGTACCAGATGGCGGGCTTGCTCGCCATGCCGTTGAACAGCGCCGTCCCGACGACCGGCGTCCGGAACAGCGTCCGGAGCCACGCCCGCTTCGGGCCGGTGTCGCCGACAGGCGCGACGAGGACGAGTCGGGAGAACGGGGCCGCGTCCGCCTGGGCGGCCGCCGCGTAAGCCCCCGACAGCGACGAGGCCATGCAGATGGCGTCGTCGGTGACGTCGCGGGCGAAGTCCGTGACGAACGACCGGTACAGCGACGCGGAGTACAGTAGCGGCGGCCGGTCCGACAGGCCGAACCCCGGCAGGTCCGGGGCGACGACGTGGTAGGTCTCCGCGAGGCGGTCGAACACGCGGTCGAACTCCTTGTTGGTCGCCGTGGCGTGGACGCCGTGGAGCAACAGGAGGTCCTGATCCTCGGGGTCGCCGCCCTCCGCGTAGGAGACGTCGAACCCCCGCCAGCGGAAGGTACCGGTCTGGCCGGGGAGGGCGGGGTCCAGTTCGTCGGCCTTCGCTCGCAGGGCGCGGTTCCCGAGGGCGGCGGCACCGGCGACTCCGACCGTCGCGGCGGCGAGGCGTCGGAGCTTCATACGTGGGAGTATGCCACGAGGGACCTTAGAGATGGGGCCTCGGGACCCCGATTTCCGGGCGAGGACGCCCCGTCAATCGACGGTTCCGGCCGTCTCGCAGATCCGTCTGCACGATCACAACGGGGTTGGATTCCAGCGACGAACGCCCTGCATGAACGACTTCGACCCGGTTCGTCACTACGACGAGTCCGGGGAACGCGAGTGGGAGCGCCTGGAGCGAAGTTTCTACCACGAACTGGAGGTCGAGGAGACGGGCCACTTCCTGGAGGACCACCTCCCGGCCGAAGGCGACGTCCTCGACGTCGGCGGCGGTGCGGGCCGGTACAGCGTCTGGCTCGCCGAACGGGGGTACGAGGTCGTCCTCGTCGACCCGAGCGAACGGCAGGTCGAACTGGCGGCGTCGAAGGCGGCCGAACACGGCTTCGAGTCGCGGGTTACGACGGCGGTCGGCGACGGCAGGGACTTGCCCCACGACGCCGACGCCTTCGATGCGACCCTCTGTCTCGGCGGCCCGCTGTCGCACGTCCTGGAGGAATCGGGCAGGCGAGCGGGAGCGCAGGAACTCCGGCGAGTGACCGCTCCCGGCGGCCCCGTGTTCGTCTCGGTCATGGGACTGCTGGCGGCGTTGCAGACCGTCGTCCGGTTCGCGGGGACGATCCCGCCGGCGGAAGACGAGACGGAACTGCTCCCGGCGCTCGCCCGGTCGGGCGACTACGACGCCGACCTGCTCGACGGGGTCGACCGCGAACCGACGGCCCCGCCGATGCACCTGTTCCGCGTCGCGGAACTGGAGGACCTGCTGGCGGACGCGGGACTGTCCGTCGAGACGGTGTCCGGCCTAGAGAGCGTCGTCTCACAGCGGCGCCAGGACTTCGACGAACTCGACGAGGGCCACCGCGAAGCGATCCGCGCAGCCGTGCGCGAACTCCGCGGGGACCGGATGGCCGCCGACCTGTCGGGGCACTTCCTGGCAGTGGCGCGGGTTCCCGAGTAGCCGAGTGACCGACCGGCCTTGCGAAGCGAAAAAGCGTCAACGGCAGGTTCAGCCCTCGTCCTCGACGCACTCCGCGATCGGTTCGACCACGGAGTCGACGACGGTGTAGGGGTCGGTCTCCCGCTTTCGAACCTGCTCGACGAGGTCGTCCATGCCGCCGCGGTCCTCGATCTCGCGCTCGATGAGGTCGCCGAGGTCCGCCCGCAGGAGCGCGCGGATCTCCTCGGCGTAACGGGTCCGGGCCTGCTCCTCAAGTTCGCCGGACGCTTCGAGGTATTTGCGGTGCGCCTCGAACGCGTCCACGAGGTCCTCGACCCCCTCGCCGGAGGTGGCGGTCGTCTCCACGATGGGCGGGACCCACTCGCGGTCCTCGGTCCCCTCCAGTTCGACCTCCTCGTCGACGCCGGGGCCGTGGTGGCCCGACGTTTCGACGTGCCCGCCGACGGAGTGCTGGACCATCTCGGTGAGTTCCTGGACGGTACGGTCCGCGCCGTCCATGTCCGCCTTGTTGACGACGAACACGTCCGCGATCTCCAGAATCCCGGCCTTCAGCGTCTGGATGTCGTCGCCGCTCCCTGGCTGAACGAGGACGGCGACGGTGTCGGCGGTCCGGACGACGTCGACCTCGTTCTGACCGGCGCCGACCGTCTCGATGACGATCACGTCCTTGCCGAAGGCGTCCAGCGCCCGGATGGCGTCCGTGGTCGCGGTCGAGAGGCCGCCGAGGGTCCCACGGGCGCTCATCGACCGGACGAACACGTCCATGTCGCCGACGGTCGACCCCATCCGGATGCGGTCGCCGAGGACGGCGCCGCCGGTAAAGGGCGAGGCGGGGTCGACGGCGATGATGCCGACCGTCAGCCCCTGCTCCCGGTAGGCCGCCGAGAGTTTGTCGACCAGCGTCGACTTGCCGGCGCCCGGACTGCCGGTGACGCCGATCACCGTCGCGCCGCCGGTGTGCTCGTGCAGGCCGGCGACGAGGTCGCGGTACCCCGGCCGGCGGTCCTCGATCTTGCTGATCGCCCTCGCCAGCGCCCGTTGCTCGCCGGCGAGCAGGTCCGAGAGGAGTTGCTCGGCCTCCTCGGTCGCGTCGGCCGTCATGGGTCGGCGTGGCGTCCACTCGTCGGTTCTGGGCCGGCGCTCATACTCGGACGTTCCCGCGGCCGGCGTATCACGCTTACGGAAACCCCCGGTCGCAGGGGGTCCGGTGGACGGTGCTCGAATGGCCGAGAACCCGGGTCGCACTCGCTGAACGACCCTCGCCCTGCGGCGAGATTACCGTCGAGTAGCGAGGCGGAACACCGCGGGGGTGCGACCGTGACGGTCACGCCGTGCCCTCAACCCGTCCGCCGCCGGTACGTCCCGGCGGCCCGGTAGGCGACCACGTAGCCGACTACCGCCAGCAGGACCGCGATGACGACGTTGCCGAGCAGCAGGCGAGTGAGAACGGCGGGGCCGGCATCCAGTCCCACGTCGGCGCGCGTGATCCCCGGGACCGGGCCGAGCAACGCCGACCCCAGGACGAAACTCGCCACGTACACGGCGGCCTTCACCAGCGGGTTCAGGACCGCGAGTGCGGCCAGAAGCGCCAGGCGGTTGGCTCGTTCGAAGCGATAGCCGATCCACCCGAGTAGCGGGATGGCGCCGCCGAGGTTCGGCAGCGTCGTCACGAACACCCCCAGCGAGAAACTCGCCGCGACGACGTGCAGGGGGTGACCCTCCGCGAACGCCAACCGGAGGGAGTCCCGAACGCGTTCGCGATAGCCCGCGACCCGGGTCCCGTCCATCTGGTGGTGAGTGGGACGCCTGCAGTATGAAGGCAGGGCGTGGGCGGACGGCGTCAGTCCGTTCGCGGGATGGCCAGCGCCCCGGCGAGGAAGAACCCGACGGACAGCGCGACCAGGACCGCGAGCGCGATTCCTGCGCCTTCACCGGCCGTCGCCGTACGGGCCGCCCGCGAGAAGTACGTCAGCGGCGACAACGAGAGGAGCGGGCGGAACCACGCAGGGAGCATCACCGGCGGAACGAACGTCTCCGAGAGGAACAGCAACGGCAGACCGACCGCGTTCGCCGCGGTGATGGCGCCGTCCTGGGAGTCGGCCAGGCGCCCGAGCAGCGCCCCGAACCCGCAGAACAGGGCCGTCCCGGCGGCGACGGCGAGCGCGAGGGCTGGCGACAGTGCAGGGGAGGCACCGGTCGACGCCGTCACCAGCGCCAGGATGATGACGGCGGCGACCCCGACCAGCACCACGTTGACCAGCGTCTGGGCGAGCAACCACTCCGCGCGGGTCAGCGGCGTCGTCGCCAGTTTCTCGAAGCGGTTGCCCTCGCGGTGGCGGGCCACCTCGCTGGACACCCGCGACAGCGGCGTCTGCAACACGACCACGGCCAGGTAGCCGGCGACGTAGTAGTCCGCCTCGCGGACGAACAGGCCGGTCCCGCCCGCGCCCGTCCGGACGAGCGCGCCGAAGATGACCACGAGGATGGCGGGGAAGAAGAACGTGAAGAAGACCGCGACCCGCCGCCGGACGAACGCCCGCCAGGCCGCCCCCGAGGCGGCCCGGACCCGTGCGTACCGACTCACTGGTGGTCACCTCCCGCAATCGCTTCCCGTGGCCGGGAGTCGCTGGTCGCGTCCCCCTCGCCCGAGAGGTTCAGGTAGACGTCCTCCAGGTCGGGTTCGGCCCAGGTCAGCGACTCGTACTCGACGCTGGCAGTCGCCAGGGCATCCACCACGTCGCCGATCTCCCGGGGACCGACCCCGCGGACGACGAGGCCCTGCCCACGCACCTCGACGGTGTACTCGTCGAGGGGCGCCGCGTCCGCCGCGAGTTGGGGCGCGTCGGCGGCGTCCGCTCCGGTCGACTGCCCCGCCGTCTCGATCTCGACCCGGGACTCGCCGCCGTACTCGTCGATCAGTTCCGCGGGCGTGCCGACGGCGAGCAACTCGCCGCCCGCGAGGAGGCCGACGCGGTCGGCCAGTCGTTCGGCCTCCTCCATGTAGTGGGTCGTCAGCAGGATGGTCGTCCCGCACGCGGCGAGGTCCTCCAGCAGGCCCCACAGCGCCCGCCGGCCGGCGGGGTCGATGCCCGTCGTCGGTTCGTCCAGGAACAGCACCTCGGGGTCGTTGACCAGGGCGGTCCCGACGCAGGCCCGCCGCTGCTGGCCGCCGGAGAGGTCCTCGTAGCGGGTGTCGGCGGCGTCGGTCAGGCCCACGTCCGCAAGCACGGCGTCGGGGTCCCGGGCGTCGTCGTACAGGCCCGCGTAGTACGCGACGAGTTCCCGTGCCGTCAGGCGGTCGGCGGGCAGGAACGCCTGGGGAAGCAGACCGATCCTGTCCCGGCCGACCGACCGGGGGGACTCCTCCAACAGGGCGACCTCCCCCTCGTCCGGGTCGGTCGTCCCGGTCAGCGCCCGGACCAGCGTCGTCTTCCCGGCGCCGTTCGGGCCGATGAGGCCGAACACCTCGCCGGCCCCGACCGACAGCGAGACGCCGTCGAGGGCGACGGTCGACCCGTACCGTTTGACCACCTCCCGGGCAACGATGGCGTCCATGTCCGGCACCTGGCCCGGGCCGGCCCTAAGAGTTCCGAACCGGCCGGCGCAACGTTTTCCACGCCGCCGTCCCTAGGCCAGGTGTGACCGAACGGGTGGCCGTCCTGGGCGGCGGTGTCGCCGGCCTCACCGCGGCCCACGAACTCTCACGACGGGGGTTCGACGTGACCGTGTACGAGGCCGGCGAGCGCGTCGGGGGGAAAGCACGGAGCGTCCCGGTCCCGGGAACCGGGGATCCGCCACTGCCGGGCGAACACGGCTTCCGCTTTTTCCCGGGGTTCTACCGGCACGTGATCGACACCATGGAGCGGATTCCCGACGGCGACGGCCGGACCGTCGCGGACCACCTCGTCCCGACCGAGCGGACGCTGGTGGCCCGCATCCACGGCGACCACCGCAGGGCCGACGTGGGGACGCCGGACACCCTCGGCGAGTGGTTCAGCCGGATCCGGCCGGCCGGCGGCGAGGTGCCGCCGCGCGAAGCCGCCTTCTACACCGAGCGGATGCTGGAACTGCTGACCTCCTGCGAGCGCCGCCGCCGGAAGGAACTGGACGAGGTGACCTGGTGGGACTTCCTCGAAGCCGACCGGATGAGCGACGGTTACCGGGCGCAACTCGTCGAACCCACCCAGGCGCTGGTCGCCATCCAGCCACGCCGCGCCAGCGCCCGGACCGTCGGCCGGGTGTACGCCCAGTTGCTCGTCGGCCAGCTCGACCCCCGCGTGGAGACCGAACGCATCCTCGACGGCCCGACGAGCGAGGTGTGGCTCCAGCCCTGGCGCGAACACGTCGAATCGCTGGGCGCCGACGTCGTCACCGGTGCCAGGGTGACCGACCTCGAACTGTCGGGCCACCGAATCGCGGGTGCGACCGTCGACCACGGCGGCGACCGCGAGCGGGTCACCGCCGACCGGTACGTCCTCGCGGTGCCCGTCGAGGTTGCCGTCGACCTGCTCACCGAGGACCTCCGGCGGGCCGCGCCGTCGCTGGCCGGCATCAGGCACCTGGAGACGGCCTGGATGAACGGGATCCAGTTCTACCTCCGGGAGGACGTGCCCGTCGTCGCGGGCCACCAGCTGTTCGTGGACTCGCCGTGGGCGCTGACGGCCATCTCGCAGGCGCAGTTCTGGAATTGCGACCTCCGGGAGCGCGGCGACGGCGAGGTGGAGGGCGTGCTCTCGGTCATCGTCTCGGACTGGAACGAACCCGGGCGCGTGTACGGCAAACCGGCGAAGGAGTGTACGCCCGGGGAGATCCGCGAGGAAGTGTGGACGCAACTGTGCGCGCACCTCAACCGCGAGGGCCGCGAGCGCCTGCACGAAGACCTCGTGGTCGACTGGTTCCTCGACCCCGAACTGCGGCAGACCGACGACGGCGTCGAGAACGACGCGCCCCTGCTGGTGAACACCGTCGGGGCGCTGAAACACCGGCCGCCGGCCGACCCCGAGGTGCCGAACCTCTACATCGCCGGCGACTACGCCCGGACGAACACCGACCTCGCGTCGATGGAAGCCGCCGACGAGGCGGGCCGCCGGGCGGCCAACGCAGTGCTGGACGACGCCGGCTCGACCGCGCAGCGGTGTCGAGTGTGGGAGCTGTCAGAGCCGTCCATCTTCGAGCCGCTGAAGGCCCAGGACCGGGTCCGCTACCGCCTCGGCCTCCCGCACCCCGGCCGGGCGCGAACGCAGGTCAGGGGGGCCCTCCGGGACCTGCTGGCCTGAACCGCCGCCACCCCCGTCGTGACCGCACGTAGTTACGTTTCTCGGAACCGAAACCGGCGGTGGTCACGCAAACGAATAACCGTCTCGGGGCACAACCCGGCGTCGATGGCCGGTTCGACGAGGAAATTCCGTTCGGCCCTCCCGGGAGTCGACCGCGGCGACCTGACCGGCGCGATAGGGGGTTCGGTTACGGTCCTGCCCATCGTGGTCGCGGTCGCGGCGTTGACCGACCGCTCGGCGGCGGCGATGTTGCTGTGGTTCGGCGGGTTCCAGGTGGCCTGGGGGCTGTACTACGGCGTCCCGCTGTCGGTCGAACCGATGAAGGCCCTGGCTGGCCTCCTGCTCGCCGGCGCCATCGGGACCGGCGAGTTCCTGGTGGCCGGTATGCTCGCCGGCGTGACGTTGCTCGGTCTCGGCCTCACGGGGTCGCCGGGCCACCTCGAGCGGTACCTCGGGGACCCGGTCGCCAGGGGCGTCCAACTAGCGGTCGCGCTCCTGTTGATAGAGACCGGCCTGGAAACAGTTGCGCCAGGTGTTCCAGAACCTGCTGGGCAACGCACTGACCTACAGCGGGGACGACCCCCCGTGGGTGACCGTCTCCGCCCAGCGGACGGACGACGACTCGTAACGACCGACGACACGACTGCCGACGACGCCGTGGGTGACCGTCTCCGCCCAGCGGACGGGCGATGGGGAGGTGGCCGTCGCCGTCAGCGACGAGGGAGTCGGCATCGACCCCGACGACGTGGACCGGATCTTCGAGTTGTTCCAGCGACTCCACACCAGGGACGAACACGAGGGGACCGGCATCGGCCTGGCGCTGTGCAAGCGCATCGTCGAGCGCCACGGCGGCGACGTCGGGGTCGAGTCCGAACCCGGTGAGGCAACCACGTTCACGATCACGCTGCCGGCACCGTCGGCGACGACCGAACGGCGAACGGGGTAACGCCGATCCGACCGGAAGGGTCGCCCCCGTGCCGGGGGTCCAGCACCGTGGCTCCGGGGGTCGACAGTCAATCCGCGGACGCCGGCGCCCTGGCCGGCGTGACCGTCTCCTCGACCTGCGTCCAGACGAGGACGGTACCGACGGCCGCGAGGACCGCACCGAACGCGAACGGGACGACGAACCCGAAGGAGACGAGGAATCCGGACGCCAGCGGGCCGAACGCGACGCCGAACCCGAACGCCATCGTCAGCACGGACAGCGTCGACCCCGAGCGTCCTTCCGGTGCCAGGTCGCCCGCCAGCGCGAGGGCAGGGGCGAACACCATCGCGCCCGCGACCCCCTGCACGAACCTCGCGGCGAACATCAGCCAGGGGTCGTAGATGATCCCCTGGACGAAGGTGGCCGGGACCAGCAGTACCGTCCCGGCCACGATGAACCGCTTGCGGCCGTAGAAGTCCGTCGCGCGCCCGATGGGCGCCTGCAACAGGATCTGGGCCAGGACGAACGCGGCGAACTGCAGGCCGAACAGCGTCGGCCCCTGGTCGAGACGCTCGTTGACGACGTCCCCGAGTGTGGCGAACAGGGCGACGCCGATGGCCATGAAGAACGTGACCGCGCCGAGCGCGAATACGGGGTCGAGGACTCCCCTGCCGGACCGGTCCCGGACCGCGATGCCCTCCAGTGCGCTGTCGTCGTCCCCTGGCGGGTCGACCTCGGGGTCGCGGATCAGGAACAGGACGAGGAAGAAACTGAGGGTCGCCGTCGTCGTGGCGAAGTAGAAGGCGGCGTCGAACCCGCTCACCCGGGCACGGACGAGGCCCAGGTCGAGGACGTACGGGCCCGCGGCGACGACGGCACCGGCCGCGATGGGGCCGACGCCGAACCCGACCAGGCGGAACGTGTTGTAGGTTCCCATGTTCCCGCCGCGGTTGGTCGACGTCGCCAGGTCGTTGACCAGCGCCACGGTCGTCGGGATGATCAACGCGCCCGCGACCCCCTGGAGCACGCGCAGTCCGACGAGGTGCCAGTATTCGGAGGCCAGCGAGTACGAGAAACTCGCGGTCCCGATGAGCACCAGGCCGGCCAGCACGAACACCTTCCGACGGCCGGTCCGATCCGAGAGGCGGCCGGTGAACGGTTGCAGGGGGCTGTTGACGAACCCGAACAGCGAGAGGACGACCCCGGTGAGCGCGACCTCGGTGAGGCCGAACGTCGCTCCCGTGACCGCGTCGCTCCCGATGAACAGCGGCAGGACGACGATCAGAAACGAGTTGCCGACCGACTCGGTCATGCGGGCGACCGCCAGCGTCAGCACCTGCGGATCGACGCCGAGTCGGGTCGACGTCACGCCCGCTCCCCCGACAGCGCCATGCTCGTTATTCGAACCCACCGCGGAATAGGGTTGGGAAAGCGGCCGTTACCGTGGCCGACGGCCGGGGCGTCCCCAGCGAACTATCGGCGGATGGCGCGGTCGATTCCGGTCGCCGGGACCCTACACGACCGGGCTGGAGGGTAACGGTCGGCGGACGAGCTCGGCGGAAGACGGTTCAGGCGTATGCGAACGCGGACACGCCTTCAACGCGGATCGTAATTCTCGAGGAGTATTCTGATTAACTACTGTATATCAAATATTATTTAACTAAAGTAGAATTAACTCAGAATATGCGTCTGAATAGACGTGAGCTGCTGAAGAAGGGCTCTGCGACAGCAACGTT
This sequence comes from Halobacteriales archaeon QS_1_68_20, assembly GCA_003021085.1. Classification (GTDB taxonomy): domain Archaea; phylum Halobacteriota; class Halobacteria; order Halobacteriales; family PXRE01; genus PXRE01. The sequence goes on along the minus strand of PXRE01000026.1, from coordinate 172,903 downwards.
CTTCGGCATCGGTGCCGGGGCCACCTCCGGAGCGAGCACGAAGAAATCCGAGTTCTCACCCAGCATTCAGGAGGCCAGGAGTAAGTACGCCTCGACCGCGGATCTGAGTGAGGCCGTTACCGAACACGGGCAGGATCTGGTCAGTTACTTGCGGCGGAATCGGTACCTGGACGACGGGGAGATCGTCGATCACGTCACGTCCGGTGCGCAAGAATCGACTGCTGGTGACGTCGTCGTCGACGTGATTCCAACCGAACAGGGCTGGGAGCCGCTGATAACCATGCGGGTCGAGTCACCGGCACGGGACGTACGGATGTACGTGAATCCCCAGTCGGAGGACGCCTATGCAATCGTCGAGGACGAAGCCGGAAAGCGGATCGTCGATCCGGACCGGACGTCCGGCGAAGTGAGCGTCGAATCGGTCTGTACGGAGTGTTACGCGCCCGACTGCAAGTACGACAGCGATTACGACGACGACTGTGTTCCGTACCACCGAAAGATCTACTGCTGTGACAGTTATTGTTACTGGGATAACTGGATCGATTACTGTGACCCCTGGGGCGAGGACTGCCATCCGCCGGATAGCTGCTGGGACGTCTGTCAGGACGAGTACGATTGCTGGTAACGAGGGGCAGGACTCCGCCGACCTGACGTGACTGTCGGCCGGTATCGTTTCGCTGGCTGATCCAGCTCTCCGGCCGGTGTGTCGGCGGGAACGTTTTCGGACGATCGGTCGACTTCACGTCGACGACGGGCAACTCCGCTACGCGCCACCGGTCGAGGGTCCGAAGACGTTCAGGGTGGACCTGTTGGGACTTCGGCCGACCGGCTGGTTCGAGGCGTAACGGGTCCAGCGCTGGCTGGTGGACTCGCGATGTACCGAAACACACCTTCAAGTACCATCCACCGACAACGTCTCGACGATGGTGGACCCGCCGGACGATCCCCGCGTCGGGGTCGACGACCCCTACGAGCACGTCGAGGTCTGCGACCACGTCACCGACGACGGCCGCTGCCGGTTCGCCTTCGAGCACCCCGAGCAGGACCCCGAGTTCGCACGCGAGCGCAGGGGGGCGGAGTTCCGCTGTCCCGTCGTCTCCGAGGACGGCGACGGCGAGTGGGCCGAGTGCCCGCACTTCCGCTCGCGGGCGACCGACCGGGAGTGCGTCCGCTGTGGCCTCGAAGAACGGCGGATGGCCCACTCCGACGACCGGCCACTGCTGGAGGAACACCACCTCTCCTACGCCGATGGACAGAGTCCATCGAGCAACCGGAACGCGTTGCGTTCCGGTGACGCGAACGACGGGGAGAACCTGGGCCACGAGATCACGGTCTACCTCTGTCGGTGGTGCCACGCGAAGGTCCACAAGTCCTGGGCGCGGCTCGACGACGACGTGGGGCCGGACCCCGAGGCGCTGGCCGAGACGGAGGGCCGCCGGAGCCAGGAACTCGCCGAGATGGACTTCGAGACGGCTGCCGAACGGTTCGACGACGGGGAGTGAGCCGAAATCGCAGGCGGCGTCCGCGAATCGCCACAAAACTCTTGCCGGGCGAATCGAAGATACGTCCCGTCGCCGGCCGACCGACCGGCGACGGACACTTCTCTCCCATGGGCGGCGCGAACCGCACGGTTCGCGCCAGACCTCTCCTGACCGGTGCTAGACGGGTAGCATCGGGTACCGGGACGATATACGAACCAGGCTCGGGATGTGGGAAGCGGGAGTGAGCGGCGGGGCTGGCGGCAGGTAGCGCCCGTATCGACGTTGGGGACCGAGACACGTAAGCGGATTACCCCATCGTTTGGTATCAGGCGAACGGGACCGAGAAGAAGTCCTGAATACGGTCCCCGGACGGGTCACTCGGCGTCCCGGAGGCTGGGGTGCCGGCGCGGCCCCTCTGGATACGGGTCGGAAACGTACGCCCGGAGGACCTCGAGCGACGTCGCCTCGCGGCGCCGGAACTCCTCGTCGTCGATCTCCTCGCACCCCGGTGGCACCTCGCGGTCACGGCCCGTGAAGTAGCCCTCGGGAGCGACCCAGTCGTGGTAGAACGGGGCGTCGTCGTCCTCCAGCAACGTCACGGCGACCTCGGCGCCGTGACCGGCGGAAACGACGGCCTGGTGGGGTTTGCCCGCCAGGCGACCGGCGGCGTACAGGCCGTCGACGCCGGTCCGGCCGTGTTCGTCGCAGTCCACGAACGTCTTGCCCCGGTCGACGATCCCGACGCCCTCCACCGGATCCAGGTAGTCGACCTCGTTCTTCGTCGCGGCGACGACGTACCGCGACCGGTAGCGGTCGCCTCCGGCGGTCTCGACGGCGAACTCCCCGTCGGTCTCTTCGACGCTGGTGACGTCCGCCTCGACGACCGGGCACCCGGACCGCTCGGCCTGGTCGCGCATCATCGCGAGCAGGAGGCGGGCGTTCACGCCCGCGGGGAACCCGGGGAAGTTCTCCAGGTGGGCGTTACGCCGGAGGATCGCATCCCCGGCGTCGATCACCGTCGTTTCGAAGTCGTGTCTCGCGGTGAACGTGGCCGCCGACAGGCCCGCCACGCCCCCGCCGACGACGATCACGTCGTGGTCGGTCATGCCCCGAGGTTGGACGGCCCGGTACAAATAGCGCGCGAAACCCGGTGACGGGCGTCGTCAGTCCGGTTGCTCGACGCCCTGGGGGGTGGTCTGGCCCCGGCCGTCCTGGAGCGCGTAGGCGACACACCCCGCCAGCACGAACAGCAGGCCGTACAGCGTGACCGTTCCGAACGACAGCACCGGTTCGACCACGGTCATCACCGTCGCGCGGGACCCGGTGGAGACGCCCCCGAGTTCCATCATGCGGTCGATGTGCGTGAAGTGGATGGGGAAACTCATCGCCAGGATGCCGCCGAGGACGAGACGTCCGCTCCGCCGGTGGGCGAGCACGAACGCCAGCGTCACCATCGGGAAGTACAGGAACAGGACGTGGTTGGGGTTCGAGGCGGGCGAGACGATCAGCACGCCGATCAGCGTCCCGAGGAACGCGACGAGACGGTCCTCGAACGTCTCCGAGCGGGAGTACAGCAACCAGAGGACGGGCGCGAACAGCACCGCCGCGATGGGCGAGTACAGCGAGGGGTCGACCTGGGGCAACAGCACCGACAGCGGGCGACTCAGCGTCAACCCGAAGAAGTCCGGCGCGAGTTCGCCGCTGAACTCGCTGACCCGACTCCGCTCGTTCAGCAGGAACTCCAGGTACCTGACGTGGGTCTCGACGCCGAACAGGAGGAAACTCGTCGTCACGGCCGCCAGTCCGGCCGCGGCCGCGGTCGCGATGGCTCGCCACGCCCGGCGGTACAGGAGCCAGACGCCGACGAACACCGGGAACACCTTCACCACGGCGGCGAACGCGAACGCGAGACCGCTCTTCTGCTGTTCGCCCCGCTCTAGCCAGACGAACCCCAGCAACAGCGCGAGCGAGACTGCGTGGTCGACCTGGCCCTGCCCGAGTGCGATCATCGGGTACGTACTGGCCAGCACGAACGCGGCGAGCAGGCCCCGGTCCAGATTCGACAGGGGGTGCCCGAGACGGTTCTCGACCACCCGGAGGATCAACCAGGCGAGGGCAACGCCCAGCGCCAGGTTCAGCGCCGACTGGAGCAGGAACGTACCGAACCAGCCGCCGATCAGCGCGTAGGGGACGAACAGCAACACGACCAGCGGCGGGTAGACGTAGACGCCGTTGCCTACCTCCGGCCGGACGCCAACGAACTGCTCGCCGGCCAGGGCGGTCTCCGCGGCGAGGTGGTACGCCCGGAAGTCCCACGCCAGCGGCGTCACCTCCGCGAACAGGAAGAAGTAGACCGGGATCAACAGCCCGACGACGACGCCGACTGTGAGCACTGCTCGCAGGAACCGCGGTACCCCCTCTCTCGTGTCCGCTTGCTGGCGAGCCATCGTCGTAACCACGTCTTACCGTGCAATCAGGTGAGCGTACCAAATGCGTTTCGGAACGGATATCCCGGGGAGTCGGAGCAGGGACGGCTTTCTCGCGGCGGCAGTGCCTCTCACGTGCGGACGGTCGACTCCGAGGTAACGGTCGCCTCCTCCCCCGAACCTTCTTGTCCGCCGCGCGCGAGTTGGCGGTGTGGAAGAACTCGACGTCAGCACGGTCGTCTACATTCCCCCGAAGGAGGCCTACGACTTCCTTCGGGACTTCCCCGGGTACGCCGAGTACTCCGCGTATCTGGAGACCGTCCGCCAGGACGGCGACGGCGGCGTCGGGACGCGGTACGACCTCGTGCTGGGGTGGTGGAAGCTCTCGTACACGGCGCGGTCGCGGGTGATCGACCTCGACCCGCCCGAACGGATCGACTGGACGCTGGAAGGGGGGCTGGACGCGGAGGGGAGCTGGATCGTCGAGCCCGCGCCCGAGGAGTGCCCGCCCGACGAGGACCACGCCAGTCGCATCACGTTCCACGTCGAGTACGACCCGGACTCCGCGCGGGACGCCTCGCTGGACCTGCCGGTCCTCGTCTCGATGGACTGGGTAATCGAGAAGGTGTCGCCGCTGGCCGAGCGCGAGGCCCGCAGGGTCGTCGAGCGCGTGGTCGCGGACCTCGAAGGCGAGCGCCGCGAGGTCGAACTGGAGGTCGACGGCCCCGGCTAGGACTCAGTCGAGGTACGGTTCGCAGACCCGCCGGAGACCTTCCTCGAAGTCGATTTGGGGCTCCCAGCCGGTGGCCTCCTTCATCTTCGAGGGATCAGCCATCGTCGCGTGGACGAACACGTCCTCCGGGATGGGGTTGCCCTCGTACACCGGTTCGACGTCGGTCCCGAGGATGTCGTTAAGTCGCTCGACGAGGTGGTTGATGGTGTACTGTTCGCCGGTCCCGAGGTTGTAGATGCCGTTCAGTTCGTGGTCTGCCGCGAGTTCGAGTCCGCGGACCACGTCGTCGACGTGGGTGAAGTCCCGCCTGTGGGAGCCGTCGCCCCAGATCTCGGGACGGCGCCCGTTGGCGACGTCGTCGGCGAACTGCGCGATGAGGTTCGCGTACTCGCCCTTGTGCGCTTCGGCGCCCGCCTCCATCCCCTGGTAGACCGAGAAGAAACGCATCCCGGCCATCGACAGGTCGTAGTGGTTGTGGAAGTACTCGGCGTAGCGTTCGCGGGCGAGTTTCGACGCCTCGTAGCCGGTGTTGGCCTCCGCGGCCATCGACTCCGGCGAGGGTTCGGTCCGGTCGCCGTAGATGGACGAAGTAGAGGCGTAGACGACGGTCTCACACCCGTCCTGGCGGGCCTGGTCGACGGTGTTGACGAACCCCTCGACGTTGACCCGCGCCCCGCGGGTGGGGTCGTCCTCGTGCATCATGTACGAGGACAACGCCGCGATGTGGAACACGACGTCGACGTCGGTCGGGAGGTCGTCGTCCAGTACGGACGCCTCGACGAACTCCACGTCCCCGGAGAGGTTCTCCGGCGTCCCGAGATACAGGTCGTCGACCGCGACGACGTCGTTGGCGGCGGCCAGGTAGTTGGCGAGGTTCGACCCGACGAACCCCGCACCCCCGGTAACGAGCACACGCTTGTCCTGCATGCTGTTCGAATCGAGGGGCGGCCGACTGAAATCGGTGCCGGTCTCCCCTCCTGGGAAACCAAACCCTGGCGTGGGCATCCGCCGCATTTAAGGAAATATGCACCGAACGTTCGACCAATATGTCATCCATTGAACTGACGTCCAGCCAGCAAACTATCCTCACCGCCCTGGTAAACCTCCACCGCCAGACCGACGAACCCATCAAAGGCGAGGACATCGCGGAGGAGGTCGACCGCAACCCCGGGACCATCCGGAACCAGATGCAGAGTCTGAAGGCCCTCCAGCTCGTCGAAGGCGTCCCCGGCCCCAAGGGCGGGTACAAGCCGACCGCCGGAGCCTACGAAGCGCTGGACGTCCAGCGGATGGACGAACCCGCCGAGGTCCGGATCAGCCGGGACGGCGAGCAACTGCCCGGCCTGAACGTCGAACAGATCAACCTCTCTAGCGTCCACCACCCGGAACTCTGCCGCGCCGAGGTGTACGTCCAGGGATCGGTTTCGGACTTCGAGGAGGGCGACGAAGTCGCGGTCGGGCCCACGCCCCTCTCGAAACTGGTCGTCCGCGGTGAGGTCGACGGCGTCGACGACACCTCCAACAGTCTCGTCCTCCGAATCACGGGCATGGAAGCGCCCGCCGAATCGCCCGCGCACTGACGAAACGTTCAGGACCGGCCTCCGCTTCGTCACGGGTATGTCACCGACAGCCGTGCAACCGGGGCTGGTCGTCATGCTCGCCCGGGGCCTCTGGGCCGCACTCGCCAACGTCGCGACCAGGACCATCCCCCCTGAGGTCGCCATGATCGTCTCCTACCTGACCGGCGTCGCCGTCTTCGGGGAGACGCTGTCGCTCCGGGACGCCGCCGGCGTCGGGTTCGCCGTGCTCGCCGTCGCGCTGTTGACCCTGTGATCCGAGCATCAGGCCGGCGCAGTCGGGCGTTTGTTCGCGTCCCTCGTTAGAAACTGCTTTGACGAGATAACCTGCGACGAACAAAGCGAAATCCGGCGTTAGGACCGCTCGCAACGCGATCGAGGTCAACCGGACGGACGCTCGCCACCCGACGGTCCCGACTCGTCGTCTACGCGGTCGTCGCGTCGCTGGTGGCGCTGGCGTTCGTCGGCAGTGCGACGGCGCACAACCCGGCGTGCAACCAGGTCGCCGGCCCCAGCGGTCCGCACTACGACGACGACCCCCAGACCGGGTCGGAGAACGCCTACCTGATGAACCCGAACCTCGACGGGAGCGCCAACCCCGCGAACGACGACCGACCCGGAAACGCCGCCGACGTGCACGCGAGGTAACTCCCAGTCGTCCGGCGGCTGGCACTGACGGCTAGTTTTCCGCCCACATACGCGTGGTCGACGGCCGCGGAGAACTCCACGGTCGGCAGTGTCGGTGAAGGCCCACACCTCTTATCGACGACCGGAGAACGCCACCGCATGACGTCGGAGAAGAACCCGATAGCGGAAGCCGCCTACGACGAACTGGCTGACACCTACGAAGCGGCTGACGATGAAGGGGAGCAGACCAATATACGGGAGAATGACCGAATTGATGCTATCGTTACCAAGATGGAGAACATCATCGAGGAGGAGGACGTCTCTCATGGCTTTGGTCAATACTCACCCCCTGTGGACCCTCCGTAATCCTCCTCCGTAACTTAATTTTGATGGAGGGAGGTATGCGCTCGACGAATGGGAAGCAACTATACTCCCTCTTTGTGCATTCCATGAACATGAGTGAAGATGACATTCCCGAGGGACTACGAAGCGGGAGCGAGGGGCCGTCAGAGGGTTTGAGGATACGAGAGAGGAGTGTGTTCGGCCGAGAGGGGCAGATCTGACTCTCAAAGGTATACATCCGACCGACAAGATGGAGTATTTCCCTGGAAACTATGAACAGAGGTACAGTGTTCGAGTGTTCCGCCTCGTGAATGGAGCAGAAAAGGAGGGAATCGCAGTGGTGGACGCCCACGAGGAGGGAGGGGAATGGCAGGCAGATCTGGTTCGTCTTGATATGAATAGAAGCTCTCAATCAACGGTTTCGGCAGGGTCAACGACGTCCCCCGTCTCAGGAGATACCCCAATTCGGTCGCAAAGGTCGTAGAGGGGGCATGCTTCTGGCCCTTCAAGACAGGCAGGCTTTCGGGCAGTGCAATACTCCCGCCCGAATTGAATCGTCGCAGTATGCCCAAATCCGCACTTCTCGGCCGGGACGTCTCGCTCCAGCACCGCGCGAACCGCCTCGTGGTCGGCGTCAAGGGGCGCGATCCCAAGCCGTCGATAGATGCGGTGGACGTGCGTGTCCACCGGGAAGACCCCGCCGCGGCCGCCCGAGAACAGTAGCACGCAATCGGCGGTCTTCGGACCGACGCCGTTCATCTCCAGGAGGACCCCCCGGACGGTTGCTGGGTCCTCGCGCTCGACGAACTCGTCGAAGGCGTCCGCGCCGCCGTACTCCGCGAGGACGCGCTCGGCGAGTCGCTGGATGGTCTCGGACTTCTGGTTGTACAGGCCCGCCGGCCGGATCAGGTCGGCCAGTTCCGCGCGGTCGGCCCCGGCGAGGGTCTCCGCGAGGTCCTCCGTCGCCGCCTCGGGGGCCTCAGGGCCGTAGCGGTCCATCAGCGCGTCGTGGGCCGGCTGGCTGGCCTTGTCGCTGGTGTTCTGGCTCAGGACCGTCCGAACGAGGCATTCGAAGGCGTCCTGGCCGCCGTAGGTCTTCTGCCAGTACAGTTCGCCCAGGCGGTCGACGACCGCCTCCGCGCGGGTGGCCGGTTCGCCGGCCGCGAAGTCGGCGGCCGTCCAGCCATCCGGATTCCCGCCGCTGATGTTCACGTCCGGTTCGGCGTCCGCGTTCGCGGCGGCCGTCGGGTCGTCCTCGTCGGGGTAGCCCGCCGCGTCGTCGTCGCTCATGCGCGTTGGCAGGGTCCGGACCGTAAAAACTGCGGCGGAGTCGGCCGTTCAGTTCCCGCGCCAGCGCCAGACGGCGTAGATGGGCGCCAACGTGACCCCAGTGACGCCGAGGGTGATCACGAGCGCGCGTGCCCCGCTGGCGCCCGTGGCGACCGCGGTGGCACCGGCCGCACCGCCGACCGCCGTCGCGCCACCGATCAGGGCCGTGATGCTCACACAGCACAGCGCGAGCAGGCTTGCCAGGCCCAGCGTGCTCAGGCGGCGGCCGTCCTCGGACATACGTGGCGTTTCAGTCCCCGGGGGCTTGAATCGTTCGTCCGAAACGCCTCGAAAGCCCCCGCGGGCTCTCTGTCGGCGGTAGTTTGGACGCCAACACGCAGAAAGCCCCCGCACGCTCGACTCGCGCGTCTCGCTGCGCTCCTCGGCCTGTGGCCTGCGGTGCTTCCCGCGCGAGAGCGACGCTCTCGCTGGCTCCCGCTCACGGTCGTTCGCGGGAACGTCGCCGGGCGTCGTCGAGCCCGCGGCCCCTTTCGGTCCCGCCCCGCCGCTCGCATCCACACCCCTCACCGAATTCATTGTGCAGAGCCGCTCAGTCCACCACGGCGCGCACCTGCAGGTACTCGACGCTGATGGCGTTGTCCGCGAACCACTCCTCCAGGGTGGCGACGGCGTCGTCCCGGAGTGCCCGGCGGGCGTCGACGGCCTCCAGCCGACCGACCACCGGGGCCAGCGGGCCGGACTCCTCGGCGAACTCCCGCCAGAAGTGCGCTGGGGACGCGTACCTGAACTGGGCGATTCGCCGGGAGAACCTGACGTCGCGGGTCCCGGGCAACCACGACCTCACGGCCGATGGGTCGCCCCAGCGGAGGTGCGCCCACGGGTCCTCGACCGCCGCGTCGACGTGGTCCGTGAGCACCTCGGTCAACCGGCCGACGAGGCCGTCCGGCGACCACGCGGTGAACGCGACCCGGCCGCCAGACCGGACGACCCTCACGAGTTCCCGCCCCGCCGCCTCCGCGTCCGGGGCGAAGACGTGACCGAAGTTCGACACCGTCACGTCGAAGGCCCCGTCCCGGAACGGGAGGTGTTCCGCGTCGCCCTCCAGCAGGTCGACGTCGGTCGCGCCGGCGACCGCGACGTTCTCGCCCGCCAGTTCGAGCATCCGCCTGGCCAGGTCGACGCCGACCACGTCCGCGCCGGTCCGCCGGGCGGTCAGCGCGGCGTTGCCCGTCCCACACCCCACGTCCAGCACCGCGTCCTCCGGTTCGACCCCCGCGGCGTTGACGAGCCTCGCCACCGCGGGCAAGAGGTTCGGCGCCAGCGACGGGTACCGACCCGTCGACCAGGCGTGACGCGCCGCCGCCTTGTGGTGATCGCTCGTCGTCATTTCCTCACACGAGGCACCCCGCGAAACTAAATTATTCTGTTACGCGACTGCCACGCGTCCCGGCCGACGGAGCCGTACCCGCCGGTACTGTGCGTCGTGGCCCGCGCTGTGGCGCTTGCGCGGTCATGGCTCGACGGTGAACGTCACCGTCAGGTCGGCGCCGTCGGCCAGCGCGTCGGCCAGCGCGCGGTCGAGGTCACCGGCCGCGGCGTCGGCCCGGACCAGCACGGTCCGGTCGTCCACGTAGTCGCTCGTCCGGGCGACGGCGCTCCGGTCGCTGTCGAAGGTGAGGTCGGGGCCGCCCCGGCCGACGACGGTCGCCTCGTGCCCGTCGACTTCCAGGGTCGCAGTTATCGTGGCATCGCCGTCCTGGCAGGCCGCCACGAATTCGGAGTCGAAGTCCGCGGGCGCGCGGTCGGCCTCGATCCCCAGAATGCAGTCGCCCGCCGGCGTCAACCAGTCGTCGGTGGTCACCTCCCAGGTGCTCTCGTGGGCGGCACTGACGTGTTCGTGGCCGCGACAGCGAATCGTCTCCTCCATGATCCCCGGTGTGCGGGGCTCCCAGAAGTGGGTTCTGGGTCGTCGTCGGCATAGTAAAGCCTTATTTCAGTCCCGGTCGCTGTTTCGGGCGATGACGCTTGACGAGTGGTCGGCGGCGGAGGTCGAGGGGGCGACGGGGGCGTCCCCGCCCGCCGCCGACGAGTGGACGGCCGTCGAGGTACCGGGACCGGCAGGCCGGTTCGCCGGCGCCGACACCGTCGCCTATCGGACGCGATTCCCCGATCCCCGGGACGGCGACCAGCCGCGGGCGCTGCTGACGCTGAAGGGTCTCTACGCTCGCGCCCGGATCTGGCTCAACGGGGACCTCCTGGGGACCCACGACACCTACTTCGAGCCCGCCCGATTCCGCTTCGAACCCGAAGCCGACAACGAACTGGTCGTGGAGTGTCGGTCCCCGGACGACCGGTTCGGCGGCGTCTTCGAGACGGACGCCGTTCCCGCCGAGACGAGCGTGCCGGGCATCCACTGGGGGGCCGAAGTCGAGGGGATCGGACCGGCCGCCGTGACCGACGTGGACGTGCGGCCGCGCCTGACCGACCCCGTCGGCTTCGACATCCGGGCGACGGTCGACGCCGCCGAGGCCATCGATGACTCGGTCACCTTCTCGCTTCGCCCGGGCGGGTTCCGGGGGAGCGGCCTGATGGAACAGGCGCCCGTCACGGCAGCGGCGGGCGGTACCACCACGGTCGAGCACACGATCGAGCTGGACGAACCGCGCTACTGGTACCCGCGGGGCCACGGCCCCCAGCACCGCTACGAGGTCAGCGTCCGGTTCCGCGGCCAGGAGGTGACCCGTTCGACCGGGCTGCGCACCGTCGAACGCGACGAGGACGGCTTCCTCGTCAACGGCCGGCGCATCCGGTTGCGCGGGTTCAACCGCCTGCCGGGCGGAGACCCGGAAGACGACGTGGACCGGGCCGTCGAGGCCAACGCGAACTTCGTGCGGGCACACGCGCACGTTCCATCTCACGAGTTCCACAGCGCCTGCGACGAGGCCGGCCTGCTGGTCTTCCAGGACCTCCCGCTGACCGGCCCGGGCGGCTACGACGTCGGCCGGGCGAAGACCCTCGCCGCGATCCTCCAGCGGCGCTACGGGCAGCACCCGAGCGTCGGCATGTACGGCGTCCACGACGGCCCGCGGACGGCTTTCGAAGACCCGGTCGGGTCGGGCCGGACCGCGCGGTATCGCATCCGCTGGCGGGTCTGGCGCTCGGACTACAACGCCACGCCCGACGAGTCCGTCGCCGGGGCGTTCCCCGACGACGCCGTCGTGTTCCCGGTCGCCGGGCCGCTCGGAACCGACCCCGACGCGGCACACCTCTACCCCGGGTGGGACTACGGGAAGGCGGCAGACGTGGACTGGTTGCTCGACCGCAACCCGTCGCTCGGGGAGGTCGTCAGCGAGTTCGGGGCCGGCGCGCTAGCGACCGACGAGGACGGTGACGTCGCCGGCCTGGACCGCCGGAAGCACGACGCACACGTCACCGACGGTGTCGAGGCGTCCCAGGCCTACCAGGCGAACGTGGTCAAGACCGTCGCGGAGTCCCTGCGCCGCCGCGGGAGTCACGCGATGGCCACGTACGCACTCCGGGACGCCGACGTCGGCGGTGGCATGGGCGTGCTCGCCAGCGACGGGACCGAGAAGACCGCCTTCGACGCCGTGGCCGACGCCTACGAACCCGTCCAGGCGACGCTCTCGGCCCCGCCGTCACCGGGTGAAGTCGAGACCACCGTCGTCAACGACACCGGCGATTCGGTCTCGGGGACGCTCACCTGGCAGGCGGGCGAGCAAGCGGGCGAAGACCAGGTTGCAGTCGACGCCTTCGAGCGGTCTGCCGGTCCGACGGTGACGATTCCCGGCGACGCCGACGTCGTCACGCTGACGCTGTCGCTACCCGACCGGACCGTCGAGAACCGGTATCGACTCTGAACGGCCGCCGTCGGTCGTCGACTGTTTCGAGGCGACCGATGTTTTCGGCGTCGACCGACTACCGTCGACGAGGCTGGAGTCTATCGGTTCTGGCGGACGGGGAGTGACAGTACGATCAGTAGCGACCGTATCCCTTTATACCACGGCGGGGACCCTTGCGAACCGTTTACACGGTCGTTCCACGGCGTTTGCCAACTGCTTGCAAGGTGTCGCTCACCGCAAATTTTAAATCAACACCGATAGTAAATCGGTATACCATAACGCCTCCGGCGTTGGCGGTATCGCTCGACAGATGACAGGGAGTTCTCCTCGACCGGACGGCTGCAACCACCGAGCAGCCCCGGCTGCGAGCGTTGCCGGAAGGCGGATGGCACAGAGGTAAAATCATGGCACAGGCAGAGGCCGAATTCGAATCGATCGACGAATCGAAGAACGTAGCGGTAACCGACGACGACCTCCAGGAGAAGTCCAAAGGCGAGCTCATCAAGCTCGCGGGACAGCTCCGGGACCGACGAAACGAACTCAACCAGAAGGCGTCCGCGCGGGCGAGCGAGCGCGACGACCTGAATGCCAAGACGCGCGAGAAGGTCGACGAGGCCCAGGAACACCGCGAGAAGCGCGACGTGCTCAACGAGCGCGTCCAGGAGCACAAGGAGGTCCGCAACGAACTGAACGCGAAGGCGAACGAACTGTTCGACGAGGTCGAGGACCTCAAGCGCGACCTCAAGCTCGACGAGGGCAAGTCCATCGACGAGCTGAAAAGCGAGATCGAGGACCTGGAGTTCAAACAGCAGACGGAGGTCCTCTCGACGGAGGACGAGCGCGAACTCATCGAGAAGATCGAGGACAAGCGCGAGCAGCTCCAGCAGAAAAAAGAGAAGCTCGAACAGAACGAGGAACTGGACGACCTCAAGGAGAAGGCCGAGCAGGTCCGCTCTGAGGCCTCCAAGCACCACCAGAAGGTGACCGAACTCGCGGACCAGGCCCAGGAGCACCACAACCAGATGATCGAGGCCTACCGCGAGGCCGACGACATCCGCGACGAGGCCGACGAGATGCACGAGAAGTTCGTCGAGGCCCAGGAGGCCGCGGACCGGCACCACGAGGACTTCGTCCGCGTCCAGAAGCGCCTGCGCGAACTCGACCGCCAGGAAGAGGAAGAGCGCAAGGCCGAGCGCGAGAAGGAGAAGGAGAAGGCCCGCGAAGAGGCCGAGGAGATCTACGAGAAGTTCAAAGAGGGGAAGACGCTCGACACCGAGGACCTCATGAAGCTGCAGAAGACGGGGCTGCTGTGATTCCCGGGTAGTCGCTGAACTGTTACTGGAGGTGACGGTCGTGAGCCGCTGGTGAGGCTATCGTGGCAGCGCCTATAGGCGGTATCTACTGACCGGGCGAGACGTTCGTGGAACTCCCTTATATAGTCGCGGAGAGCATATAAGTGACCTGAAGAAACCGGATGTGAGTAGGCAGATAGTGTAATAACAACGTGCGGGCCGGGAAGGATTTGAACCGAGTACCGGACGGTCCGGGCGTGCGGCGCTTCGCGCCGTTCCGGGCTGCGACTGGCCGGGGTCGAATCCCCCGAGGCCGCTTCACGTGTGAGTGCTCGCGACACGCCTATGGCGGTCGCTCGCAAGGAAGATGATTGAGAAGCGGGCCGGGAGGGATTTGAACCGAGTGGAGACGTTCCTGCTCACTTCGTTGCGCGGGCTGCGTCTCCCCGGGTTCAAATCCGCCGGGCCGGTTCACTCGACGGTTCGCGCCGCTCACCGTCTCGTTGCACGGGCCGGGAGGGATTTGAACCCCCGACCGACGGATTAAGAGTCCGTCGCTCTCCCTGACTGAGCTACCGGCCCTCGCACTCTGAATTACCGAGCGCCCCTCAAATACGTTTCCTTTGGGACCGACGAGTCCCGACCCCGCCCACGAATCCGCGGCCGACGGAGCGACCCCACCGCCGAAAGACCCAGGTTCGAACCGACGTACCAACCCTCATGGAAACCGTCAGCGAGTCGCGGTTGCGCCAGGACCTCGAAGCCAACGCCGAGTTCGGGGCTATCGACGCCGACGCGGGCCGCGGCCGGACCGTCCACACGGGCACCGAGGCCAACCGCCGGGCCCGCCAGCACCTCGTCGAACGCATGCAGGACGCGGGCCTGGACGTGACCGTCGACGGCGTCGGCAACATCGCGGGCACCTGGACCCCCGAGAGCGCCGATCCAGACGCCGCCCCGGTCGCGGCGGGGAGCCACCTCGACTCGGTGCCGGAGGGCGGTATCTTCGACGGCCCGCTGGGCGTCTACGCGGTCCTGGAGGCGGTCCGGGCGAGGCAGGACGCCGGCGTCGAACCGGCACGACCGATCACCGTCGTCTCGTTCACCGAGGAGGAGGGCCAGCGGTTCGCCTCCGGCCTCCTGGGGTCCTCGGCGGCCGCCGGCCTCCAGGCGGTCGAAGAGGCGCTGATGCTCCGGGACGATGACGGCACGACGCTGCGGGAGGCGCTAGCGAGCATCGACTTCCTCGGCCAGGGGCGACTCGACGCGAGCGAGTGGGACGCGTGGCTCGAACTCCACGTCGAGCAGGACACGACACTGGAGGAGGCGGGCGTCCCGGTCGGCGTCGTGACGACCATCACCGGCATCGCCCACTACGAGGCCACCGTCGAGGGCGAGGCGAACCACGCCGGCGCGACCGCGATGGGCGAACGCCGGGACGCGCTCGCGGCCGCCAGCGAGGTCGTCGGGGACGTCGAGCGCGCCGCCCAGGAGGTCGTCGCCACCGACAGCGAAACCGCAGTGGCGACGGTCGGATCGGTCGACGTCCAGCCGAACGCGACCAACGTCGTCCCCGGGCAGGTGGAGATGGGTATCGACGTCCGGGACGTCCGCCGGGAGACGATGGACGCCCTGGCCGACCGCGTGGAGAAGAGTCTCGCCCGCGTCGCGGACGCCCGCGGCGTCGAGACCACCCTCGCCCGCGAGATGGTCGTCGACCCGGCGCCGATGAGCGACCGCGTCCGGAACGCCGCTCACGACGCCGGCAATCGGCTCGGAATCGGGACGAAAGACCTGCCCTCCGGTGCGGCCCACGACACGATGCACGTGGCAACGCAGACGGACGCCGCCCTCCTCTTCGCCCCCTCGCGGGACGGCATCTCCCACAACCCGCGGGAGTGGACCGACTGGGCCGACTGCGCGACGGTCACGCAGGTCCTCGCGGGGACGGTTGCGGACCTGGCGACCTGATCGCCCTCAGAGGACTATTTCGACCTACTCGGCCCCTTCGACCGCCGTCTCCAGGACCGTCCCGACGCCCTCGACCTGCATCGAGAGGGGCATGCTCGCCGGGACGCTACCGCCCCTGGCGGGGTCGTCGGCCTGGCGGACGGCCACCTCGGGCGTCGCCGGCAGGTGGACGAACCCCGCGGGGAGCTCCAGACCCTCACGCTCCGCGTGCGCCCGGAGCGAGTACAGCAGGTGGTTACAGAGGTGCGTCCCCGCCGTGTTGGAGAGGCGGGCGGGGACGCCGCGGTCGAGCAACCGCTCGACGGTGCGGGCGACCGGGAGGGACGCGAAGTAGGCGTCGGCACCGTCCGGGTCGATGCGCTCGTTCTCGGGGTCGGCCCCGGCGTTGTCCGGCGTCCCACGCGCGTCGTTCACGTTGATCCCGACCCGTTCGACACTGATCGCGGACCGACCGGCCGCGAGGCCGGTGGCGACGACGATGTCGGGGGCGAAGTCCTCGATTGCACGCACTGCGGCGTCTGCCGCGGCGTCGAACTCGACGGGGAGTACCGCGCTCACGACCCGGTGGCCGGCCACCGTCTCGCCGTCGAGTTCCTGCGCGACCGCTTCGCTGGGGTTCGTCTCGAAGTCGTCGAACGGTTCGTACCCGGTCAGCAGGACCGTCCCGTCGGCCATGACCGACACCCCGAACCGGCCGACGGTGAACCTTTCGCTGGCGGCACCACGTTCCGACGGAGCGACCGACGCCAACCGCATCGCCGAGTTGGCCGAGGGCCACGACGCGGTCGCCTCGGCGCTCGGCCCCTCCGAGGACCAGGACCCCGGCGTCCTCCTGGAGATGGTCGAAGCGGTCGTCGAAGGACTCCGCGAAGCGGGCGTCGACCGCCTGGTCTGGACGGGCGGCGCCGGCAGCCTGAACGTCGACGAGGACGGCGAGAGCTACGTCTCGATGGAGGACTTCGCCATCGCCTTCGTCGACGAACTCGAAGATGGCGAGGCGATCCACTCCCGACTCGGCGTCGGTTACTGACAACCTCCTCTCGACGCTCTCGGCAGGCGTCGACCGGTGGGGTCGACCGTCGGAAGCCAGGCGCCGACGACCGACGCGCCGTCGATTAACGACGGCACAATCCGTCTCCGAACGTTCAGTTTGACGACCTGTAGCCGAACACTGATACCGGCTTCGGTCGACGATACCAATGAACATGCCTGGTGGCGCACCACAGACGCTCCGGCCGTTCCTCTGGCGGGCGGAGCACCTGTACCCGGAGACGGAGATCGTCTCCCGGACCGCGGGTGGCATCGAACGGTACGACTACGCGGCCTACGCCGACCGGGTCGCACAACTGGCCAACGCGCTCGACGAGGCCGGGGTCGAGGAGGGCGACCGCGTGGGCACGGTGTGCTGGAACGACCACTGGCACTTCGAGACGTACTTCGCCGTCCCGAACCGCGGGAGCCAGTTGCACACCATCAACCCGCTGTTGCCCGATCACCACCTCCAGTACATCGTCGAGAACGCCGAGGATCGGGTGCTGTTCGTGGACGCGACCCTGCTGGAAGCGGTCGAGGCCGCCTACGACCCCGAGGCGTTCGAGAGCGTCGAGCAGTTCGTCGTCACCGGCGACAGGGTCCCCCACACCGACCTCGAACCCGTCGTCGACTACGAATCCTTCGTCGAGGGCCACCCGGCCACCTACGACTGGCCGGACCTGGACGAGGACCAGCCAGCGGGGATGTGCTACACCTCCGGCACGACGGGCAAGCCGAAGGGCGTCGAGTACACCCACCAGATGCTCTGGAGCCACACCATGGCGACGCTCACCCCGCAGGGCGTCCCCGCGGCCGACGACGACGTGGTGATGCCCGTGGTGCCAATGTTCCACGTCAACGCCTGGGGGTTCCCGTTCTCGATGACCGCGGCGGGATCGAAACACGTCTACCCGGGACCGTCGCCGGACCCCGCGGACCTCGCCGGGCTCATCGAACAGGAAGGCGTGACGCTGACGGCGGGCGTGCCGACGGTGTGGCTGGGCCTGATGGAACACTGCAAGGAGCACGAGGTGGACCTCTCCAGCCTGGAACGGGTGGTCGTCGGTGGCTCGGCCGCCCCGGAGGCGATGATCCGCTGGTTCGACGAGCACGACGTCGAACTCCTGCACGCCTGGGGCATGACCGAGATGTCGCCCATCGGCTCGGTCGCCCACCTCAAGAGCGACCTGCAAGACGCCGACGAGGGGACGAAACTGGACAAGCGCACGAAGCAGGGGCTGATGGTCCCCGGCCTGGAGTTCCGCGTGATCGACGAGAACGGCGAGGAGGTCGAGTGGAACAGCGCGGAGCGACGCTCCGCGGACAGTCGAGCGGCAGAGCCGCGAGACGACGGCGAGGACTTCGGCGAACTGTGGGTTCGCGGCCCCTGGGTAACCCAGGAGTACTACCGCCGCCCGGAGGCCAACGAGGCCGACTTCGAGGATGGCTGGTTGAAGACCGGCGACATCGTGACCGTCGACGAGGACGGCTACCTGAAGATCGTCGACCGCGCGAAAGACGTCATCAAGTCCGGCGGGGAGTGGATCTCCTCGGTCGAACTGGAGAACGCGATCATGGCCCACGACGGGGTGGCGGAGGCAACGGTCATCGGCGTACCCCACGACCGCTGGCAGGAGCGACCCGTCGCGTTCGTCGTGCCGACGGACGAGGCCGACCGGCCGACCGTCGAAGACGAGGTGCTTGCCATGGTGCGCGAGGAGTTCCCCGACTGGTGGGTCCCCGACGACGTGATGTACGTCGACGAGATCCCGAAGACGGCAACGGGCAAGTTCGACAAGAAGGTGCTCCGGGAGGAGTACGACGACGAGTCGCTGGTCGAGGGGAAGGTGCCCGAGGAGGCCGCGCCCGAGGACGACTGACCGTCCAGGACCGGCCGTCCGTCACCACGTCACGCTCCGGGCGAGCACGAACACCAGTAGCGCCGACAGCAGGGAGCCGAGGATCGTCTCGATGCCAGCCAGCATCCGCGCCGAGGTGCCGATGGGCTGGATGTCGCCGTATCCCAGCGTGGCGAACGTGATCACGCTGAAGTAGAAGCTCTTCAGCAGGACCTGGCCGAGCCACCAGGTGGGGACGGCCTGTGGATCGTCGACGGTGTACGTGATCGCCCGGTCGCCCTGGACCTCCTGGATGCCCCCGGTCAGGGGGAACAGGACCGCCGAGATCACGATCACGACCAGCGAGACGAGCAGCACCCGGTAGGGACTGCTGCCGTAGTTCATCACCCACCGGGAGAGCTCCCACTTGATCGCCGGGGCATAGTCCGCCTGTGACCACGCGAGACGTCGCCGGGCGTCCTTCTCTCGGTTGTAGTTGTCCCGGGCGGCCCCCGGGAGGGCGTTCTCCTTGTATATCTGCTGGAACTCCCGGTAGGTCCAGGCGGCCGCGGCCAGCGGGGGGTCGTCGCTCAGCTTCGGCCGGACCGACCCCCCGTCGTAGACGGACTCCTGGCCCAGCACCGTCCCGTCGTCGATGTGAACGTCGGTAAACACCGCCTCGTTGAGGCGGGCGTCCACCAGGGTCGCCCGCCTGATGTCGGCGTTCGTGAAGATGGCGCCCTCGAGGTTCGCGCCAGTGAAGTCGGCGTTGATCGCGCTCACGCTCGTCAGGGTCGCCAACGTGAGGTCGGCGTCCGAGAAGTCCACGCCGTTGACGTCGGCGTCGGTCAGATCCGCACCGACCAGCGACATCCCGGCGAGCCAGTCCACGCCGACCAGCGACGCCTCCTTGAGGTACGCCCCGTCGAGGTCGTCCCCCGGTTCCCCCTCCGCAGTGAGTTCCCCGGCGGTCTTCCCGTCGACCGGCGCGTGCCAGACGCAGCGGTCGTAGTCCTCCCAGGCGGGTCTGGAACACGGTTCGGTCGGGAAGTCCTGCCCCGGTAACCCGATCTCTAGCCGGTACCCACACCGTTCGGACGATTCTGGAGCCACGGTTCACCTTGGGGTTGCTCCCCCAAATCATGCCGGACAGAACGAGCGAGCGCGCGTCCGAAGCGCCCCGGGAGCCGATTGGAACCGTCACCGGGCACCCGACAGACCAAAGGTCCGAGCGGCCCACCAGCGGACGTGGAGCTGCTTACCGAGGACATCGTCCCCGAGGGGGCTCGCGACGTCAAGCGCGAGGCCCGGGCGTTCGCCGCCAAGCACGTCGCACCGAACGCCGAGGAGTACTTCAGGTCCGGTGAGTATCCCTGGGAGGTGCTCGAGGCCGCCCAGGACGCGGGCCTCGTGGCCCGGGACATCCACGAGGAGTTCGGCCGGACTATCGGCGACTTCCAGGCGGTCCAGGACGGCCTCGCGGACATGCGCCTGGACGTCGAGAGCGCGCGCGCTGACCTACCGGGCGGCCGAACGCGTCGAGGCCGGCGAGGAGGCCGGCCTCTGGGCGGCCCTGGCGAAGACGAAAGCGACGGAGGCGGCGGTCGACTGCGCCGAGCAGGGGATGCAGTTCCACGGCGGACGGTCGAGCCTGACCGACCGACGGATCGCACGCCTCTACCGGGACGCGCGGATTCCGGTCATCTACGAGGGTGCAAACGAGATACAGCGGAACCTGATCTACCGGCAGTGGGGATAACTACCCCTCGTCGTCCTCGAAGGTCGTGGCGACGTCCTCATCGTCGTCGAACCCGCGGAACGAACTGGCGAAGTCCTCGCGGGTCGACAGTTCTTCGACCGCCTGGTCGACCTCGTTGCCGAGGGCCTCGAACTCCTCGACCAGGGCCTGGTACTCCTCGCTGTCCTCCAGTTCCGGCGTCGGTTTCTCGGCCTCCAAAAGCGCCTTCTTCGACGCCAGACGGTAGTACCGGCGGATGTTCTCGTCGTACTCGGCGCGGGACTGCATCTTCTCCACGATGCCGACGAGGTCCTCCTTGTCGACCGGCTTGACGATGTAGTCGTCGAACCCCATCTCGACGATGTCGAAGTCGGGGTCGACCGCCGTCACCATCACGACGCGGACGTTTGCGTTGCGATCCCTGATCTCTTCGAGAACCTCGTCGCCGGAGAGCCCGGGCATCCGACGGTCCAGCAGGACGACGCCGATGGAGTCGTCGAGTTTCTCCAGGCACTCCTGTCCGTCGTAGGCGACAGATACGTCCCATTCGTCGTCGAGCCACAGTGCGAAGAGGTCCGCCAAGCGCTGTTCGTCGTCGACTACCAACACGCCGCTCGAATCGTCTCCCATGTTCACGACAACTCCTGGCGGATTCCCGTGTATAGGTTGACTGCCCGACGTACCATAAAGGCGACGGCACGACGGGGTCGTTCGACCCCGGCCACCCGGGCGATTCCGGCCGGCCGGACCGTCGGACGACCACGTCCCCTGACGCCGTCCTGCTCCACTCGCCGTACCACCTCGTCCACGCTTGCGGCCGGGCCGGGACGCGGCCCCGCCGCGGTCGTCGATCCAGTCCCCTGCACAGGTATTAATTCTCAATTCAGTGTCACCAAATAAAACCGTTCTGGTTGCGGCCAGCGAGGGCCGGTACTCGCCGGAGTGTCACTTCGACGGACCGGGGCGTGACGACAACCCGGCGGTCGACCGTGCGGGAACGAACTATTTAACCCCGGACGGGCGGAAGGCGAAATATGGACACGGCCGAGCGCAAGCTGTTGGTGAGAAGGAACGTCGAGGAGGTGGTCACCGAGGAGGAACTCGCGGACCTCCTCGACGGGGACGACCCCACGGCGTACATCGGCTACGCGCCGACGGGCGAGATGCACATCGGGCACTTCACCACCATCCGGAAACTGGCGGACTTCCTCCGGGCGGGCCTGGAGGTGAAGGTGCTGGTCGCGGACCTGCACGCCCACCTCGACGACGAGAAGAGTCCCTTCGACCTGCTGGACGCCCGGACCGCCTACTACCAGGCGGCCATCGAAGCGATGGTCGAGGCGGCGGGGGCCGACCCCGGCGCCATCGAGTTCGTCCGCGGACGGGACCTGGAACTGGACCCGGACTACGAACTCGACCTGCTCCGGATGGCCGCCGAGACCACCATCTCCCGCGCACAGCGGGCGGGTAGCGAGGTCGTCCGGCAGTCGGACAACCCCAAACTCGGCGGCCTGCTGTACACGCTGATGCAGTCACTGGACGTCGTGGCGCTGGACGCCGACGTCGCCTACGGCGGCATCGACCAGCGCGGCATCTACATGTACGCCCGCGAGGAACTCCCGGAGTGGGGCTACGATAAGCCCGTCTGCATCTTCGCGCCGCTTCTGTCGGGACTCTCGGGCGGCAAGATGAGCGCCTCCGACGCCGACTCCGGCATCTGGCTCACGGACGACGCCGACGCCGTCGCTGAGAAACTGGAAGGCGCCTACTGCCCGGCCGGCGAAGTCGATGACAACGGCGTGCTGGAGTACCTTGAGTACCTCGTGTTCCCCGTGCTGGAGGCCCGGGAGGACCTGCCGTTCGTCGTCGAACGTCCCGACGAGTACGGTGGCGACATCGTCTACGAGGACTACGAGAGCCTCGAAGCGGACTTCGTGGACGGCGAACTCCACCCCGCGGACCTCAAGCCGTCGGCCGCCGACGCCATCGCGGGCCTGATCGCGCCCGTCCGCGAACGCCTGCTCGACGACCCCGACCTGCTCGCCGAGGCCTACCCCGAGAAGTACGACTGAACCGCCCCGACCCCGTTCTCCTACTGCCGTTCGTGCCGTAGCGTAGACGCCTGCTCGTCCGCGAACGTCGTCGCTGGCGGTGTTGTCCTCCTGTTGGTGGGACGGGTGCTGTACGCCGTCGCCGAATTTGGCACGACGACCGGGGCCGACCCGGGGGCCTGACCGGGGTCGCCTGAGCGTCGAAGGTGCTATTTTTCGGGAACTGTCAGCCAAAACGCTTACCACCGTCTGTTCCGCCTATTATCGTATGGATATCGGAACCGAAGACGGGTCGGACGACGATCCGTGGGACGCCATCGGTGACGGCATTGAGGGGCTGATCGGCGCGACGCTGGCTGGCGCCGTGATCCTCGTCGTCGCGGGTGCCGTCGGCGGGTTCGTCCTCGGCGGTACGGTCGGCGTGCTCGTCACCACTGGCGCGTCGCTGGTGGCCGTCGCGGCCGTGGGCGCCGTCGTGATGACCCAGGTGACGACCTCCCTGGACTCGCTGGCGGAGGCCGCCGACCGTCTCGCGGCGGGCGACCACGACGTCGACATCGACGGTGACGACGAGATGGCGGACGCGCTCGCGGACGTCCGCGACCGGATGCGCGAACTGGACGACGAACGCCAGGCGGCCCGCAGCGAGGTCGAGCAGTTGCGAGAGCAGGTCCGGCGCCAGGAGGAAGAACTGGAGACGAAGGTCCCCGAGTACTGCGAGGCGCTGGCCGCGGCCGCGGAGGGCGACTTCTCCGCTCGCGTCGATCCCGAGGCCGAGAGCGAGATGCTCCGGGCCATCGGCGAGGACATCAACGAGTCGCTGTCCGACCTCGAAGCCCGGCTCGGTGACGCCATCGAGAACGCGCGGACGATGGCGACCGACACGACCCGGTTCAAGGAGAACACCGACGAGGTGGGCCGGGCCAGCGAGTCGATCAGCGACTCCGTCCAGGAGATCGCCGAGGGGACGGTCCGCCAGCGGGAGATGCTGGAGGAGATCTCCGCGGAGGTCGAGAACCTCTCGGCGACCGCCGAGGAGGTCGCCTCCTCCACCGACGACCTCGCGAGCCAGTCCGAACGGGCCGCCCAGGCCGGCGAGGCCGGCAGTCACGCCGCGGAGGCCGCCGCCGACCAGGCCCAGCAGGTCGTCACCCGCATCGAGGAGACCGCATCCGAGATCGAGGCCCTGGAGGCCGAGATGACCGAGATCGGCGAGATCACGGAGTTCATCTCCGAGATCGCCGAGCAGACCAACATCCTCGCGCTGAACGCCTCCATCGAGGCCGCCCGCGCCGGCGAGGCCGGCGAAGGCTTCGCGGTCGTCGCCGACGAGGTCAAGGACCTCGCCGAGGAGACCCGCCAGGCCGCTGAGGAGATCGAACAGCGCATCGAGGGCGTCCAGTCGCGCACCGGCCACGCGGTCGAGGACATTCAGGACGCCCGCCAGCAGGTCCTCAAGGGCGCCGACACCACCGAGGAAGCCATCGACGCCCTGGAGGAGATCGCCAACTACGTTGAGGACATCGACGGCGGGATCCAGAACATCAGCGACGCCACCGCCGAGCAGGCCCGGTCGGTCCAGTCGGTGGTCTCGATGGTCCAGGAGATCTCGACGACCAACGCCCAGACCGCCGAGGAGGCCGAATCGGTCGCCGCGGCGGCCGAACAGCAGGCCGCCACGCTGTCGGAGGTCTCCGAACAGGGCCAGCAACTCACCGAACGCGCGGAACACCTCTGGTCGAGTCTCCGGACGATGGCCGACGACGTGCCCGCCGAGGAGACCGCCGAGATGGCCGCCGACGGCGGCCGGTGACCGGCCGCGGCAACTGGATTTAACTGCAACCGCTCCGTCGCCCTCGTCAGCCGAATGATAACAGTCGAGGACCTCCGCAAGGAGTACCGCGGCGTCGTCGCCGTCGCGGGGAGCACGTTCTCGGTCGACGCCGGCGAGGTGTTCGGCATCGTCGGGCCGAACGGCGCCGGCAAGACCACGACGCTGAAGATGCTCGCCGGACTCGTGGAACCGACCCGCGGCACGGCGACGGTCGCCGGCCACGACGTCTCCGACCCGGAGATGCGCCGGAACCTGGGCTTCCTCCCGGAGGAGTCGCCGCTGTACGAGGAGATGACGCCGCTGTCGTACCTGCGATTCTTCGCGGACCTCTACGGCGTCGACCGCGAGGTGGCGGGCCGGCGCATCCACGAGTCCCTGGACGAGCTCGAACTGGACGTCCGGAACCGCCCCATCGGTGACCTCTCGAAGGGGATGACCCGGAAGGTCGCCATCGCGCGGTCGCTGGTCAACGATCCCGACGTGCTCATCTACGACGAACCGGCCAGCGGCCTGGACCCCGTCACGACCAACTACGTCCTGGAGTTCGTCCGGGAACTGGCCGCGGAAGGCAAGACCGTCCTGTTCTCCGCGCACAACCTCTACCACGTCGAGGACGTCTGCGACCGGGTGGTCATCATGGATCGCGGGGACGTCGTCGCCCGCGGGACCGTCGAAGAGATCCAGGACACCCACGGCACCACCGAGTACCGGGTGTACACCTCCGTCGCCGTCTCGGACAGCGTCGCGGTCGACGGGCGCTACCGGACGGTCGTCGAGGACCTCGACGGCGTCGAGGCCGTCCGCGAACAAGCGACAGAGCGGAACGGCGAGGTGCT
This sequence comes from Halobacteriales archaeon QS_1_68_20, assembly GCA_003021085.1. GTDB lineage: Archaea > Halobacteriota > Halobacteria > Halobacteriales > PXRE01 > PXRE01. The sequence goes on along the minus strand of PXRE01000026.1, from coordinate 147,975 downwards.
GGACATCCGGACCGTGGAACCGAGCCTGGAGGACATCTTCCTCGACGTCGCCGCGGAGGACAGCGAAGCGTGAACCCCAGCACCGTCCTGCGGATCGCCCGCTGGGAGGTCCTGAAGGGGGCCGGGGCCCTCGACAGGCGACGGATCGTGGCCGGGGTCCTCGCGCTGGTGGTCGCGGGGGCCATCGGCGGGGCCGTCGCCGGGGGCGACGTGACCCACGACGCCGGCCTCTACCGGGTCGGCGTCTCGCCGGACACCCCGTTCCACGGCCCGGTCAGCGACGACCCGACGTTCGTGGTGGAGGAGCCAGACCGGGCGGCGTTCGAGTCCGGCGACCTCGACCTGCTGATCTCCGGCGGGACGATCCACGTCCGGAACGACCGCAAGGGCCGGGCCGCGCTCGCGGAACTCCGGACGACCGTCCTGCGGTACAACGACCGGACGCTGGCCGGCGAACCGAACCAGTCGGCCGCGTTCCCCGTCGAGGTGAACCTGGTGTACGAGACCCGCGACGGCGAGACGACCGCCGACGTGGGTGGCGGGGGCGGCGACTCGTCCAGCGGCGGTGACGACGGCGGACCGGCGGACGGTGGCCAGTCCGGCGACACGACGGCGCCGGGCGGAACCGGCGGCGACTCGTCCGGCGGCACGGGCGATTCGTCGCTCCCGAACGTCGGGGGACAACCGCTGTTCTCTTCCGGGCAGTCAGGGTCGCCCGGGGACATCCAACCGCCGTTCCCGTTCGGTGCGCTCGTGCTGGCGTTCCTGTTCGTGGTGCCGATGAACTTCGTCGTCCAGGCCTACGGCGCGTCGGTCCTCCGGGAGCGCATCGACCGGAGGGGGGAACTGCTGCTGGTCTCACCGGCGTCCCCGGGGGAGATCGTCGCCGGGAAGACGCTCCCGTACTTCGCGGTGATGATCGCCATCGCCGTCGCCACCGCGGTCTGGGTCGGGGGCGGCCCCCTCTCCATCGCCGCCGTCGTGCCCATCGCGCTGGTCTTCCTCGCTTCGACGTTCGTCGCGGCGATGTTCGCACGGTCCTACAAGGAGTTGACTTTCCTCACGGTGACCATCAGCGTCGGCCTGACCGCCTTCCTGTTCGTGCCCGCGGTGTTCACCGAGGTGACGCCCATCGCGCTCATCTCGCCGCTGTCGGTCGTTGTCAGGGACCTGCTGGGCGAGGCCGTCGCACCCGGCGCGTACCTGTTCGCGACCCTGCCGCTGTACCTCTCGGCCGTGGTGCTGTTCCTGCTCGGCGTCGGCGTCTACCGCGAGGAGGACATGTTCACCCAGCGGCCGGTCCACCTGAAGGCGCTGGACGCCTTCGCCAGTCGCATCCGCTCGGCGAAGGGCGTGGCCGCGGTGACCGCCGCGCTCATCCCGTTCGTCTTCGTCGGGGAACTGCTGTTGATCGCGCTTTTGTACGCGCTCCCGCTGGAGGTGACCATCCCCCTGTTGCTGGTCGCCATCGCGGCCGTGGAGGAACTCGCCAAGAGCGTCCACGTCTACGCGGGGTACGTCCACGAGCGGTTCCAGCGGTCCGCGGGCGCGGCGGTGGCGGTCGGCGCGGCAAGCGGCCTGGGCTTCTTCCTCGGCGAGAAACTGACCGCCATCGCCAGACTCGTCCAGTTGCCGGAACTCCCGCTCGGGGAGGCGGCGTTCACGACCGTCTCCGGCCCCGGGGACGCGGGCCTGGCGGTCCTGTTGCTGTTCGCGCCGCTGGCGCTCCACGTCGTGACGGCGGGGACGACCGCCGTCGGCGCGAGTCGTGGGGCCCGGCGGTACCTGGCGACCTACCTGGCGGCGGTCGCACTGCACGCGACCTACAACCTGGTGGTGGTCAGCCTTGTGGCGTAGCCCCAGACGCGTCGTCGCGCGGCGGGAACTGGCGTCGCTCCGCAAGGAGAAAACCATCGTGCTGGCGCTTCTCATCCAGCTGTTCGTCGCCGCGTTCGCGTCGTTCCTGGTGGTCGGCCTCGTGTCGATGTACGATCCCGGGTCGGTGGGCGGCAACGACGTGGACGTCGGCGTCGCGGGCGACGAGACCGAGTTACTCCGGACCGCGGCACAGGACGACGACGGCGTCTCCGCAGAGCCGTTCGACACCCGGGAAGCGGCGATGGAGGCGTTCGAACGCGGGGACGTCGACACCGTCGTCCTCACCGAGCGGTTAGACGACGGCCGCATCCAGGCGAACGTGACGGCACCGGACGGGTCGTTCCGGACGACGATGGTGGTCGTCGAGTTGCGGGACCTGCTCCAGGAGTACGAGACGACGCTGCGGGACCAGCGGTCGACCCACCTGGAGCGGACGCCGGTGCCGCTCCCGGACACGGTCGATTCGACCCCGTACTTCGGGTTCACGTACACGGTGTTACTGCCGCTGTTGCTGTTCCTGCCGGTGTTCATCGGCGGGTCGGTGGCGGTCGACTCGCTGGCCGAGGAGATAGAGCGGGGCACCCTCGAACTCCTCCGGGTGTCGCCCACCTCGCTGTCGGCCATCGTCGACGGGAAGTTGCTGGCGGCGGCCCTGCCCGTGCCCGCCCAAGCAGCGCTGTGGATCGCACTGTTGCGGTTCAACGGCACCGAAGTCGCCAACGTCCCCGAGTTGCTCGCGTTCGTGACGGCGCTGGCGACCGCCGTCGCGGCCGTGGGCCTGGGCGTCGCCGTCGTCCTCCGGGACCGTCGACTGGCGCAGTTCCTGTACTCTTCGGGCCTGCTCGTGCTGTTCGGCGCGACGCTGTTGCTCCCCGAGAACCCGCCGAACGTGGTCGCGCGGTTCGCGGTCGGCACCCCCGGCCCGGGGACCTACGCGTCGCTGGCGGGCGCAGTCGTGCTCGCCGCGGTCGCCGTCGCGGGTCTCCGGGCGGCGACCCGGCGTGTCGACGTATAACAGGATTTATCGTTCGACCCTCGAACGGTCGGCCATGCGACGCAGACGGTTCCTGCAAACCGGCGTCGCCGTGGCGGCTGCCGGGGGCGCTGCCGCAGTGACGACCGGGACGGGGAACGGGTACGGACCGATCGTGGAAGTCGAACTCGAAGGTGCCAGGGAACTCGTCCTCGGGGACGACCGAGAGGTGGCGTACGTGGCGGCGACGACCGGGTTCGCCACCGTGGACGTCACCGACCCCGCCGACCCGCAGGTGCTGGCCGACCGCCGGCGCCTGCTGGAGGACGTCGAGGGCGGTCCCCTCCGGGAGATTTTCGACGTGAAGGTCGACGGCGACACGCTCGTGGTCGCGGGGCCGGCCAACCAACTCCAGAACGTCGTGTACGCGTTCGTGGTGTACGACGTAAGCGACCCCGCCGACCCCCAGCAGGTCGCCGTCCAGGAGACCGAACACGCGATCCACAACGCGTTCGTCGACGGCGATTACGTGTACCTGACCAACAACAGCGCTCGCGGCAACCCGGTGATGATCTGGGACGTCTCCGGGGGCGACCCGGAGCACGTGGCGCGGTGGTCGCTACTGCACCACGACGAGGCCTGGCAGGACGTCGACTCCGACCTGTACACCCTCCACGACCTCTACGTCCAGGACGGTCTCGCCTACCTGGCGTACTGGGACGCCGGGTCCTGGATTCTCGACGTCTCGGATCCAGCGAACCCCGAGTACGTGACCCACTTCGGGGACCACTCCCGCGAGGAACTGGCGGAGTTGGTCCTCGACGAGGCCGACAAAGAGCGGACGGAACCGCCGGGCAACGCCCACTACACCGCCGTCGACGATACCGGGGACCTCTTCGCCGTCGGCGCGGAGGCCTGGGAGGTCAACTACCTCACCGACGAGGGCGGTCCGGGAGGGATCGACCTCTGGGACCTCAGCGACCCGTCCTCGCCGCAGAAACTCTCGACCATCGAAGCGACCGACGTGGACGACGCCACCCAGGGCTCGGGCACCTGGACCACCTCACACAACTTCGAGATTCGCGGCGACCGCCTGTACTCCTCGTGGTACCAGGACGGCGTCAAGGTCCACGACGTGAGCGACCCCGCGAACCCCGAACTGCTGGCCCACTGGCGGAACCCCGAGGAGAAGAGCTTCTGGACTGCCCAGGTCGTCGAACCGGGTGAGTACTTTGTCGCCACGGACTCCGCAGTGCCCATCGGCGGACAGGCCTCCGTGATGACGTTCCCGGACGAACCGGGGACCCAGGAAGGGATGCCGCCGCTGGAACCGACCCCGACGCCCACGCCGGAGCCGACCCCGACGCCGGAACCGACGCCCGAGTCGACCCCCACGCCCGAACCGACTCCGACGCCGACGAGCAGTCCGACGCCGACGGACGACGAGTCCGGCCCGGGCTTCGGTCCCCTGGCCGCGCTGGCCGGCCTCTCGCTGGGCGCGTGGCGGTACGTGCGCCGGCGCGGCCGGGAGTGAGCGGCGAACGGGCGCCGGCGCGGCCGGCAAGGGTCGCGGTTCGCCGCTGCGACTAGCTTTTTGCCGGTCCGCACCTTCGACCGGCCCATGGAGTACACCACCCTCGGCAGTACGGGCACGACCGTCAGCCGCATCTGTCTCGGCTGTATGAGCTTCGGCACCAGCGACTGGCGCGAGTGGGTGCTGGACGAGGAGGAGGGCCGGGAACTGGTCGAGCGCGCCATCGACCTGGGGATCGACTTCTTCGACACCGCCAACATGTACTCCAACGGCGAGAGCGAGCGCGTCCTCGGGGACGTACTGGCGGAGTACGACCGCGACCGCCAGGTCGTCGCCACGAAGTGCTACTTCCAGATGGACGAGGACAACCCCAACTCCGGTGGCCTCTCGCGGAAGGCCATCGAGCAGGAACTGGCGAACTCCCTGGACCGCCTGGGGATGGAGACGGTCGACCTCTACCAGATCCACCGCTGGGACGGCGAGACGCCAATCGAGGAGACCCTGCGGGCGCTGGACGACGCCGTGCGACGGGGACGGGCGAGATACGTCGGCGGGTCCTCGATGTGGGCCTACCAGTTCGCGGAGGCACTCCACACCAGCGACCGCCTGGGCCTGGAGCGGTTCCAGACGATGCAGAACCACTACAACCTCGTCTACCGCGAGGAGGAACGCGAGATGCTCCCGCTGTGCGAGCGCGGAGGCATCGGCGTGATGCCGTGGAGTCCGCTGGCCCGGGGCTACCTCGCGCGGCCCCACGAGGAGTTCCGGTCGACAACCCGTGGCGAGACGGATACCTACGCGCACGAGCATCCCTACGCCGAGGGCGGCGGCGAAGAGATCAACGAGCGCGTGGAGGAGCTGGCAGAGGAGTACGACGCCTCGATGGCCCAGATCGCCCTGGCCTGGCTCCTGGAACAGGACGCCGTCGACGCGCCGATCGTGGGGACGACCAGCGTCGAGCACCTAGAGGAAGCCGTGGAGGCGGTGGAACTGGACCTCGACGACTCCGACGTCGAGTGGCTGGAGGAACCGTACGAACCCGTTCCGGTGTCCGGCCACGAGTGAACTAATCGGACAGCGTCTGGTGGAGGTCGTCGACGGACGTCCGGGTCTTGCGGTGGTTGAATTCGAGACGGCGCGCGCCGGCGATCGCCGAGACGAACAGGAGGAACACTATCAGTAGTGCGGTTGCGATCCCGGCTGTCAACGGACTATCGAAGACCAGGAACCAGAACGGGTCGTAGGGAACGTCAATCTCCACCAGCGCGTTCAGGACGACGTAACCTGACAAGGCCAAGAGGTATACGGTGGCTGCTGCGAAGGTAGTGAACCAGAGGTTCCGGTCCCCCGGATCGACCGCTCTGTCGATTTTTCGTTGGGTCCTCCGCGATCCGTTCCGAGATTCCCCGGTCGAACCCGCCGAGCACTCGATTCTTCGTCGCCGGCCGCGCCGCCATCGCGTGGATCAACCGCCCCACGACGTACCCCAGCGCCAGGACGACCAGTGCCGATCCGAGCGGAAACTTCCCGAGGAGTCCTCTGACCCAAGAAGCGGGAAGCAACAGCGCGAACAGCAGGATGGCAGTCACACCGGGGAGGAGGTCGACGACGATGTCGTACAGCGTGAGCCGCTGGGACGCCATTGGTTGAGGGGCTAACCGATCCGTAATGAAAGTGTCCGTTCCGGCCGCGCCCACGGGACTCGACGGCAGTCGGATCGACGCCATCCAGACCGGAGAACGTCTTATCCACGTCCGGCACGTAGCGACGACCGATGGCCCTGCTAGACAAACCCAAGGACGCGTTGATCCCGCAGACCGAGACGAGAGTCAGGTTCGAGTGCGCGAACTGCGGGGCGGAGTACGACGAACAGGTCGACGCCTGTTCCAACTGTGGCTCCGACGAGGTCGTCGAGCGGGAAGCCTTCGAGATGCGCCCATCGACGTAGCTTCCGGACCGCCTCGCGGACGGTCTCGTACGCGTCCTCGCCGTAGCCGATCAGTCGGCCCTCCTCCAGCGCCGACGCGTCGTGGGCGGGACGCTGAAACCAGCGGAGTCGGGCTACAGGAGTAACCAGAACAGCGACACGTAGAGGCCGGACGCGACGAGCACGAGGAAGACGACCGGGCCGACCAGGTCGTCCAGTGCCTCGGTCAACAGCGTCCGGCCGCCGTCGTCGTACACGGCGAAGTACTCGGAGTCGTTGGTGACGATGGTCTCGTGGCCGTCCCTGACGACGGTCCCGACGACCGTGACGGTTTCGCCCGGTTCGACGGTGCGGGTCCGGAAGCGGGTCCGGACCGGCGCCGTCGGGTACCAGTCGACGGTCAACTCGTCGCCGTCCTTGGCGAGCACCTGCCCGTAGGCGGTGCCGACCCACTCGCCGGCGAAGGTCCGCAACTCCTCCAGGTGGGCGTAGGTGGCTACGAACTCGACGATTCCCTCCGGGACGGACCCGCCCTCCCGGACGATGGTCGTCCCGGAGGGGTCCAGCGCCGACAGCGAGTCGGTGTCCAGTTGCCCCGGCCCGACGGGCAGGCGGTCCATCCCCTCCCCGAGATAGAACTCGTGGCAGGCGGTCGCCCAGCCGTCACGGTCCCACTCGCCCGTCAGGTCGCCGTCGGTGGGTTCCTGCTCGGCCTCGGTGAGGGTCGCGAGCACGAACTCGTAGTCCGTGATGGGGTCGACGCCGGTCTCGTACTCCGGCCAGACGGTCCCGGTCACCTTCGTCAGTCCCTCGGTGTCGTCGGTCACGTCGCTGGGGGTCTTCGCGGGCCGCGCCCCCAGTACTGCCCGGCGGACGTCCGCCGAGACGCTCCCGAGCGTGATCACCGTGAGGATCCCGAACACCAGCGTTCCCACGAGTCCGAGGACCGTCAGCAAGACGCCGACCAGCCAGGAGAGCGCGCCGACGATCCACGACGGCACCATGTCGTCGTCAGGTGTCCCCGGCGGAACATAAATCCTCCAGACTGTCGCCGGCAGTCACCCCTCCCCGGGAGACCAGCCGTGCACTCCTCCCGGGAATCAGCCGTGCACTCCTCCCCGGCGATCAGCCGCGAACCTCGTCGGCCGCCTCGCGGATGGTCCGGTACTCGTCGTCGCTGTACCCGATGAACCGGACGTCCTCGAGGTGTTCGGGTTCGTAGTCGTCGATCTCCTCGGCGATGAAACGGGCGCCCTCCCGGAGGTCGAACCCCGCGGTACCACACCCCAGCGCAGGGATCACCAGCGACTCACAGCCCAGGTCGTCGGCCTCCCGGAGGGTGTTCCGGGTCGCCTCGCGGATGCTCTCCTCGGTCGCCTGCCGGTCGCCGTAGTGGGGCATCGCGGCGGCGTGGATCACGTTGTCGGCGTCCAGATCGTAGGCGTCGGTGACCGCGACCGCCCCGAGGTCGACCGGCCCCCTCGAGACCGCTTCCTCGCTGATCTCTTCGCCGGCCCCCCTGCGGAGCGCCCCAGCGACGCCCGATCCCATCTCGAGACTCGTCCCCGCGGCGTTGACGAGAGCATCCGCGGACTGCCCGGCGATGTCGCCCTGGACGACCTCGAAGTGCATGTGTGGGTGTTCGATGGCGGGGCTGAAAATCGTTTTCAGGATCGGGCGTGTTCTCCACGGACTGGATTCCGGTCAACAACACGGAGAAAACCCCCGCGCGCTCTCTGTCGGCGGTTTCTTTGCCGGCAACACGCAGAAAGCCCCGCACACACTCAGTCGACGGTTCCGTGGTCAGCAACACCCAGAAAGCCCCCGCGCGCTCGACTCGCGCGGCTCGCTGCGGTCCTCGCTCCGCTGCGGTCCTTACGTCGCGAGAGCGACGCTCTCGCTGGCTCAGTCCCACCCCGCAAGCCGCATCCACACCCCTCCCCAGCCGACTGCGTTACTCAGTCACGCCCTCCGGGCGTTCCTCGCGTTACTCGTCCCTCGCGCGGTGTCGGCCCGCGGTCGCCGGGGGCGACACGCGGGCCAGCGCGCGCCGTGGCGATAGATATTGAAGCGAAACTCGGCTTCCGGGAGGCGTTCCTCGCGGCGGGGTTCGCGGGCATGTTCGCCGCAGTCGTCGCCGCGGCGGTCCTCCCGGACCTCTCGGCCGACGTGGACCGGACCGCCGGCCTCCGCGCGATTCCGGGTCTCGTCCGCCGGGACACGCGAGTGCTGTCGGTCGGCCTGGTCAACACGACCGTCCGGTTCCTGTTCGCGGGCGTCCTCCTGTCGACGGTCGTCCTGTACGCCGGGACCAACGGCGTCGAACTGTCGGGGTTCTCGGAGACGGGCGTCAGCGGCGTCGTCATGGCGCTGTCGGTTGTCGCCAGCAGCGCGGCGACAGTCGCCGCCGGCCGCTATTCGGACACCCTCGACAACCGCGCGTCTATCACCATGCCGGCGCTGTCGGTGCTGGGCCTGGGCTTCGTCGTCCTCGCCGTCCGACCGACGCTAGCCGGCACGCTCGCGGGCGTCACCCTCGTCGGCGTCGGCGTCGGTGGCACGAACCCGCCGCTACTCGCGTACCTGGGAGACGTCAGCCCCGCCGACGACGTGGGCAAACTCGGCGGCGTCTACAACGTCTTCGGCGACTTCGAGTCGACGCTCGGCCCCATCGTCGGCGTGCCCATCGCCTACCGCATCGGGTTCACCGCGGAGTACCTGCTGTGTGCCGGCCTGGTCGTCCTCGCGGCCGTCATGGTCGCCCGGACGTTGCTGGTCGCCCCCGCCACGCCGAACCCCGAACTCGCCGACGCGGACTGACGCGACCGTTCGCCAGGGGCGGCCGAACCTCACAGGTGGGCCAGTAGTGACCGTCGGCCACGTTCGACCGCGGCACCGACGCCCAGCAGGATCAGGCCGGCGACGACGAGGGCGAGCGACCCCGACAGCGCGTCGACGACCGTCGACCCGACGAACGAGAGCGTCTGGAACAACCCCCCGAGGGCGGCGAGGTCGACCAGCGACCGCGAGCGCGCCCGGAAGCCGAGGTAGCCCGTGGCGAACAGGCCCGCCAGCGCTGACAGGTGGGTCACGCCGAACGCGAGCAGTCGTGGAACCGTCCCGGGAGCCAGCACCGCGGCAGTGGCCGACACACCGAGCGCTACGAGCGCGGCGGCGGCCCAGGCGGACCCCGCTCGCTCGTGTTCCGTGGAGAGCCACGCCGTCGCCGCGAGCGCGCCGACCGCGACGGCGACCAGCGTCGTCGTCAGTTCGAGGTCAAAACTGGCAAAGCGGCCCTCTATCGTCGTGAGCATGACGAGCGCACCCAGCGTCACGGCCGCGCCGCCGACCCGATAGGTCCACGCCACTCGCCCCGACCGGGCGTACCCGACGGCGAACAGCACCACCCCGAACGGACCGGCGGCCAGGACCGGATCGGACGGATCCGCGAGGTCGACGACGAGACCGACGAGGACGGCCAGGCCCAGGCCGGTCGCCGGCCGGGACGCCAGCGCGTGACCGGTCGGGAGCGCGACGGCCGCCCAGGCGAGCAGTAACAACTCGGACGAGACGGCGACGGCGAGCAGTTCCTCGAACAGGAACACCGAGGGGCCGACGAGGACCGCCCCGAGGACGCACAGCGCGTGACCGATCCGGGCCGCGTCCCTGTCGTAGGCCTCCCTGCCGCCAGCGTACGCCAGTCCCGGACCGCCGACCAGCACGACCGCCCGCGCCGGTCTGGACAGGTCCGACCAGTTCGTGCCGAGGAACCACGTGACGCCGATCAGCACGAGCGCGGCCCCCAGTAGCGAGAGCGCCAGCACGACGCGGGACCGACCCGGTTCCTCGGCCTCGTACCGGGCGAGGATCTCGTCGGCCTGGGCCTCGGTGATGATCCCCTCTCGTACCCACTCCTCGACTTCGTCCCGGAGGGCGTCGCGGTCCATGACGGGAAATACAGCCCCGCAGACAATAATTTTCGGGAGCGTCGGAGTTCACTCGTCGCCGTCGCTCGACGGATCGAACCGCTCGAACCACCCCGACAGTTCCTCCAGGCGGTGGATCGCCCGGTCGGGGTCGCCGACGTTGTGGTGTTCGTCCGGGTAGACGACGAGTTTCGCGGGCACGCCCTGCTTGCGGACGGAGACGTACAGTTGCTCGGCCTGGGTGGGCGGACACCGCCAGTCCGCCTCGCCCGCAGTCACCAGCAACGGCGTCTCCACCTCGCCGACGTCGGTGACGATGGAGTGGTCGTCGTACTCGTCGGGGTCCTCCCAGGGGAGGCCGAAGTCCGCCTCCCACCAGGTGTGCGAATCGTCGGTGCCGAACGCCGACCGGTAGTCGTAGACCCCGTGTTCGGCCGCCGCCGCGGCCCAGCGGTCGTCCCGGGTCACGAGGTACCCGGTGTTGACCCCGCCCTGGGAGAATCCGGTGGGGAACAGGCGATCGGCGTCGGCCCACCCGCGGTCGACCAGTTCGTCCACGCCGGCCTGGAGGTCGTCCACCTCGACGGTCCCCCACTCGCCCTTCAGCACCTCGCAGAACGCCCGGCCGTAGGACGTGCTCCCCCGGTAGTTGACCTTCAGGACGACGTACCCCCGCGACGTGAAGTAAGCGTCCTTGAACCGGAACGACGGTTCGTCGTACGCCATCGGTCCGCCGTGGATGTCCAGCACCAGCGGCCGGGGGTCGGGGTCGTCCTGGTCGAAGTCCGGGGGGTAGTACGCCAGCGCCTCGACGGTCGCACCGCCGTCCTCCGTCTCCCCCGCCGACGCGGGCGACTCGCCCCCGCTCTCGAAGGTCACCCGCTGGCACTCCGGCATCGGGTAGGCGTCGACCAGGTCGTCGTTCAGGGTCGTCAGGCGCGTGCGCGGGTCGGCGTCGTCCGGGCCGGCCGAGACGCTCGCCGCGTCCATCGCGTACACGTGGGCGCCCTCGCCCGGCAGCGAGGTCACGAACGCCAGCGTCCCACCGGCGGCGTCGAAGTCCGACAGCGACTCGCCGGCGGACTGGTGCTGGAACACCCGCTCCGGGGACCCGTCGACGCTGAACCGACAGATGCGGGTTCGACCCTCGTCGCCCACCAGCGCCAGCAGGGTCCCGTCGTTGACCCATTGGGGTGGCGACCGGCCGACCGTCCGGTCCAGGCCCACGGAGACCGACTCGTAGGTCCCGGCCGACGGGTCGCCGACGTACAGTTCGCTGGGGACGTACCAGTTGTCCGGTTGGCGGGCCGTGAACGCCACGCGGTCGCCGTCCGAACCCCATGCCAGTCGGTGGGCCATCACGTCGCCGTCGGTGAGTCGCCGGCAGTCCGACCCGTCCGGAGCGACGGTGTAGACGTCCACCACGCTAGAGTCGTCCGGTCGCTCGGTCCGGGTCGAGAGGAACGCGATCCGGTCGCCGGCACCCCAGGCCGGCCGGAGGCCGGTCCGCGCGTCCACCGCGCCGCCACCGTAGGCGTCGTCCAGTCGCTCGCTCTCCCCGCGCTCGACGTCGACGACGAACAGGTAGGTCCGCACGTCGTCCAGCCACCCGTTCCCGTCGAACTTGTGCTGGAGGCGTTCGGTCTCTATCGGGCCGCCCTCGCGGCGCTGCTGCAGGTACTCCCGCTGCTCGTCGGTCGGGTCCCGCGCGGCGACCACGACTCGCTCGCCGTCTGGCGCCCAGTCGAACTCGTCGACGCCGTCGTCACGGTCGGTCACCTGCCGGGCGTCGCCGCCGCGTTCGAGGTCGAACACCCACAACTGGGATTCCGGTTCGTCGTCCGCACCGTCGTCCCCGTCGTCCGTCGCAAACTCGTCGTCCGCCGTCCCGTCGTCGCGGGTGACCCGGATTTCGGCGTCGGTCTCTCGCGCGGCCAGGAACCCCAGTTTCGATCCGTCGGGACTCCAGGCCGGTGCCCCGGCCTCGGAGGCCCGCGTCAGGCGGTGGGGGTCCCGGCTCCCGTCGGTCGGGACGACGAACAGGGAACTCACTCGCTCGTCTTCCACTGCGTCGAACTCGTCGGCGACGAACGCGACCCGGTCGCCGCCGGGCGAGACGGCGACGTCGGTTACCGTCGTCAGGTCGTAGAAGGCGTCCGCTGGAATCGGGTCGACCATGTGCCCTGTCGACCGCCGGGGTTCAATACTCTGTGGCACGCGGCAGTCTCGCCGTGACCGCCACCCCGGACCGGGGTCCCGGTCGTCACTCCCGCCGGGTCCGGTGCCAGTCTGCGGTCCCATCGAGTCCGTCGCGGAACGCGACGGTCGGGTCGTACCCCAGGCGCTCGCGGGCCTTCGAGACGTCCGCGCGGGAGTGCTGGATGTCGCCCGGGCGGGCGTCGGTGTGGACGATCTCGGCGTCGGTGCCGGTGAGGTCGAGGACCAGTTCCGCCAGGTCCCGGATGGAGATGGACTCGCCCGTGCCGACGTTGTACGCCTCCCCGACGTGGTCGGTCGTCGCGGCCAGCAGGTTCGCACGGACGACGTCCTCGACGTGGACGAAGTCCCGGGTCTGGGTGCCGTCGCCGTGGACGGTGATCGGGTCGCCCGCCGCGGCCTTCTCGAGGAAGACGCTGATGACGCCGCTGTAGTCCCCGCCGGCCTGCCCGGGGCCGTAGACGTTGAAGTACCGGAGCGCGACCGTCTCCAGGTCGTAGAGGTCGTGGTACAGGCGGGCGTAGTGGTCGACGGTCAACTTCTCGAGGCCGTACGGAGAGGTGGGGTCGAGCAGGTCCGACTCCGACAGCGGGACGCTCTCGGGTTGGCCGTAGACGGCGCAACTGGACGCGAGGACGACCCGGACGTCGTGTTCGCGGGCGAGTTCCAGCAACGCGAGCGTGGCGTCGACGTTGGTCTCGTGGGACGCCACAGGGGCCTCCACGGAGCGGTCGACGCTGACCTGGGCGGCCTGGTGGAAGACGACGTCGGCGTCGGCCATCAGGTCCGAGAGGTCGTCCCGGTCGGCGACGTCTGCCTCGACGAACGTCGCGTCGTCGGGGACCCGATCCCGGCGGCCGTTCGAGAGGTCGTCGACGACGGTGACGTCGTTGTCCGCTACGAGGGCGTCCGTGAGGTGACTGCCGATGAAGCCAGCCCCACCCGTCACGAGGGCGGACTGGCCCGTCGGCCCATCGTCTGCCATGGGTACTGGTGGGGCCGTCCGGGACAAAGGCGTGGTGGTCGCCGGGCAGTCTGGTGTCGACGTCCCGAGTCGGACCGGGTCGAGCCGAAAGGGAACGTTAGCCCGACTTCCGACGGGCCTGGGGCCGGCTTTCCGCTCCGGTCACCATCCCGGAGACCTTTCATTCAGGCAATATCAATTACAATATATAAAATCATAATATTATACTCGGAAACAAAATTTTTATTTTTATTGTCTGCATCGAAGGCCCATGGGATATTCCCACATATCAACGTACGGTGATGGCGACTCGTACGGTAGCGACGCGATGGTGGTCCACGTCTGCAAGGGCGATGGTGTGGGTACCACGCTACGAAACGTCGCGGCCAGCGGTGTCGAGGAGGCACTGAAACAGCTCTACAACGCGGGATCGATCGACGGCTGGCGGATCGAGGAGTACGACACCACCTGTAACCTGGACTGCGACGGGAGCGGCCTCCTCGACCAGTGGACAAACTGGCGCGAGAACCGGGGACTGACCGACCGGGGGTCCTGGCTTCTGGTTCACGGCTGTCACACCAGCGTCGCAGTTCACAACGGCAACGCCTGGAACACCGACCTCAGTGCGATCGTGAAGACCGACTGGTTCCACTTTTGTGATAAGTACGCGTTCCAGGGTGTGGCGGTGCAGGAGGTGTTCCACAACTACCTCTCGTACGACAGCGAGTGCACCGAAAAACGGTGGGTCACCAACGGAGAAGGCGACCACGCTCTGGGCGACGACATCTACTACAACGGGGACTACAAGCGGACCCCGATGTGTATCAACTACGATGACAAGAAGACCTCCGGAGATTGCAACGACAACCACAATCAGTCGGACTGTGGCGGGAACAAGTGGCTGAACTGGTGCGAGGAGGACGGCATCAAGTATTCGAGACAGTGTGAAACCTAACAGAGGTGCCCAACAATGACTGACAACAACGGACACTCCTCACGGCGTGACGTGCTCAAGGTGGTCGGGTCGGGCGCGATGGCTGCGAACACCCTCAGCGGTACGACGCTCGCGGCTGCCGGCCGTTCCTCGGAGTACTTCCTCGGCCAGACCCACTTCGTCGACGTGACCCTGACCTACGGGAGTAATCCGAAGGCCATGGGGCACCACGACGACGGTGCGACGCACGTCGTCGGAACGAACGGCGTGCTGGGGCTCCAGACCGGCAACGTGCAGCCCTTCGAAAACGGCGACGACGTGGCCGGGTTCAGGTGGAGCTACGCGACTGGCGATACCACCCTCGCTGGCGAGGAGATATCCACCATCTACCACGATGCGAGCCCGAGCTGGCGCAGCCCGAACTTCATGCTGCTCGACGAACCATACCAGGAGCCGGCGGTCGACGTCTCGTTCGGGTCCGGTCCCGACGTCCAGGTGACTGCGGGCGGTCGTTCCCGGACGGTCCGGGTCGGCAGCGAGACGACCCTGGAACTGCCCGCGGAGACCGTCTCGAAGCGACCGGAGTACGGCGAGTCCACGGCCGAGTCCAGGGAGATCGTCCCCGAACTCACGGTCAACAACTACGGCGACGTCCGGGTGTACGGTGGCGAGCAGGTGCTCGCGTTCCCGCTGCAGACCGATCAGGACTGGGTGGAACGGAAGATCGAGTACATCAGGGCCGGTGCGTACGGTGACGACGTCGAGGTCAGCACCAGCGAGGACCACGACGTCCTGATCGCCAGCTACTCGTAATCACTGCAAGATCCCGTTCTTTCTCGCCGGGCTGGGAGATCCCTCCCGATAGCTACTGCAGTAGGTTCTCGTCACGGCCCGAAACCACAGAATACGAGGGAGTGGAGTGCTCCGATGGGGATTCGAACTGGGCGAGACGGTCCGGGCTTCCGTTGCGTCTCCGACGGACGGGTCCGGGCCTCACGAGCGCGAGCGACACGGCAAGCCGGTCGCTCGCGAGTTGCGTTCGTGAAAAGTGCTCCGACCGGGATTTGAACCCAGGTCATTGCCTCGAGAGGGCAATATGATTGGCCGGACTACACTATCGGAGCGTGCACTCGGTGGTAACGCTGACTGGAGTTTAACAGTTGCGCTTCGGACCCGCCCTGGGTGTGGGTGTCACTCGTCGTGCGGTGACCCGGCGGCGTCCGGTTCGTGGCCGACGAGACTGACGATGTTCTCGCGGCCGACCCGGAGTTTGCTGATCTGGTCGTCCTCCTCCATGTCCGACAGGAGCATGCTGACCTTCGACTTCGACCACCCGGTCTCCTCGACGATGTTCACTTGCTTCATCCGGCCGCCGTTCTCCCGGAGCAACTGCAGGACGCGGTCCTCGTCGCTCAACAGTTCCTCGTTGGCCACCGCCGGTTCGCTGGCGACGCCACCGCCGTCGTCCCCGCCGACGGAGATGCCGCCGTCGCCGAGCGAGATGACGTCGCCCCGGCGCCACACCAGCGCCAGTCCGGCACCGAGCGCGAGGACGGCAATACCGACGAGCAACATCCAGGTCGAACTGTTACCCTGTACGGGACCGCCCGTCGTCGACGTCGTCGTCGAACCCGGCGTCTCCTGGGGACCGATGGGCGTGGGCGTCACCTGGTCCTCGGGTGCGTACACGACTCGCGGGCGGCGGTCGGCGAACTGCGTCTCGCCGCGCCAGGTGATCGAGGAACTGTCCCGCAGGTCCGGCGCGGACGAAGTGTACGATTCGGGTGCGGCGGAGACGAACTTGACGTCCGGCCCGTGTTCGAACACGAGTTGCTGGTCCTCCAGCAGGTACATACCGCCCTCGAAGACGTCGTCGACGACGAGGCGGTCGCCGTCCTCGCGCGCGAAGTTCGTCCACGTGAACGCCATCTCGACGGTGCCACAGCGGTCGACCTCGATGCAGTCACCCCCGAGGTACGCGTTCCGGGAGAAGTCGGTGGCGTCCATCTCCCGGCGGGTCCTGTTCGTCCCCGTCTGGGTCAGCGACTCCGCCCGGTCCTTGAAGTTGCGATACGTATCCGTCTCGTTCTCGTTGAACTCGGTGGCGAAGTCCTCGAACTGTCGGCGCTCCTCGGACGTCTCCAGGGTCCGCGTGTAGAGGAACCGCCACCTGGCAGACCCGTTCCCGTAGACCGTGATCCGGAACTCCACGCGCTCGGCCTCTATCGTTTCGGCCCCTGCAGTCCCCGTGGGACCGACCGACGGCACCGTGTCGCCGGCCGTCGGCCCGTACGGGCCGTCGACGCCGCTCGCAGCCGGCGTCGTCGCCGCGAACGGGAGCGAGACGAAGAGCACGGCTATCACGAGGAATGTGAGGACGCGCGCCTGCACCCGACTCATCCGTATGTACATGCTCCCGGCGTTCTCAAAGTCCTTGTGACTCCCCCGCCGACTCGCCGGCGGTTCCCGGACGTCGCCGCAGCCCGTCCGTTTCGCTCTGCCTCGCGGACGTCGGTACCGGACACGGGGGCCGAACGACGGGGGCGACGAGACGGCACGGGGGACCTCTCTCTTCGAACTGTGGTGCCGGGGTAGTAAACCGCTGTGGCCGGTGAGCCAGCTCCCGGCGACCGATCCCCGGAGGCGACAGGAGCATCGACGGGGTCAGTCCGTCGACACGTCGGCGGTGGCGGCGTTGCGCTTGACCCCGTCCACCGCGTTTCTCGCGGTGCTCCGGGAACTGTAGCCTTCCCCGGAGTCCGCGATGATGTTGCCGTTGCGGTGGCGGAGTCGCCAGCGCCACTCCCCGCCGCGGTCCTCGTACAACTCGAACGTCGCCTGGCTCGTCGGGTCGTCGTCCGTGCCGGATCCGTCGGCAGGTTCGCTCCCTGTCACCTGTTCGGCGACGTCCGTCCGGTTCGCTGGCACTCCTTCCGTGCTCGATCGGGTCGACCCGGGAACCAGTGGGACGAGGACGCCACCGACGCCGACGACGACCAGGCCCAGGGCGTACAGGCCGACGACGTTCGCCGCCTCGCCGGTCCCGGCGCTCACCCAGCCCCCGGGAACACGGTGACGAACCAGACGGCCGCGAGGACGCAGATGCTCACCCCGAGGTACCCGGCCTGGGTCGCGCGACGCTGGAGGGGCATCCTGACGATGGCGCCGACCGGGGCCACCGGCAGGCCCACCGCGGCGAACACGTAGCCGATGGCCCGGAGGTTCCAGTAGGCGGCGCCCGAGTCCGACGCGGCGGCCGCTCCATCGTCGTCGTCAGCAGGAACAACGGGACGCCCAGAAGCGACAGTACGATGCCGAACGCGAACGCCCAGTACCCGTACACTTCGTCGCTGTGGCGGGGTTCCCCGATTCGCTCCCGGTACCAGGTGACTACCCTCGACTCCGGTTTACTGATCTCTGACATTTCCCTCCACGCTCGGGTGTGCGAAGCCGTAGCACAAATGCTTACCGGGCACTATCAAATTACTATCAGCAATGATCGTCGTCTCGGCACTCGATTCCGTCGATCGATCTGCGTGACTGAGTTACGGCCAGGGCACGGTCGGTCGCGGACGGGATCGAATCCTCCGTCGAATAGTCAAAATACGATCACTTCTGTCCGACCTCACGCCCGGCGCTCGTAGGTGACGAACGAGAGGTCGCCACGGTCGTCCCGTTCGACCGCCGCCCACTGGGACCAGTCGACCGCCGGGAAGTAGGTGTCCCCCTCCGGTTCCAGGGGTATCTCGGTCAGCACCAGTCGGTCGGCCAGCGGGAGGAACTGCTCGTAGACGGACGCACCGCCGACGACGTAGACCGTCCGGTCCGCTCCCGGCCCGTCACCGTCAGCGTCCTCGGCGGCGTCCGCCGAAAGGGCCTCCCGGGCGGCGTCCAGGGCAGACGGAATCGAGTTCGCGTGGACCGCTCCCTCCGGGAGGTCGAGGTCCCGCGACGAGAGTACGACGTTCGTCCGGCCGGGGAGCGGTTCGCCGAGTCTGTCGACGATGCCCTCGAACGTCCGGCGGCCCATCACGACGGGGTGGCCCATCGTCGTCTCCTTGAAGTGCTGGAGGTCCTCCGGGTAGTGCCACGGCAGTTCGCCGCCGCGCCCGATGACGTCGTTCTCGGCCACCGCGGTGACGAGCGCGACCGTCAGGTCCTCGGTGTCGGGGACCCCGGAGTCCGAGCTATCGGCGTCGGAAGACTCGGCGTCGCCCCGGCCGTCTCCGTCGGTCTCCATCACTCCGCGACCTCGAAGGAGATGGCCGGCGCGGGGTCGTACCCGCGCAACTGGAAGTCCTCGTACGTGAGTTCGTCCAGCGGGGCGTCCGTGATCTCCATGGTCGGGCGCTCGCGCGGTTCCCGCGAGCACTGGAGCAGGAGTCCCGGCACGTGGTCGTACCCCTCCTCGTCTTCCTCGGGGGCGGCCTCCCGTAGCCAATCGCGCACCGCGAGGAAGTCCTCCTTGGCGTCGACGGCGGCGAGGCGATCCTGCAGTTCGTCGAGGTTGTCGGCGTACCACTCGCCCCGGGCGCCCCGGCCGCAGTAGACGTGGGCGTCGACGACCGTGTGCGCGAACGTCCCGAGTTCGAAGTCCGTGCGCTGGGCCACGACCTGCGCGAGCAGGGCGTAGGCCGCGATGTTGAACGGGACCCCGAGCGCCACGTCACCCGACCGCTGGGTGAGGTGGAGGTTCAGGCGGTCGCCCTGGACGTTGAAGACGAACGAGTAGTGGCAGGCCGGTAGCGTACTCACCGAGGAGTTCGCGGGGTGCCAGGCGTCGACCACGAGTCGCCTTGAGTTAGGGTTCTCGCGCAACTGGTCCAGCACGTACTGGATCTGGTCGAACGTCCCCTCGTCGTCGACCCACCGGTGGCCGTCGTCGGGCCAGGCCTCCCCCGGCAGGCGGTCGTCCTCGTCGGGAACCGGGTAGCGCCGCCAGAACCGGCCGTAGGCGGTGTCGAGGTGGCCCTCCTCGTCGGCCCAGGCGTCCCAGATGCCGGTCTCCTCGCTGAGGTTCCGGACGTGGTCCTCCCCGGAGAGGTACCAGAGGAACTCGTGGATCAGCGAGTTCCAGCGGAACCCCGAGAGGTCCTTCGTCGTCAACAGCGGGAACCCGGCCGACAGGTCCACCTCGTAGTGCTGGCTGAACGCCGACACCGTGTCCACGCCCGTCCGGTTGGGCTTGTACGTGCCCGTCCCGAGGACGTCGTGGACGAGGTCGAGGTACTGCTGCATGTGGTCGCTATCCCGAAACTCGGACCGCGCGACTTAAAGCGTGCTGGTGTCGGCAGTCCAGCAGTGATCCGGAGCCTCGATTCCCGTACGTGGTGCGGGTTCCCGCGTGCGTCGACGCTACAGGTCGTCCCAGTAGTCGGGTTCGTTGCCGGGTTGCCACTTGATCGAGCAGCCGCGCGAGGGCATGAACTCCAGGCCGACGTCCTCGCCGGCCAGCACCGAGTCGATGGCGTCCCGGACGTAGAACTCCGTGGGTTCGTCGTCGGGGTTCAGGGCGTCGTCCAGGCGGCCGTGGTAGACCAGCCGGAACTCGTCGCCCGTGTTCTCGAAGAGGAACGGGTCGGGGGTGCAGACCGCGCCGTAGGCCTTCGCGATCTCCTGGGTGTCGTCGCGGAGGTAGGCGTCGTACCGGACGCGGCCCTCCTCGACCCACTCCCGCATCGTCTCGAAGTCGTCGTCGGGGTACTGCTCGGCGTCGTTGGGATTGATGCCGATCACCGCCACGTCGTCGTACTCCTCGGCGACGTCGTTCAGGAGGTCGAACTTCGCCTGAGCGTACGGGCAGTGGTTGCACGTGAACACGATCAGCGCCGCCGCGTAGTCGCTGTAGTCCGCCAGCGTGTGCGTCTCCCCGTCGACCCCTTCGAGTTCGAACGACAGCGCCGGTTCGCCGCGTTCGATCTGCTGGATTGATTCTCCGGCCATACCCGAACGTAGGGTGCTTGGGCCGAAGTATCATTCGGGTCGCGGCAGTCCGCTCGGTCGGGTCACTCCCGTCGGTCCTCGTCGGCGCGAGACTCGTGGACGTTGTACCCGCCGCCTGCGTAGGGATCCTCCTCGGGGTCGTAGTCGCGCTCGCTTCGCTCGAACAGGTACGCGAAGAAGCCGAACAGCGGGACCAGCAGGGCTACTGCCGTCCACTTCGCCCGTGGCATCCCGACCCGGCCCGCGTCGTAGTAGGTGTACCCCGCGAGGCCGAGGTGCCAGGTGAGCGGGATGCCGACGATCAACAGCAACCCGAGGTTCATGGTGGGGTGTTAGTGTGGTCCGATTGTAAACCTGGGTCCGACTGGATGCTGTTCGGTGGATCGGCAGTGGAGTCGGCGTTCGGAATCGCTTCTCGCTTCCCACTATCCGTTTCGGTCCGAAACACGCAGAAAGCCCCCGCGCGCTCTCTGTCGGCGGTTGCCTGGTCAGCACCGCCCAGAAAGCCCCCGCGCGCTCGACTCGCGTGGCCCCTTTCAGTCCCACCCACAGCTCGGGCAAACCACCAGCCTCCCCAGCCGACTCGCGCGCCGTTGGTTCGCGGTCGCCTGCGGCGACACGCTCACCAGCGCGCGCCGGCGGTGGATCGTCGAATCAGAGCGAACGACTGCGGCCGTTGCCCCCCGAGCCGAAGGTTTTTGCGGGCGGCCGGCCCCGGGGGAAACATGAGCGGCATCTTCGAGGACGTGACCGTGGTGGACCTGACGGCGTTCGTCACCGGCGGGTTCTGCTCGCTGATGCTGGCCAACCAGGGCGCGGACGTGATCAAGGTCGAGCGCCCGGGCTACGGCGACGACATCCGCCACACCGGCCCGCCGTTCGTCGACGGCGAGTCCCCCTACTTCTGGACGGTCAACTACGACAAGCGAAGCGTCGAGTTGAACCTCAAAAGCGACGCCGGCACCGAGGCGCTGTACGACCTCGCCGCCGAGGCGGACGTCTTCCTCCAGAACTACCGCCCCGGCACCGCCGAGCGCCTGGGCGTCGACGAGGCGACAGTCCGCGAACACAACGACGAGATCGTCTACTGCGCCATCTCTGCGTTCGGCCAGACCGGCCCCTGGAGCCAGCGACCCGGCTACGACCTGCTCGTCCAGGGAATGAGCGGCATCATGAGCGTCACCGGCGAACCCGACCGCCCGCCGGTCAAGGTGGGCCTCCCGGCGACGGACCTGATCACCGCGATGTGGGCGGCGTTCGGCGTCTCCGCGGCGCTGTACCGCCGCGAGCGCACGGGCGAGGGCGAGTACGTCGACCTCGGGATGCTGGAGGCGGCCCTCCCCTGGCTAACCAAGCAGGCGGGCAAGGTCTTCGCCGGCGAGGAACCCGAGCGGATGGGGACGAGAGACCCCGTGCTGGCCCCGTACCAGACGTTCGAGACGGCCGACGGCTACCTCAACGTCGCCTGCCTCAACGACCGCCTGTTCGAGCGGTTCTGCGCGGCCGTCGACCGCACGGACCTCGCGGTCGACGAGCGCTTCGAGACCAACGCCGACCGCGTGGAGCACATGGATGCCCTCGCGTCGGAAATCGAGTCGACGCTGACCGAGCGCACGACCGACGAGTGGATGGACGTCCTCGTCGAGGAGGCGGGCGTCCCCGCCGGCCCCGTCTTCGACGTGGAGGACGCCCTCTACAACGAACAGACGGAGGCCCGCGGCGCCGTCACGGAGGTCGGGGAAGGCGACCGCGTGGTCCCGGCGGTCGAACATCCGTTGCACTTCGACGACGCCGACAGCGGCTTCGAGTCGCCGCCCCCGAAACTGGGCGAGCACACCCGCGAGGTGTTCAGCGAACTGGGCTACGACGACGAGGAACTGGACGACCTCGAATCGCGGGACGCGTTCGGCGACGAGTGACCGTCACCCGCGAGTCACGTACCGGAAGCCGACGACCACCGCGAGCAACCAGCACCCGCCGAGCAACCACCCACCGACGAGGTCGGTCGGCCAGTGACGGCCCATGTAGACCGTCGAGAGGTTGAACCGGGCGTCCGACCTGTAGTGCCGTCCCGACCAGACCCTCGGGAGGGAACGCCTGCTGGAGCGCGGTCGTCACCGCGGTGTCGACCGCCGGGGGTTCGGCCCCCTTGACGGCGACCCCGAGTCCCCCGAATCCCGCTGCGGAGAGGACGCCAGCGATCAGCGGCCAGCGAGCGTTCCCCGATCCGACGAGTCCCGGGTCGTCGTCTACCGACCCCGACTCCGTGCCGTCGACCGGTCCGCTCGTGCCGTCGACCATCCGAATCCCGTTCGACCGTCATCTACTGTACCTGACATCAAATAAGCGGCGACGACCCTCAGCTAGCGGTTGCGGGTCGACGCGGGGTGGTGGGGGGCCGGGACGAGGCGGGGACTGGGTCCCGTCTGGCGGGTCTCCGTCACCGATTCCGTGGCCTGTACTGTTCGGCGTGTTCACCCCCCGTGAAGGGGCCGGGGCCGGGGCCGGACGACCGGGACCGCGCGGATGACGGCATCCCCCACTCCGGTATCTGGGTTGGCTGTGTCCCTCGCGGTGCGGACCTGGACTGCGACGGGTGGGCCTGTGTGGGTTCCGACTGCTGCGCCATTTGCGACGTGGGCCGACCGGCCGGTGGTTGCTGGCGACGCTCCGGTGGGTGACCGAGTTCCCGCTCGACGGAGGCCACCCGTTCCCCCATGTCCTGTGGCCGCCGCCGGTCCTCGTCGACTTCGACCGACGTGATGACGCGCTCGTCCGGGATGGCACGGTGGGCGTCCCGAACGGCGGCGAATATCTGGCCGGCGGTGTCCGCCTCGATGATCGTGTCGGTCGGGGTCGTCCGGTAGGAGACGGGGTGTCGGTCCAGCGCGCGCAGGGCCTCCGCGATGGCGGTCGACATGCTCCCCTCCTGGACCGGGATGACCTCGAATCGGGCGATTACGCTCATGATTGAGGATTGTCCGCGAGTAGTGGTAACGTTCAGCACGCGCAAAGCTCTTTCGCGGCCCGAGTCGCCTGCACGTTGGCCGCACGTAACTTTTTGCGGGAAACGGCCGTACCCCCACCCATGACAGCGCTCGCGGACTACGTGGACGGGCTGGTCCACGAACCGAGGCAGGTCCACGACGGCGTCGTCGACCTCACGGTCGAGGCCGTCTCACAGGTGGTCGAACCCGGCCGGATCGACTTCGGCGGCGGCGAACTGGAAGCCGCCGAGACGGCGGCCGTGGAGACGGAAAAGCGGTCGCCCGACGACGACTACGGCTGGTGGAACCTCCCGGGCGGCCAGTACCTCCTGTCGTACAACGAGACGCTCGCGCCGCCGGAAGGAACCCGCCTCGTCGTCCGGACCCGGAGCGAACTCCGGCGACGCGGAGCCTTCCATCCCACGGTCCACTGCCGGGACATCGACGCAGTACCGCTCTCGGTTCCGGAGGGCGGCGTTCGCATCAAGGAGAACGCCCGGGTGTCCACGGTCGTCGGGACCGCCGAGCGCTGATCAGGCCACGTTCGCCTCGTCGGCGAGGTCCCCGGACTCGAAGCGCTCGCTGGACAGCGGCGACACGTCGACCAGCGACGCAGTCCCGTCGACGGCCAGTTCCGCGACGACCTGCCCCGTGGCCGGTGCGTGCTGGAAGCCGTGGCCGGAAAAGCCCGCCGCGGCGATCAACCCTGGTATCGTCTCCTCGACCACTGGGTGGTGGTCCGGCGTCACGGCGTACAGGCCAGCCCACCCGTTGCGGATTCGCGAGTCCAGACCGAAGTAGGTGGTCCACTCGCCGGCGCGCTCGACGGCGTCGGCCGCCCAGTCGACATCCATCGCCTGCCGGAACCCGTCGGGGTCCCGGTCGGGGTCCGGCCCCCCGAAGTGGCCGCCGACGAGCGCGGCGCCGTGCGGCTCGGGCCGGAAGTACGACCCCGTGTCGAGGTCGATAGTCAACGGGACGTCCTCGGGTACCGGATTCGAGGGGTTTACCACCGCAATCTGGCGGCGTTTCGGCGCGATTGGCAGGTCGACGCCCGCCATCCGGGAGACCCGTCTCGCCCACGGGCCGGCCGCGTTGACGACGTAGTCCGCCTCCACCGGTCCCGCGTCCGTCTCGACGCCCGTGACCGACGGTTCGCCCTCCGCGTCGTCCACGAGGACGTCGGTCACGGTGGTTCCCGTCCGGAGGTCGACGCCCGCATCGACCGCCGCGCGCTTGAACCCCTCTAGCGCCAGGTGCGGGTCCGCGAAGCCGTCGGTCGCGCAGTAGGTCGCGCCGACGAACTGCGATGGATCCAGGCCCGGGCAGTGCTCGCGGGCCGCCACAGGGTCGAGGAACTCGCTGTCGACCCCGAGGTCGTTCTGCATGGCGACGTTCGCCTCGAACTGTTCGGCCGTCACCGCCTCGCGGGCGAGAAAGAGGTACCCCGGTCGCCGGTACTCGACGTCGACGCCGAACTCGGCCTCGAAGGACTCCCAGACCTCGATGCTCGCTTTCGAGAGTTCGACGTTGACCGGCGTGCTGAACTGCGTGCGGATGCCGCCCGCCGACCGTTCGGTACTCCCGGCGCCGACCGTCGACTTCTCGCAGACCACGACCTCGACGCCCCGCTCCGCGAGGTAGTACGCGCTCGCCATCCCGACGATGCCGCCCCCCACGACCACGGTCTTCATGCCCGGCCGTTGGGAGGCACGGGGGTTAAACCCGACCGCCGAGCACCCGCCATAGCACTCCCCGGGCACACTCGACCCGCCGAACCATCCGCCCGGCCGAAGGTTCAAGTACCAGACCGGGACCACCGTCGCCGTGCGCTGACGAGTCACCGCGCGGCGTCCGCGATTGTACGGCACGTCGCCGCGCGAGGGGAACGTGCCGTCTGTTCGCTATCCGTCGAGCGGCTGATTCCGCCAGCTCAGTCCAGCCTTCCCCTGACGAACGCTTAATTCGACCCCGGCCGAACCGGGGGATATGGCACGGGTCCTCTCGGACGACGACGTGGCGAGCGTGCTGGACCTCTCGTCGCTACTGGACGTCGTCGCGGAAGCGTTCCGCAAGCAGGGCGCGGGCGAGGTAGAGCGACCGGAGCGCCCGCACTTCCCGGTCGGGACCGGCCTCGACCCCGACGCGCCCGACGAACCGCTCGGGACGGGGCTGGTGATGCCGGCGTACGTCCACGGGAGCGACTACTACGCGACCAAACTCGTGGGCGTCCACGAGGGCAACGCCGAGCGCGGACTGCCGACCGTCAACGCCCAGATCGCACTGACCGAGGCGGAGACGGGACTGCCCGCCGCGTACGTGGCGGGCACCAGGATCACCAACGCACGGACGGGATGCATCGGTGGCCTGGCCGCGCGCGAACTCGCCACTGGGCCGGTTACCCTCGGCGTCCTCGGCGCGGGGACGCAGGCCCGCTGGCAGACCCGGGCAATCGCCGCTGCTACGGATCTCGATTCCGTCAGGGTGTACTCGCCCAGCGACTCGAAAGTGACTTGCGCCGCCGAGCTCCGCGAGGAGGGCATCGACGCCGAAGCCGTCGAGTCCCCCGGAGACGCCGTCGACGGTGCGAACGTCGTCGTGACGGCGACGACGGCCACCGACCCGGTGTTCCCCGGCGAGGTACTCGATCCAGGAACCGTGGTGATCGCCGTCGGTGCCTACACCGCGGAGATGCAGGAACTCGACCCGACGACGTTCGAACGGGCCGCTCGCGTCTTCGCCGACGCACCCGGGGAGGTCGTCGACGTGGGCGACGCCGTCGCCGCCGATCTAACCACGTCGGACCTGATCCCGTTCTCGGCGGTCGTGACGGGGGAATCAGGCCGGGAGACCGACGACGAAATCGTCGTGGTCGAGAGCGTCGGTACCGCAGTACTGGACGCCGCGACGGCGGAACACGTCTACGTCTCGGCCCGAGAGAGCGCCGTCGGGACCGAAGTCGACCTCTAGGGCTGGCCGTCGTCACGATCCAGATCGTCCGACAGCCCCCCGTAGAGGTCGATCCCGTGGTCGGTCAGTTCACCGAGGACCTCGTCTATCTCGGACCGAACGTCCGACAGGTGCGTGTCGATGTCGCCGTCCCCGGGACTGGTCGCCCGGTCGGCGGCGAGTGCGTAGAACTCGTCCATCAGGTCGTCGTAGCGGACCCACAGCGAAGCCACCGTCACGGCTTCGACCAGCGTTTCCCCCGAAACCGGGTCGGTGAGGACCTCGAACGCCGGGGGAGCCACCGTCCGCTCGCCGGCGCCGAGGACGAGACCGCGGTAGTTCACGTCCTTCTCGTCGAAGTGGTCGACGAGCCGATCCACCTCCGCCGGGCGGTCGTCGACCAGCGCGACGACCGCCGGGTCACCGACTGCGTCGACCCCATCGTCGACGTCGATTCCGGTTCAGGCCAGTTCCCGGGCGATGACGTCCCGGAGGTCCGTGATGGTAGTGGCGTCGTACCCGAGTCGGTCGTCCCTCACGGTCAGGTCCAGCGTACCGTCACCGGTGGTGGTGCCAACCTCACTGACCGGAGTGTCCGCCCCGGAAGCGACGCCGTGGCGGTCGAAAGCGGTTTCGACCGCCGACCGGAGGGCGGCAGGATCGGAGGTCTCGACCACCGCACGGCCGGGCGTCTCGTGGAACAACGACCCACCGTCTGGCAACTCGACCGTCGCGCCGGCGTCCGCGGTGACCATCTCGGCGAGCGTTGTCGCGAGGCCACCGTGGGAGACGTCGTGGACGGCTAACGTCGAGTCGAGCGCGGCGACGTCGGCCACGGCGTCCACGAGGGCCGCGGGGTGCTCCCGCAGTGCCGGGAAGGCGTCTGCCCCGCCGAACTGCGCCAGATACTCCGATCCGCCCAGAGCGGGGGCTTCGCCGTCGAGCGTCGAGTCACCGACGACGAGTAGTTCGCCCTCGCCCGCGAGGGAGAGTCCTGGCGCGTCGTATCCGGGTTTCGTCCCGACCATCGCCACGGTCGGCGTCGGCGGGACGGGCCCGCTGGGTGAGTCGTTGTACAGCGAGACGTTGCCGCCGACGACGGGCACGTCGAGTTCGGCGCAGGCGTCGGCGAGTCCCTGGACGACGTTGGCGAAGCCGTCGTAAACGGTGGGCTTCTCGGGATTCCCCCCGTTGAGGCAGTCCACGGCGGCCAGCGGCGTCGCCCCCTTCGCTGCCAGGTTCGTGGCGTTCTCCAGGGCCACGGCGCGGGCACCCTCGTAGGGGGCACGCTCGGTCCAGCGCGGGTCCGCGCCCGCGGAGATGGCGAGACCGATTCCGTCGCCTCCGGCCTCGCGGATCGCCAGGATCGCGGCGTCGTCGCCCGGTCTCGTCGCGGTCCGGGCGCCGACCTCGTGGTCGTACTGGCGGTATACCCACTCCTTGCTGGCGGTGTTGGGGCTGCCGACGACTGCCTCGAACGCCTCGCCGAGGTCGACCTCCGGGAGCGCCCGCTCCGGTTCTGGGGGCGATTCGCGGTCGAGGTCGTTGGTCGGCGCACCGTCGCCGAGGAACGCCGCGGGGGCGTCGACGACCGTCTCCCCCTCGAAGGTCGCGACGTAGCGGGCGCCGTCGGTCACCTCGCCGATCACGGAACACCCGAGGTCGAACGTCTCGGCCACCTCGCG
The DNA here is from genome assembly GCA_003021085.1 of Halobacteriales archaeon QS_1_68_20. GTDB lineage: Archaea > Halobacteriota > Halobacteria > Halobacteriales > PXRE01 > PXRE01. The sequence continues at coordinate 120,058 of PXRE01000026.1, read as the reverse complement.
GACGGCGTCGACGTCGCCGGGCCTGACCTCGTAGCACATCCGTTCCTGGGACTCCGCCAGCAGGATTTCGAGGGCGGCCATGTTCGGTTCGCGCTGGTGGACCCGGTCCAGTTCGACCCGAGCGCCGAGTCCCCCGAGGGCGGCCATCTCGGTGGTCGCGCCGCCCAGGCCCGCGGCCCCGAGGTCCCGCGCGGCGACGACCAGGTCCCGGTCGATCAGTTCCTCGTTGGCCTCGATCAGCAACTTCTCGGTGTAGGGGTCGCCGACCTGGACGGCCGGCCGGTCCTCGGTTTCCGCGTCCTCGTCGAGGTCCTCGCTGGCGAACGAGGCCCCGCCGAGGCCGTCCCGGCCGGTCGCGTTGCCGACGAGGACGAGCGCGTTCCCGGGTTCCTGGGCCGCGGCGGTGACCAGCCGGTCTTCGTCCAGCAGGCCGACGCAGGCCACGTTCACGAGGGGGTTGCCCTCGTACCCTGGGTGGAAGGCGACGCTCCCGGCGACCGTGGGGACGCCGATGGCGTTGCCGTAGTCGGCGATTCCCTCGACGACGCCCTCGAAGAGGTACCGGGAGTGTTCGCGGTCGAAGTCACCGAAGTACAGGCAGTCCGCGAGCGCGACTGGGTAAGCCCCCATCGAGAGGGTGTCCCGGACGATGCCCCCGACGCCCGTGGCCGCCCCGTCGTAGGGGTCGACGTAGGAGGGGTGGTTGTGGCTCTCGATGCCCAGGGTGACGTAGGTCGAATCGTCGGCGTCGGCCGACGGGAGGGCGACGACGGCGGCGTCGTCGCCCGGTCCGACGACGACCTGCTCGCCCTGGCTCTCGAACGCCGAGAGCAGCGGCCGCGACGAGCGGTACGCGCAGTGCTCGCTCCAGAGGTTCTCGAAGAGGGCCGCCTCCCCGGGGGTCGGTTCGCGGCCCAGTTCCTCGACCACGAGTTCGCGGTCGGCGTCGGCGAGTGTCACATCACCGTGTCGGTTTGGTCCGGATAAATGGCTTTCCATATGCACGTTCGTGCAATCCGACCGGCGGTCGGACTCTTCGGTCGGCACGTCGGTTCGACGTCCTCCCGCCGCCGTAGCGGGACATCCACCCGACGCATCGTGGCCCCGGAGGCATCGAGCGTACGTTTCAGGTAAATCATTCGGAAGGTCCGGGACGGGATCGTACGGCTGGCGAGCGACCGCCGGAGACCGAGGCGCTTTTTGTCACTCGCCGCGAACGCCAGCGCGTGCCAACGGTCGAGCTCCACGCCCACTCGGCGCTGTCGTACGACGGCCGCGACTCCGTGGACGCGCTCGTCGACCAGGCCGAGGCCGTGGGGCTGGACGGTCTCGCGGTGACCGACCACGACGAGATCGACGCCAGCCTAGAGGCCGCCGACCTCTGTGAGGACCGGGGAATGATCGGCATCCCCGGCATGGAGGTCACGAGCAAGGCCGGCCACGTGCTGGCGCTGGGCGTCACCGAGAAAGTCCCGCCCGGCCTGCCCTTCGAGGAGACGCTGGACCGCATCTGCGAGGGCGGCGGCATCGCGGTGATCCCGCACCCGTTCCAGGAGTCCCGGAGCGGCGTCCTCGCCAACGTCGCCCGCGAGAAACTCTTGCTGGCGGACGCCATCGAGGTGTACAATTCGCGCCTGCTGACGGGGCGGGCCAACCGCCAGGCCGAACGGTTCGCCCGCGACAATGAGATGCCCATGACCGCGGGCAGTGACGCCCACATCGCGGAGATGGTCGGCCAGGCGGTCACCCACATCGACGCCGACGAGCGGTCGCTGGGGGCCGTCCTCGAGGCGATCCGCGAGGGCCGCACCTCGATCGAGGGCAAGCGCACGCCCTGGATCATCAGTTTCCGCCAGGCCGCCGGCGGTGCCAAGCGCCGGGTCAAGAACCGGCTGGCCGAGATACTGCGATGATCGGGGGTGCGACGCCCGAACTCGTGGGCCGCGCCATCGAGACCCGTGATTCGCTCCCGGGGACCCGTGGCTTCGCCGGCGAACTTCCAGACGGCCGCCTCGTCCGGGACGTCCTGGGTCGCCATCCCCTGTTCGTCGACGGCGACCTGGACGCGGCCGGCGACACTGACTGGAGTTTCGACCACCGGGACCTGGCGGACCCGACGAGCGTCCCGGCCGGGATCGTGCTCGCGGACGGCGAGCGTCGCCAGGTCTGGACGCTACCCGACCCGGACCCGGTCGCGGACGAGCAGGAAGCCGTTGGTGCCGTCCGGGAGGCGATTTCGGCGGCGCTGTCGGACGCGCCGGACGCGGCCGTCGCCTTTTCTGGTGGCGTCGACTCCTCGGTCGTCGCGGCGGGGACCGACGGCCCGCTGTACGTCGCCGGGTTCCCCGACAGCCACGACCTCGAGGCGGCGACCGACGCCGGCCGGGCGCTCGACAGGGACCTCCGCGTCGTCGAACTGTCGCTGTCGACCGTGGAAGACGCGGTCCCGCGGGTCGCACGCGCCATCGGCCGCACCAACGCGATGGACGTGAGCATCGCGCTCCCGCTGTTCCTGGTCGGGGAGCGGGCGGCCGCGGATGGCGCCGAACGACTCGCCGTCGGTCAGGGTGCTGACGAACTGTTCGGCGGGTACGCGAAGGTGGCGAAGGCACCGTCGGATCCGCGCGTCGACGCCGAGACGGTCCGGCGCGCCCGCCGGGAAGTCGTGACGACCCTCCCCGACCAGCTAGAACGGGACGTGCAGGCAGTCCGGGCGGCCGGGGTCGAACCGGTCGCGCCGCTCCTGGACGACCGGGTGATCGCGGCGGCGCTCGCGCTCCCCGGGAACCTGCTGGTCGACGACCGCGGGGAGCGCAAGGTCGCACTCCGGCGGGCGGCCCGGGAACTCGTCCCCGCACGGGTGGCGTTCCGCGAGAAGAAGGCCGTCCAGTACGGGAGCAACGTCTCGCGGGAACTCGACCGCCTGGCCCGCCAGGCCGGGTTCAAGCGCCGGATGGACGACCACGTGAGTCAGTACATCCGCGCGCGCCTGGAGAACACCCGCGGGTGAGGGCGCTCCCTGACGGGGCCGTCGGACCCGGGCGTCGCGGCGGTCCACTCCGCGAGGCACCCGCTGGAACAGAACTGCGACTCGACGGTGCCGCCACCGTCGACGTTCGTGGTCAGCGTGAAGGCGACCTCGGCCCGTTGCGTGCAGTTGTCACAGAGCGCCGTCTCCGCGTCGTCGACTGTCATTGCGGACCGGATCATCGTCCACCACCTGCTTCGTTACGAACACCATAACACCGGGCGCGTCCCCGGAGAACCGCTTTCACCCGCCCCGTCTGGAGTGCGGGGACGGGAGCGACACGATCCCATCAATTATTACATAAATTCATATAAATTTATTTTAAGGAATTGGTTTCAGCCGTGGTTATGGTATCCAGCTATGGCAGAACGGAGAACGGCCAGGATGGTTTACAGGGTGGGTCTGTCGCCCGAAGAGTACGTCCTCCCGACCGGGCGGTTCGATCCGGACGAGGACCTGTTCTCGTTCGACGACCTCACCTCACGGGCGACGTCCGACGCCGACGCCGTCGTCGAATCCAGGGAAGGGGGACGCTGGGAGAAACACCGGCGGCGGGGCCGGGAGATGATCTGCTTCGGGCGCCGGGTGCTCCGGAGACTGCTGCGTACCCAGGAGAAAATCGACGACTCCGTGGGATCGGTCGCCGAGTTGGACGACGCACGGTGTGATCGATCCGGGATTCCAGAGGACCTGACGGCCGAGGAACTCCTCGAACACGTGCGGGCCCAGCTCGGTGAGGAGGTGGCGGCGACGGTGGCGGACGCCGAGCGACTCGACCGCGAACTCGAGTCCGGGCCCCGGTCGCCTGCCGAGTTCGAGGGCGACCCGGACGACAGCACGGGCGCGACGCTCTGGAACGACGTCCTGGCGGCCCAGCGAGGCCTCGGCATCTGGTACGTCGCGGCCGGGTACGAGGAGTCGTTCAGGGCCGACTTCTTCGCCGCCGTCGACCGAGCGGAGCCCGAGCGAGGACCCGAACTGTCCGTCGAAGCCGTCGAGCGCGAAGTCGAACGCCTGTCCGAAGAGGTGACCGACCACCTGCAGGGGCTCTACGGGGCCGTGGCGACGGCGGACTGGGACTCGGTCGAACGCCGGGCCCGGCAGGGCATCGACTACCCCTTCGAGGTCCGTCGGGACCTCGTCCGACTCGGCGAAACCGTGCGCCGGGCGCGACTGGCCCGCGAACGGAGCGACGAGTGGCACGCCGACGACGACGTCATGGAGATCGGGCGCGTCGAGGCGGACTTGCACGAGGTCACCTGGGAACTGACGATGCTCCTGGCAGCGAGCTACCGGTTCCTGTTCGTCGCCGGGCAGCGGGCCGGTCACCCGGAGGCTACGGCCGAGGTGGAGGTCGCCCGCGAAGCCGGGTTCCGGTCGCAGGTCGCGGACGGCGAGTCGGTCCCGCTCGACGACCTCCTGGAGACCCCAGAGGCGTACGATGGGGCGCTGGTGGCGACGGGCGGGTACGTCGAGGACCTGCGGTACGACGCCGACGCACCCGGATCGAAGTTCGAACTGGTCGACGTCTGGAACGACCGCCGCGTCCGGGTCTTCCTTCCCTTCCGGAACCTGCACTACTGGAGCATCAGGGAAGGAGCGTACGTCCGCCTGCACGGGACCTTCGCGGCCGAGAGCGAGTACGTCGACGGCGACCCGGAGATTGAACTCGACGTCGTCGGCCTGGGCGAACACGCCGACGAGAGCTGGCTCGACCACGTCGCCAGGTCGCTGGCGGCCGACGACATCTTCGACCGGTACCCCTCCCGGACCAACGCATCCTGGTCGCTGGAACCCCCGGCAGGAACCGACGAACCCCTGATGACCGACGGCGGGTCGAGCGACGACGGTAGTGGTGACGGTGGCGAATCGGACGGCGATCCGGCGGACGGTGGTGCCGGCGACGGATCGGACGGCGGACGGTGGCGGCGACGGTGGCGGAATCGGTGGCGGCGACGGTGGCGGAATCGGTGGCGGCGGTCACGTCTGTCCGTCGCCACCGATCGACCTGGACGACTTCGACTTCGAGGACGGCGACCTCAAGTACGATCTATCGGACGACTGGAACCTCTACGGCTCCGGCGGGGCCGACCCGCCGTACGTGGAACTCGGCGTCGAGTACGAGTGGTGACGGGCCGTCGTCGCCGAGGCCGCGGGTCAGTCGGCGTGATCGCCACCGGGAGTCACTGCCCGTCGACGCCCCGTGGGTCACCGTCCTCGATTGCCCGCTCCACGACCTCGATGGCATCGAGACCGAGTTCGACGGTATCGGCGTCGAGGTCGGCGGCCCGCAGGTCGGCCGGGGTGTACCAGTCCCAGGCGTCCGGCCCCAGTTCGTCGTCGGCCGGGTCGATCTCCCGGGAGTCGACGCGGGCGTAGTACAGCAGGTCGACGTGCTGGTGGCCGACCGCGCCGTCGTCGTGGACGTTGATGTCGTACAGCATCACGTGCCGGGGTCGTGGGAGCGACCGACCCTGGGGACCGGTGACGTCGGGGGAGTCGTCGACCAGGGACGGGTCCAGGCCGGTCTCCTCGCGCACTTCACGTTTCGCGGCCTCGTGGGGGAGTTCGTCGCGTTCGACGTGGCCGCCGGGCGGGATCCGGATGCCGAGGCGGTCGTGTTCGTGCAGGGCCGTCGCGCCGTCGTGGACGACGTACGTGGTCGCGGTGAAGTGACGGGTCGTCTCCATGGCCCTGGGTGGTGAGCGGCCGAGTTGACCGTTACGTTCCCGGGAAAACGTTACGCCAAATGAAATTAAATTCATATCGCAGGAGCGAGAACGGACGTCTACCGGACCCGTCGTGGGGGAACACGGCGGTGCGGGAGAGCAATGGGAGAGATATTCATCCGCGACGACGAATGGGACCGCCAGATAAGGACCGACGGCCAGAGCGGCCTGATCGAGATCGACCTGACGACCGACCGGCCGGAACTCGTCGTCCCCGAGGACGTCTCGGTGCAAACCAGAGACCGGTCGGGCGACTGATCGGGGGCTGACGACGAGGGACGGACGGGGGGTGACGAAGAGGAGACCGGGCCTACGTCGTCGGGTTTCCTTCCATCTCCAGTAGTTCGTGGTATCGGTTCCGGATGGTGACCTCGGAGACGTCGGTCACCTCGCTGACCTCCGACTGGGTGACCTTCTCGTTCGCCAGTAGCGCGGCGGCGTAGATGGACGCGGCGGCGAGGCCGACGGGACTCTTGCCGCTGTGGCGGCCGCCTTCCTTGGCGACGCGCAGTAGTTCCCGTGCCCGGCGGGCGGCCTCCTCGCTGAGGGCGAGTTCGGAGGCGAACCGCGGGACGTAGCTCTCGGGGTCGGCGGGCTTGACCTCCAGGCCCCGCGGCGTACAGCGACGCCGTGGCGACGCCCTCGATGGAGCGGCCCGGCAGCAGGTCCTCCTCCAGCGCGCGGCGGTAGATCACGGAGGCCGTCTCCCTGACCGTCTCCGGCAGGCCGAGCGCGGAGGCCATGCGGTCGATCTCGCCGAGGGCCTGCTTCAGGTTGCGCTCCTTGGAGTTGCGCGTGCGGAACCGCTCGTTCCAGGTGCGCAGGCGCTTGACGCGCTCGCGCTGGCTGGACGACAGCGTGTTGCCGTAGGCGTCCTTGTCCTGCCAGCCGATGTTGGTCGACAGCCCCTTGTCGTGCATCATCTTCGTGGTGGGCGCGCCGACCCGGCTCTTCTGGTCGCGCTCGCTGGCGTCGAACGCCCGCCACTCGGGACCGCGGTCGATTTCGTCCTCCTCGACGACCAGGCCGCACTCCGCACAGACGGTCTCGCCGTGTTCCGCGTCGCTCACGACGTGGCCACCACACTCCGGGCAACCCTCACGTTCCTGGCTCTCCTGTTCTCGCGTCTCTACGTTCTGCGTCGTCTGGATGCTGGTTTCTGTCATGTGGGTCTCCGTGGAGAGGACGGCTGGTCCGGCGGTGAAAATACTCGTCACGCAGCCGCGTCTTCCTTAACCACAGGTAAGACCGAAACACTTGAAAATCTTTCGGTGGGTGGAGTGTGTGGAAGCGTTCCACGTCGTGCGATCTCCACCGACCACACATCGAAACTCGGGTTAGAGTAAATCATTTTATTCTAGTGAACAGTATTAAGCTTTGCTCTCCAGCGACGTGGCCCGCGACCGCTCGTCGTTGGTGCCTGCAGTTCCACGTCCCGGAGCGGAGCGACGCCACTTCGTCGAAACCGTAGTCCGCCCCGACAGGACCGGCCACCGCGGTCGAGAGCCGGGGGACAGAAAGGTAGCCGGGAGACAGAGAAGTAGCCGAGGGGACCAAGCGGTAGCCAAGGTGGCTTCGGGATTACGTTTCCAGTCGTCCCCTGAGGTCCTCGATGGTCCGTCGGAGCCCCTCGTCCAGCGGGGTCGTGGGCTGCCAGTCCAGCCGTTCCCTGGCCCTGGTGAGGTCGGGTCTGCGTTTCGTGGGATCGTCCGGCCGGCCGTCGACGTGGACGATCTCGGGAGATCGGTCGACGAGTTCGCGGATGCGTCGGGCGAGCGCCAGGATGGTGATCTCCTCGTCGTTGCCGAGGTTCACCACGTCCCCGTCCATCGACGGTTCGCGGGCCACCTCGACCAACCCCGTCACGAGGTCCGAGACGTAACAGAAACTCCGGGTCTGGGTCCCGTCACCGTGGACGGTCAGCGGATCGCCGGAGAGGGCCTGGGAGACGAACGTCGGCACGACCCGCCCGTCGTCGGGTCGCATCCGTGGGCCGTACGTGTTGAAGATGCGGACCGTCCGGACGTCGAGGTCGAACTGCCGGGCGTACGCCATCCCGAGCGTCTCGCCGAACCGTTTCCCGATGTCGTAGGGTGACCGCGCCCCACGGACGCTCACGTGGCCGACGTAGGACTCCGGCTGCGGGTGAACCTCGGGGTCCCCGTACACTTCGCTCGTGGACGCGAGGACGACCGTCGCGTCCTGCTCGAGGGCGAGATCCAGGACCCGGTTCGTCCCGACGCTGTTCGTGAGCGCGATGTCCACACCGTGGCTCCGGAAGTCTCCCGGCGACGCCCTGGACGCCAGGTGGAAGACGACGTCGGCGTCCTCGATCGCCGGGAGTCCCTGCTTGAGGTCGACGCTGTGGAGTTCGAACCGGTCGTCGGCCCGGTGGTGGTCCAGGTTGCGCCGGACGCCCGTCGAGAAGTCGTCGACGACCGTTACGCGGAACCCGGAACCGAGGAGCTCGTCGACGAGATGGCTTCCGACGAATCCGGCGCCCCCGGTCACGACGGCGTGGGTGACGTCATCGCCCATCGGTTCTCCGGTCACGGTACGAACCTGGATCACTTCGCGTTTCGGTGATACATGTCAGTAGTATTTAAATGGTCGCGGGCCGGGACTTCCGTTCCTGCCCGGCGATAGGGTCCGAATCCGCCGTCGAAACCGTTAACTTTCGGTCAGTATTCGGAGGGGACAACTCGGATGACGATGGATCGAAGCACTTCGGCGTCCGGCGACGCGGCGACGGTGGGCGTCGTCGGTGGCGGGATTTTCGGCACGACCGCGGCGATCAGGCTGGCCGAAGCGGGATACGACGTCCACCTCTACGAGAAGGCCGACGACGTCCTGTCGGCCACCTCCTGGAGCAACCAGTTCCGACTGCACCGGGGCTACCACTACCCGCGAAGCACGCTCACCGCCAGGCAGTGCCGGAACGCGGAACGGGCGTTCGAGGAGGAGTACCCCGAGGCGGTCGTCGGGTCGGGGAGCCACTACTACTGCATCGCGGCCGAGGACAGCAAGACGACGGGCAGCGAGTTCGTCAGTTTCTGCGAGGAGGTCGGCCTGGAGTACGAGTACGAGACGCCCGCCGTCGTCGACCCGGACCCCATCGACCTCTCGGTACGGGTTCCCGAACGCCGGATCGATCCCGTCCGCCTGAAGGAACGCTGCCGGTCGCGTCTCGCGGGGGCCGACGTCGACCTCTACCTCGACCACCGGGTCGACGACGTCGCCGCACTCGACCACGACTACGTCGTCGTCGCCACCTACGCGCACCTGAACTCGGTGTTGCCGCCGGACTCGTCGCTGCGGCGATCCTACCGGTTCGAACTCTGCGAGAAACCGGTCGTCGAGTTACCGCCGGCGTTCGCGGAGACCAGCGTCGTGGTCATGGACGGGCCGTTCATGTGCGTGGACCCCTACGGCCGGACCGATCGGTTCCTCCTCGACAACGTCGTCCACGCCGTGCACGACAGCATGCAGGGCAGAGAACCGGACTTCGACGACGAGTACGACCCCTTGCTGAACCGCGGCGTGATCGAGGACCCGGCGCCGACGGCGTTCGACACCTTCGTCGCCCACGGGTCGACGTTCTTCCCGGGGGTGACCGACGCCGATCACCTCGGGTCGATGTTCACGATCCGGACCGTCCTCCCGGACGTCGAGGAGACCGACGCCCGCCCGACGCTCGTCGAGCAGGACGGGAATACGTTCGTGGTCCTCTCGGGGAAGATTCCCAGCGCCGTGACGGCCGCCGACGAACTCCGCCGGCGGATGCGGGCCGACGAGTGAGTCACGCCACCCGGTCGACGATCGAGTCGAGAACCTGATCGACCTCGTGTCCGAACGCGCCGTCGGTCACCGAGGTCCGCCCCGTCTCGACGCACTCCAGGAACGCCTCGCACTCCGCGCCGAGCGGTTCGACGTCGGCCACCGGGACGGGGTCGTACTCCTCCGGGCCGAGCCGGAAGAGGCGGTCGTCCTCGAACAGCAGGCACTCGCCCGCGTCGGTGAGGACCGTGATCGCCTTGCGGTCGATCCGCGAGATCCGGTTCGCGTGGATCGAGAACGCCGTCCCGTCCCCGAGCGATCCGTCGAGGGAGAGGACGTCCGTGCGGTCGTCGACGCCCTCGGCCTCGCGGACCTGGAATCCGTCGATCCGTGCGTCGAACAGGTACCGGAGCAGCGAGACGTCGTGGGAGACGAGGTTCCGGACGATCCCCTCGTCGAAGGGTCCGAACTTCTCCCAATCGAAGCGGACGTGACGGATCGAGTCGCCGCCCACGGCGGTTTCGAGTTCCCGTATCGCCGGGTTGTGGACGAAGACGTATCCAACGAAGAGGACCCGATCCCGCCGGTCGGCCAGTGCCACCAGGTCGGCGGCGTCCGCGGCGGTTCCGGCGAGTGGCTTCTCGACGAACACGTGTTTGTCGGCCGCGAGCGCGCGCCGGGCCAGGTCGGCGTGAGTATCGATCGGGGTCGCCACGACGACGGCGTCGACGCGGGGGTCGTCCAGGACGTCGTCGTAGTCGGTCGTCACGTCGACCGACGGGTAGCGGTCGGCCACCCACGCGGCGTTTCGCCGGTCACCGGTGTGGTGGCAGGCCACCACCCCCGTGCGTTCGTCGAAACACCGGAGGAGGTTCTTGCCCCACCGGCCGATGCCGACGACAGCCACCGCGGGCGAACTCATCGGTCGGTGGGGCGGCGTCCGTCGTCCACCGGCGGTCCGGACGGCCGACGGGTCCCGGGTCGTCGCAGACTGTCCACGGCGGTCGTGTCGAAGGTCACGTGATCGTCTGTAGAGACGGGCCACTGACATTACGTTTTGGGTCGTACCGACGGCGCCGGCGCACTGGCGGTCCCTGGACCGACGGAGCGAGCGACCCTCGACGAGGCCGTCGGTGCGGCCCCGGTCGGGGGACGGGACTGCCAGTCTGTACGACCACAAGGTTTTAATTAGGAAGCCGACCGAGATGCGGACGCATGACACGGAGTTCCCACGCTCCTGGTCGAGAAATTCTCCGGCAGTGACGACCGGGTCACGGCGACCAGCGACGGACGCGACGTAGTGTTCCACCTCGACGGCGAGACACACACGGTGAGCAGAGCGGACGCCGCCCGTCGTCGACGAGGACGGTTCGTACGTCGTCTCCCGCCGGGGGGCGAACTCCTCGGGTCACCGCAAGGTGTTCGAGAGCTTCGAGCACCTCCGGCGGTTGTTCGACCGCCTCCCCGGGGAGTTCACCGCCGAGGACGTCGGCCGCTCCGGACTCACGGGCGGCCGACGACACATGCTCGTGCGTCACTTCGCCGAGCACCCGGCGTTCGAGTGCGAACTCGTCTCCCGGCAACCGCTCACCGTCCGGAAGGCGACCCCCGACGAGGGCGAATCGACCCCCACCGACGCGGAGGAGGTGGCCGCCACGGGTGACTGAGTACGTCGGCGACGGCGGCGAACGTCCCGGGTGTCGACGACAGGCCACTTCCTGTCGCCACGCGCGGGAGTGCCCTTTTGGGTGGGGCGTCCGTAGTCGGCCCCATGCGATCGGAGGAGGAGATCCGCGAGCAGTACGAGTTCCTCGCAGAGCAACTGGAAAGCGACGAGATGCGCCACGAGGGCGTCCGACAGATGTTCACCTACTACAAGCGAGCACTCGGCTGGGTCCTCGAAGAGGAGTACATCTAGACCGGCCGCCAGGGTCGTTCGCGGTCCGGCCGACCCGCTCCACCGCCGACTGCCGAAACTATTAAGTTCCTTCCTCCTGACTATTCAGGTGACGCTTCGCTTGGAGGGCCGAAGCGTCAGCGGGGACCAAATCAGGGCGGCAAGCGATTACGCGGGATCTTCCCGCGTATCATCGCTTCCTTTTGGCATCGACCCGTGAGCGGTCGCCACGTCTCCACGTGATCGGTACTTCGCCCAGCAGTGTGTGGCGTACCTGACGACTACGACCAGCGGCATCACCTACACCGTCCACGGACTGGAACAGCCGGAGCGGCGCCGGCCAGGCCACTACAGCGTCGGGTACCACCGTCGAGCGAAACGGTTCAGCGGATGGATCCGGGTAACGGGCGACCGCTTCGAATCGGTGTTAATTCGGTTGATAGAGCATGAACGTTCATACGAAAAAATATATGAATGTAGAATGAATGGACCCGGTGTCGTCGAATACCAATCTGATTACCAATTCGTATATCTCGATATCGCCACGTCCGGTGGCGTTTTGCGCCAGGATCGCAAGATCGTTCCATCAAATTTATTTCGAGCCGACACAAAGTATTCCGTGGACGTTCCCAATGTACGACTTGACAGGATTTCAGCGAGACTTGCTATACGTCATCGCTGGTAAGGAGGAACCCCACGGTCTTGCGATCAAGGAAGAGTTGGAGGATTATTACGAGAAAGAGATTCATCACGGTCGTCTGTACCCGAACCTGGATACGCTCGTCGACAAGGGGCTGGTCGAGAAAGGCCAGCGTGACCGCCGGACCAACTACTACACGCTGACCCGGCGTGGAGACCGCGAGATCAACGCTCGCCGCGACTGGGAAGGCCAGTACGTCGACGCGTAGTCGCCAGATCAGCCGCCCCGTAGCTACTCCCGTGGGCCTCCGGTCAGCTACTGGTCCGTGCCCGCTCACTCACCGTCGCTGGCGTCCTCGGCCGATTCGCCGTCCTCGTTCGCCGGGTCGTCGCCCCCGCCGTCGGTCGTGGTGCCGTCCGCTGGCTCCCCGGTGCCGGCGTCGGCGACCGTCGCACCGGCCGGTCCGTCGGGGCCGGCCTCTACCGTCGGTCTGCCGGTCACGCCCGGCGTGATCGGGTCGCCGGCCACGAGTTCCGGCAAGATGATCCGGGCGAAGTGGAACGCCAGCACCAGCAACAGCGGCGCGAGGAAGATGCCGTACCACCCGAACAGCAGGGGCCCGAGCACGTACGCCATCATCACCATGCCGACGTGGAGGTTCCGCCCGGAGATGTAGGGCCGCAGGACCAGGTCCGGGATGAGTCGCGCGAACAGGTACACGCTCACGGGAACGTACACCAGTTTCATGCCGACGATGGGGATCAGGCTGGCGACGCCCGTCAGCAGGCCGACCAGCACGGCGTACGGAACCGACAGGCCGGGCGAAGCGAACAGGTTGAGAAGACTGTACGTGATCGCGCCGATGGTTCCCGTGATGGCGGCGTTGAGGATGTTCCCGAAGAAGATGCTGTGGAGGTCCTCGTCGACGGCGTCGAGGTAGGCGTCGAGGACGCCGGGGTCGTCGCTGAGGTTCGTCCCGATCCACGACGAGAGGCGGTGGTCGTCCCGGAGCAGGTAGAATGCGACCGCGAACATCACGAACAGGTGCAGCGCGAACAGGCCGAACAGGCCCAGGAAACCCGTCGCAGAACTCGCGATGCCCAGGACGACGTCCGCGCCGCCGTTCTGTATCAGCTCCCCGGGGCTGGCGGCGATGCCCGAAAGGTCCGGGTACTCCCCGACGAGGTCCGCCAGCGGCCCCAGGTCGACCGTCTCCGAGAGGTCCCGGAGTTCCGCGACCGGCCGGGTCGCGTAGTACAGGAATACCCCGAAGACGAACGTCCCCAGGAACTCGAACACGACGAACAGCACCACGAGTCCGAGGACGGCGCCGAACGTCCACCACGCCGCCCGCGAACGGCGCGAGCCTAGCCGTTCTCCCATGTCCGAACCCCCGCGGCGGGGCTGTAAAAAACCGTCGCGGCAGATACGGGGACCGGCCCGACCGTCAAACCGACCGAACGGACGACGTTGTTTTTAAGACCGGGAGGCCCGAAGGACCGTGGGTGTACGAGGTCGCGCAGACGTCGTCCGGGCCGTTGCTCGAGTCACCAGTGCTCCGTCTCGGACTGGCGGCCGCACTGGGGATGTTCCTCGGCCTGGAGCGGGAGTGGTCACACAAGTCGGCGGGCATCCGGACGTTCGCGCTCGTCAGCCTGCTCGGGGCCGTGTTCACGCTACTGGAGGTGGAGTCGCTGCTGGTCATCGGTGGCCTGCTCGTCATCGTCCAGGGGGTGTTGCTGGCCGTCCAGGGACTGCTGGCGGAGGAGGAAGAAGAAGAAGGACTGCGCCTGACCACGTCGGTGTCGATGCTCGTCACCTACGGGGTCGGCGTGCTCGTCGCCGCGGGACAGATACTGGAGGGCGTGACCGTCGCGGTGCTGTCGTCGCTGTTGCTCGTGCTCAAGCGGGAACTCCACAGTTTCGCCTGGGGATTGAGCCGCAACGAGTTGCGGTCGGCGGCGGAGTTCGCCATCCTGGCGTTCGTCATCTACCCGCTGTTGCCGGCGAAGTACGACCTCTCGCTGGGCGAATGGTCGCTGACCGTCGAACCGCAGGTCGTCTGGCTGATGGTCGTCTTCGTGGCGGGCGTCGGCATCGTCAACTACGCGGTGGTCACGACCTACGGGGGACGCGGCATCGCCGCCACCGGCTTCTTCGGGGGGCTGGCGTCCTCAACGGCCGTCGTCGGAACGATGCTGGACCACGTCGCCCAGCGCCCGAAGGCCGCCTCCTACGCGGTCGCGGCCATCCTGCTGGCCGACGCCGCCATGGCGGTTCGCAACCTCGCCATCGCAGTGCTGTTCACTGCCTCCCAGGAAGTGCTCTGGGACGTCGTCATGCCGCTGGTCGCCGTCGTCCTCGCCAGCATCGCCATCGCGGCCGTGACCGCCGACTGGCGCGAGAACGTCGACATGGACCTGGAGAGTCCGTTCTCGATGCAGAACGCCCTCGGGTTCGGTGCCGTCTTCCTGGTGATCGTGCTCGCCGGCGGGTTCGCCCAGGCCGGGGTCGGCGAGACGGGCCTGTACATCACCGCCGCGCTGGCCGGACTGGTCTCCAGCGCCGGCGCGACCACGTCGGCCGTCGTCCTCTACCGCGACGGCGCCATCACGCCCGAGGTGGCGGTCGTGACCGTGATGGTGGCGACCGGGGCGAGCATCGCGGTGAAGGCGGTGCTGTCGGGCACGTCGTCCAACCAGGAGTTCTCCCGACGGGTCCTCGTCTGGAGCGCCGTGTTGCTGGGCGTCGCCGCGGCACCGACGGCGGTCTTGCTCCTGTAAAACTCGCCGCAGTCATAACGAATTCCTTATCATAGGGGTCGTCGTACGCCGGTCCATGGACCGGGACACGGTTGAGCCCTCGGTGCGGTCGATGCCAGGCGACCGCGCCCGAGAGTGGGCCGAGTACCACGGGAACCGAGCCGCGAGGAGTACCTACGTCTACGACTTCGTGTGGGACCTGACCGGGGAGGCCGAGGGGCCCTTTTGCACCGACGTCGACGACAACGTCCTGCTGGATTTCACGAGTCACGTCGCCGCCGCGCCGCTGGGGTACAACAACCCCAAGATCATGGAACGGGCACGCGAGTTCGACCTCGTCGACCCCCTGAAGATCGCCGGCCAGGACTTCTACGTCGGCACCGGCGGCACCGCTGCCGACCCCGACCTCCCGGGCCCGGCGCACCTGATGGACCGGCTCACGGAACTGACCAGTCACTACGGGATGGACCGGGTCTTCCTGTCGAACTCGGGTGCCGAAGCCGTCGAGAACGGGATCAAGATCTGCTACGCCGACGGCGGCCACCGCGCGTTCACCTTCGACGGCGCCTTCCACGGCCGGACCCTCGGGGTGCTGTCGCTGAACCGGAGCAAGACCGTCCACCGGAAGGGCTACCCCGAGGTTCCGGGCGTCGTGAGCGTCCCCTACTGCTCCTGTGCGGGCGAGTGCACCTGCGGCTGGAAGACCGACGGCCCCGGCGGCAACGCCATCGAGGACAGACTCCACCCCGACCAGGGCGTGATCGACCCCGACGAGATCGCCTACCTGATCCTCGAACCCATCCAGGGCGAGGGCGGCTACCGGACCCCCAGCGACGAGTTCGTCCGGGACATAGCGGCCATCCAGGACGAGTACGACGTCCACGTCGTGGCCGACGAGATCCAGGCGGGCCTGGGCCGCACCGGCGAGATGTGGGCCGTCGACCACACGCCCGTCGAACCGGACGTCATCTCCGCCGCGAAGGGCTTGCGCGTGGGTGCCACCATCGCCAGCCAGGACCTGTTCCCCGACGAGAAGGGCCGCATCTCCTCGACGTGGGGCGCCGGCGCGGTGCTGGACTCGATGTACGGTGCGCTCACCCTCGACGCCATCGAGGAACACGACCTAATGGACGACGCCGTCGCCCGTGGACGACAACTCCGCGAACACGTCACCGACGCCGACCTCGACTCCGTCGTCGACGTGCGCGGGCGCGGCCTGATGTTCGCCGTCGAGTTCGACACGAAGGACCGCCGCGAGGCGGTCATCGAGGCCTGCCTGGAGCGCGGCCTGCTGACGCTGGGGTGTGGGTACAAGACCCTGCGGTTGCTCCCGCCGATGGACGTCACCGAGCGGGAGATCGACATCGGTGCCAGTTTGCTGGTCGAGGCGGTCCGGAGCGTCGAGTGAGTCGGTAAACCAGGGCGGCCGTCGACGCTCGGCGCCGACCCCTCAGAACTGGTACCGGCGGTCGTCGTCCGTCGCGGCGCCGGTGCCCGTCCCGGTGAACTCGCCGCCACCTGTCATCTCGTCGTAGGTCATCCCCGAGAGGTACTCGTCGTAGGTGACGTCGTAGGCGTTCCGGAGGTGGAAGTCCATGGTGCCGGTCTCGACGGCGGTCTGGAACAGCATGTGGACGCCCCGCCGGAGCAGTTCCTCCGGGTCGTCCGGTTCCATGGCGGCGACCAGCATCGCCAGTTCGTTCCTCGTCTCGCGGTCGAGGTCGACCGTCAGTTCCTCGCCCAGGTCACCGTAGGCGTCGGTCACGTCGTCGGTGAGGTCGTCGAGGGTCATGCCCCCTCGTTTGCGTGGGAGCCGGAAACCCGTTACGAGTCCCCACTGCCCGGGAGTCGACTCCACGGGTTCCCTGCAACCGCCAGAGGTAAGCCGCCCGGCGCACAACCCCGCCGCGATGGCCGACGCCGAACCGGCGGAGTACCTGCCCGGCGACGTCGAGGCGGTCCGGGAGGCGCTGGTCGCGTGGTACGAGGACGACCACCGCGAGTTCCCCTGGCGGCGGACCGACGACCCCTACGAGATTCTCGTCTCTGAGGTGATGAGCCAGCAGACCCAGCTCGGCAGGGTCGTCGAGGCCTGGGAGGCGTTCCTCGACCGGTGGCCGACCGTCGAGGACCTCGCGGCCGCCGACCGCGCGGACGTGGTGGGGTTCTGGACGGACCACCGCCTGGGCTACAACAACCGCGCGAAGTACCTCGAGGTCGGTCCTCCGGACCGACCTCGCGGAGGCGGTGAAACCGCCGAAGCGGACGGCGAGTTCCCCCAGACGCCGGACGGCCTGGAGGAACTGATGGGCGTCGGCCCCTACACCGCCAACGCGGTGGCCTCGTTCGCGTTCAACGACGGCGACGCGGTGGTCGACACGAACGTCAAGCGGGTGCTCTACCGCGCGTTCGACGTGCCGGACGACGACGCGGCCTTCGAGGCAGTCGCGGCCGCGCTGATGCCAGAGGGGGAGTCGCGGGTCTGGAACAACGCCATCATGGAACTCGGTGGGGTAGCCTGCGAGCAGTCCCCCAAGTGCGACTCGGCGGGGTGTCCCTGGCGGGAGTGGTGTTCCGCCTACGAGAGCGGCGACTTTACCGCGCCCGACGTGCCGACCCAGCCGGAGTTCGAGGGGAGTCGCCGGCAGATGCGCGGGCGGGTCGTCCGGGCGCTGAAGGAGGACGACGAACTGGCGCTGGACGACCTCGGCCCGCGCGTGCGAGTGGACTATACGCCCGACGGCGAGTACGGCCGGGACTGGTTGCGGGGGCTGGCGGCCGACCTGGCCGACGACGGGTTAGTCGAGCTGGAAGAACGGACCGAGACCACCGTCGTCCGTCTGCGACGCTGATCCGCCACGAAGGACCCGAATCAAGGCAGACTCACGGCGAGCACGAGGAACCGGCTCCCACCGTGACCTCGGTAGAGGGTAACAGGACTCAGTTCTCGCGTTCGCCCACGTCGGGCGCGAACTGGTCGGCGTTCTCCTGGAGCTGGCGGTGGCCGTCGTTGATGATCCGGAGGACCTCCGGGAGTACCTCCACTTCGATCTGGTCGCGGATGGTGGGTTCGACCTCTTCGAGGTCCGATAGCTTGTCGCCGTACTTGTCCGGGATTTCGATCTCGAGTTTCATCTGTCGACCGTCCGTTAGACGTGGTGGGGCCGCCCAGCGATGTAAAACATTGGGTCGCCGACAGGGACGGGCGAACCGGGAGAGGGTGGGGCTCTCGGTAGTGGCCTCCTGCGGGACGTAGCTCACTTCGGCGACGTCAGCAGTTCGAAGCCCAGGCCGGCGTGGTCGGTGAGGTACGGACCGTCGTCGACGGTCTTGTTCATCTTGTTCTGGGCCACCCTGTCGGCGAGGCAGTCGCACTCCTTCACGTTCGTCGGGACTTGCCACATCCGGGAGATGTCCAGATTGATCGCGTGATGGTCGCGTGGCGCCTCGATGAACACGTAATCGAGCCAGCCATCACCGACATCGCCCTCGTGGAACGGGTCGCAGTGACAGGTGGCCCGACAGTCCTGGTGCCCGTCGAGTCGTGGCGTGCGGTCGAGGACCTCACATTCGTTCTTGCCGTTCGCCGGGCCGCCGTAGGTCTCCCAGGCCGACTGCATCCCCACGGAGTCCATCTGCCGCAGGAGCGTCTCGTAGGCAGCAAGATCGTCGTTCTCGAACAACTTGGTCGACCAGATGTTCATGTCCCCCATCACCACCTTCGGCAACGCCCCCTCGGCGTTCTGTCGCGCTTCGATCCGGTCGACGAGTTTGTCGATTTGCTTGCGCCGTCGCGTGCGGTCCTTGTCGCGCCTCTTCTTGCCTTTCAGCTTGGTGGTGGCGTCCAGGTGGGTCAGAAACAGGTCGAACGCGGCGTCGGGAACGCCGTCCAGGTCCACGTCGACCTTGACTCGCTGCCATCCCTCGTTGGGGTCCGTCACGTTTTCGCCACTGCCGACGTTCACGTCGTAGTAATCCGAGTCGGTGTCGCTGGAGTCGATCGATCGTCGTCCGTGTTTGTCCCCCCACGATGGACATCAGCCCGCAACAGTACCCTCCGGGGGAAGGGCCGTACTTCGAATCCGGATTCGAATCGCCGTAGGTGTTCGAGTAGCTCTTACGCACTGCGTCGGCGGATTTGTCTTTGGCGACCTCGGCGAAGCCGAGGACGTCGTAGCCCGACGCCCCGAGGACCTCGCCGATCTTATTGTCGCGAAACAAGTTGCCGCTCGACGTCCCGACGAGCCTCGTGTTCATCCAGAGACACCGGTGGGTGATGCCCTCCTCGTGACGGTCGATCACCTCCCGGATCGACCGGGACGGGTCGGGACTGGCGCTCGTCGTCTTCGGATTCGCGAATCGGTAGCACTCCAGGATCCCCTTCTCGGTGAGGGTCGTCTTCTCGACGACCACACCGTCCCCGCCTGGCTGTTCGAACCGGTTGATCATGCCGAGATCGTAGGCGTATGTCTCCGCGATCTCCGGATAGGGGACGAACTCCTGGCCGCGGAAGGTAGCCATGTCCTTGCCCGACGCCTGGGGCCAGTCGGACCACGGTGGGCCGTTCCCACGCAACCGGTTCGGCGGGCGACGGGAGTCAAGCTGTCGGGCGAGTTCCCGCACCGAGACGGGCCCGTCGGTGAGATCGGGGTCGTTCCCCCTAGCGGTGGCGTCGAGGTCGGCGTCGCCGTCGCCGTCGGACTATCGTCGTCGGGATCCGTCGAATCGTCGGTCTGGCACCCCGCGACCGCGGCGGCGCCACCGGCCGCGGTGAGCTGGAGCACCTCCCGTCTGTTCAGTGCGTCGGACGTACGATCCTCGGTCGGATCGTCGGGTGGTGACTCGGACATGGCTGACGGCCCCGGGACTGTACCGCACCGCGCTGTGACCGGGATACCACGTGTCAGACGGCCAATACCATAAAACTACTCACGCCTGCGTGGATCGATCCGCGGCGACACCCCGCCGGTGTCGACGAAATCGGTGATCGCCGACGTTCGAGCGATAGTCGGGAGACACCGGGACCCCGTGGTCGTCCGCACGTGGGAGTTCGTTCGAACACCGTCGCGCCGATGCCACCGGTCTTTTTTGGACCCCATCGCGTTGGGTCGCGCATGTCCACCGACCAGACGACCCACGTCGTCGGCATCGCGGGTAGTCTCCGCGAGGAGAGCACCTCGCGCATCGCGCTGGAGCACGCCCTGGACGAGGCCGGGGGTGCGGACGTCACCACCGACCTGATCGACCTGCGGAACCTCGATCTCCCGCTGTTCGACGCCGACGACGAGGACGTCGGCGACGCCGCCGAGTTGCGCGAGCGCATCCGCC
Source organism: Halobacteriales archaeon QS_1_68_20 (assembly GCA_003021085.1). GTDB lineage: Archaea > Halobacteriota > Halobacteria > Halobacteriales > PXRE01 > PXRE01. The sequence goes on along the minus strand of PXRE01000026.1, from coordinate 99,897 downwards.
GGGCGGACTCGATCATCCTGGCGACGCCGATGTACCACGGGTCGTACTCGTCGGTCCTGAAGACCGCCATCGACTACTGCGGGTTCGACGAGTTCGAGAACAAGACCGTCGGCCTGCTCGCGGTGGCGGGCGGGAGCTTCCCCATCACCGCGCTGGAACACCTCCGGACGGTCTGCCGCGCGCTGGACGCCTGGGTCATCCCCCACCAGGCGGCCGTGCCGCGGTCCGGGAGCGCCTTCGAGGACGGCGAGTTCGTCGACGAGTCGACGGAGCGTCGCGTGCGGACGCTCGGCCAGCGCGCGGTGGAGTACGCGAACATCAAACCCGATCCCATGTCGTTCGAAGGCGAGGAGAACGTCGGGGCCGTCGATTAATCGGGTTCTCGGTCGGTAGCGCACGGTAAGCCCGCGCGCTCACTGTATTCGGTGCGTTCACCGACAACACGTAGAAAGCCCCCGCGCGCTCGACTTGCGCGGCTCGCTGCGCCCCCCAGTCGCTCCGCTCCTTCCGGTGCTTACGTCGCCGGGCGTCGTCGAGCCCGCGGCCCCTTTCAGTCCCACCCCGCGAGCCGCAACCACACGCCTCCCCAGCCGATTGCGCTCCTCATCCGCCAGGAGAGCCGCAGGCTCTCCTGGCTCCGTCCGGTGCTCATCCCTCGCACGGTGTTGGCCCGCGGTCGCCCCCCCGGGTAATCGACTCTGCGTCGGTCACTGCGCGACGGCCGCATCCGGAGCGTCCTCGGATTCTTCGGTCGGCCGGCAGGTGAACGCGAGCGCCAGGTTGTGTTCGAAGCACAGGACGCCGACCCCCGCGACGGCGACGTCGACGGACACCGCTCCCTCCCAGAGGGTGAGCCAGGCGACCAGCCCAGCCACCCGGACGACAGTGAACGCGGCGATGCCGGGGTGTCTACCGCGCAACCCCATGTGGGGGAAGCTAGCATGCATCGAACTTCGTTATGCGCTATATAGCAGATTCGGTGTACGTTCGGGGGACGACTGACCGCCAGGTGGATCCGGATCGGCCGATCGTGCGGGCCGAAATTGACAACGACTAAGACCGTCGCCCGTGCCTTTCGTTGCGATGCACGCGATCACGAACAGTGGGTGGATCGAGGTCATCACGGGGAGCATGTTCTCCGGGAAGACCGAGGAGCTGTTGCGACGCATGCGCCGGGCCGAGATCGCGGGCCAGGACGTCGCCGCGTTCAAGCCCGCCGTCGACGACCGCTACGGCCAGGCGGTCGTCGGCTCGCACGCGGGCCGCGAGTGGGAGGCGACCGTGGTCGACGACGCCGGGGCCATCCACGACCACCTCGACGGTGAGGAGGTCGTCGCCGTCGACGAGGCGAACTTCTTCTCGCCGGAACTGGTCGAGATCTGCCTGGACCTCGCCGCGGACGACCGCCGGGTCGTGGTCAGCGGCCTCGACAAGACGTTCACCGGCGAACCGTTCGAACCGGTCCCCAGCCTGCTGGCCCACGCCGACTACGTCGACAAACTGCAGGCCATCTGCGTCGAGTGTGGCGACCCCGCGACGATGTCCCAGCGCCTGGTCGACGGCGAACCCGCACACGTCGACGACCCGACCATCCTCGTCGGCGCGGAGGAGAGCTACGAGGCCCGCTGCCGGGACTGCCACCGGATCAAGGCCAGGTGACCCATGAGCGAGTTACTCGACTCGACGGTCGGCCGCCCCCGTGGTCCCGCCGGGTTCGCCCGGGCGTGGCTGACAGTGATCCTTCACCCCCGCCGGTTCTTCCGGGAGGCCGTCGTCCCTGGCGAGCAGGCCCCCGGCCTGCTGTTCGCCATGGCCGTCGTCGCCGTCGCGGAGACGAGTCGACTCCTGCTGGTGGCTGACGCCGTCCCCATCGACGTCGGCCCGGCGGCGCTATCGGCGGCATTCTGGTTGGGAGCGGCCGTCCTCCTCGTGACGCCGGCCACCCTCCACCTCGTCGCGGCGCTACAGACGGTGCTTCTGGTCCCGTTCGTCTCCGACCGCGGCGGCGTCAGCGAGACGGTCCAGGTACTCGGCTACGCCACCGCGCCGTGTGCGCTCGCGGGTCTCCCGAGTCCGGAGCTCCGGGCCCTGGTCACCATCTGGGGGTTCGTCCTGCTGGCGCTCGGCATCGGAGAAGTCCACGGTCCCCGGTTCGAACCGGCGGCCGCGCTGGCGGCGGTGCCCGGCGCCATCGTCTTCGGGTACGGCTTCCGGGGATTCGCCGCCGTCGAGACGGTCCTCCGGCAGTGGTACGTGATCTAACGCAACGTTTGACTACCCGGCTCCCCTCCTCTCGGCCATGCTGTCGCTGGAACTCTCGGAGTTCATGGTCGAGTACGAGGAGGGCGCCATCAAGAACGTCGGGCCGACGAACAAGTCCGCGACCGCGAAACTGTTCGACGTCGAGCGCGTGCGGGCCCGCGAGTTCGGCGACAAGCGCGTCAAGTTCGTCTTCGAGGACGACGAGGGCAATGAGGTACAGGTCGCACTGTTCCCCGAGCACGTCCGGGAGGTTCAGGAGGACCTCCGGGAGCTAGAGGACGACAGCCCGGTGTTCGAGTAGGGTTGTATTCGCCGTAAAATCCGCGGAACGTCGGCGGGTGTTTCGACAACCGTTTTAGTGCGGGCTACGTGCTTCCTTCCAAATGGGACGCTGTATCATCTGTGGCACGGCCGTCGACGGCCGTATCTGTGACACCCACGAGGAGGACGTCGTCTTCGAGTTCAGGGGGACACGTCCTGAGCAGTTGACCCCCGGGCGATTCTACGAGGGGTCCGTCGACGGCTACGCCGACTTCGGCGTGTTCGTCGACGTCGGAGACTCCGTCACCGGCCTGCTCCACCAGAGCGAGATCGAACCCAGACTGGAGAGCCTCGACTGGGAACCGGGCGACACCGTCTACGTCCAGGTCCTCCGGGTGCGAGACAACGGCGACGTCGACCTCGGGTGGTCGATCCGCGAGCGCGAACGTGACTTCCGTGGCAAACTGATCGACGACCCCGACACCGACACCGAGCACCTGCCCGAGACCGAGGAGACGACCGACGGATCGGCGAGCGAGTCCACCGAGCGATCCGACGAGACCGACCGGTCCCCGGAGACCGATCAGACCGACGAGACCGACCGAACCGGAGAGACCGACAGGTCCCCGGAGGCCGACCAAACCGAGGACACGGACCGCTCCGGCGGGGCCGCGGACGCCGACTCGGCGGCCGAACCCGGCCAGGGCGACTCCAGGGCCTCGGCCGACGATTCGGCGGTCGCCAACGGTGGCGGTGGCGCGGCCGTCGCCCAGCGCGAGGCGCCCGCCGAGCGGGTCACCGTCGACTCGCTGGCCGACCGCGTGGGCGACCGCGTGGCCGTCGAGTGCGAAGTCGTGAGCGTCCGCCAGACGGGCGGCCCGACCATCTTCGAGGTACGCGACGAGTCCGCCGTTGCAGACGTCGCGGCGTTCGAGGCGGCGGGCGTCCGGGCGTACCCCGAAGTCGAGACCGGCGACCACGTCCGCGTCGTCGGGGAAGTCGAGCGTCGACGGGAGGACCTGCAGGTCGAGAGCGAGAGCGTCGACCGCCTGGAGGGCGAGGACGCCGAGGCGGTCCGGGAGCGACTCGACGCCGCGCTCGACGACCAGGCCCGGCCGGACCCGGTCGACCTGCTGGCCGATGACGACGCCGTCGAGGGCGCCAGGGACGTCATCGTCGACGCCGCGACGGCCATCCGCCGGGCCGTGCTGGAGGCCCGCCCCGTCATCGTCCGGCACACCGCGACCGCCGACGGGTACGTGGCCGGCGCCGCCATCGAGCGGGCCGTCCTCCCGCTGATCCGGGACGAACACGCCAAAAGCGACGCCGAGTACCACTACTTCGACCGGCGCCCGCTGGAGGGGACGGTCTACGACATGGACGACGCCACCGCCGACGTCTCCTCGATGCTGGAAGACCGCGAGCGCCACGACGAACCGCTTCCGCTGGTGGTCGTCGTCGACGCCGGGAGCACCGTCGAGTCCCTGGAAGGATACGAACTCCTCTCCATCTACGGGGTCGAACACCTCGTGATCGACGCGGCCGACGCCGACGACGACGTGGCGGAGACGGTCTCGACGGTCGTGGACGCCGACTCCTCGGCGGACCTCACCACGGCCGTCCTGGCGTCGAACGTGGCCGTCCACGTGAACGACGGCGTGCGCGAGGACCTCGCGCACCTGCCCGCGGTCAGTTACTGGGAGGACCCGCCCGCGGCGTACCGTGACCTCGCCGCCGACGCGGGCTACGACGAAGCGACCGCCCAGGAACTCCGCGAGGCGGTCGCGCTGTCGGCGTACTACCAGACCTACGAGGACAAGCGCCAGCTCGTGGTCGACCTGCTGTTCGGCGAGGCCACGCCGGAGGGCGACGCCCGGGGGCTTGCCTCCCACGTCAGCGAGCAGTTCCGCGAGAAGGTCGACGACGCCGTCTCCACGGCCGAGGCCAACGCCGAGGTCCGGGAGGCCGGCGGCGTCCGGTTCACCGTCCTCGACGCCGACGCGTTCGCGGACGGCTACGAGTTCCCGCCGACGGCGCTGCTCGTCGACGAACTCCACCGCCGGACCCGCGGCGGGGCCGACCACGAGGTGACGCTGGCCGTGACGACCGACGAACTGCACGTCCGCACCGACGAGGACCTCGACCTCCGGGCGGTCGCCGACCACGTCGACTCCGTGGTCGAGAACGCCGGCGTCCGGGCCGTCGGCGGCGACGGGGGCCACCTGGAGTTCGTCGCCGGCGAGCGCGACGCCGTCCTGCGCGAGGCCGTCGCCGCAGTCGCGGACCTGGTGTAGTTCCCCGTCGACGGCGGTGGCCCACGGGCTTTTGGAGGCGTCCGACCATGGGGCCGTATGACGGACGCGGGACTACCGGCGGCGACGAGGCGCGACGTCGAGACGTTTCTCGACCGCTGGATGGTCGAGCGGGACGTCCCGGGGACGAGCGCGCCGTACTCGACGGTGACGGCATCCGCTACGCGACCGGGCTGGGCGCCAGAGACGTCCAGTCCAGGGCCCCGGCCACCGCCGAGACGCTGTACAGCATCGCCTCGGTCACCAAGACGTTCACCGCCATGGCGGTGTCGAGTCTGGTCGAACGGGACGAACTCGCGCTCGACGACGAGATCCGCGCTACGTCGACTTCTGGGCCGACGTCCCTGGCGACCCGATCACCGTCCGCGGACTCCTGTCGCACTCGTCGGGCATACCGACGGACTAGGCGATGGGCCGGCAGTACCCGTTCGCCGACGCGCCGCCGGCCAGTCCGCTCGTGACCCGCGAGGACGAACGCCGGCACGTCAGCGGTGCGGTCGACCGACGGGTCCACGACCCGGAGGGCTACCTGTGGTACGGGCAACTGTCGGAGGCGGCCGACGACGTCGCCAGGGGCTACGCCGTCGAGGACGGCGAACCGATCCCGATAGACCACGACCTGGAGGCGGAGGCCCGGCGCCCGTTCTCGGCCGGCGGCATCCTGAGTTCGGTGACGGAACTGGCGGCGGCGGTTCGGTGTCTGCTGAACGGCGGTGAACACGACGGGACCCGCGTGTTACGTTCGGAGACGGTCGAGGCGATGTGCCAACACCAGGCGCCGACGTGGTCGACGATCGACGGTACCCGGAAGGGGTTACGGCTACGGCCTCCGGATCGCCGAGTTCATGGACGAGACCATGGTCGGCCACACCGGGACGTGGGCGGTCTCCCGGGCGTACGCTGGGATGCTACCCGACCGCGACCTCGGCGTCACCCCCTGCACCAACACGTCGGACGTGCCCATCGACGCGCTCGCACGTGGCGTGCTGGCGATCGTGGCCGGCGAGGACCCCCAGGCGGTCGTCCCGACGCTCTCGCTCCGGGAGAAGATCGAAGCCGTCACCGGGACCTACGAGGGCTACCGCGGCGGTCTGACGGCGACTGTCGAGGCGAGCGATTCCGGCGGGCACGTCGAAATCACCTACCAGGACGGCCCCGGCTGGGAGTTCCCGGCGTCCCCCGAATCGACCGCCCGTGACGACTACACCTTCTACACGATGCGGGAGGACGGCCACCGGGACCCGGTCACGTTCGAGAGACCGCCGACGGGGGGATGGAACTGCTGTGCAACATCGATCGGCTGGAGCGAACGAGCAGTTGACCACCGCGGCGGTGCTCCCGGCGGGGGAATCGCCCCACGAACGTCGCTCCCCCGCCCGGAACCGCTACAGCGGAAGCACCGACCAGCCGAGGACGTACTCCGCGGCCACGTCGGCGGCGAACAGCAGGAACAGCGCGGCCGCGCCGCGGTGGAGCCATCGGGACCCCATGCGGTCGGCGGCCGCGTGGAAGAAGAAGGCGGTCAACAGGCTCACCGGGACGATGGCGAGCATCTCGCCCACCCAGATACCGGGGTGGGCGCCGTACTGGACGGCCAGGCTGATCGTGACCAGCTGGGTCTTGTCCCCGAACTCGCCGAACATCATCAGCGAGAACGCCGGCAGGAAGCCCCGGAATCCGTCGGGCACGTCCAGCCGCTCGTTGACGGTCGCGGAGACGCCCCCGTCGGTCCGGTGGGGGTCCGACAGGTCCTCGAGCGCACCGTCCTCGGCGGCTTTCAGGAGCCACGCCGCGAACAGCACGAACAGCCCCGCGGTGACGGCGTCCAGCACCGCCTCCGGCAACGCTCCCTTCAGGGCCTCCCCGACGGCGATTTCGACCGCCGTCCAGAGGCCGAACGCGGTCGCCGCGCCCGCGACGACCACCTTCGGATCGTACCGCGTCGAGAGCGCGCAGACCACGAGCTGGCCCTTCTCGCCGGGTAGCGCCAGCAACTGGAGCGTGAACGCCGCGACCACGACCGTCAGAAACTCCACCATCGTCCTCGTCGGGAGTTTAGATGCTTCTAACTTATAGGTTCGTCCATCGAAAATCCGATCGTATCGGTCGGATTTCGTGAGGTGGTCGTCTCTGGTCGGACCGTCGCTTCACTGTCTGGGTGGGCGGTAGCTCGGACGGCAACACGCGGAAAGCCTCCGCGCGCTCGCTGTCGGTGGTGGCCTGGACGGCAACGCGTAGAAAGCCCCCGCGGGGTCGACTCGCGCGGCTCGCTGCGCTCCTCCCTTCGCTGCGGTGCTTACCGCGCGAGAGCGACGCTCTCGCTGGCTCCCGCTCACGTTCGTTCGCGGGAACGTCGCCGGGCGTCGTCCAGCGCGCGGCCCCTTTCAGTCCCGCCCCGCGAGCCGCAACCGCACACCTCCCCAGCCGACTGCGTTACTCGGCACACCCACGAGCGCGCCGGGGCAGACGACCGGCCTCCGAGGACGACCAGCCTCCGACACGCTTATCGGCGCGAGGCGGCCATTGTAGGCCGATGAGTACCGGGGTCGAGGAGTCCGCGGCGCTGGAGCGGGTCTGCAGGGACCTCGTCGAGGCCATTTTGGCCGGCGAGATCGAGCGCGACGACGTCGAGTCCGCGAAACTGGAGGCCTGCCGGGAGCACGACGCGCCGAAGGTGCCGAAGAACTCCGAACTGCTGGACTACGCCCCCAGCGAGCACCGCGAGGAACTGGAGGAGGTCCTCCAGCGCAAGCCGGTCAGGACCGCCTCCGGCGTCTCGCCCGTGGCGATCATGACCTCGCCGCACATGTGCCCGCACGGCAAGTGCCTCTACTGCCCGGGCGGTCCGGCCAGCGAGTTCTCCTCGGCACAATCGTACACGGGTCACGAACCGGCCGCGGCCCGCGGCGAGCAGAACGACTACGACCCCTACGGCCAGGTCACCCTGCGCCTCAACCAGTTGCGCGAGATCGGCCACCCCGTCGACAAGGTCGAGTTGATCCTCATGGGCGGGACGATGACCGCCCGGAGCCACGACTACCAGGAGTGGTTCGTCGAGCGCGCGCTGGAGGCGATGAACGACTTCGACCCCGGGGCGGAGCCTAACCCCTCCGACACCGAGAGCTTCGCACCGGACCCCGAGGAGGTGGAGTTCAGCTACCTCGAAGACGTGATCGCCGAGAACGAGACCGGCGACGTCCGCTGTATCGGGATCACCTTCGAGACAAAGCCCGACTGGTGTGACCCCGAGCAGATCGACCGGATGCTACGACTTGGCGGCACGAAGGTCGAGGTCGGGGTCCAGACCACCTTCGAGCGGATCAACCGCGAGATGCACCGCGGCCACGGCCTGCAGGCCTCCATCGACGCGAATCGACGCCTGCGGGACGCCGCGTTCAAGGTCGGCTTCCACATGATGCCCGGTCAGCCCGGCATGAGCAAGGAGATGTGCCTGGAGGACTTCCGGCGGGTCTTCGAGGACGAGAAGTACAAGCCGGACTACCTCAAGATCTACCCCACCCTGGTGGTCGAAGGGACCCGGGTGTACGACATGTGGCACCGCGAGGACTTCGACCCGCTGGGCAACGAGGAGGCCGCCGAACTCGTCGCGGAGATCAAGTCGATGATCCCGCGGTACACCCGCCTCCAGCGCGTCCAGCGGGACATCCCTGCGGACTTCATCGACGGCGGCGTCTGGAAGTCCAACCTCCGGCAACTCGCCCGCCAGCGACTGGCGGAACACGGCTGGACCTGCGAGTGCGTCCGCTGCCGGGAGGTCGGCATGAACGACGAGGACCCCGAAACCGTCGAACTCGACGTGCTGACCTACGAGGCCGCGGGCGGCATGGAACACTTCGTCTCCTTCGAGGACTTCGATAAGGACCTGCTGGTCGGGTTCTGTCGCCTGCGGTTCCCCAGTGACCCGGTGCGGCGTGAACTGGAAAACGCCGCGCTGGTCCGTGAACTCCACGTCTACGGCAGCGAAGTGGCGCTGGGAGGTGACGAGGACGACGGGCACCAGCACCGGGGCTACGGTCGCCGGTTGATGAACAAGGCCGAGGAACTGGCCGCCGACGCGGGCTTCGAGAAACTCAGCGTCATCTCCGGCATCGGCGCCCGCGAGTACTACCGGCAGAAACTCGGCTACCATCAGGACGGCCCCTACGTCAGCAAACGGCTGTGAGCCGCGCTCCCGTCAGGAGAGGTCGTTGTTCTCCACGACGATCTCGTCGAGGGTGCCTTCGCCGGCGTCGCCCGCGTTCTGGAGGACGATCTGGTCCTGCCAGCTCGAACTCCAGGAGTCGTCGGCTTCACAGCCCGCGTACCAGTCCGTGTTGACCGGCGCGTAGTTCTTCCGGACGGACAGCGTGTCCCGCCACGGGGTCCCGCGAACCTGCACGAGTCGGACTCCCTCGCCGTCGTTGGTCATCTCGTTGCGGTTGTGTTCGACGATCCCGGTTCCACACGGCGTGCCACAGTCGTTGACGCTCCCGGACCCGTCGATGCGACACTCGTTGGGCGCGCGCAGTTCGAGGAAGCCACCGGAGGTCCCGCTGGTGTGGAGGTAGTTGTCCACGATCTCGAAGTAGTACTGGGTCCCGGAGATCTTGCTGTTGTTGTACCACTCGCAGTAGACGATCCGGATCCTGTCTTCGTACCGTGGCATGTGGAACCACTCGCCACAGGCGTACACGTCGTCGCCGTACACGTAGCCACTCTGGATCGTCTTGTAGGTCTCCATGTCGTGGATCTCGCACTGCTTGAACTCGACGTCCGGTTCCGGCAGGACGTCGGTGTCGATCTCGAAGTACCCCTGCCCGGAGAACTCACAGTTGAACGCCTCCCAGCCCTGTTCGGTGATCTGGATAGAGTCGGGCACGTCGACGAACAACCCGTCGAACCTGACGTTCCGGGCGTCGATGTCGGGGTCGTTGATCTGGCCGTCGGTCCCCTCGCCACGGTTGCCCGCGATCGTGATGTCGTTCTGGTGGACGCTGCTCGCGGTCGCGCTGCCCTCCACGTAGATGACGTCGCCGGCCGAAGACGCGTCGATGGCGGACTGCAGGTTCCCGTCGGAGACCACGATGTCGGCGTCACCCGGCGAGTTGATGGCGGACGCGGGCATCCCGTCGCCGCCGCCGACCGGGCCGTCGTACAGCGAGTGGCGGATGCCGGGGCCGTAGTCCCCGCCGCCGTCTGTGTCGGAGGCCCTGTTGACGACGTAGTCCCAGACCTCCCCGTTGCCGGCCGAGCGGAAGCCGATGCCGCCCGAGGAGAAGTTCGCGTCGTCGGCCTGGATGGAGGCCAGGAGTTCGTCGGTGCTGTCGTCGTAGAGGTCGGCGGACACGGTCGTCGAGTCCGTCCAGACTTCGGCGCGGTACCAGCCGTCGATCTGGTCGCTGGTGGGCAGGTCCTGGCTGGCGATCTGGGTGACCGACCCGTTCACGCTGTTCCACATCCGCCAGGCGCCCGACCCGCTGATCCCCACGGTGTAGCCATCGGGATTGTCGGTTTCAGACTGCGCGAAGAAGTGGAACGCCACGAAGTTGTCGTCGCCGGCGTTGTCGAAGTGGACGGTCACCTCGTCACCGCGGTCCGGATACACGTCCAGCCCCGAGGTCGAGACGGCGCTGTAGTAGTCGCCGCTGGCGTTGACCAGCGCCTGGCTCCCCTCGTAGACGGTCGACGTCTCGACGCCGAACTGGCCGGCGTTGGCACCGTACTCCGCGAGCGGGTCCGTCCGCTCGAAGTCGTCGACGACCGTCCCGCTCGCGGCTTGCTGGGCCGCGAAGTCCCACACCTCGCCGTTGCCGGCACTCCGGAAGCCGATCCCGCCCGACGAGAAGTTCGCGTCGTCGGCCTGGATCGACGCGAGCAACTCGTCGGTGCTGTCGTCGTAGAGGTCCGCGTACACCGTCGTGTCGTCGGTCCGGACCTCCGCGCGGTACCAGCCGTCGATCTGGTCGCTCGTCGGGAGGTCCTGACTCGCGATCTGGGTGACCGATCCGTTCACGCTGTTCCACATCCGCCAGGCGCCCGACCCGCTGATCCCGACGGTGTAGCCGTCGGGGTTGTCCGTCTCCGACTGTGCCATGAAGTGAAGCGCGACGAAGTTGTCGTCGCCGGCGTTGTCGAACCGGTAGTGGAACTCCTCGCCCCTGGAGGGGTAGGTGTCCAGTCCCGACGTCGAGACGACGCTGCCGTAGTCACCGCCGTCGTTGACCAGCGCCTGGCTCCCCTCGTAGACCGTCGCGGTCGTGACGCTGTAGAGGTCGGTCGCCGCGCCGTAGTCCGCCAGCGGATCGGTCCGCTCGAAGCCCTCAATGATCGTCTCGCCCGCGTTGTCGACGGTGACGGTGACCTGGTCGGCGTTCGTCGTCGCGCCGTGGCTGTCGGTGGCGCGGGCGTCGATGGTGTGATCGCCGTCGTCGCTCGCGGTGGTGTCCCAGTCGTACTCGTAGTAACCAGACGTGGAGTTGTACGAGGCGGTCCGGTAGGTACCAGCGTCGATGGCGACCTCGACGTCGAGGCTGTCGTCGTCTTCGGCGTCGGACGCGTCGACCTGGACGGTAGTGGTTCCGCCGACCGTGGCACCGTCGGACGGACTCGCGATCGAACACTGTGGAGCGCTCAGGTCGGGCCGGTACGTGTAGTCCCAGACCTCCCCGTTGCCGGCCGAGCGGAAGCCGATGCCGCCCGAGGAGAAGTTCGTGTCGTCGGCCTGGATCGACGCGAGCAACTCGTCCGTACTGTCGTCGTAGAGGTCGGCGTACACCGTCGTGTCGTCGGTCCGGACCTCCGCGCGGTACCAGCCGTCGATCTGGTCGCTCGTCGGGAGGTCCTGACTCGCGATCACCGAAACCGACCCGTTCACGCTGTTCCACATCCGCCAGGCGCCCGCGCCGCTGATCCCCACGGTGTAGCCGTCGGGGTTGTCGGTCTCGGACTGCGCGAAGAAGTGGAACGCCACGAAGTTGTCGTCGCCGGCGTTGTCGAAGTGGACGGTCACCTCGTCACCCCGACCCGGATACCGATCGAGTCCGGACGTCGAGACGGCACTGTAGTAGTCGCCGCTGGCGTTGACCAGCGCCTGGCTCCCCTCGTAGACGGTCGACGTCTCGACGCCGAACTGGCCGGCGTTGGCGCCGTACTCCGCCAGCGGATCCGACCGCTCGAAGTCGTCGACCGCCGGCCAGCCGACGTGGTCGGTGGCAGTCGCCGCGTCCGGTAGCACTGCACCGGCCGTCGCAGCCGCCACCGTCGATTTCAGTACCTTGCGCCTGTTGAACCCACGATCGTCGTCCCGCATGGCGCCACCGGTTCAGACGCCCGGTACTTAGTTTCTTTCATATTTTTATTACCTTATATAATTTGAAGAGTTTAGGTTATTATCAGGAGTCCACCGGGAGCATCGGCCGTCGGTGGACCGTGGAGAGCACGTCTTTCGCTAACGGTGACTGTATCGGACGCACATTCCGTTCCGGTATCCCCCCGGTGACGAGCGGTGGGCACTGCACAACGAGAAGGCTCTCTTCCACGTGCTCAACCAGGAGTTCCTGCTAGCGGAGGGATACCGGTTCCTGGAGATGAACACCTACGCCGATTACATGGTGTACTTCCTGCTGGAGACCGAACGCGTGGCGGACCTGCAGAAGCAGTACGGTGACGCTGTCGAGATTTTCGGATTCGAGATGTGCCACGAGGAGTCGCTCAGGGAGCGCGCCCTGCATTTCTACGACCCGGACAGGTTCAAAGACCACGAGGCGACGTACGGCGAGCCCGAAGGGACCGTCACTGTGACGCCCGAATAGCCGTCGCCAGGCCGACACGGACCGGCGGTGATCCCCCGTCGCGCGCAAAACGAACCGTTCGGATGGCTAACGGCTACCCCCCGACGGACGACCACGGTGTTTTTCAGCCTCCCCGTCTAGGGGTAGGTATGGGCTTCGGTAGCTACGACGAGTCCGAACAGGACGATGGCGAGCAAGAGATCGACACAGAGAGCACCGTAACGGTCGAGAACGCGGACGCAGAGGGGTCCCTGGAGTTCGAGTCCAGGGAGTCCACCGAGGAACTCGTCGACCGGCTCCAGGAAATGAAGGATTAATCGGCCCGCTTTTCCTCTTTTCTCCCTGGTAGCGCCTGCGACTTGCAGTTCACGGTCGGGCGTCGAACTCCTCGACGACCTGGCCGGCGTGGACGACGTCCGCGCGCGGAACTGAAAGCGGCGAGACGCTCACCTCGCCGTCGACGCAGGCCCGGCGGTCGGTGTCGACGCCGTCCGGCACGTCGCCGGCGGACAGTTCCCGCCAGAAGGTGTCGTGGAGTTCGACCCTGCCGTCCTCGATGCGGCCGCCGAGGGCGTAGGCCGTCGACGGCCGGGTGAGTCGCATCGGCGGCCCCTCGACGTCCGCCGGCGCGTTGACGTTGAGGTAGTCGGCGTCGGCGAACGGCCCCTCGTCCAGTCGCGGCAGGAGAAACTGCGTCGCTTCCGCGGCCACCTCGAAGTCGCTGGGCAACGGCTCCTCGGGGAGCAGTTCGTCGCGGTCGTACATCGAGACGGCTATCGCGGGCAGGCCGAGAAAGCCCGCTTCGATGGCGGCACCGACGGTCCCCGACCGGCCGAGGACGTGGGTGCCGACGTTCGGCCCGCTGTTGCACCCGGAGACGACGACGTCGAACTCCCGGTCCAGCGCGACGACGCCGGCCACGACGGCGTCGACGGGCGTGCCGTCGACGGCGTACCCCAGGTCGTGTTCCTCGATGGCGACGCCCTCCCAGGACCGTTTGCGGCCGACTCCGCTCTTGTCCTCGGTGGGCGCGACGACGGTCACGTCGCCGAGGACCGACAGCGCCTCCGCCAGGACGCGGATGCCGGTCGCGTCGATGCCGTCGTCGTTGGTCAGCAGAATGGAGGGCTCGTCGGTCATGCCCCCCGGTTCGTGATGGGGGGTACTAAACCCGACGGGTCCGACGAGTGGATCGAATCAGTCCTGCACCGCGTCGACCGGGTTCAGGAACCCGCTGCCGTGGTAAGCCTTGTCGCCGACGCGGTCCGCGGTCCTCTCCAGCGTCTGGCGAACCTGGTTGGCGTTGTAGTTGGGGTTCTCGCTCTTGACGAGCGCGGCGGCGCCGGTGACCTGCGGCGCGGCCATGCTCGTCCCGGCGACCCAGGCCCAGCCGCCCGGGATGGTGTTGATCACCAGGTCGTAGTACCACGGTTGCCCGCTCCCGATGGCGTCGGGGTCGTAGTTGCCGCCCGGCGCGCTGACGTCGATGGCGTTGGTGCCGTAGTTCGTGTAGTTCGCGGGCGTGGTCGCGGGTTCGCGGAGGCCGGGGTCGCCCCAGCCGAAGCCGATGGGGCCGGTCGCCGAGACGCTCAGCACGTTCGCGGCTTCGTTCGGCGTGCTGATGACGCTGCCGTCGTGCTGGAGGTCGGCGGAATCGTTGCCCGCGGCGACGACCAGCAGAGTCCCCTCCTTGTTGGCGAACGTGGTGGCGCGGTTGAGGACCTTACCGTAGAAACTGCCGAGCCCCTTCCGGGAGACCGGGTAGGCGCCCAGGCTGAGGTTCGCCACGTCGGAACCGATGGCGACGCTGTGCACGATGGCGGCCAGGATGTCACCGAAGGAGGCACCGCCCTCGTCGGAGAACACCCGGCAGGCGACCAGGTCCGTCGCCGGGGCCGTACCGATGGTCCCCAGACCCTGGGACGCGACGATGCCGCTGACGTGGGTGCCGTGGTAGCCCGAGTCCGTGAAGTCGCCGCCGTCGTCCGTGAAGTTGGCTGACAGCTCCGTGTTGACGGCGTCCGCCAGGTCGGGGTGGGTGGGGTCGACGCCGGTGTCGATGACGGATACGCGGGTGCCCTCGCCCTCGGTGACCTCGTGGGCGGACGGGACGTCCTGTACCTGCTTGTCCCACTGGAGGTCGTAGTAGGCCGCGTCCGACGCCTCGGCCTCGTCCTCGACCGGGACGGCGTCGGCGGGCTGGTCGAGTGCGTACACCGAGTCCGGCTCGAAGTCTGTGGTGACGCCTTCCAGGTCGCCGGCCCGGCCCCGGACGACCGCGACGCCGATCTCCGAGAGGTCGTGGACGACCTCTACGGCGTCCTCCAGCTCGTCGACGCTCGTCGAGGACGTGTCGACGATGAACCGTTCGCTGGATTCGGCCGCGACGACAGTGCTTCCGGCGGCGATGCCGCCCAGTACAGTTCCACTGATCGTGAGGAACCGTCGTCTATCGACGCCGGCTCCCCCCGAGTTCCCTGGCATGCAATCACTAACACATCCAACTGGACAATAAATGGTTCGATTCGTATCAATTCAATTACTTCATGAAGTCGCTGATGAAAGAATTCGCCTCGGACGGTGGCGATCCCGGGCTCGACGCGAATCTCGGTTGGCGCCGTCCTCCGGCGGGAACGACACGCCTTTCCCCCGCGGGCGAGCAGGTGCGGGCATGGAGCAAAAGCGGGAACTGACGAGCGTCGACATCGCGGCGCTCGTCCCGGAGCTCGCGGCCTACGAGGGGGCGAAACTGGACAAGGCCTACCTCTACGGCGAGGACATGCTCCGGTTGAAGCTCCGGGACTTCGACGCCGGCCGGGTCGAACTGCTCGCGGAGGTCGGGGCCGTCAAGCGCCTGCACGCCGCGGACCCGGCGCACGTCCCGGACGCGCCCGGGCGGCCGCCGAACTTCGCCATGATGCTACGGAACCGCCTGTCGGGCGCGGACTTCGCGGGCGCAGAACAGTACGAGTTCGACCGGATCCTCTCGTTGCGGTTCGAGCGGCGGGGCGACGACGAAGACGGGCCGGCCGAGGAGTCCACCACCATCGTCGTCGAACTGTTCGGCGACGGCAACGTCGCGGTGCTGGACGCCAACGACGAGGTGGTCGACTGCCTGGAGACCGTCCGGCTGAAATCGAGGACCGTCGCGCCCGGATCCCAGTACGAGTTTCCCTCGACGCGGGTCAACCCGCTGGCGCTGGACTACGAGGCGTTCGTCGCCGCGATGGAGGAGTCGACGACCGACGTGGTCCGGACGCTGGCCACGCAACTCAACTTCGGCGGCTTCTGGGCGGAGGAACTGTGTACCCGCGCCGGCGTCGAGAAGGCCCTGGACGTCGAAGACGCCACCGAGGACGACTACGAGGCCGTCTTCCAGGCCATCCAGGACCTCGCGGACCGCCTGCGCACCGGGGACGTCGACCCCCGGGTGTACTACGAGGACGACCGCCCCGTCGACGTCGCGCCGTTGCCCCTGCAGGAACACGAGGGGCTGCGCTCTGAAGCTCACGACTCCTTCACCGACGCGCTGGACCTCTACTTCCACGAACTGGAGCGGTCCCAGGAGGAGGAAACCGAGGGCGGCGAGTCGAACCGCCCGGACTTCGAGGCCGAGATCGAGAAGCGCGAGCGGATCATCGCCCAGCAGGAGGACGCCATCCAGGGGTTCGACGAGCAGGCCGAGCGCGAGCGCGAGAAGGCGGAACTGCTGTACGCCCGTTACGACCTGGTCGACGAGGTGCTCTCGACGGTCGTCGCCGCCCGCGAGGACGGCCACGGCTGGGAGGACATCGAGGAGACCCTGGCGGCGGGGGCCGACCAGGGCATTCCCGAGGCCGAGGCAGTCGTCGGCGTCGACGGCGACGAGGGGACGGTGACCGTGGAGATAGACGACCACCGGATCGAACTCGATCCGGAGGCGGGCGTCGAGAAGAACGCCGACCGCCTCTACACGGAGGCGAAGCGCGTCGAGGACAAGAAGGAAGGCGCGCTGGCAGCCATCGAAGACACCCGCGAGGAATTCGAAGAGTGGCAACGTCGCAAGGAGCAGTGGGACGCGGCGGACCCACCGGCGGACGACGATGACGACGAGGACGACGAGGAGACCGAGACCGACTGGCTCGCGGAACCGTCGATTCCGGTTCGCAAGCAGGACCACTGGTACGAGCGGTTCCGCTGGTTCCGGACGAGCGACGGCTTCCTCGTGATCGGCGGCCGCGACGCCGACCAGAACGAGGAACTGGTCGAGAAGTACCTCGAACGCGGGGACCGCTTCTTCCACACCCAGGCCCACGGCAGCCCGGCGACCGTCCTGAAGGCGACGGGGCCGAGCGAACCCGCGAAGGAGGTCGAGTTCCCCGAGTCGACGCTCCAGCAGGCCGCGCAGTTCCCGGTGTCGTACTCGTCGGTCTGGAAGGACGGCCGGTTCACCGGCGACGTGTACGCGGTCGACTCCGACCAGGTGAGCAAGACCCCCGAGAGCGGCGAGTACCTGGAGAAAGGCGGGTTCGCCGTCCGGGGCGACCGCACCTACTACGACGACACGGCGGTCGGGGTCGCCGTCGGCATCCAGTGCGAATCCTCGACCCGGGTGATCGGCGGCCCACCGGACGCCATCGAGGGCCGGGCGGTCACCACGGTCCGGGTCGAACCCGGCAAGTTCGCCCAGGCCGACGTCGGCAAGCGCATCTACCGCCAGTTCCGCGAGCGGTTCGCGGACACCTCCTTCGTCCGGAAGGTGGCGAGTCCGGACAGGATCCAGCACTTCCTGCCGCCAGGCGGGAGCCGCATCGTCGAGGAGTGAGGCGTCGGCCCCGGACTTTTCCGCCGCTTAGATACCGTCCCGCCCGTCGGCGGTCGCTTCTCGCCATCGTATCGAATCGTGACCGTGAGCCCGAGTTTCGGACGAGGCCACGGAACCGCGCGACCCCGGGAGAACGCCCGATTCGATGGTGACCTGACGCCGGACGCCTTCACGTGGCATTTATTCTAACAAATAATTAAAAATTAGAAACCGATATAAACGGAGAAAGTGGTAATAAATTATGGCAGACCCACCATCGGAGAAATCGAGGCGTGACGTGCTCAAACACAGCGGGCAGCTCGCGGCGCTCGGTGGGGCCGGGGTCACCGTCGGGACGGCGTCGGCGGACGACCAGCGGTTGCAACTCGCCACGAGACCGTTCGTGGAGGTGAAGATGGAGTACCGGGGGGCGAGCGATCACGCCACCGGCGTCGGGTGCGGCGGGTTGAAGTACCTCACCCACGACGGACTGGCGACGCTGGTGAACTACGACGCCTGGCCCGGGAACCCGCCGGACGTCCTCGTCGGCCACCGGGGCGACCTGCACGGGCCAGCGCACCTCCAGCGGGACATCGAGACGCGCTTTCTGACCGCCGAGGGAACGTTCCAGGGCCACAGCACGCGAGCGCTCCGGTTGACGGAGTCCCACGGTCCCGAGCGGCCGACGGTCGCGCGGGCGGGCCGTGGCGTTCGCGTCGAGTACGGTGGGGAGTCCGCGACGCTGTCCGGGAACGAACGGGTCGAGATTCCGCTGGATCCCGTCGAGGTGTCGGTGCGACCTCGGCCGACCGAAACCAGGGAGGTGACGGTTGACGCCAGAAACGGGAGCGGGCCGGTCCAGAAGACGCGGTCCGTCGAACCCGACCCGGTAAGCGTCGACGTCGAACCGGTCCTGACGGCCCGCTCGCACGGCCCGACGACGTTCTTCGGCGGGGAGGGCCAGGCGGTGGTTCCCCGGGCGTCCGACCACGTCCTGGCGAAACACGTCCGGAGCCAGGCTCCGAGGACGAACCAGGGCGACGAACTGGTCGTGGCTTCGGGCGGTGATGCGCGATGACCCTCTACAACGACTTCGTGATGACGACGGACTTCGTCAGCCGGTACTCCGAGAACGACCCCGGGACCACGCTGGCCAGGGCCAGGGACTACTGCGAGTCGGCCTGGCAGTGGTCGGACGACTCCGACTACGACGCCGCGTTCATGAGCTGGTCCGACGACCGACCGGACGTCGAGTACGACTCCTCCGCCGACAAGCCGCTACTGGACAGGCTGGACCAGGCGCTGGACTGGCTCCACGCCGAGGATCCGTGGTGGTGGAGTTCCAGCGACGCCGTGGTCGTCCTGGACGACAGCTACCAGCTCGGCCACGAGGGCTGGGTGCTGGACACGGGGACGGCGATCCACTCCAGCGACCGTGGCGGCATCGTCGACTACGCCTACGAGGGCGACCTGAACTGGTCGCCCATCGACAACATCTCCTACCACGAGCTGATCCACACCTACGCCGGCGAACACGAGCAGGCCGGGATCTTCTCGGACGACGAGGCGACCACGATGGCGAGTTGGAACGACGACGGCGCGGTCGAACACGGCTGTTACAACTACGGCACCGACGGAAAGGAAGCCAGGATCGACTACAACGCCCACTGCGAGCGGGACGCCGTCGAAAACCACGTCGACCGGTACGACTAGGGGCAGGTGAGGCCCCACGGCGGCTCCCTCGAGTGGTGACGACGCCTGAGATCGGACGGGTCGAATAGCCAGGCACTTACCCCTCGGCGCCGGACCGACGAGCATGCAGATACGGGACCGCCAGCAGGTCGAGGGCGGCCGCGAGCGCGTGACGGCCGTCCCGGACACCGTCGACGACCTCTGGCACCTCGTCCACGTGATCGAACCCGGGGATCTCGTCGAGGGCGACACGACCCGGCGCATCCAGCGCGACGACGAGCAACTCCGGGACACCGGCGGCCAGCGCGAACACATGCACGTCGCCCTGGAGGTGACCGACGTCGAGTTCCACCGCTTCGCCAACCGCCTGCGCGTCGGCGGCGAGATCGTGCGGGCCTCCCGGGAGGACCAACTGGGTCACCACCACACGCTGAACGTCGAGGAACACGACGAACTCGTCGTCGAGAAGTCCTGGAAGCCCGACCAGCGCGAGCGACTGGAGGAGGCCGCCGAGACGGCCGAGCAACCTGACGTGGCCATCGCCACCGTCGAGGAGGGCGCCGCGACCGTCCACACGGTCGCCGAATACGGCATCGAGGAGTACGCCGCCCTGTCCGGACCGACCGGCAAGGGCGAGTACGCCCGGGACCGCTCGGAACTGTTCGACGACCTCGGCGACGTCCTCTCGCGGCTGGAGGTCGACGCCATCGTCCTCGCGGGGCCCGGGTTCACGAAGCAGGACGCCCTCGACCACGTCCAGGAGCACCACGCCGAACTGGCGGAGCTGGCGACGACCGTCGACACCAGCGCCGCCGGCGAACGCGGCGTCCACGAGGTACTCGCGCGCGGCACCCTCGACGACGTCCGCGAAAAGACCCGCATCGCGGAGGAGGCGCGGCTCATCGACGAGTTGACCGACCGGATCGCGGAGGGGGCGAAGGCGGCCTACGGTCCCAAGCAGGTGGCGAAGGCCGCCGAGTTCGGTGCCGTCGAGGAGCTGCTCGTGGTCGACCAGCGGTTGCGGATCGAACGCGGGTCGGTCCCCGACGCCGAAAGCGAGTGGGACGAGGACGTCGACGAAATCGTCCGCAACGTCGAACGGCAGGGCGGGGAGGTGACCGTGTTCTCCAGCGAGTTCGAACCCGGGCAGCGCCTGAAGAACCTGGGCGGCATCGCGGCGCTTTTGCGGTACCGCCTGGAGTAAGTCAGCCGCCCTCGACGCTCCCGAGCGCGTAGAGCACGTCGTGCTGGGCGGCCCTGATCCGGTCGAGCAACGTCGTCCCGTCGGCCAGCACGGGATAGGTCACGTCCAGGGGTGCGTAGAGGTACTGTTCGAGCGTCGGCGCTTCCGAGAGGTGCTTGGACAGGCCTCGCCGGTCCTGGATGGTCTTCTGGCGCGTCTGGAGTCGTTCGACGCACTCGCGCTCGCGGTCCTCCAGCAGGTACCACTCCGCGAGGAGGTCCTCGAACGTGGCGTCTTCGAGCGACGCCTCCTCGATCCGGTCGACGGAGTCGGAGATGCGGTCGAAGTCGGCCTCGGCCTCGGCGACCGCCTCGGCCTCGGCGTCGAGGTGTTCCAGCAGGGCGAGGCGGAGTCGCTGGGCGCGGGCGCTACGCTGGAGGAGGGTCCGCTTGAGCTGTGGCGTCAGGTTCTGGCCGGTGACCACGGCGCTTGCGACGTCGTCGCCGAACTCCGCGGCCATGTTCTGTGCCAGCGGTTCGCCGTACTCGCTCTCGTAGTGGGGGACCGCCATGACGGTTTCGCGGTACGCGTCCGCCACGTCCTGTAACGACGTCGTCGTCGTCGACTCGACCAGCGTGGCGGTGCCGACCCGCCGGGGCGAGCCCCCGGCCGGTCCGGCTTCGAGGTCCGTGATCCGGTCGGCGAACGCCGTGAACGCCTTCGCCTCCCGGCGGACGCGCTCGCGTTCGTCGGACGTGACCGAGCGGGCCGACCGGACGTGCGCGACCGCCGCCACGAAGATGGCGACGAGCAAAATTGCGGCCCCCAGGACGAGCGCCGTGACGTCGGTCGCCGCGCAGGCGACGACGTCCGTACACGTCTCTGGTTCGCCCGCGTCGGGGAGTCGATGGGTGACCAGTGGATCTACTTCTCTCATGGAATCTCGCCGGTGTCTCGTGCCGAAGTTTCTCGACCATCGGGTTAACTATTGTGTCCAGTATCTGGTAGGTCGGGTGCAGTTGGCGACGACGACCCGGCCGGTCCGGCCGACGGAATTCGACGAATTCGGGTACGGAGCGGGACGTATCGAGGGGACTACACCGAGACGGTCAGGCGGTCCTCGGCGAATTCGACGTCCCCGTCGTAGTGGTCCGCGATGGAGTCAAGCATCGCCTCGTGGTTGCCGTCGGTGTGGGGGTACAGGTGCGTGAGGTAGACCGTCCCGACGTCGACGCCCGAGAGGGCCTCGCCGAGTTGCGTCGGCGTCGGGTGGTTCGAGACGTCCACCTCGTCCGGGAACGAGCAGTCGTGGGCCAGTGCCGTACAGCCGTCCGCGAACGACGCGAGTTCTGGGAACGCCTCGCTGTCGCCGCTGAAGGAGAACCGATCCTCGAACCGGTAGGCGAAACACTGCATCGAGTGGCGGGTCTCCATCGCTTCAACGTCGAACCCGGCGAACGAGAACGACCCCGTCTCGACGTCCCGCACCGAGAGGTCCACCCGGTCCTGCAGGTAGTCGTGGACCGACAGTAGGTCCGCGATCATTGACTCGGTACCGGGCGGGCCGGCGACCGACAGCGACTCCGCGCCCGCGAGCCACCGGGCCTTCAACAGCGCGAGGAGGTCCGAGACGTGGTCGAGGTGGTGGTGGGTCAGCAGGACGTGGCCCACGTCCTCGTAGTCGGCCACCTGCGCGAGTCGGTGCAGGACGCCGCTCCCGCAGTCGACGAGGAGTCGGCGGTCGGCGCCTTCCAGCAGGATGCCCGTCTGGACCCG
The DNA here is from genome assembly GCA_003021085.1 of Halobacteriales archaeon QS_1_68_20. Lineage (GTDB taxonomy): Archaea > Halobacteriota > Halobacteria > Halobacteriales > PXRE01 > PXRE01. The sequence continues at coordinate 77,838 of PXRE01000026.1, read as the reverse complement.
CTCGCCCGTCGGCATGGCGCTGCCGGTGCCGAGGAAGGTCACGCGCATGGTCGAGTCGGGGCGTGCGAGTGGGAAACAGTTTTCGTCGTCAGGCTGGGTCGTGGTGTTTTCGGGTGCGCTGTGTAGACGATAACTTGACCGTCACCGCCCAGAAAGCCCCCGCGCGCTCACAGTCGACGGAATCCTGGACAGCAACACGCAGAAAGCCCCCGCGCGCTCGACTCGGGGGGCTCGCTGCGCTCCTCACTCCGTTGCGGTGCTTACGTCGCCCGCCGTCGTCCAGCGCGCGGCCCCTTTCAGTCCCACCCGGTCCAACCGCGCATCGCCACACGCCTCCCCAGCCGACTGCGTTACTCAGTCGCGCTCTCCGAGCGCTCCTTGCGTTACTCGTCCCTCGCGCGCCTCTGGTTCGCGGCCTCGCGTTGCTCGGCACGCTCACCAGCGCGCGCCGCGGCGGACGGACGGACCGGTCAGCGACCGGGTTTCCGGACCAGTGGGCCGAGCGCGGAGTAGTGGATGACCGCCGAAACGGAGATGTAGGTGGCGGGCGTGTCAGGAGACCGTGAGCCGAGGCGACAGATTCGCGCCGGCCGCGCCCGGGGAGGAAGTGGTCCACGGCGCGGCCGCACCCGGGTTCGGCCGCCTGGACCCGACGGCCGCCGTCGACGACTGGATCGCCGCCATGAGAGAGCGCGGCGTCCAGCGAGTCTGCTGTCTCCTCTCGGAGCGACAACTGGAACGGTACGGTGACCTGGTCGGACAGTACCAGCGGGCGTTCGGCCGCGAGCAGGTCCTGCACGCGCCCGTCCCGGACCACCACCTCGCCGCGCGGGAGACGCTGACCGACGAGGTGCTACCGTTCTTCGAGACGGCCGACGAGCAGGGGGAACCCGTCGTGACCCACTGCCTCGCCGGCATCGGGCGGACGGGTCACGTCCTCGCCGCGTGGCTGGTCCACGCCCGCGGTTACGACCCCGAGGGGACAATCGAGACGGTCGAATCGACCGGTCGACGGCCCAGAGACGCCGTGGCGTCCGGCAACGCGACCGAGACGGAACTGCTCGCGCTCCTGGAATCGCTGGCCTGAGCGGTACGAATCGGAGGCGGTTCGCGGCGGCCGGTTCACTTCCGCTCCGGTGGGGGAATACACTTACACCTCCGACTCTAACGCGCGCCCAGATGGGACCGAGGGAACTGTTGGCCGCGGCCGAGACTGGCGTCGACGCAGAGGCGGCGACGATCACCGACGGCGACGTCCTGGAGTTGCTGGAACCCCCCCTCCAGGAGTGGTGGGTCGACCAGTTCGGAGCGTTCGTCGAAGAGAACGAGGGCTTCTTCACGCCGCCCCAGGAGGAGGCCATCCCCCTGGTCCAGGAGGGGACCAACGCCCTGGTCGCGGCCCCGACGGGGTCCGGCAAGACGCTCGCGTCGTTCACCTCGATCATCAACGAACTCTACCGCCGCGACAGCGAGGAGGGACTCGACAACTCGGTGTACTGCCTGTACGTCTCCCCGCTGAAGTCGCTGGCCAACGACATCCACCGGAACCTCGAACGGCCCCTGGCGGGCATCTCCGAACGGACCGACGGCGAGGTGGAGATCCGGCACGCGATCCGGCACGGCGACACCGACTCCAGCGAACGGCAGGCGATGCTGGAGGAGACGCCGCACATCCTCAACACCACGCCGGAGACGCTGGCCATCCTCCTCAATTCGCCGAAGTTCCGCGAGAAGTTGCGGACCGTCGAGTACGTGGTCGTCGACGAGATTCACGCCCTCGCGGAGAGCAAGCGCGGTACCCACCTCGCGGTCAGCCTCGAACGCCTCCAGCACCTCGCAGAGGGGTCGCCGACCCGGATCGGGTGCTCCGCGACCGTCGAACCCCTGGAGGGGATGGCCGAGTTCCTGGTCGGCCGGAACGGCCCCGGTGGTCCATCCCGCGATTGCGAAATCGTCGACACGCGGTTCGTCCGGGAGTTCGACGTCGAACTCGTGACGCCGGCGGCCGACCTCGTGAACACGCCCCACGACGTGAGCAACGAGCGGTTCTACGAGACCCTCCACGACGAGATTCAGGATCACACGACGACCATCGTGTTCACCAACACGCGCTCGGGCGCGGAGCGCGTCCTACACAACCTCCGCGAACGCTTCTCGGCGTACGAGGAGGCGAACTCCTCGTGCCACCACGGCAGTCTCTCGAAGGCCGACCGCGAGGACGTCGAGCGCCGACTCAAGGACGGCACCGTCGACGTGGTCACCACCTCCACCAGTCTCGAACTCGGCATCGACATGCCGACTGTCGACCTAGTGGTGCAGGTCGGCTCCCCCAAATCGGTCGCCGCGCTCCTCCAGCGCGTCGGCCGGGCGGGCCACCAGCTCGGCGAGACCGTCACCGGCCGGGTGTTCGCGCTCGACCGCGACGAACTCGTCGAGTGCGCGGTCATGCTGAAGAAGGCCGAGGAGGGGTTCGTCGACCGGGTGTTCGTCCCGGAGAACGCCCATGACGTCGCCGCCCAGCACGTCTACGGGATGGCGATCAACGGCCCCCGCCCGGAGGCCGAAATCGAGGACATCCTCAGGCGGGCCTACCCCTACCGCGACTACGGCGACGACGAGTGGGAGCAGTTGCTGCGCTATCTCACCGCCGACTACGACGGCATGGAGGACAACAACGTCTACGCGAAGATCTGGCGTGACGCCAACGACCCGCCGGACGGCGAGTACCACTACGACGAGTTCGAGGTCGGCCAGCCGCTGATCGGTAAACGCGGCCGCCTCGCGCGGGTCATCTATATGACCAACATCGGGACCATCCCCGACTCGTTCACCTGCGACGTGTTCACCCGCGTGGACGACGAGTGGGTCGGCCAGCTCGACGAGGAGTACCTGGACACCCTCGAGTCCGGCGACGTGTTCGTCCTCGGCGGGAACCGCTTCGAGTACCGCTACCGCCGCGGGTCGAAGGTGTACGTCGACCGCACGAGCGCCCGGCCGACCGTCCCCTCGTGGTACTCCGAGCGCCTGCCGCTGTCGTACGACCTCGGCCGTGAGATCCTCCAGTTCCAGGGTGAACTCGTCGAACGCCTGCAGGAGGGCGGCCGTCCCGCCGTCCGGGCGTGGCTCCGGGAGTTCCCGCTGGACGACAACGGCGTCCGGGCGCTCGCCCGCCTGTTCGACCAGCAGGTGCGGTACGCGGGCGCAGAGAGCGTCAGCACGGCCGGCCGCCTCGCCATCGAGGAGGAACTGGACCGCGACGAGTACAAGCGCCGGTACTACGTCCACTCGAACTACGGCCGGCGGTTCAACGACGGCCTCTCGCGCATCGTCGCCCACGAGTGCGCGCAGGCGACCGACGCCAACGTCGCCGTCGCCGTCGCGGACCACGGCTTCTCCATCTCGATGCCGCTGAACCGCAAGGTCGACGTGGAGGGCATCGTCGCGGACCTGGACCCCGACTCGGTCCGGGAGAAACTCCGGGCGGCCATCGAGGGGACCGACCTGCTCCAGCGGTACTTCCGGATCGACGCGACCCGGTCGCTGATGATCCTCAAGCGGTACAAGGGCTACGAGAAGTCCGCCAGCGAGCAACAGGTCTCCAGCGAGATGTTGCTGGGATTCGCCGAGGACCTGGATGACTTCGCGGTGCTGGAGGAGACCTACCGCGAGATCCTGGAGGACAAACTGAACGTCGCCGGCATCGAGGAGGTGCTGGCCGGCATCCAGGCCGGCGACATCGAGGTGCGTGCCCAGCGGGTCGAGTCGCCGTCGCCGCGGGCGTTCGGCCTGGCGACGCTGATGGCGACTGACGTGGTGCTGGCCAGCGACGAGAGCGCCGTCCTGCAGGAGTTCCACGACCGCGTGATGGACGTCATCGGTGACGAGGCGCCGGGGATCGAGAAATGACGACCTGAACTTCGGCTTCGTTTTACTTCGGTTGGTTCGTTCAGCCCAACCTGCCACGTTGCGGTTGCCGCGCGCGAGGGATGAGCACCGGAGCGAAGCGAGGAGCGCAATCGGTTGGGGAGGGCGTGGATATCCCTAGGTCAAGTGGTCGCTAGTGTTCACGGTTCGAACGGGCAACGCTAGCGGCACGCAACACCTAGGGGTCAACCCCACCCTCCCCAACCGCGGGACTCGGCGCGGTGGCCGACCCGCTGGGCCACCGTCAGAGGTAAGCGCTGACGAGCCTCCGGCTCGCACGGCTCGCCGGAGACGCCGCGCTTCCCCCGGCCACCGGGAGAGCAAGCTCTCCCGAGCCTCCGCTCGCAAGACTCGCGGAGACCTCGCGCGCCTTGCTCGCGTGCGCCACGACTCTAACGTCCTCAACACGCTACGTCCCAATTCACTCGTCCCCGTGAGCGCGCACCCAGAGTTCACCGATCCGCGAGAGCCGGGTCCGGTGGGACTTGCCGTGGGCGTCCTGTTCGACGTAACCCTTGCCGCCCGGGCCCAATCTGTCGACGTTGTAGATGACCTTCGAGCGGAACGAGTCGGTGTACTCCTCGTCGAGGTCCGCGGCCAGCGCCTTCGCCAGGTCCGAGACGGAGTCGAACTCGCCGTCCTCGCCGAGTTTGTAGAGGATCAGTTCCTCGAAGGGGTCGACGTTCTGGAAGGACGCAACCGGGAACTCGACGACGTGGCTCCCGTCGATCTCCTTCGCTCCGACGGTCGTCCCCCGCTCGTCGAACTCCGCGAGCAGGTCCTGGGCCGTCGCCAGGTGCTCGTCGACGGCGTCGGCGTCGACGTCGCCGTCCCGGACGTCGGCCAGCAGGCCGACCATCGCGCGCAGTTCCTCGGCGAGTTCGGTCTCCAGGTACTTCTCGGGGGCCGTGTAGTATGTGTGGATGCGGTCGCGGTCGGCCTCCAGCTCGACCATGATCGAGTGGGCGGCGGTGGCGAACGCGAACGAGACGGTCCGGGGCATCGCGCTAACGTTGACCCACACCTCGCCGGGGTCCTCGTCCGTGGCGTCCTCGCCCGCCCCGCCGCGGTCCAGTTCCGCGTTGATGAGGTCGAACGCCTGCTCGAAGGCGGCGTCGTAGTCGTAGACGTCCTCAACCACGACGCGTTCGGTCTCCGCGCCGAGCAGGTTCCGGAAGTCCTGTTCCAGTTTGCGGGCGATGCGCCGGGAGTACTCGACGTTGGCCTCGCTCCCGACCGCCCCCTCCAGCAGGATCGCCCGGTCGACGTCCAGTTTCTCGCGGACCAGCGGCGCGATCAGCCGGTCGTAGTCGAACCCGACCGGGACGACGTGCGTCTGCATGGACGGCCGTTCTCCTGCCGAGGGGTTAATCCATTTGGGTCAGTCCGCCAGGCCGTACGCCGCGCGGTCCTCGCTTGGCGCCGAGGCAGTCACCACCGACACGCCGACCGTCAGCACCAGGCCCAGGAGCATGCAGTACAGGGAGATACCCCACCCGAGGTACGTCTCGGGTAGGCCGAGCGGAACCTGGCCGGCCAGCGGCACGGTGACCTCGACGACCGGCAACAGCACGCCGGCGACGTAGGCGACCTGGCTGGCGAGGATGCCGACGTACATCCCCGCCCTGGTCGTCCGGGACCAGTACAGCGCGACGATCACCGGGAACGCCAGTTGCGCGAACCCGCCGAAGGCGGTGTCACCGACGTCCACGAGGACGTCACCGACCACGCCGACGTCGGCGCTGCCGCCCACGAGGAGACTGGCGACCAGCGCGCCGACTGCGAAGACGGCGACGCCGACCCTGCCCAGCAGGTCCTCGCGGTCGCCCGAGAGGTCCGGGTCGACCAGCGGCCGGTAGACGTCGCGGGTGAAGTACGACGCGCCCGACAGCAACATCGAATCGCTGGAGGACATCATCGCGGCGATGGCCCCCGCGATGACCAGCGCGGCGAACCACGCGGGCGTGTACTCCGAGAGTAGTAGGGGAAGCACGTTGTCGCCGGCCCCGACCTCGGCCGCGATACCGAGGCCCCGGGCCCAGGCACCCAGCAGGAACGCGGGGACGAACAGCAGGAGGACGATCACCGGCCACAGCACGAACGAGCGCTTCAGCACCGTCTCCGATCCGGCGGCGAAGAATCGCTGGTTCACCTGCGGGAACATGGCGACGCCGAAGGCGATGCTGACCGCGAAGGTGAGCATCCGCTGGGGCGTGTAGAAGTCACCGCCGAGTTCGAGGAACTCGGGGACAGTCTCGCCGAGGCCGTCGGTCGCGGCGCCGATTCCACCGACGCTAGCCAGCACCCACAGGAACGCCGCCCAGACCATCACCAGCATGAACGCGCCCTGGAGTGTGTCGGTCCAGGCGATGCCGCGCATCCCCGCGAGGACGACGTAGACGATCATGAACGCCGTCACGAGCACTGCCCCGCCCCAGAAGGGAACGGTGCCCTCGGTGAGCGCGGCCAGCGCGCTCCCGGCACCGATCTGCTGGAGCATCACGTACGGGAACAGCCAGGCCAGGCTTATCCCCGCCACGAGCGCCCGGAGACGGTCGGAGCCGAACCGGTCGCCGAGCATCTCGCCCAGGGTGACGTAGCCGTTGGCCTTGCCGAGCAACCACTGGCGGTAGCCGACGACGTACCAGAGTGTTCGGCCCGCCGAAGAACGTGAACGCCGACAACAGCGTGGCGAACACGGTACACAGGAGGACGACGGTCCCGAACGACCGCCCGGCGAGATAGTAGTCCTCGGCCGTCCGTTCGGTCACGCGGTAGGCGAGCACGCCGATCCCGAGCGCGACGAGCAGGTAGCCCGTCACGATCCCGAGTTGCAGGCCGACGTCCGCCATCTACGCCACCTCCTCGACCCAGAGGCCCCAGGCGCGACTGGCGAACGAGGCGAACGTCACCGAGGTCACCACCATCCAGCCGACGTGCCACCACAGCCACACGGGCAGTCCGGCGACCACGGTCCCGTCGTCCCAGAGGAACCACGGGACCGACAGTGCGACGAGGACTGCGAACGCTATCGCCCAGCCGACCGACCGTAGCGATTCACCGTCCGCCTTCGTTTCGGCCATCGTTGATAGGCCGTCCAGTCAGAACGCCCCTAAATGTTGCTAACTAGCTTCGGTCGGTGTCATTGAAGAGATAATTTCTTCAATACACCTCGGTCCCGTTGGGTACCTCGCGGTCCGGCCGGAGGTGGACCACCTCGCCGTCGGCGTCGTCGACGCCGATCACCAGGCACTCGCTGTCGAACCCGGCAACGGTGACGGTGCCGAGGTTGACGACGGCGACGACCTGCCGGCCCTGCAGGTCCCCGGGGTCGTAGTTGTCGGTCAGGCCGGCCGCCGACTGCCGGCGTTCGACGCCGAAGTCGACCACCAGTTTGTAGAGGTCCTTGCGGGCCCCGGGGAACTCCTCGGCGGAGACGATCTCGCCGACGCGCATCTCTACGTCCTCCAGGAACGTCTCTGGGTCGACGTCAGGTTTCTCGATTCCCATGACAGGTCCTGACGCCCGAACGGCTTACCGTTTCGCCCGGCCAGGGGGGGGTCGAGTCGGGACGGCGCCGACGAGGACGGCCCGCCCCGCCGGCCGACCTCTCGGAAATGTTTCAAAAAAGTTATTCAGTACCTTCGACGCCGGTCCGGGCGTTCGGCCGCCCGTCGGCCGGATGTCGGGCTACCGCCGGAGCCGTGACCGCCTGCGTTTCCGGTTCGTATCGAACATTTGTGATGAATCCGAGTCCTCAACCTTTATCAACAACCGCAATGATACTTCAACTGGAGGTTACACCATGGGAGAGTACTCCGACGCCAAGCTTCCGGACCTGCCGTACGACTACGACGCGCTCGCGCCCCACATCAGCGAGCAGGTGCTGACCTGGCACCACGACACCCACCACCAGGGGTACGTCAACGGTCTCAACAGCGCCGAGGAGACCCTCGCGGAGAACCGCGAGTCGGGCGACTTCGGCAGTAGCGGCTCCGCCATCCGCAACGTCACCCACAACGGCTGTGGCCACTACCTGCACACCCTGTTCTGGAACGTGATGTCGCCGAACGGCGGGGGCGAGCCCGAGGGCGAACTTCGGGACCGCATCGAGGAGGACTTCGGCTCCTACGAGGGCTGGAAGGGCGAGTTCGAGGCCGCCGCCAAGGAGGCCGGTGGCTGGGCGCTGCTCGTCTACGACCCCGTCGCCAAGCAGCTCCGCAACCTCGTCGTCGACAAGCACGACCAGGGTGCGCTGTGGGGCTCTCACCCCATCCTGGCGCTGGACGTCTGGGAGCACTCTTACTACTACGACTACGGCCCGGACCGCGGCAGCTTCATCGACGCCTTCTTCGAGGTCGTCGACTGGGGCGAGGCCGCCGACCAGTACCGGAAGACGGTCAACAACCACGAGGGTTGAATCGCCGCTCCCGGAGAGCGCCGAGTCGAGTTTCGATTTTTCGTGTTCCCGACCGGTAGCCGACCGTCCGGCGGCCGCCGACGGGTCGCCGTCGTGCCCGGCCGGCCACGCTACTCCGCGAGAACGACGGAGTCGTCCCGTTTGACGTTGGCGTCCCGGAACTCGAACCTGGCTCCGGTGCTACCGTCCTCCAGTCGGAGTTCCCAGCCGTGGGCCTCCGCGATGGCGTCGGCGATGGCCAGCCCCAGCCCCGTCCCCTCGTCGGTCGTGGTGTAACCGTACTCGAACACGTCGTCGTGCTCGTCCGGGGGGATGCCCGGACCGTCGTCCTGGACGTAGAAGCCACGCTCGTCGTCGCTCGTCCCGACCTCGACGGTCACGCCCGGGCCGCCGTGCTCGACGGCGTTACAGAAGAGGTTCTCCAGCGCCTGGACCAGTCGCGACCGGTCGGCGTGGAGGGTCCGGTCGTCGACGACGATGAGGGTGGCCTCCGTGGTCTCCAGGTTCGCCCACGCGTCTCGGGCGACCGCACGGAGTTCGACCGGTTCCCTGGACTCGATCTGGCGGCCCTCGCGGGCCAGCGACAGGACGTCGTCGATGAGCTGGTACATCCGGTCGATGCTCTCGGCGGCGGCGTCCAGCGGTTCCGTGTCCCCGGACTCGCGGGCGAGTTCGACGTACCCGTCGAGGACGTTCAGCGGGTTCCGGAGGTCGTGGCTGACGACGGAGGCGAACCGGTCAAGTTGCTCGTTCTGTCGCTGGAGTTCCTGCTCGCGCTGCCACCGTTCGGTCACGTCCTGGATGAGGAACAGCCGACCCTGCAGGCGGTCGCGGTAGTCGGTCAACGGAGTCACCTCGATGTCGAACACCCGCCGCCCCTCGGGGGTGTCGAGAAGCACATTCTCGCGTTTCTCGTGGGCGTCGGCGAACTCCTCGACGAGTTGGGGGTAGTCGGTGAGCAGTTCCGCCAGCGGCCGCCCGATGTCGTCGTCGGCGTCGAGCATCGCCTTGCCCGTCGGGTTGAGGTCGATGAGTCGCCCCTCCTCGTCGACCACGAGCATCCCGTGGTTGACGTGGTCGACGACCGCCTCGCGGGCGATGGGCGACAGGTCGACGAAGCCCGCTTCGAGGACGGCCCAGGTAAGCACCGTGCCGCTGACGGCGAACGTGATGGGCGTGGGGTCGAACGGGACGGCCCCGCCGAGGTAGAGCATGTTCCCGAACCAGGGGGCAGCCACCGCCGTCAGGAGCGCCAGTACCTGTTTGGTGTAGAGGTACTGCGTGCGGTAGAGAAACTCCAGTAGCAGCGCGGTCGCGATCAGCGTCAGCACGTACGCGTAGACGACGTGGACCCAGAACAGCGGTCCGTGCACCACGTCGAACGCCAGCGACGAACCGGTGACCGAGACCGACTCGTACACCAGTTCCGGGGTCGTCCACAGCCCGATCAGGAAGACCACGGGTTCGACCGAGAGGACGCCCAAGAGTCGTCGGTCGACCCACGCCTCGCGGCCGGTGTACAGGAGCGTCAACACCAGGAACGCCGGCGTCGTGGAGACGATGCCGAAGTACGAGAACTTCTGCGCGAACACCCTGGCCGACAGGGGGTCGACGAACAGACTCGCCGTCGTTCCCACCAGCCAGAGGACGATGCCGGCCGCGAGGACGACCAGCGCGGTCGCCTCGCGCGACGGCCGCCGCCGCCACGCTACGGTCCCGAAAACGCCAGCAAGCGACATGCCGGTCAGTAGGAACCCTGCGTAGGCGATTTTGAGCGGCGTCGCCATTGATGAACGAATGAGTGCATCGTCCAAAGTAACTATCGGCTTCGTCCGGACCGAAACCCTGCGCGAATCGGATGATTTACCCGCCGGTCACCCGTACCCTCCGTCATGCCCCGAGCGAAGTCCTCGTTCGACCAGATTCACCCCTGTGACTTCTACGCGCCCGAGGAGTTGCTCGACCCCGACGAGATGTACACCGTCTACGAGATCGCCCGGTTGCTCCAGGAACTGGACCCCGACGCGGAACTGGACCCCGAGACCGAGAACGTCCTGCTGGACTGGGCCATCCCCTGGATCGTGTTCAACGCCGACGACCTCGTGGTGGCCGAACCGCAGGCCGACGACGAACCCGGCTACTACGGCCTGAAGACGTAGCATGAACCTGCTGGTCGCAGGCGGCGCGACGGTCGACGCCGGCAAGACGACGTTCTCGGTCGGCCTCCTCGATCGAGTCGACGGCGTCGGCTTCAAGCCCCGCGCTGGCAACGACTACTGGTACGACCACGACGACTACCACGCCGCCGTCGAGGACGGCCGACTGTACGGCAAGGACGCGAAGCGCCTCGTCGACGCGAGCGCGGGCGACCACGAACCCGAGGCCATCAATCCCGTCCACAGACTCTGGCGGCCCGCGCCCGGCGGCGGGTCGGGACTGCTCGGCCGCGCCGACCGGGAGTTCCTGGTCGACCGCGTGGGCGACGACTTCGTGGTCAACGGTCGCGCGGCCCTCCCCGACCACGCCCGCGAGCACCTCCCGCTGGCGGACGCGCTCGTCGTCGACTCGCTGGAGGAGGCCAACGCGGTGATGGAGCGACACCACCTCCAGGCGATCCGGGGGCTGACCGAACCCGTCCGGGCGACCGATCCCGCGGTCGTGGAGTCCTACGGCGACGTGGCCTTGCCCATCCGGACCGTCGAGTTCGACGCCGTCGCGGTCGTCGACCCGGGCCGGGCGCGCATCTTCGACGGCAGCCGGTACGCGAAGGCCCACCAGGTCGCCGTCGGCGGGCCGCGAGAGGGCTACCTGGAGGAGACCGTCCAGAACGTCTCCAACCTCATGGATCCGCGGGCCACGGTGGCGCTGCCGGCGCTGACCAGTGCGGAGCGCGACGACCTTGCGGCCGTCGCGGACGCCTACGGCGAAGCGTACGACGAGTTGCTGGACGTCGCCCGGGCGTAGGATCTATCCGCCCGCCATCTTCGCAGAGCGAGCGGCGAGTTCGACGTGGTGGTAGGGATCGTTCGTCACGCTGGGGCCGTGCCCGACGTGCATCTCGCGGAGGTCCTCGTCGAGGACCGACAGCAGGCGCTCGATGCTGTCGATCAGCGTGGCGTGGTCCGCGCCGGGGAGGTCCGTCCGGCCGAACCCGCCGTTCTGGAACACCAGGTCGCCCGCGAACAGGACGCCCGGGCCCTCGGCGTACAGGCAGAGGTGATCAGGAATGTGGCCGGGCGTGTGGAGCGCCAGGTACTCGTGGTCGCCCATCTGGACGCGCTCCTCGTCGGCGATGGCGTGGTCGACGCCCTCCTGCTCGGGGTCGAACCCCCAGGCGTCGACGTCGTAGGCCGCTTTGACGTCTTCGAGGTTGCCCACGTGGTCGGGGTGGGTGTGGGTCAGGATCACCGCCTCGGGGTCGGGGTGGGATTCGAGGCGCTGGACCACGTCGAAGTTCGCGCCCGGGTCGACGACGACCGGCCGCTCGCCCCCGACGTAGAAGACGTTGCTCGTGAACGCCTGCACGTCCTTCGCCAGGTTGTCGATCATCGTGTCTCAGAATGGGATAGCTCGTCGTTTGAACCTCCCGCTTTTCGGCGTCCACCGGCCGGCGTCCGCAGGCCCGGGGACGCCGGCCTCGACGGTCGTTATCGGCCGCCACCCAGGTTCTCTTCCTCGCCACCCTCTTCCCGTTCGGTGGGGTCAGCGTCCGAGTCCTGGACCTGCGTCCCCGGTTCATGGGCTTCTGCCCCCGACTCCGGAGATTCCGGTCCCGATTCCTGGGCCTGCGGTCCCGACTCCTGGCGCATCGGCGAACCCCACCGCTGGCCCACGGGTTGCCTGGTTTCCCCGGTCGGTTCCTGCACGACTCGCTGACCCCCGTACGGTCCGCCGGTCGGGCCGCTGGTCGTCCCGACCTGCCGTCCGCTCGAGTAGTCCCCGTACTCGACGTCGTCGGCCGGCCGGAGCGCCCGCCCGAGTCGGATCAGCCAGTTCGTCAGGAACTTCGGACCCCCGTACAGTCGGGTCGCCTCGGCCGGCTGGACGTCAGTTTCCGGCCGGTCGGCCCCCGCGTCGGGCCGGTCGGCCCCCGTGTCTGGTCCGTTCACGTGCGGACGTAGCGGCCGCAACGACAAACAAGTTCTGCCGGGAGACGCCGGGTTCAGGGGTCCACGCCGTCGACACCGTCGCCGAGTCACGCCGTCCAGACGGTGTAGCCGATCACGACGATGCCGACCGAGAGCGACGCCTGGGCGATCAGCAACAGCCACCCGTTGATCCAGATGAGGTTCGAGTTGTCCCGGATCTGGCGGTCCAGCGAATAGATGATCTTCTGCTGTGACTGGGCGGTCATGACGCCCGCCTGCTGGCCCGGCGCGGGGAAGATGGCGTCGGACGGCGCGACCCCGACGTTCACGGAGCTGGCCGTCGTCGTCAGTATCCCGAACAGCAACGCGACGACCACGAGTCCGCTTCCCACCGTCACCAGCGGCGACGACGGCAACGGCGTCCCGCCCAGTCGGAAGACCGCGGCCAGTCCGGCGATCAGGAGAACGATGAACTTGTTCAGTTGCATCGCCTTCCGTTCGATCCGGGCCAGTTCGTCCACCTGGCTCCGCAAGACGGCCCGCGCCTCGTTGTAGACGTCGTGGTAGTCGTACGGGAGCGTCGACCGGGTGGTCCGTTGCTGCATGCCTGCCTGTACGTCTCTAATTAGGGGCGAGAGGCATTAAATCCCGCACGCGCGTCGCTGCGACCAGCGGTCCTCGACCGGTAGTTACGGGCGCGCTCCGCCGGAGAAACCTGCCGCCGGGGTGACGGCGTCCCGGTCGCCTACGCCGCGCCCGGCCCGCCGACCAGCACCAGTTTCGCCCGCTCGTCGCCGTCGTTGCGGATGGTCCGGGTCACGTCCGGGGAGAGTCGCAGGGCGTCGTCCTCGGCGAGGGTGACCGTCTCGCCGTCGCAGTCGACGTCGACCGACCCCTCGACGCAGACGTACACCTCCTCCTGCTCGTCGTGTTCGTGGTCGTGCTCCTTGCCGCGGGCACCCGGTTCGAGTTCCATCACCGTCACGCCGACCGCCTCGGCGTCCAGCGCGTCGCGCAGGAACCACATGCCGCCGTACTCGTCGTCGATGACCGAGTCCACGTCGTCGGTGCTCGCCTTGGTGTAGGCCATGTTCTCTCGTTCGAACGGCAGTAATTTAGTGGTTGCGTGATTCGGTTCGTCGGAAATATACGAATATATGTTCATATACCCCTCGGCGTCGCCCGGCCGCGCCGGGGAATTGAAACCAGGCAGGCGGGGGGCAGTGCCGGACGCTTAAGGCCCGACGCTTCCTATCGGCTGACATGACTATCGAACGGGACGGCTGGGACGCCACGGCACTGGACGTCGAGCGGCGCCTGCGGGAGTTACGCGGGCGCGACGCGACGGCGGCGGTGGCCACGGTCGTCGACGTCGAGGGGTCGGCGTTCCGGCGGCCGGGCGCGAAGATGGTCCTGACGCCCGGGGGCGAGCAGGTCGGTGCGATCACCGCCGGGTGCCTGGAGGACCCGGTGGCGGAACTGGCGGGGAACGTCTTCGAGGACGGCGTTCCCGAGTCCCGGACCTTCGACCTCATGGACGACGACGAGTGGGACCTCGGCCTGGGATGCAACGGCGTCATCGACGTGTTCGTCGACCCCGTGGACGCGTCGCGCTGGTCACGGCCGTCGAGTCGGAGACGGACGACGTGCAACCGGGCGACCGCGCCGTCGTCTCCCCCGAGGGCGACCGGACGGACCCCTCGGCGCGGGATACACTCCCCGACGCGCTACTGGACGAAGTCGCCGAGGTCGCAACGTCGTGTGCCCGGTCCGGGAAGACTGCGATCAGGGAAGTCGAGACGGACGGGGGCCAGGTCCGCCTATTCGTCGGCGGCCTGGAACCGCCGGCGGAACTACTGGTCTTCGGCGGCCAACCCGACACCGCCCCCGTGGTGCGACTGGCCCGCGACGTGGGCTTCGAGGTGACCGTCGCGACCGCCCGCGGCGGTCTGGCCGAACCGGAGCGGTTTCCCGGCGCCGAGGAAGTGGTCGCCGTCAACCCCACCGACCTTCCCGGACTGGTCGACGAGCGGACCCACGTGGTCCTGATGAGCCACAACCTGATCGACGACGAACTGGCGCTGGAGGCGCTGGCGGACACCGAAGCGCCCTACGTCGGGTTGATGGGGCCGCGGAAGCGCTTCGAGGAGATCCGGTCGGACCTCGAGGAGGACGGCGTCGACCTCCCGGAGTCGTTCCTCGACCGCGTGGCCACGCCCGTAGGCCTGGACCTCGGCGGCGGCGCACCCATGGAGATCGCTCTCTCGGTCGTCTCGGAGGTCCTGGCCGTCGAAAACGACCGGGAGGGTGGCCGGTTGCGGGACCGGGAAGGACCCATCCACGGGGAGCGGACGCACGTTACCGGGGAGTAGGTGGCGTTCGTTTCCCGGAATTGGCGGTGAGTCGTGGCGTGCGCGAGCAACCCGCGCGAGGGTCGGG
>PXRE01000026.1:0-62823 GCA_003021085.1 Halobacteriales archaeon QS_1_68_20 | reverse complement strand
CGCCGAAACTCAAACGAGGGCACCACCAACAGCTCCAACGTAGGCCCAAACAGCACCCCAAATTCGACAACGAGACGTCCGGCTTCCACCGACAACCCGAACCGACCTCAGTTGTTGTAGTAGGTCCAGCTAAAGACGTCCGACTTCGAGTACACCCGCACGCCGTCGTGGTCGGTGTAGTAGAGGTTGTTGTCCGCGCCGTCGAGGTAGGGGCTGTAGTAGAGTCCGCAGGGGTTGTAGATGCCGTCGTAGTACCCGCGGACGGTGTACCAGTTGGTCCCCGGGGGTGTCTCGTCGGGCTGTTGCATGTCGTACAGCGGGTGGCCGTCGTAGTAACACTGCGCGGCGATGAACTGGCAGGGTTCGCCCTCGTCGCCCTGGTCACAGCAACACGAACACCAGCAGTTGCCGTTGAACGCGCCGGCCAGCCCGATGTACGTGTTGACCCAGTCGTAGCGGTCGTAGCTGTCCATCCACCAGTACGCACCGGTGACCCCGAGGCTGTGCTCGACGATGTCGACCTGGTCGGCGCCGGTGTAGTCCATCACGTTCTGGACGAAGTCGTCCAGCTGGTTGCGCATGTCCTCGTGGGTCGGGGTGTCGGCGTCGTCGGTCGTCCCGACGAACGTGATCGCCCAGAGTTCGTCGCCGTAGTACCCCTGGTCGATCATGTAGTCGGCGTGGCCCTGCCAGTCGCAGGCGTCGCGCCCGTTGCCGTGGACGAAGATGATCGGGTTGTACACCTGTCCCTCGGGGGTGCCGTGGTACTCGTGGCCGCCCCAGCCGCCGTACTGGCCGCCGGTGTCCCACGGGAGGTGGGAGTCGTCGGCACGGTCCCAGTCGCAGGGGTTGCCGTCCGAACCGCCGAGACTGCCCTTGCCGGCGGCTACCGGTTCGCTAGCGCCCGCGGCGAGCAACCCGGCCGCGCTCGCCCCGGCCATCTTCTGCAGGAGCGACCGGCGGTTCATCCGGCCACCGCGCTCGCTGTTCGTAGCCATAGTTCGGAACGAGGTACGGACCGATATATTAAAAACGTTCTCGTTAATGAATTAACGGAGACGGCAGACGACTGGAGGGAACGGCCGGCGCCGCCGGCCGGGGGACGCTGCCGGATCGAGACCAATGACGCCGGAACCACCCGACTCACCGGACGACGAATCGGACGCCGAGTCGACCCAGGAACCGCCCCGCGGGACCGACTCCGACGGCCCGGCGCCACCGACGGGGGGCGCCACGGACGCGGAGCTCGCGACCCGTGCGACCGAGGATCCGTCGTCGGTCGACCTCGAAACCGTCTTCGAGGCGCTGGACGGCCGGGCGGGGGCGACGGCGCTGGAGGCCGTCGCCAGCGGTGCGCCCGGTCGACTGGCGGCCCACACCGAGACCCTGGGGGACCTCCTCCGGGGCGACGACGCGAGGGCCAGGCGAGCGACGCTGGTAGCCGTCAGGGAGGCCGCCCGGAGCGACCCCGACGGACTCCGACCGCTGGTCGAACCGCTCCGCGAGGGCCTCCGGGACCCCTCGCCGGACGAGGCGCGGTTGACCGGCAAGACCCTCGGAGCCTTGCTGGACCGGGATTCCCCCGAACTGCGCGAGACCATCGACGACCTGCTCGCGGACCTCCGGGCGGACCCGGACGGTGCGCGCAGCCACGCGTTCGTCGCGCTCGGGTCGGCGTTCCCGGCGGAAGCGGCCGACGCCCTCGAACCGATCCTGATCGCCTCGGACCCGGCGGTCGTCCGGAGCGGCCTGCAGGCGCTGGCCTCGATATCGGAGGTCGACCCGGAGGCCGCCGCGGAGGTCGCGCCCGAGGTCGGGGCGTACCTCGACGGGCACGGAGCGACGGCCCGGTTCGCGGCCGAAGTGCTGGCGAACGTCGCTGTGGCGGACCCCACGGCCGTCGAGGACCGCGTCGACGATCTGGCGGACTCGCTCCAGGCCAGTGACGCGCCGACCCGCCGCGAGGCGGCCGGAATCGTCTGTTCGCTGGCCCGCGCGACCCCCGACGCCGTCGCGCCGCTCGTCCCGACCCTGATCGACCGACTGACCGATCCCGACCGGATCGTTCGTCGTGACGCCTGTTACGCGCTCGGCGTCGTCCGCGCGGCCGACGCCCGCGAGGCGATCGAGGCGCTGGAGGCCGACGCCAGTCCGGAACTGTCGGCGGTCGCGGAACGGGCGCTGGCACGGATCGACGGCGAGACCGGCGATCCGCCCCTGCCGGAACTCGACCCCGACGAGGTGTTCCAGCACCGCGGCGACGGGCCCAGCGACGAACTGACAACCGAAGAGCGCGAGGAGATCCGCGAGCGACGCTTGCAGGAGCGCGAGAACCGGTAGATTCCCGGTGCCTATTCACGCAGTTCCGCGAGGTCCCCGACCGTGTCGACGTCCCGGTGGATGCCCGGGTCGTCCACGGGGACGCGCTCGACGGGGGACGCGTCGAACAGTTCTCGGCCGCCGGTGTCGCTGGAGACCGCGAGCAGTTCGTCGAAGTGCCGTGCGTCGAACAGCACGGGGTTTCCCCGGCGGCCGTCGCAGGTCGGGACGACGATGCCGGCGCCGTCGTCCGAGTCGCGCCAGGCGGCCACGACGGCTTCGACCGTCGAAGCATCGACGCACGGCAGGTCCCCCAGCGCGAAGACCGCCGCGTCGGCGCCACGCTCGCGGGCCACCCTGACGCCACGAGCGACAGAGGTAGCCTGTCCGGCCTCGTAGTCGGGGTTCTCGACGGTCTCAAACGGGAGGTCCGCCAGCGCCTCGGCCGTCCGCTCTGCCTCGTGGCCCACGACCGCGACGAGGTCGTCGAGGAAGCCTCCGGCGTGGGCTTCGACGAGCGTCTCGGCCGACCTGACGACCACCGGGTCGCCGCCGAGGTCCGCCAGCAGTTTGTTGCCCGCCTCGAACCGCGAGCCGGTGCCGGCCGCCAGCAAGACGCCCAGGACGGTCATCTACTCGCCGCTCGGCACGCCGCTCGGCCCACGCGGCAGGTAGTTCCGGCCGCCGGGTTCCGCCACCAGTTCGTCGTCCTCCACGACGACCTCGCCGCCGACGATGGTGTGGGTCGGCAGGCCCGTCAGTTCCATGCCGTGCATGGTGGAGTACCCCGGTTCCATCGTGTGGTAGAAGTCGTCGTCCACGACCGTCGACTTCTCGGGGTCGACGATCACCATGTCGGCGTCCGACCCTTCCTGCAGTGCGCCCTTCCGGGGGTACAGGCCCCACCGTCTGGCGTTGTTCTCGGCGCAGACCTCCACCAGGCGCTCGATGCCGATGCGGTTCTTGTTCACGCCCTCGCTCATCATGACGGGGAGCAGGTACTCGATGCCGTTGTTGTCGCCGGGAATCGCGTCCCAGATGTCGCCGAACTTGCCCTTCTCCTTCTGCTTGAACTCGATCTTGTGCGGGCAGTGGTCGGTGCCGACGTAGTCGACGGTCCCCTCTCGCAGGCCCTGCCAGAGCCGTTTCTTCGACCACTCGCCGCGCAGGGGCGGCGAGATCTTGCCCCACACGCCGAGGTCCTCCTCGTCTTTGGTGTGGGTGAGGAAGGCGGGCAGCGTTTCGGCGTGGAGGTTGACCCCCTTCTCCTGGAAGCGCTTGCAGATGTCGACGCCCTCGCCCGTGCTCATGTGGACGATGTACGACCGCGAGTCGGTCATCTCGGTCATCCGGCCGATCTGTTCGATCTGCATCGCCTCGCAGATGTTCGGCGCCGACTCGCTCCAGGCTTCCAGATCGTTGCGCCCCTCCTCCTGCAGTTCCTGGCGGCGCTCGTATGCGATGTCCTCGTTCTCGGCGTGGAACATGACGACGCCGTTGGGGATGTCCGCCACCTGCGACAGCAGGTCGTACACCCGGCCGGCGTGGGAGTGCTCGATGCCCAGTTCCGGGGCGGCGTGTTTGTACCAGTTGAAGAAGATCTTGAACGAGCGGACGCCCGCCTCCGCGAGGCCCTGGATCTCGTCGAAGTGGTGGTCCTTGTGGACGATGGCGTGGTACGCGAAGTCGATGTAGGAGTTCTGCTCGCCAGCCTCCACGAAGAAGTCCATGTCCGGCAGGTACGGGTCCGGTTGTAGCAGGAAGTTCACGACCGTCGTCACGCCGCCGTGGACCGCTCCGCGTGTCTCGGTCTCGAAATCGTGTTCTAGACCTTCGTGGTACTCGAACTCGTACCGGGAGAGGCCCCAGTGGACGTGCGGGTCGATGAACCCCGGCAGCAGGTAGTTGCCCTCGGCGTCGATGGTCCGCTCGGCCTCGGGCAGGTTGGAATCGGCCCCCACGGCGACGATCTTGCCGTCCTCGGCGGCCACGCCGCCGTCGATGGTTCCGCTCGGCGTCACGACGCGCGCATTTCGTACGCAGAGATCGGCCTGAGCCATGATACCACCGTTCACCTCCGGGGACTTAGAGGTTGAGGAAGACAGGGATAGACACCAGTGGGCTAATAATCCATGAAAAATTATTAGTATTAAACTGTAAGTTTATTATTTTACTTCTTTTGATTGGTTATATATGGCAGAGAGACGTAATGTTCTGAAAGCCATTGGTGGAAGCGTTTCGTTGACAGGTGTTAGTGCACTTGTTGGAGCAAACGGACCTGGCACGGTCGAAATTCCGGTTCTAGCTGACCCATCTGGAATTCGCGAGTGGGAAACTGTCCCCAAATCGTGGGCAGAGCATCGGCTGCGCGTTAGAGCAGTAAACGACGAGGTCAGGGACCGCTTTTTGAATCATCCTGCAGTGGAGAAAATTGGAATAACCGGGAGTGATAAGTCCATTGATGGAAAGAACGCTTTAGAAGTTGAGGTTGAGATCTGGGAAAACGAGGAACCTATATCCATTCCGGACGAGATAGATGGTGTTAACATTTCCACCACTAAAGCTAAAGAGTCAAAGAAAACTGACCTCTGTTACAATAGTGGAGAAATTTTCTACGATGTCCCAGGTGGTGTTTGGGCAGACACTGTCAATGGGGAGGGCACGTTTTGTTGTAAAGTGAACGACCATAGCGGCAGTAGCGTTCAGAGCAGGTTGCTAACGGCGGCCCACGTCCCGGCGAGCGATCAATGTTCTGACGATCCAACCGGAACAAAGTTCTACATGTCAGATAGAGATACAAAAGAGGTGGCAGAGGTGATTGATTACAACGCTAAAAAAGATTGGGCAGTCGCCGATATCACCAACAACGAATTCAGTTACACGAATCAGATCAAACTTGAGTCCAACACGTACATCGAAGTGCAAGGTTGGGTGACTCAAGACGGTCTAGAGTCCTACGTCGGGAATGAGACTGTTAAAAAGATGGGCGTGGCCACCGGACTTACGTCCGGTACGCTCAAAAAATTTCGATGAGCGAGAAGTCGGCCGTTGACGACTGTACTGACTGGAATGGTGACGGATTCCAGGCGAAGACCAATACGTATTCGGGTGATTCAGGAGGCCCGACCTATTACACCAACGACAAGGGGAATCACTTCATAGTCGGAATTGTGCAGGCTGGCTATTGGGAGGATATCTACAACAGCACCTGTCAGGGTAACAATGAATATAACAGGGCAGAAGGCTACCAAGCGGAGGCTTTAGTCGATACCACCTTTTATGATTTTGGTTCGCTGAATTAGTAGGCGGTAATCACTACAAGACAACATTACGACTCATCAAGGGAGAAAATATATTATCGCACAGGAATCTAGCTGTCCCATGTCAATCACACCGGTTTTCAGTCGTTCGATACCAATCGACAGTCGATGGTTCGAATCGCTCGGCGTACTATTCGCGCTATTCTTGCTTACGTACCTATACGCCCTGTCGGGCCTGAATAGCCTCTTTCTCATCGCTGCATATCCAGCTCTGTACGTCGGCTCAATTGCCGCCGTCCTATCCTTCGGCTACGACCACAGTAAACGGTCGACGACATTCTTCCTCGGAGCCGGATCGTTGGTTATCATCGGACTCGCGGTGGCAGGGTTCACCGTCGGCCCACATCCGGTCAGAGACCCACTCGTCCTCCTAGTACTCGTCGTGACCGCCATCCTCGCGGTGTTGGATACGTCTATCACCTACGGGCGAGAAGCAGCGATATTGCTGGCTGTTTTCGGTCTCGCTGTTCTCTTTGGGGCGTTCCCATCGGCTGGAGGAAATGTTGCCAACCCCGGGTCGTTACGGTCAGTCTCCGTGGTGGTTTCAACCACGAATCCGGGATCGACGCTGTTCGGTGTCAAGACCGCCGCACTCATTTTCAGTGGGACGGGATACGGTGTCGTCGTTAACCTAGGTCAAGCAGCCATCGGTACGATGGCATACGCGGTCGGAAGAGGCGGGATGTCTTCACCGTAAGGACCGGCCGTAGCTTTTGGATGTAACCGTTATCTGCGTCCGATAATGTACAGAGGGGACCGATTTCGTCAATAACTCTTAAGAGGGAATCGCCAGAAAGAGTGAGGTATCAATATGAGCACCGATAACACTGCCCAGTCCGGCGAGTTGCCGACGCGGGAGGTGACCGTCACGGTCAACGGTGAGGAGGTGACCCGCGAGGTCGAACCCCGCCTGAAGCTCTCGGACTTCCTCCGGCGGGAGTGTGGCTGTCGGGGCGTCCGGGTCGGCTGCGAGCACGGCGTCTGTGGCGCCTGCACGGTCCTGATGGACGGCGAAGGGGTCAAGAGCTGTCTCACCTACGCCGTCCAGGCGGAGGGCCGAGAGGTCGAGAGCGTCGAGGGCCTCTCGGAGGACGGTCTCCACCCCATCCAGGAGTCCTTCCACGAGGAACACGCCCTCCAGTGTGGCTTCTGCACCAGCGGCTTCGTCATGGCGACGAAGGAACTGCTGGACGAGGACCCCGACCCCGGCCGCGAGGACATCGAGCACGGCCTCGCGGACAACATCTGCCGCTGCACGGGCTACCAGAACATCTACGAGGCCGTCGAGCGCGCCGCCGACAAGATGGACGGCGAGGGGGACGGCGACAAGATGGACGGCAAGGGGGACGGCGACAAGATGGACGGCAAGGGGGACGGCGAAGTCGGGGAGGGAGACTGAATGTCCGAGTCCGGCGTCGCCCCCGAACCGGACGTGGAAGCCGAGACCGAACGGGACGAGGAGTCGTTCACCGGCCGGAGCGTCCGGCGGTTCGAGGACCGCCGCATCCTCACCGGCCAGGCCGAGTACGTCCACGACAAGGCGCCGGAGGGCTGCCTGGAGATGGCGCTGGTCCGGAGCGTCCACGCGCACGCGAACATCGTAGGCGTAGACACCAGCGCCGCGGAAGCCCACCCCGACTGCGAACTGGTGCTGACCGTCGAGGACCTCAAGGACGAGTACAACCCCCAGCCCTGCGGCCTGCACGGGTTCCAGGAGTGGTCGCTGGCGGACGGGAAAGCACGGTTCGTCGGCGAACCCATCGCAGTCGTCGTCGCGGAGAACCGCTACCTGGCGGAGGACGTGGCCGACCTCGTCGACGTCGAGTACGAGACGCTGGACCCCGTGGTCGACGGGATGGAGGCCCGCGAGGACGAGGTGCTGGTCCACGCGGACTACGGCTCCAACGTCGCGGACAACGAGCGCCTGACCTTCGGTGACCCGGAGGGGGCCTTCGAGGACGCCGACCACGTCGTCGAGGGCGAGTACTACTGGGGCCGGGTCTCGGGCGTGCCCCTGGAGACGGCGGGGGCGGTGGCCCAGTACGACGACGAGGAGGACGCCTTCTACGTCGACTGCAACATCCAGTTGCACACCCTCGTCGACGACACGGTGTTCGAGACGCTGGGCTATCCCCCCGAGAAGGTCCACATCGACGTGCCGCCCGACGTCGGCGGCAGTTTCGGGACGAAGATCGCCATCCACCGGTACGTCAACCTCGCGGCGATGGCGAGCCAGCAACTCGGTGGGACGCCCGTCAAGTTCGTCGAGGACCGGATCGAGAACCTCCAGGGCGGGGACGTCCACTCCTCCGAGCGCCAGTACGAGATGCGACTCGCGCTGGACGACGATGGCACCTTCCGGGGGCTGGACGTCTGGTTCGTCGACGACTTCGGTGCGTTCCCGCACTACCCCGTCAACCAGGTGCTCAAGCCGCTGTCGGTGCTCACCAACGCCTACGACGTCGACGACGTCGCCTACGAGTACGACCTCGTGCTGACGAACAAAACCGCCCAGACCGCCTACCGCGGGTTCGGGGTCGACCCGCACCACTACGCCCTGGAGATGATCGTCGACGAGGCCGCCCGGGAACTGGGGATGGATCCCACCGACCTCCGGCGCCGGAACCTGATCGACCCCGACCAGATGCCGTACAAGCTCCCGTCGCACAACATCTACGACTCCGGGGACTACCCCGCCGCCCTCCAGCGGATCGAGGAGATGATCGACGAGAACGAGCGCTGCGAGGGCGGTCTGCTCGACCCCGAGGTCGTCGAGCAGAAACGCCAGGAAGGCAAGTACCGCGGCACCCAGCCCGCGGTCCTGATCGAACCCGGCGTCTCCGGGTCGGACTGGACCGACCGCCAGCGTAGCGACCGCGAGGCGCTGGACGACCGCCCCCGCGACGACGTGGCCGAACTGCCCGAGCACTTCCGGGTCGAGTTGGAGGAGGACGGCACCGTCCGGACGTGGCTGGCCACGGACAGTTCCGGGCAGGGCCACCAGACGCTCGTCTCGCAGCTGGTCGCGGACGAACTCGGCGTGCTTCCCAGCGGCGTGGAGGTGGACTACCTCGACAGCGTCGACGCACCCACGGAGTACGGAAGCGCCGCCTCGCGGATGGCAGTGATGCTCTCGGGCGCGACGGTGGGTGCCTGCGACGGGCTCGTGGACGGCCTGACCGACCTCGCGGCCGCCCACTGGGGCGTCGAGGCCGGCGACGTGGCCTACCGCGACGGCGCCGTCGAGCGCGTCGACACCGGCGAGACGCTGTCGCTGGCCGAACTCGCCGAACTGGACGACGGAACCGGCGAGGAAGCAAAGACCCGCGCCACCTACGACTACCCACACCCGGCGACGTTGGAGGAGGACTTCGACGAGGCCCTGCGGAGCAAGTACCCCGTCTACCCGACGGCGGCCTACGGTGCCAACGCGCCCATCGTCGAAGTGGAGGTGAACACCGGAGAGGTCGACATCCTGAAGTTCTACACCGTCCGGGACTGCGGAACGATGCTCAACCCGATGATCGTCGAGGGGCAGGCCCACGGCGGCATCGCCCAGGGCATCGGCGCCGCGTTGCTGGAAGAGTTCGGGTACGACCAGGACTCGGGCCAGCCCCAGGCGATCACGATGTTCGACTACCTCTTGCCGTCCATCGAGAACGTCCCGGAGATCGAGATGGACCACACCGTGACGCCCTCGCCGTTCACCGAGACCGGGGCGAAAGGCGTCGGCGAGGGCGGCATGATCGACGCGCCCGCGAGCGTGGCCTCCTCGATCAACCGGGCGCTGGACCCCCTGGACGTGACGGCGGACCGACTGCCGTTCACGCCCGACCGGGTGCGCGAGCGGGTGCGAGGCGCCGACGAAGAGTAGCGAAACGTCCGGTTCGTCGGGTTCGCGTTCGGACGGCGGGGTCGTTTTCTTCTCCGGTGCTTCCTGTAGTGCTGTGGCGCGCGCGTTGCTCGCGCGCGCCGGAGAAACCGGACGACGCTGGCTAGACGGAGTCGTCCCGAGAACACCACAACAGCGACAGCGTAACTGCCACGCAACCACGACGACCGGTCAGGTCTCTTCGGTCTCGACCAGGTCCGCGTCCAGTTCGTCCAGGTCGACGTCCTCCTCGGGAGCACCTTCCAGCTTCGACTCGGCCGGGACGCCGTCCTCGGCCATCGCTTCGAGGTCCTCGAAGAAGTTGTTCACGAGGCGCTCGGTGACGCCGCCGAGCGCGCGCTGACCGAGACTCGCCAGCAGGCCCGACACCTCCGCGCGGGCGGTCCAGTTGGCCACGGTCCCGCCGTCATCGGTCTCCTGCAGGTCCATGGTCGCGCCCGCTTCGAAGGCGTTCCTGCTCGCGTCGCCGCGGGCCACCATCTCCAGTTGCTCGGGGAACTCGGCGCGGGTCACCGTCACGTCGCAGTCGAAGGAGGGATTGACGCTCCCGACCTTCACGGACAGCACCGTCTCGACCTCCCAGGGTTCGCC
Organism: Halobacteriales archaeon QS_1_68_20; assembly: GCA_003021085.1. Classification (GTDB taxonomy): domain Archaea; phylum Halobacteriota; class Halobacteria; order Halobacteriales; family PXRE01; genus PXRE01. Next base: position 52,701 of record PXRE01000026.1, on the reverse strand, counting down.
GACGGTCATCTCCTCGACGCCGGGGGCGCACTCCGCCAGCACGTCCGGGTCGGTGAAGTAGTCCCACAGCGCCTCGGGCGGGCGGTCGAGTTCGAACTCGCCCTCGAACTCGATCACGCCTCGGCCCTCCCGGCGTCGCCGTCGAACGCCGGCGGTTCGACGCCGCGCGCCCGGTCGAAGGCCGTCCGGAGCGCCCGGCGGGCGTACTCGCCGGCCACTTCCTCCTTGAACTCCTCGTCGGCGTGCATCTCGCCGGAGGGCTCGGCCGCGTCGGTCGCCGCGGCAGCCGCCTCCGAGAGCGTCGCCTCCGAGATGGGTGCGTCCTCCACCGTGTCCTCGGCCGCCTCGACGCGGAGCGGGACGTCCGCGGCGTTGGCCAGCGCGAGGCGGGCGTGCTCGACGGCCGGGTCGTCGGCGTCGGGGTCGTCGACGCGGACCGCGGCGGCGGCCGACAGCGTCGGCCAGGTCTGGGCGGCCCGCTTCAGTTCGAGAAACGCCATGCCCGTCCGCTCTGGCGGATACGGGTCCCGGGGGACGGACAGCGACTCGACGAGTTCGTTCTCCCGGAGGTCGGTGAACATGTACGCGATGAAGTAGTCCTCGGCGGAGACCTCGCGCTCGCCGTCGACCGAGCGGAGGTGGAGGGTGCCGTCCAGTGCGACCGCGACCGCCGGGTAGTTGCCCGCGGGGTCGGCCTCGCCGATGGATCCACCCAGGGTGCCCCGGTTACGGACGCTCGGACCGGCGATCTGTTCGGCGGCCTCCGGGAGCATGGGGAGGTGGTCGGCAAGCAGGTCCGAGCGCTCGATGGTGCGGTGGCGAACCATCGCGCCGATCCTGACGGCGTCCTCGCCGACGTCGACGTAGTCGAGTTCGTCGATCCTGTTGACGTCGATCACGTGGTCCGGCGTCGCCAGCCGGTTCGCCATGACGATGCCCAGCGACTGGTTGCCGGCCATCAGTTCGGCGTCGTCGTGTTCGTCGAGCAGTTCGACTGCGTCGTCTACCGTCGTCGGACGGTGGTATTCGAAGGCGGCTGGTTTCATGATCGAGTGGTCGAGTGGGAGTCCGGGGCGACGTCCGAACACCAGCGTCTCTCGACCGGACGCCGACCCGGCGTGCGATACCGCGTAGTAACGGCCGATTCACTTAATACCTTGGTGTGTCGTGGCACGGCAACCCCGAGCACCGTCCGTCTTATTGGCGACGGTCGGCCAGAGAGGGGCGCACGGACGCCAACGACCATTTCCGGACCGACCGCGGCGTCTGCGACCACTGCGGCACCGAGAACGACCCGGCGTACACGTACTGCCGCAACTGCGTGTCCCGCCTGCCCTGACCCCCGACCGCCTGCCGACGTCCTGCCGTTTAAGTGATCCCCCGACGATTACGGGGTCATGCTCGACGGCTACGAGATGCACGACCTGACCCAGCCGTGGTCCTCCGAGACTCCGGCCTGGCCCACCTACGACAACCCCAAGGTGTGGTACGAGAAGTCCCTGGACACCGAGAAGGTCAACGGGCAGAAGATCGAGTTCATGAACCACACCGGCACCCACCTCGACGGCGAGAAGCACTTCATCGCCAGCGGCCGGGACATCGCGGACATGCCCCTGGACGAACTCGTCGGCGACGCCGTGATCGCGGACATCTCGGACGAGGTGGGCGACTACGACGTCTACACGAGCGACATGATCGAGGAGGTCGCCGACGTGCAGGAGGGTGACATCCTGTTCGTCCACACGGGGTACCAGCAGTACGCCTGGCACCGCGAGGACGCCGACCCGCACCGCTACTTCTGCAAGCACCCCGGCCCGAACGCGGAGTTCGCGGAGTGGTGCAAGGAGATGGACTTGGAGTACCTGCTTCTGGACTGCGGGAGCGCCGACCACCCGATGAACACCGTAATCAGGGACGTGCGGCCGGAACTCGCCGCGGAAGCCCGGGACCACTTCGGCGTCGACGACCTCGACGAGATCTTCCCGCCGGAGGGCTACCAGTTGATGCACACCGAACTGTTCCCCGAGGGCATCGTCCACGTCGAGAACGCGGAGGTGCCCGAACACCTGCTCGGCGAGCGCTGCCAGATCGGGACCTTCCCCTGGCGGTTCGAGGGCGGCGAATCGTCGGTCTGTCGCTGCGTCGCGTTCACCGAGGACTGACGCGACCGTTTACCGGACACGAATCGGCTAACCCGAATCAGGTGCAACGGTATTGTTCAGCGAGAACTGATCCATCGTCGGGTACGCCGCGAAAGCCCCCGGGGCGGTTCGGGAAGCACGACGACGCACGCACCGCAGGAACGACTGAGTGCAACGAAGGAGTGACGAGGAGCGCAACGAGGCGCGCGACCGAACCGCCCCGGCCCCTTTCAGTCCCACCCCGCCGGATGCGCCGGCCACCTACGCTAATCCGAACACTGCCTAGATCGACCCTGGTCTCGTTTAAGTGCTTCTCGCGACAACGGCTCGTAGTGAGGCGTTCTCGGTGAGTCTTATCGGCCAGCCAGCGGACCGCCCGTCCTTCCTTTAAGTGCTTCGGGCGACAACGGTTCGTAGTGACGGGTTCTCCGCGGCTGCTACCCGACCGGTGAGACGCCGCTACCCCGGGCGATATATGAACATATGCACATATGTTCATATAGCCGGGAGATCGTTCGCCGATCGCCAGCGTGGACGGCGACCACGTCCGCCGGGAGCCCAGCATTTCTAAATCCCCGGTGCGTAGGCGTCACGAGATGACCGGCGGCCGCCCCACCGCGTCGACCGATCCCCGGAGCATCGAGCGCAGCGAGCCGATCCCGGAGCGGGAGTTGAGCACCCGGCCCGGCGACGCCGCGCTGTCACGGATCGACGCCGTCAAGGACGAACGCATCCGGCGCTGGGACGTCGTGACCCCCAGCGCGACGATCATCGGGCGGGCGCGCGGTCCACTGGAGGACGTCGACGAGAACCTCCGGCGCCTCCACGACGAGCAACACCCGGCGATGCAGGGCCACAGCGCGCGGATGCACCGCCTGGAGAAGGCCCGGATCACCCACGCCTTCTGCAACACGCTGTCGCTGACCCCCTGGGAGCGCGACCGGGCGCTCGGCATCGTGACGGACCTCGACCTGACGGCGTTCGGGAGCCAGCGGGCCATCCCGAAGGTCGCGCTCGTCGTGATCAAGCACGTCGTCGACCGGGAGCGACAGCGCCGTCTCGGCCTCCACGACGAGGAGTGGCTGGACGAGCGCAACCCCGACGAGTTCCAGTCGCTGTACGAGCGCTTCGAGTCGCTCACCGACGACCCACGTTACCGGGAACTGCTGGACGCCTACGACCTGGACACGACCAGCGTCAACCGCCTCGAACGCACCCTCCGGGACCAACTGGACGAGCAGGACCTCCACGGCGCCGCCCTGGGGCGCTCGCCGTACCGGGACCCCAGCCTGCCGCCCACCCGCGACCGGTCGAACGAGGACGGTACCGACCCCGTCGCCGGGGAACCCTGAACGTAGCCACGGTCGACGCCCGGCCGATCCGCCGTCGGCATTTAAGTCATTCTCGCGACAAGAGTTCGTAGTAAGGGATTCTCGCCGCGTCCTGGATACTGCGTCGCCAGGAATCGTCCCCTAGCCACGAGTCCGTCCTGCCGGGGAGCCGTCTATTTCACCCACCCTCCCCTATTTCATTACTCGTCTGTACCTAGGAAAGAATTATATACTATCCAACCAATAGTTATCGATGGTGTAACACCATGGGAATCGGATTCTACCCGGCGTACGACGGAACGTACTTCCAGTACAACTACTCCGCCCCTCTCAAGGAGGGCGTGACCGAGGACGTGCAGGTGAGTGACTTCCTCCGCCGCAACGGCGATTGACCCGCTCGGCGGGACGAACAGTCGAATTTTTCGAACGTCCGGCGACGACCGGGATCCCGACGTAGCGGCTGCCGGGGCCTGCCTCGCCCCGACGACCACCCCCGACGCGGTCGTCCCACACGTTTCGCCAGGACTTAATAACGCTCCCGAAACGTTAGAAACGATAGAGACGATGAACCGGACGCGACGCGGGCCGACGGCGACGGGCACCGGTCGAGCGACCGGGACGGCCCTGGACGCGCTGGCGCGTGCCCGGCCAGCGACGGACTGCTCGGACCCGCGAAGTGACCACGCGGAATCGACTCGACCCGCGACAGCATGACTGGCATCGCCGCGGCGTACGATCCGGACGGGAGCGTCTCCAGCGAGGACATCTCGGCGCTGCTGGACACGCTCGACTACCGAGGCCACGACGGCAGGGACCACGTCGTTCACGCGTCGGCCGCCCTCGGCCACCAGCACTTCTGGACGACGCCCGAAGCCGAGGGCGAAGGCCAGCCGATCACCGAAGACGGCGTCACCGTCACGCTTGACGGACGCATCGACGACCGCGAGGAATTGCGCTCGGCGCTCCCCGACGACCGCCGGCCGGACGAATCAGCCTCGGACGCGCGACTGGTCGTCGCGGCCTACCGGACCTGGGGGCCGGACGCGTTCGACCGACTCGTCGGCGTCTTCGCGGTCGTCGTCTGGGACGAACGCCGGGGGCGACTGGTGTGTGCCCGCGGCCCGGCCGGCCTGCGGGAACTGTACTACTCGACCGTGAACGGTCGGGTCGTCGTCGGGTCGGACCCGGGCACCGTCCTCGCGGCACCGGGCGTCCACCGCGACGTCGACGATGGCGTCCTCGGCGAACGCCTCCTCGGCGAGTACGCCTCCAGGGGCGACACCGTCTACGACGCGGTCCGGACGGTACCGGCCGGGAGTTACGTCACCTTCGACGGGACCGATTCCTCCGTAACCCGCTTCTGGGACCCCGCCTCACTGGACCGCCTGTCCATCACCGACCCCGAGGCGCTGGCGGACGAACTCGCCGACCGCCTCCGGGACGCGGTCGGCACGCGACTCCGCTCGCGGGAGACGCCGCACGTCCTGCTCAGCGGGGGCCTCGACTCGACCACGGTCGCGGCAATCGCGGCCGAGCGCGACGACGCGGACCTCCGGGCCATCTCGATGCAGTTCGAGGACCCCGAAGCGATGGACGACCCCGAGTCCGCCCGCGCGGAGCGCCGTCGCGTCGAGGCGTTCGTCGACGAGTACGACCTCCCGCTGGCGTTGTACTCGCTGGACGACGCGGCCGCACCGCTGGACGTCGAGGCGTATGCCGAACCGCGACTGGAGAAACCGGTGCTTGTCGGCATCGAAGCGCCGAAACGTGAGGTCTACGGCCGTATCGCGGACGCGGGCGGTCGGGTCGCGCTCACCGGCGAGTTCGGCAACCTCTTCGACGGGAACCGCTTCGCCTACCACGACCTGTTCCGCGAGCGGAAACTCGGGCGCGGGATCGCCGACCTCCTGGCGGATCCGTTGCCCGCGCGGCACCTCCTGCTGGGGTACGTGCTGGCCCCGGCGTTCCCGGGCCTCGCCCGACGCCTGTTCGAGTGGCGCAGCGACGACGAGGACGCCTTCTTCCCGGACTGGCTCGCCGGCGAGTTCGTCGACCGGACCGCCCTCCGGGACAGACTGGAAAACGACGCCGGGTGGAGCGACTTCGACCGCACGTCGATGCAGGGGACCTACGACGACCACTACCGCTCGAACCAGTTGCTGTACTTCGGCCGCGACCGGCGACGGGCGCTCGCGGCGGGCGTCGAGACCCGCCACCCGTTCGCGGACCGCCGGGTGCTGGAGTTCGTGTACGCGCTCCCGACCGGCGCGCGCCTCCGTGGCGGCGTCGACAAGTTCTTCTTCAGGCACCTCGCGGCGGAGTTGCTCCCGCCGGCGGTGCAAGACCAGTCTCACCCGTTCCGGTTCGACCCCGTGATCCAGCGGGGCCTCCGGGAGAACGCCGAGACGCTGGAGACGCTGGTGACCGACCGTGAACTCGTCGACCGGGGAATCGTCGACGCTGCGGTCGTCGACCGCCTGCTCGAGGGATTCCTCGACGGCGACGAGGTCGCCCGGATGGTCCTCTGGCGACTCGCGGCCGCCGAACTGTGGCTCCAGAACCGCTGAGTCGGTCGCCGGACCGCGTTACCGGTCCCCGCCCTCGATGGTGTCTTCCACGTAGGCGGCCAGTTCGTCCACGGCGGTCGCTTGCTCGCGGGTCTCGTCGGCGATGGTCTCGGTCGCCTCCCGGACGTCGTCGGCGTAGCCCTTCACCTGGTCGACGGTGACGGCGATCTCCTCGGCGGTGGCGGCCTGGTCGTCGTTGGCAGCGGCGACCTCGTCGATGCTCTCGGAGACCTCCTCGACGGAGGTCGTGACCGACTCCAGGGCGTCCAGGGTCTCCTCGATCTCGGCGACGCTGTCGTCGACGGAGTCGCTGGCAGTCTCGACTGCCTCGGCCACCGCGTCGGTCTGGGCCTTGAATCCGGCGATCAACTGGTCGATCTCGTCGGCGGCGTTCTTGGTCTCCTCGGCCAGGGACTTGACCTCCTCGGCGACCACGGCGAAGCCCTCGCCGGCCTCGCCCGCGCGGGCCGCCTCGATGTTGGCGTTCAGCGCCAGGATGTTCGTCTGCTCGGCCACGTCGGAGATGAACTCGACGATCTCGTCGACCTCGTCCATGCGGCCCTCCAGTTCCTGGATGGCCTCGATGACCTCGTCGCTGTCCGCGGTCAGCTCCGCAGTCGACTCCCGGGCGCGCTGGCTCGCCTGGTACCCCTCCTCGGCGGCCTCGCGGACGTCCCGTGCGGCGGCGGCCACCTCGTCGGAGTTGGCGGCGACCTGCTCCATGGTGGCGCTGAAGGCGTTGATCTCCTCGGCCACCTCCTCCAGGCCCTCGTTCTGGTTTTCGACGAGGCCCCCGATGTCCGTGGCGTGGGTCGCGGTCTCCTGGACGGACCCCGAGATGCTCCGGGTCGCCACCTCGACCTGCTCGACCACCGACTCGAGGTCGCGGGCCGTCTCGTTCACGTGGTCGAAGATCTCCAGCAGGTGGTCGTCCACCAGGTCGTGGTCCGGCGGTCGCTCGGCGCGTGCCGAGAGCTCGCCCCGACTCAGGGCCGCGAGGGTGTCGGTGACCTCCTCGACCAGTGCCTCCGTCGCCTGCTGGCGTGCGACGACCTCCGTCCGGTCCTCGAAAACCTCCAGCACCCCGACGAGGTCGTCCCCGCGGTAGATGGGCGTCGCGGTGAACCGGAGGTGGCGGCGCTCGCCGTGGACGTTCTCGATGGTCGCCTCGTTCCGGTACCCGACGCCGTCGACGTACTCGGAGTCGACGCGCTCGACGTCGTACACCTCGTGGGCGGTCTCGGGGTGCTCGACCACCTTGTTCGCGAGCGTCTCGACGCGCTCGCCCGCCTCGTTGCGGCCGACGGGGTCGTCCGAACCGAGTACGTCCTCCTCGCTCAGTCCGTTTATCACCTCCATCCCGCTGTTCCAGGCGACGACGGTGTGTTCGTCGTCGAGGACGAACGCGGGTGCGTTCATCGCGTCCAGCAGCGCCCGGACGCCGAGCGGCACCTCGCCACCCCGAGAGCCGTCGTCTTCACCGTTTCCGTCCGGACCTCCCGACGCGTCACCGCCGGGGTCGATTCCGTCGACGAAGCCGTCTGCCGTCGGTTTGTCGTCGTAGGCACCCACCTCGCGTTCCTCGGCTCCGATCGCGGCGGCAATGGAGTGGTACAGTTCGGATATCATGGGGTTCCCCCGGTCAGATGCCGGCGGATTCGCTTCGGGCCGTGATGAGAATTGTGGCCCGAAACGCCCCGACGGGTTATATTTTGTTACTCGAAGGAGGAATGAGTTCCAGAAACCCAGGAATCTTCGGGGGAGTCACCCGGTCGGCTGGACGGGCAACTCGACGTGGGTGGGGTGGTCGCGTTCGTGGTAGACGGTGTTCTCGGCGACCCGGTACTCCTCGTCGGTGTAGAGGGGGCCGCCGGTGTTGTGGTTGACGTCGAACCGCGGCCAGTTCGACGAGGAGACGTCGATGCGGATGCGGTGGCCCGCGTCGAAGCGGTTGGCGGTGTCGTACGGTTCCATGTAGAACTCGTAGATTTCCCCCGGTTCCAGCAGGTCGGGTTCGTCGCGGTAGCCACGGTAGCGCCCCCGGCAGATGGAATCCGAGAGGTTCAACGCGTAGCCCTCGGGGTAGTCCTCGCTCTCGGGATACTCGTCGATCAGTTTGGCGGTGAAGTCGGTGTCCGGCCCGTCGGTGGACCCGTACACCCGCACCCGGATTGGCCCGGCGATCTCGACGGGTTCGTCGAGGGGTGGCGTGCGGAACACGAGCACGTCGTCGCGGTCCGCGAGCGGGCCGTACGGCGGGGAGGCGCCGAACGTGTCCTCGTCGGTACGCTGGTCGTAGCCGCCCCGGCCCGCGAAGTCGACGATGTTGCGGTCACCGAGCGGGTGGGCGCCGACCGACTCCTCGCGCGGTTCGTAGGTCAGGTACGAGGAGGTGTTGCCGCCGATGGTGGGCACGGGGTCCTCGGGGTCGAACTCGTAGGTGGTCGCGGCGTCGTCCTCGCTGGGCGGGTCTCGCGAGAGCGTGCCGTCGCCGCGGGCGTAGAACTTCGTCATCTCGGTGCCCTCGGGCGGCCACTCCTCGGCGGCGCGCCACTCGCCGCCGTGGAACAGGTGACCGTCCTCCGTCTGGTGGCCGTCGCCGGTGCCCATCATGAAGTACTCCACGCGCGGGCGGTCCCAGCTGTCTTCGCCGTTCAGGTAGTGGTCGAAGAACGCCAGGCGCGTCTCGCGGTACTTCCGGACCGCGTCCTCGCCGAACGCCAGGTCGCCCGCGGTCGGGTGCTCCCAGGTGAGCGGCGGGAACAGCAGGGCCTCGCTGTGGTCGTGGCCGCCCGGGAGGCGCGCGAGGTGGGTCCAGGGGCCGATCAGGAGGTAGTGGTCACTGTCCTTGCGGTCGGCCAGGCCACGGAAGTTGTCGGCGGTCGCGCCCGTGTACGAATCGTACCACCCGCCGGAGTAGACCGTGGGGACGTCCGCGGAGTCGTCGTAGTACCGCTCGAAGTCGATCCCCGGATTCTGCCAGAGGTCGTCGCTGGCGCTCGCTGTCGTCATGATGTCGAAGGCCCACTCCTCGTACTGCGGGAGTTCGGCGAGGGGCGACTCCCCGCGCTGGATGGGACCGTCCGTCAGCACCTCGCGCACGTCCACGTCCGCGAAGACTTGCTGGACCTCGGGGTCGACCAGCGACTCGTCGGCGAACCCCGCGCCCAGGGTGAGCGCCCAGCACAGCCACCGCAACTCGAAGGCGCCGTTGTGCCGGAACGTCTTCTCCCGGCCGTTCGCGGCGCCCATGTTGACGAACATTCCGGCCAGGCCCTCGGGGTCCTGGGTGGCAAGCGCGTTCTGGACCCAGGCGCCGTAGGAGGTGCCGAGCGTGGCGACCTGGCCGTCGCAGTAGGGCTGGTCGGCCAACCATTCGACGGTGTCGGCGCCGTCCTCGGCCTCGCTCGTGTGGATGTAGAAGTCGCCGTCGCTGTCGAACCGACCCCGGACGTCCTGGATGGCGACGACGTAGCCCCGGGAGGCGTACCACTCGCCGTGGCGCAGGCGGCCGCCGGTCCGGTCGTAGGGCGTCCGGTCGAGCAACGCCGGCCTGGGGTCGTCGATGGGGTCGCGGGTCTCCGGGTCCGCTGGCCGGTAGACGTCGGTCGCGAGTTCCGTGCCGTCCCGAGTCTCGACCCGGACATCCAGGTCGGCGTGGACGGCGTACTGCGGTTTGGATGCCATGCCCTCACACGTGGCCTGCGGAAGAAATAATTTGCCCACCGCGACCGACCCCGGCCGTCACGCCGGGGCGCGGCCCCGCCACGGCCCCCGAGTTCATTTCAAATTTTTGGATTTCGTGTCGGAAATCAACAGCAGTCGGCGGGTCGAAACAACTTCAGCGAAGTACCTGTCCGACGACAAATTTAATAGCCCGGTTTATGATGGTAGGGCGTATGGTGTGAGGTGTCACCCCTCACGCTAGCGGAGGATTCACATGACAGACGAGGATACACCGGACGACAGCGACGGGACGACGCCGGCGGCAGCGGAAGGCGACCCGGCCCCGGTGGAGGAGTCCGACTTCGTAGAGTACGGCATCGAAGACAAGCCGCCGCTGGGTGAGTCGATACTGCTCGGGGTACAGCACTACCTGACGATGATCGGCGCCACCATCGCGATTCCCCTGGCGCTGATCGCGACGATGAACGGCGTCGAGGGGGTGAGCATGCCCACCTCGGCCCAGGCGCAACTGATCGGGACGTTCTTCGTCGTCTCGGGCATCGCCACGCTGGCCCAGACGACCATCGGGAACCGTTACCCCATCGTCCAGGGTGGGACGTTCTCGATGCTGGCCCCGGCCGTCGCCATCATCGCCGCCGTCGGCGCCCAGGGCGCGGGGTACGAGATCATGCTCCGGGAACTCCAGGGCGCGATCATCGTCGCGGCGCTGGTGGAAGTCGTCATCGGCTACGGTGGCGTCATGGGGTGGCTCAAGCGGTACATGTCCCCCGTCGTGATCGCCCCGGTGATCGCGCTGATCGGCCTGGCGCTGTTCAATACGCCCCAGATCGTCGATCCGGGCGACGCCCTGCACCTGGAGCCGGGGTCGAACCAGAACTGGTGGCTGCTCGGCCTGACGGTGCTGCTCATCGTCGGCTTCTCACAGTATCTCGACAAGTACAGCCGGTACGCGCGGCTGTTCCCCGTCCTGCTCGGCGTCGGGGCGGCGTGGGCGGTCGCCGCCGTCCTCACCGTCGCGGGCGTGCTGGAACCGGCGAGCATCAGCGGCGTGAACTTCGAGCAGGTCGCCTCCGCCAGCGCCATCCAGCCGATCACGCCCCTGCAGTGGGGCATGCCCCAGTTCACGACCGCGTTCGCCATCGGTATGTTCGCCGGCGTCGTCGCCTCCATGATCGAGAGCTTCGGTGACTACCACGCCGTCGCGCGACTGGCGGGCATCAGCGCCCCGAGTCGAAAGCGGGTCAACCACGGCATCGGCATGGAGGGCCTGGGCAACGTCTTCGCCGGCATCATGGGCACCGGCAACGGGTCGACCTCCTACTCGGAGAACATCGGCGCCATCGGCATCACGGGCGTGGCCTCCCGGTACGTCGTCCGGATCGGCGCCGTCGTGATGATCGTCGTCGGCTACGTGGGGTACTTCGGGCAACTGGTCGCCACCATCCCGACGCCCATCGTCGGCGGCCTGTTCATCGCCATGTTCGGCCAGATCGCCGCGGTCGGCCTGGCGAACCTGAAGTACGTCGACCTGGACTCCTCCCGGAACGTGTTCATCATCGGCCTCGCGCTGTTCGCGGGCCTGGCGATTCCCGAGTACATGGCGCAGTTCCCCGGTCCCGACGCCTTCCGCGAGGGAATGTCGGCGTTCCCCGCAATCGGGTCGATCCTCGGGTCGCGGATCGTCTCAGACACGGTCTTCGTCGTCGGGTCGACCGGCATGGCAGTCGGCGGGATCATCGCGTTCGTCCTTGACAACACCGTCGAGGGTACCCGCGAGGAACGCGGCCTCGAACAGTGGAAAGAGATCGCCGAGGACGAAGAGGAGTTCCAGTCCATCTTCGACCGACTCGGCGACGGCACCGACGAGCGACCGGCCGGCGGCGCGGACTGACCGCGGACCGACTCACGTTTTCGCGTTTTTCGACGGGAAGAGGTAAGTGACCGCGCGCGCACCGTACCCGACGATGGCACACGACCGCCTGCAGGCGGCCGTTCCCGACGGCGAGGCGCTGCGGTACCGGACTGCCCTCCGCGGCGGCGGCGCAGTCGGGATCACCGACGAGCGGTTGCTCGTCGTGGACGGCGACCCCGTCAGCGTCGAACTGACCGCCATCGACGAGGTGACCGCCAGGGAGGTCGACTGGTTCGTCGCGGTCCTCAGCGCCGCGCTGGCCGGCATCGGCGTCGTGACGGCAGGGAGCAACCTACTGCTCGGTGTGGCGTTCGTCGCCGCGGGAATCGGGAGTCTGGTCCTCGTCTACCGCAAGCGCGGCAAGGTCATCGTGGAGGTCGACGGGCGGGGGAAACCGCTGTCGTTCCACGTGGCGGCGACCGACGAGTTCCTCGACCGACTGGGCGAGCGCCTGGACCGCTACGAGCAGCGACTCCGGGCGGAGAGCGAAGAGACGTGATCGCCCAACTGTTATCCGGAGCGACCCCCAACGGCGGCGCATGACCGACCACGCGGACCACGACCACTCCGGCCACGACCACGGAGATTCCGGTGGCCACGACCACGACGACATGGTGTGGCGCGAGGAGGCCGTCGAGCGCGTGCTCGACCTCCGAGCGTCGTTTTTGGCCGACTTCGGGACCGAGACGGTTTCCCTGGACGAGATCGCGGGGCGGATCCTCGCGGAACCGCTCGACGCGCCCGCCGACGTGCTGGCCCACGACCACGCCACGATGGACGGGTTCGCCTTCCGCGCCGAGGACGACTACCCGCTGGCCGTCCGCGAGGGCGAGACCTTCCCCGAGGACGACCCCGGCGAGATCGACGAGGGCGAGGCCGTCCGCATCGCCACGGGAGCGCCCCTGCCGGAGCGCGCGAACGTCGTCCTCAAGCGCGAGGAATCGACCGTCGAGGACGGCCGCCTCCGCGGGCCGGACCTCGACGCCGGGACCTACGTCTACGAGCGCGGGAGCAACGTCGGGGAAGGCGAACGCCTGTTCGCGGCCGGCGAGCGACTCTCCCCGAAGGACGCCATCCTGCTGGGCGACCTGGGAGTCGAGGAGGTCACGGTCCGCGAGCGCCTGTCGGTGGGCGTCCTGGCGACCGGGACCGAGATTCACGAGGGCCGGACGACGGACCTCGATTCGCCGATGCTGGCGGGGTTGATCCGCTCGTGGGGCCACGAAGCGATCTACGAGGGGACCGTCCCCGACGAGTACGACCGCGTGGAGCAACGGATCGCCGACCTCACGGACGAGTACGACGTGGTAGTGACGACGGGCGGCACCAGCGTCGGTCACAAGGACCACGTCGTCGCCGCGCTGTCGTCGCTGGGCGAGGTGCTGTTGCACCGCGTCCGCATCCGCCCGGGCAAGCCCATCGCGTTCGCGCGCCTCCCCGACAACGACGCCATCGCCGTCGCCGTCCCGGGCAAACCGGTCGGCGCCCACACCGTGACGGCGCTGGTCGCGCGGCCGCTGTTCACCGGCGAGCGGACGCTCCCCACCGTGGGGGCCACGCTGGCGCGGGACGTCTCCCTGGGTCCCGAGGGCTTCGAGTACGCGGTTCCGGTGACGCTGGACGGCGGCGAGGCGATGCCGCTGGGCCCCTCGCGCGCGCCGAGAGCCTAATTCAGAGGGTGACGCTGGACGGCGGCGAGGCGATGCCGCTGGGCCACGCCGACTCCGCACTGTCGGTCTACGAGGAGACGTTCGACCCGAGCGTCCTCTCCTCCAGCACGCGCGCAACGCGCGCGGACGGCCTGGTGATCACGACCGAGGACCTCGCTGGCGGCGACCCCGTCCGGGTCGTCCCCTACGAGGCGCTGGAGTAGGACCGCAGGGGACCCGGGCGTTCCGTTTCCGTTCACGCCAGTTGCAGATCCACGACGTCGTTGAACCGCTGGGCGTCGTACGCGGCCTTGCCCCACGCCAGCGGCAACAACAGCGGGAACGTCGGCAACGGCAGGACGAGCAGCACCCAGGTCGGGAGTGCGAGCACGTCGACGGTCGTGAACAGCAGTCCCAGCGTCGTCGCCGTCGCGAGGACGCCCACGAGGACGACGGGTATCGGCGCCGTCCCGACCCTGGAGTCGTTGGCGACGATGACGCCGCCGGCGACGAACTGCTGGCCCCGCGACCAGTCACGTCCCCGGCGCTCGTCTGTGAACCGGACCCACACGTACGCGAGGTACGCGAGGACGTACACCCACGCGGTGACGGTGACGACGACGCCGCCGAGGCGCCACTGCCCGAGCCCGAGGGCGACGCCGATTCCGACGGCGAGTCCGACGAGTGCAAGCGCGTGGGCACCCCCGCGTTCGAAGGCGAGTTCGACGGCAGTCACGGCCCCGCCTTCGGCCTGTCGGACGATAAACCTGATCGCCGCTCGTGCGCGACGCCGTACCCGCGGTGCGCGCGAAGACGGCCGGTCAGGGTTGTTCCTCGGCCAGCGCCTCGACCCGGAGGCGGTCGAGGTTGGCCTCCACGACCACGTCGTCCGGTGGGTTCCGGCCGGAGAGGACGTCGTTTTTCATGTCCTTCATGTAGCGGTAGCAGCTCTCACACAGCGGCGCCTCCAGGTTCCGGTCGACGTCGACGTCGTGTTGCGCACAGATGTGGTCGGTCCACTCGGTGAACAGCACCAGCGATATCGGCGCGTCCTCGTCGTCACAGCGGGCGCAGTCCTCGCCCAGTTCCTCGAACGATCCCATTTTTTGAGGTGAACGTGTGGCGCGTAGTAGACCTTGTGGTGCCAGGGCGGGTGGTGTTCGGAGGAGTCTCGTCGGGCGTTGCGAACACCCAGAAAGCCCCCGCGCGCTCGACCCCGGGCGTCGCCGTGCTCCTGGGCCGCGAACGCGGCCGTTGCGAACACCCAGAAAGCCCCCGCGCGCTCGACCCGCCGGGCCTCGCTGCGCGCTTCCCTCAGTCGCTCGCTACGCTCGCTCCCTCAGTCCAGTGCTTACGTCGTCCGGGCGGGATCGACCGCGCGGCCCCTTTCAGTCCCGCCCGACGTGGAACGTGCCGGTCACCGTTGCCATACCGGTTTCAGTCCCGCCCGACGTGGAACATGCCGGTCACCGTTGCCATACCGGTTGTGCCGGCCACCACCGACCTGGCGGCTGTGCCGGCTACCTCGGAGTTCAGACGTGCCGGTCACCTCGGAGTCCGGACGTACCGGCTACCTTCGCCGATCTGCTGTCGGTGGTAGCGAGAGCGGGCGGTTGCCCGGATCGGTCCGAAATCGGCGAAAACGGGCGGGTCAAGCCAGGAAGACGTGGCGGGGGCGTTCGGCCAGGATGTTGCGGCCGGTGTCGACGGTGTCGGCGAACGCCTCGCTGCGGAAGAACTCCATGGCGTCCTCGCGGGATGCCCAGCGGGAGTCGATGAACATGTCGTCGCCGTCCTCGTGGTTGGCCAGCAGGTTCGACTCGACGTGGCCGTCCATGTCCGTCAGCACGTCGGCCACGCCCTCGAATATCTCAACGAAGTCCTCGCGGTAGCCGTCCGCGACGGTGTAGAACATGCCCATCGTGCCCCAGCCGCCGTCGTCGCTCTCGCCCGCACGCCGGACGATGCCGGGCAGGTCGGTCAGGAACCCGGCGGCGGTGTCGGCCGCCGACTCGGTCGCCCAGATGCTGACGACCGCCGTCTCGCCGTCGCCGACCGAGGGCTCGTACACTGCCGTCTTGACGTGGGTGTCGTAGTGGTCGAAACTCTGCCGCAGGCCCTCGACTTCCTCGAACAGTTCCGCGATCTCGGCGTCGGAGTACAGGACCACCGCGTACACGTCCTCGCCGTGGGGCCGGCCGGAGTAGACGCCCTCTTCCTCCAGCGCGCCGCGAACGTCCTCGGGCGGGCCGCCGCCGGAACTCCCCCGCTCGACGCCCGGCGGCGGGCCGCCGGAGCCACCCGACTCGCCGGGATGGCCCCCCGACCGTGATCGCCGGACCCGTGGCCGTGATCGCCGGACCCGTGGCCGTGATCGCCGGACCCGTGGCCGTGATCGCCGGACCCGTGGGGATGGCCGTCGGAGTCGCCGTGGGGGCCGCCCGCGGCCGGGGGCGGCGACCCTGCTTCGTGGTGGGCCTCTCCTTCCTCGTCGGGCAGGCCCGTGGCGAACTCCTCGCCCGCGAGGTAGGCGTCCAGGTCCCCCGGGGCCATCCGCCGGCCGACGTAGAAGGGGCCGAACTCCGCGAACTTCGAGGTGGAGGGGTCGAACCGCATCTCGTACAGCAGGTCCTTGACGTCCACGAGGTTGTCCGCCCAGAGGGTGACGCCCCACTCGTGGTCGTCCAGGCCGATGGACCCCGTGATCATCTGGCTGACCTGCCCGGCGTAGTCGCGGCCGATCTCGCCGTGGGCCTCGATGTGGTCGGCGCGCTCGTCGAACGGCAGGTCGTACCAGTTGTACTCGGGGTCCCGGCGCTTGTCCATCGGGTAGAAACAGACGTGTTCGGCCTCCGGCACCGACGGGAACAACCGCGCCTGGATGTACCTGGCCAGCCCCGAGTCCTCGTCGATCTCGCCCCGGAAGTACTCGCGGGCCTGCCGGGAGTACCCCGACGCCTCGGTCACGGAGACGTAGGAGGTCGGTTGCTCGGTGAACGACGCCAGCGCGGTCCGCTCGAACTGCCGTTCGAGTCGCTCGATGGCCGCCAGCGTCGGCCGGAGGTGGATCGTCAGCAGGTCGGCCTTGTGGCCCGCCACGGCGTAGGTCGAACTCGACCCCTCGCCGTCGTTGACCCCGTGGGTGCGTTCGAAGTAGGCCGTCCCCTCCTCGATGGCCCGCTCGCGTTCGTCCTCGTCGGCCTCCTGCCATGCGCTCCAGTCGATGGTCCGGAAGTCGTGCAGCGCGTACCAGCCCTCGTCCGTCGGCGGCGGCGTTCGCCGTTCGTCGGTCATGCCCGCCCATTGTTAGCGGACGGATATGGAACTTTTGCGTTGCCGACGCCACCGGACGCCGGTGGACGTGGCCCGGCCGCGGGCTGGATAGGCCGACTCCGGCGCCGACGCGCCGGATCTCCGTCTGCTTTCGGCAAGGGTTCCGCGGATCGAAACTCTTTCAACCGGTCCGTTTAAAAGGACTCCCGATGCGGAAGAGCGGTCCGCCGAAGGGACTCATCTCGTATCTGGTGCTCGAGTTGCTCGACGAGAAGCCCCGGTACGGCTACGAGATCCTCAAGGAGATCAAGGAGTTCAGCGGCGGGCACTGGGAACCGTCCTACGGCTCCGTGTACCCGATCCTCTACAAGTTCGAGGAGAAGGGCTGGGCGGAACGGATCGAGCGCGAGGACGAACCCGACCGCAAGTACTTCGAGTTGACCGACGCCGGCCGCGAGGAACTGGCCGAGAAGCGCCGGGAGACGGGGCGGAAGGGCCGGGACTTCGCGGACGTGATCCTCGGGTTCTACCACCTGTTCGCGGTCATCGGCACCGACGACCGCTTCGAGGCCGAGGACGTCGAGGGCGCCTGGCGCTACCACGAGACGTTCTCCGCCTGGATCGTCGAGCAGGTCATCCGCCACCACGAGAAGTACTACGACACGGAGTTCGATCGGATCGAGGAGACACCCGAGGAGTTCTACGAGAAACACGGCGTCGACGAGGAGTGACGCCCGCCCGGACCGGGAATCCCCCGGACATCTAAAACCTGCGCGTCAGTTTACCAGCAGGCCCTGGCCGAACAGCATCAGCACGAGGCTGAGCAGCATCGTGACCCCGATGGTGGTGGTGACCATCCGGGTCGCGTGCCTGCGGTTCTCGATGGGCAACCGGGAGACCACCGCCTCGGTCGCGCTCCGGAGGATGTGGCCGCCGTCCAGCGGGTACCCCGGGATGCAGTTGAAGAAGGCGAGGTTGAAGTTGATCCACCCGGCCCAGAACAGGACGTTCGCCACCCCGAAGATCCACCCGCCGAGGAAGCTCAGCGGCCCGGTCGCGTGGTAGAAGTTGTCGATGCCGTCGGTGAACCCGGCGAAGTTGAACGGCAGGCCAACGTCCGCCACGCCGGCGATGGGCAACACGAGGACGAACAGCATCCGGTCGACGAACGACCGGCCGTCGTCGCCGCCGCCCAGCACCGAGAGGTACGACTCCGAGGGATACGAGCGCACGCCGAAGTCGCTGACCACGATGCCGGAGATGCCCGGCCAGGACTGCACGCCCAGGTAGCCGATGTCCTCGCGGGGGTGCTCGCCGAGGGTCACGTCGTAGGTCTCGGTTTCACCGTCGACCACGGCCCGCACCTCGACTGCCTGGCCGGGTTCGGTGGTCGAGAGCACCTCCGAGAGGTCGTCCGCGGAGACGATCCGCTCGCCGTCGAGGTGGGTGACGACGACGTTTTCGTCACCCGGCGCACCCCCGTCCGCGAGCGGTTCGTTCGGCACGACGGTGACCAGCGCGCCGACGGGGAACGTCGACGTCCCGCCGTCGGCCGTCTTCACGGTGGCGACGGTCCGGTTGGTCAACTGGTCGCGCAGGTCGCCGCGGGTGTGGACCGCGGTCCCGTTGACGCTGGTGATCGTATCGCCGCGCGAGAGGTCCTGTACCCCGTCCTCCGGGTCGGCCACCACCAGCAACGACCGCTCGACCGTGACGGTCCGCTCGCCGTTCACCGCCACGTCGACGGTACGGGCGGACTCGTTCTCCAGCACCGCGTTGAGGTCGGACTCGTCGTCGATGGACTGCCCGGCCACAGCGGTGATGCAGGACGCCGCCGACGTGCGCGCCCGGCGCCACCCCGATGGAGGCGACGACCGGGCCGAACAGGAGTCCGAACGCGAGTAGCGTCACCGCGAAATTGTTGGTGACGCCGGCCGCGAACATCCGGGTCTGGCTGCCGCGACCCGCCTTGCGGCGACTGTCTTCGTCGGGTTCGACGAACGCCCCGAGCGGGACGATCGTGAACAGCAACACGCCCATCGAGTCGATGTCGATGTCTTCGACCCGGCACAGCAACCCGTGGCCGCCCTCGTGGACGACGAGGCCGATCAACAGTCCCGCGACGATGTCCGGGGCCGCCGACAGCGGCAGGAACTCGTTGACCCCCGGGATCACGAGGACGTTCTGTGGCTGGGTCACCGCCCGGGGTTCCGGCGTCAGCATCTGGCTGATCGCCGACAGCACCAGGAAGACGAACGCCAGGACCATCACCACCAGCGCGAGGCCGACCCCGAAGTTCGCCCAGGCACGCCAGAACCGCTTCGGCCGGGACAGCCGGTCGAGCAACTGCCGACCCCGGAGCGTGTGCAACGTCAGCAGCGGTCCCTGGGCCTTGACGTAGGAAGGCAACAGCCCCTGCTGACGCAACAGGACCACCAGGAGCCAGTAGACGAGAATACCAGCCAGGACGAGCGACAGCGTACTCATCACCTCACCATCACGCCGCGACGGCCAAAGACGTTTGGTTCGCGCGCGGTCGACGGCCCGGGCACCGTGCCGCCCGGGCGACGGGACCGGGTTACGGAACGCCCGGGCGACGGGATCGAGTTACTCCGTCTTCGGTCGGGTCTCCTCGGTCCCGATGTCGATGGCGGCCTCCTCGTCGGGTTCGCTGCGCATCCGGCGCATCGCGACGAACGTGACGGCGCCGACCAGCGCCACGAGCAACAGTTTCCTGCCCATACCGCCACCGCCACCCTCGGACGCTTCGGTCGTCTCGTCCGATCCGGTGACGACCTTGGTCTCTGGGGCTCGTTCGCTCTCGTTCCCACGAGTCGTTTCGACGCGCTTGAATGCCGGACGGTCGAGGTGGAGTTCGACGATAGCCATGGTATCACCTTGGTGCGCTAGCCACCGGTGGTCGTACCGTCTTCAGGCGGGGACCCTGGCGGCGTTCGCACTCGTTTGTAACGCCCGCTCCGATCATAAAGGTACGTGGTAGGATAGGCAAGACCGCCGTACTCCCCGATTTCGAGCCCTGGAGCCGCTCTCTGGCCGGAACGCTCCTCGATTTTTCGGGACATTTCTACTCTTATACATTTTGGCCGATTCGTCGGTGAGTGAGTGGCCCCGGCAGTGAGCAATCGGACGTCGGTCACTTTCAGTTTCGCCCCGCCCTCGGCGCGACTTTATCCCCGTCCGCGCCGTCCGTCGAGGTATGTACGCCGAGTCCCTGAGCGACGACGTAGAGTCGGAACTCGCGGCCGTCATCGCACGCAATCGAGGGGACGACGGCGCGAGGACGATGGCCCGCTCGCTACTGGAGCGCGACAGCAAGACCGGCCTGCTGGTGGGTCTGCTCGACGGTGCCGAATCTGCGGTCTACTACGACACCCTCACCTGGAGCGTCCGGACGGTCGGCTTCGACGTCAACGGCGTCGACGGCCTCGGGGCGAACCTGGTCGGCAAGCGCCGCCACCGCCGGGACGCCGAGCGGTTCGTCCGCGAACGGGCGGCCGACTTCGAGTGGATCCACCCCCGGTTCCGGTGGGTGCTGTGATCACTCCTCCCGGCGCAGTCGCCGGACGACGAACTCCCGGTCGAGTTTCCCGAGGAACGGCCCCAGTTTCGGCCCCTGCTCCTGGTCGAAGAACAGCCGGTACCCCGCGGCGAAGAAGTCGCCGACGTCGAGGTCGTGGCGCCTGGCGGTCTGGTAGATCTCGCCCTGGATGGCCTCGCCGTCGTGGCCCTCCGCGACGAAGTCCGCGAGGTCGTCCAGCGCCGTTTCGACCCGGGGATCGAAGGCCACGTCGGGCATCTCCGCGCGCTTGAGTTCGTAGTTGAACTCGTTGTCGACGCGGTCGGCCCAGTGCTCGGCCAGTCCGACCCGGGCCAGCGCGTAGTCGACCGCCCAGTCGGGAGCGTCCTCGGCGACGTGGCCCTCGTCGCGGGCGACCTGCTCGCGGATGGCCGGGTCGTCGGCCATCCCCAGCACCGCGGCGAAGGTGTAGGGCAACCGCTCGCGACGGTCGAATCCGGCTTCGACGACGCCGTCGAGGCGCTCGCGCTCCTCGGTACCCACGACCGCGCGACTCCAGGGACCGTCGCCCTCGACGTGGAAGACGCCCTCCTCGTCGACCAGCGCGGCGACCGTCGGCCTGATCACGTCCGGGTACGCCCGCTCTGCGAACTCGGGGTCCTGATCGTCGGCGTCCGGTTCGCCGTAGTAGGCGCGCTCGAACCGATCGAACGCGCCCGTGAGGTGGTCGAGTTCGGCCACGTCGAAGTCCCTGGCCCTCGAGGGATCCTTGGCGAAGAAGTACCGCAGGACCTCGGGTTCGATCAACTCCAGCACCTCGCCGACGAGGATGACGTTGCCCGCCGATGAGGAGAACGGGTCACCGTTGAGCGTGAACCACTCGTAGACCATCGGCACCGGCGGTTCGATGCCGAGGACGTTCCAAGCGACGTCCTCGCCGGAGGGCCAGGAGCCTTCGGCGTGGTCCTTGCCGAACGGTTCGTGATCGACGCCCAGAATCTCCCACTGTGCCGGCCACTCGAAGCGCCAGGGGAGTTTCCCCTCCCGGAAGGTGGCGGTCCCCTGGTGGCCACACCCCTCGATGGTCCGGTCGCCGGCCTCGATGTCCGTGCACGCGTACTCGACCGTGCCGGCTTCCGGATCGACCGACAGCACCGTCTCGGTGATCTTGCCGCAGTCCTCGCAGATGGGGTTGAACGGGACGTACTCCTCGTCGACCTTGTCCTGGTACGGCGCTAGCACCTCGCGGGCGTGTTCCACGTCCGAGAGCAGACGGCGGGTCACGTCCTCGAACTCGCCATCCTCGTACAGTTCGGTGTTGGAGACGACGTCGATGGGGACGCCCAGCTGGTCGGCGGCCCGCCGGACGAAGTTCGAGAAGTGCTCGCCGTAGGAGTCACAGCACCCGAACGGGTCCGGGACGTCGGTGTAGGGCTTGCCGAGGTTGCGGCCGAGCGCGCCGGCGTCGACGTCCCCAAGGTCGACGATGTTGCCGTCGAGGTCGGCCAGTTTCCGGGGAAGCTTCCGCAGGGGGTCGCGGTCGTCGGTGGTGAACACCTGCCGGACCTCGTAGCCGCGGTCCCGCAGGGCCTCCGCCACGAAGTACCCCCGCATGATCTCGTTCATGTTGCCGAGGTGTGGGACCCCGGAAGGCGAGATGCCACCCTTGATCACGACCGGTTCGTCCGGGTTCCGAGCTTCGATCTGATCGGCCACCTCGTCGGCCCAGAAGACGTGGTGGTCCTCGTCTCCGTCCTCGGGGTCCTCGTGGAGCGTGTACGGATCGGTAGCGTCCGCGCTCATCCTACCACCAGGCGTCGGGGTCGCCAGTGTTCTCCGGGATGATGTCGGTCCCGTCGTGCTCGCCGTGGAGGACGGCGTCCGCGATGGCCTGCGGGTCGGTGCCGTCCAGCACCACGGTGCGCATCTTCGAGCGCTCGATGAGTTTCGCCGCCAGGATGTCGACCGGAGCGGAACTGCCGGCGCTCATCTCGATGCCGCTGATGACGTCCAGCAGTTCGCTCGGGGACAGTTCCGTGAACCGCTCGGCGTCGTCGTCGACGTTGGGGTCGGCGTCGAACACCCCGGGGACGCTGGTGGCGTACACCAGCAGGTCCGCGTCGACGAACTCCGCCAGCGCGGCGCTGACGGCGTCGGTGGTCTGGCCGGCGATGGCGCCGCCCATGACACAGAGGTTGCCCTGCCGGAGCAGTTCGCCGGCGGTCTCGTAGTCCTCCGGGACCGATCGTGCCACACGGCTGTCGTCCAGCGCCGACAGCAACAGGCGGGCGTTCAACCGCGTCGCGGCGATCCCGATGCTGTCCAGCCAGATCTCGTCGGCGCCGAGTTCGCGGGCCGCGCCGATGTAGTCGCGCGCGACGGTCCCGCCCCCCACGACCGTCCCCAGCGTCGCACCCTCGTCGGCTAACTCCTCGATGACGTCCGCGTACTCCTGTACCCGGTCGGAGTCCAGTTCCGGGACGAGCACGCTCCCGCCGATAGAGACGACGACCTTCATGCTACAGACCGGTAGCCCGGTCGCGCTCTTAAGGATTGCCAACGGGTGCGGAACCTACAAGCCCACAGCGGTCCACCTGTCCGACATGAAGGTACTCGGAGTCGTCGGCGCGGACCGCCCCGAGGCCGCGTCGCTCGTCGAGCGACTCGCGGACCGCATCGACGGCCGCGTCGCGACGGTCCGGCGGTCGTCCGACCCCGCCGAGACCGGCAGGGAAGCGGACTCGCCCGCCGTCGAAACGACGTATCGGCTCGGCGACGACGGCGACTGGGTCGCTACCGGCATGGACGAGACCCTGGCCGACGTCCTCGCCGGCCTCGCGCCGGACCACGACTACGCGCTCGTGGAAGGGTTCCCGGGTGCAGACCTCCCGACGGTCGTCCTCGGCGACGCGGAGAGCACCGGCGAACCGCTCGTGACCGCGGCCGACGCGACGAGCGTGGACGCCGACGGGGTGCTGGACCGACTCGAAGAAACGGAACCGTTCGAGACCCTCGAGTCGCTGGTCGCGGCGGTCAAGCGCTCGCCGGACGCCGAACGCGCGGGGGCCATCGCAACGTTCACCGGGCGCGTCCGCGCGAAGGATAGCCCAGACGACGAACCGACGGAGTACCTCTCGTTCGAGAAGTACGAGGGTGTCGCCGACGAGCGGATGGCAACTCTCCGCGAGGAACTGGAGGCCCGGGACGGCGTCCAGGCGGTCCGACTCCACCACCGCACCGGCGTCATCGAGTACGGCGAGGACATCGTCTTCGTCGTGGTGCTCGCCGGTCACCGCGAGGAGGCCTTCCGGACCGTCGAAGACGGCATCGACCGCCTCAAGGAAGAGGTCCCCCTCTTCAAGAAGGAAGTGACAGTCGACGAGGAGTTCTGGGTCCACGAACGCGCCTGAGTCGCGGGCGACCGCGTCCAGCCGCTCATTACCGGCGACTTTTGCCTCGAACGGCGCGAGGAAAGCCCGAACTACCGCTCGTTCGCCCTCATTACTTTCAGTTTTCCCTATGCAAAATAGTCCCCGAGAGACGTTCGTAAAACGTCTAAAAATCTCTCGTGCGTTCGTAAAATGTCGGCTGTCGGCTAAAAGTTGCCAAAGTCGCCCGAAGCGTCCTGCCGTTATATGCAATGGACCGTCCATGGAGCGATTGGTGAGACAATGAGCGCAACTGCGGAGCCCTCCACTCGCAGCGAAACCGCCACTCGCAGCGAAACGACGAGCAAAGAACAGCGTCTGAAGCAGTACCTCCGGAATCGCGTCGAGGACGACGGCGAGGTCTACTTCAAGAGCAAGTTCATCGCAGACGAGGTCGGGTTGTCCCCCAAAGAGATCGGCGCCATCATGGTGAAGCTGACTGAGTCCGCCGAGGAAATCGAGATCGAGAAGTGGTCGTACACGAGCGCCACCACCTGGCGCATCGCTGCGGCGTGACCGCCCGTCGCCCAGGTCCCCGCGACGGGCCCAACCGCCCGGATCGATCTCCGGGTCGCCACGTCCGCTTTTCCAAGACTTATTGAGTGCCGGTCCGTACCGTAGTTTCATGGCCGAGGACACCGAACCGCCCGGGAGCGGATTCCCCGAGCGGACTGCGAGCCTCCCCGACGACGGCGTCCCCAGGGAGGCCTTCGAAGGCGTCTTCCGCGTCTACGAGACGCGCACGGACGGGGACCGGTTGCTGTACTTCGGCCAGCCACAGGCCCCGGAGGACGAAGTCGTCCGGCAGTTGTGGTCGGCGTTCCGGGAGGAGGGGTTCGAACTCCACCTGCAGGAGCGCCTCGGGGAGTTCGTGCTGGTTGCGCAACCCCGGAGCACCGACAGTGGCTTCCCGTGGACGAACGCCATCCTGTTCGTGGCGACGGTCTTCTCGACGTTGCTCGTGGGCGCGGTGGGCTGGTACTGGGTCGACCCGTCGACAATCGCGGAGAACCCGCTCGCGCTGCTGGAGGCCTGGCCGTTCACCGTCGCCGTCCTGGGGGTGCTCGGCGTCCACGAACTGGGTCACTACGTGATGAGCCGGTACCACGGCGTCGACGCCACGTTGCCGTACTTCATCCCCGTACCGACCATCTTCGGGACGATGGGCGCGGTCATCAAGATGCGCGGGAAGATGCCCGACCGGCGGGCCCTGTTCGACATCGGCGTCGCCGGGCCGCTGGCCGGCCTCGCCGCGACGGTCGTCGTCACGGCGGTTGGACTGACGATGGACCCCGTCTCGGTCCCCCGGGAAGTCGTCCAGGAGTCCGACAGCGTCATCAGGCTGGCGGACCCGCCGTTGCTCGAACTGATGGCCGACGCCCTGGGGCAGCCGCTGAAGTACGACGACCCGACCAAGAGCGTGAACCCGGTCGTGATCGGCGGCTGGGTGGGGATGTTCGTCACGTTCCTCAACCTCGTTCCCGTCGGGCAACTGGACGGCGGACACATGCTCCGGGCGATGCTCGGTGAGCGCCAGGAGTCGATCAACGCCGTCGTGCCGCTTGCGCTGTTCGGCCTCGCCGGATACCTCCACTACGTCGTCGGTGCGGGCCTGCAGGATTCCGTCCTGCTGTGGACGGTCTGGGGCGGGTTCGCGATGCTACTGGCGCTGAACGGCCCTGCCAGACCCATCGACGAGTCGCCGCTGGGGTGGCGGCGGATTCTCGTCGGCGTCGTCACGTTCTTGCTCGGCCTGCTCTGTTTCACGCCGGTGCCGTTCCAGGTCGTCGGGTGAGACCTCCGGCGGTAGCGGAGTCAGGACCCTCTCGACCCCTTCCGACGAACCGTCGAGCACTGGCTGGACGAGTGCTCTCAGGGGCGTTCGCGGCGTCGGCGACGTAGACCGCCCCCATCTTCGGCGAGGGTTTTCATGTGGTAGGAGATGAGACATGGACGTGAATAGACCCATGTCGAGCGGGGGAAAAGTGGTCCAGACGGCCCTGGACGAGGACGACTACGAACGTTTCCGGCAACTCGCCGAAGAACGGGACCTCTCGGTCAAGGAGGCCGCGAGGCGCGCACTCACGATGTGGACCGACAGTGAGGCGACGCACGATCCGTCGGACCCGCTGTTCCGGATCGACGATCCCTTCCCCGAAGACGAGGAGGGCCCGCAGACGAGTGCTGCGAATATTGAGAGCGCGCGTGGGTCACGAACGGGCCGAGATCGCGCTCGAAACCCTGGACGCATACCGAGTCAGTCTCCGTCCGCCACGTCGGCGAGGAGACGTTCCGCTCTGCCCAGGGGACGTTCCTGACGGAGGGACATACGACCGATGCCTCGTTTACGGACGTCGTCATCGCCGAACACGCGGCCGAACTCGGCGTCGATCACGTCCTCGGCTACGACGGGGACTTCGAGGAACTGGGGATGACCCAGATTCCCTACGCCGATCCACCGAGATAATCCGCTCAGTCACCCGAGTCGGTTACCCGTGCGTGAATCCGCGGTCGGGCAACGGTTCTCCGTCCAGCGTCACCCCCGATTCGGTGGCCTCCCCGACGACGCTGATGGGTACGTCCAGCGCGGCGCGCGCGTCCGCGAGCGCTGACTCCGGGAGCGTGACCACGAGTTCGAACTCCTCGCCGAAGTACAGGCCCATCTCGCGGGCGCCAGCAACGTCGTCGGCGAACTCGTGGACGGCGTCGTCGACCGGGACGGCCTCGCTCCGGACGGCGAACCCACAGTCGCTGGCCTCGGCTAGCTGGTGCAGCGACCGGGCCAGACCGTCGCTGGAGTCCATCATCGCGGTGGCGTACTCCGCCAGCGTCTCCCCGGCGGCGACCCGCGGACGGAAGCGGAACAGGTCGTTGCCTCGCTCATCGTCGCCGGCCTTGAATGCACGGAGGCCCGCCGCCGACCGGCCGAGCGTCCCGGTCACGCAGACGAGGTCATCGGGGGAGGCCCCCGACCGGAGCACGGGGTCGTCCGTCCGTCCGATGACCGCGGACGCGACCGTGAACTCGCCGTGTTCGTCCAGGTCGCCCCCGACGTACCGGGCGTCGACGGCCTCGCAGACGTCAGTGGCACCACGGAGGAACGCCGAGAGACCCTCCTCGTCGAAGGACGGGACGCCGTAGACCGCGACCGCCGCGGTCGCCGTCGCGCCCATCGCGGCGACGTCCGACAGCGAGGCGCCGACCGAACGCCAGCCCGCGGTGTACCGGGTCGTCCCTGCGGGGAAGTCACTGGTCTCGTGGAGCATGTCGACGGTGAAGACCTGGCCGTCGACGACGGCGGCGTCGTCGCCCGCAGCGTCGACGACCTCCGAAACCAGCGCCAGCGCCGCGCGTTCGTCCATGCCGACAGGTTGCGTGACGGGACCTAAAGAGTCCGCCGGTCGTGGTGGCCGGCCGGGAACGGTCACGTCGGCGGCCCCGTTGGCGCTCTCGCCCGGCCAGACGTACATGTCAGACGTTCTACTCGTCGACGACGGCCGATTTCCCCCGGCGAGACCGATCCGGTGTATTCATGAGCGTCGGAACTGACCGTGCTGGTATGAGTCTGGTCGGGGACCGGCAGGCGACCGTCATCGGGTTCGCAGCGGCGCTGGCCGTGCTCGCGGTCACGTTCTGGGTGATCGGCGTCGACGACATGGTGGCGACGATCTCGATGGCGGACGCATCGGTCGTGACGGTGATGGTCCCCGTCGCGCTGGGGTGGCTGTTCTGCTGGGGGCTGGCGCTCAAACTCGTCCTGTCCAGCATGGGCGTGCGGATCGGCGTCCTCAAGTCGTTTTTGACGTTCTCCGCGGCGGTGTTCGCCAACAACGTGACGCCGTTCGGGCAGGCCGGCGGGGAACCGGTGACCGCCTACGTCATTTCGCGGTCCTCGGACGCCGAGTACGAGACCGGCCTCGCGGCCATCGCCAGCGTCGACGCCCTGCACTTCGTGCCCACCATCGGGTTTGCCGGGATCGGTCTGGCGTACTTCGCCACCCAGATCACCTTCGGTCGGCAACTGCTCATCGCCACGGGCGTCGTCGCGGCGCTCGCCGTCGCCGTGCCGGTGCTGGCGTACCTCGGCTGGCGCCACCGCGAGGCGGTCGAGTCCGGGGTCGTGAAGATCCTGTCGCCGATCGTCCGGATCGTCGGTCGACTGTTGCCCGGGCGCTCGACGCCGGACGGTGACGTCGTTCGCGAGCGCGTCCAGTCGTTCTTCGGCGCGCTGGACCGCGTGGCCTCCGACCGGTACCGGCTCGGCATCGCCATGTCCCTGTCGGCGCTGGGGTGGCTGGGGATCATGACCTCGCTGTGGCTCGGACTGTACGCGCTGGGGTACCCTGTCGACTTCCCGGTGGTGCTGGTCGCCATCCCCGTCTCCAGCATCGCCGGCGTTACCCCGTTGCCGGGCGGTCTCGGGGCACTGGACGGCGTGCTCATTGCACTACTGGTCGCGCTGGCCGGCATCCCCGCCGCGGCAGCGGGCGCAGCCGTCGTGTTGCACCGCGCCGCGACCTACTCACCGCCAAGGGTACCACGACCGCCGGGGCGGACTGAGCGGAGGTCGTCGGTGCTCGTCGGTCGTCTCTGCCACCGATACGATGCTCTTAAATGCTGGCGAGGGGAACGTGTCCCCATATGGTAACCCTCTACGACGTGCCGGCGGAGGCGCTCATCGACGAGCTCGCCGACCGGCTCGCCGACGACCTGGAGGAACCGGAGTGGATGGCATACGCCAAGACCGGCGACGGCAAGGAACTGCCGCCCGAGCAGGACGACTTCTGGAACCGACGCGCGGCCAGCGTCCTCCGGAAGGTCGCCGTCGACGGCCCGGTCGGCGTCCAGCGCCTGGGCACCGAGTACGGCGGGAAGAAGAACGGCTCGAACCGGTACCGCGTCGCGCCGGACCGCCGGACCGACGGTAGCCGCAACGTCATCCGGACCATCCTCCAGCAGCTGGAGGACGCCGGGTACGTCGCCGACACCGAAGGCGAGGGCAGGCGCGTCACCTCCGAGGGCCGGAGCCTGCTGGACGAGACCGCCGGCGACGTCCTCGACGACCTGGACCGCCCGGAACTCGAACGGTACGCCTGACGTTCGCTCCCGACTTCTACGCGCGAACTCGTCCGCCAGCGGCGCGGCCGTCCGATCCAGAGGCGACGGGCCCGGTTCGGGCCACGAGAGTGACGGTGAGCGCGGGGACGACGGCGGGGACGGGTCGGTCCGAAATGATTTTGCGCCCGTGTGCGAAAGGTACCAGTAGCATGAGCGGTAGCCCAGACGACGACGACGAACTCGAGAAGCTCCGGCAGGAGCGCATGGAGGAACTGCAGGACAAGGCAGGTGGAGAGCAGGCCGAAGAGCAGATGGAGGCCCAGCGCCAGCAGGCCGAGGCCCAGAAGCAGGCCATCCTGCGCCAGCACCTCACCGACGGCGCGCGCAAGCGCCTCAACACCATCCGAATGTCCAAACCGCAGTTCGCCGAGCAGGTCGAGCAACAGTTGATCGCCCTGGCCCGTAGCGGCCGCATCCAGGGCAAGATCGACGAGGACAAGATGCGGGAGCTGCTCAAGGAGTTGAAGCCGGACTCGCAGGACTTCAACATCCGGCGGCGGTGACTCCGGGAGGACGATGGACTGCGGGCTACTCTACAGCGGCGGGAAAGACTCGACGCTGGCGGCGCTGCTGCTGGCGGACTTCTACGACCTCACCCTGTTGACGGCGCGGTTCGGCGTGACCGACGACTGGGAACACGCCAGGGGGAGCGCCCAGGGCGCCGGGTTCGACTTCCAGCCGCTGGATCTGGACCGGTCGGTGGCCGAGGATGCCGTCGAACAGATGGTCGAGGACGGGTACCCCCGCAACGGCATCCAGCAGGTCCACGTCCACGCCCTGGAGACGGCCGCGGCCGAGGACTTCGACGCCGTGGCCGACGGCACCCGCCGGGACGACCGGGTGCCGACCGTCTCGCGGGCGCAGGTCCAGAGCCTCGAAGACCGCCACGGCGTCGACTACATCGCGCCGCTGTCGGGGTTCGGTCGAAGCGCCGTCGACCGCCTGGTCGACGCCACCCTCGACGTGACCGTCGGGCCGAGCGAGGAGATACGGCGGGCCGACTACGAGGCGGAACTGCGCGCGCTACTGGCGGACGAACACGGCGAGGAGGCCGTCGAGGAAGTCTTCCCCGACCACGACCAGACCTACGTCGAGGGCGTCCGGCGGTAACTCCGGGCTTCGCTCACCGCCACTGCTCGACTCCTCAGAACTCTCGCCTGTACAGCATCGCGAGCGTGGCCAAAAGCGCCGCCTCCGCGAGTTTCGCCGTCGCGGCCCACAGGTCCGTGCTGAGGTGCGCCAGGACCGCCTCCAGGGGCGTCATGCCGTGGAACAGGGGTTCCCGGACCGGGAGGAACCCCCCGTGGCCCGTGAGGTGCCAGAGGAAGTACCCCAGGAAGAACGTCGCCACGAGCGCCATCCCGCCGACGTACAGCGGTTTCCGCGGATACCCGACCAGGCCCAGGTTCACCCCGAAGACGAGGATCAGTCCCGAAAGCACGAACGCCAGCGGCCGGGGGTCGTACTGGAGCAGTGCGATCCCCGCGTCGAAGATCAACACGAGTCTCGGGACCCCGATGTCGGGGTGCAGCAGGTGCAACGCAGCCACGACGTAGGCCAGAACCCCCGCCAGGACGCGGAGCTGGCGGTTGGACGGGCGGACCCCGGCCACGCCGTTCCGAACGTTCGCCATGACCCGGCAGTTCGGGGTCCGGGGTTTTGTATCGTCGCATTTCCGTCCCAGTGGCCGAATACCGCCCGGCCCTCGAATCGAGCACCGCCCCCCGTCTCGGACGCGGACTGGGCAGAGAACTGTCGTGGGTCGCGTCGACGGCGGCCTACCGTCGCTCGCCGGTGAACACTTCCAGCACGCCGGGATCGAATCCATGCTTGGAGAACACCGTGGCGACGTCGCCGGCGTGGACGACCGTGCGACCCTTGGGAGTGATGGTTTCGTCGCCCCGTTCGAGGGCGACCACGAGCACGTCCTCGCCGAGCAGGCCCTGCTCGTCGGCGTCGATCAGGTTCATCTCGGCGATGGGCGCGTCCTCGCCGACCGTGATCTCGAACACCTCCGCGTCGCCGGCCAGGTGCATGAAGTCCTGCACGGAGGGGCGCTGGACCGCCCGGAAGAGGTACTCCGCGATGAGTTGCTGGGGGTTCTCGATGGTGTGGACGCCGATCTGGCGGAACATGTCCATGTGTTCGGCGTCCCGGACGACCGACACCCGCTGGGGGATACCGAACTCTTCGGCCAGGAGCATCACCATGACGTTGACGGCGTCCCGGTCGGTGGTGCTGACGATGGCATCCGCTCGCTCGGCGCCAGCGTCCTCCAGCGTCTCCTTGCCCGTTGCGTCGTCGTTCAACACCAGGCAATCGAACCGACCGGCGGCCTCGTCGGCCCGCTCCTCGTCGTTTTCGACGGCGACGACTTCGTGGCCGGCGGCGGTGGCCATCTCCAGCAGCGGCGTTCCGATTTCCCCGGCCCCGACGACGATGAGGTACATGGACGGGGCAAGCGCCCGGGCGCACATATGCGCTTCGTCAGCGATCCGGTCCGCCGTCCCGGTCGTCGGCCGGGGACACGTGGTACGCGAGGACGGCGACGAAGCCGACGACGTAGCCCGCCGCCAGCGCGACGGTGACGACGTTGCGGCCCGCGAGAGCCAGGATCAGCACCACGAGCGGGCCCGCGATCAGGAGCACGTCGTACAGCGGATCCCCCGGGCCGAAGGCCAGTGCCCGGCCGACGACCGGCAGATTCCGTGGCATCCAGTCGGTCTCACTGTCGTCGTCGGTCACGCGTACATCCCTCCGCGCTTGAAGACGGCCCGCAGTAACACGAGCACGGGGATGATCTCCAGTCGCCCGATCCACATGTTGAACAGGAAGACGACCTTCGCCGGGGTCGCCATTCCCGGCCCGGTGATGCCCGCCGACAGACCGACGTTGCCCTGGGCGCTGGTGATCTCGAAGACGGCGTTCTCCAGGGTGACGCCGGTGGGGGCGGTCAACAGGAGCACCGCGAGGCCGACCCCGAGGAAGACCACCCAGAGGAACGCGATGATCGCCGCCTCCTCGAACTCGCGGCTCGCCTCGGTCTCGGAGAGTCGGCGCCCGTTCATCTCGAAGTACCGCACCGCCGAGTCCGGGTAGAACACGTCGCGGATGCGGAACGCCGTCCCCTTGACCAGCGTCGCCAGACGGACGAGTTTGATCCCCCCGACGGTCGACCCGGCGGCCGCGCCCACGACCATGGCGAAACTCATGGTCAACTGCGAGGCCGCCGACCAGTCGCTGACGCCGGTCGTGCCGAACCCGGTGCAGGTGCCCGCCGAGACGAACTGGAACAGGCCGTACCGGACCGTCTGGAACAGCGTCGCGCCGAAGCCGTTCAACACGAGGTCGCCGTCGGCGAGTACGACCTGCTCGGTCTGGTAGGTCCCGTCGAGCAACAGCAGCCCGATCAGCGCGACCGACCCGAGCGCGAGGTACCCGAACAGCCACCGCGTCTGGAGGTCCGTGTAGAGGTTCCTGATGTCGCCCCGGAGCATCAGGTAGTGGACGGGGAAGGCGATGCTCCCCAGCAACATGATGGGGATCATGGCGAAGTCGACGAGGGGGCTGTCGTACTCCCCGATGCTGGCGTCGGTGACGCTGAACCCGCCCGTCGAGAGGCCGGTCATCCCGTGGTTGATTGCGTCCCAGGGCGGCATCCCCGCCAGCCAGAGGATCGTGATCGACAGGAACGTAAAGAGGAGGAAGATCCACCAGATAGTCCGCACCGTCGAGACGATGCTGGGGTGGATCTTCTCCGAGCGAGCCTCGCTCTCGTAGAGGGTGAGCGACCCGCTCCCGGGCCGCGCCAGGATCGCCGTCGTCAGGACGATCACGCCGACGCCGCCGACCCACTCGGTGAGCGTCCGCCACCACTGCACGGTGGCCGGGAGCGCCCCCTCGTCGTCGGTCATCGTCAGGCCCGTCCCCGTGAACCCGGACATCGACTCGAAGAAGCCGTTCAGCGGATCCCGGAACGCGGCCAGCGTCTCCGATCCGGCGCCCGCGGGGACCGACAGCGGCCACGGGAAGGGATCGACCGCGACGGTCCACGACACCAGCAGGAACGGGAGCGTGCCGAACACGGCGACCTGGAACCACCCCGAGGCCGCGATCATCATGCCGTGGAGCTTTCCGGGGTCGTCCGCGCCCGCGTACCGTCGCTTCAGGTACGTCCCCACGGCCAGCGGGAACAGTGCAGACGCGACCAGGGCCGGCACGGCGTAGAACTCGCCCCAGACCACCGGAATCGGGAGTGACGCGGCGAGGATGGCGGCCAGAACTTGCAGCATCCGTCCGAGGTCACGCAAGACGACCCGGTACCCGTCGTTCATCCGTGGCGACGGTTCCACACGGGAAAGTAAATAATCGGTGTTTCGACGCCGGGGACTCGTCGTCCTCCAACCGGGGGGATCGCGGTGACGTCCGCGTGGCTGAGCGGTCGCGCACCGAAGAGAGAACTCGGGGAGAGTGGGGAAAGTGCGGAACGCGTCGCCTGCCGCCACGGAGGGGGGAGCATGTCCGTGGCCGTTCGACCGCGTTCCCGGTCGGGAAGTGGGGAGCCAGGACCAAAGGACTTCTGGCCGCTCCGGGACGGTCCAGTTCGTCACCGGATCGCACGCCCGGCGTTCGACGGGCGTTCTCACTGCGGGATCGGCCATGGCGGAGATACCGCAGTAGATCGGTCTTTAAAATTTCTCGGGCGGGCTAGGGGCGTCGTAAAACGTCCGAAGACGGTCACTGAATACGTAAAGCGACACGAACTTCTCGAAAAGCTCTGTCCGTTATATGGTGGAGGAGTTCCTACGGTAATGCGAACATGTCGACCCTGGACGGTCCTCCGCTGTTCGGCTCAGGGGACGAGGCAGACGGTCGCCGCTCGGACCTGGCCCGGATCGTCGCCCGGTCGCTCGCCCCGGGCGTCGAGCGGGCCGCGTTCTGGACGGCCGTGGTCCTCCCGTTCCTGTACGTTCCCCTCCTCGTCGGTGGCGTCGCCACCAGCGGCGAGCGCGTCGCCCTCGGCGTCCTGCTGGGGCTGAACTTCCTCACACTGTACGCCGGACACGACCACGACCCGCGCTGAACCGCCCGCCGCCCCTCGGTCCCAGCCCACCCCGCTGGCGGCGAATCACCCTCCGTCGATTCCTGGTGCCCACCGCTGGTCAGTCACCGGTCGGTCGTTCCTGGACCCGGTCGAGTTCCCCGGCGATGGCCCGCCGTTTCACCAGCGCGAACCCGGCGACGATGGCCAGGAAGCCGACGACGGTCGTGACGGTGATCGGTTCGCCCAGCAGGACCAACCCGGTCAACGCCGCGAACAGTGGCGCGACGTACGAGACGAGGTTGATCTCCACCGGACCGAGGCGCTCCAGCAGGTCGAAGTAGATCAAAAAGCCCAGTGCGCTGGCGACCAGCGCCAGGAACGCCAGCGCGGCGACGCCACGGGGCGTCCAACTGATCGCGGCGAACTCCTCGCCGATGCCGAGACTGATCGCGTGCATCGCGAACGCGCCGAGCAACATCGACCACCCGGTCTGGAGTTCGATGCCCGGTTCCGCGGCGGACCGCCTCGTGAGCACGCTCCCGAGCGCGAACGACGCGACGGCCGCGAACACCAGCACGACGCCCACGCCGCTGGGGTCCAGCAGGTTCGACGGATCCGGCTGGGCCAGGACAGCGACTCCGAGCAGTCCCAGGAGCAGGCCAACGATCCCGACGGGCGTCAGGCGTTCGTCCGGGAGCAGTGCGCGGGCGAACCCCGTGGTCAGGACGGGGTTCAACCCGACCACGATGGCCGCGACCGCGCTGGTGACGTACTGCTGGCCGACGAACAGGAACGCGTGGTAGGCGGCGATCATGAACGCGCCGCTGACGGCGACGACTGACCACTCCGCCCGTGTGTCGGGGCGCCAGCGCCCGGTGGCCCACGCCGCGTACGCCACCATCACGACGCCCGCGACGTCGTAGCGGACGGCCGCGAACAGCACCGGCGGGAAGTACTCCAGGCCCGCCTTGATCGCCGTGAAGGCGGTACCCCACACGGCCGCGAGACCGAGAAACAGCGCCAGGTTCCGGTACCGGTTCACGGTCGGCATCGGCCCCCGTCGGGGTTATCGCTTTCGACCCCGGCAGGGCGTTCGCGCGGGCGGCCCGGCGTCGGCCGATCAGGAGGAGACCTGGCCCTCGTAGCCGGCCATCTCGACCGCCTCGACCAGGTCGTCGGCGTCGGCGTCGCCCTCGACGGTAGCGGTGTCCTCGTGCCGGTCGGCCTCGGCGCTGTCGACGCCATCGACGTCCTCCAGCGCGCCCTCGACGATGTCCTCGCATCCCTCGCAGGTCATCGAATCGACGGTGAGTTCTATCGCCATAGACGAACGTTGTCCACGGACCCCTTATCACGTTTCCCTTTTCTTCCGAAATACGGGATGAGACAGTCCTCAGGATCCAAAACGGATCCGAAAGTGTTTTCTAATTGACCAACGACCTTCCGGCCATGGCGAACTTCGACGAGACCGACATGGAGATCCTCGAACTGCTGGTCGACGAGGGCCGACGGCCCTACAGCGACATCGCCGACGAGGTTGGTCTCTCGCCGCCCACCGTGTCCGAC
The DNA here is from genome assembly GCA_003021085.1 of Halobacteriales archaeon QS_1_68_20. Taxonomy (GTDB): domain Archaea; phylum Halobacteriota; class Halobacteria; order Halobacteriales; family PXRE01; genus PXRE01. The sequence goes on along the minus strand of PXRE01000026.1, from coordinate 17,447 downwards.
CGCATCGACCGCCTGCAGGAGGCGGGCGTCATCCGCCAGTTCACCGTCGACCTCGACCGCTCGACGCTCTCCGGCGGCATCCCCGTACTGATCGAGGTGTCGTTCGAACCCGACGCAGTCGCCGACGGCCGCGACCGTCTGGCCGCCCACGAGGCCGTCGAACACGTCTTCACGACCGCCGACGCCTCCGTCGTCGTCGACGCCTTCATCGACGGCGGTGACGCCCGGAACCTCCTGGAGGAGACGGTCGACCTGACCGACGTCCGCGAGTACGACGTCCGCATCCTGACCGACGCCGACTGGACGCCCGGACTGGGGAGAGAGGCGTTCGCCCTGGAGTGCGCCGAGTGCGGCAACACCGTCTCGGAGGAGGGGGAGTCCGTCGACATCGACGGGTCCACCTATCACTTCTGCTGCTCGTCCTGCCGGGCGCAGTTCGTTGACCAGTACGAGTCCCTCCAGGAAGAAGCGGCGACGTGAACGGCGGTGCGAGCCCTCCGACCGGCGAACGCGTAGCTACGTCTTCACGAGCACGCCCGGACTGTAGTGGAACACTGGATCGCCCGCCGGGTCCGGGAGGTCCGCGAGCAACTCCGTCTCCGTAACCTGCCCGGTGGCCTGCTGGAGTCGCCAGGGCGGGTGCGAAACGTCGCCGACCGACCCGTCGTCCCGGACGAACCGGTACCGTTCGACCAGCCAGTCGGCCAGCGATCCCTCCTCGGCGTGGTCGAAACGCCCCGTCGGGACGAGTGCCGCCTCGAATCCGCGTTCTCCCAGCGTCTCACACCGGACGTCGACGCGCTCGCCGTCTCGCTCGACGGAGACGCTGCCGTACCGGGCCGGGAACCCGAGGAGCGTCCGCGCCCCCTGGGCCGCGAGCCACTGGTCGGCCACTGCGTCCAGGAAGTGGACCGCGGGGCGGTCGCCCGCGACGTAGGTCCGGACGTTGACCTGGGCGTAGGCGCCCTGGTAGGGCAGGAACCGCGGTCGCACGCACATTCCCAGTACGGACAGCCACGCTCGCCCGTCGTAGGTGTCGACCGTCTCCTCCCCTGGCACGTGGGCCGCCACCTCCCCGGGGTCGACCGGCCAGTGCACGAAGCAGACGTCGGCGAGACGCATCCTGATGGACCCGGCCATCGACCGCCCGTTCGTCCGGCACCACCGTAGTTGTCGCGGTCGACCGTTATAGAACAGGGAAAACTATAATTTAGACACGTCTAAACCCAGAGCCGTGGAACGACGCATTCGATCGCACGGACGGGCCGTGTGGGAGCGGTGACGATGGCGGGAATCGATCCGGACGCGGCGGCGTCGACGACCGAGCGCCTGGCGTCTCGACTCGTCGCCTCCCTGGGCGAGGACGGGACCGTCGACCGCCGGGCCGTCCTCGGCGGCCTCGGGGTCGCCGGCGGGGCCGCGCTGGTCGGGTCCGGGCGCGGCGGCGCGTCCGCGACCAACGACGACGAGGAAGAACACGGAAACTTCGGGCCGTCGGGCGAGTACGACGACCCCGACTTCGACCCGCACGCCTACCTGCGGCAGTTCGAGACCGGGCGGAACCGCGAGTCGTCGGTGAGCCAGGAGGTCTACGAGGAGACGATCCGCGGCGAGCGCCGGACGGTCCGGCACTTCGAGTTGACGGCCGTCGACACCACCATCACCGTCGCGCCCGGCGTCGAGTTCGAGGCCTGGGCGTTCGACGGGCAGGTGCCCGGCCCCACCTTGCGGGCCGTCGAGGGGGACGTGATCCGGGTGACGTTCTCGAACGCGAGCGCACACGCGCACACGATCCATCCACACCTCCGGAACCTGAACCCCGAGATGGACGGCATCTCCCAGAACGGGCCCGGGGTCATCGACCGCACGGAGGACTCGTTCACCTACGAGTGGATCGCCCAACCGGCCGGGGTCCACTTCTACCACTGTCACTCCATGCCGCTGAAAGAGCACGTCCACCGCGGCCTCTACGGCGCGGTCGTCGTCGACCCCGACCCCGAGCGGGTCCGGGAGAACCCGCGGGACTACGTCAACTACCAGGGGCCGGTCACCGACGAGATGCGCGAGGACCTCGTCGCCCGTGCGAAGTCGCGCAACCACGAGTACGACGAGCACGGCTACACCGACCACGACGGGGTCGACGAGATGGTGATGGTGATGAACGGGTTCGACACGAACTTCGACGGCGACAACGAGGTCTACGCCGCCAACACGCAGGCGTTCGCCTACGGCGTCGCCGACACCGACGGGAAGGGGTCGTGGACGGGCGGCGAGACCATCCACCCCATCCGGATCGACCGGGACGAACTCCAGCGGGTGTACCTCGTCAACGCCATCGAGTTCGACCCCATCAACTCCTTCCACACCCACTCGCAGTTCTTCGACTACTACGACCACGGGACGACGCTGTACCCCACGCACAAGAACGTCGACACGATCATGCAGTGCCAGGCCCAGCGGGGCATCATCGAACTGGACTACAGCGGTCACGACCCCGGACTGTACATGTTCCACGCCCACCAGTCGGAGTTCGCTGAACTGGGCTGGATGAGTTTCTTCGAGGTGGAAGCATGAGCGACGACGAGGCGGAGTCGCCGGATCCGACCACCGACGGCGGGGTGGAGACCGCCCGCGGGAACCGGCCGCTCGGCCTCCCGCGGTGGGCGGCCGCGATACTGCCGCTGGTGTTGCTCGCGGTCGTCCTCGGAGCGTTCGTCGCTACTTCACCGCTCGCTGGCGTGGAGGGCGGCGAACCGCTCCCGGACGTGACCGTCACGCACGTCACGCTCACCGAGGACGACGTCGCGCTGCACGTCGTCAACGACGGCCCCGGCGAGGTGACGCTCTCGCAGGTGCTGGTCGACGACGCCTACTGGTCGTTCACGGTCGAGGGCGGCGACCGGACCCTCGGGCCGATGGAGTCCCGGACGGTTCACGTCCCCTACCACTGGCAGGAGGGGTGGGACCTCGAAGTGGCGCTGGTGCTGGACGACGGAACGACGGTCCACCACACCATCGTCGCGCCGAGTGTCACGCCCGGGTTCACCGGCGAGACGCTGCGGACGCTGGCGGTCCTGGGCGTGTTCGTCGGCGTGATCCCGGTCGCGCTGGGGATGCTCTGGTTCCCGTACATCCGCGGGATGTCCAGTCGCGCACTCCACGCGGTGCTTGCGTTCTCGGCGGCCATCCTCGCCTTTCTCGCCCTCGACGCGGGACTGGAGGCGCTGGAACTCGCCGAGCGGGTTCCGGGCGCCTACGAGGGGACCGCCCTCGTCGTGCTGGGAGCGCTCGGGACCCTGCTACTCGTCCAGTCGGTCAGCGCCTGGCGGCGTGGGCGGGCCGAGCGCGGTGAGGCCCGGTTCTCGACGGGCCTCTGGGTCGCGTACCTGGTCGCGCTCGGCATCGGCCTGCACAACCTCGCGGAGGGGCTGGCCATCGGGTCGTCGTTCGCGCTCGGGCGCGTCTCGCTGGGCACGTTCCTCGTCGTCGGGTTCATGTTGCACAACGTCACCGAGGGGCCGGCGGTGGTCGCGCCGCTGGCCGACGAGCGACGGCCGGCCGCCTGGCACTTCCTGGCCCTGGGTGTGCTCGCGGGCGCGCCGGTGATCCTCGGCGGATGGATCGGCGGCTTCGCGTACTCGCCGACGCTGGGCGCGTTCTTCCTGGCGACCGGGGTCGGTGCAATCGTGCAGGTGCTGTGGGAACTCCGGGGGCTGGTTCGCGCCGACGGCGGTAGCGCGGCGACGGCCACCAACATGCTGGCGTTCCTCGCCGGCCTGGTCGTGATGTACCTGACCGACCTGCTGGTCGCTATTTGAGGGGATCCGGGGTTTTCGACCGGTTCTGCGCGGCCCTCGGATCGATTCGCTGGTAGCGGTCGCTCTCCGAAGCAGACGCAGGTTATATGAATATATGTGCATATATTCATATATGGTCGGCGTTTTTCGGACGTGTCGGCCCAGACGGCGACGGTGGAAGTTTTCCGTGTAGACTAGCGGCATGCAAGACCTAGGTGTCAACCTCACACCTCCCCAACCGCGAGGCGCGGGTCAGAGCTCGCTCTGACGGTGGACGAGTAACGCAAGGAGTGCCCGGAGGGCACGACTGAGTAACGCAGTCGGCTGGGGAGGTGTGTGGGTGCGGCTCGCGGGGGGGGACTGAAGGGGGCCGCGCGCTGGACGACGCACGGCGACGTTCCCGCGAACGACCGTGAGCGGGAGCCAGCGAGAGCGTCGCTCTCGCGCGGTAAGCACACGGAAGGAGCGAAGCGACTGCGGAGCGCAGCGAGCCGCGCGAGTCGAGCGCGCGGGGGCTTTCTGCGTGTTGCTGACCAAGATTCCGTCGACTGAGAACACGCAAAGACCGTCCAACCACCCAACCGGGACGCTTTTCAGCGATTCCACCGAACCACCGCGCGGATGACAGCGGTCGACGCCGTGCTGTTCGACCTCGACGACACGCTGGTCGAGTACCGTCGCTCGACGGTGGAGGTGCTCGACGCCGCCTTCGAACGGGCCGGCGTCGACCCCTTCTTCGCCGTCGAGGCGTACCACGAGCGGTTCGACGAGTTCGCGAAGACGGCAGACACCATCGAGGAGTTGCGGACCGCGTGTTTCGCCGCCATCGCGGACGAGCGAGGCCGGGACCCCGCCGACGGGGAAGCGGTCGCCGCGGCCTACGCAGAAGAGCGCGACCAGGCGAACGTCGATCCGTTACCGGGCGCGAGGGCGGCCGTCGACGCGCTGGCGGCCGACCACCGCCTCGGACTCGTGAGCAACGGGACCCCGGGGATGCAACGGACGAAGCTGACTGCCGCCGGCCTCGAGGACGCCTTCGAGGTGACCGTGTTCGGGGGCGCGGAGGTCCCGCCGAAGCCTGACCCGGCACCGTTCGAGCGTGCGCTGACGGAACTCGGCGCGTCCCCGGAGCGGGCCGTCCACGTCGGTAACTCGGCGTCTACCGACGTCGCCGGCGCCCACGCGGCGGGCCTCCGGTCGGTGTGGCTCCGCCGGGGGGCGGAGGGAGACGCCGCGGCGCCGACGCCGGAGCCCCACCACGTCGTCGCCTCGCCGGGTGCGTTGACGGACCCGCCGTGGCGGTAGGTCAGCGGATCTTGATCCGGCGTCGGTCACGGTCGGTGTGCTGGCGGAGTCGCTCGATCCGTTCGTCCATCGAGGGGTGGGTCGCGAGCAGGCGGGTCAGCGACCCCTCCTCGTCGCCGCGGATGTACAGCGAGGAGAACGGCCCGCCGTCGGGCGTCGTCGCCCGGCGGATGGTGTCCAGCGCCTCCGCGAGCGCGTGCGGGCCGGTCACCTCGGCCGCGCGGTCGTCTGCGGTCAGTTCCTGTCGGCGGGCGTAGGCCCGCAGGGCGAGCGTGAACGGGAGCATCACGCCGAGTGCCGCCATCCAGACCGTCACGTACGACGACAGGAGCTGTCGGTGCAGGGGGAGTCGGGGGCGGTCGGTCGCCAGCCTGGCGACCCGACGGACCACCGCGGCGGCCACCCCGAACGGGAGCAGTGCCAGGAACAGCAGGCTACTCAGGGTGCTGACGGCGCTGGCCCCGACCGTCTTCAGCAGGCCGTCGCGGGTCTCCAGGTGTGCGAACTCGTGGGCCAGCACCGCCGCGAGTTCGTCCGGCGACAGGATGGCCAGTAGCGCCTTGTCGAGGACGACGATGCCCCGGCGGCCGCCGATGGAGAAGGCGTTCGGCGTCCCGGTGTGAGACACCAGCAGTCGGGGCTGGTCGACCGCCATCTCCGCGTCGAGTCGGTCGGCGATGCGGTACAGGCCCGGCGCGCGCTGGCGGGAGGGTTCGCTCGCGTCGAGGCCGGCCAGCAACTGCGCCGTCCCGACGCGGTAGGTCAGGTAGCCGAACGCGACGGCGGCCCCGAGGACCGTCACTGCCGTCGGCAGGGGTCGCAACCGTCCGAACAGGGGAAACGACAGCAACTGGACGGCGGCGTACGCGACCACGAGGTACAGCGACGCGAGTACCCCACCGACCAGGAGCGTGGCACCGCTGGCCCGCGCCGAGCGCATGCCAGAACTAGGGGCGGCACGCCGAAAACCCTTGTCGTGGGGTGGATCGTTCCGCACCCATCGGATTGGACGGAAGGGGCGACGGCCTCGGCGAGTGACCCGGGCATTCCGCGGGGCGTCGTCGGCGTCCGCCACCCAGACCGCACGCTCCAGGAACGCCTCCCAGTTCACGGTGCCCACGTCGCGGTCCGGGCAGGTCGCCGCCCCCGAGCGGAACGCCAGGGAGGTGCTACCGGGAACCGGGACGCCGACGACCGGCCGCCTGAGGCCCCTCGCCTGGCGGTACGCCCGGGCGAGTTCCCCGGCGGTGTGGGCCTCTGGGCCACCGACGTCGGGGAGCCGTCCCCCCGGTTCGGTCGTCGCGTGTTCGACGACGTGGTCGGCCACCTCCGCCGCGTCGACGGGCTGGATCCGCCAGTTCCGCGGGAGCGGCCAGCCGGGAGTCGCACGAGGCCGTCCAGCAGGCCGCCGACGAACTGGTGGAACCGCGTCGCCCGGAGGACCGTCGACGGCACGTCGCTGTCCTCGACCGCCCGCTCGGCGGTCAACTCGTGCTGGTAGTAATCCTGGGGCACGTCCTCGATGCCGACGATGGAGACGTACAGCATGTTCTCGACGCCGGAGGTCAGCGGGGCGACGCTCTCGGACCGCCAGCGCGAGGCAGTCGAAGCAGGGCTTGCCCTGGGCTACTACGAGGTGCCGCGGGAGGCCAGCCACGAGGACGTCGCGGAGGCGATCGACTGCGCGCCCAGCACCGCCGCCGAACACCGCCGCAAGGCCGAGGCGAAACTCCTGCGCTCGACGGTCGGTGGGTGATTGCCCCGGTAGCCGGTCAGTCAGGCGACGCCTGTACCACGACCTCAGTGCCCGCCAGTGCCGTCGAAACCGGACGGTGTTGCTCGGCCCGCTCGACGACGGTAGCGAACTGCTCGTCGGTCGCGTCGGGGACGGATCCGTCGGCCGTGAGGGTCACCGAGTCGATGGTGAATCCGTCCTCGCTCCGGTCGAGGTCGACGGTCGCCTCGGCGTCGACCTGCTCGGGGCTGTACCCGGCCTGATCGAACACGTACGCCGTCGTCATGGCGAAGCAACTGGCGTGGGCGGCCGCGAGCAGTTCCTCCGGGATCACCGTACCGGTCCAGGTCGCGTCTGCATTGTGCTGTGGCATGCGGTCGTCCGTTCGACTGGCCCGGTGGAGTCTCTGCTGTGGGACTCGTCCGGGGGGTGCAAGTCGGGGTCGCACCCGGCGTTCAGTCCGACTTCCGGTACCGACTCCGCTCGAAGAACAGGTCGACGCCGTCGTCGCCGAACTCGAACCGGACTTCGTCCTGGATGCCCGAGACCTCGGTCGTCGTACAGCGCAGGAGGCCGTCCTCGACGGCCGTCGGCGTCAGGAACGTCTCCCGGCCCGCTGCGGCGCTCTCCTCGACGAGCCCGAGCGTGCCGCTCTCGCGCTCGACCTGGGCGGTTCCGATCCCGCGGTAGGACTCGTACTCGCCAGTCGCCGCTTCCAGCGCCGAGACGAGTCGGTAGTGCGGGACCACCTCCGCCGGCCGTTCCCCCTGTAACAGCGCCAGGATCGCGGGGCCGACGACCATCGGATGGGCCTCGGGGCCGGTCGTGCAGGCGAGCGCGAGCCCGAGTTCTGCCTCCTCCAGGTAGCCGAACCAGGCGGTCGAGACGCCGATCGAACCACCGTGGCCGATCAACCGGTCCCCGAGGAACTGTTCGACCGTCAGGCCGTAGCCGTACCCGATCTCGCGGCCGTCGAAGTAGGTTCCGAACGTCCCCACGGGCGTCGTCATCTCCTCGAGGCCCCCGGACGCGACCACCGATTCGCCGCGGAACGTCCCGTCGCCGATATACATCCGCAGGTAGTTCGCCATCTCGGCGACGGAACTCACGAGGCCGCCGGGCGCGTGGATCAGCGGGTCGAACGGGAATCCCACTTCCTGAAAGTCGCCGTCGTCCTCGACGTAGGGGGTCATCCGGTCCTCGGCCGCCTCGAAGTCCGCCCGGGAGAACGTCGACCGGTCCATCCCGAGCGGCGAGAGGACGTTCTCCTCGACGTACTCGGCGAACGGCTGCCTGGAGACGGCCTCGACGACCTGCCCGAGCATCGTGTACCCGGAGTTGTAGTAGAAGAAGGCCTCCCGGTCGGTGACCCGCCGGTCGACCGATCCCTCGACGTGCCGGCGGAAGTCGGCGTCGCTGGACAGCGGTACCTCGGCCTGGCCCAGACCGAGCGGCCGACTGATCAGCGGTCCCGCGGACCCGTCGCTGGGCATCCCGGAGGTGTGCGTGAGCAACTCGCGGATCGTGACGGGATCGCCGGGCACGTCCGCGAGGTGCGGGAGGTAGTCGTCGACGGGGTCCTCGACGTCGAGGTGGCCGTCCGCCGCCAGTTGCACGACGGCGATGGCAGTGAACGACTTGGTGCAGGAGCCCACGCCGAACAGCGTGTCCGGGGTCGCCGGGTCGTTGTGGTCCAGTCGCCGCGCCCCGAACCCCTCGGCGTAGACGAGGTCTTCGCCGTCGACGACCGCGAGCGCGGCGCCCGGGACATCGTGCTCGCTCAGCCAGTCGACGACGAACGACTCGACCTCAGCTTCCGCGTCCGGATCGAGGGATCCGTCATTCATGGAGGGAGATTCGGAGGGGCCAACTTAAGCGTACGCGTGGCGGCGTCGAGCGGGGCCGACTGGCCCGGACCTACTCCGCCGGCGTCACGTCCGTAATCGTCCCGACGCCCTTGCTCTCGCCCTCGCGGAAGACGAACTTCTGGCCCTCCTCGACGAGGTAGGGGCGGAACTTGAACCGGACCGTCGCGGTCCCGGAGTCGCCGGGCAGGAGGTGGCCCTCGTCGGGGTGGAAGGAGGCGGCCTCGCTGACCGTCTCGACGTGGACGACGGGTTCGTACCCGTCCCCGATGCGGGTGGGGTGGTTCAGCACCATCACCTCGGCCTCGAACTCCCGGACGGGTTCGAGGTCGACCTCGCGGGGCAGGAGGACCATCCCGCGTTCGAGGTCGGCCTCGCGGACCCCCTTCAGGGCGATGCCGACGATGCGGCCGGCCTGCGCGCGGTCGACGCGGTGGTAGTGCATCTCGATGGAGCGTACCTCCACGTCCCGGAACGTGCCGTCCGGCATCGGCCCGACCTGCAGTTCGTCGCCGGCCTCCACCTCGCCGGACTTGACGGTGCCGGAGGCGACGGCGCCGACGCCGGTGACGTTGTACGTGCGGTCGACGTACATCCGGAACTCCCCCTCGACGCCCGCCCACTTGGGGAGGCGCCGGAACAGGTCGTCCAGGGCGTCCATGCCCTGGCCGGTGACCGCGCTGGTCCGCAGGATGGGGACGACGGTGTCGTCGATCTCGTCGACGGCGGCGTCGACGCCGTGTCGGGCGACCGACAGCGGCGTCTTGCCCACGTCCCGGAGCAGGCGCTCGACCTCGCGGCCGACCTCCTCGACGCGGTCGTCGTCCACGAGGTCGACCTTCGTGATGGCCACGGCGGTCGGCAGGTCCGTCGCCAGCAGGACGCCGAGGTGCTCGCGGGTGGTCTTCGTCGGGCCGTCGTCGGCCGCGACGGTCAGCAGGCCGTAGTCGAGTTTCTGGCCGACGAGTCCCCTGATCGTCGTCCGCAGCCAGGGCTCGTGGCCGACGGTGTCGACGAACGAGACGAGGCGGTCGGCCTCCTCCACGACCCGGGCGCGGTCGGACTTGCGGTGGGGGTTGTCCATCCGGACCGGGTCGCCGTCCGCGAACCCGTAGACGCCGTAGGAGAGGTCCGCCGAGAGGCCGCGCTCGACCTCGTGGGGCTGGACGTCGAGGTACGAGCGGGTCCCGCCTTCGCCGTCGTCGGCCTCGCCGGTCACCAGCGACCCCACGAGCGTCGACTTGCCGTGGTCGACGTGGCCCGCGGTCCCGACGACGATGTGCTGGTCGTCGGTCGCCAACATTCCGCCCTCGCGGATGGCGGCGACGCCGACCAGGCCGCCCGCGTCGCCGTCGGCCTCCGACGCTCCGGTCTCCCGGGTCGCGGACGACCCGTCGACGCCCCACGTCTCCACGTCGTCGATGTGGGCGCCGGCCTCCTCCGCGAGTCGGGAAAGCACGTCCATCGACTCGGAGAACTGCTCGTGGGGGATGCCGGCGATGCCGCCGTCGTCGGTGACGCCGACGACGTAGGTGGCCTCCCCGTCGCCCGAGAGGACGCGATGGCGCATCTGGGCCGCGAGACTCTTTATCCGGCCCTCCGAGAGGTGGACGTCGCGGGTGAGTCGCTCCTTGAACTCGACGTTGCCGCCTTCCTGCTCGCCTCGGGCCAGTGCCTCCTGTAGCACGGCCCGGTCGGGACTCATGAGCGCTCCTTAGGCACGGTGTGTCAAAAGTTTTCTCACGGTTTGAGGCCGCCTCCGGGGCGTTCTAGCGGGCACTCTGTGGCCGTCGTCCGCCCGCCGGATCTGCTCAGAACTGGAATCGATCGCCGGGACCGCCGGTGGCACACTGCGCGCAGACCCCCTGGCCCTCGCGGTAGTGGTCGGTGCAGACGAACGTCCCGCACTGCCGGCACTGCCGGTTCGCCGGGGCGGACTCGCAGATTGCGCACAGGCCGCCGACGCTCATGCTCGTACCTGCGGTCCCGACTGGCTTGAACCTAGGGCGACCACGGCACCTGATCGGCGCCGGCACCTCCGCCGACCAAAGGTAGCCGGCACCACCACACTCGAAGGTAGCCGGCATGATCACCTGGGGTAGGACTGAAGCGGCCGGGCGCTCGACCCCGCCCGGACGACGTTCCCGCGAGCAACGCGAGCGGGAGGCCGCGAGAGCTTCGCTCTCGCCAGCCCCGGCGGTTCCCGCGAGTGCAACGAGCGGGAAGTCCTCAGAGCTTGCCTCTGACGGAAGTCGAGCGCCCGGGGGCTTTCTGGGCGGTGGTGGCGAACGAGCAGTTCACAGAGACCGCCCGGCGGGACACTTACGGTTCCGGGGTCCGTACGCGGGCGCGTGAATCGCTCGCCGCTGATCCTGGGGTTGGCGGCCGTGTTCGCCGGACTGACGACCATCCTCCTGGGCGCGGGCGCGGCCACGGGGAGCTGGTTCGTGCTGTTCGTCGCGCTCCCGCTGGGGATCACCACGGTCATCATGTGGTTGCACGGCACCGGCCGCCTGCGAGCAAGCCTGGGGCGCCGTACGGCCAGCGCCCGCTTCGACGGGCGGGGCCCCCGACGGGGCGCCGCGGACCAGCGGGCAGAGGGTGGGCAACGTGGAGCGAACGCGGGGCGACGGCGGGCCCCCGAACGGACGGCCGGGGACGGACCCTTCGCGGGCGGTCACGGCCCGTTCACCGGGAATCGCGGTCGGTTCAGCAGCGACGGCGGCAGATTCGGCGGAGCACGCCGACGGCGGACGGCCGCCGGCGGAGGCCAGCGCACGCGGGGGCGGTCGAGCGCCGTCCAGGAGGGAATGTCCGCCCGTGAAGCCGCGACGGTCCTCGGCGTCGACCCCGGGGCGGACGAGGCGACCGTCAAGCGGGCGTACCGCGAGAAGGTCAAGCGACACCACCCCGACGTGGAGGGCGGCGACGAAGCCACGTTCAAGCGAGTCACCGAAGCGTACGAGCGACTGACGTGAGCGGACGGCGGGCGACGATCGCCTGACGGCCACCGCTTTCGATACACCGTCCCCAACAGTTTTGTCTGAACCGGGCCAGGTTTTCCCATGGTTGGGGGACCACTCCTCGAGTCGGTCGTCGTCCTCCAGTCACCGACCGAACGACTGGGCCAGTTCGTCCCCTCGGCGGTGTGGCGGTGGCTAGACACCCTCCCGGGGCAACTCTTCGGGGGCGCGGTCGTGGTGTTCGCCGGGTGGTACCTTTCGAAACTGCTGGTCCGGTACCTCGGCCGGCCGGTGGCGCGGCGGTTCCAGCGGCCGAGCATCACCCGGACCGTCCTCCGGGGCGTCCGGTCGCTGGGCCTGTTCCTCACTGCAGTCGTCGCGCTGAACGTCCTCGGCGTCGGGATGCCGGAGATCGTCCTCTCGGGCATCGTCTTCTCGGCCGTGGTCGGTATCGTCCTCGCGCCGATCATCGGGAGCATCATCAACGGCCTGTTCGTGCTGGCCGACCAGCCCTACGAGGTCGGGGACATGATCGCGCTCCCGGAACTGGACGCCGGGGCCCGCGGGTTCGTGGAGGACATCACGCTTCGGTACACGAAGGTGTTCACGCTGGACAACACCTTCCTGGTGATCCCGAACTCGGTGATGCGCGAGCGCGACGTGTTCAACTTCTCCGCCGAGGACGAGCGCACCCGCCTGTCGCTGGAACTGCTGGTGACCTACGAGGGCGACCTCGAAGCCGCCCGGTCGATCATGGAGCGAGCGGCCCGTGACGTCGACGAGGTCATCACCGGCGGCCCCGACATCAGGATCGGGAGCGCCCGCTACCCCGCGGGACCGACCTGCTACATCGGCGACTACGCGGACCACGGCGTCCTGCTCGTGTTGCGCTACTGGGCGAAGCGACCCTACAAGATCCAGGCCGTGCGGTCGAAGGTCAACGAGCGCGTCTGGGCCGCCCTGGAGGCGGAACCGGACGTGGAGATCGCCTACCCCCACCAGCATCTGGTCTTCGACGAGCACAGCGGGGAAGCGCGGGTCCGGGTCGCCGGCGACGGGACAGTATCGGGATCGGGCGGCGAGACGCTGCCAGGAGAACAGCAGGAAGGGCCTGACTGAGGGCCAGAGTCAGTCGACGGTGACGACTTCGCAGTCGAGTTTCTGCCGGAGGTACTTCTCGACGTCGGGGCCGTCGAACACCCGCCGGAGCACCCGGCGGAACCGGCCGGCCTGCCGGTGGCCGATGACGACCACGTCGGCGTCCTCCTGGGCGACTTCCTCGAGGATCGTTTCCTCGACGAGGAACCCGTCACGGATGGCGTACCGCGCGCGCTGGAGGCGACCGAGCTCGGCCTCGACGTCCTCGCGGAGGTCCCGGCGGGTCACCGTCCGGCCGCGCTGGTAGAGGTCGACGTGCAGGACCGTCAACTCCGCGCCTTCCTCCGAAGCGACGTCGATCGCGGCCGAGAGCGTTCGTTTCGAGTGTTTCGAGAGGGGGTACCGGACGGGGACCACGACCCGAGTCATCGCAAATCACCACGAGATGCGGGGACGTAAAGCTTGTTCCCGCGCTGTCCCTCGATTTCCGGCGGTTGACAGGCTGGCGTCAGGGGTCACCGCGCAATTCGACGCGGCCCTCCAGCGACGTGGCCAGGCCGGTCTCGCGGGCGTACTCGACCAGCACGTCGTACTGGACGCCGTGGCGGCGTTCGCGGTGGTGCTCGTCCAGCGTCGGGAATTCGTCGTCCGTGTAGAACAGGTAGTCGCTGGTCGCCAGCGTGTAGGTCGCGTCCGGGTCGACCGGTTCTCCGCCGACCCGGAGGTCCCGGACCTCGCCGGCGCCGCGGTCGTAGACGAACTCGACGCCGCCGACGTGGGCGTGCCACCAGTCGGGTTCCGCGAACCCGAGCGCGCCGTTGGCGCCCTCGGCCAGCACGGTGCGTAGTTCGGCACCCGTCAGTTCCGCGACCGAGACGGGTTCCTCGAAGGGGACCAGGCTGAGCAGGTCGGCGACGGTCACCTCGCCGACGAGAGGGTCGCCAGATCGGATGCCCCCGCTGTTCTGGAGAGCGACGTCGGCCCCGGTCGCCCAGCGGTAGGCGTCTGCTACCAGGTTGCCCACGCGGCTCTCGCCCTCGAACAGGGCCGACTCGTCGCGGGCGATGGGTTCGTCGACGGTCGCGACGGTCTCGTCCAGGCCGGCCTCGGCCGCACGCTCGCGGAGCGCGCGACCGACCGAGGCGTCCGACGGCGCGTCGGCGACCGGGTGGCGGGTCGCCGACCCAGCTCCGGGGTCGACCTCGATCACGCCCCGGCCGCCGTCGCCCGGACGGGTCAGGAGCGTCCCGTCGACGGTCTCGATCAGCGCCGTCGGGACGTGCCCGCCGAGCACCACGTCCGCGTCGACCGCTCGCGCGAGTTCCTCGTCGCCCGTGCCGAGGTGCGAGAGGACGACCACGTAGTCGACACCCTGGTCGCGGAGTTCCGCGACGGCCTCGCTGGCGGCCTCGACCGGATCCGTGAACGTCAGGTCGCCAGCCATGGGATTGATCGAGGCCGTGCGGTCGGTCGTGACTCCGGTGACGCCGACGGTCGCGCCGTCGACCGCCAGGGTCGTCCATGGTTCGGTCCCGGCCGTCGCGCCGAAGCGCTCCCCGTTCCAGCGGACGTTCGCGGTCACCCAGATCTGGGGTGAGGCGGCGACGAGTTCCGTGGCCCGCTCGGGGCCGTAGTCGAAGTCGTGGTTGCCGAAGGTGGAGACGTCGGGTTCGACCGCGGCGAAGAAGTCGAGCGCTTGCTCGCCTTCGGTGACCAGCGCCAGCACACCCGGGGAGGTGTTGTCGCCCGTGCCCGCCAGCAGGACGTCCTCGCCGTCGAGTTCCCGGATGCGGCCGGCCAGGCGGCCGATGCGCTCGGGGTCGTCGTAGGCGTTCTCGACGTCGGAGTAGTGCAACAACCGGGGACTCACGGATTCGGAAATCGGGCCGGGCGGCTATGAGGCCTTCGGAACAGGACAGCTACGTCTGGGAGTATCCGACCGCAGTCGGTCGATACCGTCCGAGCAAACCACGTGGCGCGCGCTGGTGAGCGTGCCGAGCAACGCGAGGCCGCGAACCAGAGGCGCGCGAGGGATGAGTAACGCAGGAACGAGTGCAACGAGTGACGAGTAACGCAGTCGGCTGGGGAGGGGTGTAGCGATTAGCGGTTGGCCCGGGCGGGACTGAAAGGGGCCGCGCGCTCGACGAACCCGGCCGACGTAAGGACCGCAGCGAGGGTCCCGCGAGTCCAACGAGCGGGACGCGGCGAGAGCTTCGCTCTCGCCAGTCCCGGGAGTCGAGCGCGCGGGGGCTTTCTGCGTGTTGCTGACCAGGCAACCGTCGACGGAGAGCACGCGGGCTTCACGGAACTCCGACCCGCGAGAGTCAACCCTAAACCCCTGGCGGGCCTCCCGGAGCGTATGGACGCTCGGTCGACGCCGGAGGGTGAGACGCTGTACGTGGCACGGGAGGAGGCCTCTCGTGGGTCCGAAGGGCCCTTCTTCACCGTCTACCGGACCGAAGACGGGACGCGCCGGTGGGGCTACCAGTGTGGCAACTGCGGGTCCTTCGAGACTGCGATGGACACGATGGGCCGGATCGTCTGCAACGACTGCCCCAACATCCGCAAACCGACCGAGTGGGACGCCGCCCACGAGTGACGCCGCAGGAAGTCACTCCTGGCCGTCCAGTTGCTCCTCGATGCGTTCGACCAGCGCGTCGCCGAAGCCCTCGACGGCCGTGAGTTCCTCGCGGTCGGCCGCACGGAGGTCCGCGACGCTATCGAACCCCGCGTCCCTGAGGCTGGCGGCCCGACTCTCGCTGATGCCGTCGAGGCTCTGCAGATCGGCCCCGTCACTGTCTGTAGCCACCTCGCCTTCTACCGCCGCTTCGCCTTCGACGGCCGCCACCTCCGCCGGTTCCTCGCCGTCCGCTTCGCCGTCCTGGTCCGGTTCCGCGTCGTCACGCTCGGTCGCTTCCTCGCGAAGTTCGACCTTCCGGACCTTGCCGGTCGTGGTGCGGGGCAACGACTCGACGAACTCGACCTCCCGGGGGTGTTTGTACTCCGCGAGGTTCGACAGGCAGTACTCGACGAGTTCGTCCTCGGTGACCTCGGCGTCGGCCGCAGGAACACCGTCGGACTCGCGTGACTCGTCCGACGAGCCCCCACTCGCTCCACTCGTGGGGACCACGTACGCCTTCACGGTCTCGCCGCGGCGGTCGTCCGGGACGCCGACGACGGCGGCGTCTGCGACGGCCTCGTGCTCGAACAGCACGTCCTCGACCTCCCCGGGGTAGACGTTGTAGCCGCCGGTGACGACGACGTCGTCCGCGCGGTCGACCACGTAGTAGTAGCCGTCCCCGTCGCGGTAGCCGACGTCGTCGGTGTGGAACCACCGCCGGCCGTCTGCCTCGGTGAACGCCGCCCCGTTCGCGTCGGGCAGGTCGTGGTACCGCTTCATCACGTTCGGTCCGGAGACGACGAGTTCGCCGGTGATCTCGTCGAGGTCGGCGTCGTCGTCGACCGGGCCCTCCGCCACCGGGGGGACGTCCTCGAAGTCCTCGTCGACGATTCGCGCGTCGACGCCCGGGACCGTCTTGCCGACGCTCCCCACGCGGCGGCCGCGCTCCGGGGCGTTGAAGTGGGTCACGGGGCTGGTCTCGGTCAGTCCGTACCCCTCGTAGACGGTGGCGTCGAACGTCTCCTCGAACCGCCGGAGCACCTCCGTGGGCATGCCGCTACCGCCCGCGCCCGCCAGGCGAAGCGACGAGAGGTCGTACTGTTCGGCGTCGGGGTGGGTCAGCATGTCGTTGTACATCGCGGGGACCCCGTGGAAGATGCTCAGTTCGTCGATGTCGATCAGCGACATCGCCTCGCCGGCGTCCCAGGCTGCCAGCGGGTAGAAGGTCCCGCCGTTGGCGAGGACGGTGTTCATCACGACGGTCATGCCGTAGATGTGGAACAGCGGCAGGGCACCGAGCGCGCCGTCGTCGGGGCCGACGCCGTCCGGGACGAGTTCGGCCACCGCCTCGGTGTTCGACGAGAGGTTGCGGTGGGTCAGTTCGACGCCCTTCGGTGTGCCCGTCGTCCCCGAGGTGTAGGGCATGACGGCGACGTCGTCGTCCTCGCGGTCGACGTACTCCCAGTAGTCCACGGCGTCTTCCCCCTCCGCGAGGAACTCGGAGAACCCGGTCGAGTACTGGCCGGAGCCGTCCGCGGTGACCATGAACCGGAGGATGGTGTGCTCGTGGATCTCCTCGATCCGGGAGACGTGGTCGTTGGTGGTGACGACGGCCACCGCGGCGCTGTCGGTCAGCGGGTGTTTGATCTCGCGGGCCTTGTACTGGGGGTTGATCGGCACGACGGTCCCGCCGGCCCGGAGGACGCCGTAGAACGCGACGACGAACTGCGGGAGGTTCGGGAGGTACAGCGCGACGGAGGCGCCCGGTTCGAACCCGCGTTCACGGAGCGCGCCGGCGAACCGGCCGGTCATCGCCCAGAACTCGGCGTAGGTCGTGTCCCGGCCCGCGACCGAGAGGGCCGTGGCCTCGGGGTACTCCCGGACAGTTGCTTCGAGATCCGCGACGAGATTGGTCATAGCGGTTTCATCCGACCGTCCTTATTTAACGATTGCCCCCGTTCGCGTGGTAGTGTTCAGATTAGCTGATTCCATGCGAAGGCGAACGATGTGAGCCACTCGTCAGCAGTTTCCGCTCGGGCGTGACTGAAACAGTTCGAGAACGCG
>PXRE01000025.1 GCA_003021085.1 Halobacteriales archaeon QS_1_68_20 | reverse complement strand
CGGGCGCTGTTGAACGACCCGGAGATCATCGTCTTCGACGAAGCCACGTCGGACGTCGACACCGAAACGGAGCGGCGCATCCAGGAGAGCATCGACCGCCTCGTCGAGGACCGCACCGCCTTCGTCATCGCCCACCGCCTCTCGACCATCCGCGACGCCGACCGGATCGTCGTCATGGACGACGGCGAGATCGCCGAACGGGGCACGCACGCCGACCTGCTCTCCGCGGGCGGCGACTACGCCGACCTCTGGTACGCACAGGCCGACGAGGCGGCCGCCAGCGCCGACGACTGATCCCTTCGGGTGCCTCTGGTACTGGCAGCCCTTCGGCGGGTACACCGATTCGCCCTACTTCGGCCGCAACTACAACGTCGGCCTCGAATCCACCACCGCGTATCCCGGCGAGGACATCCCCGACGCCCAGCGCGCGAACGGGACGATGAAGACCCTCGCGGCCGGCGAGTCGGTCACAGCCGAGTTCTCGGCCGTCACCTACCGCGGCGAGACCGGCGTCGAATCGGTCTCGCCCGACGGGACGGTCACCGGGCGGTGACTGCAGCGAGGCTTCTCCGACGGTTCGGATCACTCGTGGAGCCAGTCGTACCACTCGTCGACCTCGACGAGTTCGTTTTCGACGTCCGCCAAGTCGTACTGTGTGAGCACTTCGTCCACCGCCCGGGCGAGTCCCTCCGGGTCCGTGTCCGGGAGGTTCTGGTCCCGATACAGGAGTATGCCCGGGTGCTCGTGGGAGCGATGTAACGGTTCGAAATCCTTCGCGTTGTTGGTGAACAGGAGGACGGACTCCTCCGCACACCACTGCAGGAGTTCGGCGTCGTTCGTGCGTTCTCCGAAGCGGTCTTTCGCCTGTTCGACGCCGTACCCGCGTTCACGTAACAGTCGCTCGAAGACCCGGCCGACGTGTTCGTCCAGGAGGATCCGAACCCCGGTCACTGAACGGTCTCTTTGGGCTTCAGCGACGATTCCCGGACCCGGTCGAAGGCGTCCGCGTTATCCCGTTCGAGTTCTCGCATCTCCTCTACGTGGTCGTAGTAGTACGAGAGCGCCTCGTAGACGGCTGCCAGCGAGAGGTCGAGCTGGTCGGCGACGTGGGCGGGTGACTGACCGGTATCTATCACCCGTGCGGCGACGTGACGGACACCGACTCTCGTCCCGTCGATCCGCGGCTCACCGCCGAGAACGTCGTCGTCACGGGTGATCGTCATGGACAGACGTTGGTCCCGTTCTCGTTTATATCTTTGCGGCACGCACCCGCCGGAGTGCTCATTGTCCGGGCCGCCGAACCGGGGACCAATGCGCGTCACCGCGATCGAGACCATCACCTACGACGACGACGCGGACCTCACCGACACCGAGCGGGACATCGACATCACGACCCTCCGGGTCCACACCGACGAGGGGGTCGTGGGGCTGGGCGAGACCTTCCCGCAGGCGGGGATGGAGGGCGCGGCACTGCACGGCCCCATCGCGGACCACGTCCTCGGCGCGGACCCGCGGGACGTCCAGGGACTGCGCGACGACCTCCGGACGTATTTCAACTACTACGGCCACGCCGGCGCGGAGATGCGCGCGCTCAGCGCGCTCGACGTCGCCTGCTGGGACCTCAAGGGCCGGGTCGCCGGCGAGCCCATCTACCAGTTGCTCGGCGGGAAGGCCCGCGAGGAGATCCCGACGTACAACACCAGCTACGACCAGGAGTACGACTTCCGGACCGAACCCGTCGCGCTCGCGGAGTCGCTGCTCGACCAGGGCGTCACGTCGATGAAGATCTGGCCGTTCGACGAATTCGCGGCGAAGACCCGCGGCCAGCGTATCTCCGACGCCGACCTCGAAGCGGGACTGGAACCGATCAGGCGGATCCGCGAGGCCGTCGGCGACGAGATGGATGTCGCCGTCGAGTTCCACGGGCTCTGGGCGCTCACCCCCGCGGAGAAGCTCGTTCGCGCTGTCGAACCCTACGACCCGTTGTGGGTCGAGGACGTGATCCGCAAGGGCGACATCGACGCCTACACTCGGCTGTCGGAGGCGACCGACGCGCCGCTCTGTGTCTCGGAGCGACTGATCGGCCGCTACGAGTTCGGCCAGGCCATCCGGAGGGGCGCGATAGATGTCGTGATGCCCGACCTCTGCTGGACCGGCGGGATCAGCGAGGCCCGAGCGGTCGCGGACATGGCCGAGAGCGCCCCCCTCCCGGTCGCCCCCCACAACTCCGGCGGGCCGGTGCTCCACTTCGCCGACGCGCACCTCTCGGCAACGATCCCGAACCTCTACGTGATGGAGACGATCCGCGACCGCTACGACGGCTGGCACCGGAATCTCGTGACCGAACCGCTCTCCGTCGAGGACGGGAGCCTCCCGGTCCCCGAGGGCCCCGGCCTCGGGACGACCTTCGACGAGTCGCTGCTCGACCACCCCGGAACCGAGGTGCGACGAACCGAACTCGACGGGTGACGAGGGGGTCGCGACCACTCCACCGGACCGCGCGCCGTCAGACCAGGGGACCCTCGGTCGCGATACTGGCGGCGGCGAACGTGGCGGCGATACAGCAGACGAACAGGGCGACGAGGAAGGTCCGCGCCGCCCGGATGACCGCGACGCGGCGCTTCTCGCCGGGGTCGGGGTCGAACGTGAACACCACCGCGTCGGCGAACCCGTCGTCCCCGTAGGTCGGCGGTTCGCCCAGGTCCCGGGAGGGGTCGGGCTCGCGGTCCCCGTGAAACAGAAAGAGGGCGCCGAACGCGACCAGTTGCCCGAGGAGCGCGAGACCGAACGCCGCGCTGGGGATGACCACCCACAGCAGGGCGACGGCGAGCGCGTACCCGAGCGCGGGGAGGAGGCCGGCGAGACGCGGGCAGGACTCGACGAACCGCCAGACCCGGGCCGACTCCATGTCCGGTCCGTCGGCGGAGGAGTCAAAGAGCGTTGCGCCCGCGGCCCGGGATCCCGCCCGGTGCGGGTCGGGTCTCCGGCGACGCGACCGGCCGTCCTGTCACGTCGCGCTTTTGTCCGTCGAGGGAGTAAGCGGGCGTATGACCGCAGACCCCGCGACCCTCGACGTGACCATCGTCGACGGGTACGTCGACGAACCGGCACACTTCGGCGTGCCGCCCTACATCTCGACGTACCCGCGCTACACCGCGGGGGCGCTCGTCGACGCCGGCGTGCCCGAAGCGCAGATCACGTACCACACCATCGACGCACTCCGGGACGAGCGTTCGCTGTGGCGCGACGTGGCCGGCGCCGACCTCGTCGTCTACGTGGGCGGGATGACCGTCCCCGGCAAGTACGTCGGCGGGACGCCCGCTGAACCCGATGAGGTGCGCGAGACCGCCTGGCGCGCCGACGGGACCACCCTGCTGGGCGGACCCGTGCGCTTCGGCGTCGGCGAGTCGAACGAGGGCGCCGTCGAGACCGAACGCGACGACCTGGACTACGACTTCGTCGCCAAGGGCGACGTCGAGGCCGCCGCCCACGACCTCGTCCGCGAGGGCCTGGAAGGATTCGGCGACCGGATGCGCGACAACGAGGAGGTCCGGCGGTGGGCCCGCGACGGCGCGTTCGTCGTCGAACAACACCCCAACCACCCCGACTACCTCATCGCCGAACTGGAAACCTCGCGGGGGTGTGCCTACCGCTGTTCCTTTTGCACGGAACCGCTCTACGGCAACCCCGCCTTCCGCTCGGCCGAGTCGGTCGTCGACGAGGTCGACGCCCTCTCGGACCACGGGATGTGCGACTTCCGCCTGGGTCGCCAGGCCGACATCCTCGCCTTCGGCGGCGACGGCGAGGCGCCCAACCCCGACGCCCTCCGCGACCTCTATGGCGGCATCCGCGAGGTCGCCCCCGACCTCCGGACGTTACACCTCGACAACATGAACCCCGTGACCGTCGTGGACTACCCCGAGAAGTCCCGGGAGGGCATCCGGATCATCGCCGAGCACAACACGCCGGGCGACACCGCCGCCTTCGGCCTGGAGTCGGCCGATCCGGTCGTCCAGGCGGAGAACAACCTGCTCGTCACCGCCGAGGAATGTCTCGAAGCGGTGCGGATCGTCAACGAGGTCGGCGGCTGGCGGCCGGGGGGCCCGAGCGACGCGGCCCGCAGACTCCCGAAACTCCTGCCGGGGATCAACCTCGTCCACGGCCTGGCGGGCGAGCGCCGGGAGACGTTCGAACACAACCGGGCGTTCCTCCAGCGCATCCTCGACGAGGGGTTGCTGGTCCGGCGCATCAACATCCGGCAGGTGATGGCCTTCGAGGGCACGGAGATGGCCGAGACGGGCGCCAGGATCGCCCACGACCACAGGAAACTGTTCAAGCGTTACAAGCGCGAAGTCCGCGAGGAGGTCGACAACCCGATGCTCCAGCGGGTGGCCCCGCCCGGGACGGTCCTGCCGGACGTCCACCTGGAGTACCACGAGGACGGCAAGACGTTCGGTCGGCAGCTCGGGACCTATCCGCTCCTGGTAGGGATCCCCGGCGAGCGCGAACTCGGGGAAACGGTCGACGTCGCGGTCACCGACCACGGCTACCGGTCGGTGACGGGCGTCCCACACCCGCTTGACGTCAACAGCGCCTCGATGGACGAACTCGCGGCCGTCCCCGGCGTGGGGCGGTCGACCGCCGGCGACATCGTCGTCGACCGGCCATACGACTCGGTCACGGAGGTCGGCGCGGCCGACGCCGACCTCGAACGGTTCGCCACAGCCGGTTCGCCCGAGGGCGCGGACTGACCGTCGGGGTCAGGCCCGCGGAGTCGACCGTTCCTGCCCGGCAGGTGCCACGCGAACAGAAGGTACTTTTGAGCGCCTCCCCGTTGAACGACCAATGAGTGACGTCGAGGTGAGCGTCGTCCTCCCCGCGTACAACGAGGAGGAGACCTTGGAGCGGACCGTCGCGGTCACGCTGGAGACGCTCGCCTCGTTTCTCCCTGCGGGGTCGTTCGAGGTGATCGTCGCCGAGGACGGCTGTGACGACCGCACGCCGGAGATCGCCTCGCGCCTCGCCGACGAGGACGACCGGGTTCGCCACCTCCACAGCGACGACCGCCTCGGCCGCGGCGGGGCGCTGGGGTTCGCCTTCGACCGGGCGGCCGGGGAGACGCTGGTCTACTTCGACACCGACCTG
>PXRE01000024.1:153716-164880 GCA_003021085.1 Halobacteriales archaeon QS_1_68_20 | reverse complement strand
ACGGATGCACCGGCGCATCGAGCGCTTCGCCAGAGCGCTCGATGCGCCTTCCCTTGATCTCGTCGGCCCGGTCGAGATCGACGAAGTGTCCGTCTCTGCCGGGAAGAAAGGCCGCGAGCGCGACTCCCGGTCGCGCTCGCGTGGCCCGTCCACGCGCGGGCGGGATTCGTATAGCGGCGACAAGCCACCGGTTTTTAAGTTAAAATATTATTATTGTCTATGTCGTCAGCAATCATATAAATTACTAAAGCTTAAAAATGATGGCGAGGAATCGCCGCCATGACCAACGGACCGACGCTGGAGATCGCGGACGGTCCGCCCTCGTCGGCGGACCGGAGCGGCCTGGTGCCGCCGCCGTTGCCGCCGGACGACCCCGAGGCGTGGTACGCGCCGGACGTGCGCGACCAGTCCGAGGTCCACCCCGGCGTCGTGGCGACCATCGCGGACGACGACGACGGCTTCGAGTACCGGGTCCGGGAACCGCCGCTGTCGGCCGAGGGCGGGGAGGCGCTCGCACGGCTACATGAGTACTTCGCGGACGCGAGCGTGCGCCGGCCGCGCACGCGCGAGGGCGCCATCGAGCGCGTCCAGGAGGGGTTCGGCGAGAAGTACTGCCAGGCCATCGACCGCCTGACGGACCTCGACCACGAGGGCGACCGGCGGGTCACCTACTGGGCGCTCCGGGACGCCCGCTGTCTGGAGGAACTGACGCCGCTGGCGCTGGACGACCGCATCGACGTGGCCGACGTGGCCGACGGCGAACTCGTCGTCCACACCGACGACTACGCGCCGGCCGCGACGGGGCTGGAACCCGACGGCGACCTCGTCCGGCGGTTCGCCAGCGAGCGCGTCACCGACTACGAGGTCGAGTTCCAGGGCTTCTCGGTGCCGGTGATCGTCTACCGCGAGAACCTGCTGGGCGAGGACCCCTTCGCCACGAAGTACGACGTCCGGGAACCGGACCTGCTTCCCGGCGACGAGCAATTGATCGAGGAGTGCAAGGAGCGCATCTGGGAGACCGGCGTCTCCGAGGTCGTCGAGGACCGCGCGGCGTTCGTCAGCGAGCGCGCCCGGCAGTTCCTCTCCCGGCGCCTGACGGCCCGGAACACCAGGGCCTGGCTGGACGCGACCCGATACCGCGTCCGGTCGGCGCTGGCGGAGTACGGCTACGCGGTGCCGCCTGCGGGCCGCCGGTACGCCGGTGACCGTCTGGACGACCTGGTGTACTACGTCCTGCGGGACTACGTCGGCGAGGGGAAACTGACGGTCCCGATCCGCGACCCCAACCTGGAGGACGTCGAGGCCAACGCGGTCGGCGAGCGGGTGAAGGTCGTCCCGCGGGCCAGCATCGACCACGACGGGCGCATCCCGACGAACCTCCGCTTCGAATCGGAGACGGAGTTCGTCAACGTCGTGACCCAGCTGGCCGCCGCTGACGGCACGGAACTCAACGCCTCGACGCCGAGCGCGAAGGTGAACCTCGACCCCGACGGGGTGCCCGAGGCCGTGACCATCCGGTGTGCGGTCGCACTGCCGGTGATCAGCGAGGGCGGCCCGCACGTCTCGATCCGCAAGCAGGCGCCGGAGGCGATGACGCCCGTTGACCTCCTGCGGGCGAACTCCGTCTCGACCGAACTGGTCGCGCTCCTGTGGATGGCTTACGAGCACCACTGCGTCGTGTTGTTCTCCGGACCGACGGGCGTCGGCAAGACGACGCTGATGAACGCGCACATGCCGTTCGTGGCGTTCGAGGACCGGCCGATCAGCATCGACGAGGGGTCCCGGGAGGTGCGCCTGCCACACGAGACGGGGGTGTCGCTGACGACCCGCGACCACGAGAGCGAGTACAAGCGGGTGACGATGGCGGAGTTGATGACCGAGACGAACTACCTGAACCCCGACGTCGAGGTCATCGCGGAGATCAACACGCCGGCGAGTTTCGAGACGTTCGCGGAGACGCTCAACACCGGCCACGGCGTCATCGGAACGACACACGCCGAGGACGTCGAGAAACTCGTCAACCGGGTCGTCGAGCAGGGCCTGCCCGCCTACCTCCTGCAGGAGATCGACCTCGTCGTCTTCCCCAAGCACGTCGACGGGGAGCGCTACGTCGGCGAGGTGGTCGAACTCGGTGCCGGCGGCGCCGGCGAGGAACGCGGTGGCGCCGTCGAGAAGGACGGGACCACCGTCGAGTGGAACACCGTCGCCTGGCGCGGACCCGACGGGGCCTTCGAGTTCGCCGGCTTCGACGAGGTAGCGTTCTTCCGGACGCTGGCCGACCGGACCGACCGTCCGCTAGAGGCGTGCCGCGAGGAGTTCCGGCGCAAGCACCGCTACGTCGAGTACCTCCAGCGTGAGGGCGTCGACGACTTCGAGACGCTGTTCTCGCTACTTGCCGACCTGCGGACCAACGAGGCGGCCACCGTCGAACGGATCGCCAGCCGCGACCGCGCCTACCGGGACGGGACGCATGCGTCAGATGACGGCGACTTCGACGGCCTCACGACCGGCGAGGAGGGTCGAGACTGATGGCCGGCGCTCGTTCCGGGGTCGAACGTGCGACTACCTCCATCCGGGTGTTCGACCGGGCGCTGTACGCGCTGTTCTCCCGGCACGCCGACAGCGACCGCCACGAGCGCGACCGCAGGCGCTACCGTGGCACCGACCTCCGGGTCGGCTTCGAGGTGTACCTGGCGCGGGTGTACGGTCTTTCGGTGCTGGTGTTCGCGCTCGCGTTCGCCGCCACGTTCGGGGTGGCAATCGCACTCCCGTCCGAGACGACCGCGACGGTCGCCGGGGCGGTCCACGACCCCCCGCCTGTACGCGGCCGGCGGTGCCGCGACCGCCGCGGGCCTGGTGGCGAAGCGTGCGACGGTCCTCGGTGGCGGACGGTACCTGGCGTGGCGAACTCGGTCACGGCGTGCCGGCATCGAGCGGACGCTTCCCGGCGCGGTCCGGTACCTCCGGGCGCTCTCGGACGGGACCGACGACGACCGGGCCATGATCGGGAAGGTCGCGGCCAACGAGGACGCCTACGGCGAGACGGCGGTCGCGTTCCGGAAGGTGCTCAACAGGGCGACGTTGACGGGCAGTCTGAGCCAGGGGCTCCGGATGGTCGCGCGGGACACGCCCTCACGGGACCTGCTGTCGCCGTTCCTGCTGAAGTTCGGCGAGCACGCCGAACAGGGGCCGGACGAACTCGCCGCCTACCTGCGGATGGAGAGCCAGGTGCTGGGCCACCGCCAGGCCCGTGCCCGCGAACGCGCGGGGTCGTTCCTCGAACTCGTTGCCGAACTGTTCGTCGTCCTGCTCGTCCTCCCGGCGCTTCTGGTCATCGTGATCACGGTCATGGGCGTGCTCGCGCCCGGCCTGGGAGCGCCGGTCGGGACGCCGTTCGGCACCGTCACGCTCCGCGCGCTGATCCTCTACGGGAGCGCGGGGTTCATCCTGCTTGTCGGACTGGGGGCGGCCGCCATCGTCGAGACGGTCCGGCCGCCCGGCCTCTCCTCGATGGGCTACCACCGGCCCGACGGTCTCGTGGCGGCCGTCGTCACCGCGGGATCGAACCCGGCTAGCGCCGCCGTCGCCTTCCTCCCGGTCGGGGTCGCCGTGGCCGGCATGAGTTTCTGGCTCGGCTACGACCCGGCGAACGTCCTCCTGCTGGGCTACGTCGCGTACGGCCTCCCCGTCGGGACGGTTGCCGTCAGGCGCGCTCGCAGAGACGACGCGAAAGACCGGGAGATCACCGACGTCGTCCACGCCATCTCGGGACACGTCAGCCTCGGCCGACCGTTCGGGGAGGCCGTCGAACTGGTCGCCAGGGAGGTCGACCTCGGCCCGCTGGAGCCGGACGTGGCCGACCTGGCGTTCAACGCCAACCTCACCAGCCGATCGCCGGGGGACGACGACGCCGACCTCCGGACGGCGGCCCTGGAGCGGTTCGTCGACCGCGTCGGGACGCCGCTGGCCGAGCAGACGATGGGCCTGGTCACCGGGGCGCTGGAAGTCGGGAGCGACGCGGACGAGGTGTTCGACACGCTCCAGACCGAGATCGGCCGTCTCCACCACGAGAAACAGGCCCTGCGGTCGAACATGCTGGCCTACGTCGCGGTCGGGTGGACCTCCGCGGTCCTGCTGATCTGCATCATGGTCGCGGTCAACGTCTACGTCCTCGACGGGTTCGCGCAACTGGAGTCGGTCGGGACCGTCGGGAGCGGCGGCATGGTCCTCGCGCCGGACGCGGTCGAACCAGCGCGGGACAGCTACCGGTTCTACGTCGTCACGCAGGCGACGATGCTGGCATGCGGGTGGTTTTCGGGGGTCGCCAGCCGGAACCGCTACGAGGCGCTGTTGCACTCGGCAGGCCTCGTCCTCCTGGCGTACTTCGTGTTCGCGGGGGTGGGCATCCTGTGACCGCCTCGCCCGCCCGACCCCGGGCCCAGTCGAACGTCGTCGGCGTGGCGCTGTTGCTGGCGATCACCGTCGTCGCCCTCGGAACGCTGACCGCTGCCATCGGCGGCATCGTGAGCAGCAACGCGGCGGGGGCCAACGCCGACCGGGTGGCCACGGACCTCGACGACGCACTCAGGCCGGTCGAAGCCACCGGCCCGGACAGCGATCGGGTGTCGTTCAGCCAGGGCGAACTGTCGGTCGTCGAGCGGGAGGTGCGCGTCCTCGACTCCAGCGGCGTCGTCGAGACGGTCCAGGTCGACGCCCTCGTCTACGAGGACGGCGACCACCAGGTCGTGTTCGAGGCCGGAGCGGTGGTCCACCGGGCCGGCGACGGCGCCCGGATGCGCTCGGAGCCGCCGATTACCGCCTCGCGGGGCGCTGGCGGCGTCCTCGTCGTCGGCGCGCCGGTGCTGGGTGCCGACCGCGTCTCGTTCACGGCGAACCAGCCGACCTCGCTGGTGCTGTCCACCGACGTCTCCCACGACCGGACCGACCTGGGTAACGGGACCTACCGCGTCGCCGTCGAGACGACGACGCCGGGACCGTGGGACCGGTACTTCCAGCGCCAGGGCGCGAACGTCACGACGCAAGACTTCGACGGCGACGGCGTCGAGAGCGTCGTGGCCAGCTATCCCGGCGAGCGGACCGCCTACCTCGTCGTCCACGACATGGACCTCACCATCCGCCAGGAGGCCGCGGGAGGTGGGACCGATGCGTGAGCCTACCGACCGGCAAACGGGACCGCTGTCCCGCCCGCGATTGCCGTCGGACGAGCGTGGGGTCGCACCGGTCGTCGGCAAGGTGCTGGAGGTCGGCCTCGTGATGCTGTTCGTCGGGGCGGTGACGGCCGCCCTCTACGGCGGGGTCGTCCCGGACTACCGGACGGCAGCGGGCGACGAAGTCGCCGACCGTGTCGTCGCGTCCGGGAGCCAGCAGGTCCAGGCGGCCGTTCCGCCGAACAGCACCGACGTCCGGTCCGTCACGGCCGTCGACGTCCCCGAGACGATTCGCGGCGAGACCTACGACGTCGTCGTCCGCAACCGAACGCTGGTACTCGATCACCCCGATCCGGGAGTGTCGGCGGAGTCGAGGCTGGCCTTGCCGGACTCGGTCGTGAACGTCTCTGGGTCGTGGTCGAGTAACGAGCGGGCTTGGGTCGTCGTCGAGAGCGTCCCGGGCGGACTGGCGGTGAGGCTCGAAGGGGGTGAGCGGCCGTGAGAAGGGCCGACCATGGACGTCCGGACACACGGGCCCAGTCGAACCTGGTCGCCCTCGTCGCAGGGCTGGTCGCACTGTCGGCGGCTATCGCGCTCGCGCTCGCGCTTGCGGGGACGGCGTTCGACGGTGCCGACCGGGGGGTTGAGGACCGCCGGGTCGCCACGTCGCTCTCGGAGCGACTGGTCTCGGCCGAGAGTCCACTGACCGCACGGGCGAACGTCCTCGACGCGGACGCCGTCGAGAGCTTCGCCGCCGCCGACCTCGACTCGGCGTTCCCGGTCGCGGAGAACCGCTCGGTTCGGATACGGCTCGACGACCGGACGCTCGTCGAGCAGGGCGACCCGACCGACGGTGCAACCGTGCGGCGGGTCGTTCTCGTCCAGCGCGAGGAGACGATCACGACCGACCCGTCGCTGACCGCGAGCAACGACTACGCGACGACGCTCCCCAGGCGGACCTCGCGGATCGAACTGTCAATCGACCCGCCGGACGGGACCAGGGTGACGACCGTCCGGGCCAACGACCGGATCGTCCTCCGGAACCAGTCCGGTCTGGACGGGCCCTTCGAGGTGTCGGTCTCGCGGTTCGAGACGGTCAGGCTATCGTTCGACGTCGAAGGGTCCCTCCAGCAGGGCAACGTCACCCTCACGTACTACCCGGCGGAGACGAAGAAGGCCGTCCTCGAGGTGACCGTCGATGACGAGCAGTAGGGGCCAGTTGTCCCTGTCGGCCATCGAGGCGGCCATCGGCGTCGTCCTCGTGCTCGGCGTGACCGTCGGGTTCGCGCTCGGCGTCCCGTCGCCCAGCGGCCGGGAGGCGCAGCTGGACGCGTACGCCAGGGACACCGCGACGGTGCTGGCGGACGAACCGCCACGCCACGGTGGGTCGACCCGACTCGCCGAGATCGTCCGTTCGGAGGAGTCCTTCGAGCGCGAGAAGGACGCGCTCCGTCGGCGGGTCGACCGCATCCTCCCCGACAACCTGATGTTCCGGGTGACGACGCCCCACGGTGCCGTCGGCTACCGGGTCCCCGACGGCGTGCCGGTGGGGAGCGCGACCGTAACGACCGCCCACGGCGACGTGCGAATCGAGGTGTGGTACGCGTGATCGACCGGTCGTCCGGGGGCCCTGATCGCGGCCAACTCGTGTTGCTCGCGGCCGGGCTGATCGCCGTCGCACTCGTGCCGATGCTGATGGCGTACCTCCAACTGGGGTACGCGGGCGACGTGCACGCCAGCGGGGACTTCGCGGCACCCGAGGAGAACGCCGAGCGGGTGCTGGAGCGGGCGGTCCACGACGCCGGTCGCGGCTTGCCCGCGAACTACACCTGGGGCCAGCGGGACGCGGCCGCCGACGAGGTGCGTGACCGGTTAGAACCGCGCCTGGAGACGCTCAGATCGGCGCGAGTCGAGGAGGGAATCGCCTACCAGGTCCGGTACAACGCGACCGCCGCCGAGGCGTACGGGGATACGGAGTGTCCCGGCGGGCCGGACAGACAGTTCGGCCCCTGCGCCGCCGACGGGGGCGTGGTCCTCCAGCACCGCGCGGGCGAGACGCACCTGCTGGCGGTGGCGTTCGACGTGACGACGGTCACGCCGGCCGGCGAGACGGAGATGACGGTGGTGGTGCGGGCCGTGGGCGGCGTCGACGGATAGCCAAGCTTTCGCTCGGCAGTCAAGACAGCGACTCGATCTTGCCGAGAATCTTCGCGTACAGGTCCGGCGAACAGTACCATCCTGCTTCGACCATGGCGTCGATGGTCTCCCGCGTCTCCCGGGTGTCGAGCAATCCCCGTTTCAGCAGGGTGAGCAGGACGAACGCCGTCCCACGCGTTTCGATCCCTTCGGAATCTGCGACCGCCCGGCCGTAGTCCTCGTCCATCACTGCCGTCCCGTCCAGATGATCAGCCAGCGCGAGCACTGCGACGTCCGCGGGACCGATGTTTGGGTTCCCTCGTAGCCGCTCGGCGGTCGCGTTGTCCGGCGCCGCTCGAACCCCAAAAACCCCGTCCTCGATGGCACGCTCTACGCGTCTGGCGTCCGGGTACCCCCCTCGTATCCCGTTGACGACCACCTCCTCGTACACGGCCTCGGGTACGATCCGCTCTCGGTCGAGTTCTTCGAGAACCGTCAACTGCTCCGCTTTCGAGAGGTAGATCAGCGGGGTCGCGTCGAAGACGAACATCGATCACAGCGATTCGAGGTCGTCTTCGAGTTGGTCACCGACCCAGGTGACGTCCCGCTCTTTGGCCAGTCGAGCGAAGTCCCACACCGGCATCTCGGCAAGTTCCGCGGCCCGCGTGAACGAGACTTCACCGTCCTCCAGCTTCCGGAGTGCACGCTCCTGGCGCCACTCGTCCAGCCCTTCCGCGAGGAGTTTCCGGATCGCCGTGCTCCGGTCGAGATTTTCCTCCCCGACGTACGCCGCGAGTTCGGCCTCTAGGTCGTCCGGGACCCTTGCCGATATCGTCCCCATGGTGTATGCAATGTATGCGATGCATACAAACGTTCCGCCCATCACACCAACTCGTCGTCCAGCCCCCACTCCGCGGCGCGCTCGCGTGCCTCCTCGCGTGCCTCCGCCTGGATCGCTTCGATCTTGGCCTCGTCCTCCAGGAACGACGCGACCGGGTCCTCGTCGGCGTCGTCCAGTCGGTCGTCCGGCGCGGCCGCCCGGGTGCGGTCGGCCAGGTCGGGGTCGCCGGCGAGTCGCTCGGCGGGCATGCCCGGCGGGACTTCCAGTTCGGGCGTGTCGTGGACCGGCGCGAGGTCGGTGGCGTCCAGCGCGTAGAGGTCGGCGCGGTAGGGCCCTGGTTCCGCGAGGTCCGCCAGGGCGGCGGGGCCGCCGCGGTCGGACTCGGTGTGGTACGCCAGCACCGGGACGCCGTCGTCGAAGGTGAGGACACCGGCGGCGTCGCCGTCCAGCAGGAGCGTCTCCTGGGGTTCCAGCACGGCGTACCCGGTCAGTCCGCGTTCGAGGGCGGCCCCGAGGGCGGTGGCCGGGTCGCTGACGACCCGCGAACGGACGAGTTCACCCCGGGGGAGCCGGAGGGTCTCGGCGCTCATGGCGACTCCGGAACGACGGCGCTACGGAACCGGTCGGCCACGTCCCCGGACTCGCCGTCCCGGACGGTCAGTGCGGCCGCGGCCTCGCGGAACGCCGCCGCCGCGTCGTCGTCGGGGGCGTGTGCGAGCAGGGGTTCGCCCGCGCGCCTTGCCGCCCGGGCGGCGTCGCTGTCGGGGACGCCGGCCAGCACCGGCCCGTCGAAGTACTTCTCGGTCCGGTCGGCGACCCGGTCGAGGTCGTCGCCCTCCCTGACCTTGTTGAACAGCACGCCCGCGGTCCCGGTGCCGTACGAGCGGGCGTACTCCTGTACCTTGAGGCCGTCGCTGAGCGAAGGAATCGTCGGTTGCAGGACCACGACGACCCTGTCGGCGAGCACGACCGGGAGTACGGCGCTCTTGCTGTCGAGCGCGGCTGGCGAGTCCAGCAGGAGGACGTCCGTGTCGGCGGCGAGGTCGGCGACCACGTTCCGCAGGCGGCCGGGGTCGGCCGCCTGGAACCCCGCCAGACTCGTCCCGCAGGGGACGACCGACATGCCGAACCGCTCGTAGACAGCCTGTTGGACCGGAACGTCGGTCCCCTCGATCAGCAGGTCGTGGAGCGTCGGTTCGGCGTCGTCCAGGCCGGCGTGGAAGAGCAGGTTCGCCATCCCCGTGTCCGCGTCGATGACGGTCACGTCGTACTCGTCGGCCAGCGCCATCCCCAGCGCCAGCGTGCTCGTTGTCTTGCCCGTCCCGCCCTTGCCGCTGGCGACGGCGAACACTTCGACCATTCAGTTTCCAGTGGTTCGTGATCCGATTTAAACGTTCGGAGGCGCCTCCGTGCCACCCGGCGGCGGCGCGGACGAGCGGTTGGCCGATCCTAACGCCGTCCTATTCGCAGTAGGTGACCGAGAGCGAGGGTCGGTCGCCGTGTCCGAATCGGAAGGCCCTTGTTACCCCACGAGTACTCACGTCCAATCGATCCGGCGCCGGGCGCCGACGTCGACCATGACAGAGGACGAACTCACCGTCGACGACTTCGTCGAGAACGACCTGCCGCACCGACCGCTGAAGTACTACCCCCAGCACCGCACCGAACTCCGCCGATTCGCGGTCCTCGCGGGCGGCCTGTTCGTCCTGTTGGCCGGCCTCGGACTGATGCTGTAGGCCGGGGATACCGCCTCTCGCCGGCCGACTAGCAGGCGGTGACACCGGACCGTTCGCGTGGAGTTCGCGTCGGTCGATTACTCGAACAGGCCCGAGAGCAGGTGCTTCTGGGCTTTCCTGAGGTGGCCCTGGAGCGTCGCCCCCGCGATGTCGAGTCCGTCGGCGAGTTCCTCGGCGGTGGTCTCCCGGGGCCACTCGAAGTAGCCGGCCCTGTACGCGGTCTCCAGGACGTCCCGCTGACGGTCGGTCATCCCCTCGAAGGCGCCGTCGGGGACAGTCGGTCCCTCGGGTGGCCGATCGCGGTCCCGGTGGGAGTGGACCTCCAGGTTCGGGAACGTCGACCGGAGTTCGGCGACGATCTCGCGGACGTCTGCGGTCTTGGGGACCTCGAAGACGGTCCTGCACGTTCCCCGGTCGACGACGGCCGACTGGAGGGACGCCCCGACCGCGGCCGTCCGGTCCAGCAACGACGAGTCGACGCCTGCCAGTTCCAGGCGATAGCCGTCTCGCCGGTCGAAGACGCCTCGGCACCGCTCGACGTCGGGGTCTCCCGCCGCGGTTTCGGCGACCGCGCCGGGGTCGGCCCCCTCGACGTCGCAGTACAGCAGCCACCGGTCTCCCGTGGCGACGTGCCCGGCCAGCGATATCGTACAGTCGTGTGCGTCTGATGCGCGGACGAGTACCGACGCGTGATCGGAGAGGCGGGCCGACAGTTCGACGACGCCGTCGGCGTGTACCAGTTCACGGCTGTTGCGGGCGTCGACGGTGACGCCGACGGTCCGCCCGAGCGCTTCGAACCCGGTCCGTTCGAACTCGCAGAACGCGTCGGCCTCCGGTGCGTGGACCGCGAGCACGCCGTGAACGGTCGCTCCCCGACCGAGCGGGACCGCCGCTACGGATCCCCGCCCCCGGTCACGTCCGGGCCACTCCGCTACCGCCGGATCGTCGGCGTCGACGACCTGCAGGTCGCCGGTCCGGAGCGCCCCGGTCCAGGGCCCGTTCCCGAACGTGATCTGACTGTCTGTCGTCGTCCCGCCCGCGTTCGGCGGTGCGTCCTCGCCGCCGGCACTCGCTCGCACCACGAGTCCGTCGCGGTCGAGCGCGGGTTCGCCTACCCACGCGGCCCGGTACCGGTCGACGTCGACGAGGCGCTCACAGACGGTCCGCTCGATCGCGTTCCGGTCGTTCGCGCCGGCGACCTCGCGGGTGAGTTCCAGGAGGAGACCCGCGGGGCCGCCCGCGAAGGAGCGACCGCGGGCGACGTAGTGATAGAGGACGTTGGT